>NZ_ACJX03000008.1 GCF_000160455.2 Acetomicrobium hydrogeniformans ATCC BAA-1850 | reverse complement strand
ATATGTTGACGAAGTGCTCGACGCCCCATTCAAGGGCCAGTTCTGCTACGTTGCGGGTGCCGCCTACGTTGTTCATTATGGCCTGGTCAACATTTACTTCCATCATGGGAACGTGTTTATGTGCTGCAGCGTGAAACACTACTTGAGGTCGAAATGTCTTGAAGACCCGCTCAAGTTTCTGACGATTTTGGACGTCGGCAATGACAAGCTCATATTTCAAGCCAGGAAATGAAGTTTTAATCTCAAGCTCAAGCTCAAATAAGCTGTTTTCGCCACGGCCAAGGAGGATCATTTTTTCAGGATTAAATCGAGCTACCTGGCGTACGATCTCGGAACCTATGGAACCCCCGGCGCCCGTTACGAGTATGCTCTTACCCATAAGATACTTGGATATGGCGTCAATGTCGAGTTTTACAGGTTCCCTCCCCAGCAAGTCTTCTATATCTACATTCCGTATTTGCGAAATCGATACGGCCCCAGAGAGAACTTGATAAACGCCGGGAATAA
>NZ_ACJX03000007.1 GCF_000160455.2 Acetomicrobium hydrogeniformans ATCC BAA-1850 | reverse complement strand
GGTTTTTGAAGGAAGCCGACATGGACGCCGTGAAACTTGAAGGCGGAAGAAGGGTCATAACGAGGATAAAGGCCATTGCCGACGCAGGGATCTTGGTCATGGGACATATCGGTCTTACCCCTCAAAGTTCAGGAGTACTTGGGGGATTTAAGGCACAGGGCAGAGATCCAAAAAGCGCCAAAGACCTAATAATGGACGCTCGAGCTATAGAGGAAGCAGGAGCTTTCGCCCTACTTCTTGAGGCGGTACCACCAGAACTGACCGAATTCATAGCAAAAGACCTTTCCATACCCGTTTACTCCATAGGAGCAGGAGCTCCCTGCGACGGACAGCTTCTCATATGCGGAGACATGCTTGGATTATTCCAGGCCTTCACTCCAAAGTTCGTAAAGAAGTACGCAAACGTCGCAGAAGTTGAGATAGAGGCCTTCAAGACATATATAGAGGACGTCAAGACGGGCAAATTCCCGGAGGATCAGCATTGCTACCACATACTTCCCGAGACGG
>NZ_ACJX03000006.1 GCF_000160455.2 Acetomicrobium hydrogeniformans ATCC BAA-1850 | reverse complement strand
GAGCCTTATTGTGTCCGCATCTTTAATTTTGGATTTTGGTATTTTAAAGAACCTATATCTTGCATTTTAAAACCTTAGCTTAAAAATCCAAGATTAAAGATCCGACCCCGGGTAGTTTGCGACCCCGGGTAGTTTGCACGATTTGATGCTGTTTCAGCTTAACCGTGATATATCCATAGCAGAATCCTCCAACCTTGCTCTAAACGTCGGCACGATCATTTTTATGACCGAAAGTATTTCTTCTTTGTCGCCGTCTTGGGCGACTCTTAGCAGATATTCGAGCTTTTCCTCGAAACTTTCGTCGATTCCGTTTTGATTCGCAATAAAGATCTTCTCATGGGGCGATTCTACGGTGCCCTCCTCTGCCATCAAGAGCTCCTCGAAAAGCTTCTCCCCTGGCCTTAATCCCGTGTAAACTATATCGATGTCTTGGTAGGGCGTAAAACCTGACAGTTTAATTAGGTCCTCGGCAAGGTTCTTAATTTTAACCGGCTCACCCATGTCCAATACGTAAACTTTGCCGTTATAGGGCAAGGCTGCAGCCTGCAGGACAAGCTGCGCGGCCTCTGGGATCGTCATGAAGTAGCGCTTCATCTCGGGGTGTGTCACGGTTACTGGCCCACCCGAAGCTATCTGACGCTTAAATATGGGAATTACGCTGCCACGGCTCCCCAAGACATTCCCAAATCTTACCGAAACGAAGGTCTGATCCGGCTTTGCCTTTGAAGCGATGTTGCGCACTACCATCTCGGCGATGCGCTTAGAAGCTCCCATGACGGATGTTGGGTTAACGG
>NZ_ACJX03000005.1 GCF_000160455.2 Acetomicrobium hydrogeniformans ATCC BAA-1850 | reverse complement strand
AAGGATAGCGTTCAAGATGATGTGTGATGAGGTGGTCTTCGATTACGCATAAGTTATGTTTAATCATTTATGTGATATAGTTTAAATGTCATTCAGATTTATTCTAATAGAATGAATAACAGTTCCGTAGATCAATTGAAATGTTGCTGCACATCATCGATAAAGTGAGTATATGTACCAAATAAGATACAGTTAATGTGTTAGGCTAACATATGAATAATTTATCATGTGATATATTGTCAAAAGTTTAAATGGAGAGTTAAAATAAGGTGGCAAATTGGAGCTTTCAGGTCCTTTTGTTTTTATTTGTGGCATTTGCAACCTCCGAGTCTAAAATCTTTTAAAAATAGCGATCAACTAGTGGAGGTTTGTAATGAATATTTTAAAAAGAAGTTACATTGCAAAATTACTGATTGACATATTTTTAGGCGGGATATTATGTGTTCCTTTGGCCTTCAACCTCCGCCTAGAGGGCATCATGTCAATGTATGCACCTCAAATGCCTAAATATATATTGTTCGCATCTGTGTCCCTTCTTGCGGCCGAGATTATATGGCGTCTGCCTATGCGTGCATGGCGTTGTAGCGGAATTCCAGATTTAGTGTCTTTATTTAAAGCAATGGTGTTTTTTGCGCTCGCCCTTTCAGGACTGTGCTTTATGGGGGGAGCTTCTTTTCGTGTGCCGCGAAGCATCCCAATTATTCATACTTTTCTTGCCATGTTTTTTCTGGGTGGAATTAGGATGCTTTATAGGCTTTATTTTGAGCATCGCGGGTATAAAAAAACCATTCATGCTGTAGAGCCTAAAAAAATACTCATAGTTGGTGCTGGAGAGGCCGGAGTGCTCATCGCGAAAGAGATGCTTCGCCACCCTGAAGCGGGGCTCAAGCCAGAAGGCTTCCTGGACGACGATCCTGCAAAAAGTGGTACGAAGATTTTAGGCCTACCGGTTTTTGGGCCCATAGATTCTCTTCCGATAGAGGTAAAAAACCATAAAATCCAGGAAGTTTTGATCGCCATACCTTCAGGCGACGGACGCTTGGTACGCCGAATTGTCGAGTTATCAAGGAATACCAAAGTCT
>NZ_ACJX03000004.1 GCF_000160455.2 Acetomicrobium hydrogeniformans ATCC BAA-1850 | reverse complement strand
GGATGCTGTGGGAAAGTCATAAGCCGTTATCCATGCTACGGGCTCGCCCTTTTCCTTCATCTTCATGAAGTCGAGACGTGATTTCTTTGACATAACCCTTCTCCTCCTCTTATGTTATGGATTAAAATTATCCGGACGGAAGACTTTCTCCCGCCCGGATTGCAGTTAGTGCCTGATCTTGAACTTGCCTTCCAAGGCCTTGAGCCTTTCGACTATGCCGCCGTACTCGAGTTCCCCGTAGGGCAGCATGGCATTTCCGTAGAATCCTTGCCTGCGCAGCTCTATTGCCTTTTTCGAGGCTATTTCCCTCACGTAATCCCAGAAGGGATGATCAAAGGCGTCGGCTTCCTCGGATAGCTTGCCCTCCTTGACGCAGTAGGCAGTGCAGCTTACGATTGGCGGGCCGTCGAAGAAGGACACGGAGCTGTTTCGCTTGACGGGCATGAGAGGCCCCTGGTGACTGCCCCTCATGAAGCCGCCTACGTAAGGTACCAGCGCGTAAGGCTCAAGAATCTCTCCCGTGGCAGGAAAACTGCCCTGGGCCCTGACCAAAAGGATGGGATCGTCTTTTCCCACGTATTTGCCGGCTATGTTGTGAAGCCTTGTTGTGCTGGCGACGGCCGCTATCTCCCCTGTTGTCCTTGAATAAACAGCTTTTATAACGTAGCGCTCCGGATCCCGAAGCAGCGCCGCGATGTCGTAAAGCTCCTCGGGGGCGACGAGAGCTATTACTTTGTCGCCCTCGGTGTATGAGACGTCCATGATCTCAAACTTGAACCCCTTGAACATCTTCGGCGAAAGAAGCAGCCCGCTGCAGTACATGGGATCGCAAAAGGCAAGGTAAAGCGGCAGGTTGAAAGCTCCGGGGTCGGTCTTGTCGGCGGCAAAAAGCAGAAAAGGCTCGCTTTTTCTTTCCTCGAACTCCATCTCGGCAATGCCGGGGCCAAGCCCCCTTATATTGCCGGAGAAGGCATCCTTAAGCAGGTCCTGCCCCGCACCATAGAGGCCCTCTTTCTTTGCTACGTCGGCGGCAGCCTTGAAGGCGTCCCAGGCTATCTGGTGGATGAGCGGGTTGTCCGTGCCGTGAGTGTGGGTCATCAATATGGCGATGTCGTCTCCCGTGTAGGAAAGGCGGAAATCGATGAAATCACTATCCAGATGAGGCTGAAGCGACCTTTCCACCTCCTTGAGCAGTGAAGCACTGGGGCGAATGTGCCCTCCAATGCTTCCTATATCGGCCTTGATCGCTGTTAGGGTTACTCTCAATGTGCTCTCCCCCTTTTCATTTTTGTGATCAAGACGGAGTTACGCATATAATTTTACACTAAAATGCACAAATGTTAAATTAGACGTCCGAGGTCGGTCCAGTTTGATTGTTAGTATTGATATAAAAAAAGATGATATAGAATTTAATATATGGTATTGTATTGCTATTGTATTGCAGTAGGCAGGAATAGCAATTATTAACAACAAATAGGAACCGTTAGGAAGTGATAAAAATGGAAAAGCTGCTTACACCAAATGATGTGGCCGAAATCCTTTCGCTTTCGCCTGTGACGATAAAAAAATGGCTTTGGCAGGGAAAGTTAAAAGGAATCAAAGTGGGCAGCGTGTGGCGGATCAGAGAAAGCGACCTAAAGGCATTTTTAAAGACAAACAACGACGATGAAGAGAAATTGAGCAGGGATGACCTGGAAGCTGTAAAGCGCGGCCTGGAAGACATAAAAGCTGACAAGAAAGTGACGCTGGAAGACTATGAGCAAGATAAAAGACTGTGAATTATGAAGTAAGGCTCACCAGCGAAGCCGTAAAAACTTTAGACCGCATGGACTCCAAACCCGAAAAACATACCTGCAGTCGGCTGCACGAACTGTCCGATGATCCGCTCGATCCACGGTTGAGCAAGCCGTTGACGGATATGGAAGGGCTACGCTCGTCCCGCGTCGGCGGGTGGCGGATACTTTATACAATAGATAACTCCGCTAATGCGGTAATTGTATTAGCCGTACGACCGCGTGGGCAGGCTTACAGGTATCTCGGGTAGTTGAAATATCGGTATGGCATCCTGTTTCTTAAACTGAAAAAGTTAGCCCAAAGGCGAACATATGCTTTGGGCTAACTTCGTGTCCTTGTCTTTTTATCCTGTTTCTTTATATCTGGCCAAAGCCCTCCCAAGCCTTTCGCCCGCCTCTTCGGCAGTTTCCGGCGGGACCTTCGCGAAGGAAAGCCTCAAGGTGGATCTGTCGGCAGTCAAGACGTCGGGATAAAAGGCAGCCCCCGGAACGACGCCTACCTTTTCTTCAAGCACCGCAAATTTGGCAAAGTCGAAACAGTCCTTCAGCCACGGCACGCGAGCCCAGATGAAAAACCCTCCCTTGGGCAGGTCGTAGGTCATGCCCTGAGGCACCGCCTTTCCCTGCAAAAAGCGATGCAGAGCGTCCCTTCTTGTCCTGTAGGTATCTGCTAGCTTGGCAAGATGAGCTTTCATGTCGATATTTCGCAAAAGTTCCCAGGTCGCCCTCTGCAGAAATGCCGGAAGGGACAGCTTCGTCGCAAGCACAAGTTCTCCCATTTGAGATGTGATCTTTGAGGGCACGATCATATATCCGCACCTTATGCCCGGCGCTATGATCTTCGAGAAACTTCCAAGATATATGACCCTGTCCTCATCTTGGGCGAGGCCGATATAAGACCCTTCGTGTTTTCCCTCGTACCTGAGGTATCTGTAGGGGTCGTCTTCTATGATCAAAAAGCCGTATCGCGAGGCCAGCTCCAATATCCTTTTCTTCCGTTCCTCCGTCGTCACACAGCCCGAGGGATTTTGGAAGTTCACTATCGTGTAAAAGAGTTTAACCTTGTTTTGGGATAAGACCCTTTCCATTTCCTCGATTATAGGGCCGTCCTTGTCGACGGGGACGCTTACGAACCTTGCCCCCTCCTTGCTGAAGGCAAGAAGGGCCTCCGGATAGGTGGGGTTTTCGACCAGCACCGTGTCGCCCGGCTCTATGAAGGCCTCGGAAACGAGGTTAAGCCCGTCCTGCGACCCGTTAGTCATTATCACGTTTTCCCCGCCGTAGCTTTGCGGCAAAAGTCCGTCTTCCTTCATCCATTCGGCTATCCATTCCCTAAGCTCCGTTATCCCCGTGGAAAGGGGATAGTAACTGAGGATTCCGGGATCCCTCAAAGCCCTCTCTATGGTCTCCCGCAGCAGATCTACGGGATACATCTCGCTCGAGGGCTCTCCCGCCGTCAGCGAAATTGCCTTGTGTTTCTTTACGAGTATCATCATCTCCGTGATGACGGAAGGCTTGATCCTCTCGGTGACCCTTTTACCCAGCAATGACATTATGTCCAACCCTACATCACTCCTTTTTTCGAATTCAGTGGCCTTAACAGGACTTTAATGTTAAAACAGGTGTAGGTGTAAGTACGGATTGCATTATATAAATATTAAAATAAAATTACAGAAAAAGATAGAAAGGAGCAAAACGCATTTGAAGGCTCGGACTATATTAACCTTGGCGTCAATTTTTATTTATTCGGCAGCTTTATTCGGACCTTCGCCTTCTCAGGCCGAGACCTCAATGCTACAAGAGGGCGATCTTTTAAGCTTGGAGCAATGCATAGAGATAGCCCTTCAGGCCCATCCCGACGTCATGGGCGCTCAAAAGAAGGTTGAAGCCCAGGAAAGCAGGGTTGGCCAGGCAATGTCGCAAAATTACCCCGAGCTATCCGCATCCACCAACTACTCAAGAAGCTCTCCGTCAGGCGGAAGTACTCGCTCAAATTACTCCAGCGACATCTCCCTACCTCAAGTTATAACTGACTTCGGTCAGCGGGAAAGGAAGATAGGCATTGAAAGAGAAAACGTCACGGCGACAGGATTTGAGGCGGACAACACGAAAAGGAATATTGCCTACGGCGTCTCGGAGGCCTACTATGGGGTGCTGGCTGCTAAGAGAAACGTCTCCGTGGCCGAGGATACGGTGAGACAGTTTGAGGAACACTTAAGGCAGGCTCAGGGCTTTTACGAGGCAGGCACGGCGCCCCGCTTCGATGTAACGAAGGCGCAGGTGGATTTGAGCAACGCCCGCCTCGAGCTAATAAAGGCCAGATCCTCGCTTGAGATAGCGTGGAAGACCTTGAGCAACGCCATGGGCTTTGCCGATACGCCTTCCTATGACATAGCCGACGACATGGACTTCAAGGCCTACGATATAACAAAACAGGAGGCGCTGGAGAGGGCTTTTGAAAACAGGCCGGACCTCAAGGCTCAGGAAACCGGCGAGGTCACGGCACAAAAATCGCTGGAGCTTGCGGCTAGAGGCGATTCTCCGACTCTTTCGGCCTACGCAGCCTATAATTTTGAGGGCAGGGATTTCCCCCTCGATGAAGGTTGGAATTACGGCCTGTCTTTGAGCGTACCCGTTTTCGACGGGCATCTCGTGGAATATCGGACGAAGGAAGCGGCCGCCAACCTGGAGGAAGTTAAGTTAGCCACTTCATCCTTGAGAAATGACATCTCCCTCGAAATCGAAGAGGGTTATCTTTCCTTGATCGAATACGGCGAAAGCGTGGAAGTGTCCAGGCTAATGGTCAGGCAGGCGGAGGAAAACCTGGAGCTAGCCCTTGGAAGATATCAGGCGGGAGTTGGAAGCCCCATAGAGGTTACGGATGCCACGGTGGCTTTAAACGACGCCAGGAAAAATTACGTTCAGGCACTTTACGATTACAGGATGGCCGAAATTACGCTTAAAAGCGCGATGGGAGAGAATTTACCGTGAAAAAGAAGATGTTATTTGTCCTCGTCATAGGAGCGGTGCTTTTCGCGGCCTTTGGCAGGGGGTTTTTTAGCAGGAAGGAGGGCGTATACTACGATATGGCGCCCGT
>NZ_ACJX03000003.1 GCF_000160455.2 Acetomicrobium hydrogeniformans ATCC BAA-1850 | reverse complement strand
AGAAACCAACAGCCATATAACTGGTAGCTTTAAGCGGCTCACCTTTAGCATCAACAGGCCACAACCAACCAGAACGTGAAAAAGCGTCCTGCGTGTAGCGAACTGCGATGGGCATACTGTAACCATAAGGCCACGTATTTTGCAAGCTATTTAACTGGCGGCGATTGCGTACCCGACGACCAAAATTAGGGTCAACGCTACCTGTAGGAAGTGTCCGCATAAAGTGCACCGCATGGAAATGAAGACGGCCATTAGCTGTACCATACTCAGGCACACAAAAATACTGATAGCAGTCGGCGTGTGAATCATTAGCCTTGCGACCCTCGGCAGCAAGAACCATACGACCAATATCACGAAAATAGTCACGCAAAGCATTGGGATTATCATAAAACGCCTCTAATCGGTCGTCAGCCAACGTGAGAGTGTCAAAAACGATAAACCAACCATCAGCATGAGCCTGTCGCATTGCATTCATCAAACGCTGAATAGCAAAGCCTCTACGCGATTTCATAGTGGAGGCCTCCAGCAATCTTGAACACTCATCCTTAATACCTTTCTTTTTGGGGTAATTATACTCATCGCGAATATCCTTAAGAGGGCGTTCAGCAGCCAGCTTGCGGCAAAACTGCGTAACCGTCTTCTCGTTCTCTAAAAACCATTTTTCGTCCCCTTCGGGGCGGTGGTCTATAGTGTTATTAATATCAAGTTGGGGGAGCACATTGTAGCATTGTGCCAATTCATCCATTAACTTCTCAGTAACAGATACAAACTCATCACGAACGTCAGAAGCAGCCTTATGGCCGTCAACATACATATCACCATTATCGAACTCAACGCCCTGCATACGAAAAGACAGAATCTCTTCCAAGAGCTTGATGCGGTTATCCATCTGCTTATGGAAGCCAAGCATTGGGGATTGAGAAAGAGTAGAAATGCCACAAGCCTCAATAGCAGGTTTAAGAGCCTCGATACGCTCAAAGTCAAAATAATCAGCGTGACATTCAGAAGGGTAATAAGAACGAACCATAAAAAAGCCTCCAAGATTTGGAGGCATGAAAACATACAATTGGGAGGGTGTCAATCCTGACGGTTATTTCCTAGACAAATTAGAGCCAATACCATCAGCTTTACCGTCTTTCCAGAAATTGTTCCAAGTATCGGCAACAGCTTTATCAATACCATGAAAAATATCAACCACACCAGAAGCAGCATCAGTGACGACATTAGAAATATCCTTTGCAGTAGCGCCAATATGAGAAGAGCCATACCGCTGATTCTGCGTTTGCTGATGAACTAAGTCAACCTCAGCACTAACCTTGCGAGTCATTTCTTTGATTTGGTCATTGGTAAAATACTGACCAGCCGTTTGAGCTTGAGTAAGCATTTGGCGCATAATCTCGGAAACCTGCTGTTGCTTGGAAAGATTGGTGTTTTCCATAATAGACGCAACGCGAGCAGTAGACTCCTTCTGTTGATAAGCAAGCATCTCATTTTGTGCATATACCTGGTCTTTCGTATTCTGGCGTGAAGTCGCCGACTGAATGCCAGCAATCTCTTTTTGAGTCTCATTTTGCATCTCGGCAATCTCTTTCTGATTGTCCAGTTGCATTTTAGTAAGCTCTTTTTGATTCTCAAATCCGGCGTCAACCATACCAGCAGAGGAAGCATCAGCACCAGCACGCTCCCAAGCATTAAGCTCAGGAAATGCAGCAGCAAGATAATCACGAGTATCCTTTCCTTTATCAGCGGCAGACTTGCCACCAAGTCCAACCAAATCAAGCAACTTATCAGAAACGGCAGAAGTGCCAGCCTGCAACGTACCTTCAAGAAGTCCTTTACCAGCTTTAGCCATAGCACCAGAAACAAAACTAGGGACGGCCTCATCAGGGTTAGGAACATTAGAGCCTTGAATGGCAGATTTAATACCAGCATCACCCATGCCTACAGTATTGTTATCGGTAGCAAGCACATCACCTTGAATGCCACCGGAGGCGGCTTTTTGACCGCCTCCAAACAATTTAGACATGGCGCCACCAGCAAGAGCAGAAGCAATACCGCCAGCAATAGCACCAAACATAAATCACCTCACTTAAGTGGCTGGAGACAAATAATCTCTTTAATAACCTGATTCAGCGAAACCAATCCGCGGCATTTAGTAGCGGTAAAGTTAGACCAAACCATGAAACCAACATAAACATTATTGCCCGGCGTACGGGGAAGGACGTCAATAGTCACACAGTCCTTGACGGTATAATAACCACCATCATGGCGACCATCCAAAGGATAAACATCATAGGCAGTCGGGAGGGTAGTCGGAACCGAAGAAGACTCAAAGCGAACCAAACAGGCAAAAAATTTAGGGTCGGCATCAAAAGCAATATCAGCACCAACAGAAACAACCTGATTAGCGGCGTTGACAGATGTATCCATCTGAATGCAATGAAGAAAACCACCATTACCAGCATTAACCGTCAAACTATCAAAATATAACGTTGACGATGTAGCTTTAGGTGTCTGTAAAACAGGTGCCGAAGAAGCTGGAGTAACAGAAGTGAGAACCAGCTTATCAGAAAAAAAGTTTGAATTATGGCGAGAAATAAAAGTCTGAAACATGATTAAACTCCTAAGCAGAAAACCTACCGCGCTTCGCTTGGTCAACCCCTCAGCGGCAAAAATTAAAATTTTTACCGCTTCGGCGTTATAACCTCACACTCAATCTTTTATCACGAAGTCATGATTGAATCGCGAGTGGTCGGCAGATTGCGATAAACGGTCACATTAAATTTAACCTGACTATTCCACTGCAACAACTGAACGGACTGGAAACACTGGTCATAATCATGGTGGCGAATAAGTACGCGTTCTTGCAAATCACCAGAAGGCGGTTCCTGAATGAATGGGAAGCCTTCAAGAAGGTGATAAGCAGGAGAAACATACGAAGGCGCATAACGATACCACTGACCCTCAGCAATCTTAAACTTCTTAGACGAATCACCAGAACGGAAAACATCCTTCATAGAAATTTCACGCGGCGGCAAGTTGCCATACAAAACAGGGTCGCCAGCAATATCGGTATAAGTCAAAGCACCTTTAGCGTTAAGGTACTGAATCTCTTTAGTCGCAGTAGGCGGAAAACGAACAAGCGCAAGAGTAAACATAGTGCCATGCTCAGGAACAAAGAAACGCGGCACAGAATGTTTATAGGTCTGTTGAACACGACCAGAAAACTGGCCTAACGACGTTTGGTCAGTTCCATCAACATCATAGCCAGATGCCCAGAGATTAGAGCGCATGACAAGTAAAGGACGGTTGTCAGCGTCATAAGAGGTTTTACCTCCAAATGAAGAAATAACATCATGGTAACGCTGCATGAAGTAATCACGTTCTTGGTCAGTATGCAAATTAGCATAAGCAGCTTGCAGACCCATAATGTCAATAGATGTGGTAGAAGTCGTCATTTGGCGAGAAAGCTCAGTCTCAGGAGGAAGCGGAGCAGTCCAAATGTTTTTGAGATGGCAGCAACGGAAACCATAACGAGCATCATCTTGATTAAGCTCATTAGGGTTAGCCTCGGTACGGTCAGGCATCCACGGCGCTTTAAAATAGTTGTTATAGATATTCAAATAACCCTGAAACAAATGCTTAGGGATTTTATTGGTATCAGGGTTAATCGTGCCAAGAAAAGCGGCATGGTCAATATAACCAGTAGTGTTAACAGTCGGGAGAGGAGTGGCATTAACACCATCCTTCATGAACTTAATCCACTGTTCACCATAAACGTGACGATGAGGGACATAAAAAGTAAAAATGTCTACAGTAGAGTCAATAGCAAGGCCACGACGCAATGGAGAAAGACGGAGAGCGCCAACGGCGTCCATCTCGAAGGAGTCGCCAGCGATAACCGGAGTAGTTGAAATGGTAATAAGACGACCAATCTGACCAGCAAGGAAGCCAAGATGGGAAAGGTCATGCGGCATACGCTCGGCGCCAGTTTGAATATTAGACATAATTTATCCTCAAGTAAGGGGCCGAAGCCCCTGCAATTAAAATTGTTGACCACCTACATACCAAAGACGAGCGCCTTTACGCTTGCCTTTAGTACCTCGCAACGGCTGCGGACGACCAGGGCGAGCGCCAGAACGTTTTTTACCTTTAGACATTACATCACTCCTTCTGCACGTAATTTTTGACGCACGTTTTCTTCTGCGTCAGTAAGAACGTCAGTGTTTCCTGCGCGTACACGCAAGGTAAACGCGAACAATTCAGCGGCTTTAACCGGACGCTCGACGCCATTAATAATGTTTTCCGTAAATTCAGCGCCTTCCATGATGAGACAGGCCGTTTGAATGTTGACGGGATGAACATAATAAGCAATGACGGCAGCAATAAACTCAACAGGAGCAGGAAAGCGAGGGTATCCTACAAAGTCCAGCGTACCATAAACGCAAGCCTCAACGCAGCGACGAGCACGAGAGCGGTCAGTAGCAATCCAAACTTTGTTACTCGTCAGAAAATCGAAATCATCTTCGGTTAAATCCAAAACGGCAGAAGCCTGAATGAGCTTAATAGAGGCCAAAGCGGTCTGGAAACGTACGGATTGTTCAGTAACTTGACTCATGATTTCTTACCTATTAGTGGTTGAACAGCATCGGACTCAGATAGTAATCCACGCTCTTTTAAAATGTCAACAAGAGAATCTCTACCATGAACAAAATGTGACTCATATCTAAACCAGTCCTTGACGAACGTGCCAAGCATATTAAGCCACTTCTCCTCATCCAACGCGTCAGTTTTTGACAGAATCGTTAGTTGATGGCGAAAGGTCGCAAAGTAAGAGCTTCTCGAGCTGCGCAAGGATAGGTCGAATTTTCTCATTTTCCGCCAGCAGTCCACTTCGATTTAATTCGTAAACAAGCAGTAGTAATTCCTGCTTTATCAAGATAATTTTTCGACTCATCAGAAATATCCGAAAGTGTTAACTTCTGCGTCATGGAAGCGATAAAACTCTGCAGGTTGGATACGCCAATCATTTTTATCGAAGCGCGCATAAATTTGAGCAGATTTGTCGTCACAGGTTGCGCCGCCAAAACGTCGGCTACAGTAACTTTTCCCAGCCTCAATCTCATCTCTCTTTTTGCGTTCTGCTTCAATATCTGGTTGAACGGCGTCGCGTCGTAACCCAGCTTGGTAAGTTGGATTAAGCACTCCGTGGACAGATTTGTCATTGTGAGCATTTTCATCCCGAAGTTGCGGCTCATTCTGATTCTGAACAGCTTCTTGGGAAGTAGCGACAGCTTGGTTTTTAGTGAGTTGTTCCATTCTTTAGCTCCTAGACCTTTAGCAGCAAGGTCCATATCTGACTTTTTGTTAACGTATTTAGCCACAT
>NZ_ACJX03000002.1 GCF_000160455.2 Acetomicrobium hydrogeniformans ATCC BAA-1850 | reverse complement strand
TTCCAGATACCTATGAGCAGTAGGGTAGGAAAGGTCGGTTTTCTCTACAACATCTTGGATGGTAGCGCCTTTGTTCCCTATCTCGTCAAGGGCCAAAAGGATGGTTCTAAGCGTTTCTTGATGTATTCCCTTGTTCAAATTTTCCAGGCCAGAATGTCGACGGTAATCTAAAAGACGGCTATGTAAGGCAATGCGCGCTGCAAAATCTGCAAGTCGAATTGGTTTTAAAACAAAGTCATCGGCACCTATTAAGAGTAAATCTCTTGCTATCTTCTGATCTTCTTCGATAGTTAGAACGAGGATGGTGACCTCCTTTGATATTTTTCTACATCTTTTAATTACTTCGGCACCACTAGTCAGGGGCATGTGGTAATCTACCAGCAATATATCTATCTCTTTTCTCTGTATCCACGATATGACGTCTTCGCATCTAGTGGTCGTGTGTATTTCCCAATTTTGATTTTCTGCCATGGCTTTAAGCGTATAAAGGATGGCTTCATCGTCATCTATTGCACCAATACTAATGGTCACAATAAAACCTCCCTTTCTATCGGTATTCTTATTTGAACCTTACCTCCACCATTATCGGAATTTCCTATATCCAGCGTACCCTTATGTTCCAGGGCAACTTCTCGAACGAAGGCCAAACCGAGACCTGTTCGATTTCGCCCCGATGAAAGTTCCCTTAATTGATGCTGCAGGAAGCCGGGTCCGTTGTCGATGACAGAAAATAATACGTATGAACCGTCGAAGGAGACCTGCAATAGGATATGTGGCTCCTTTGATTTTTCAGATGCAGCCTGAGCAGCATTGTCGAGTATATTCACTAGCGCTCTTGAAAGTCTGACCAGATTTACCTCCAAAGTGATTTTTGATTCCCTTTCCGAGAGCATTACCTCAACATGGCGGTGAAAGTCCAAAGAGCTTACTTGACTCATTGTATAGGATAGTATTTCTTCAAGTGTTATTGTCCTTCGAGAGTCAGGATGCAAGATTTCGGAGATCATTTGATTCATTCCCCAGGCAGCGCGTTGGATTATTTTTGCGTGTCTTTTAATGTTCTCCTGAGAAACGCTGTTTTCAATGACGTCTGCCAGCCCGGTTATAGAAGTTAGCGGTCTTTTGAGATCATGAACGAGATTTTGCAACTCACGCGAACTTCTCGTCCGCAGATGTTCTTCCCGAAGTCGAGAAAGTTGTCGCTCCTGAATGCGGATGCGTTTCATGTGACGGATTTGTCTGGTAGATAAAATAAGCAGTTCTGAAGTTATTAAGCCGCCTGCCAAAACGGTAATAAAAGCTATTCCTCCGAGGAGGTTTAGTATCTCGTCTCGCTCCAGAAGAAAGGCTACTCCTTTGATTGCCATTGAAACTTCGCCCCATCCAAACCCCAAAGTCGTGAGTCTCGGTATAACGTCCAGCCACTGAAATGAGAACAAAAGCGGGATCAAGGCCAAAGTTGTATTCCCCCACCCTGCTACATCTTTTGTAAGTTTTTGTATGATTACTACAGATAGAATGCCGAAAACAGCTGGCATCCCAAAATGTGGTTTCGCCGAAGATTGGAGGGATTCCAGTATTTGATAACAAAAAGGGATCATAATCACTGGAACAGCAAAGGCTAACCATTTTCTACCAAAAAGTCTGGCCATACCATGTCCAACTGAAAACCACCCGAGGTAAAGGAAGAGGGCGCGCAAAGTATTCAATAAAACCAGAACCCCAGCTGCGGCAAAAAGATAACCACTATCACCGCCGGCCGTTGCCAGATTTATAAGATTATAAACAGCAATAAGGGGTTTTTTGACCGACAGAGTGATTATCCAGATACATAAAAACATGGTCCCCATAAAAAGGGGAAAATTTTGTAGGATTTGCCGAACATGGCAGCGCCTATGGTAAATGGCCTTGACGATAATAAACGTCCCTCCTCCGAAGGCATGGTTTTGTTGGAACGTAATTTAATGTCAAACTAAGTTAAGCGATTTTTGCATTGTAAGATAACAAAGATTATTACGACAAAGTACATTCTTCCTTGCGAACCCCAAGCCTGGCTTTATTATACTATTGGTATTCCTGTTGATTAAACCCATTCTAATTAGATAAAAAAACAAGAAAAAGATGCGAGAAAGACTTTCTCGCATCTTTTTCTTGTTTTTTCTTCAGGTTATGATTAATACCCGATGGGTATTCCTAAACGTCGACTATCAGCTCCACCGTTAAGCAATTTATCTGTGAAGAGAATGCCCTGGGCAGTGCCGAAATACCCAGATTTTGGTCTTACTTCTATATTGTGACCACGTATTTGGAGCATTTGAATTGTCGTTGGGTTCATCGTGTCCTCTACAAGAAAAGCCCCGGCCTTTCCGTTGTAAGCTCTGGTGAAGATTCTTGGCTGTTCAATGGCCTCATCCATGCTCATGCCGAAATCTACTACGTTCATTATAATTTGAGTCACAGCGGTTATGATCCTCTGCGCGCCTGCCGCGCCAACAGTCATAAATGGCTTCCCAGCAGGATCCAGTAATATACTGGGTGACATCGATGAGAGTGGTCGTTTACCCGGTTCTGGAGCATTAACGCTATTAGGATTAGGCGAAAAGTCATCCATTTCATTGTTGGCTACAATGCCATATTCGGGGACGACAATTCCTGAACCGAAGAAATAATTAATTGTATTGGTGGATGCTACGACGTTCCCTTCTTCGTCGGCAACAGAAAAATGGCTCGTAGATATGTGGGTATCATTTGCCACTGCGATGTGGTTCACCGTCATGTTGTCTTGGAACATCCAGGGATCGTCGGGCTGAACCTCAGTCATTACGACATTGTGCCGTATTTTTTCTGCAAGTTTTCTTGCGTAATCTTTGTTGGTAAGTCCTTTTAGAGGAACTTCTATGAAAGCAGAATCTGCCATGTAAGCGTCTCTGTCGGCAAAGACCAATTTCATTGCTTCGCCTAGAGTATGAAGGTATCTTGGGCTGTTGTGTCCCCAATCGGAGACAGGAAAGTTCTCCATGATATTTAACAATTGAACAATGTGGGTTCCTCCGCTTGATGCTGGCGGTGTAGAATATACGTGGTAACCTCTGTAGGTGCCACTCACCGGTTCTCTTGTTTCAACTTTATAGTTTCTGAGATCATCCATCGTCATATTCCCGCCATTTTTGTTCACAGCGTTTACAAAGGCTTCTCCAATTGGGCCGTCATAAAATACCTTTGGTCCATGTTCACCTATCATCCTGAAGGCCTTGGCTAAATTTGGCTGCTTTAAGACCTTTCCGGCTTCAATGGGGTAGCCATCCTTCAGAAAAGGGACGTCAGAGGGATCGTTAAAGGCGTAGAGCTTCTCGAGATTGTCCGTAATGATCTCTGTTTGCATTTCCACTATAACGAAACCTTCCTCGGCAAGTTTGATCGCAGGCTTTGCCACCTCAGACCATGGCATTGTGCCATATTTTTCTAGGGCCATCCACATTCCCATGATGTAACCGGGAACTCCAACGGATTTCCCGCCAAGCTGAGACCATTTTTCTTCCTTAGCTTTCTCAGAGGCAAACATATCCTTAGTAGCGCTAGCTGGAGCGGTTTCCCTGTAGTCCAGTTCTATAATCTCTCCTGTTTTTGCAAATCGAATGATCATGAACCCCCCGCCACCAATCCCTGAGGCGTTTGGTTCCACGACGTTGAGCGCTAAAGCCGTCGCTACAGCAGCATCTATAGCATTGCCTCCCTTTTTGAGTATCTCTACACCCGCTCTTGAGGCCAATAAATGTGCCGACGACACCATGCCGTGTTTTGCATATACGTCCTTAATAAGAGGCTCCTGAGCGGGCGCCATTGTTGACATTACTACAATTGCTATGATAATGCTTACCATCAACGAAAGAATTTTTTTCATACCTATTCCTCCCTTTTTTTATATTTTAACACTAATATAACATTACATTGTTAGATTGTCAGACTTTAGGGGTGACAAAAACGATCCTAGCCCCTTATGAAGTAGCTCATTGAATTTTGGAATTCCGTTGATAAGGATTTCCTTTGTAGGGTCGTAAAAGCCAATTGCATCAAAAAAGGATTGAATTGCAGTTACATGTCTTGCTATGCGTAGGTCAATTGATTGGTCTTCTTCATAGGGGATAAAGAGTAGTCCCAATTTCGAAGCCCATGCGTAATATTTATCTCTGCCCGTTAGGACCAGCTCTTCGTTCGTTTTGCCCCTTAGGCGACCTTGGCTAGGGTTGCCCGTTTCCATCAAAATTGGCATGGAATTTGTTGCATCTCCCCATTCTCGATGGGTGAGTCCGCGCAAGTTCTTTGGCGACGGCTCCAGGCGTATTGGAATTCCAGCGGTTTCCATCTCAATGGCAACCATGGCGGCTAATTCCATGCTGCGTTCATGAGCAACTATGGCATTGACGACAGGATATTCGGGAGATGCCTCGTGCAGATCGAAGGCAAGGTCAACATTTTCCGCAATGACAAGCTGGCGAAGAGCATAGGCTAGACGTTGAGTAAGAGCGCCATCGGGGGTTCCGGGGTGAGCTCTATTGAGATTGCTTTTTTCGCTTCCCGCAAGCTTTTGCCCTGATTGTGGGTGTATGAAAACGTCGGGGTTGGGCCACTGAAATATGGGGTTTGTGCTTCTGGAGCCATATCTAAACGTTCTCGTCGAACCATCAGGAAGGGAAAAGTGAATAAATTGAGGATGCGCTTCCTGTGGCGAATTATGGGTAAAGCCCATATTGTTGGCGAAGGGAACCACAATAAGCCGCCCCTTCTGAACTTGTGCGCGTTCTAGGAAGAGGATTGCAGCAAGATATCCAGCTGGTTCGTTGGCATGAGTGCCGCCCATGATAAATGCGGTTCCGCCCTTTTCTTTGCCCTCCTGAATAAAGACTGGAGTGTCAGCCGGAGTGTTTTTGATGCCGTCGAACCATTCTGATAGCATTCGCATTTTAAAGCCTGTAGCCGGGACTAAAATGTCAGTTTGCCACATAGCGACAAATTGGCGAGCTGATATGAATGCCAGCAATACTACCAGAACGATAAGGAGAAAGGCGGTTCGGACAGTTCCCTTTATAGTCCAATTCATATTCTTCACCTCTATTTTATTTAATTAGAAGTGCTCGTAGGATTAGAGGCAGGATCACCAAGGCAGCTGTGGCCTGTTTCCAAAAGTCCTTTTCTTGAAACATGCATTTTACAACAAAACTAAGGATGAATATTACAATACCACGATATATAACTGTCATAATCAATTTGCTTTCCTCCTAATAAACAATGCTAGAAATGATACTTGCCCCCAATATGATGATAATCCCCCACAGGGCTGTTAAAATTGCCGGGAATACACAAAATCGAAGCACCTTAAAATAATTTGTTTCGCCCACGACTTGGGCTGCGAAGATTCCGGCAAGTGCTGTAGGGGGCATCAGATCGCCTAATCCTGCAATTAAGCTAAGAGCGCTTCCAGCGATGATTTCGTTCTTGCCGAGCAGTGCGAGCAAGAAAGGAACGCCCAGCACAGAAGCGGACCCGAAAGCCGAAACAGCACCAAAAAGGGGCATCGATGTTGCTATACCTACGTACAGAAGCCAAGCGGGAAGGGAAAGGGCTGAGACCACTACAAAGCCTCTAACGCCCGTCAGTGTCATGATTTGAATGAACATACCAACACCCATGAGTATACCCATCACTGGGAGAGAATCGTTTATTGCTTCCGTTACAGTAGCTACAGGTTTCCAACTTTTTCCTGTAAAGAAAGCCAAGGAAGAGGCCATGAGGAAGGAAAGGGGCATTCCAAAGGGAAAGACAGAGGGAAAGAGGCTGGATCCTCCTAACAGAATGACTAGACCGACCACTGGTAAGAAAAGCCTTGGCGTCATATTTACGCGTTCCATTTTACGGAGCTCGTCTTCCAAAGCCCTCTGATCGCGTGCCTTGTTTTTGAGTCCAGGATAAATTAGAAGCAGAGAGGTAACTGCGGCCAGGGGTATTGTACATATTAGAAGGGGGACGCTAAAGCCAACATAGGGCATGTCTATACCTCCACCAATTATCATTGCCGGGATATTGATAGGCGGTGCAATCATGCCATATATCGCGCCCATAGCTACGGCAGCTGCAGTTTTATGTACTTGAACGCCTAACTTTATGAGGACAGGTGCCACAAGAGCGCCTGTGGTAAGAACAGCGGCTGTCGAGGAGCCGGTTATCATGCCCGGGATCATAATTAAAACCATGATCCCGAAGGATAAAAGGAGTGGATGGTTTTTGAATTTACGTATCATGTAGGCGGCTATAGCCTCAAGCAATCCGGTTTTCTCGATGACCTTCATGAAGATCATCGCCGTTGCAATGATTAAAATAGTGTCTAGATATCCAAAAGTGCCTTCGACGAGATGTCTTAAAGGGAGCCCTTCGCCTGCTACAATGCTACCCGCAATTGCTGCCAAGACCATGGATATTGCTATAGGGAGTTTTAAAAAGAAGGCACCAAAGGCAAAGGTGCCAACCATGATAATTGTGTAAAAACCCTCGGGCCAAAATAGAGTCATGGTCCTAACCTATTACGATACCCCAGTCCAAAAGGACTGTACGCAGGGGAGCATCTGTTTCCTTTATGGAATTCGCCTCGTGCATAGGGATGCCAGAGTCTTTTGTTAGTTTATCAAAAAAGCCATCATTATTGCCTCCCTTTACCACGATCACGCTGTCAGCAAGTGGGGTTACCGCTTCAATAAACATATCCGAGAGCTGACCCCTCCTACCCTCACCGCCTACGTGCATAACTAGGATTTTCATGCCCTGATTCCGTGCGGTATTGATGAGTTTTATTGCCCTTTCCTTTTCTTCTTCCTTATCTATGCCTGCCGCACCTAATCCCTTTGAACTGCCGCCAACGACGAGGATTAAGACTTTTTGGCCTGCAAGGTCGCCAGCTTTCATTAAGCTGTCATAATCATGCTCTATTCCCATATTTCTAAGAACTACGCGAATCATCATGGCATCGGGACTTTGTCCTACAGAGGTAAGGGCTACCTCAGAGGCGTAGGCCATGCTTTGTGTAGAAAAAACCAACAGAGCAAATAAAAGAAGTGCCAAAACCTTTTTCATGAAGTTGTAACCTCCTAAGTTGTTGCAAATTAATTTTTTTTCGTAATTATGTTACCTTGTTAGAAACGAAATGTACATAATATTTCTCATTTTTCTCATGGTTAACTATAATAAATTGCTAATAATAGAATTATGCTAACTTAAACAAACAAAGAGGTGTCCTTTGCGGACACCTCTTTGTTTGTTTAAGTCATGTTTAGCTTTTATTGTTTCCTGGGTTTCA
>NZ_ACJX03000001.1:630000-2103414 GCF_000160455.2 Acetomicrobium hydrogeniformans ATCC BAA-1850 | reverse complement strand
CCGTACCTGTGACGATGGAAGAATGCATCACCTGCTGTAAGGCAGTACGAAGAGGTGCTCCTAATACTTTTTGCATAGGCGATATGCCCTTCATGTCATACCAGATATCCGACGAAGACGCCGTGTATAACGCAGGAAGGTTTTTGAAGGAAGCCGACATGGACGCCGTGAAACTTGAAGGCGGAAGAAGGGTCATAACGAGGATAAAGGCCATTGCCGACGCAGGGATCTTGGTCATGGGACATATCGGTCTTACCCCTCAAAGTTCAGGAGTACTTGGGGGATTTAAGGCACAGGGCAGAGACCCAAAAAGCGCCAGAGACCTAATAATGGACGCCCGAGCCATAGAGGAAGCCGGAGCTTTCGCCCTACTTCTTGAGGCGGTACCGCCAGAACTGACCGAATTCATAACAAAAGACCTTTCCATACCCGTTTACTCCATAGGAGCAGGAGCCCCCTGCGACGGACAGCTTCTCATATGCGGAGACATGCTTGGGTTATTCCAGGCCTTCACTCCAAAGTTCGTAAAGAAGTACGCAAACGTCGCAGAAGTTGAGACGGAGGCCTTCAAGAGATATATAGAGGACGTAAAAACGGGTAAATTCCCGGAGGATCAGCATTGCTACCACATACTTCCCGAGACGGCCGAGGAATATCAGAAGATGCTTGAGGAGTTAAAGAGATAGAATAGCTGAAAAACTTAAATCGGCATATTTGTAAGACATGCCTCTTGGCGAAATGTTTTTAGGCTGAGGAGGAGCATTGAATGCCCGATAAAAAGACACTTCAGTCCGTAGTGCGCACCTTTACCGTTTTGGAGCTTTTAGATGAATATGGTGAACTGGGCATTACCGAGATCAGTGAGATGTTATCATTCGATAAGAGTACCGTATTTCGTATTATATCTACTTTAAAATCTCTGGGTTATGTTGCACAAAATCCCTTTAATTCAAAATATTCGAACAGCTATAAGTTATTTGAAATTGGTAGCAATGTGGCTCGAAAGACGGGGCTTCCTCAGTTGGCCTATCCCTTTATGCATGAACTATCTAAGGCAACTGGTGAGGCAGTAAATCTGGCTGTTCGCGATGGCACAAAAGCGCTATACATTAGCAAAATTGAATCTACTGACACCATTAAAGTCTGCATGAATTTGGGGCAGACTATTCCTCTTTATTGCACAGCCCTTGGAAAATCTCTTATTGCGTTTCTTCCTGAAAATGGCGTTAGAGAACTTCTGCGCAACGAGAGATTTATTCAATACACTTCAAACACCATAAAGGACATAGAGACCCTTCTGAGGGAATTGAAAGAAGTTAGGAGACTGGGATACAGTGTGGATAACGAGGAACATATAAAGAATATTTATTGTATAGGTGCACCTATATTTGACGTCAGCAACAACGTAATTGCTGCTCTCAGTTTAGCCCTTCCCAAATTTCGATTCGATGAGAATCCAAGGAGAGAAGACCTCTACTATTTAGTGCGCGATACAGCAAGGCGTTTTTCCTGCACTTTAGGTTGGCATGACAATATGAAGTTGGAAGCGTTTGGATAGACGTCGATTTAACAATAAAGAGGTGATGTACTGAGAGAATAAATTAGAAATGTTAGTTAGTCTGAATCAAGAATTTTTTAAAATAGGGAGGTTAGGTTTCCATGAAAAAGTTAATGCATGTTATCATGTTAGCTGTTTTGTTTATATCTATAGCATCAATATCTTTTGCCAAGGATCCTATCGTGTTGAGGATTGGCATGACGACTGAAATTGGAGGGCATTATCACAGCGGGGCAGTGTATTTTAAGGAGCAAGTCGAAAAGTACACCAATGGAAAGGTTCGAGTTGATATTTTCCCTAGCAGCCAACTAGGAAACGAGAGGGATCTTGTTGAGGGAGTTGGAATGGGTTTTATAGAGATGTGCGTCGTTTCAACCGGGCCACTGCCCAATTTCTCACCAGATTTCATGATCTTTGACCTGCCTTATATTTTTAAGGACAGAGATGAAGCATTTAAAACCATGGATGGTGAAGTGGGAACTGAGATATTAAAAAGTCTAGAGCCTAAGGGGATCAAGGCCCTCGGTTTTTGGGAAAATGGATTTCGGCATATCTCTAACAATAAAAAGAGCATTACTCACCCAGAAGATGTTAAAGGCATGAAAATTAGAACCATGGAAAATCCAATACATCAGGCTACTTTCAAAACCTTAGGCGCTACACCGACGCCTATGGCATGGAGCGAGGTGTTTGTTGCTCTGCAACAAGGAGTTATCGACGGACAGGAAAATCCTTTGGTCATAATGTACACCACAAAATTGTATGAAATTCAGAAGTATATTTCCCTAACAGGCCATTTCTATTCCCCCGCCGTGTGTATGATTAGCAAACAAATATTCGATAGCTTTCCGACAGAAATTCAAGAAGCTATCATAAAAGCGGAGAAAGAAGCCCGTGATTACGAGAGGCAATTTAGCGCCAAGCTTGATGAGCAACTTGTTGAGTCACTGAAAAAAGAAGGAGTTACTATTATTGAGGTTGATAAAGAAGAGTGGAAAAATGCCTGTGCTCCTGTGTATGATCAATTTAAGTCTCAGATAAATCCAAAATATCTTGAAGCTATATTAGGGAATTAATTTATTTCGATCAAGGGAATTGTTCTCATCATATCGAATGGGCAATTCCCTTGACTGGTTTTAATGAGGTTTAAAGTTGTGCAACACAGGAGGTAATTCGCCGTGATAAAGTTTGACAAATTAGAGGAAAATATCTTATCAGTGCTATTGCCCCTAATGGTGATCATAGTATTTTTAGGAACATTGGGAAGATATTCCGGTCTTTATTCTATGGCATGGTATGAAGAGGCTGCTCGTTACATCATGATCTGGATGGTCTTTATCGGGATAGGAGCAGGAGCAAAGAAAAATGCTCATTTTGTTGTGGAACTTATATATATGATCACACCTGAGAAATTACATAAGTATATTCGGGTAATAGTCCTTCTTATTGTACTTTTTTTTAATGCTACGGTAGCAATTCTTTCCATTCGCTTAGTTAAAGGTTTGTTTAACATGCAACAGGTATCGCCCTCTCTCGGACTTCCGATGTGGGCAATATATTCAGCTATTCCTATAGGCTGTTGTCTCATGGCTGCGAGGAGCCTCCAATACTATTTTGGAACATTGAAGCAAAGCACAAAAGGGGATGTTGCGTAATGGCCTTTCTTTTGTTCGGCGTATTATTCATTTTATTGTTTCTTGGAGTGCCTATTGGGATATCAATGGGAATGAGCGTCTTGACGGCTCTCTTGTTTGGCGGGGTAAGAATTCCTGCGATGGTAATTGCCCAGAGGATGTTTACTGCATTGGATAGTTTTCCTTTTATGGCTGTTCCCTTTTTCATTTTAGCCGGGGATCTCATGCAACAAGGAGGCGTTTCGGAAAAGCTGATTCGCTTCATTCGCCAGATTTTTTTCTGGATTCCGGCTCACCTTGGAGTTATCACTGTCGTCTCGTCAGGTTTTTTTGGAGCTATTTCAGGATCAAACCCTGCTACTGTAGCAGCTATTGGCGGAATTATGATTCCCGAAATGGAAAAGGCTGGATACCCGGTAGCCAAAGCTTCTGCTATAGCAGCAGCGGGCGGCACTCTCGGCGTTATTATTCCTCCTAGTATTTCGATGATCACTTACGCTCTTGTTGCATCCGTGTCAGTTGGAACAATGTTTGTAGGAGGGATTGTGCCGGGAATATTGCTCATGATTGCCATGTCGATCGTAGTGGGGATATCCTGCAGGAAATATGAAGCAAATCAATACTATAAGATTACATGGAAGAGCGTGTTATCGGCTTTTGTCGAAGCGATATGGGCCCTAATAATGCCCCTGATAATTCTGGGCGGAATTTACGGAGGAGTCTTTACTCCTACTGAAGCAGCTGCTATAGCATGTGTTTATGCATTTATAGTTAGTAAGTTTATATATAAAAAAATTGAATATAAAGACCTCCCTGTAATATTTTCAAAATCGGCCACAAGTACAGCATTAGTGCTTTTTATCGTTGCCGTTTCATCTTCTTTTTCTTGGTTAATGACCAGTTCCGGAGTTCCTGGGCAGATAACAAAATTTTTGCTGGGATCCTTTTCCAGTAAATACTTAATTTTCCTAATGGTTAACGCGAGTCTATTATTTCTTGGCTGTTTCTTAGAAACTCAGTCCATTATTTTGCTGATGACACCCATTCTCCTTCCCATATGTGTGCACTTGGGCATGGATCCTGTTGCTTTGGGATTGATAATGGTCATAAACACATCCATCGGAATGATAACTCCTCCTATGGCTGTGAATCTATATGTTGCAAGCAGTATATCGGGTGTTTCGATCGAATCAATTTCAAGGAACATCATTCCGCTGTTTTTGATGTTGGTTTTTATGATTTTTCTTTTTACCTATTGCCCCGGAATACTGACGTTTCTTCCTAATTTATTATAGTAAATTAATTATGCATTATGATTACAATTTTTTTGTAAAATCAGCTGAAATAGAAAGGTAGGCGGATATTTTTGAAGAGTGACATTACTAAGAAAGGTATCACGCGAGCTACACATAGGGCCCTTTATTACTCGATGGGCCATCTTCCCGAAGATTTAAAGAAGCCTGTTGTAGCTATAGTGAATTCCCAAAACGAGTGCATGCCAGGCCATTTACACCTCGACCTTATAGCTAAAGCTGTGCGTGAAGGGATTATCGAGGCAGGCGGTCTGCCAATAGTGTTTCCCACTATTGGGATCTGTGACGGCATTGCTCAAGGACACGACGGGATGCACTATCCGTTGCCCAGTAGGGAACTTATAGCAGATACCATTGAAGTTATGATGAATGCTCATGCGTATGACGCCATGGTTTTGATAACAAACTGTGACAAAATTACCCCGGGAATGCTAATGGCTTGTGTACGCCTTGATGTCCCGGCCATTATTGTAAGCGGTGGTCCGATGATGACAGGCTGTTATAAGGGCGAAAAGATGGGATATGCCGACCTTATGTCCTCTCAAGGTCTTGTTGCAAAAAATATCATTACAGAAGAAAAACTTTCCGAAATGGAACTAGATGCCTTGCCAGGTTGTGGCGCCTGTAATTTACTTGGAACTGCCAATTCCATGAATTACCTTACGGAGGCACTTGGTATGTGCCTCCCTGGAAGTGCAGTGCCGGCTGCATCTGCAAAGCGAATTGCCCTTGCAAAAAAGACCGGTCAAAAGATAATGGAACTTTTAGAAAAAGACATCACTCCATCACGCATTATAACTAAGAAGGCATTAGAAAACGCCATAACTGTAGACCTTGCCATCGGTGGATCCACCAATACGATACTCCATCTAACTGCGCTCGCTCACGAAGCAGAGATCGATTTTGACGTAAGGCTTTTCGCCGAGATGTCCAAAAAAGTGCCACATCTGGTAAAGCTCAGTCCCGCTGAAAACGGTCACTACCCGGAAGATTTATACTACGCTGGAGGTATCACTGCCCTCATGGCAGAGCTCAACGAAGCGGGGTTAATCCATGGAGAGACCCTAAGTGTAACAGGGAAAATGGTGTCAGAAAATGTCGATGGTGCAGAGGTTATAGATCCTTCCGTGATTCGCTCTATCGATAATCCTTATTCCAGTAAAGGTGGCTTGCAACTTCTCTTCGGCAACCTTGCACCCGAAGGCTCGGTATGCAAAGTCGCCGCCGTCAACCCCAAAATGTATGAGCATCGAGGACCGTGTCGTGTTTTCAACAAAGAAGAAGATGCCGTGAAAGCCATATATGGCGGGAAAATTAACCCCGGCGATGTTGTGGTTATACGTTATGAAGGCCCAAAGGGCGGGCCTGGGATGCGAGAAATGCTTACGGCTACTTCAGCAATCGTGGGGATGGGATTGTCAAAGGATGTTGCACTCATTACCGATGGACGGTTTTCCGGAGCAACAGCCGGAGCTGCAGTTGGACATATTTCTCCCGAAGCGGCAGAAGGCGGTCCTATTGCGCTCATTGAGGAAGGAGACATGGTCTCAATCAATATACCAGAGGGGACTATAACCCTTGAAGTAAGTGACGAGGAGCTTGCTTCAAGAAAAAAGCATTGGGTAAGGCCTGCCAGCAAAATTGACAAACGAAGTTACTTGAGCAGATACGCCAGGTTGGTATCTTCTGCAATGTCGGGCGCTGTTTTTTGTAGATGACGACGTTTAAAAAAATATAAGAAGACGAGGAGAGAAGCTAATATGAGTAAAAAGAAGATTACTGTGCCTCAGATTAGAGAGCGAAAGCAAAATGGGTCCAAATTCGCTATGATCACTGTATATGACTACCCAATGGCAGCAATAGTAGAACAATCCGATATAGAGTTGATCTTGGTAGGAGACTCGTTAGGAATGGTTATTCAAGGTTGCGAAGGCACAGTACATGTAACGCTAGAAGATATTTTATACCATTTAAAACTGGTGCGTCGCGGTGCGCCAAACACTTTCATTGTCGGTGATATGCCTTTTCTGACCTACCAAGCCTGTGAATCAGAAGCCATTCATAACGCTGGTATCCTGATGAAAAATGGCGCAGATTGCGTAAAAATGGAAGGGGATGTATATGCAGCTGAAAAAGCAGCAGCTGTCGTCAAAGCAGGTATTCCCGTCATGGGGCATATAGGACTGACTCCTCAGACAGCGGCATCCTTTGGGGGATTTAAGGTACAGGGCAAAAGCATCGATTCTGCAAAAAAGATGCTTGAGAATGCAATAGCCTTTGAGAAAGCAGGAGCTTTTGCCATCGTGTTAGAGTGTCTTCCAACAGCGCTTGGCGCACTTATCGATGAAAAAATCTCCATACCTACCATTGGCGTTGGAGCAGGACTTAATTGTACGGGATACAACCTGAATGCCTACGATATTTTGGGAATATTTGATAAGTTCGTCCCAAAATTTGTAAAGCAATACAAACTTTTGGGAAAAGAAATTCTAGATGGGTTTAATTCGTGGCGCAACGAAATTGATTCCGGAGCATATCCGATGCGTGAGCACTGTTTTAATGTGAGCGAAGACGAGATAAACGCTCTAAGAGATTCGTTGTAACAATGATCAAACATGATATGACATTAATAACGTGTGTATGTTTATTTACTATATGTCCAATATCACTTAGACTCTATAAACTTTAGTTTGAAAATCGACAAAATTAAATGGTGGTAAGAGCTTAGTTTTTAATGGTTATAGTTAGTTCTTACCACCAAAAAATATATCTTATAATTAAAATACTACCTAAATGCTCAGTTTGTGAAGTTTAACAGTGTTTATAGTTAATTACATGTAGTGCATTAAGTTCGAACCGCTTGAGCTAAGAGGTTTTGATTTATGATATATAATTCGATATAGATTGATACAACTGATATGCTAAATTAAAATTCAAAACTAAAGACCTCGTATATTAAAACTGACAGACCTGCAAATAAGAGAGAGTGAATGCGGAGGAGCAAGCGTCTCGTTTGCCCATATGCGAGTGGCAAGAGGTAGAAACACCGAAGGTTTTTGGCAATAAGCATATCTTGCATAGACTTTGGGCTTCTATGCTTACTCTTATATACTTACTTCGGGATGGGGAAAATGGGCAGGTCGATTAAGACGAGGTCGACAATCTTGTCAGACCGAGGGTCAGACGGACTGCCCCCCGACAGCCCGGACAGTATCTGGGACGTGGTATGCCCACAGTCCGTATTCACGAGACAGGGAGCGGAGGGCAGCCCCTATGCCCCCCATCACTTGAAAAAGCGAAGGAGGCTCACCCATGAATGAGTGTATAGGAATCGACGTAGGAAAGCAAGAGCTGGTCGCATTCGACGGAAATAGGCATTATACCTTCTCAAACGAGGAAGGGTTACAAGCTTTGCGTCAATTCTTAATCTCCAAGGGGTCGTCTTTTAAGGTGGTCTTCGAACCTACCAGTACATACTCAAGGAGCCTGAAGGAGTTATGCTTAGATTTGGGCATACCCTTCGTGGCTATCAACCCTCGGGCCATACATCACCTGCGTAACCTGGAGCAGATCAGGTCCAAAAGCGACAAAAGCGATTCACAGCTTCTCTACACTTACGGAAAGATGGATCATGAGGGAAAAAGCGCTCCCAAGGATGCATTAGCGAGAAAGGTTTCCTGCGCCCTCGCGCTTTATGGGATCGTCCAGCGCAACAGGATAGCCCTTCAGGGAGCCTTGGATGCCTTGAGGCATGAGCCCTTGCTGCCCAAAGATTTCTTGAAGTTGCTTGAAAACGAGATAGGCCATCTTTTATCCCTGGAGAAGGAGATCTTAAGACGGGCAGAGGAGATAATCGTAGAAGGAGTCAACTATAAGGAATTGACCTTGGGGAAAATAGACCTTATGAGTGAGCATGGCAAAGATCACCCTGATGAGTTTATGAGCGACGGACATGATTGCCTTTTTGTAGGAGAATCCTTCCTCGCGTTTCTTGAGGTAGTATTCCCTAAATGTCTTATTGTGCCTTGCCACCATTACAGCCATGAGCCAGATTACCCGCCTAAGATGTCTATTCCCCCCCTTGGATATCTTGCCCTGTCCTACGTATCTGCCGGATTGATGGATAGTAGGATCAAGCCCTGCGTAAGCGATGAGCTTTTTGTAGTTATCAAAACGCCTTGTATCTCCAATTTCACCCAGGAAGTGGATGGCAATTACGTCTCCGATGCCCTTGATGGATTTGAGGATTTCCAAATCTTCGACTGCACACTCCTGGAACATATCGGTCAAGATGCAGTTAAGTTTTTCGAGCTCTTCCTCGAGCAAAAGGAGCTGAGAGACTTTTTGAGAGAGGATGAACTCTCTAGCAGGGCTCATATAAGCTATGGAATCTCTTGCCAAAGACAAGATCTTTTCAGGCGAGATATCCGGTCGTCTTCTTTTGCCTTCTGGTTTGATGAGCTCTTCTACTTCGGAGACAGAAAGGTTTTTAATCATCCAGGCAGATGGGTATTTTTTGAGGAGATTGAGGATCCCTTTGGAATAGACATTTGTGGCCTTGAAAGCTTTAGGGAATGTGACGGCGAGGAGCTTTTCTATGTCGTTTTTAAGGGTAGAAACCTGCGAGGAGAGCTTTTCCCTCTCCCGTGCCAGCTCTCGAAAGTCCGGCGAAAGGAAGGAGGATTCCTGCAGGGAGCTATGAAACATGCTAAGGAAACAAGCGATAACAAAAGCATCCTTCTTATCGGTCTTGGTTTTTCTAAGGGAGAGTTTCATGAAGTTGGAGATGAGGAGCGGATTGATGATCACCGTATGGTAACCTTCTTTGGCAAGATAGGCAGGGAGGTTAATCTGATAGCAGGCAGAGGATTCTTCCCCGATGAGGATGTAGTCTTTTTGGAACTTCAAAAGGCACCGGGAGAGTTCCTCAAACCCTCGCACTTCCATCGATGTGGAGATTTCAAAGAGCTTCTTTCGTCCTTGATCGATAGCGCATGCCGTGAAAGAGTCCTTGGAAACGTCGATGCCGATGAATATCTGATACATGACTACACCTCCCATGCCATAAGGCTTTAGGGCAAGGGCAGAAGTCTTTCTACCAATCCTCCATCTTGACGAGGGCTACATATGCCCAACCAACGTGTCTAGGTTTTAGGGAGGCAGGCAGGGAACAAACTCCTTAAAGGGTTTTATAACCCAGGTGAATGAAGTTCCCCTGCCTCAACCTAGATATATTGGATACAGAGGGGACAAACCCCCTGTATATGCAACAGGTATAACATAATTCATAGTAGGAGGAATTTATCTAAAAGACGGCACAGGGTTTTCTCCTTACTTGAGGCTTTTCTCCGTAAACGTCCTTTCGGGAGACGACGTTACCATAGACGAGACACGTTATGGAACAAAAAGATGGTTCACCGAAGAGCTCGATGACGACTACTTCGTCGCAGACCTTGGCATGACCCTTTACTCGGCAGGAAACTTTGACATGTCTTTAAGCTACAATGGAAGATTTGGAGACGACACCGACTCTCACGGCGGTCGGCTCAGGCTTGAGTGGAAGCAGTGATTTACTGGCTCAAGCTTCAAAACAAGCTCATGGAAGTTGACGCTACCTCCCCTGAGGTCTTTAAGAGACCTTTAAATTGGCCTCGCATCTTGTATGTAAGAAACCATAGAAGCATTACACGGACATGGGTGTAGAGCGAAGCATTTCTCAAGCTAAAAGATAAATCTATAGATTATTTCTTTGAGTGTTTTAAGTTACAATAGAGTTAAAGAAGTGTTAAATAAGTTGTCGCGTGAGGGAAAAATCTATGAACAAAATTATAACATTTCACATGGTTGCAAAATGTAAGAGTTTTACAAAGGCAGCAGAATCTCTTGGGTTAACCCAACCAGCAGTCAGTCTCCAAATCAAATCACTTGAAGAAGAATGTGGAATGGAGCTATTTGAAAGGGTTGGCAAAAACATTCTACTAACGGATGCAGGCGAAACATTGCTGTTATACGTGGAGAAAATCTTACATACAATGGAAGAGGCTAAAAGAGCACTTAAAGAAGCTCAGAATCCGTTAAGTGGGGAAATAAAATTTGGAGCAAGCATACTTTCTGGAATTTACGTTATTCCTCCAATTCTTGGTAGATTTAAAAGGGAATATCCACATGTCACGTTTTCCGTAAAAATAAGGTTTGCGAGAGACCTCATTGAGAGCATAGAAGACAATAAAATCGATTTCGCCATTATGGGAGAAGGCGATGAAAGCCAAAGGAAACAATGTCTTTCTTTTACCTCCTTGTTGGAAGATGAGTTAGTTTTCGTCACTTCTCCGATGCATAAACTTGCTAGCAAAAAGACAGTTTCCGCTTACGAGGTGTTAAATCAAGATCTTATATTAACAGAAAAATATTCTGCTACACGTAATTACATTGATTCTGAGTTTAATAGATATGGAATATGTATCGAACCTTATCTTGAACTGGGAAACATAGAAGTAGTAAAAAAATTGGTTGCTGAAGATTTCGGCTCTAGTATTTTATCGTGGATTTCAGTAAAAAAGGAAGTAGCAGAGGGTAATCTCCATGCATCAAAAATAGAAGAAATGAACCTCGTTAGAAGGGTTTTTCTAGTTAAGAGGAAGGGAAAAAAATTCTTACCTGCTACAAATCTTTTTGTAAGCTTTTTAAAGTCGGAGACGGGATCAATTAAGGAAACTTTTGGTTATGAGTAAATTTTTATCATATTGAGAAGACGCCTTTGTGATTGTATAAAATAAAAGTCGGAGAGACAGTGATTTGCAGATTTCTGATAAATGAACCCTTGAGGGAGCGTATTCCTGCAAGGGTTCATTTATCATGTCACGAATATCTATAAAAAAGCGTCACATTAAAAAATGATCGCATCACCAAAATGAGGAGATCTTATGTCGAGATTAAACTTTTCACGCAACTTGTTAGCAAGGTTTGTCGATTTGGGTTCTTCTCCGTGATGAATTAGGATTAACTTTGCATTGGAAAGCGTCTTATTTATTATGAATTTATTATCTGTTAGGTCAGTATGCACTTTTAGCTCTGATAGCGATAACACTGCGTTAATGGATACTTCCCTTTCAGCAAGTTTTCTGCCAAGGGTGCCTGGTGCAAGAAACCCAGAAAGAATAATCTTGTTTTGTGGTTGATCTTTGAGGAGATTGAAAATTTTAAGTGCTGGACCGGAAGACAGCATAGCATCCGGCGCTATAAAGATAGCTCCCTTTTCAATAAGGTCGTTTAATTTGGATTCATCGATAATTTTAAAATAGGGAGAATCGACTAACTTGTTGAGCATTCCAATTGCCTCGGGTTTAATATAATGCGGATATTTTAGAACTCGTTTTGTATTTTCTATGATTGATTTTGAAATGTATATTTCTTTATCTATTTTTGATAGATTTTCCAACAAAAGCAAACAAACCACTTGCCCTCTTCCTAACGCTGCCGAAGGTATGAGGACGTTGAATCTGCCAGAAGTGACATTTTCAATAAATTTTTTTTCTAGTAATTCCTTAGGCATTATTTTATCTCCGTAAGACCCATTGATTATGCCTATTTCAGCATCAAAATCAAGGTAGGGTTTCGGATTGATTGCATCATTGAAATTTATGTCGCCGAAATGTGCAATTGTCTTTTCGTCCTTGATATATACAATGGCAGATCCTACAAGATGACCGCTGGGAAAGAATGTTATCAACGTACCTTTCCCTGCCTCAAATTCCTGAAAGTATGGTTTTGTGACAAACAATTTCTCCAATTCATAGATGCTTTGTTTGTCGTAAGGGGGGACAAGCCTATGAATTTCATAGTTCTTATGCCAACTCTCGCAATAAGTAATAGTAAATTCCTTTGTAGGTGGAGTGGCATATATGGGCACATTTATACCTTTCTCGACCAATAAAGGAAGCATTGCGGTATGATCCTGGTGAGCATGCGTTACCACGATAAAGTCAAGCTCTGGGAAGTTTTTCAAAGGCAACTCGCCAAGAATGCCTTCTCCAACTGTCTTTTTAACGCCATAATCTACTAGAAAACATGATTTACCCTCAACCAGCAGAGCACTGCGACCCTGCTCGCCAAATCCGCCAAGACATTTCAGTCTCACTTTCTTACCTCCTTTTCCTCATGCTCGCAATTGCGCCAATAGACTGGTTCTCCCTTGCCAAAAACCATGGCATCATAGGCAAGCTTGGTTTTACTCAGGTAATCACCACTGCGATCAAGGGCGATCCCTCTTCCAAAAACTGTAACTATTGTCCCGATTCCTATTTCACGGAGTGTAACTCCGAATTGCCTTAAAAGATGAGGCGCGCTTCCCGGTTCAGTGCTTCTTCCGTCGAGAATGATATGAAGATAGGCGTTTTCAAGATTCTGAGATCTTGCCAACATGAGAACATTCGACACATAGTCTATGAGGCCGTGAGAACTTTTGTGAGAAAGCAAGCCTATGAGATGAAGACACCCTTTGGAATCATGGAGTCTATTTACAGCCTCCAGTAAAACATGATTTTTGAAAAAGCTACCATCAGCAATGCTTTTTTCGATTATCACATCGTCTTGTAGCACAACACGGCCTGCGCCTAGATTTATATGACCTGCTTCGGAATTGCCGGGTTGATCTTTTTTCAACCCAACATCCCTGCCCGAGGCCTTGAGGATTGTATGCGGATATTCTCGCAAAAGTCTGTTATAAAAAGGGACACCGGCGACGTATATTGGGTTTTTTGAGTCTTCCTTACCAATACCCCAACCATCTAACACTATTAAAAGTACCTTGCGCTGGTTAATTGCTGTACGCGCTCGAAAAAGGCTCTTTTCAAAAATTTCAGGTGGTTCTATACCCATAGAGACAAGGACAGTTGAAGCTACGTTAGCAAGTCTTCCCTCCTTAAGGGAAATCTCTTGAACCGAAGGGCCAACAAGCAAGAAGGGAACAGGGTTTGTGGTATGGCTAACGTTAGGTCTACCATTGTCCTTGAAACCTACTTCAAGAACACCGTGGTCTGCTGTGATCATTACTGTATACTTTTGTTTAATCGCGACTGTTACTATATCTTCAAGCGTTTTGTCTATTCCCTTAACACATGTTACTTTGGCATCGAAATCAGCAGTATGACCTATGATGTCCCCGTTGGCAAAATTTGCTAGTATGAAATTGTATTTGTCTTTATTTATTTCCTCAATAAGTCTTGCAGATACTTCGGAAAGTTTTAGTAATGGTATTTTCTCGTAAGGGATGCCCCTGTGGGATGGTATTTTTACGTCATCCTCCAAGGGAAAAACTATGTTTTCCCCGCCGTTGAAAAAGAAGGTTACATGAGCAATTTTTTCGGATTCAGCTATTCTTAATTGTTTTAGTCCGGATCTGGAAATAACCTCCCCTAGTGTGTTTGAAACAGTTTCGAATTTGAATGCAATTGGAAGATTTAAAGATACGTATTTAGAGTGATATAAGGTAAAGGGAACAAAAAAAAGGTTTGAGAAATTTTTCCTCTCAAAATAAGGGAACTCGGGCTCAACAAAGCAGTCTGTAAGCTGAATTTCCCGTTCGCCTCTTTTACAGCAAAAAACAACCGAGTCACCATCATTTATTAACCCAATTAATTTCCCATTTGCATTCTTTAAAACAAGAGGCTTCATGTAATAGTCGCTTTCACCCCGCATATAAGCTTCTTCAATAGCCTTAGCCATAATTTCGGAGGTTTCTATGAACTTTCCCATGGTGTCACCCCTTGGGTGTGATTATATTCCAATGCCAACTATTTTGAACCAGGTTAACCCGGCCACAAGGAACATCAAGTAACCTATCCCATCGATGATCAGGCCATGCAAAAGTTGATCCCTTACCTTATAGAATCCGCTGGAGTAATATATGAGGTTAGGTTTACTCTGTGGAGGAAGCGTAATGCACCAACAGATGGTAAAAGCGACAGGGAGCATAAGGGCGATGACTAATTTGGTAGGATCGGCATTTAGCACTGGTGCTAATTCTTTAGCAAAGGCTATAACCGTGGGAGCAAGTATGGTAATTCTAACAATTTTGCTCGTAAATATTATGTGTGAAAAGAGAGCAATAAACATTACAATTGCGTAAATCTTAAAGAAGGTAACATTGACTAAACTAACTCTCGATAAAATACTATTGATAATAAAAGGTGCAGCCCCAGTCTTATCCAATGCCATGCCCACGGCGTAAGCTCCGCAACTGAAAAGCATAAGGTCCCACGGTATTTTCACGTCGCCCCATTTCTTTATAACGCCGATCCCAGGAAGCAAACATAAAGTCGCACCTATCATTGCAGCTAGAGTGGGATTAATCAATCTATGGAACATTGCCATATGCCATCTGTCAGTGCACCATAAAAACAAAGTGATGAGAAATATGATGAGAGCTTTTTTCTCATTGGCATCCATTGGACCTAAGTCTTTCATTTCCTTTTCCATATTAGCGAGAGCTTCGCTGCTTACTTTTTCAATTTCTGGTGGAAATAGTTTTAGCCCAACGAAATAACCAATTATGATAGTCACAATGGATATTGGCATTGCAGCGATAAGCCAGGTTGAATAGTATATTTGTGCGCCTGTTGCTTCTTTGATGAAGTTAACTGCCATGATGTTTGCCGATGTTGCGGTAAGTATACCACTCGTTGAAATTTCATTGCTTTGCATATTAGCCAACATCAGCAATTTTCCGAAGTTGCTCTCTCCGGGTATAGCGTTATAAATGTTAGCGAGCGTGATGGCAATGGGAAGCATTAAAGCTGCCCTGGCTGTCGTTGAGGGGATTAAAAATGAAATGACGAAGTTCACTACGATCATTGCCAGAATAGCGCCTTTCGCAGTTTGTCCAAACCTCGTGACAATAGCCAAAGCTATTCTCTTACCTAATTTGGTAACTTGCATTGCGGAATTTAATATGAAAGCACACACCATTAACCAAATTACATCGTATCCAAAAACGCCAAGAACGCTTTTTTGATCCCATGCATTAGTCAATATCAAGGCAATCATAGTAACAAAAGCAACTACATACGTGGGAAATGGTTCAGAAACCCATAATGCGAAAGCGCCAAGAAATACAGCTAAAGCAGCTTTGCCTTCGGGTTTCAGGCCACTTTCCGAAACAGGCACGAGGACATAAACGAGCGCAAAGAGTACAATAGCGGCGGTCACTCCGATTATTTTGGTCAAATTGCCCTCTTTTCCCTTCGTCTTATCCTTCTGCATTTTTCTAGAACCTCCTTTCAACATGATAAAATAATGAAAGTGTCTGCATTAAAATTATATTCTTGTAAATATACATTTGTCAAATTTTAGTTTTAAGGAATGTACTGACCGCAACTATAACGAACACGATGGATCGTATAATAAACTGCATTATTCGAATTTGTTGCATTCAAAGGCTGAGAATAGGAAAATTCGGTGACACACCTAATCGTTTGTTTACATATATACACAAAGCTTGGTTTGAGAGAGTATAAATCGCGTAAAATATTTGTAGGAGTTTTTTAAGGGAAAAAAGAAAGGGACCGCTCCTTTTGGTAGAATCTTTATGTGACCAAAAATTCATAAAGGAGGGTCCCAACTTGAACAAGGATATCTTACTACAAATAGCAATAAACCTTTATACACGACCTTAAAGGGCATATGTCATAGTGGGTTTGATTTTAGCTAAACTAAATACGTTGCCCTTTAGGATACATCGGGGAGTGGTTCCCAAAAATCCTACAAAAACTTGACGCGGTCAACAGTTTTATAGCTGCTCGACGCAATATTTTTAGTTATAATATTGCTAATATTCATTGTATTTAAAAAGGGAGGGAGAAAGGTGCAAAAAGAAAGCTTCAAAAGGCCGAAAGTTGTTCTAATATTAATTATCATCTTATTATTAGTTTCATTTAATAGTTCACATTGTTTTGGCGAGGAAACGAATTCGGGCATATACACTATTCGTCTTAAATCACTTGATCTTGATAGATCAATCATCCAGAACATAGAAAAATCGCTTCCGGCAAAAGGTTCAAATACATACGTATACGTCACACTTCTGAAAGATGGAAAGCCCATTTGGTATTCTACAAAGAGAAAAATTATTTCAGGTGAAACTCACTTTGATTGGCCAAATGATCCTTCTGCGTATTGTAGCATGTTTTGGTCTCCTGATAGTACTATTACAATAAAAGTTTTTTTAAGCGATGATCCTATCGAAGCAGCCCTTTCGGCTGGTGCTGTCGGAGTTGCTGGAGGTGCCGGGGCTGGGGCATTAATCGGTGGTACTTTAGCAGGCCTTTTATCGGGAGGTCTAGGAGCTCCTGCAGGTGCAATTATAGGTGCCGCAATTGGTGGGGCAATTGGCGGCACAGGAGGGGTAACGGTGGGAGCTATTGCTGCTAAAGACACATTAGCATTTGAAAAGCATTTTGATGGAGTTGAAGAATTTCCTATTTCTGAAAATATCGTGGTATCAAAAACAAGTCCTCTCGGTGAGTTAGTAGAAAATAGAATTTCTTTTGTCACACAACAAAAGAATGAGCCATTGGGGGCAAACCAACTTGAATTACAAAAGAAATACCTCGTTCGGGTAAAGGATATTTATTTGTCTGAATATGCATGCCAAAAGGGCGGGAAGGTTGTTGAGGAAAATCGTTACTATATGATTTTAAGAATTGGGAATACTTTAGTTCGATGGCCAGTCAATGAAAAGGAATACTTTTCATATGATCCTAATATGCCAATTAGTCCAGAGGTTTTGGTCGTGTTCGTTAATACGGGCGAAGAAACTGAAATTTCAATTTACAGCAAAGTGAGGCTTCTGAAAGATGCTTTAATTTTTTCATCTAAAGTGGCCAAGTTGGATGGGAAAAACTGGGTTTTCCAAGGGGCGAGTTATTCGTCTGACCCCCAGGATCGGTCAAGTAAAGTCGTTTGTGAAACTTATGGACCGATTAACTGATCGACTAGGAAAGAGAAACGGGGGAACTATAAATAATGGGACGACAAGTTTTTATAATTATCCGAAAGCTTATCTTCATAATCTTAATTTCATTGGTTAGTTTTTTGATGGAAGATGTAAACGTTTGGGCCGGGGAAATCCCATCCTCTAAGGTACTAATCGAACAAGAGATTGAAAAGCTAGAAAAAACAAAAGAACAGATGTCAAGGAAAGGTGTAGATTACTTGAAGAAGATCGAGGTCGATGATGAGATATATTTTTTAAAAAAATGTATCGCATCAATAGACTTGGTTGCCCTAGCAAAAGAAAGATATGAAAATGCTGTAGATAAAACATCATTTGCCAAATATGTAGGTATATATGATTCACTTTCGATTGCTTCTCGAGTGATGGTTGAATGTCTTCCAGAAGAAACCAGGGAAGAATTCCTGGATTGGTATTTGGAAGCTCGCCTTGAAATGTCAAATATTTCCAGAAATTTGGGATTAGTGTCTGAGGAAGAAAGTAAAGATAATGCTCACCATGACAGTGATATTATACAAGAAGCAGAGTTAGAATTGGATGCGTTAGTTAAGAAAGCTTTGAGCGAATCACTTCAAGATATTAATAGTATTGAACCAAACGGTTTTTTGTATGGGATCTTAGTTAAATGTCAAAAATTGCATGATAATTTGAATGATGCTTTAAATGAGTCGATAGATTTAGTGGATTTAGATGATGCAATTATTAAAGCACAGAAGACCATACAAATCATTAAAAATAGGCAAAGTTTAAAGTATAATCTTTGGGCTGAGAAAATCGTAAGATCTGTTGATATTAATAAAAAGTATGATGCGGATGAAGCATCATACTTATATAAAAAACTAGGGTTGATTGATTTAAATTTAATATTTGAGCCTTCGTTAGCTAGAGCAATAACAGAGAGGATGTATATCCTCTATGATCAGATAAAAACAGAACAGCAAAAAGCAAGAGTACGTTACGAGTCAATTTTTCTCCTTGATGAAAGGAAGGGGTTAAATGATTTCTAAAAAAAGATACTTTGCTTTATGTATAGTCATTATTTTTGTTATATTAACAGGAGACGAAGGATTGGCCTTTTCTCACATCGCCAATTATAATTATGATGACTACGGATCTAAGTACGATATCATGTTTCCTCCTTTAATAATAGGTGGATCCAGACCGTTTTTATTACCAAGTGATTTTCTTTCTCCTGCAATCCACGATTTTCTAAATAGAAGAGCAGGCAGGTTAATAGTTACTGCAAATGAGGCGGTTCGATTTACTAGATCTGGTTGGCCACAATTTAAACCTGTTTTTTCAGTAAGAATGCCGGGAAATATGATTACTGCTTCGAGATCAGTTCATAAAAGATATGTTTGGCAGAAGTTTTACGAGGATCTTAAAAATAATCCGGAAAAATATAATTTCACCAAAAAACAAATAGAGGCTATTGAAGAAGCGGCAAGAACTGGGAAAAATCCAAAAGGTTTAGGGTTCGTAGTGCATCATTCTGAACGACCAGGAGTAATACAAGTGGTAAGCGAATCAACTCACAGGGAGGTTCATCATGTAGGCGGTTTTGAGAGGACAAGAAACTTAAGCGCGAGCAATATTATGAAAGCCACTATGAACAGGTGGATAAAGATCGCACTTGCAGATTTTGTTTTTTCAGTTGGATATTCTTTTGCAACTAATCAGGCTAATATGACAGAGTTTAAAAAGATTTCTGGAAGTGTATTTAGCGCTTGGGGAGCAGCAAATGTTACTGAGTTTTTACTGGATTATCTGCCGACAAGAGTAGCGTCAACATCTCTGCCTATCCTTATGTTTGAACCTGCGACTACGATTGCAACTATTACATATGTTATTACCCGTACTCTCGTCTACAAAATTTTGGATGATTATCAAAAGGAGCAACTGCTGAAAGTAGAGGCGGCGTGTATGCTTGCAGAGGATAAAGCAAGGTGGTCTAAACTGCAACAAGAGGTAGAAAGAAATAGCCAATATTTAATGGAATTAACAGTGATTAACTAAGAAAGGGATGGTGCTTACAGTTGAAGTGGATAAATTTTAGTAGTCCTATAACGAAGGATGATGTGCTATTTGTAGAGAAAGAAACTGGTTTGATGTTGCCAGAAGACTACGTTGTCTGTGTATTACAACATAATGGAGGAACACCTATCCCCTCTGGACTGCCTGATATCGAAACTGAAATTGATCATTTACATAGTCTAAATAAAGAGGATGAAGATTTCGTTTTAATTTATTATCGATTATTTGAAAAAGAAAGCAACGGTCTTCTATTCCCATTTGGCAGTGACGGGTGTGGCAATTATTTTTGTTTCCTGTACAAGAATAAGAAAGATAAAAATCCAACTGTTGTATTCTATGATCATGAGGTGCAAAGAATCACATTCTTGGCATTAACATTTTCAGATTTATTAAATTCTTTAGTTGATGAATAATAATGATTGATTTTAAAAGCCTGTTATATAATTTGGCTCACATTATTGATCATAAAATACCAAACCATGATTTAAAAAGTGGGAATTTCTTTTAAATCATTGACGTAAATTGGGTTAGGGAAAAGGAGCCTTTTCAAGAATGACCTCATCTCTCCCGTGACGTCTCCATAGTAAATGGGAGATCCCAAGATCAGGGCATCAACGGTTCGTATCTCCTCTAGAAGGGGAGCCAAATCGTCATTTACGGCACACTTCCCAAAGCTTTTCCCGCCTTTTAACTTACAGGCAAAGCAGCTTATACAGCCCTTGTAGTCGAGATCGTAAAGATGTACCAGCTTCGTCTCGGCTCCTGCCGATTCTGCGCCTTTTAGGGCGTGCTCGAGCAACGTAGCGGTGTTCCACTTTTTCCTTGGGCTTCCGTTTACGGCAATTAATTTCATGGACAACACCTCCTAATTAGGTTACCCAAACAATATAAAACCCTGTTCTGGATTTTTGCAAGGGCAAATCGATTTGCCCAAAAATTAAGGGTTGCTATAATATATTCAAGTCAAAATATAAGAATTAGTCGAGACATAATTCCATAATCGTGTCCCGTAAATGAGATAAAGCATCTGTAAGCACTAATTTTAAAAGTGATGATACATATCGGCAGCATGGATTGTCAGGGGCATACACCATAAAGCAGAGGAGGACGTTTGCGTGAAAATATCTATAAAAAGCGACTACAGAGAAATGAGCAAAGAGGCAGCCGGCATAGTGGCCGACGCGATAAGGGCAAAGCCAAACTTGGTCTTGGGGCTTGCCACGGGAAGTACGCCACTTGGCATGTATAAAGAACTCATTAGAATACACAAAGAGGAAGGCCTTGATTTTTCGCAAGTCGTGACTTTCAACTTAGACGAGTTTTGTGGGGTTTCCCCCAATGATAAACAAAGTTATCATTATTATATGTATGAAAATCTTTTCAGTCATATCAACATAAATCCGCAGAATATACACATCCCCGACGGAAATGTCGAAGAGGCTGAAGAGTTTTGCAGGATATACGACAAAATGATAGAAGAGCATGGCCCGATAGACCTGCAAGTCCTTGGCATAGGCAGAAATGGGCACATCGGCTTTAATGAGCCGGCCGACAAATTGGCGGTCGATACCCACGTAACGCCACTGGCAGAAGAAACCAGGCGAGTCATATCCAACTTCTTCGACAAATGGGAAAATGTCCCTAAAAAGGCCATAACTATGGGGCTAGGTGCAATTATGAAGGCAAAAAAGATACTGCTTCTTGCAAACGGCAAAAAGAAAGTCGATATCATGCGTAAATTTATAAAGGACAGGCACGTCACAACGAAATTGCCTGCCTCCTTTTTGCACCTCCATCCCAATGTAACGGTAGTAATGGATAAAGAGGCAGCGGGATAATAAAAAAGGTTACACACCGATGTCCCGAGCGAGGTCGGCAATACAGGTCTGCTACGAATATGATCGCCTTAGCTTTATTAAATAACGAGGTCATACTTTTTTCTACCTGTCACGCTCTGGGGATCAAGACAGAGGACGGATTCCATGAGGGCAACAGGGTTAGCCGACGGCGAAAAAAATATAAAAGACGTCTATCTTGCCGGCAAAAAGGTATTTTGATTCTGTTTTTAAAACTATTTAATTTATTTCTCATAAACATGAAATTTTTGCTAGAAAAGCGCTTGAAACGATAAAGGAAATGGCCGTCCTTTTCCTCTTTAGGCTTCTGTGTATTTTTTAGTGTTTATCGGGAAGGGGAGAATAATATTTAGACAATTTATGAAATTGACTTAAACTCCCTTTTTTGTGATATTATGCTCTTGGAATTTAATCAAAGACTTGTGCGAAAGGAGGGTTTGTCCATGTCGTCTGTCGTCGATCGCCGATGAGGCCCGGGAAGGATGCGGGTTCCGCATTCATGCACCCGAAAGCTTTTTTGCTTTGGCGCTTCATCTTTGGCTCCCGGGGCAATGATTTTCGGTCGATCGAAGGGCGAGCGTGGCCGAACCTTCCGGATTTTTCGGCTCCTCACGGATCTTCTTCGATGATTTTGCCCGCCTTTTTTCGGAAGTTTTGAAGCGCCTCTACGCACGCATAAAGGGTGCATTGACGGTGGAGATGTGCTTTGCTTTCTACTTGGAAATTTAAGCTTCCGGAAAGGTGGTTTGAAAGATGTTTCAAGCATTAAATCGCGCACTTATGTCTCGTAAGGGCCCGATTCTGACGGGAATCGCCGTCGGAATTTTGGCACCCCTCCTTACCTTTTGGGGTAATCCCGGCAATATGGGGATTTGCGTAGCCTGTTTCACTAGGGATATCGCCGGAGCTTTGGGGCTTCACAGGGCTGCCGTTGTGCAGTACATTCGACCAGAACTTGCCGGCTTCATATTGGGCTCCTTCATTTCTTCTTTGATATACAGGGAATATAAGCCGAGGACGGGGTCTTCGCCGATCGTTCGCTTCTTCCTTGGCTTTTTCGCAATGATCGGGGCCTTGGTTTTTCTGGGGTGTCCGTGGCGGGCTTACATTCGCCTGAGCGCCGGAGACTTAAACGCTATCCCCGGCATCCTTGGACTGACCGTTGGCGTGTCCATAGGAATCGCCTTTCTGTGGCGGGGTTTTAGCCTGGGCAGGAATTATCCCGCGAAAAAACCCCTGGGTTATATCATGCCCCTTGCGGCGATAACTCTCGTCGCCTTTGTCCTCTTGCGTCCAAGCTTTGGCCCCGAGGGCTCGTCTGCTATATTTTTCTCCGAAAAAGGTCCCGGCTCCATGGCAGCACCCGTTGCTTTGTCGCTTGCCGCGGGGCTTTTGATCGGCTGGTTGGCCCAACGAAGCCGTTTTTGCACCGTCGGGGCCTTGCGCGACCTCATAATGTTCAAAGATTTACACCTCTTCAACGGAATAATAGCCTTTGTCATCGCCGCTTTTATCGCCAATCTGCTTCTCGGTCAATTCAAGCTCGGTTTTGAGGGGCAGCCCATCGCCCACACGAACGTACTCTGGAATGCCATGGGGATGGTGCTGTCGGGCCTTGCCTTCACCCTTGCGGGTGGATGCCCGGGAAGGCAGTTTATCATGAGCGGAGAAGGGGACGGAGACGCCGCCGTCTTCATATTGGGAATGCTTTTTGGCGCTGCCATAGCGCATAACTTTAGCCTTGCCAGCTCAGGCACGGGCCCGGGCGCATTCGGACCGGCAGCGACGATAATAGGAATAATGTTTTGCCTTAGCGTCGGCTTTCTGATGCGAGAAAAGATATAAAGATTAAAGAGGTGAAAATTATGGCTGAATCCATAACTGTAGATGCTAGAGGGCTTTCCTGCCCCCAGCCGGTGGTTGAGACGAAAAAGGCCATCGAAAGATCTGCATCCAGTGAAATTTACGTGTTGGTCGACACAATGACTTCCGTGATGAACGTCAGCCGCTACGCAAAAAGCCAGGGCTGGACCGCCCAATATGAAGAGATGCCTGAGGGCGGTTTTAAGATCACGTTAAGCAAGTAAAAAAATTGGTTTGCCATTGAATAACTGCCGATAAAGTCTCGGCGTTTAAGCAAAAAGACGGAGACACGGTTTCCCGGTCGGTCATCCCGCAAAAACAGTTGACCTGACCGCGAACTAGGTCTCCGTCTTTTTGTATCTCCTATAAAAATACCGGCGATATACCTCATATCGCTTTGTTTTGATAGGCAAGTGACATATTTTGGAAAAGATGCTTGACAGAGAGAAATATTTTGATAGAATACAATTAGGTTACAACATTGTAAAACAATGTTCAATATTGTTGAACACACGAGGTGGTTCAAGTGCGCAAGACTACTCTTCTGAAGAAGCTGATAAACGACCCTGAGATCCTGGTGATGCCCGGCGCTTACGACGTCTTATCCGCTCGGCTAATAGAGGCTGCCGGTTTCAAGGCAGTGCAGTGCTCGGGCTTTGGCTTTGCAGCTTCGCTTCTGGGATTGCCCGACATCGGCATTCTAAGCAGCACGCAGATGCTTGAAATTACGCGCAGCATCTGTCATGCCGTCGACATCCCCGTCATGGCAGACGGCGATAACGGATTTGGAAACGCCGTGAATACCTACTACACGGTCCTGGAGTTCGAGGCCGCAGGTGCTGCAGGCATCAATCTGGAAGATCAGATTAGCCCCAAAAGGTGTGGCCACATAACGGGAAAGCAGTGCATCTCCGCAGAGGAGATGGTCCTAAAGATAAAGGCGGCAAGGGAAGCTGCCAGGGATCCCGACTTCGTGATAAACGCCCGCACCGATGCTTACATGGTTTACGGAGAGGAGGAGGCCATCCGTCGAGGCAACATGTATGCCAAAGCAGGCGCTGACCTCATCTTCGTCGAGGCAGTAACGTCCGTGGAGGGAATCAAGCGGGTGATAAAGGGCATTGATGCTCCCGTCTCGATAAATCTACTTCAGGGCGGAAGGACGCCTCTCGTCACCATCCAGGAGCTGCAGGAATGGGGGGCTGCCAGGGTCAGCATACCCGTCACTTCCATAATGGCGGCTGCGTGGGGAGTCAAGCAGGCATTGGAATACATAAAAGAAAAGGGCACAATAAAGGACTTGCCGGGCGTCATCGGTTTCGAAGAATTTGAGAGCCTTGTAAAGCTGGATAAGATCAGGGACTTGGAGTCGCGCTACCTCACGGAGGATGAGATTGCGCTGAGGTATCAGGGCCGTGACGGTTTGGAAAAGGCAAAGAAGGAGCTTCACTAAAGCTAACTTATTTAAAGGAGTGCATTGCAGATGGCTGAAAGGGAAAAAGGCACATCAATTCGACGAGCTTTAAAGGTACTTTCTGCCTTCTCCTTGGAGGAGTCCTTTCTTGGAGTGAGCGAAATCGCAAAAAAGCTAGGGCTACCGAGAAGCTCGGTTCACTGGCTGCTTCAAGTCCTCCAGGATGAAGGTTATGTGTGCCAGGACCCGAAGAGCGGCAAATATCGTCTCAGCGTGAAGCTCTTTCACCTTGGAACGATCGCTGCTAACACGATGAACATTAGTTACGTTGCCCGTCCCGTAATGGAGCGGCTGCGCAACGCTACAGAGGAGACAGTAAACCTTTACGTTTTAGACGGCTTTGATCGTGTCTGTATTGAGCAGGCTGAAGGCATTCACCTGGTAAGACAGGTGGTCCGCCTTGGCCAGAAGATCCCTTCATATTGCGGAGCTGCCGGGAAGGTGTTGGTCGCCTGGCAACCTGAGGATTTCATCGAAAGGTTGATTTCCCATACACGACTTAAACCTTTGACCAAAAACACGATCTCGGATGCAGGCCTCTTTAAAGAGGAACTTGCCAAAATAAGAAGACAGGGATATGCAGTAAGTTTCGGCGAGAGAGATATCGAGGTGGCAGCAGTTGCTGCGCCCGTCTTTGACGAAGAGGGAAAGATACTTGCCTCCTTAAGCGCCAGCGGTCCCGTCTCTCGTTTTGAAATAACTCCCCAGGTGGTAGAGGCGATTATAAACGCAGCAGGCGAAATTTCCTATCAATTGGGTTATTCAAAAGACGTGGAAGTCGCAATGTCGGGAGGCAAAAATTAGGGTATCGTAAAGGGCAAAAAATTTTATGCAAATGTATCTAAATATGAAAAAAGGAGGATAAATCCGTGAGACCAAAGGCAGCCAAGCCGGTCGTCGTTAGGGGCAAGAAACTTGGAGGAGATAAGCCACTGATTTGCTTTCCCCTGGTAGGGAAAACTCCCGAGGCAGCTTTAGAGGAGGCCAAGAAGGCGATTGCAGGCTCTCCCGACGTTATCGAGCTCAGGGTTGACGCCTGGAACTTCATAACAGACAAACAAACTTCCATGAAAGTCCTTGGCGAGATACGAAAATTGACCGATATACCCTTGCTTTTGACGTGCAGGAGCCACCTTGAGGGCGGATTTCAGGAAGTATCGGCGGAATCAAGAAACGCCCTCTATAAAGGTGCGATAGAAGAGATACTGGTTGACCTCGTCGACATCGAGCTTATAAGCGGCTACGAAGAAATCAAGAATTTAAAGCAAATTGCCTCACCCCGTGGCGTTTATGTAGTTGTCTCCTTTCACGATTTCAAGAAAACCCCTCCTAAAGAAGTCATCTTTGCCACCATAGCCAAGGAGATCGCCTTTGGCGGAGACGTCGCCAAGGTCGCCGTAATGCCCCAGTCCATGGAAGACGTGTTGGCACTTATGTCAGCGACGCTGATGGCCCGGCGCGAGTTTCCCGATATTCCCTTGATAACCATGTCCATGGGGTCTCTTGGTTCCATCACGAGGATCGCAGGTTGGCTCTTCGGTTCGGATCTGACCTTTGCGGTGGGCGTAGCCTCATCTGCCCCTGGACAGATACCGGCAGACGAGCTAAGGGAAGTTTACAAGCTGCTTTATTCCCTTTACCTTAACGAGTAAAGGACAAGAGTGCAAGTATGAGGCGTGTTAGATTTAAATAACGATGTTTTGTCACCGTAAATTGTGAGTCTACCTAAAGATTCACCCCTCTTTTTCGGAGTAGTCATGGACTACATATGACTAAAAAGCACCGATCCACTCCCTAGAAAAAAATTGATTACCCTCCTCGCTCTCTATAAATACAACTATTATGTGTTAAAATCTTTACTAGAGCATGTCCATCGAACTGGAAGCCCTTTGGCAAGTCGATGGACATTAAACTGATCGGAAGGGGTAAATATGTTTTATCCAAATGCAGATACAAGATATGTCGTAATTTTCGGCAACCCGTTAAAGCAGACTTTGTCGCCCCTGCTTCACAATACGGTATTTGAGTCGAAAAAGATGAACAACTTGTATTACCCCCTTGAGATACAAAGCCTCGAGGATCTATCAAAGGCATTGAAGACTATGCACGTGTTTAACGTAATAGGCGCAAACGTCACCATGCCATACAAAGAAAAGGTCATAGAGCTTCTTGACGGCTTGGATAAAAGCGCCGAGCAGTGCGGCGCGGTCAACACCATCGTCACTACCGAAAAGGGATTGATCGGCTACAACACCGATGGCATGGGATTTCTCAATTCCTTCATGGAGGAGTCCAACGTAAGCCCCGAAGGAAAGACCCTTCTTTTGATAGGCGCCGGAGGGGCTGCCAAGGCCGTCGTATTTGCCTTTCTAAACGCAGGAGTTTCAAAGGTGATCGTCTACAACAACAGCCAAACCAGGGCCATGTCGCTGGTAGAAAGAGTAGAGAAGTTCTTTCCCGGAAAAAGCGAGTGGAGGCCCCTGAACAATAAGCCGGTGCCGCCTGAGGGCATCGCCGAGGCAGATATCATCATCAACGCCACGAAGGTTGGCATGAAAGGCGAAGCGGAAGGCCAGTCACTGGTATTGCCGGATAGCTTCCGCCCGGGTCAGTTCGTCTGTGACGTCGTCTATAACCCGCCCGAGACCAAGCTGCTTGCTGATTCCAAAAAGGCAGGCTGCAAGACCTTAAGCGGGGATGGCATGCTCGTATACCAGGCTGCTGCTGCCTTTAAGCTGTGGTTCGGAGTAGATTCCGACTTAGAGTTGATGAAGCGGACGTTTAGAAATTACTTCGGATTTTAAGCGGATAATTGGTGTCTCTTAAATTACCGTGAGTCTGCCATCATTAAAAAACCCGGGTAATTAGGTTACAATGGAATCGATAGAGACGTAGCTATCATGTAATCATAACAGGAAAGGAGGAGACGGCATGGAAAAGACGATTTCCGGAGTGATCATAGAGTGTGTAAAGGGAGATATAACAAGACAGCCCGATGTGACAGCGGTTGTAAACGCTGCCAATGCCTGGTTGAGGCCAGGCGGGGGAGTGGCAGGAGCGATACATCACGCTGCAGGGCCTGAGCTCGATAAGGAGTGTCGTCCTCTGGCGCCCATAAAACCGGGGCAGGCTGTCATCACAGGCGGACATAATCTTCCCAACAAATACGTCATCCACTGCCTGGGACCCCGCTATGGCGTAGACAAACCCGAAGACAGGCTGCTTGCAGATTGCTATCGAAACGCCCTCAAGCTTGCCGATGAACACAAAATAGACTCCATAGCCTTTCCGGCTATATCCACAGGTGTCTTCGGCTATCCCGTCCAAGAGGCGGCGGAGGTGGCGCTAAGGACCGTCAAAGAGACCATCCCTTCGCTAAGGCACGTAAAGAAAATCAGGTTTGTCCTTCACAGCGATAGAGATCTCAAAATTCACGAGAAGGTTTTAGAAAGCCTATAAGTTTTAGGTTAGGTTATTGAATATTTAATAGCAAAATTAAATTTCCGCAAAAAGGAGGTCTAAGCCCACGCAGAAAATGCTGGGAAAACATCATGCAAAGAACGATGCTTAAAGCCAAGCTTCATCGGGTAACTGTGACAGATGCTAATTTAAACTACATGGGAAGCATAACTATTGATCAGGATATCATGGAGGCTTGTGATATTTTACCATATGAAAAAGTTCTGGTTGTGAACATAAATAACGGAGCTCGCTTTGAAACTTATGTAATTCCTGGGGAAAGGGCTTCTAAAAAAATCTGCTTAAACGGTGCTGCAGCCCGCCTGGTACAAATTGGGGATAAGCTGATCGTAATGTCCTTCGTGCAATTGTCTGTAGAAGAATCACGAAACTGGCAACCGAAGATACTGATCTATGACGATGAGAACAACATAATCCATGATAGCGAAATATAAAATTTGTCAGTTTTTAGTATAAGGTATTTATGCTAAGCCCTGTTGTGTTTTAATCAAGCCATTTATTTTATAAGACCCTTTTTAAAGATCTTTCAAACATGAAAAAGATCTTTCTTACGCAATTTTTCGTATTTTCCCTCTAACTAATCTTCAGAATAAGAGGCGAGATCTACGTCCTTTGAGTATAACAATTTTTGATTAATGACGTTTTTATTTATAAATGAAAGCAGGGGGAGTACAGTGGAACAAATTTGGTACATATTTAAAGGTAACGAATTAGTGGTGTGTCATTCCTCTGCAGCGAAACTGCCAACAACCTCAGATATCGAAATTATTTCCGATAAATATGTTAATAAAGGTGTTATTTCCATTGGTGATCGTGATAAAAGCGAGACTCCCAACGAATTTTGGGCTGAAATACCTTCTGACGTCGTTCTTCCTAGCGGCATGATTACTGTGGGATTGCGCGAAGTTGGGTCATTGCTTGGCGAACAAATATTTTACAGGGCAGCAAGAGCTTATCAATTGATGAATTGGAGCGAACGGTACGTCTTTTGCATGTCCTGCGGCGATAGATTGGAACCCTCATTGGTGGACAACTGTAAAACTTGCCCAACCTGCGGTTCGGTTTTCTATCCTCCCGTAAGCCCTGCAGTGATAGTAGCGGTGGAAAGGGAGGGCAAAATACTGCTTGCCAGAAACGCCAGCTTTCCTCCCAAGCGATACAGCGTCATTGCAGGTTTCGTGGAACCTGGCGAGAGCTTTGAGGACGCCGTCAGGCGCGAAGTCAGGGAGGAAGTCTCCATAGAGGTAAAGGACATCAAATATTTCGGAAGCCAGCCCTGGCCCTTTCCTCACTCGATCATGGTGGGGTTTACGGCCAAATGGGCATCGGGCGAACTCGAGCCGGACGGCCGCGAGATATTGGATGCGGGCTGGTTTTCTCCCAACGAAATGCCCGATCTTCCGCCGGGAGTCAGCATAGCCCGTAAGCTCATAGACAATTTCAGGCACAGCCGGAGCGTGGAGCCTTAAAGTCGAGGTTAATAAGATAAAAGAAGGGAGAGCGTTTTGCCCTCCCTTTATAATCTACATGCAGTCTAATTAAAGTTGTATTCTGTAACGATCTTCTTTCTTCCCGTCACTTGATCTTGATAGTACTCGTAGCAACAAATGCCGAGAAACGAACCGGAGATATTATAGACGTTCTTATATCCCAAACCCTGCAGAGCCATCACGGCGTAATAACTTCTCTGGCCAGAACGGCAGTGCAAATAAACGGGCCTGTCTTTGGGTATTTCATTTACCCTTGATCTCAGCTCGCTTAAAGGAATGTTGACGGCATTTATGAGGTGGCCCTTGTTGTATTCGTCCTTCTCGCGAACGTCGACGATAAAGGCATTGTTTTCCACCAATTCCCTTACCTTCGTGACGGGGACTTGCTTGTACCTGCCGTTTAAGAGGTTTAAGCCGACCAGTGCGGCGTGATTGACCACGTCTTTTGGAGTGCTGAAGGGAGGAGCGTAGGACAGTTCTAACTCCTTTAGGTCCTCCAAGGTGCCGTTCATCAATATCAACGTGGCTATGACATCTATCCTCTTATCCACGTTTCCCTTTCCTATGGCCTGGGCGCCCAGTATTCTTCCCGTTGGGTACTCGTATATTAACTTAAAATGCATTATATTGCAGTCAGGCATAAGGCTGACCTTATCAAAGGGGATTATGTAAACGAAATCGTAGGAAATCCCGGCGGCCTTAGCCCGCTTTTCATTCAATCCCGTCGATGCGGCGTTCAGATCGAAAAGCTTGACGATAGAGGTGCATATATGTCCGTTATTTCTGTGGGGGATGCCGTAAATGTGATCGGCTGCAGCCCTTGCCTGCCTTTGTGCCGGCCCGGCCAGAGCACATCTGAAGTACTTGTGTTCTAAGCGGGAGTATACTTCGATGGCGTCGCCTATGGCGTAAATATCTTTATCGTTTGTCAGGTAGTTATGGTCGACCTTGATCGCGCCTGTAGCGCCAATTTCAAGCCCTGCGTCCTTGGCGAGAGCTATATCGGGTGCTACGCCGACGGCCATGACCACGGCCTTGGCGTTGACCTTTCTCCCGGACTTCAGGACTAGGTGATCGTTGTCTATCTTCACTACGGCATCGTTTAAGATGAGATTGACGCCTTTATCGTATATCTCTTTATGAAGTATCTGTGCCATATCGTTATCAAAAGGTGCCATTACTTGTTCCGTGGCTTCTATTATGGAAACCTTTTTACCTGCCCTATGCAAGTTGTCCGCTATTTCCAGCCCTATATAACCACCGCCGACTACGGCGACATCTTCGATGTTGTTCTTTTTGAGATACGTATATAGCCGATCGATATCTACCACGTTCCTAGCTGTAAATACGTGTTCTTTATCAACTCCCTCGATGCTTTTCGGCAAGATGGGGTGTGCGCCGGGAGAGAGGATTAATTTATCGTAACTTTCTTCGTATTCTCTGCCGCTGGAGTGATCCTTTACCAAGATCTTTTTCTCGTTTCTTTTGATTTTTATCACTTCACTGTTGACCCTGGCTTCGATGTTATATTGCTTTAAAAACTTTTCCGGAGACATTAAAATGAGATCTTCGGTTTTTTTAACGGTATCGCTGAGGCGATAGGGCAGACTACAGTTTGAGAATGAAACATGTGGTCCCTTCTCAAACATAACGATCCTGGCAGACTCGTCTAATCTCCTTATTCTTGCCGCAGCGGAAGCCCCGCCGGCCACTCCGCCGATTATTAAAATCTTTTTTTCCATTTATACTTACCTCCCGGTAGTTTAAAATATTTTAAATTCCCGCTCGTAGGCGTCAGTTACACCGATATCTTGCTCCTGATCTTACAGCTGAGGATGCCTCCTATTACCATGAAAACCAGAAATATCCATCCCGATAGCGAAAGATTGGCAATAGGGCTATACAACGCCCCGACATTACATCCGTTAGCAAGGCGGGTGCCAAATCCCATGCAAATACCGCCTAGCGCAAATACTGCTGCCTCCTTCTTTTTCATGCGCAATCCTGACTTAAACGCTTGCGCGAATTGCCCCGCTGTTAGCAAATATATCAAGGCGCCTACGATAATCCCGAAGTTCTGCACCGAAGCGCCGTGTTTAAAGAAGGGTAGAGTGAAGGTATCGGCGGACATATGGGTGAAATTGGCGATAGATTCGGGCGACATACCAAATAACATGAACAATTTGCCTACCCAAATTCCGTAAGGAGTGGATGCACCCCAACCGGCCTTGGTTACACCCATCAGGAGCATGAAAAGCAGAGCCAGCCCGACAGCGCCCTCCCTTAATGTCCAGGGTTTTACGAATAGGTGCTCGTATGTCTGGGCGCTAAAAAGCTTGAAAGTCTTTACGTCCATCGGTTTAAGTTGGTCCTGCATGATTTCAAGAGGAACGCCTGTGTATGTATTGGTTTCAATCCTCCGCTTTTCGTACAAATAACAAAGATATACCACAATCCCGCTGAATAGGGCCATGAGGAGAATAGCTCCCAAATAACCCCCGAAACCGTCGCCCTTGAAAAGATCGGGCAGAAAAACTCCTCCCGCAAGTTTACTACCAACCTCCGTCGAAAACCAGGAATCATTGACCCAGCTAGCGGTTCTTTGTATTGGAAAACCGAGGAAAACACCTACGCCGAAGAAGAAGAGCGTAATGATGGCCTTTGGAAGAGCAGAGGGAAATATTGTAAGTACTCCCGTTGCACAGCATTCGGAAAAGGACATTCCAAATCCGAAGAGAAATGCGCCAATGATTAGCCCCATATTTATAGGATTAATCCAAAGATTATAGGAAGCAGGATCCGATCGGAACAAAAAGGCTGCCATCAACAAGCCCGTAATAAAAAACATGAACGTCATCGTTCTCATCAGCTTGGTAGACCCGGTTTTATACGCCCTGTACACGCTGCCGGCAAAGCCTGTATACGCCCTCGATAATGTGTATCCCAACCCCGTCCCTATCAACAGTCTAAAATAAAGGTCATTACTACTTAAAAACATCTTGCCTCCGACCACAATGCATAAGGCTGCCAGAAATCCGACGACATACTCAACTCTCTTCATACAAAGTTCCCCTCCCTAAACGTCATGATACTTAACCAATGTCCTAAAGGTTTTGCCGGTTCGGCAATATAAGAATGCGTTCATTACCCCAAGCCTTTCGAAACAAACTTTGTTAAATCCAACACAATTTATTGTAAATTATATAGCCTATAGGGTATATCTGTCAACCCTACCCCGGCTCTATAATCTTTAGTGTGGAAATTTGACACAAAAAATATAATGGTGGTAAGAACCAACCAAACCCATTAAGAAAGGAGGCTCTTACCACCATGGCCAATGGCCATAATAATAATATCACCAAAATGCTCGGACTTAAAGGCTTCAAGATATCGGATACGCGTGAAGAAGAGGATGCTTTTGTGATTGAGGTGCAAGTTAAACCCGACAAGACAGCAGTTTGTCCCGAGTGTAACTCAAAAGATTTCTACAGGCACGGCAAAGCCAAACCAAGGAAGGTGCTGCACACGTTAATCAACGGAAAGAAAGTATATCTTGAGATACATGGCAGGCAGAGGTGGAAGTGTAAGCATTGCGGCCGCACATTTACGCAGGAGCTTAAGATAATAAAACCTCGTAGCAGGCTTACCAACTATGCGGAAAAGTTGGTCTTGTGGCTTTTGAGTTCGATGAGCTTTAAGGCAATATCGAAGCTGCTTAAAATCTCCTACGGCAAGGCTAAAAAGATCTTGATGGAGGCAAAAACGATACCAGACCTCTTGCGGTCAGCAATAAACGATGCAGAAAAGCTTCACTTAGGGATAGACGAGCATAGCTTCAAACATCAGGAGATGGTGCTCATAATAACAGACGTTAAGGCAAAGAAGGTGCTTGAGGTCCTAAAAGACGACCGCCTAGCCACATTGGAGGCCTTCTTATCCGAGATCCCTGCCCATAAGGTCAAGGAAGTCTGCATAGACATGAAGGAGGCCTTCAGGAAGGCGGCCAATAAGCTCTTCCCTGAGGCCAATGTGGTGGTAGACCATTTCCACGTGATAGCGGATGCCAATAAGCGCATGGACGAAGCCAGGAGGATTGAGCAGGACGTAAGGCATAAGGGTAAGGTAAGGATACCTAAAAAGATATTCTTAATTGCAAGGGAGAATTTAAGCGACAGAGGAAGGCAAAAGGTAGACGAGCTTTTAAAAACTTATCCAAACCTCAAGGGCTTTTACTGGGCCAAGGAACGCTTAAGGGACGTATATAGGGCGAAGGACAAGGACGAGGCAGCCAAGCTTTTAGACCTGATCATCATGAACCTGAAGGCTTCTGACGATGCCGAGTTGTACAGGTGGGGCAATACCCTAAAACGGTGGCGACAGCCTATATTAAACTACTTCGACAACAAAACTACCAATGCCTATACCGAAGGATGTAATACGAAGGTGAAGATGCTAAAACGAATCTCCTTTGGTCTTAGAAACGTAGAGGTCTACACAAAAAAGATAATGTTGGGATTCTTACCACCGGAGTGTTTCCACACTATTTGAAATAGAGCCCCCTACCCCGTATTGTATCCTCGAGGGTAGGATCTTGAATCTTGAATTTTAATTTATTGAATACCAGTATGATTCATATCTATGACAGAAATATTTATCAAGGGAGGATATCTTACTTAATAGAAGAATGAAGGAAATTCTTATGCTTTGAGTTTACGAGACCGCGGAAAAAGTGGTATCAATTACTTTAATAAAATTTGGGCCACAAAATAATACTGAGCCTAACAACGTCACGGTTAGGTTTTATGGAAATTATGGTTCGTTTATAAAATAATCCGACGCTGTTCAAGTAGCCTATTGATATAATAATGTCGTTTTATCTATGATATTCACATGCTACCGTAAAATTCAAGATCTGATCCCAAAGGATTAAATTGTTCTGATATATTTAATTATTTTTATTTTTTAATTTACTTGACATCATGATGATATTCTCATTATATTATATACAATTGAATGCTTGCTAAGTAAATTTAGATATTTTATTTATTATTTTCGAATACATTCTTTTAAGAGATAAAGAGCCGCAAAAGAATGCCAAATATGATATTGGTATTATTAGCGGCTCTTTTGCTATTAAAGGCATATTAAAAAATGTAAGGGAAGGTGGTAATATGTTAGATTTTCTTAGGCCGGCTACTCCAATCGAGCGTATGTCTGACGACAAAATTCCAAGCAACTACAAGAAATATCGTCTTCAAGTCTTTGTTAGTATTTTCATTGGATATGCAGCTTATTACTTTATCCGAAAGAATTTTAACATGGCCGCACCTTATTTAATTGAGACATACGGCTATTCCAAAGCTCAAATAGGCTTTGTCGGTTCGGCATTGGGTTTTGCCTATGGAATAAGCAAATTCGTCATGGGAAATGTGTCTGATAGATGCAACCCTAGATATTTTCTATCGGTAGGTTTGATATTAGCGGCAATAGCTAATATAATGCTCGGTTTTGCTTCATCTGTTCCTCTGTTGTTCGTTATGATGCTGTTAAACGGATGGTTTCAAGGCATGGGGTGGCCGCCGTGCGGGCGAACGCTTGCGCATTGGTTTTCTCCAAAAGAACGTGGAACATGGATGGCAGTATGGAATGTTGCTCACAATGTCGGCGCAGCCATGGTCCCAACAATTGCTCTTGCTGGATATACTCTTTTTGCAACCTGGAGGGGTATGTTTTATTTTCCTGCATTAATCTCAATTGGGATTGCATTATTTGTTATAGTCTTTTTGCGCGATACCCCTCAATCTGTCGGATTGCCGCCAATAGAAGAATATCGGAATGATTATCCTGAGATCCAAATTGATCCCAAAGATATGGAGCGGGAGCTAAGTGGCAGAGAAATACTTCTTAATTATGTTCTTAACAACAAATATATATGGTACATTGCTATAGCAAATATATTCGTTTACCTTGTTCGTTACGGGCTGCTGGATTGGATCCCTGTTTATTTAAAAGAAGTCAAAGGCTTTAACATAAAGGAGGCTGGCGTTACTTTTGCTCTCTACGAATGGGCTGCTATACCAGGTACCATTGTAGTGGGCTGGTTAAGCGACAAAGTTTTTCATGGCAGAAGAGCGCCTATGGCTATTATATGTATGATAGGTGTAATGGTAGCCGTTTTTCTTTACTGGAAAAGCGAGAACATGTCGGCCATTAATATTGCCATAGCATTTGCAGGAGCCTTGATCTATGGGCCTGTAATGCTCATAGGCGTGGCAGCTCTTGATTACGTTCCTAAAAAGGCAGCGGGGACTGCGGCAGGATTGACAGGGCTTTTCGGATATGTAGGCGGCAGCGTAGCAGCAAGCTTTATAATTGGCATTATCGTCGACAAATTTAGTTGGAATGGCGCTTTTTTTCTCATTATTGCCTCATGCCTGTTGACCATAATATTTCTAATACCCACTTGGAACCTCTCAAAGCAAAAACCAGCGTCAGTTTAATTTTTTCTTTTTATTTTAAAGGGCGTGGCTGATGTATATGCACGCCCTTAATTAAGTATCCTAAAAAATTTATAGGCAATTATGATGCCTGTAAATATTGCAGAGCCAAAATTTCGTTGACAAGTTTTGCCAGCCGGAAGTAAAATTTTTGTTGCTCTCTTACGATAAGGGATAAAGATAACTATCACGAAAGGAGTGTTGCACTAATGTGGGAACACAGAATAACTATCAACGAAGTAAAAGAAATTCGTTCACGCGTATTGGATTACTTTGGAGTCGGAGCCATCAAAAAAATTGATGAGATAATGAAAAATCTGTCGGGGCAGGGCGTCAAAAAAATCATCTGTGTAACTGGACACGGATCGTACAAGAGATCCGGTGCCTGGGATTATGTATCTGAGGCTTTTAAGAAATATGGGATTTCCTATGTAATTTACGATAAGGTTACTCCCAACCCGACTGCCGATTCGGTTGACGAGGCCACCAAGATGGCCCGCGATTTTGGCGCCCAGGCAGTTGTTGCCATAGGGGGAGGAAGCCCCATAGATGCCGGCAAGAGCGTAGCGATACTCATGGTATACAAAGATCAAGATGCCCGTTCGCTTTATCAGCTTAAGTTCAACCCGACTAAAGCTGTACCTATCGTAGCCATCAATTTAACACACGGTACAGGTACCGAGGTCGATCGCTTTGCGGTTGTAAGCATTCCTGAGCTCAACTACAAACCGGCAATCGCTTACGACTGTATCTATCCCATGTATGCTATCGATGATCCTGCTTTGATGACCGGTCTGTCGGCGGATCAGACGCGCTACGTTTCAATCGATGCCATAAACCACGTTGTAGAGGCAGCTACCACCAAAGCAGCAAGTCCCTACTCTATAATGATGGCTAAGGAAACCGTAAGGCTGGTGGCAACTTACTTGCCCCAGGCCCTGTCACATTCCGAAGACCTCACTGCTCGCTACTACCTGCTTTACGCATCCATAATAGCCGGTATCAGCTTCGATAATGGCCTGCTTCACTTCACTCATGCCTTGGAGCATCCGCTTTCGGGAGTAAAGCCGGAGCTCGCCCACGGGCTTGGTCTTGCGATATTGCTTCCGGCCGTGGTAAAGCAAATCTATCCTGCTTGCGCCGAGGTCTTGGCTGAAATTTTTGCACCAATTGTTGACGGTCTAAAAGGAATCCCCGCAGAAGCCGAAAGGGCAGCCCGCGGGGTCGAAAAGTGGCTTTACGCAATGGGTGTTACATCCAAGCTTGCCGACGAGGGATTTAAAGAGAGCGACATCGATCGTCTGACCGACCTTACTATGACTACACCGTCTTTAGACGGTTTGCTTGCCATGGCACCTATCCGGGCAAACAGGCAAGTCATCCGTACGATCTATGTCGAATCGATGCGCCCCCTCTGCTGCAGCTAAACTGATTTAGTTCAGAGGCTTCAGGGCTGCCCTCTGCACACCCTGCGTATTGGCGGCCCTGAAGTAGGACAACACCTCTTCGAGCTTTCTGGCCCCTTCGTCCAACCCTACCGCATCACGGGCAATTGTTTCAGCAGTCTTGCCGATCTCTTCAAGAGCTGTCCGCATGTCTTCCACCAGTTCGGCCATCCTGGTAGCATCCTTGGCTATCTGGTTTGTCGCTGAGGCCATTTCCTGAGTGGAGGCGGACTGCTCTTCAGCTATTGAAGCCAGAGACTGTATAGAATCGTTGATCTTAGTAACCTGTGCTGTGGCATTCTCTAAAGTCTTTTGCGTTACCTCCACGGCGTTTATGACCTTCATGGTGGTGTCCACCGTCTCCTTTATCGTAGTTGCTGTAGCAGTGGCGTTTACGTCCAAGTCGGACATGAGTCCCTTGATTTCCTGAGCCGCCTTTGAGGACTGCTCGGCCAGTTTGCGTACCTCTTCGGCCACGACCGCAAAGCCTCGTCCGTGCTCTCCTGCACGTGCAGCCTCTATGGCAGCATTTAAGGCAAGCAGGTTGGTCTGGTCGGCTATGCCCGTTATGACGTTTACGAAGTCGGTGATGGAATGAAGCGAAGACACGAGATGATCGGTCTTGTTCACGCTGTCGCTTGACATGTCCCTTACCACTTCAAGCTGTTTGGTGCAGCCCGTCATCTGTTCGTTTGCTGCCTCAACGGCGTTTATGGCGTTCCTTGCAGCTTCTGCGGCATCCACTGCGCTTTTGGCTGCAGACTGAGCGCCGCTTGCCACTTCCTCTATGCCTGCGCTGGTCTCCTCTATGGCGGCTGAGTTGTTTTCCGCCAGTGAGTATATTTCCTGCATGGAGCTGTTTATGTTTTGAAGCGATGCCGTAATTTCCTGGGTGGCAGAGGCCATATTTTCAGAGGCATCCTTGTTTTTGGCGCTGATATTGAAGGCCTCGGCGATGACCTGCCTTAGTTTATCTACGGCATCTTTGCATGCTGCAGCTATCCGACCTATTTCGTCCTGAGTTTTGACCTCAAAGCTCACGTCTAGGTTGCCCTGACCAAACCTTTCCACAGAGCTTGTGATGGCGACAAGCGGCTTGGTCGTCCTGGAGGCCACGTAAAAGATTATGAGGCTTACGAGTATAAGTGCTATGACTATGGTTATGATTACCGGGATTACGCTTTTTGAAGCCATGCCGTTAACGACGCTTGCAGGTATCACTACCATGGTGCTCCAACCTTGAGCATACTCTAAGGGAGCGTAAAATACCTTGAGCTTGTTGCCGTTTGGATCGTAGACATCGGCCACGCCTTCTTTGCCGGAAAGCACTGCCGATCCAACGGCAGACAGCCCCTTGAAGCCCTGGGAATCTGCCTCAGACAGTTTTAGCTTCATGATGTAGTTGGCATTTGGGTGGGTAACTACGGTTCCCGTGTTATCCACTATGACGACATAGCCATGGCCCAGGGGTTTGAAGGAGCTGACTAGCTCTGAAAATCTTTCCAATGAAACATTAAAGCCAACTAGTCCTACGCGCTGTCCATCTTTGATTACGGGGAAAGCAATGACAAATGCCGGTTTTTGTGTGCCCAACGAAATTACCGCTTCACTAATTGCATAAGGCGCACCCTGCTCAAATATTACCTTATAATAATCTCTATTTGATATGTCCACAGTTTTGTTTGTAGTGGTTTCAGTTCTTCCGTCGGGCCAAGACAAAAAGCCGCCTTCAAAAGCAGACTCTGAGTCAGATAAGTCATGTAAAGCCCCTTTGGCTTCTTCCCAATCCATGGACCTAACTCGAATTGTCTTCGCTATGGATTCGATTCTGTTCATCAATCCGTGAATGGTTTCATCAATATCCCCTGACACAGCCTTATTAATCTGGCTTGTCAGGTCGAGCGTTACACCCATAACATTTTTAGAAACTTCAAAGTACGAAATTATCCCGATAACCACAAATGATACCACTACAACAGAAAGGACATAAACCAGGATCTTGGTACGTATAGACCTCATTAAACATCCCCCTTAATCTTTACGCTTCTGTAGAAAAATCAATTTGTTTACCCCTTGTGATTTATTCTATATGATTGCAAAATAAAAAGAAAGGCACACATTGAATTTATTACAAAATACCCACCATTTTGGTATATGGCAGTCCTAAATCAACCATGCTGATCGCTCGTCAAACTTGCTTATCAAAGATCCTGCCCAAGCTGTTATAATATCTTAGCCGGTGCAAAACCGGTGTTTTAGCGCCTGATTTCAGGCCAATGGTGGCAAAATATTAATAGCGTTCCTTTCAAAAAAAGTTAAGAGAAAAACAAAAGGCACTGGCAGAACTTCTTAACAGCAAATTTTGCCTGACACCTCAGGAAGAGGAAAAGATATTCTCAGTTAATGATGAAGCGAAGCTGGATGCAGCGCTTGAGGCCTTAATCGATGCTAAACTGAAGTCTGAGGTGTTAAAGGTACTTGAATTTTAACTTCAGCGACAAATTGCAGTTTAATTAACAGATAGAATAGGAGAAGGATATGTATTACGGCGAGTTTAAAGCGCCAAAGGGAGTCATCAAAGTTTCGCTTGCCCTGACCGGAGGGGTTATATCTGAGATTCACCTAAGCGGTGATTTCTTCATGTATCCCGAAGAGGCACTCGACGACCTTGAGCAGCTGTTGGTCGGCGCTAAAGCAGAAAGGGCGGAGTTATCCAAGCTGATTGAGCATTTTTACGAACAAAGGCAAATTCAAGCGCCAATGCTTACGCCCGACTGCTTTGTTGAGGCCATAATGAGGGCCGTTAGGAGGTAAATCATGGAGGGCTGGAGGATTATTCCTTTAAGGGTAGACGATCCCTTCTACAGCATGGCCATTGACGAGGCCATTTTAAAACTTAACTCAGAGGGGAGGTCTCCTAATACATTGCGGTTTTGGAGGTGGCAGCCCTCGACCGTTTCGATCGGATATTTTCAAAGCCTGGAGCGCGAGGTCGACCTGCAGGCAGCAGACAAACACGGCGTAGCCGTCGTTAGGCGTTTAAGCGGCGGGGGTGCCGTGTTTCACGATCACGACGGCGAGCTTACCTACAGCGTCGTCTGCAGGCAGGAGGATTTGCCCCGCGATATCATGGAGTCCTTCAGGGTGATATGTGGTGGGCTGATCAAGGGGCTCGATCGCTTGGGCCTTGAAGCTCGCTTTGCCCCGTTAAATGACGTCGAGGTGGGCGGCAAAAAGATCTCAGGCAGCGCACAGACAAGAAAGTGGGGAAGCGTCCTGCAGCACGGCACGATACTTGTTGACCCTGACATCCGATTGATGTTCGAGTTGTTAAAGGTAAGCCCGGAGAAGATATCGGACAAGTTCATCGCATCCGTTTACGAGCGGGTAACGTCACTTGCACGAGATCTAAAGAAGCGCCCGAGCTTTGAGGAGGTAAGAGATGCAATGTGTGGGGGCTTTGCTGATTCCTTGGGTGCGTCTTTCGAGGAAGGCGACTTGACGCCTGAGGAAATAAACTTAGCGGAAGAGTTAAAGGCAAAATACGCCTCAAAAGAATGGCTCATGAAGCGGTAAAGGTGCAGGCGGAATGAAAGAATACGAAACGACAGCCGACAATAAAAATAATTTTTATGCCTTCTACCCAAAACCATTATTTCCCTCCCTTTCGATAACGGCAAAAGCTTGCGCCATGCACTGCAAACACTGCAATCGTCACTACCTCGAACATATGATCCCCTGTAGCGATCCCGCAACCTTTTACCGAAAGTGCCTCGAATTCGACAAAAAAGGATACAAGGGAGTGCTTGTAAGCGGCGGTTACAACGAAAAGGGGTGGGTGCCTTTGGAGGGCTTCGTCGACACATTGGCACGCATCAAGGGCGATACAAAGTTGGTGATAAACGTCCACTGCGGGCTTGTTCCCGAAGGTCTTGCCCGAAGCCTTGGCCGAGCCGGCGTCGACGTCGTTTCCTTTGACTTGATAGGCGATGACGAAACGATAAGGGAAGTCATAGGTCTTGACAAATCTGTTGATGACTACGTTAGCACCTTGGATTATTTGATTGAAAATGTCTCCTACGTGGTGCCCCATATAACGATTGGCCTCCACGGGGGGCGCCTCAAAGGCGAAAAAAAGGCCGTTGAGATAGCCTGCTCAAGGAAAGTGAGCACCCTTGTCTTTTTGGTGTTGATACCCACAGGCGGCACGGCCTACGAGGCAGTAAGCCCTCCGTCGGCCGATGAAGTCGAAGGCGTAATATCCTACGCCCGTAGCAAAATGGAAGAGACAAACATTTTCCTCGGCTGCATGAGGCCCCGGCAAACAGAATACGAGCTTCGGGCCCTCAAGGCGGGCGTAAACGGGATCGTGGTGCCGAAAAAAGAAACCTTGGAAGCGGCTCGAAATATGGGTTTAAAACTTCAAAAAATAGACCTCTGCTGTGCCGTCCCAATGGAGATAGGAGGGTAAAAGTTGGTCAAATATGTAAGGGTTGCGCTGGGCACCGCTGCTGTTTTAGGCTTTTGCAAGGTTAAAATTGAAGTTGCCCCCACCACGGCCCATCTGCTGGTTTACAGCGAAAGCAAGTGTCTTGCCAACTGCATGTTTTGCCCTCAGGCAAGAGAAAGCCTCGCCGACAGCGAGATGCTTTCCAGAGTGGAGTGGCCAAGGTTTTCGCTGGACGATGTCATCGAAGCGCTGCAGAAATCAACCCATGCTTTCAAAAGGGTATGCCTTCAGTCCGTAAATTACCCCGGCGTCGCAGAGGACCTTATCGAAATAGTTTCGACGATAAAGAAAGCCTGCGATCTTCCCCTTTCCGTCGCGTGCCATCCGATCCCGCCAAAGGACATAAAAAGGCTGACAGATGCAGGAGCAGAGCGCATAGGGATCGCCTTAGACGCCGCCACCCCCGAACTTTTCGAGAAAATAAAGGGCAAAGGAGCAAAATCTCCCTACCGCTGGGAGACTCACTTAAAGGCCCTTGAGGAGGCAAAAAAACTCATCGGCAGGGTGACAACCCACCTCGTAGTCGGCTTGGGAGAAAGCGAAGAAGAGATGATAAGGACAATTCAGATGCTTTACGACCGCGGTATAACGGTAGGGCTTTTTGCCTTTACGCCCGTCAAGGGAACCCCACTTGAAAAATGGCCGAGGCCTAAAGTTTCAAGCTACAGAAAAATCCAGATGGCACGCTACCTCATAGCAAGCGGCATCGCAAGAGCAGATGACATGAAATTTCAAGGCGGATGCTTAAATGATTTTGGCGTTGACGAAGCTACGCTTGAGCTTGCCATAGAAAGCGGCATCCCCTTCATGACGTCAGGATGTCCTAATTGCAACAGGCCCTTTTATAACGAATCTCCCCTGGGCCCAATCTATAATTTCCCTCGAAAGCCCACAAAAGAGGAGATAGAATCCATCAAGAAAGAGCTCGGCTAAATGGACTACGAAAAGTAGTTTGCCTGCGTAAATTAAGTATTTGCTGGGCATCGCACTATTGAAGATGCAAGGAAGGCGTGACGGGCTTTTATTGAAAAACGTTATCCAACATGAAAAGGGAGATATGTTCTTCTTAAGACATCGCTTCCTATGTACCTGATCACAGACTTGCCATGCAATACGACTTATAGATCAACTATTGTTCCTACATGAAGCTGCTTAAAGCGGTCACCGAGCGTTTTAGAAAATTCGCATAGTGCGGCCATGCCCGTGCAATGTCCGGCTATTATCTCATGTATGTCAAGATCCACAAAGGCGGCGGCGGTTTTCTCGATGCGCTCTCTGGAGGCTTTAATCAGATGAAAGCCGCCGATAACTACATCTACACGGTCCTCCTTGGTTATCTCCTTCGAACGGTCGATTATATTTACTATCCCAGCGTGACTACATCCCGAGACTACAGCAATGCCCTTCCCAGCTACCTTTATGATGAGCGAAAGATCATCCCGTATTTCGTCAGGCACTATTTTGCCTTCCTCGATATTGTAAGTTCCTATGCCCTGATTTTCGAAATCCCGTTTCCTGGGAACTTCACCAGTGGTCGTAACGCCGGGCATTATTGCGAAAGGTTCCTTGGTAAGCATAAGCACACCTCCGGCCGCCTCTATGGCCTCTTTTCCGTTTTCTCGCGTAATCCCAATATTGTGGATGAAGGAATCGAAAGAGTAATTGGGCCGGAAAATATCCGGATGAGCGATCACTGGGATATCTTTTTTCCCGATGGCTTTAAGTATTTCCACTAGACCCTTAGTATGATCGTAGTGGCAGTGAGATAGAACAACGGCATCGATGGAAGAGGGCTGGATGCCAAGAAGCTCCATATTATATAAAACAGGAAGCCCGGATTGGCCCGTGTCCATGAGGATTCTGCGATACTCTCGTCCCGATTTGACTTCGATGAGCAGTGAAATACCATGTTGAGCCAAAAAAGAAGTATTTTGTCCCGCATAGTCGTCGAGAATAACAATTATTCTCGCAGCATCGGCTTCCTTCTTTCGTTCCATAGTATCGACCCCCTAAATTATATTTCTGTCGTTTATTGTAGCACTAAAGAAGAGCTTGAACTTACGAGCTGATGATAACTGAGGCTTTATCCTTCAAACTCATCCTTTTTCCGTCTTGAGGGATCAACTTCCACATAAAATCACCGGACAAACCCATATAGCACGAAATGCCCTTCATGCTGAAGTTGTCCAACTTTACTGAAAAAGGTTCTGCTTCAAACCTGGCAAAACCGTCGGAGTAAATTTTTGTTACGTGCCCTATCCTTACCTCTTCGATATAAACGGGATCGCCGATCTCTGCCCTTACGCGTGTCAGCACGCCTCCAAAGCCGTAATGCGGCAGACCTCCGTCTAAAATCCCAATGCCTTTGCCAACTGTAACAGGCAGGCCGGAAAATAAGCCCATCCGGGCAGTAGGGCCTTTAAGGAGCGTGTAATTCGGCCTTTGGACGACGACTTTACCCTGAAAGCTTGATGCAGGAAGCACGCCGTAAAACTTTTCCCATTTCAAGGAAGCGAAAATGGGCATGCCTCCCTTTGCCCTGATCAGATTGTCGCGCGGCCTGATTTCGACGTGCATATGACGATCGGTCCAGGAGTCGAAATGGCCGTTTTTTACCATCTCCCCCAGAGTCTGGCCAACCTTTACGCAGTCGCCCACCTTGACGATTGGTTTTACATGGAGGATGCGAACGAGATACTCCGAGGTCACCGGCGTTTGGATGGCGATCAAGTATTCCTTCGTGGGCATTTGAAATTGCTTCGTCCTTGGGGCTATAAATTCATAAATATACGTGACATTTCCCTCTACGGGAGAGGGTGCGTCATGAGAGAAAGGGTAAATGTCGACAGCTTTGTGTTCGAAGTGCGCGGGGTAGGGGCTGTTGAAAAAAGTCACCCTGTTTGACAGTTGCGCGTATATCTTTATCCCGCAGGAACTTGCGATCTCAACAGGCAAAAAATATCTCCCCTCATTAAAATCTTTGAAAAATCCGCAGCACAGATCGATTAAACAACACAAACAACAGCAATTATACAACTCCCCCTATCTATCGTCCCCATATTATCTTTCGTAGTGCAAATATAGCAATTTATCGTAGATATATAAATAGGGAGTTAAAATACAGTTAGTTTGTATTGACAGCTTACATACAAGTATTTTAGTATGCGTGCAGCTTAAGTGGAGCTTAAATTTAGCAAAGAAAGGCATTCGTTGATTTACGCTTCATGAATCACACCGACAAACCGAAACTTGTGATTTATCATGTAGTATGATAGACAAGACCGCACCAGCCATCTAAGTATATAAACATGGAGGTAGATATGTCGTGAAGATGAGTTTTCGTTGGTTTGGAAAGGGATATGACCATATAACGCTTGAACAGATCAAGCAGATTCCCGGGATGGAGGTAGTTGTAACCAGCTTGCTCGACATACCGGTTGGTGAGGTGTGGCCAATAGAACGCCTCAAGGCCCTAAAGGAAGAAGTCGAAAGCTACGGCCTAAAGCTTGAAGTGATAGAGAGCGTAAATGTGCATGAGGATATCAAGCTGGGGCTCGAAACGCGGGACAGGTACATAGAAAATTACATAAAGACCATGAAAAACCTCTCCCAAATAGGCGTGAAGGTGATCTGCTACAACTTCATGCCCGCCTTCGACTGGCTTAGGACGGAGTTAGAGCAGCGATTGGACGACGGCTCCAGGACCATGGCATATAGGCACGATTTCGTATCCAAGATAAATCCTGAAAACTTTGCCGAACAGTTCATGGAACAGTCGAAGGATTCAGAACTTCCCGGTTGGGAGCCAGAAAGGCTTAAGGAAATCTCAAGGACTATAGAAAGATACAAAGAGATGACAGAGGACAAGTACTGGAAAAATATCAAATATTTCCTCGATAAGCATAATACCTTCCGCAGAGGAGTGCGACATAAAGATGGCCATACACCCCGACGATCCGCCCTGGCCGGTGTTTGGCTTGCCAAGGGTCATAACGGGAAGGGAGAACATACGCAAATTTCTGGACCTGAACAAAAGCAGGTACAACGGCATTGCCGTTTGCACTGGTTCTCTCGGCGCTAACAGGCAAAACGACATCCCTGCTATCATTAGGGAGTTTGGTAGGGAAGGCAGGATCCATTTTGCGCACATCAGAAACCTTAAATTCACCTCCGAAAGGGATTTCTATGAAAGCGCACACCTCTCCAAATGCGGATCCCTTGACATGTTTGAGATCGTAAAGGCCTTTTACGATGTGGAATTTGACGGATACATGAGGCCGGATCACGGTAGGATGATATGGAAAGAAACAGGCCGCCCCGGTTACGGGTTATATGACAGGGCATTAGGCGCAGTTTACCTGCAGGGCTTGTGGGAAGCGATAGATAAGATGACAAATAAATATAGAAACCCGGCTTTTTAGTATAGTTTTAAAATATATTTTGGCCTAAATCTTGAATTTTCGCCCGATCTTAGAAATGGAGTGCTTCCATTAATGAAAAAGAATGCGAATCTTTACGATCCATCAGTGGCATCGCTTAGCGAAGAGGTCACTGAGATTCTTTATGCCGACGAATGGGTGCGCATAGAGCGCATCATTTCGACAGGCCAGGCATCTCCCGAGGGGTTTTGGTACGACCAAAAAGAAAATGAGTGGGTGTGCGTCCTCGAAGGACAGGGAGTTATCCAGTGGGAGGACGGCAGCACAAAAGTGCTCGAAAGGGGAGAATGGGTCTTAATCCCCGCTCACGTCAAACACCGCGTCCTTTCGACAAGCACCGCTCCGCCCTGCCTGTGGCTTGCCTTTTTCTGGAAGTGCTAACCCTCCTGTAAATATTGGAATAAAGAAGATAATTGTTTTATAGTATAAGTGTCGGAATTGCCGGGTTGCATGGCCGATGACGAAACATATGATGAGGCTGTAAAAGCTTTTGTTGTGATCAAGGAATGGATAGAAACTGCAAAGCAACTTGTCAGGGAGATTCCTGAGCTTAAATCCTAGCTGCTTTATGTATAGCTACGACCAAAGGAGTGATGTCATTGGATACGGTTTCTTTGCTTAAATGTCTTTCAAGCGCTGACAGTCCTTCGGGCTATGAGGACGAAGTCCTGAAGGTCATCGAAGAAAACATCAAACTCTACGTCGATTCCGTAAGAAAGCACAGGATGAACGCACTTATAGCCGCTAAAAAGGGACAAAACGGCAAAAAGCTTGGGATATTTGCCCATGCTGACGAGATAGGGTTCGTCGTCGCAAAGCTTGAAGAAAGAGGTTTTTTGAGGGTTGAGCCAATCGGCGGCATAGATCCAAAGGTGGTCATCTCCCAAAGGATGAAGATATTCACCAAGCAAGGTGTCGCCACAGGAGTTGTAGGCTTTCTTCCTCCTCACCTCCAAAAAGATGATCAAAAAGATAAGGTCCCCGATTACAACGACATTTACGTCGACGTCTCCTGCAGCCCCTTAAGCGAAACCGTAAGCGTAGGAGACATTTGCGTCATCGAAGGAAGGTGTGCCTCTTTAGGCGACAGGTTCTCGGGTAAGGCATTGGACAACAGGGCAAGCTGTGCTGCCTTAATCTTGGCTGCTAGCGAGCTTGAGACGATAAAAAACAGGGCTGACGTTTATTTCATCTTTTCAAGCCAGGAGGAGATCGCAGGTCCGGGGGCGGTCTCCGTCGCGTACGAGCTTGGGTTGGACGAGGCCATAGTGGTAGACGTCACCCACGGCAACGAGCGTATCCCGCAGATGCCCCCGATTAAGATCTCGGAAGGTCCCGTATTGGCAGTCGGGCCCGTCATAAACAGGGAGTTTTACAAGGCCTTATGTGATGTGGCAAAACGTCACGGCGTAAGGACGCAGATCGAGCCCACGCCCGGGAGATCTCATACCGACACGGACGAGGTACAGCTTACGAGGTCGGGCATAAAGACGGCGCTGGTCTCCATACCGCTCATGTACATGCACACGCCCGTAGAATTGGTCGACCCCAGCGACGTGGAAGAAACGGCACGCCTGCTGGCATTGGCAAGCACCGTAAACCTTTAATGAAAGGGGTGAAGGCGTTGTACTTAAAGGAATTATCCGAACTTGACGGCGTCTCGGGAGACGAGGGACGCGTCAGGGATTTTATAAAAGAAAAAATAGAAAGCAAGGTCGATAGTGTCAAGGTGGATGTGCTGGGCAACTTAATTGCTTTCAAAAAAGGGACTAAATCAAACAGAAAGTTTTTGTTGGCTGCCCACATGGATGAGGTCGGCTTCATGGTGACAAACATTGAGGATGACGGTACGCTGTCCTTTGCCCCCGTAGGTGGCGTCGACCCCCGGGTCGTCGTTGGAAAACACGTCAGGATTAAGGGAGAGCTGCCCGGAGTCATCGGTTACAAGGCCATACACCTTCAAAAGAAAGACGAGCTGCTGGCATCACCCAAATTCGAAAACCTTCGCATACATATAGGTGCAAGGTCAAAGGAAGAAGCCTCACGTAAAATAGAATTAGGAGACTACATCTCATTTGCGACGGATTTCAGGCAAGAACATTCCAGGGCTACGGGCAAGGCCTTCGACGACAGGGCAGGTTGCGCCGTCTTGATGGAGGTAATAGAACAGGAACAACGTTACGAGGACGACCTGTACTTTGCCTTTTTGGTCCAGGAAGAGCCGGGCCTTCGGGGAAGCGCGGTATTATTTGAACAGCTTCAACCCGACTTGGCCTTGGTGATCGAGGGGACCACGGCAGGAGACGATCCCGGCCTTCCGGAACATCAGTGGGCAACTCACCTGGGAGACGGCCCCGCCGTTACCTTCATGCACAGGGGCTACGTGGTAAATAAAAAGATCTACGAATCCATACTGCAGGTCGCCCAAAAATACGACATCAAGCATCAATATAAAAGGAGGACCGCGGGCGGAACGGACGCTGCGCGATTGGCAAAAACCGGCGGGGGAGTGCCGGCTGGCGTCATTTCAATTCCGGCCCGATACATCCATAGCCCTTTGTCCATGATCGACCTGGGAGATTTTGAAAACACGGTCAAACTGGTAAGAAAGATCTTAGAAGAAGGAGAGGGTTTTGCAAGATGATAGATCTAATCAAAGAACTGACAGAAAGTTACGGCCCAAGCGGCAGGGAAGAGGAGGTCCAAAGAGTCGTCCTTAAACACCTTGAAGGCCACATAGATGGACACAAGTTCGATTCCCTGGGCAATTTGCTCGTCTGGAAAAGGGGAAGAGACAACAAAGAGGTTCTCTTGGATGCCCATATAGACGAGATAGGACTCGTGGTAACGAATATAGACGATAAGGGGTTCCTCAGGGTGGAGCCCGTTGGCGGAGTTTCTCCCTATACCTACGTGGGCCAAAGAATAAAGTTCCCCAAAGCCACGGGAGTGGTTTACTACGAGGGTGAGACACCCGAGGAGCAAAAGAAAAATTTATCTAACCTCACCTTTGACAACCTCTTCGTGGACATCGGCGCCGGCGACCGCAGTGAAGCCGAAAAATTGGTCTCAATCGGTACGTTTGGCGTCTACGATTCCTATTTTTACAAAAACGGCAATTTCCTGACTTCCAAATCCATGGACGACAGGGTGGGCTGTGCCGTTTTAGTCGAAGTCTTCAAGAATTTAAAGCACCACAGGCACACGGTTATAGGCTCTTTTTCCGTTCAGGAGGAAATTGGGCTCGTCGGAGCCTTTGTATCGGCATACAGTTTTTCACCTCACATTTGCGTAGCCATTGATGTCACCGATTCGGCCGATCATCCCAAAAGTCTTAAAAGGCATGCCATGGCGTTGGGCAAAGGCCCTGCCATAAAGATGAAGGACAAGATGTCCATAAGCCACAGGAAGGTCGTCGAACTGCTGGAGCAGGCAGCACAAAAGGCAGGCGTACCTTACCAAAAGGAAGTTTTGACCTTCGGCGGTACTAACGCTGCCGCACTTCAAAGGACGAAGGAAGGCATCCCTTCCGCGACGCTTTCAATACCCACCAGATACGTCCACTCTCCAAGTGAGACGGTGAGCCTAAGCGACGTAGAAGGAGCGGTAAAATTATTGGTAAGCCTTGTAGATTTAAATATCTGACGTTAAAAATGCCCCCGATGGGACTTTACCCATCGGGGGCATTTTTATATCTTTATTTTATTTTTTCCAGAGCCTTTAATACTTTTTCTTTGACTTTGTCGTCGGGTATCCATTTCGTCCATAGGTCTTTGTATTCTTTGAGAAACCATACTGCGGTTGTTTCGACATTGGCATTATTCTGCTGCATGTATGCCAAAGCTGCGTTGTTTTGCTCCAGAGTGGTCTCGTAATTTGCCAAAAAGCTAAGTATCTCCGTGTTATTCTTGAGAAAATCGGCGTTGATGCCGATGTGAACACGGGCGGCAGGAAATTCGCAGGCATAGCCCGCCTCATCGTTCCACTTTTTTGGATCGTAGGGCGGTTCCTCAAGACGAGTCATATTTAACATTCCCATAATCCATTCGGGTTCCCAGTAGTAGGCGAGAACAGGTTGACCTTTGTTGTACGCCGTTACTATCGCCGTAGCCAGGGAAGTTTGCGAACCCGGACCAAAGGGCTCGAAGGTTTCGGTAAGTCCGTAAGCTTCCAGTTTCTTTAAGTTAATATCATGAACCACCCACCCCGGGATTGCGTTGTAGAAGCGCCCCTTATTCGGTTTTTCCGGGTCTTTGAAAAGTTCCCAGTATTTGGGAAGGTCGTAGACCGACCTCAAATCCGGAGCCATAGGTTCGATCCCCCTCTCTTCGTCGCCTTCGATGACGAAGGTGGGTACGTACCAACCCTGAGGCGAGTCAGGAAAAACAGGACCAAGGTCGATGACTTTTTTATCCTTTCCTACAGCTTCATTGTACCAATCTAAGACGTTATCGATCCACATCTCCATGGCTATGTCGACATCCCCGCGTGCTAGTCCTGTCAGTCCTGGCACGGTTTCGGCGAAAATGTAGTTAGGCTTATAGCCGTATCCGTGCTCCAGGACGAAACCCGCTATTCTGTTGTGCATCTGTACGCTGCTCCAGCTGAAATCTACAAAGGTAACCGTTTTATCCTTTGCCGGCGCTGACCCTGCAATACAAAAAACCGCAATTGAAACAGCGCAAAAAAGTGCGAAAAGTTTTCTCATTTACGCATTCCTCCCTTTGTATTATTTTATTTACTATTTAGCGCCTCGGATTAGCGCCTCGGATTAATGCATCGGGTTTGCAAGAAAATATAGGCAAATCGGTCGGCGATCTCGTAATGGGCATCGCGAAATGGGTACTACGAAAATTTTATGAACTTTGGGAAATCGAAAGGCTAAAATTACAGAAGCAAGCACTATAGTAGATTTTATATTACCAAAATTTTTACGTGCTTGTCAAAAAAACTTACGTTCCGTCGACAGGCCAGCACAGCGGCGCATATCCTTCAATGCCTTCGGAAGTTTTTCGATGAAGCGCCTTCTAGAATCATCAAAATCATCTAGGCTCGTAATGCAAAAGACTAAACAGTCAGGCCTTTTGATGTACCTTACGGCAATGCCGTCTTCCTGGGCCGGGCCGTAGCCTGCAGAAACCAACCCTTCGCCCGAAGTAGTGGATGATGTTATCCCGATATCCTGCAGCACCTTCCAGGCAGGGCATTCGTATATTTTTGGCTTTTCGACTAACGCTTTCTCACCTACCTTTCCCTCGGCTATAGCCTCAAGAAGTCCCAGATGACCCTCCAGACCTTTGCCGTCCATGCACAGCCTGGCACGAAAGCTGTGAGCTTTTATGGCTTTTAGCATGGCTGCATTGCGCGCTCTGTCGCTTGCAGCAGGATCGTCGACAAGCCTAAGGAAAGCCCCAGTCCAGGAATTAAATGGCCTCATTCCCTCCGTTCGTCCTTTCCAGAATTGCCTGAGCATAACCGATTCAAAAGTAGTTTTTACATGCCTCCAGGCTCTTTTTTGCGAAAGAAAAAGAGCAGTTTGGACAAAGCCGTCGGGACTCAACTTAAGCCTTTTAATTTCTTCCTTCCCGAAATCTTTGAATTTAATTACGCTCAATTTCAACTTAGAAAATGCTTTTTCTGCTTCTTTTTGAGCTTTCAACAATATATCTTTGACATAATCTCTTTCCGGTATATTCACTTCTGTCGGGGAAGGAGCGGCCCCTGTTTTGAGCCTTAAGGTCGCAATCTCTTCATTTAAGAATTTGACGAAACGACCCATGGGCGTGCCGTCCCTCTGAGAGTGCTCGAAGTTTATGCCGATTCGGCCCTTGCCCAAGACTACCACCTGCAACGACTTGTCAAACCACCTGCTTTCAGGGGGCCCCAGAAGGACACTTAAAGACAGCTCTTCTAGCGTCATTTCCCTCGGTTCATCGAGACAGAGCACAAAAAGGCTTTTTTCTATTGCTTCGATAGCTCTTGCGACCTCTTTGCATTGTATAAGTTTATCGCGGATCTCGGCCCACTTCGATCGGGGCAGAGAGGTAAGCGCTGATAGAGGCACTCTTGCAGGCCGCCTGGATTGCTCCATAATGATTCGAAAATTGCGAGCAAGACCTTCGCTTGGCACAATATTTTCGCCGTTTAGGACTTTTTGAAGGAAAATATGGCCGTTACAAAGGACGGCTATATAGTCGGTATCGCTTTTCAGATTTCGATCCATATCCTTTCCGGGGATGCGTGTAACGCCGAAGATTAAGTCGTATTGTTCCATTGAAAGAAGGCGGCCATTCCAACGGTCAGGTTTTAGATCTCCCCTTTTTATTTTCAGGTGAAATTTAAGGGCAGCTTCCACCGCCATCGCTGAAAGCTCGGCATTATCGATTTTAAGCTTTTCTCCTTCGACTTCCAGCACATAGAAGGGATTGCAGTTAGCGGGAAGGGGATGTCTGTTGGAGAGGTACCAATTTTCCCAGTAGGGCATCCACTTTAAAACGTCCCTTTGCTCAGGATAAATTCTGTCAAGTTCGCCCTGAAGGAGATGTCCCTCTCCACTGGACGACAAAAAACCCTCGACAGCCCGCATGCTTTCGCGGTAAAGATCTGCAGAAAGCATAGGGCGCGCCCATTCGAGGAGCCGACTGCAAGTTCTTTCCAGGGGGGAAAAGGATAAAATGGGTATTTCCCGTGAATGTGCTATCACGACCGATTCACGTTTAGTTATCAATTCCCTCGATCCTCCCTTAAATTTGCTCGAGAGATCTGGCGATTTTTTCTTGGACCTTTGGATCTGCTATCCAGGATCTCCACAGTTTCGGATGGGTTTTTAAAAACCATTCGGCAGCATCTTTGGGAGTGACTGAGTTTTTCTTCATATATGCCAGCACTTCGTTGGTAAGTTCCAGAGAAGTTCTGTAGCGTTTGAGCATCTCCTCTATCTCGGGATTTTCTTCGAGAAAATCGCGATTGGCAACTTTCAACACCCTGCACTTGGGCATTTCGCATGCTCCTGTATCGTTCCATACTTTTTCATCGTAGGGCGGTTCTTCGAGCCTCGTCATGTCGTACATTCCAAGAAGGGGGGTAGGCTCCCAGTAGTAAGCCAGAACAGGGTTTCCTCGTTCATAAGCTCCGGCAATAGCCGAAGCCAGGGCTGCTGCAGAGCCGGTGTAGAAGTTTCGATAGGTTTTATCCAGTCCGTAGGCTTTGAGGCGTTTTTCATTTATGACGCTTATTATCCAACCCGAAGGGCCGTTGTTGAAGCGTCCCTTTGTTTTGAGCTCGGGATCTTTGAAAAGCTCCCAATACTTGGGCAGATCTGAGACGGATTTGAGATCCGAAGCCATGGGCTTGATGCCCCTCTCTTCATCTCCTTCGATGATGTAAGTTGGAACATACCATCCTTGAGGCGCGTCTGGGTAGTTCTTTCCAAGGCTTATGATCATCCCGCGTTTTTTGGCCTCTTCCCAGTAGGAAGCTGCGTTGTCAACCCAGGCCTCCATTGCTATCTGAATATCGCCCCTCTCCAGTCCCATAAAGCCCGGCACTTCCTCGACAAGCATGTATTCGACTTCACGACCCCAGCCATGTCTAATCAGATAACCGGCTATCCTATTGTGTACTTGAACGCTCTCCCAACTGAAATCGGCAAAGGTTATTTTGCCGTTGTCATTTTGAGCAAAACATTTCTCGGCTCCTCCTGCTGCGACAGTAAAAACAAAAACTAACCCCAATATCAAATACAATGTTTTTTTCGTTAAACTCATCCTAAAACCCCTTTCTTGACGTTTTTTATTTCAAATTCTAGTTGTAGCACACCATTAACTGCATACAAAGGCCTTCTGTAAATGCAACAACCACCTCCTTGTATGTCTGTCATATATAAATGAAAAAGGATATATAAAACTTAATATAATTTATATAATATGGCTTGCCTTATTTTTGATAATCTATATATTCATTAAAAGAGATGTCCATGAAATAATAGCGATATATATGTGAGCCTTCAATGAAAAATTAATTGCCCTTTCCGACGAACGACTCTACAAACTCGACGGCCAAAGCAAAGATTTCTCAACATAAATCTGCTTAAAACAGAAATCAGCAAACCTATACGATCAGCTTGCAATCCTTGACTTACGCCAAGGCAACAGCTTTGGTTTTTAAGATATGCAATTATAATACAGGTTTTGTAATAGATTCTGATTTAAATATTATAACACATGACATAAAGATTCAGCCAAAACACGATGTCTGTAAATAATCCCCAGAAAGTACTTTCCGGCAGCCAACAACAGATGGTGGTTCATACAAGGTCGTCGGCGCCTTTCTCAAAGGGAATATACTGTGCTATCGGGTTAGATGGAAAGATTGCATTCTAGCTGGACAGTGCTCTAAATTATGACATAGGTGGATCATTGGCCCCTACGACAAAAATGGCCTGACAGCTTATGCAATAATTAGTTGCCAGGCCATCTTACTTCAATTTTTTATAACGTCGCATTATAAATGTTCAGATTGCAGCAGTTGGTAAGATCATTTTCTTATCGTATTCTTCAGCAAGCGCCCGTCTTCAAAAGCTATAAAAATCTCAAATTTCTCCGGTGCGACGCCGAAATTACCGTTGTCAGCCAGCCAGAGGTGCAGTTCCGTGTTTCTTTCGACCTCCATATTGAAAGACCCGTCCGTATTAGACAGTATTCCCCCAGACGCAGCGCGGGTGACTACTATATTCCATACGCCGTTTCCCGGAATAGTGTCCCAGGTACCGCTTTTGCCGTCTTTTGCCTTAACGGTAATGCTTTTTATGGTTCCTTTGGTATTAATGAGCTTGAGTAGCATGTGAGCGTCGGGGTTCGCATCCGCCGAGGCAAGAAGAGAGGAAACCTCTGCCTTCTTTAGGTAGTTCATAGGCCCCTTGCCGCGATAAGTAGCGCGAATTTTGTCAGAAACTTGAGCTCTGTCCGAAGGCATCCCGGCCTTTGAAACCTCTTTTCCTTCTTCGGCACGCACTACATCCTTTTCCAAGATGCTTCCGTCGCTCATGACCACGAGGACTTTGTATTTAACGTCGCCTTCCGTAATAGTTCCATTATCCGTTAGCCATAGATCAAATTCCTTTTTTCCGGAAACATTCAAAGAAATTGAGCCGTTGCTTTCGTTTAAGACGTTTCCGGAAGAGTCCGTCACCGCTACCAGCCATTTTCCGTTTCCTGGTATCGTATCCCATTCCGAGGCGCTGTCATTTCCACGAACTATGAAGTTGATGATCCTTCCCTCGGCTACCATTTCAATGGCGATCTTCCAGTCGGGCTTTCCGTCGCCCTTCAAAGCCTCGCTTCTGGAGGTGAGATCTCCTCTTGTAGGCTCAATCAAAACTGCAGAGAGGATGCCTTTGTCGACGGCCGTTTTTGCAACCTCCTGACGTTCGGCTACCTTGCGCAAGACCGTGCCGTCATTGAACTTAACGATCACTTCATATCGCGTAGCGCCTGCTGCAATGGAGCCGTTGTCAGCGACCCAAAGGTCTAACGTCGTATCGCCCTCTACGGCGAATTTTACGCTTCCATCCTCCCTGTTTCGCAACTTGCCGTCGGTATAGACCGCTATGGCCCATATGCCGTTGCCAGGGGCGGTGTCCCACGCCGAAGATGTGCCGTCCACATTTCGTATCGAAATCTCTTCAACTACGGATACGGTGTTGAATCGGGTTTTAAAGTGAGCATCCCTTACGCCGTCTCGATTGATCTTCTCCGATTTACCCACGACGTCTTTGTCTCCAATCCCCAACAAGACCGCCGATAGTTCTTCGGACTCGGGCAATCCCGGAACTGTTGTCTTAGCGGTCACAGCACTGCCGTCCATGAACGACACAGACACCTCGTATTCACGTTTTTCCGAAAAGGCAGTGCCATCATCGGCAACGTAAAGATGAAGGGTAAGAAAGGCGAAAAAAGGTTTGGTCGAAAATGATCCTGAGGCAGTTGTTATATCCTCTCCCTTGCCATCTCGTACGATCATTCCCCATTTTTCGTTGCCGGGAATCGTGTCCCATGCCCTATCCGTTCCTATAGCCTTAAGTTCTACGCCCGTGATAGCTCCGACACCTTTGAGGGAAACGACGAAATGAGCATCTGGTTTGCCGTCAGGTTTCAAGGTCTCTTTCATCCCAAGAAGGTCCGTTTCGGTGCCCTTAAAGGTAAAGCTTTGTATTTCCCCCATGGCAGCGAAGGCAGGATTTGCAAACAGCACAACAACAAAGGCTGCAAAAAGCAAATAGGCTGCCTTCATCCCGAATTTCATATGATATCCCCCCTTTTTTTAATATATTGTATTGACATATGAATATATAAATATTATAGCATATGGCGATCATAGAGGAGTATTACATGCTTTCAACAATCGCTTCAAGCTGCATTCCATACTTTATGTTAAAAGTATTCTTTGCATTCATAGACCAGCCGTTGCGAAGATAAACAGTTACATCCTTGTTACCAAATACAAACAGTACCGTAACATGCGCATCTTATACTTATTTTGGCAACACAAATTTGGTTTCAGGGGAGGTAGGTTCGGTGAAAAAAGCAGTTAGGGCAAGAAGGATTTTACTAAGTATGATTGTTTGTATGATATTTGCCATTCTTGTTATGCCTGCCACACCTTCAAATGCTCAGCAACTTAGCCTGAAGGAAATAGAGGAGCGCGCAAGGCAGGAGGGCATGATCGTAAGCGTTGGCATGCCCGATGCTTGGGCTAACTGGAAGGATACATGGCGCGATCTGGAGGTCAAATACGGCCTGAAGCATATCGACACCGATATGTCGAGCGCTGAGGAAATAGCCAAGTTCGAGGCGGAAAAGAATAACCCTACAGCTGACATAGGAGACGTGGGCATGGCCTTTGGGCCTGTTGCAGTCGAACGGAAAGTTACACAGCCCTTTAAGACGTCCTACTGGGAGGAAATACCAGATTGGGCCAAAGACAAAGAAGGGCACTGGATAGTGGGATATCTTGGCACTATGGCCGTCATAACAGACAAGTCCCAGGTTAAAAATCTGCCCAGGTCTTTCGAGGACATTAAAAATGGAGATTACAAAGTCGCCATCGGGGATGTGACTAAGGCCGCCCAGGCTCAGATGGCGGTGCTTGCCACAGCGATTGCTCTTGGCGGAGACGAGAGTAACATTAAGCCTGCAATAGACTTTTTTGCGTCGCTTGCCAAACAGGGAAGGTTATTGCTAACCGACGTATTGCCGGCCAATTTCGAAAAGGGAGAGATACCCGTGGGATTTCTGTGGGATTTCAACGCCTTGGGTTATCGGGACCAAATAGACCCCGATCGGTTTGAGGTCAGCATCCCCGAAGAAGGAAGCGTAGTGAGCGGTTACGCAACTATAATCAACAAATACGCCCCCCATCCTCATGCAGCCATGCTCACCAGGGAATACATCTTAAGCGATGCCGGGCAGATCAACCTTGCAAAGGGTTATGCACGCCCGATAAGAAGCAGCGTAAAACTTCCCGAGGAAGTGGCGAAAAAGATGATTCCTATGGAACAATACGCAAATGCAAGGCCGATTAAGGACTTCAAAGCTTGGGAAAACACGGCGAAGATGCTGCCTCAAATCTGGCAGGAACAAGTGTTGGTGTATCTTAGATAGCTGCCATGAATAAGGTAATTCTCGTAATAATAGACGGACTCAGGTGCGATGTGGCCTTTAAGGAAATGCGCTATATGGTCCGTTTGACCAGGGAAGGCTTGGCAGCCAGATTTGCCCTAAAGGCTGAACTGCCAAGCCTTTCCAAACCCTTATACGAGACGCTGCTTACAGGGATTCCTCCTTATATAAGCGGCGTGACCTCTAACGAATTTAAAGGAAGGTCAAGTCAAAAAAGCCTATTTCATCTGACCAGGGAAAAAGGGCTCATCAACGCAGCAGCTGCTTATTACTGGATCAGCGAGCTTTACAACTGCTATCCCTTCGATCCGCCGCTTCACCGCGAACAGGAGAAGGAAGATATGCCAATTCAATTCGGGAGGTTCTACTTCGAGGACGACTATCCCGATTCTCACCTCTTTGTCGATGGTGAAATACTTCGAAGAAAGCATAAGCCCGACTTTTTGCTGATACATCCCATGGGGCTCGATTACTTCGGTCATCTCTACGGAGGTTCATCAAGAGAGTATGCCAAAAAGACGTCAGAAATGGATGGGCTTTTAAGCAAGTACATCCCCCTGTGGCTGGACGACGGCTATCAGGTGATCGTGACGGCCGATCACGGGATGGACGACTTCGGAAACCACGGAGGAGAAAGCAGCGAGGAGCGGGACGTGCCTCTGTTTCTTGTTGGCGACCGATTCACATCGCTATGCTACGAACCTCCTTCGCAGCTTGGGATAGCGCCCTTGATCTGTAGGCTGCTTGAGATAAATCCCTCTGAGGCAATGAACTCTATTACATCGCCTGCATCCTCGGGGGGATTGTCGTGAGGGCGAAGTGGGCGCATATCAGCAAAAACCTCTGGCTTGCAGGCGCGCTTTTTCCATTGGCAGTAATGATCTTCGGATTCGAGCTGCTGCCAATTATGGGGATGCTCCTTGACAGCTTTAGGACGGACGACGGTAATGTTTGGACCTTGGGACAATATATCACCGCTTTAAAAAATCCATACTATCTGGTCGCCATCAAAAACAGCCTGCTCATATCGCTTCTTTCAAGTTTCATTGCAATAGTCGTGGCAGCCTTCGTCGCTTACTTCATAACGCGCCTTAAGCCGAAATCCCAGGAGGCGGTATTGACTTACGTAAATCTCACGGCAAATTTCGCAGGTGTCCCCCTTGCCTTTGCCTACATAATCATGCTTGGCAACAGCGGTCTTTTTACGATCTTATTCCAAAGATGGGGGTTGGATATATTTTCAGAATTCAACCTTTACAGCTGGAGTGGCTTGGTCCTGGTTTACGTTTATTTTCAGCTGCCCTTGGCCATACTTTTGCTTTATCCGATCTACTTTGAGATAAAAGAGCAGTGGCGGGAGGCCGCACATCTGCTTGGGGCTTCAGATATGCAGTTCTGGCTTCAGGTTGGCCTTCCCGTCATTATGCCGGGGCTCGTCGGAACTTTTAGCATTCTCTTTGCCAACGCCATGGGAGCCTATGCCACGGCCTACGCCTTGGTCGGAAGCAATTACAACCTCCTTTCCGTCAGGATTGGCGCGCTGATATCGGGAGATGTGTACGCACGCCCTCATCTTGCAAGCGCGCTGGCCATGCTTCTCGCCTTGAGCCTAATCGCGGCCATGCTTACAAACGAATACATGATGAAGCGGATCAGGAGGGATTTAAAGTGAAGGAAAAGAGGGCACTTCATCGCTTCGCCATAACCTTGATGTTTCTTTATTTGTTCATGCCTTTGATAGCAACCTTCCTATATTCGATTGCCACCGACTGGTACGATACTGTCCTGCCCAAGGGGTTGACTCTCTCTTGGTATGTGAAGCTTTTCCAGGATGTACGTTTCGTAGCGGCTTTGGGGCGAACGCTTTTTGCCTGCTCCGTCGCGGTAGGTTTAAACATTGCCGTGATGGTGGTATCGCTTTTCATCGTCTCTCTTTATCTTCCAAAGTTAGAGCGTTTTCTTCAGGCTTTCGCCATGCTTCCCTACGCCATACCTGGAGTGATTGGAGCCATAGGGCTAATCAAGGTCTATTCCTCCGGACCTTTGGCAATTTCCGGGACAGTCTGGTTATTGATAGGAGCCTACTTCGTCGTCATACTTCCCTATACATATCAAGGAACGCGAAACAGCATGAGGACGGTAGACCTTCCTCAACTCGTCAGCGCGGCCGAGCTTTTGGGTGCTTCCAAGCCTAAAGCCTTCTTTAAGGTTGTACTGCCGAACATACTTCCCGGGATTATGGTATCAGCCCTGCTTTCTTTCTCCGTGCTTTTCGGCGAGTTCGTTTTGACAAACCTCTTGGTAGGCGGATACTACGAAACCGTCCAGATATACCTGATGAGGCGAATGAGAGAAAGCGGCCATTTGTCCAGTGCCGTCGTGATAAGTTACTACCTTTTCGTCTTCTGCCTTTCATGGATCGCGTTAAAGCTGGGCCAAAACTTTAAAAACGGCAATTTTGATAACTTAAGGGGGAAGAAATATGAGTTACCTCATTATAGATAAAGTTACAAAGAAGTTCGATGGTACGGTGGTATTGAATGAAATAAGCCTCGCCGTCGAAAGAGGAGAGCTGGTAACACTGCTGGGGCCTTCGGGCTGCGGAAAGAGCACGTTACTTCGCTGCATCGCCGGGTTAAATGAGGTCGATGGCGGTCGCATACTTTTAAACGACAGGGATATCACCTACCTTGCACCAAGAAAGAGAGGAGTGGGAATGGTATTTCAGTCCTACGCCCTTTTTCCGAACATGACCGTCTACGAAAACATAGCATTTGGGCTAAAAATGCAGGGCCTTAAAGGCAACTATATTGCAGCAAGAGTTAGGGATATGGTCAACCTCGTGGGGTTGGCCGGCAAAGAAAAATCTTATCCAAGAGAGCTTTCCGGCGGCCAGCAACAGAGGGTAGCCCTCGCTAGGTCAATGATCGTGGAGCCTGACGTGCTGCTTCTTGACGAGCCCTTCAACGCACTGGACGCCAAGATAAGAAAGATGCTTCAGATGGAGCTTAAAAATATACAGAAAAAGTCCGGTATGACCATGATCTTCGTCACCCATGACCAGGAAGAGGCTTTGACGATTTCAGACAGGATATTCGTAATAAACGAAGGCAGGGTAGCGCAATCCGGCAAACCTTTGGAGATATACAGCCAGCCTGCAAGCGAGTTTGTGGCGAGGTTCATAGGAAACTTCAATGTCATTAAGGGGGAGGAATTTGAACGGCTCGTGGGAGAACCCCTTTTCTCCGGCAAGAGCTTAGCTATAAGGCCGGAGGTGATCAAGCTTTCCTTGAATGGCGAAAACGGAAAAGGCCATAATGGCTCCTGGCGAATTAAGGGTAAGGTCGTCGGCGTCTTTCTCAAGGGAAATATACTGCGCTATCGGGTTAGATCTAAAGATTGCATCCTAGACGTAGACGTCTTAAATAACAGCCTGGACTGCAGTTTAAATTACGATACATCGGTAGATCTTGTCATTCCAAAGGACGAAGTTAAGGTGCTTAATCTATAAAATATTTATTTAGGCAAGGGATCTCTGAGGCGTCTTTTTGCCCACTGGTCGGCTCTTGCCTCGCGCTCACGAATGATCCTTTGCCAATCTTCCTTGGTACGTACGTACTTAGGGATACTTTCTCTGTCATGTCCTAGCTTCAAATGAGCTATCTCATGAAGGAGGAGGAACCTGAAAAGCTCGCCCGGTGCGATGTCGCGGTTTCCCCAACGGCTGTAGTAATCTTCAGGATCGAAGCTTTGAAGCATCTCCACCCAGGCTTCGCCGTCGGAAGTTATGGAGACTCGCGCGAACATATCGGCGCCAAGATATTCTCTAAAAACCAGTTTCACGCCCCAGCTTTGAGCTAGTGCTTCAAGCCATGTCCTTTCTTCTTCATGGACCGTAATCGTATCTTTCATATCATCCACTGCCTTGTTGTTGTCGTAACATAATTTAATATAACGCAAAACTCACGGCAGGTCACCTTATTCATTCGCATTTATCCCTAACTATTCGATAATCGAATCATTTCCAGAACTTCCGCTCTGAAAGTACCCTGACGCTTCTGATATATCGTCGCAAAATAACATCGACGTATCAGGGTGGAAACGAAAAATTCAAGATTAAAGATCCGACCCTCAAAGTTGACAAAGGAAAGAGAGGGGTTTTATAATGATCTGAAAATTAAACTTTAGATTAAATTATACTATATAACGGAACTTCTGTTGATGATTTGGAAAGGAGCAAAGCTAGATGTCTTCTGAAAGCATACTTGTCCTGGGTTCTGGGCCCATAAAGATAGGCCAGGCTGCGGAGTTCGACTATGCGGGAAGCCAGGCCTGCAAGGCACTTCACGAAGAAGGTTACCGCGTGATACTGCTCAACAGCAATCCCGCTACTATACAAACGGATACGGCGATGGCAGACATTGTTTACATAAAACCCCTAACGGCCGAAGCCGTTGAGGCCATAGTCGAAGAACATCACCCCAAAGGTGTTATAGCCACATTGGGCGGGCAAACCGCCCTTAATTTATGTGTGGAGTGTGAAGAAAAAGGCATATGGAAGAAAGCAGGCGTCAGGATCCTTGGGACTCCGATATCCGCCATAAAGGCTGCCGAGGGAAGGGAATCCTTCAGAAACCTTATGAAAAGCATTGGCCAACCCGTCCCCAAAAGCGTTGCCGTTTCCTCGATGGAAGAAGCCCTGGAGTTTTCCCAAAGCCAAAGATTTCCCCTGATCGTCAGGCCTGATTTTACCTTAGGAGGCACCGGCGGAGGCATAACCTGGAACGAGGAAGAATTAAAGGAAAGAATTAAAGAGGGCCTGCAGGCCTCTCCCGTCCACAGGGTATTGGTAGAAAATTATCTTTTAGGGTGGAGAGAGATAGAGCTTGAGGTGATAAGGGACGCTAGAGGCGACTGTTTGTGCGTCTGCGGGATGGAAAACGTCGACCCCATGGGGATTCACACGGGAGACAGCATCGTCGTCTCGCCTGTACTAACCCTTACGAAAGAGGAGTGGAACCTTTTACGCACGGCCGGGTTGGCAATTACGAAGGCTTTGGACGTGCGCGGGGCCTGCAACGTGCAGTTTGCCCTTTCGCCCGAGGGCAATTCCTACTACGTCATAGAGGTAAATCCCCGCGCCAGCAGGTCAAGCGCCCTGGCAAGCAAGGCCACGGGATATCCCATAGCGAGGATAGCTACAAAGATTGCCCTGGGCAAAGGCCTGGCGGAACTTCCAAACCCCATCACGGAAAAGGGCAACGCCTTGTCGGAGCCCGAGCTTGATTATATCGTAATTAAGCACCCCCGCTGGCCCTTTGAAAAGTTTCCCACCGCCAATATTCGGCTTGGGACGCAGATGAAGTCCACCGGCGAGGTCATGGCAATAGGAAGCTCCTTTGTGCACGCACTACTTAAGGCCTTCCGTTCGTTGGACGCATCCTCACCCCTCACCGACAAATACTTTAAAAAGGCCACAAAAGACGAGCTGTGGCAGCACTGCATACTCCCAACCCACAGGCGTATGGGAGCCATCCTGGAGCTCTTAAGGCGCGGTGAAGCCATAAATGACATTTCGGACGCTACGGCCATACATCCCTATTTTATAACACAACTTCAACAGATCGTTTCGATAGAAAAAGGGTTAAAAACCGGACTTACCCGAGATGTGCTAACAGAAGCCAAACGTGCGGGTTTTGGCGACGAAGATATCGCTATTATCTGCGAAATGTCGGCAGAGGAGATATCGGGCTTGCGTCAGAGCCACAATATAGAGATAAAGCACAAAAAGGTAGGAGGAGAAGGCTCTCGATTCGGGTACTTCTATGGCGTTTACGAAGATGACGCTCCTTTAGTCGCTCCTTGCGATGATGCTCGATCAATCATCGTTTTAGGCTCAGGTCCAATAAGAATAGCCCAAGGGGTTGAGTTTGATTACTGTTGCGTAAAGGCCGTTGAAAGCTTGAGGCACAGGGGCTTTAGGGCCGTAATGGCAAATAATAACCCTGAGACGGTCAGTACCGATCACGACATTTCCGACGCCCTTTACTTCGAGCCCCTCCACGTCGAAGACGTTAAGGCCATTCTGAAGCGCGAAAGGGCCGAAGGGTTTTTCTGCTCCTTTGGAGGGCAGACGTCGCTAAAATTGGGCCTTGCCTTGGCAGGAGAAGGTTTTAGCATGTTGGGCACAAATGCATCGGCGATCGTAGAGGCCGAGGATAGAGGACGTTTTTGCGATATACTGCACAAGCTTGACATACCCTATCCTCCGGGAGAGGCTGCAAGGAATTTGAAGGAGGCCGTGGATATCGCCGAAAGGTTGGGCTTTCCGGTGATGATAAGGCCCAGCTTCGTCATAGGCGGAGTCGATATGCAGGTAGTTTACGAAATGGAGGAGTTCAAAAAGCTTGCCTCTCTTGCCTTTTCCCATGCTCCCGGTGTCGCCCTCCTGATCGATCGTTTTCTTCAGGGAAAGGAGTTTGAAGTCGATGCCCTTTGCGACGGAAAAGACGTACTGATCCCCGGTATATTCGAGCACCTGGATCCTGCAGGCGTGCATTCCGGCGACTCCATCGCACTCTTTCCTGATTTTTCCCTTTCTCCACGGGAAAAAGATGAAATGCTTCGTATAGTTTCTTGCCTTTCTGAAGTATTAAACGTAAAGGGGCTTTTCAACGTACAATTCGTCCGTCACGACGACAAGCTTTACGTAATAGAGGCAAACCCGCGGGCCAGCCGAACCGTTCCCATAGCCAGCAAGTTGACGGAAATTCCCATGATAGATCTGGCCGTCGGCATCGCCTTGGGAGAAAGCCTTAAAGGCGCAGGTTACGGGCTTGGCATTTTGGATTATAAAGGGCCAATGGGAGTAAAAGTACCCGTCTTTTCCACGGAAAAGCTTCCCGGAGCAGACAGCAGGCTCGGTCCGCAGATGCAGTCCACTGGAGAGTCTTTAGGCGTGGGGGAGACCTTTGCCGAGGCTTTATGGGAAGCCCTGCAGGGCGCGGGATGGAAGATCCCGGAGAAGGGCAACATCCTTTTTAGCGTCAGAGATGACCAAAAATCTCTGCTGGCTCCTGTAGCTTCTATATTTTACAATCTGGGATGGGAAATTTACGCTACACCTGGCACGACAGCGGCGCTAAAGAAATGGGGGTTGCCCTCCAAAGAGGTTCTCAAGGGGGCGGAGCTTATATCGGCCATTCGTTCCAAAATGTTCGACGTTTTTGTAAACATACCTTCCCTTCAAACGGATACACTGAAGGACGGCTATGCCATGAGAAGGGCGGCCATTGAATGCCGGGTGCTTTGTCTTCATACGCTTGAAGCAGCTCAGGCCGTAGGCTCATCCCTTACGGGCAGAAACCATACTTAATATAGCCGATTGATTATCCTTAAAGTCGCATAGGCGCGATATCTTCTCATATAAACAGTTGTATTCGTAGGTCATCTACTTTAAAGCCAAGCCGGGAAAGATATCGCGCATTAGAGCTTTTTTGTCTCGCTCAGAGCTTCATCGTAATTGTTGTCTTTAATCAATTTTTTTTTATGTTCAAGGCTTCAGTGGTATTGCTCAAAGGGGGCGCCTCCTTAAATAAAAATCCTTTGCCCAAGTTCCTGCTTTTGTGTAAACTTCCTTTAGGCTAACAGCCGGATGAAGAACACTCCGCGGATGCTTAGAAGGACCCAGCCTCGCGAGCCAACTTCTTTTTATGCTTTACATATACCTTCCTCCAGCGTCCGGTGCTAAAGAAAAGTATGATTCCAAAATGAAAACGGAAATGGCAAATGCGAAGTTTATCTTAAGGTATTCTCCTGCATATACAAAAACATCACCTGTGGCTCCAAAAAGCTTTAAAATGGGATCCACCAGAAAAAGCGCAACTAATAACATTACGCCCGATCCGATAATACCCAAAATAAGCGTTTGCCCTAAAACAATATCCGACATCTCGTGATTTCCTTCTCCGGTAAAGTGTGCGATGAAAGCCATCGTTCCTACGGCAATGCCCTGAACCAACATCGCGAGTACCGCTACAACTGTACCGGCAATAGCAAGCGCGGCTACTTCAACATGTCCTAATTCACCGACAAAATATAAGTCCACCATCGAGAAAAGATCCTGCAGCAACCTGCCAATCATCATTGGAGCTGCAAGCTTCCATTCGTAAAATTCACTCACTTACTTAAAGCATATCTGCAAGTTATATCATACAACCATAAAGATATTTACACGTATCGAAGGGTGTACAAACCCACGAGGATCTGCAATCTGCGAATCGCCAATTTTATCTAGACTCCAAACTTGACCCTCTGCGAATGCCTGCAATATAATGTTTATGACATAAATGAAATGAACCTCAATGTCTGCTACATATCATCTGCAAATGCCTGCAATATAAATAATGTTTATGACATAAATGAAATGAACCTCAATGTCCTCTACTTAAAGAAAGGGGGGAATAGAGCAAAGATTATCCCTGGGAAGAAGTCAAAAAGCAGCTGTAATTAGGGTGGCTAGTTGTTTGTGAGGGGGATTTGCGTTTATAAAAGGCGTCGTTACGTCACGATCGCGATATCGCGATAAGGAGGAGTGGTTAAATGAGAAGGTTATTTCACGTAATGGTGGTTGCTATTGTTGCCATAGCTTTTGCAAGCGTGGCTTTTGCCGGTCCCACCAAGGTGGGGATCATGACAGGCACCACATCTCAAGGGGAAGAAGAGTATAGAGCCGCACTTGAGATGATCGAAAAATATGGCAAAGACAGGGTAATTCACGTAACCTACCCTGATAAATTCATGGACGAGCAAGAAACCACTATTCAACAAATCATGAGCATGGCTTCCGACCCGGACGTAAAGGCCATAGTGTTGGTGCAAGGTGTTCCCGGTTCGGCAGCGGCCATCGATAAGGTTAAAGAATTTCGTCCCGATATGTTTTTCATCAATATAGTTCCCCATGAAGATCCTTTGTTAGTCATCCAAAAAGCAGATATTTGCCTTGAGACAGATAATCCCATGCGTGGTGTCACGATCGTTGAGCTAGCTGAAAAAATGGGCGCCAAGACCTTCTGTCATATTTCCTTCCCCCGACACATGTCTTATCCCCTTCTTGCTGAGCGCAGGGACATCATGAAGGCTGAATGCGAAAAGCGAGGGATTGAGTTTGTTTTCATCAACGCACCCGATCCAACCGGAGATGCCGGAATAGCTGGAACACAGCAATTCATCCTGGAAGACATTCCCCGTCAGGTGGAGAAATATGGCGTGGATACTGCCTTTTTCAGTACGAACTGTGGAATGCAAGAACCGTTAATAAAGGCTGTCATGACGACAGGAGCCATCTTCCCTGAGCAGTGCTGTCCCAGCCCTTATCACGGATACCCTGGAGCACTCGGGATAGAGATACCCCCAGATAAAGCTGGAGATGTGGAATTCATCTTAAAAGCCATTGAAGAAAAGGTTGTCGAAGCAGGCAGGGCCGGAAGATTTGCGACTTGGAAAGTTCCCGCCAACATGGCATTTACCTATGCTTCAACTGAGTATGCCTTTGATGTCGCCGATGGCAAAGTATCGGGGTACGATAGAGCTCATATGGAAAAGCTGCTTTATAAGTACTTTGGAGAAGAGTCCAGGGTAAGATCGTACGAAAACGTCGAAGCTGGAGTAAAAGCAGATAACTTCTTGCTCATCGTTGGGGAGTCAATAATCTTTGGCGCAAATAAATAGAGAGCATACGTTTGAACAAAGACATTAAAAGCTCTAGCGGGGTTGCTCGCCAATGAGCGACCCCGCTACGTTGTAGCTTACTTTATCTGAAGGAGGGAGGAATTTCTTAATGGAAGCTCCCCGTCTGGAATTGCGAGATATAAGCAAGGAATATTTCGGCAACAAGGTTTTGCGCTCAGTGAATCTTTCTGTTGCCCCCGGCGAGATTCACGGCCTAGTTGGTGAGAATGGAGCCGGAAAATCAACGTTAATGAATATCTTGTTTGGGATGCCAGTCATAAGAAATACGGGAGGTTTTGAAGGCAGGATTTTTATGGATGGAGAGCCGGTAGAAGTAAACTCGCCCTATGATGCCCTGGAATTAGGGATCGGCATGGTGCATCAAGAATTCATGTTGTTACCCGGGCTGACCATAACGGAAAACATAAAGATAAACCGTGAAATCGTTAAAGATAACTTATTTAGCAAGTTGCTTGGAAAAAAACTTGGAATCCTTGATTTTGAAAGAATGAAAAAGGATGCAAGGAAAGCATTGGATCGGGTTGAGTTAAATATAGATGAAATGTTGCCCGTCCTTGGATTGCCCGTTGGATTTATGCAGTTTATTGAAATTGCCCGAGAGCTGGATAAAGAGTCTCTAAGACTGCTGATCCTGGATGAGCCTACAGCCGTACTGACGGAAAAAGACGCCGAAACGCTGATAGAGGTAATGAAAAAGCTCTCCAGAGAAGGCATTTCTATCCTTTTTATAACTCATAGGTTAAATGAGGTCTTGCGAGTGGCCGATAATATCACTGTTCTCAGGGATGGTGAAGTGGTCGGTAAGCTTCCATCGTCGGAAGCCACCATTGATGTCCTCGCAGAACTCATGGTTGGACGTAAAGTCGATATATCAGCTCGAGCTCGCAGGGGTTTTGAAGAAGACGCGAAACCGATACTCACGATTAAAGACCTTCACGTCGATATGCCGGGAGAAAGAGTTTCGGGCTTGTCTTTAAATGTTCGTGAGGGAGAGATATTGGGGATCGGCGGCTTAGCCGGTCATGGGAAAATAGGAATCGCCAATGGCATCATGGGATTATACCCTGCCAGAGGTTATGTTCACGTCGCAAACCATGGCGAAGTTGAGCTTAACTCTCCGCTTTCGGCGCTAAGCAGCGGCATGGCCTTTGTCTCAGAAGATAGGCGAGGAATGGGACTTCTTTTAGACGAAACGATAGAGCTTAACATCGCTGTCCAGGCCTTGTTGAGCCGAGGCAAGTTTCTTAAAAAATATCTACTTAACATGATAGACAGAGAGTCAATCCGAAAACACGCACTTAAAATGATTAAAGATCTGGATATACGCTGCACCGGTCCAAATCAAATAGTAAGGCGTCTGAGTGGAGGCAATCAACAAAAGGTCTGCATAGCCAAAGCACTCACCTTGGAACCGTCGATCCTTTTTGTCTCTGAACCGACACGTGGGATTGATGTGGGCGCTAAAAAGATCGTACTCGATCTGCTTTTGCAGCTGAACCAAGAGCTGGGAGTCACAATTATCATGACATCTTCCGAACTTGCCGAACTTCGTTCCATTTGTGACCGGATTGCCATCATTTACAGAGGTCGCTTGCAGGGCATCCTTCCCGTTGACGCGAGCGACAAAGAATTTGGCTTAATGATGGCAGGGGAACTTTCGGCTGTTAAGGAGGGGGTATTTTGATGACTTCGGGTGATTTCAACGAACATAGCTTATGGCCAAGGATAAAAGAAGGCGTCGCAAGTTTTGGAGTAGCCAGATCCATAATACTCCTTTTTTTGATCATCCTCTTAATTGCTGCACTGATCTTAGATCTTCCCATGGATCAGATACTTTCGAGCATGCTGAGTCGTTTCGGAATGAACGTCATCCTGGTTTTGGCCATGATTCCAACGATAAGATCAGGGACAGGGCCTAATTTTGGCCTTCCACTGGGAATTTCCTGTGGACTAATTGCGGCCGTGCTCAGCATAGAACTTGATTTAAGGGGTTTTCAAGCCTTTTTCTTTGCGGTTGGTCTGGGTGGAGCGTTAGGTGCCATAGCAGGTTATTTGTATGGTTTACTGCTCAATAAGGTCAAGGGGCAGGAAATGACGGTGGGAACATATTTTGGTTTTTCAATCGTTTCATTGATGTGCATTTTTTGGTTCTTGGCGCCCTTTAAAAGCCCTGAAATGATTTGGCCCTACGGGGGAAGTGGCCTACGTGTAACTATAGCCTTGGAAGGCCGCTTCGACAAGATTTTAAATAACTTTCTTGCCTTTGATGTCTTTGGTGTCACAATACCAACGGGATTGCTACTTTTTTACGGAGCTTTTTGTTTAATAGTGTGGCTTTTTATGCATTCTAAAACCGGAGTGGCTCTTTCGACGGTGGGAGAAAGTCCTCGTTTTGCAGAATCCTGCGGTCTTTCCATAGATCGCTATCGTACTATAGGTTCCGTAGTTTCTCAAGCCTTGGCAGCAGTGGGCATCATCGTATATGCCCAGACATTTGGTTTTTTGCAACTTTACATGGCCCCTCTTTTCATGGCCTTTTTTGCTGTGGCATCCATACTAATAGGAGGAGCAACCTTGAACCGAGCGACCATCTGGCATGCCACGGTAGGTTGTTTTCTTTTCCAGTCGATCCTGGTTGTTTCTATGCCCGTTGCTAACCTGATCATATCTGAGAATCTTGCTGAGGTCGCAAGGATAATAATAAGCAACGGCATCATTCTTTATGCATTGACACGCCGGGAAATTGGAGGTGGCGCCTAATGGCTAAAGATGAAAAAGTTCTCTCTTCGACTTCAAACAACATGCATGAATCGCAAAAAAAACAATTCGAGCTGAAGTGGTTTTTGCGCAAAAATATCGTGCCCGTTTTTTTCTTTGTGCTGTGCGTCATTGGTGGGTACTACAGCGGATTACCGCTGCCTTTTTTACTCAATGAGATCATCACTCGGATGGCCCGAAACAGTTTTTTAGTGATCTCCCTCATAATTCCTGTTTTGGCCGGCATGGGACTAAACTTCGGCATCGTATTAGGGGCCATGGCCGGGCAATTTGCCTATGTCGCCACGGTAAATTGGCAAATGGCAGGGCTGACTGGCTTTACGACGACTGCACTTTTATCGATACCCTTAGCCATTTTGTTTGGCTGGTTAACGGGGATTCTTTTTAACCATGCAAAGGGAAAGGAAATGATCACGGGAATCATATTAGGATTTTTTGCAAACGGCATCTACCAGTTAATATGTCTTTACTTCATGGGAAACATCATACCCATAAAAGTTCCATCGATGCTCATTCCTGGCAGTATAGGACTGAGGAATACTTTGGATATTAAATCCATGCAATACGCCCTGGATAACCTTTTAAAAATACAAGTGAAGATCCCGGGTCACGTTTTCCCGGTGTCAATACCCGTTGCAACTTTTCTGGCGATTTTGGCCTTGTGCCTCTTTACGCATTACATTGTAAAAACTAAGCTTGGCCAGGAGTTTAGAATAGTGGGGCAGGACATGTATGTTGCAGAGGCATCGGGCATCAACGTGGATAGAGTCAGGATTATCGCTGTTATCCTTTCAACGATATTAGCCGGCCTTGGACAGGTTATTTTTCTCCAGAACTTGGGCAACATCAATACTTATGGAAGTCACGTCCAGGTCGGCACTTTTGCCGTTGCAGCCATATTGATTGGAGGTGCATCTGTTAAAAAGGCCACAGTTGGTCAAGCTTTGCTTGGAACGCTTTTGTTTCATACCCTTTTTATAGTGTCTCCCCTTGCAGGAAAAAACCTTGTCGGAGACGCAATGATAGGGGAGTACTTCAGGGTTTTTGTGACATACGGAGTAATAGGCGTTGCCTTGGCGCTTCACGCCTGGCAGAGCTTACAAGAACAAAGAAGAATAGCATTGCTTAAAGCTGATATCAGTGGAGAATAAAAAATAACGATTAATCTGGACAAGATGAACTCTTTCTGGGCTTTCATTGCGCACTTTTCAATGAACCCCCGATTTGACTAAAGGATGCATAATGTCTGGATTAACGCCCAGAAAAGAAGATTACATTAAGGCCATATAATCTCAGCGAAAGAAACAGGGCAGTACACGTAAAAGATATTTCTCAATTCATGGGGGTGAGGGCTTCAACCGTTGTAGGGATAGTTTTCATGTTATAAGAAGACAGATACGTTGAGCAGGAGCCATACGGATATATCGAGCTTACCGCCTTGGGCAGGGAAAAGGCCAAGGCGGTAATTCAAGCCGATTGATTATCCTTAAAGTCGCATAGGCGCGATATCTTCTCATATAAACAATTGTATTCGTAGGTCATCTTCTTTAAAGCCAAGGCGGGAAAGATATCGCGCAGCGGTATATCCTTATCGGCCGTGCCCTCCGTCTTCCAGTCCACGACGACGATCTTGTCTCCCTTGGACTTGCTTTGGCGCACCAAAAAGTTTGCCGGGTTGGCCCAGTCGTAGATCACCAGTTTGTGGCTTACCAGGAAATCGTAAAGTTCCCTTAAAAGTTCAAGGGCACGTCCTGCCTTGTCAGGGTTTTCTTTGACGAAAACGTCAATTGGTTTAGAAAACGAACCGTCTTCGTTGCAAATGCGCTCGACTACCAGCCCCGGCCCCAGGTTCGTCATCGCTATGCCAAAGCATCTCGGTGCATGCTCGTAAAAAGCTTTTCCCACTCTGAGTGCCGTAGAACGGTACACCCTTGCCTCTTCGCGGTTTGACCAAAAATCAATGAGCCATGGCATTAAAATCCTCTCCAAGCGCTTTCTTGGTGAAAGGCGATAGCCTTCTTTCCAGAGCCTATCTATTTTGATGCAAAGGCGGGGATCTTTGGGATGAACGAAGGTGTCCCTCTTGCTTCCGCTGTGAATTAAAAGGTCAGAGTCTAAGGGCATGACCTCGTTTGAAAAAAAGCGCGGCTGCAAAGGCTTTCTTTCAAAAAGAAACGGTAAAAGATCGGCAAAAAAGTACTTATAGCTATCCTTTGGGAGAAAGGCGTTCATCCAAATCTTGAGCGCTTTCCTGCGAATCTTTTTTACTCTGCTGTATTGACCTTCCGCTTCATAAATTTCTGCTAAAAGATCCAAATACACGACCAAATCGGGGTGGTTGCCACCAAGCTCTTTTGTTGCCCTAGACAGGGCCTTTTCAGCTTCGGGCAAAGCTTTATCATATTTGCAGTTTTGGATCAATTTAACGACGTTTGCGACCTCATCAGGATACACTTTGCCTTCCCCCTGAACCTCTCGACGAAGCTATTATTGACAAAAGGACATTACACCGATTTAAGTATGATATCAAAATATACTTAATATGTCTTACGTGATCCATTTCGTTCAGGTGTTGACATCAAAAAAACTTGACTTGTGGCATACTCTAGGTAGTATGCTATATCATGTATCAAAAATTACGAAAGCAGGAGGGAAAGCTTTATGAAAAAACTCGGCTTTGGACTAATGAGACTGCCCCTGATTGATCCCGAGAACCCTGAGAGCATAGATCAGGAACAGTTGAACAAAATGGTAGACCATTTCCTCGAGGAGGGATTTACCTACTTCGATACAGCTTATCCTTACCATCAGGGAAAAAGCGAAGTTGCGATAAGAAAGGCATTGGTCGAAAGGCATCCCAGAGAAAGCTTCACTTTAACCGACAAACTACCCACCTGGATTGCCACTAAATATGAAGATTACGAGGCCATTTTTGAGGAGCAGCTCGAAAGATGCGGTGTAACGTATTTTGATTACTATCTCCTTCACAGCTTGGACGTCAAACGCTACGCCGAGACTTCAAAGCTGGGCGGATTTAAATTTGTAAAAAAGCTCAAAGAACAGGGCAAAATCAGGCACATCGGCATCTCCTTTCACGATAAGGCTGCTCTGTTGGACCAGATACTAATGGAGCATCCCGAGATAGAATACGTGCAGCTTCAGATAAACTATCTGGATTGGGATAGCCAGCTTATCCAGTCGGGCAAATGTTACGAAGTGGCAACCAAGCACAAAAGGCCGGTAATAGTGATGGAACCTGTCAAGGGAGGATATCTTGCCAACGTCCCTCCCGAGGCGGTTGAGCTGTTTAAAAAATACAATCCCGACCTGAGCATCGCCTCCTGGGCAATTCGGTTTGCTGCTTCCCTTGAAAACGTCTTCATGGTGCTAAGCGGCATGAGCAGCTTCGAGCAGATGGCCGATAACGTAAGCGTCATGAAAAACTTCGTCCCCTTGAACGACGAAGAAATGAGGATCATAAAAGAGTCCGTAGAGATAATAAAGAAGAAGGTCGTGATACCCTGCACGGCCTGCAGATATTGCGTCGACGGCTGCCCCAAGCATATAGCAATACCTGAGTACTTTGCCATATTCAATGAGCGCAAGACCTTTGGGCCTACGCCAGTGCAAGTATTTTTTTACAACAACTTAGCCAGGGAACATGGCAAGGCATCGGACTGCATTGCCTGTGGTCAGTGCGAGGAGCATTGCCCTCAACACATAAAGATCATCGATGCCTTAAGGGATGTCGCCAAAGAACTTGAGGCTGAAAAAGAAACGACCCAAGGAGTCAAAAAATGACTATAACCCAAGTGAGCGAAAAATACGGGCCTATGCAACGGGTAGACTGAAGCAAGTAGCAGTTTATAGTGGCTCCCTTGTGAGCCGCTATTATTTAGCTAAATTTTATTGCTTTTAAAATTTAAAGGAGGTATAATCAAATATATTAATGTATAAGAAAAAATAAATTAAGGGCGGTTGAGGTAATTTAATGTTGCAAGCTATCAGAGTTCCTGTCAAAGAATTGCAACGTTGTAGTGGCATTGTAGCCGAAGATGTTGTATCCAATGATAAGGCTCTTCTTTTGCCTCGTGGCTCGAATTTAGCTCTTCTAGACGATAGGGCCATCAATATCTTAAAGGGAAAACTCATTTCTGAAGGGGTAGAATATATAAACATCTATCTTCACAATAATTCGGATGCCTCCTTAATTACATCAATACAGGATGAGAACGATTATCAATCCGTCCCTCCCTATCGGCAAATTGACAAATCACTAGCGGAAATGGCGCTATATCAGATTAATGACATTTACAACAGAATTGCAAAAGGAGAGGCATTATCGGAGCTGTACGAACCACTGTTGAATACGGCACGGGTTTTGACTCAAGAGATATTAGAATCCGAGGCCATTACTCTTTCCTTATATAAAGTGAAGGAAAGAGATGAGTATACTTTCGTACATTCTCTCAATGTTTCATTGCTTTCTGGTTTTTTGGCTGGAAAGCTATTAAAGGGCGATAGTGTAACCGAGAAGATCGTAATCGGAGGATTGCTGCACGATGTAGGCAAGACAAGGATTCCTCTAGAAATTTTAAACAAACCTTGCCCCTTAACAGCCGAAGAGTTCGCAGTGATGAAGGGCCACCCGTTACTAGGGTTTGGAATTCTAAGGGAGGCGAGGATTACCGACGAAACAATACTAAATGTTACTTTGTTCCATCACGAAAGAATGGATGGAAAGGGATACCCCAAGGGTCTAACGGGCAAGGACATTCCCGTTGAAGCAAGAATAGTTGCGGTGGCAGACGTCTTCGACGCAGTTACTACAAATCGCGTCTATCGCAGTGGTGTGTCTCTGTATAATGCTATATCTTTGATCATTAAGGATACTGGTAAGCATTTCGATCCAAAAGTTTCGCGGGAACTGGTATCAGCTTTAGGTTTGTATCCGCCGGGGACGATTGTGGAGTTGTCCGACGGCAACATAGCCGTTGTAATTGCCTGCAATGAGGGTGATTTGTTTCGACCCACAGTTAAGCTGATGGGCTCCTGGGCAGAAGTTACCTCCGGCAATGGACGCGATGGAAAGGTAGTGAACTTGAGAAATACCCCCAATTTGTACATAAAAAAAGCCGTAGGGAACTTCAGTAAATAAGACAGATCTGTTCTAAGTAAATTGCTCCCGAACATCTAGGATGGCCGGTTTGAGTTTCTTCAAAAAATAAAGCGATACGAAGAAGGCAACTACGGAAGATACGGGCTGACACCACCATACTCCGTCTATGCCAAACATTGCGTTCAAAAGCAGTGCTGCGGGATATCGAACTAAAATGTTTCGTATAATCTGAGCATAAAAATTATATTGTGTATAGCCTGCGCCAAGAAAAAGACCGCCAATGATGATAGTCAAGGCTATGAGGGGGTAGGCCGTCGTCGACGCCCTTATGGAGGCAACCGAATAACTTAGAGTCAGTCCCTCGGGCTTGAAGACAGCGAGAAACATCGAGGGAAATGCGTACAAAAGGACGCCCACGCTGCACATCAATATGAAAGCCCACTTGCATGCAAAGGCAAGCCCCTCTTTGACCCTTTCTATCTCTCCTTTTCCCAAATTATAGGCGACGAAGGGGACAAGGGCGGCATTCAACCCAAACACCAGCAAGAATGCGATATCCTCTATGCGGTTGCCCAAAGCCCAACCGCTAATGGCAGCTTCCCCATACTGCGCAAATATCTTGTTTAACAGCGCGGCGCCGACGGAAAAGCTGATCTGAGAAAGAGAAAGAGGCAAACCGATGACTACGATACTTCGCCACGTTGGGATCGTATTTCTGGTCAAGATAAGCTTGGGATATATATCACTGTAGTGTCTCAACTTCAAAAAAGAGTAAGCGAAGGTCAAAATTCTGCCCACAAGGGTCGCCAGAGCAGCTCCTCCGATGCCCATATCAAAGGTGAAGATCAGCAGAGGATCCAAAGCTATATTTACGGCATTCCCTATCAATAACGCGTACATCGGCATGGTGGCGTTTCCCTGGCTCCTGTAAACGGCATCTAGCAAAAGAGACCAAGAGGCAACGGGAAAGGACCAAACCTGCCAGAAAAGATATCTGTTTATATGCACAAGAGCCTCCGGGCTTGCTCCCAGAAAGGAGAAGAAATGCTCCTTTATAGAGGGAATTAAAAGCAGGCATGGAAAAAGAGATATCAAAAATACTAAAGATAGGGCAGCGTTCGCCAGATAGCGACTTCGATAAAGTCTTCCCATGCCTAAATTTTTGCTTATAAGGGTGGTAGCCCCTATCGTGCAGCCGCTCATGAGGGCATAGACGACGAATATCACCGGCATCATCAAAGACATGCCCGCCAGCGGCACGGTCCCAAGCCAGGCGATGAACATGGTATCGACTATATGAAAAATCGTGTGGGCAAACATGGTAATCATCGAAGGAATGGCAAGTCGCGTCAATACACGGGAAACCGAATCGCTTCCCATGTCAACGTTAGTCGGTTTTCTTATCTGCATATCTATTCTCCCTCGTTCAGCAAAATGGCGTCCAATACCCTTCTAAGCATGTCTTTTTTTCTTTCGTCCACCCTCTTGCCCCCATACCAAATTTCGGTAGATCTGTCCGATAACAGCGCATCTAAATGTACTTTATTCGCCTTTTCTTGCATTTCTTCAAGCAGCTCCGATGTGTCGACGGCCAACGCCTCGGCTATCTTCTTTAGTATTTTCAAGGAACCGTTTCTCCTATTGCTCTCCAAAGCTTGTATGTAGCCGGAGCTAACCCCAACGATACTGGCCAATTCGCCCTGGGTCAACCCCCGCTGCTGCCTGATCCTTTTGATCTTCAGACCCAAACTCATAAGATCTCGCACCCCTTTAAAGTGTACGTTATATGATAGCATTATCTTGACTAAACATGAAATGTCCTCCATAATTATACTAAGCTAAAAAAGATAGGTGATGCTAATGTCTAATCTGACTCCAAGAAAAGAGGACTACATCAAGGAGATTTACAAGCTCGCAGAAAAGAACAGGGCGGTTCGCATAAAAGATATAGCTCAAGTCATGGGAGTTAGGGCTCCTACCGTCGTCGGCATAATATCTTTGTTAAAGGAAGACGGTCTTGTGGCCCAGGAGCCCTACGGCTATCTCGAGCTTACGCAACCGGGTAGGGAAAAGGCAAAGTCTTTAATACAAAGAGAGCAGTTAATAAGGCGTTTCTTCGAAGATGTACTGGAACTGCCAAGCGATGAGGCGAAGGAAAATGCCTGCGCCATTGAACATTACATCTCATTAAGCTGTCTGGAACGCCTCGTATCATTTATCGAGTTTCTCCATACCTGCCCCTACGAAAAGCCAAAATTCCTGGAACATTTCAGACAGTTTTTAAATTCAAAAGACGCGGAAGGCATTTCGTGCTGTTGTTGCTCGGAGGTTACCCAAAAGAAGTAAACTCCAACGACGTCATTTTTAAGGTCAAATATTTTTTATAACACAGGATTTCGAAAAATATATCCCATGATATTTAGTTTTTAATTTATCATGGGATATATTATACTAGAAGCGATATCGTATTAGGGGAAGGGGAATTTACCTTTGCGAAAGTGTCTTGCATTATTTGGTGCGGTATCGGTCTTTTTTTGCTTGACGTTCTTGGGAAAGCCGGCTTTAGCTGATAGCGTGGATGACCTTTTTCTGGCAAAACAGTGGGGACAGCTTGACGAATTTGTAGCGTTGACGGGTAATTCGCTTTCTCCCAGAGAATGGTCTGTCTACGCCAACGGTCTCTGGCTTCAGAGCAGATTCGACGAGGCGCTGGAGATATTGCTCAGGATACAGAACGATTTCCCGCCTTCGGTAAGGCCCTTCGGCAAGTTTTATACAGCTTTAGCCTTTGAACGGACAGGTCAAGAAAGTGAGGCAAAGGCTTTGCTCTATAAGTTGTGGCCGAAATCACCCGAACCGCTTCGTTTTTACGTCGCTTACGCCCTTTTTCGGGTAGAAGACGGCGACGAAAAGGAGAAGTGGGCACGAGCCATGTTGTCTTCTGCCTCTGATGATCCCCAAAAGGTTCAGGCACTGACGGCGCTGTTTTCCATAAAGTCGGCAGGTCTTGAGGAAGCTTTTGCCCTGTTGGATCTTCAGCCGCGCAACTCGACGGCATTGAGCTTTCTGCAAAGTCAGGATTGCGAAAAAGACTCAAGAGTATGCCTCTACTTGGGCCATGCAGCCTTTTTAAACGGAGACTACAGGAAGGCCGTGGAGTTTCTAAAAAAAGTGGATGAAAGCTCTCCTTCTTGGAAAAAGGCCTATTACTATCGCGCCTATGCCCTTTACAGGCTTAAAAATTACGAAGAGGCGGCCGCTCTTTGGGGCGAACTGGCAAAAAAGGGCGGGGATTACTCCGTTGCTTCTGTTGGAAGGCTCGCCACTTTGGCGAGGCTTGGAAACGCCACGGCGATAGAAATTTTAAAGAACCTTGCTGCTCCCGACGGCGAAACGGCAAGGGCCGCCCTCTATCACCTCATATCCTTCTACGAAGACAGCGGTGACAATGCTACTGCAAAAGCTCTGACAGTAAGGCTTCTTTCCGGGAAAGACGACTTTTACTCGATGAAACTGCTGTGGCGGATGGGATGGAAATTCTGGAAAGAAAAAGACAATCTCAACGCAGCCGAATTTTTCATTCGGGCAAGTACCTATAAAGGAGATGCACTCTGGGCTTCCCGGAACCTCTACTGGGCAGCAAGAGCTCTTGAAGAATCGGGAAATACTGAAGAAGCTTTGAAGCTTAAAGACCAGATAAAGGCTAATTACCCTCTATCATACTACGGCTTATTAGTCGAAAATATAGAAGGCAAGATAAAAGAAGGCCTTCCAGAGGAACTTCAAAGTAAACCGAGCGACATGGAAGCATGGGGGTTTCTTTTTTGGGAAAGCAGGATCTTGTCTCAGAAAAATACACCGTCGGCTCGTTTCAGGGCTTCTCATATTTATGAGTGGCTGGGCAATTTCGACATCGCTTATAACGTTGTAAGGTCCCTCGAATATTCTTTAAAGGCCGAAAACTTGTACTACAGGGATTTACTGAAAGCCCTATATCCCACTCCTTTCGCGCAGGAAGTTCAGGTATCCTGCAAAGATTTCAACGTAGATCCCCATGTGGTGTGGGCCATCATGCGCCAAGAGAGCGCCTTCAACCCCAATGCCACAAGCTGGGTGGGAGCCAGTGGGTTGATGCAGCTGATGCCAGCGACGGCAAAGGACGAAGCTACAAAATTGAAAATTAAAAATTACAATATATATTCCCCTGATACGAACATACGCCTCGGCGTAGCTCATTTCTCCTGGCTTATCGGAAGGCTAGAGAAACTGCCCTTAGCGCTAGCTGCCTACAACGCAGGCATTGGCAACGTATTGCGATGGTTACCTCAGGAGGACGATTTCGACGAAATAGAATGGATCGAAGACATACCCTTTGAAGAAACCTTGACTTACGTAAGAAAAGTCTTATCCAACTATAAAGTTTACAGAGCCTTATATGGAACTATAGACGAAAGGAAGTAGTGAAATCATGAACGCAGATCGGCATTACACGGAAGAAGTCCAAAGGGTATGGGAAAAATTAAAGGAACTTGGATATGAGGGTGAAATTCTGGTGAGCGACAAAACCATATTCACCGTAGAAGACGCATCAAGGGCGATAGGCGTGCCTGAAGAACACATCCTCAAAAGCCTCATATTCCTCGTTGACGAAGAACCTGTCTTGGTCCTGATGAGCGGCTCAAATAAGGTCGACATAAAAAAGGTTAAAAAAGCCCTCGGAGGACGTAAGATCAAGATGGCCGGACCCGATTATATCGAAGAAAATTTCGGATATAAAGTGGGCGGCGTTCCGCCGGTAGGTTATAATATTAAAATGAAAGCATTGATAGATGAAGATGTACGCAAATACGACACACTATGGGCTGCCGCTGGCAACGATCACGCCTTCTTTCCTGTATCGCCGAATGAACTTGTAGCGCTCACAGGCGGTTTAGTCTGCGACCTCAAAAAGCAGTGAGCTGCGTTGGATCCTAAAGCCCAGGTCTTAAAATTCTTCCGAAACTTGAGAAATCATGAAATATACGGAGAAAGACGCCATAAAATATGGTATTATTATTAGCAGGTTAGATTAGTTGCCGCTAAATTTCATTGAAATTATTTGAACTAAACGGTTTTTTTGGTACAATGAAATCGAAGGTCAAGAAAGATCAAAGTCAGGAGGTGATCTTCCATGAAAAGACCTGAATTACCGGAAAGAAGAGGACGCGGACTGTGGTGGAACCCTTGGATGACGGGAATAGATAGACTACAGGAGGAGATAAGCAGAGTGTTTGACGATTTTGCTAGCAGATTTGTGCCGCCGGTGTTGGGTGGAGGTGCGGTATCGGTAGACGTATATCGCAAAGACGGAAACGTGATAGTCGAGGCGGAGATGCCGGGTATTGATCCACGCGATGTGGATATAAAGGTATATGAAGACAAGGTACTCTTGAGGGCCGAAAAGGGTGCCAGCAGAGAAGTGGAGTCCGAGGATGTAATAAGATCTGAAAGGTACTACGGCAAGATTTCGAGGGTAATATCGCTTCCTGTCGAAGTGATACCCGAAAAGGCCAAGGCCAAATTTAAAAACGGGCTTCTGGTGATCGCCATACCTGAAAAGGAACTCGAAGAGGAAGGTGGCTATCGGATCAATATTGAAACCGAAGATTAAAAGCTCTTCCGGCCCTAACGATTTGAAAGATAAATAGGTAAGACGAAATGCCTTTTACTTTCCCATTTTACGGGGAGAGTAAAAGGCATTTTTTCAAACAAATTGAAGGAGGCTTGCAAAGTGAAGATATCTCTTAACAGCCTTTTGGTAGGGTTTGGACTCATAATGTTGACAATACTCCTATTTGGCGCTGCGTCATTCGCCTGCACTACGATAATTGCCGGGAAGAACACCACTAACGACGGTTCGGTTTTATTGGGTCACAACGAGGACAACGGAGGAATATGCAACACCCTGCACTGGTATGTTCCACGCATGAAACACGAAGATAACGAATATGTCCAGTTGAGGCGAGGCGGCAAAGTGCCACAGGTTCCAGAGACATACGCCTATATTTGGTCCGAAAACGTAGGGTTGGAGTGGAGCGACGGAGGCATAAACGAAAAAGGGGTGGCCCTGGGAAGCAATTGGGCTGGCTCGAGAGTGCAATCTGAGGAGGCAGAACTTACCGACGGCGGGATTGGATACATGTTGCGCCACATCATTCTCCAGCGAGCTTCAACCGCCAGAGAAGGTGTAGAAATCGCTGCCAAGTTGCTCGATGAGTTCGGCTACGCTCATCCGGGTCGTTCATATCAAATTGCCGACTCGAATGAAGGATGGGTTTTACATGCAATGAGGGGCAAACATTATGTAGCCATGCGAGTGCCCGACGACCAAGTCTATTTCATTCCCAACGTCTACGTGATACACGATGTTGATTTCAATGATACCAAAAACTTCATTGCGTCCAAGGGATTGAAGAAATATGCGATCGAGAAGGGGTGGTACGATGAAAAGGAACCTTTCGACTTCGCCAAAGTCTTTGCCGACCCCGAAAGCCTAACGGCCAAGTCAAATACATACAGACAGTGGGGAGCTCATTACCTTTTGACGGGTAAAAACCCCGTCTTCTTGGAGGGCGAATGGAAATTGCCCACCACTGTCAAGCCTAATCGCAAGCTGGGCTTGGAGGATATGGCCGATATACTCAGATTCCACTACGAAAATACAGAGCTCGATGAAAACCCAGGCTATGAAAAGGGGACTCCCCACAGCGTCGGTGTAAGAAAGATTTGCGTTGCCACAACTAATACCTCATTTATAGCCCAGTTAAGAAGTGGAATGCCCAAAGAGATAGGGAACATATACTGGCTAGCCACGGGATCGCCCTGCACCGGTGTTTACGTTCCCTGGTATTTGGGAATTTTGGAAATCCCTCATCAATGGCAGGTCGCTCAAGAGACCCCACTTAATACTAAACGATCTTTCCTAGATTACCACTTTGATCCGGCACCTGAGGTCCTCCAATTTAATGACGCCTCTGCCTACTATACCTTTACGGAGCTAGAAAATCTGGTAGGCATGAACTACAAAGAGGAGATAGATTGGGTCAGGAGTGAATGGAAAAAGACAGAGCGTCAAAACATAGAAAGACAACCTTATCTGGAGAAAATGCTTTTGGAGATGTATAACGCAGACCCCGATTTGGCCATCCAATTTCTTACGGACTATTCGAAGGGAATATCCACAGAAGTTTTCGTCCGAGCAAAAGACATGATCCATATATTGAAAACAAAATACATGTCACATTAAAGATTTTTAATACAAAAGACAGCGCCGGATTAAAAGGCCGGGCGCTGTCTTTTGTAAATATAAAATAAAAAATCAAGCTTTAATTTTATCCTTATAGGCCAAATAGTAAAACAGAGCTACAAATACAACGCCTCCTATGATATTCCCCAAAGTAACGGGGATGATGTTGTTTAAAAAGCCGCCAACAGAAAGAGCGTCGAGTGAGTGGGAGCTTAAACCGGCTTGAGAGACCAGCCCTTCGTTGTTTTTTAGAAGAATGCCAAGGGCCATAAAGTACATATTGGCGATGCTGTGCTCGAAACCCGAGGCCACAAAGGCCATGATGGGGAAAAATATGGCAAATATCTTGCTGATTATATCTTCGGCGGCCATAGCCATCCACACGGCCAAAACTACAAGCCAGTTGCACAGAATGCCACTAAAGAAGGCAATTTCAAAGGGCAAAGACATCTTGCCCGATGCTATCTTCAACGCGTTCGATCCTACGGCATCACTTGCCAAACCTGTACGATATATCAAATAAGCCAAGAAAAGCGATCCAATCAAGTTTGCAAAGTAAACGATAACCCAGTTTTTAAGTATTTCTTTCAAAGTTACACAACCTGCCAAAGCTCCAATGGGGATCAAGCAATTCCCCGTAAAAAGCTCGCCTCCGGCAATGATTACCAACATCAATCCGACGGTAAATGATGCGCCGCCAACCAGTTTAGACAGGCCAAGGCCGACATATTGGCTGAGGTCCTGTGTCACGACGGTATAAAGAAACCCGCCAAAGCCTATATAGGCACCAGCTAAAAAACCAAGAAAAAGCATCTGAGAAATTCGCAAACTACATTTGCCGGTCGCTGTCGCACAAGCGCTGTTTGCTATATCTGCAGGCGATTTAAAGCTCATTTCAAGACCTCCTCAAAATATTGTCTTTATATAGGTCATACCGATAATTTATATCATTTGTGCAATCGAATGTCGACACATATGCCCCAATCAAATCAAGCTCGTCCTTTCGTTATATTATATTGCATATTGTATTTTCACTGAAAACATACCCGAATGTGATGAAACTTCTTGCAGAATTTTCCTTATGCAGACATTCGCCTATCCCTTGACAATTATAAAAATTTACCATATATTAACAAATGTCTAATGTCGACACACGACATACGACGGATAAAGACAAATATAACGCACGAAAGGCGGGATCTACATGTCAAAGAAATCACGTCTGGACTTCATGAAGATGAAGGAAAAAGGAGAGCCCGTAGCATGGATAACGGCTTATGACTTTCCCACGGCATCCTTTGCCGAACAGGCAGGGATGGATATGATACTCGTAGGAGACAGCTTAGGGATGGTACTGCTGGGCTACAAGGGGACCATACCTGTGACGATGGAAGAATGCATCACCTGCTGTAAGGCAGTGCGAAGAGGTGCTCCTAATACCTTTTGCATAGGCGATATGCCCTTCATGTCATACCAGATATCCGACGAAGACGCCGTGTATAACGCAGGAAGGTTTTTAAAGGAAGCCGACATGGACGCCGTGAAACTTGAAGGCGGAAGAAGGGTCATAACGAGGATAAAGGCCATTGCCGACGCAGGGATCTTGGTCATGGGACATATCGGTCTTACCCCTCAAAGTTCAGGAGTACTTGGGGGATTTAAGGCACAGGGCAGAGACCCAAAAAGCGCCAAAGACCTAATAATGGACGCTCGAGCTATAGAGGAAGCAGGAGCTTTCGCCCTACTTCTTGAGGCGGTGCCGCCAGAACTGACCGAATTCATAGCAAAAGACCTTTCCATACCCGTTTACTCCATAGGAGCAGGAGCGCCCTGCGACGGACAGCTTCTCATATGCGGAGACATGCTCGGGTTATTCCAGGCCTTCACTCCAAAGTTCGTAAAGAAGTACGCAAACGTCGCGGAAATTGAGATAGAGGCCTTCAAGACATATATAGAGGACGTTAAGACGGGCAAATTCCCGGAGGATCAGCATTGCTACCACATACTGCCCGAGACGGCCGAGGAATATCAGAAGATGCTTGAGGAGTTAAGAAGGTCATAGCACCTTTTAATAAAATATCTGGAGGGTGAAAAATGTTTAAAGCAAAAAAGCTTTCCGAAATACGTGCCTTTATGGAAAAATTGAATGTCCCGGGGTCGGATGGGTGGGGGCTGCCCACATCGGAAAAGACCTTTCCTGATGGCGCAAACTACAGAATAGAAATAGCAGGAGTAGAGTATCCGTCGACATTTAAAGCCATGGTCGATGAAGCGAAAAAAAGAAAGGTCAAAGTGCACCGGGCCATCTGTACAGTGGGAGGGTCTTCCTATCTTACCTTTGATCAGTTGAAAGAGATGGCGAAAATTGCAAACGACGAAGGTATCGAAGTCATCATGACCATGGGACACAGAAAGGCCTTCGATGTGGGATCGAAGGAAATGAGCACGAAGGAAGGTTCATTGCAGGGTTTCAGGCTTCGTGGATCCGACAACCTGGCCTACTGGTTCGAAGACCTTATGCGAAACCTTGAAGCGGGAATAAGGGGTTTCCTTGTCTACGACGAAGGTGCCCTTATGATCCTGTCCAAAATGCGAGAAGAAGGATTTATACCGAAGGAAACAACTTTTAAGTGGTCCGTCTTCGGAGGCTACTGCAACCCGGCAGGGGCAAAGATGCTTGAGAGCATGGGCGTCAATTCCATGAATCCCCTATCCGATGTATCTCTTCCCATACTTTCCAGCATTAGAAAAGCTGTAGACATCCCTCTCGATGTTTATATGATCATCGTCGATGCCTTCGGGGGCATGTACAGAGCCTATGATGCTCCAGAAATAGTGCGCGTCGCATCTCCTGTCTACTTCAAGATAGAGCCAGGCACTTCCGAGGCCGATATTTACAAGCCCTGGATGACTGAAAGCTGGCACGACGAATTCATTCGCATGAAGGTTAAGATCGCCCAGATACTACAGGAGATCATGGAAAGGCGAGCACCGGAACTGAAGATGTCCGAGATGTCACCAAAGGATTTACGAATACCTGTAGTCGACTGATTTGCTTTAGGAGGTTAATTGATGTCTGATCTGTGGAATAACACCATTGGCTATATGAAAAAAGCGAGCAAAGCTCTAAATTTGGATGAAGAGATATTGGATGCGCTGCTTAAATGCAAGCGGGTGCTGGAGTTTCAGATACCCCTGCGCATGGACGACGGGAAGGTTCGGTATTTTACCGGATATCGCGTCGTGCATAACGATGCTTTGGGCGTCTCCGGGGACGGTACTCGTATAGTTGCCGGCCTGACCGCCGACGAAGTTAAGGGTCTGGCTCTAGTCATGAGTATCAAACATGCTGCCAATGGTATTCCAGCGGGAGGAGCTAAGGGTGGGATCGATGCTGATCCCACCCTTTTGTCCGAAGGTGAATTCGAGCGCTTAGTCAGAGGTTACGTCAGAGGACTTTTCCCGAGAGGTGCCAAGGTGGACGTGCCGGGAGCAGATATCAACACTAGCGCAAAAACACAGGCCTGGATGCTCGATGAATACGAACAAATAACGGGAATTCATTCGCCTGGCGCCGTCAATGACAAGCCCAGGATTCTGGGCGGTTCTTTGGGAGGAGAAGACGCCACGGGAAGAGGTATGTATCATCTTACTTTGAAAATATGCGAAGAGCAGGACTGGGCTCCCGAAGACGTCAAAGTAGCCATACAGGGCTTTGGAAACGTAGGTTCCCATTACGCAAAATACCTGCAAAGTGCAGGATTTAAGGTCGTCGCTGTAAGCGATATTAAGGGAGGAGTCTTCAATCCCGATGGGATCAATATAGAGGACTTGCTCAAATACTCGAGAATGACCGGTTCAGTAGTATCTTTCCCCGACGCCAGGCAAATCACCAATGAAGAGATACTGCTTTGTGATTGCGACATCCTCGCCCCTAGCGCAGTTGAAGACGTAATAACCCTTCGAAATGCAGGAGATATAAAAGCTAAGATCATAATCGAAGGGGCCAACGGACCCATAACCCCTCAGGCCGACGATGTCCTGTATTCTCGAGGAATTGTTGTCGTGCCCGATGTGGTCGCCAACGCGGGCAGCGCTATAGTATGTCACTTCGAAAGATCGCAATGCGCCACCGATAATTACTGGGACCTGGAGACTGTCCAAGCAAAACTGGAAAACCAAATAATAAAATCCTACGTTTCCATGAAAAACACTGCAAAAGAGTTACATATCTCTTTTAGAACTGCTGCATGGGTAAATGCTTTAAAGGCGATAGTAAAAGCCATGAAACTGAGGGGGCTTCTTTGATGAAGGCAGAAAGCCATAGCATTTGCTCCCATACAATTGATTTGAACCTACTTCACATATATGAGGCAAAAAAGCGCATATCACCGCTCGTTCGCCACACGCCGCTCGTGAAATCAGATCCGCTTTCGACTCTTTTCGATCATGACGTTTTTCTAAAGCTTGAATTTTTACAAGACCCTGGGGCATTTAAAGTTAGAGGAGCGACTAACAAGATACTTTCCCTATCCCCGACCGACAGAAAAAGGGGTGTGGTCACCTTTTCCACTGGAAACCACGGACTATGCACATGCTGGGTAGCAAAAAAGACCGATACACCTGCGGTAGTATGCGTTTCAAAACGTGTCGCTAAATTAAGTCCAAAGCGCATTGAGTTCATGCGAGCCCTTGGAGCTGAAGTCGTCGTAAGCGGCGATACACAGGATGAAGCGGGTGAAATGGCAAAAGAACTTGTTGCAACGAGAGGTCTGACGTTGATACATCCCTTCGATGATCCTTTTGTCATTGCAGGACAGGGGACGATAGGGCTGGAATTGCTAGAAGATGAACCTTCGATTTCGTCTGTGCTTGTCCCTCTTTCTGGCGGCGGTTTGATCTCAGGCATCGCCCTTGCAATGAAGTCCGCAAGGGCGAGTATCAAAGTTATCGGCGTTTCCATCGAGAACGCCCCTGTAATGTATGAAAGCATAAAGGCAGGTCATCCTATAGAGATGAAAGAAGTTGACTCAATTGCAGAGTCCTTGCTTGGAGGAATAGGGTTGGACAACAGATATACATTTGAAATGGTACGCGATCTAGTGGACGAGATCGTATTGGTAAGCGAGAAGGAGATCGAAAATGCTCTCTCCTTTACCTTGGAAAACCATCATTGGTTGTTGGAAGGCGCCGGTGTAGCCGGCATCGCTGCATTGCTTAGTAATAAAGCAAGCGGAACAGGCAAAACAGCGATCATATTGTCAGGCTCGAATTGTGAAGCACGATCTCTGTTGAAACAATTGCAAATTTGATCCTTATTTCCGAGAGGAGTGGAAGGATGAAACTCCTTCGCTTGTTTAACATAGGTTTAAAAAAGATCGAGGAGTGGATAATAGCTTACAGCATAATTTTGATGGCAATAATATTAATATCGAATGTCTTGGCAAGAAACTTATTCAACACGAGCATAAATTTTACCGAAGAAGTTAGCCAATTTTTAACAATATTTGTAACTTTTTTCGGTACTAGTTATGCAGCCAGGAAGGCACAGCACATAAGAATGTCCCTCCTTTACGATATATCCAGCGAAAAAGGAAGAAAGGCTATTATTTTGGTCACTTCCATAGGAACAGCCCTATTAATGTTTTATTTGACTTATTTGAGCTATAAATATGTCGCTAGAGTTGCTGCGTTAAACAGGGTAAGCCCAATTTTGCAGTTTCCACTTTATATTGTATGGAGCGCAGTTCCCATAGGGTGTTTCCTAACGGGTATTCAATATACCTTGACATTCATTAAAAACCTCACAGTCAAAGAAACCTGGCTTTCCTTTGAATCTAAATTCGAGTATGAAGACGTTCCTAATTCAAATAAAGAAAGCGAAGGCGTCAAAACAGAAGAAAACCTGACTGTAAGGGAAAGACAGGACCTAGAAAGGGGCGATGCCTAATGCTGCTGGTAATGCTAGGTTCCATGCTGCTTTTGCTGATTTTAGGCTTCCCGATGATGGTCCCCTTAATAGTTGCCCCCCTGCTCGTCATTCATTTCTACCTGCCAGCCTTTGACCCAGGTATGTTGGTTCAACAGATACTTGGAGGGATAAGACCTCTCGCTCTTATAGCAGTACCGATGTTTATATTCGCAGCAGACATCATAACGACAGGGCAGGTAGCGAGGCGGCTTATAGACTTTGTCATGGACTTCCTTGGCCATTTAAGAGGCGGTTTGGCGATAACGACGACCGCTGCATGCACTTTCTTTGGTGCGGTTTCAGGATCATGTCAGGCAACGGTGGTAGCTATCGGAGAGACTATGAGGCCCTTCATGTTGGAAGATGGTTATGATGATTCGTTCAACATGGCATTGATTATAAACGCAGCAGGAATAGCCCTACTCATACCTCCAAGTATTTCAATGATCATCTACGGAGTAGTCACGGGAAGTTCCGTCGGGGAACTCTTTATTGCAGGCATTGGACCGGGATTGCTTGTGTTCATTTTATTTTCCATACATTGTTACTTTGCTTCGCGGAAAATGAACATCAAGCTACGAGAAAGGGTTAGCTGGAAAGAGCGTCTGAACTCGCTTAAAAAAGCACTGATTCCCCTCGGTTTTCCCCTCATAATTCTAGGCGGAATCTATACGGGAATATTTAGTCCTACCGAAGCAGCAGCGGTTTCCGTTTTATATGCTGTCTTGGTCGAAACCTTCGTGTATAGACATTTGAAGGTCAAAGACTATTATCGCATAGCATTGTCTACAGGAATCGTCACTGCTGTGGTCTTTATCTTAGTCGCCATGGGGGCAGCTTTCTCATGGTTGATAGCCTTTACCAGAATCCCCGATTTAATATTGCCCCCACTTCTTGGAGAAGATCCGACAGCATTCAAGCTGCTAATCATCATTACCATATCTTATTTCGTTGCATGCATGTTTGTCGATTCTATCGTAGCCATCATGATGCTTTCGCCCATATTCGCGCCTTGGGTCGCAAGGCTTGGGATCGATCCCATATTGGTAGGAGTAATTGTCACGATGCAGGCGGCAATAGGAGCCGTAACTCCTCCCTTTGGATGCAACATTTTTACGGCAATGGCCGTCTTCAAAAGGCCCTATATTGAAGTAGTAAGGCGAATTCCTCCTTTCCTCATACTCTACATCCTTGCAACGTTGCTGGTCATTTTATTCCCCGACATTGCTCTCTATCTCAGGGACTTAGCCTTTAGGTAAACGTGGGGGGTGAGATCGAAAAAATATAATTTCTTTAATGTTAATTAAGTAAAAATACTAATGAAGAAAAGAGGAGGGGAAATTATGAAGTTAAGGTCATTGATTTGGATGGTACTGGGTGTTTTTCTGGTGTCGGTGATGTTTTTAACACTTCCAAATGAGTCGTACGCAGCTCGCGAATGGAAATACGCCTTGGAGGAGATTCAGGGAAGCGTTCAAGATCACTACGCCCAGGAATACAAAAAGAGGGTAGAAGAGCAAATTCAAGATGTGACAATTATTATCTATCCCTATGGAGCTTTGGGCACTAGCGAAGACATTTCAGAATTAACGATGAACGGAATGCTCGAGTTTTGCTTTGCTACACCTGGACATCTCGGAACGTTCATCCCGGCCGCGCGAGTGTTCTCTCTTCCCTTTATTTGGTCGGATAATCTTGAGGTGAATAAATATGTGGCACAGCACAGCAAGGCGATTTACGAAATGCTGGCCGCTGAATACGAGAAGTATGATCTAAAACTTCTTGCAGCCTTGACCGAAGGATGGCAAATATGGACAGCCAATAAACCGATAAGAACGCCTGCCGATATGAAAAACTTTAAGATAAGGATCATGGGCGACCCGATCCTTGCGGAGACCTACAAAGCTTATGGAGCCAACCCAATCCAGGTGCCTTACTCAGATATCTACAGCTCATTACAACTTGGCATGATCGAAGGCAACATTCAGCCCTATTTCGCTCACGAGGAGATGCATTTCTACGAAGTACAGGACTACTTTATCGAAGCGAAAGAAATGCCATTTTTTGCGACAGTAGTTGCGAATAAACAATTCTTTGAGTCATTGCCAAAGGAAGAACAAGAAGTTATAGAGCAAACAGCCAGGGATTGTATCGAATACATTTGGGGCGTACAGGCCAAATTAAATGAAGAGCGACTGGAAAAGATGTTGAAGGAACGCCCTCAAATCCAGGTCATCAAGCTCACAGAAGAGGAGCGTCAAGCCTTTAAGGATCTAACTAAACCAGTCATCGATAAGTACATCGAAATGTCTGGTGATACCGGAAAGCAAATTCTCGACCAGTTGTTGAAAGAAATCGCCGAAGCTGAGGAAATGTTTGGTAAATAGATGTAATGCAATATTGGGGGATGGGATCTCAAGGGTTTCATCCCCTACAAAAAGCGAGAAGGGATCTAAAAAATGATCTATAAAGTCAAAGGCGATCAGGTTTCTTACGGAGAAGCGATAGGAATTTTGTTGATAGAAAATTACGTTCCCTTCATTCCGGGGGATGTAGCAAATGCGACAACTTATAGCTATCCCGTGCGTTTTCAGAGGATAGAGGGAGTGACCCACAGGCATCTTTTTGATCATGACAGATCGGTCAAAGAGAAAGTGTTCGAGGCTTCGAAAAAACTCGTACAAGAAGGAGTTAAAGCCATAACGGGAGATTGCGGTTTTTTGGCCTTATTTCAGGAGGAACTAAAAGAAGAGATGAATATTCCTGTTTTTTTATCGAGCCTAATACAACTTCACTTTATCAAAGAAATAATCCCTGCAGGGTCGAATATTGGGATAATTACTGCAAGCTCCGCCTCCCTTACGGCCGATATATTTGGTGCAGCAGGCATAAATTTTACAGATCGTTTAATTATAAAGGGTTTAGAAAATAAAAGACATTTCAAGGAATCCGTCATAGATGAGGCAGGTTTCCTCGATACCGAGAAGTTAGAAAAAGAGGTCGTGGAAACAACCAGAGAATTAAATGAAGAAACTCAAAATATGTCAGCTATTTTGCTCGAATGTAGTCTCCTTCCTCCTTATGGGAAGGCTGTATCAGAAGTCGTCAACGTTCCTGTTTTTGATTATATAACTATGATCGATTACGTATATTCTGCTGTTATTAAAAGCAACTTTAAAGGGTATATGTAATTAATGAAATTTGCCAAACAGAAAATATATAATCTTATCGTAATATAAATTTAAATATCTCTTTTTAGATATTTATATGAAAATGGAGGAATTGAAATGCATAAAGTTTTGCGATTTGATATTTTAGAATACAAAGAACGGGTAAGACGAGTCAAAGAAAGAATGGATGCTAACGGGATAGAACTTCTTTTCCTTGTCGATCCCGCAAATATGAATTATCTCACTGGTTACGATGGGTGGTCTTTTTACGTTCATCAGGGCGTTTTGCTCACATTAGAAGATGATCAACCACACTGGTTCGGGCGCCAGCAGGACAGCAACGGCGCCCGCATTACCACCTGGCTTGATGAAGAACATATTCACGGATACCCCGATTTTTACGTTCAATCCCGATACACTCACACAATGGTCTACGTTGCAAATTTAATAAAGGAATTCAAATATGAAAACAAAAACATAGGCGTCGAAATGGACAATTACTGGTATTCGGCCAAATCGATGAATGTTCTGCGCCAAGAGCTTCCCTGTGCCGTCTTTAAAGACGCCACGAACTTGGTCAACTGGGTCAGGACAATAAAATCTCCAGCAGAAATTAACTACATGCGGCAGGCCGCTAGAATTTGCGAACATGTGATGCAGACCGCCATCGATGCAATCGACATCGGCATATGGGAGAAGGACGCGGCATCCAAGGTCGTTGCCGCTCAAATCGCTGGAGTCGATGAATACGGAGGTGATAGTCCCGCGATATTTCCAATAATGCCCTCCGACATCAGGACGTCTACAGCTCATCTAACCTTCGATCCAGACAGAAAGTACCAAAAAGGTGATGTTGTACTGCTGGAACTTTCCGGTTGCAGGTTTAGATATCATGCACCTCTTTCACGCACCCTCTATTTGGGAGAGCCACCCGAGGGACTTAGAAAAATCGCCCAGGTTGTAATAAATGGATTGCAAACGACTCTGGATTTTATTAAACCGGGTATTACGGCAGAAGAGGTGGAATTGAGATGGAGAAAATGTCTGGAAGGAACGGGCGTAGAAAAACCTTCAAGAGTCGGATATGCTTTCGGTTTAAATTATGTGCCCGATTGGGGTGAACATACAGTAAGTTTAAGGCCGGGCGATAAGACAATACTTAGACCCGGTATGACAATTCATTTCATGCCAGGGATATGGTTAGACGAATTCGGATTTGAATGCAGCGAGCCCTTCTTGGTAACCGAAAAGGGGTGCGAAAAGTTGATCAATTTTCCCGAGGAGCTTTTCATTAAGAAGTGATAATGACAATTCATTCTAAATAATAAATGAAGAGGTGGTATGTAGCATGAAAGACGTATGGGAAACCGCAAGATATTACTTAAAAGTGGCAGCTGAGGCTATTGACCTCGAGCCGGAGATAACAGAAAGGTTGAGCACCCCTATGCGCTTCGTAGAATTCACCATTCCCGTTCGCATGGACAATGGGGATAAGAAATTGTTTATAGCCTATCGTTCCCACCACTGCGACGCCTTGGGACCCTGCAAGGATGGAACAAGGGTAAAACCGGACCTCACACCCGAGGAGATAAAGGCTCTATCGATGTTCATGAGCATAAAGCACGCCATAGGAGACATTCCTGCCGGCGGAGGCAAGGGCGGCATCAAAGCCGATCCATATTCAATGAGCAAAGGAGAATATGAGCGTCTGATACGCGGATTCATTAGGAGATTGGTTCCCAAGGGAGCTATGATCGATGTTCCGGGAGCCGACATAGGCACAGGAGAAGAACAGATGGCTTGGATGTTGGACGAATACGAGCAAATAACAGGAATGCACAGCCCCGCCGCAATCAATGATAAGCCAGTAGCCCTTGGAGGGTCTAAGGGTGGATATGAAGCTACAGGACGAGGTGTTGCCCTATGTACTTTCGAGGCATGCAAGGACCTGGGGTTTGAATTCGATAAAACGACAGTTGCCATACAGGGTTTCGGTCAAGTAGGAAGCGTAACGGCAAAAATGCTTTTTGAAAAGGGGTTCAAGATCCTTTGTGTCAGTGACATATACGGAGCAATTTACGATCCCAAAGGCATAAACATAACCAATCTGCTTGAATACGTCAAAAAAACAGGTAAGGTCGTTGAATTTCCCGGCGCGCAGTCTATAGATAGCAGAAAGATATTTGAATTGGATGTGGATGTCCTCATACCGGCAGCTGTACAGGACGTCATCACCGAAGATAACGCCGACAGGATAAAAGCCAAGCTAGTCGTGGAAGCCGCAAACGGGCCGACGACTCCGGAAGCCGATGCGATATTGTCGCGTAAAGGTATAAGGCTCATTCCCGATGTCCTGGCAAACTCGGGGGGTGCCATAGTATGTCATTTTGAACGCATTCAAGGATTGAGCAACGACTGGTGGGAAGAAGAAAAGGTCTATCAGATGCTTGAAAAGAGGATCCTCGGCGCCTATAAAGAAATATCATCGATTGCACAAGAATTGAAAGTAACGCGTCGCACAGCTGCATGGGCCTACGCCTTGAGGAAAATAGCAGAGGCCATGCGCTTAAGGGGATGGAGCTAGGAGGTGAAAGAAATGGCATTGATATTTGAAGTTTCCGAATATCAGGAACGGCTTCGTAAAGTCAAAGAAAGCATGCTCCGAAAGGGCATCCAGGTCCTCATCGTAAGCGATCCTGCGAATATGAATTACCTGACCGGTTACGATGGTTGGTCCTTCTATGTCCATCAAGGGCTGGTAATCGCTTTGGATTACGACGAGCCGATCTGGTGGGGTCGGGGAATGGACGCCAACGGTGCAAAGCTTACCACTTGGTTGAAACACGACAACATACGACCTTACGCAGACGACTACGTCCAAAATGTCTTCAAGCATCCCATGAGCTTCGTAGCAGACATACTGCGAGAAATGGGCTGGGAAAAAAGACATATAGGAGTTGAAAAGGACAACTACTGGTTTACGGGGCAGTGTCTGGATGTGCTGCGAGAAGAACTACCGCAAGCAAAATTTCACAATGCTACAAGCCTGGTCAACTGGATCCGAACTATTAAATCACCTGCGGAAATAAAGTACATAAAAGAAGCGGCCAAGGTTTGTGAACACGTCATGAAAACTGCCATTGACTCCATAGAAGTTGGCAGACTCGAAAGCGAAGCAGCTGCAAATGTCTATCATGCCATGATAAAGGGCACTGATGAATTTACTGGGGATCATCCTGCGATATTCCCTATCATGCCTTCCAACGAAAGGACGTCTGCGGCTCACCTGGGCTGGAAACCCGATAGGAAATACGCACCAGGTGACATCGTTCTCCTCGAACTTTGCGGTGTCAGATTTAGGTATCATTGCCCATTGTCACGAACGGTCTATATAGGCGATCCGCCCAAGGAACTCAAGGAAATAGCAGATGTCGTGATCGATGGCATTGCCAAAACACTTGATTTCATAAAACCGGGCGTTACAGCAGAGGAGATCGAGGCAAAGTGGCGGGAAGCCATATCGGGTTCCAGAGTAGTCAAGCCTTCGAGGCTCGGCTACGCCTTTGGTTTAAATTACGTCCCCGACTGGGGCGAGCACACTGTAAGCCTACGTCCTGGAGATAAGACCATAATGAAACCGGGAATGACTATTCACCTTATGCCGGGTATTTGGCTTGATGAGTTTGGGTTTGAGTGCAGCGAACCCTTCTTGGTGACTGAAAAGGGGTGCGAGACGTTCCTAAACTTCCCGCGCAAAATTTTCACCAAGTAGAGCATCTTGATAGTTTAAAGCACATAATCAGATATCTCCCAGGCATACATAAATACCTACAATTGCCTGGGAGATGTATAAACTAAGGCATATGGTGACATTAAACATAATGGCCTATATCCTTGTCCAGAAATGGCTGTGAACCCTAAAGGAGAGTTAATCCCGACGATGTCAATTAAAGCAAAAACTAATTTTCATTAAGTCGGTGCCAATTGGAACAAAAGGCCTACCGTAATTGGAGTAGTTTCCATGGGATATGTAGATGGTGTATCCAGACAGCTCTCAAATAAAGGTAATGTGTTATTACATGGACGGCGTTGTCAAATAATAGGCAATATCTGCATGGATCAGTTTATGATCGATATAACTGATATAAACAATCCCAAAATTGGGGACGAAGTTGTATTTCTAGGAAGGCAAGGGAAAGAATTAATTGCAGCAGAAGAAATTGCTTTGTTATTAAATAATGATGGAGCAATGCATGCCTGTGGGCATGACGTACATGTCGCGATTCTTTTGATCGCAGCAAAGATCTTATCTAAATATAGATCTGAAATAAAAGGGAAAATAAAGTTTGATTTTTCAACCGAAGAACAGCTTTAGAATTTTTAAATAACTAAATTTAATATTTTATAGTATAGAAAGGATGGTCTAAGATGAATCTCCTAAATAAACTCAAAGATGAGATTAATGAGTTAAAAGATGAGCTCATCGAATTGAGAAGGGATTTTCACATGTATCCCGAGCTCGGATTTAAGGAGGAAAGGACTTCGAAAAGGGTAGCCGAATATTTGAAGCGATTAGGGCTTGATGTGAGGGAAAATATAGCCCACACCGGCGTTGTAGCTATATTAGAAGGCAAAGAAGAAGGCAAAACGGTGATGCTTCGTTCAGATATGGACGCTTTGCCCGTTGAAGAACAAAACGATGTACCCTATCGCTCTCGAAACGAAGGAATCATGCATGCCTGCGGACACGATGGACATATGGCGATGTTGCTGGTAGCGGCGAAGATATTGTCGCACCACAAAGAGGAAATCCCTGGAAGGGTCATGTTTCTCTTTCAGCCTAATGAGGAAGTAGCCGGTGCCCGTCAAATGATCGAGGAGGGAGCCCTAGATGACCCACATCCTGATGGCGCCTTTGCGATTCACCTCTGGACTCCCATAGAAAGCGGAAAGATGGGAATATCTGCCGGACCGGTCATGGCCGCTTTAGACGAGTTCAAGGTCAGGATAAAAGGCAGGGGAGGACACACCGGGGCTCCTCATACGGCTATCGACCCAATATTGACTGCAGCAGACTTCATTCAATCGGTGCAGATGATACAAACCAGGGAAATAGATGTTTTAAAACCTACCCTGATAATGTTCGGATTGGTAAATGCCGGGACGGCTACAAACGTCATACCGGAATACATCGATCTGGGCGGCACAATTCGCTATCTCTACGAGGGAGGCTCCGAAAGTCCCGAAAAGCCTCTCGTTCGTTTTGAAAGGATACTAAAAAAGGTATGCGAGGCGCATGAGTGCACATATGAACTGGAGTTTATCCCCAGCAATTCTACCCTGATCAACGATGATAAGATGGCGAATTTGGTTTCAAGCGTTGCTAAAGATGTAGTGGGCGCTGAAAACATCACAAGTTACATAGGAACGGCGGGAGAGGATTTCGCCGAGTTCGCCAAAATTATTCCCAGCTGCTTTTATTTTGTTGGAGCGGGAAACCCCAAAAAAGGCATAATTTACCCTCATCATCATCCTCTCTTTGACATTGACGAGGATGTACTGCCAATTGGGGTTGAAATGCACATAAGAACGGCTATAGCCTTTCTTAGGAAAGAATAAATAGCATAATACTATTTTACAAGGAGGAGATCCCATGTTATCCGATATCGAAATAGCCCAACGATCAAAGCTAAAACCCATAAGGGAGATAGCACAAGACTTAGGAATACCCGAAAGGTATTTGCTCCCCTACGGCCACTACAAGGCCAAGGTGGACGTAAACTACATGAAGGATTTAAAGGAAAGGCCCGACGGCAAGCTCATACTTGTCACCGCAACCACCCCCACCCCTGCGGGGGAGGGAAAGACTACCACTACGGTAGGTCTTACTCAAGCTTTGGTGAAGCTAGGCAAAAAGGCCATGCTATGCCTTAGAGAACCCTCGCTTGGTCCCTGCTTTGGCGTTAAGGGAGGAGCTGCGGGAGGAGGCTACTCCCAGGTACTTCCCATGGAGGAGATAAACCTCCACTTCACGGGAGACATACACGCCGTGGAGACGGCCCACAACCTGCTTGCAGCCCTGTTGGATAACCACCTGCACCAGGGAAACCCCCTTAAGATAGACCCCAGGGAGATAACCTGGAGGAGGGCCATGGACATGAACGAGAGGGCCTTGAGGAACGTGGTCATAGGCCTTGGAGGGAGGGCGAACGGATTTCCCAGGGAATCGGGATTTGACATCACCGTGGCCTCCGAGGTGATGGCCATATTGTGCCTATCAAGCGATCTTGCCGACTTAAAGGAGCGCCTCTCCAAGGTGGTCGTAGGCTACGATGAAAAGGGAAATATGATAACAGCAGGAGACTTGAAGGCCCACGGCGCAATGGCAGCCCTCCTTAAGGAGGCCATAAACCCAAACCTGGTCCAGACCATAGAACACGTGCCCGCCTTCGTCCACGGAGGACCTTTTGCCAACATAGCACACGGCACTAACTCCATAATAGCCACGAAGATGGCCTTGAAGCTAAGGGATTACGCCGTAGTCGAAGCGGGCTTTGCCTCCGACCTGGGAGCGGAGAAGTTCTTCGACATAGTCTGCAGGTTTGCGGGCCTCTCCCCTTCGGCAGTCGTGTTGGTCACCACCGTCAGGGCCTTAAAGCACCACGGAGGGGTGAAAAAGGAAGACCTCTCCAAGGAAAACCTTGAGGCGCTATCCCAGGGCCTTGAAAACCTCAAAGCCCACCTCGACATACTCTCCAACTTCGGCATTCCCGTAGTGGTGGCATTAAACAAGTTCGCCTCCGACACCGATGGGGAGATAGAGATGGTCATGGAGGCTACGGAGGAAAGAGGCGCCAGTATAGCCCTTTCCGAGGTGTGGGAGAAGGGAGGAGAGGGAGGCATAGATCTGGCAAAGAAGGTGCTTGAGGCTACGAAAGAGGAAAAAAGCTACAAACCCCTCTACGAGTTAGACCTTCCCCTTACGGAAAAGATAAGGACCATAGCGACCAAAGTTTATGGAGCAGACGACGTGGAATACTCCTCTGGGGCTTTAAAGACCATAAAAAACCTGGAGGAAAAGGGCTTCGGCGGCCTTCCCGTCTGCATGGCGAAGACCCAGCTATCCATATCCGACGACCCTCAAAAACTTGGAAGGCCTAAAGGATACAAGCTATCGGTAAGGGAAGTGAGGCTGTCGGCGGGGGCCGGCTTCGTCGTTGCCATATGCGGTAACATAATGACCATGCCGGGCCTTCCTAAAAAGCCTGCCGCAGAGTCCATAGACATAGACGAAGAGGGAAACATAACGGGGTTGTTTTAAGTGCAAAATAAACATACCGGGGAAGCAGAGGCTTCCCCGGTATGTTTGTGGGGTTCAAATTTAACCTTCAAAGTTTTTGTATTTTTAAAAATATTAAGATGTTGCCCCCCAATTGAGGTTATTGCATTTAAATGCTATTATATACAATAGGAGGGAAAAACGACAATCGACAATAATTAATTTAATTTAAATTAGGGAGAGTTTTAAAGATGGAGAATAGAAACTTTACGCACGAGAGCCTAAGTCAAAAAGTTGCCGAATTTTTAAGAGAAGAAATACTGTGGTCCGGCAAATATCACAAAGGCCAGCACGTCGAGGAGAGCGAAATCGCTGAACGGCTTAATATAAGCAGAGCACCGGTTCGCGAAGCCCTAAGGGAACTGGAAAACCAGGGTTTATTGATCTATGTACCCAGAAAGGGCACCTTTATACCCAATTTCGATCACGACGATATGATGGAAATTCTCGACATCAGATATATGATCGAATCGCGGGTATTCGAAATTTTAATCAAAAAGGACATGCTCACCGAAGAGGATTTCTCCAATTTGCGAAAAATTGTAGATGATATGGTTGCCTCTGCGCGGTCCGATGAGCCTATGGAGAAGAAAATAAGCGCATTTTCGGAATACGATATAACATTTCATAAATACCTATGGGAAACATCAGGCCGAAAATGGAGTAATAGGATCCTCCGTGATCTTTACTACCAGTTGAGGCTTGCCATGATGCAAGATCTTATAATGGAGCAGGACATTGAGCTTTCTGCAGTTATGCATTATGACATTATTGATAGTTTAAAACATAAAGACCTCGACAGAGCAAAAAAAATGTTAGTTAAACATATACTTTCTCTGAATCGAGAATACAGTGATAATATTTCTTAGGTTTAAATTAATAATAACGCATTTCTCCTCAATTGCAATATACATTATTTAACAGTAAAGTTTGTTTTGCTTGTGAAAATAATAATTATAAATTATCATGTCTTCCTATCATTGACCTGCCATGTTTTTTCCCTTATCATGCAACTAATAATTAAAAAGATTTTTATCATATTAATAGAAATTGTTCGTATTACAGAGGAGGAGAATTGCATTGGACCTCATCCACTTCATTGATCCGGAGTTAGCTGTGGCAATAGAAGGGGAAAAGGAACGGCAAAATCTGACGATTGAGCTAATTGCCTCGGAGAACTTCGTTCCCGAAGTTATACTTGAAGCTCAAGGGTCGTTGCTGACCAACAAGTACGCCGAAGGCTATCCAGGCAAGCGCTATCACGGAGGTTGTCAGTTCATCGACGTCGTAGAAAGCCTCGCGATCGAGCGTGCTAAAAAGTTGTTTGGTGCTGAGCATGCTAACGTTCAGCCCCATTCGGGCGTCAACGCAAATCTTGCAGTATTCATGGCAGTGCTTAATCCTGGAGATAAGATGCTTGGCATGAACCTGAGCCACGGAGGACATCTGTCTCACGGAGCTTCCGTTAGCATTTCGGGTAAGTTTTTCGAGTCCCATAGCTACGGCGTCGACAAAGATACTGGATTGATTGATTACGATGAAGTAGAGCGCATTGCCTGCGAGGTAAAACCCAAGTTAATAATAGCCGGGGCAAGCGCCTACTCGAGAATAATAGATTTCAAGCGCTTCTTTGAGATCGCAAAAAAGGTTGGAGCTTACCTCATGGTCGATATGGCCCATATAGCGGGGCTTGTTGCCGGCGGAGTCCATCCTTCTCCCGTTCCTTACGCCGATTTCGTTACCTTTACTACGACCAAGACCCTTCGAGGAGCTCGCGGGGGAAACATACTGTGCAAAAAGGAGTTCGCTCAAAGCATAGACAAGGCCATCTTCCCGGGGATACAGGGAGGCCCAATCCCTCAGATAATGGCTGCCAAGGCGCTGACATTTAAGCTTGCCATGACGGAAGAATTTAAGGCTTACAGCGCCCAGATCGTCAAAAACGCAAAGGTCATGGCAGATGTGCTAAAAACTCACGGATTTGACATAGTCTCCGGAGGTACAGATAACCACCTCATGCTGGTCGACTTAAGAAGCAAGAAAATGACGGGCGCTCAGGCTGAGAGCAAGCTCGAAAGGGTTGGCATAACAGTCAACAAAAACATGATACCCTACGACCCCGAGAAGCCAACGGTCACAAGCGGAATTCGCATAGGGCTTGCCGCTGTCACCAGCAGGGGCTTTGACGAAAGTAACACTGGCAGAGTGGCAGAGCTCGTCGTAAAGGTACTAGAAAGCAATGACGAGGCTGATATCACCGTCTTTAAGCACGAAGTGCGCGACATTTGTATGGCTCATCCACTTTACATGACCAAAACAGAGCTTGCCTTACGCGCGAACAAATAACAAACAAGGGAGAGGTTGAATATGTATGTGGATGAAATTATAAAGCTCAGTAAAAATTTGTCTGAAGAGCTAAAAAATTTACGAAGGGATTTTCATCAATATCCCGAGCTCAGTTTTAAGGAATTCGAGACGGCAAAGAAAATTGCTGATTACATGAGGGAATTGGGATATGAAGTAAAAGAAAACGTTGGCAAAACAGGAGTTGTTGCGTTATTAAAATGTACGAGCAACGGCCCTACAGTTGCGTTGAGAGCTGATATGGATGCCCTTCCCGTAAATGAAATGACAGATCTTCCCTATGCTTCGAAAAACGACGGAGTGATGCACGCCTGCGGGCACGACTTGCACGTAACCTGCGCATTGGGCGCTGCTAAGATATTGGCTTCTTTTAAGGATAATCTTCAGGGAAATATCAAAATCCTCTTTCAGCCTGCGGAGGAAATAAATATGGGTGCGAAGGCCATGATAGACGATGGTGCACTCGAAGATCCCAAGGTATCCATGATCTTCGGTTTGCATAACAACCCGGAAATCCCCGTGGGTAAGGTGGGAATAAAAGAGGGGCCTCTAATGGCTGCTGTAGATTCTACTTTCCTAACAGTCAAAGGAAGGGGAGGTCACGCTGCCTATCCCCATAGGATAATTGATCCTATAGTATGTGCTTCTTCTATAGTCATGAACCTGCAGACTATTGTAAGTAGAAGCGTAGATCCCCAAAAGGCAGCGGTCATAAGCTTTGGAAGCATAAATGGCGGAATGGCAAACAACGTCATTCCCGATGAGGTAAAGCTTGCTGGCACAGTAAGGACATTCGACGAGAAACTTCGCAATATGATCGAAGGTTTAATGAAGAGGACGGTAGAACATACGGCCTCGAGCTTGGGTTGTGAGGTCGAATTTAATTATCGCAGAGATCTCCCTCCCGTCATTAATCATCCTAATGCTACAGAAATAGTTACTAAGGCAGCCTTGGAAGTGTTTGGCAAAGACGGAATAGTGGAACCAATTCCCTCGATGGGAGGTGAGGATTTTGCGCTATATCAGAAAATAGTTCCTGGATGTTATTTTTGGTTGGGCGTGGGCAATCCCGATATAGATGCTATGCACCCATGGCACAGTCCGCATTTCAAAGCAGATGAGGATTCCCTTTGGAGAGGAGCTGCGCTTTTTGCAGTGTCTGTTGTTATTGCTTTGGAAAAACTGGGTAATCAACTACAATAATTATCCATAAAACATCTAAGAGGAGGAAACTTGCATGCTTGCGGCGATAAAAAATTGGAAAATTCATTTTCTCGCACTGATATTGGTAATAATAGCCGAGTGGATTGGTGCTTTCTCATTTGCCATCGGACCGGGGAAAATTGTTTTATTGCCAATGTTATATGCACTTATCATGGGTATTTTTCTCGGTCCCAAATTCTTAAAATTGGCCAGCCATAAGGATATGGTAGATGCCGGAAGTTTAGTCGGAGTAACCTTAATGTTGTTGATGGCAAAATATGGAACTACAGTCGGCCCAAACATCCCGATGATACTTAGGACAAGTCCTGCTTTAATATTACAAGAACTTGGAAACCTGGGTACCCTTTTTGTGGGTGTACCTATAGCTGTGTACTTAGGGCTAAGAAGAGAAACTATAGGAGCTGCCCATTCGATAGCAAGGGAGCCAAATGTAGCCTTAATTGGAGATGTGTATGGACTGGATACCCCTGAAGGAAGAGGTGTCATGGGAGTTTACATCTGCGGAACAGTCTTTGGGACTATTTTCTTTGGACTAATGGCGACATTCACTGCTGCAATTGGAATTTTTCACCCTTTAGCCTTAGCCATGGCCTCCGGGATAGGAAGCGCAAGCATGATGACAGCTTCCGTTGGCGCCTTGAGCGCCATGTTTCCGGAAATAGCCGATAAAATCCAGGCCCTGGGAGCTGCAAGCAACATGTTAAGCGGTCTGGACGGCGTATATATGTCTTTATGGTTGGCCTTACCTATGACAGAGTGGATGTATCAGAAATTCTATAAAATCAAATATGGCACTTATCCAAGCACATCTGCCGTTAAGGAGGGTTAGCCTATGAAGACTGGAGAAGTTCTAGTTGTCCTTATAATTATTGGTATTATCACCTTAGTAGGTAATTTTGTTGGAGCTAACATTCCGATGATTGAGGCCATTCCGGGGATGGTTTTTTTGATCGCTATCAGCATACTTGGAGTCATATGTTCAAAGATAATTCCCGTTAAAATCCCCGCTGTTGCCTACATAGTCACCATAGGATGCATAATTACCATTCCGGGATTTCCCGGTTCGGCTATATTTAATGCCTGGGCTCAAAAAGTTAATTTTTTAGCACTAGCTACGCCGATACTTGCATACGCGGGCATTTCCATTGGGAAAGATTTGGGTACACTAAAAAAGACGGGGTGGAGAATTTTAATTGTATCCTTTGTCGTTTTCATAGGTACATACGTTGGTTCCACCGTCATCGCACAGGTGGTCTTGAAGATCATCGGGGAGATTTAAAGCCGTTTGCGTATTTAAAGAATTAATAGATCTTTAAACAATTAGAAAAGGGCAAATTATAAAACTTTCGACATGTCAAATGAAGCATGAGTGCTGTTTCACTTTGATTTTACGTCAGACGACTAATTTAATTGACATTTATTTTTATATTTAGTATGATTTGTGATAGAAATGATAAGGTTGTATTTATGTAGCCTCCGAGTCAATGTTTCTAAGGGCAATTGCCTATGAGCATTGACCAAAAGGGTCTTTTTGGAAACGAAAAGGCCTCCCGTCTGGAAAGGAGGAAGTGATATTTCTACCCCCTTCCCAGAAGGAAGGGGGTAGTTTTTTAGTATAGGCATCCGCGAAATCCCGTCAGAGATAAACATTCCTTGAACTATCTTTATACCTCACCGGCACCCAAGTACTTATTCACGAAAGAGGTGATAGCAAAAAATCACTTTTAACAGTCAGTAGTTGTATAGGGTCGTCAATCGTCAAGAATTTTTCTTAGATTTCATGTGAGTGCGGACGTGCAAAAACTGCAAGAGTGTATAAAGTGTCGAAAATTCCCTTACTCTATTTGTTTTAGATGAAATTGGATGATGCTGCGTGATGAAAGAGAAGGAGTGATATGAAATGATCCAAAAGCATTTTTTTGTCAATGGGGTAGAACGCAACATTATAGTCGATGGCAAGGACTCATTGGCAAAGGTTTTGCGTGAGCAGTTAGACTTGACGGGAACGAAGGTCGGTTGCGGGACTGGACAATGTGGTTCATGTTACGTAATCCTGAATGGCAAACTTGTTCGTTCCTGTATCTTTAAGGTCGATAAGCTCAACGAGGGAGATTCCATAACTACCATCGAAGGAATTGGCGCACCTCAAAAGATGCATCCAATCCAGAAGGCCTTTGTTAAGCACGGGGTAACACAGTGCGGTTTCTGCAATCCTGGTTTCATAATCTCGGCCAAGGTCCTTTTAGACAGCAACCCCTCTCCAACACGCGAAGAAGTTAGGGAGTGGTTCCACAAGAACCGCAATGCATGTCGTTGCACAGGATACATCCCCATAATCAACGCTGTCATGGATGCAGCTAAAGTCCTTAGGGGAGAGATGGACGAGTCGGAGCTGGAGTTCAAGATGCCTAAAGACGGAAAAATTTGGGGCACAACCTACCCAAGACCCACTGCTGTGGCCAAAGCCACAGGTACGCTGGATTACGGTGCTGACCTTGGGCTTAAGATGCCAAAGAACACGCTGCAACTGGCGCTTGTACAGGCAACGGTGAGCCACGCCAATATCAAAAGCATCGATACTTCCGAGGCCGAAAAGATGCCAGGTGTTTACAAAGTGGTTACACACAAGGATATTAAGGGCAGAAATCGCATAACAGGGCTCATCACATTCCCGACCAATAAGGGAGACGGATGGGATCGCCCGATACTTTGCGATGAAAAGGTCTTCCAGTTTGGAGATGCCATAGCGATCGTCTGTGCTGATACCTACGAAAACGCCTGTGCTGCTGCAGAAAAAGTAAAGGTCGACCTAGAAGTGCTTCCTGCCTACATGAGCGCTCCGGTAGCCATGGCCGAAGACGCCCTTGAGATCCATCCAGGCACGCCAAACGTCTACTACGTCCAAAACCTGGAGAAAGGTGAGCCCACGGCCCCCATCTTTGAGAAGGCCCCATATGTCGCGGAAGACGATTTCTACGTGCAAAGACAGCCTCACATGACAATAGAACCGGACGTCGGTTTCGCCTACATTGACGACAACGGCGTTCTAAAGATTCACTCCAAGACCATTGGCGCTCATCTACATCTATTTATGATAGCTCCTGGTCTCGGGTTAGAGCCCGATAAAATTGCGCTCGTATCGAACCCCATGGGCGGCACCTTTGGATACAAGTTCAGCCCGACCATGGAAGCGCTGGTTGGAGCAGCTACCCTTGCGACGGGCAAACCCTGTTTCCTCCGGTACAATTACTTCCAACACATGACTTACACTGGAAAGCGATCTCCTTTCTTTGTGAATATCAAGTTCGCTGCCGACGATGAAGGCAAACTCCTTGCCATGGAAACGGACTACATAGTGGACCACGGGCCTTACTCGGAGTTTGGGGATTTGCTCACGCTCAGGGGCGCACAGTTCATGGGAGCAGGCTACAACATCCCCAACATCAGGGGTAGAGGACAGACGGTCTGCACCAACCATGCTTGGGGTTCAGCCTTCAGGGCTTACGGTTCTCCGCAATCCCTTTTCTCTTCGGAATCTCTCATTGACGAACTGGCCGAAAAAATCGGCATGGACCCATGGGAGATACGCTACAAGAATTGCTATCGTCCGGGTTCCACAAATCCGAGCGGGCAGGAACCTGAGGTCTTCAGCTATCCTGAGATGCTTGAAGCCATCAAGCCGAGGTACGAGGAGGCAAAAGAAAGGGCTAAGAAGGAATCCACCGATAAGATCAAAAAAGGCGTTGGTCTTTCACTGGCCTGCTACGGCTGCGGCCTTGACGGCCCCGACAGCTCCGAGGCTTGGGCTGTTCTGAATCCCGATGATACTGTCACCATCGTTCAAGCATGGGAAGATCATGGCCAAGGAGCCGATATGGGCGTGGTGGGAACGGCCCATGAAGCGCTGCGTCCAATGGGCATTAAGCCTGACAGAATACACTTCACCTGGCCTGATACGTCAAAGTCACCTAACTCGGGACCTGCCGGCGGATCGCGCTCACAGGTCTTGACCGGCAGCGCCATTCGGATCGCTTGTTCTGAAATGCTCAAATCCCTACGGAAGCCCGATGGGACATATATGAACTACGCCGAAGCCGTCAGTGCCGGTAAACCGTTGAAGTACGTTGGTAAATATTCAGTTCCAGGCGTTCCCTGCGACGAAAAGGGTCAGGGAAGGCCCTTCGTCGTCTATATGTATGGAGTCTTTCTTGCCGAGGTTTCGGTTAATACCGAAACAGGCAAGGTTGCCGTGGACAAGATGACCTTGATGGCTGATATCGGAAAAGTCAATAACCGCCTGGTGACCGATGGCCAGATTTACGGAGGGATCGCCCAGGGAATCGGACTTGCTCTATCGGAGGACTTTGAGGATATTAAAAGGCATTCTTCCCTCATCGGGGGAGGGTTCCCCTACGCTAAGGATCTCCCAGATGACATAGAGATAGTCTACTTCGAAAATTACCCCCGGGAGTTTGGCCCCTTTGGAGCTGCAGGAGTAGGAGAATTACCCCTCACAAGCCCCCATGCCGCTATAGGAAACGCCATTTACAACGCCTGCGGAGTCAGGGTCCACCGTCTGCCTGCCAAACCCGAAAAGATACTCGCCGGCCTCAAAGGCGAATATGTCTAAGAAGAAGTGTTAATGAGCGCTCACCCAAGATTTATTCAAACCTTGGGTGAGCATGTTCAAGCATTTGAGGAGGAAGAGAGCTTATGGAACGCCTTGACTTAACCAATTTCGAACAACGCTGTATCCAAGAGGAACTTCCTTATTGTCAGGCTGCATGTCCTCTTAAAGTAGACGTAAGGTCCCTTTGCGCAGCTATAGGGCAGGAACAATTCGACGAATCGAGGAAAATACTTTCAAGGTCGATGCCCCTGCCAGACATTCTTGGCAGAATCTGCGATCATCCCGGTGAAGATGCCTGCATCCTATCTCAAAAGGGAGGTTCTATTGCTATCGGAAGACTTGAACGATTTTGTCTTGAAAACTCCAAGGATATGGGAATGCTACTTCGCCTTCCTTCAAAGGTAAAGTCTGTCACCGTTTACGGCAGTGGACTTTCTTCGTTAACCTGCGCCTTTGAGCTTGCAAGAAAGGGTTATACTGTACAAATGGTATTTAACGGTGAAATTCTCGGCGGAAGACTTTTATCCTTACCGGAGGAAGTTTTACCTCAAGAAATTCTTGTCAATGCTTGGAAAACCTTAATTCAAATGGGAATAACGCGGTCTCAAGAAAAAGACCCAATAAGAAGTGATATTGAAGAGGGAAATGCTGTTTATATAGGCATTGACGACCCCGATTGGTCAGATAGAGTAGACAATAAAGAAATAAACCCCCAAACCTATGAAACTTCCATTAAAGGACTGTTTGCCGGCGGTTTTCCTCGTAGCGATAAACCTTCGCCTGTTTGGGAGTCGGCTGACGGCAAGAGAGCAGCAAACACTATAGACCGTTACCTGCAGGGAACATCTCTACTGTCGGGAAGGGAAAAGGAGTTCTCAGTCCTTACGAAACTTTATACCCCACTTGAGGGGGTACGATCCCTTTCTCCCCGAGATGACCCTATAGAAGAAGCGAAACGCTGTATCAAGTGCGAGTGCCTATATTGCGTGCACGAATGTGCTTTCTTGGAAAAATATAAGGGTTATCCGAAGGTATACGCCAGGCAAATATATAACAATTTCGCAATAGTCCAAGGCACCCACAGCGCCAATAAAATGATAAATTCCTGTTCGCTTTGCGGACTTTGCGAGGTCCTTTGCCCCAACGATTTTTCGATGGCTGACCTGTGTCGCTTCGCGCGAGAGCAAATGGTGGAACAAAACATAATGCCGCCATCAGTGCATGAGTTTGCACTCCTCGATATGGAACACGCCAACTCTCCAAGGTCGTCCGGATTTAGAAGCGGAGCAAAGACGACGCAGGCCATCTTCTTTCCCGGTTGTCAGTTGAGCGGCGCCATGCCGGATCAGACAGAAAGAGTCGCAAACTTTCTAAAGGAGACGTTCGACGGCCATGTTGGCATAATGCTCGGGTGCTGCGGTGCTCCCGCATGGTGGGCAGGTAGGCGAGACAAAGCAGATGAGGTCGTTAAAAACATTGAGAAAACTATCGAATCCTTGGGAAACCCGATGCTGATTTTGGCTTGTTCATCCTGCAATGATGTATTTAAGCATTTTTTACCTAATGTGCCCAGGGTCTCATTGTGGCAGGCATTACTTGAAAAGGGGTTACCTGAAACAAGACCTGTTGCGGAAACTCTTGCCCTTCATGACCCTTGCACTACCCGCCACGAACCGGATTGGAGGCAGTCAGTTCGAAAAATACTTCAAATCCTGGGACAACCTTACGAAGAGCTCCTCTTTGCTGGTGAAACCACGCGCTGCTGCGGTTACGGCGGCCTTCAGTTTATGGCCGACCCCGATCTTGCCCGCGAGGGCGTCTTACGCAGGCTTAAAGAAAGCAAAAATAATTTTCTGACCTATTGCGCCATGTGCCGCGAAAACCTTTCCGGGTCAGGGAAAACGGTCTTACATCTCTTGGACATCCTCTTTCCCCCTCCTGTAGAAAACAAGCGTTTAGGTTACGCCAAACGACAGCAGAACAGGGAGTCCCTTAGGCTAAAACTGCTTGGGCCTTGCGACCTACCTCAAGAGCCATGGGATGCCCTGCCCATATTCGTCTCTGACGCGGTTCGCGAAAAACTTGAAGATCGTCATATCATCGATAGCGATATAAAGCAAACTCTGTGGGAAGCCTCTTCCGGGGGAAGGCACCTCATCTCTCCCGAGGGCACCAAGCTTGCTTCTTCGAGAATAGGAAACGTTACTTTTTGGGTGGAATTCAGCGAGGATGATCGTTCTTTTGTGATCATCAACGCCTGGAGCCACAGGATGGTCATGGAGTTGATGTCATGAGCAAGGAAACTGATCTCGGTTTTCACGAACAGACAGGCTGGAGGTGCAGCTGTGGCAACGAACTTACGCCGCACAAGGTTGCGGCGCTCTATCTCGGTAACCGCTTCGAGATAGAGCTTCCTGCCTGCTCTCGCTGCCGATTCATATTGGTGCCGGAGTCATTAGCGGTGGGTAAGATGCTCGAGGTTGAAAAGATATTGGAGGACAAATAATGTCTTTGCCCTACGAACATCCGAAGTGGCATTTGGTCATGGGCGAAGCGCTTCACCCGGGAGGAGAAGCACTCTCAAGAAGACTGATACACTTGTGCAACTTTCCCCCAAAGGCCAAGGTGCTTGATGCAGGCTGTGGTGCAGGTGCAACGCTAAGACTTTTGATTGAAGAGGGTTTGGACGCCGTAGGACTAGACAAATCTTATGAGTTGCTCTCAAAGGCAATGCAAAAGGGGCCGACAGTACGCGGAGATTTGTGTGGCATGCCCTTCGAAGACGGCAGTTTTGACGGCGTGATCTGCGAGTGCGTCCTCTCGCAGCAAAAGGAGCTTTCGCCAGCCTTGTCAGAACTTGCAAGAGTCTTAAAGGAAGAGGCAATTTTGGGCATAACAGACATCTTTTCCCTCAATCGCAGTTTCGACAGTCACACCTTCGACGGTTCATGTGCAAGCGGAGCCAGGTCAGCACTTGAATTGAACGAAGCATTCAGGATCCATGGATTTGAGGTCTTTTTCTTTGAAGCTTATCCCAAACTGCTCCGGGAATGTACTGCCCAACTGGTGTGGGCAGGCGTCATTGAAGCACCTATAAAGACGTGTTGTAGCTTGAGTTACGGCCTGTGGTTGTGCAAAAAGGTGGGCAATGAAGGTACATTAAAAGAGCGATATGAGATTGATGACGCCAAAAGGGCAGCAAGTTAATCGGGAAGATTAAAGGAGAGATCGATATGAAAGACCTAAGCACCGCAGTCATGCAATGGGGGCAGGAAGGTTTTTGCTGTTCACAGGTCATGATACTAACCGGATTGGCGCTTACAGGGAAGGAAAATAAGGATCTGACAGCAGCGATGAACGGCCTTTGCAGAGGGACATTTTCGCCTGCTTGTACGTGCGGGGCATTGACAGGCGCTTGCTGTCTTCTTGGGTTTTATGCCGGCAAGGGGGCGCCGTTTGAAGAAAAAGACCCCAAGTTGCCCGAAATGATCGGCCGCCTCCACGAATGGTTTCAAGAAAGTTGGGGATCGGGCGGGCGCGTCAACTGCGGGGATATTCTGGGCCACGAGCCAATTACAGATCCAAAGAAATGCTTTCAAAAATGTTTTCCAATGATAATGGAAACGTTGGAGAAGGCTTTAGAGCTTCTTGAAACCCATGGTTTTGATATACGGGAGGGGCGGCCCCTTTAATGACGATCTTACGACACACGTACAGCGTATGCCCTGTCTGTCTAAAACAAGTCCCGGCAGTTCTGGAAGGAAAAGAAAACGACGTCTTCTTGAGGAAACATTGCCCGGATCATGGAGAGTTTTTCTGCCTGGTATGGGAAGGAATGCCAAGCCTTGAGGCTTGGACATCGGGCCGCTTTCCGGTTACGGGACCTGAGGACGTCCCCCCTGAAGCTTGCCCTGCCGGCTGTGGGCTGTGCGCCGATCATCTGCAAAAAAGCTGCACAGTGGTGGTTGAGGTTACCGAAAAGTGTCAACTCAAGTGTCCGGTATGTTTTGCAAGCGCAGGAGAGGGCTTTGAGCCTGACTTTCATGATTTGGCGAAGTTGTTACATGACGTACGCCATAAGGCATCAAACGCCATCCTTCAATTTTCGGGCGGCGAACCGACGATTAGAGACGATCTATTTGACCTTATTCGCTTGGCCTCAAATCTTAAATTTCCAGGAATTCAGCTAAATACGAATGGCCTTAGGCTGGCACAAGAACCTGGTTACGCGCAAAAATTAAAAAAATCAGGACTGAACTGGGTGTTTCTGCAATTCGACGGCCTTCGCGAAACGACTTACAGAGCCTTGCGGGGAAGGCCGCTTTTGAGCGAGAAGGTACGGGCTATAAATGCGTGCCAAGAGGCGGGCCTTGGGGTCGTCTTGGTTCCCACTCTCACAAAAGGGATCAACGACAACGAGATGGGAGATATCGTCCGTTTCGGACTTTCTTGCTTTCCAGCCGTTAGAGGAGTCCATTTTCAGCCCATGAGCTATTTTGGCCGTTTTCCTGAACCGCCAAGCGACGATAAACGTCTGACGCTTCCAAGGATCATGAGAGATCTGGTAGCACAGACAGACGGGATGATCGATTTATCTCATTTTCGCCCATCTCGATGTGAGCATGAACGATGTTCCTTTCGGGCAGTCTATCTGGTTGAATCCCCTGACAAAATCATTCCCCTGACAAGTGAGCCATGTTGTTGTAACGGTCGGTCCTTAGATGAGGGATTTAAAAGCTCTGTCGGAAGCATCCGACGCCGCTGGGGAGCCGACATCGCCCCAAAGACTTGTGACCTACAAAGTGGAGATGCCTTTGAAAGGTTTATCGGCCTTTACGAAAGAGGGAGCTTTAGCGTAAGCGCTATGGCCTTTCAAGATGCGGAAAACCTCGACTTAGAACGTTTGCGCTTCTGCTGCATTCACGTGGCAGCACTTGATGGAAGACTTGTACCTTTTTGTGCCTGGAACCTGACCGCCAGGGGCGGCAAGCCCCTGTATCGTCGCCGATGAAAATCCCGCTGACCCCTCTGGACCCATGGATTGCCAGCCGCCTTGCCAAGGAGTTTCCCTGGCGTGAGGCCGGGGAAAAGTCCATCAGGATCAAAGACCGCAGCGAAATAGAAAGGGCACAAGAGCACCTTTTATCCCGTACAGTCGAGCATGCTTTTTTGCACTCCCCTTTTTACCGTGATCGCCTTGGCTTTGTAAAGGGCGTTCCTTTCAACCAACTTCCCTTCACCTTCCCTCAGGATCTCGCTGAATCGGCGTTGCGCTTTTTGACAGTGTCTCAGTCAAAGGTACGTCGCATCGTTACTTTAAACACCTCTGGAACGTCGGCTCCTTCCAAGAGGATCTTTTTTACCGAAGAAGATCTAAAGGCGACCGAAGATTTCTTCATGTACGGAATGTCGACATTTACACCTTCGGGAAGCAAAGTCATCGTATTTATGGAAGGGTCTTTCCCCGACAGCATAGGGCAAATACTTAAGCGTGCTTTAAAACGCCTCGGATGTGAAACGCTTGTATTTGGGCTTATCCGCAACCCGACCGAAGCAATTTGGGCCATAAACGATCACCACCCCAATATCGTAGTCGGTCTTTCTGCGCAGATTGCAAGGATTGCGGGAAAGACCACTCATAAGCCCGATTTTGTCCTGCTTAGCGCTGACATGGCGCCTTTTTCGATAAGGCATCGAATAGAAAAACTATGGGAATGTACGACCTTCAACCATTACGGCCTCACCGAAACAGGCTGGGGCTGTGCAGTGGAGTGTCGCGCAAGACAAGGTTGTCACGTCAGAGAACTTGATGTCTACGTTGAAATCGTAGATGAAAACGGACAAGTCCTTCCCGACGGCAAGTGGGGAGAAATAGTCGTCACCACACTTGGTCGAATGTCTTTTCCATTGATCCGCTACCGAACGGGCGACGAAGGCCGCATCCTTCAGGACGTTTGTCCTTGCGGTTCGCCCTTAAAACGCATAGAAATCCTCGGTCGCCTACCCAGAAAAGGCGCAGGTGGCGTCCCACTTCGTCTTTATGACGTGGAAGATGCCCTTTGGAGATTGCCCTGGATTGAAGACTTTAAAGTATCCTTGCAGAATACAGGAGACATTACCGAAAAGTTATCTTTCACCATAGCCGTGGCGGAAGGCAAACAGGAGTACGTTGACAAAGCAGCTGAGGTTCTAAGGCAAGTCCCCGGCGTTCCTCGCAATATCATCGTAAAAAAAGTAAGCCTTTCCTCCTTTCGACATCAAAGCCCAAAGATGGACTGGGAAGACTGAGCAATCAGTAAAGATAGTATAATATATGTTAAGCACATTCGCGAAGGCAGTGACACAAATGAAGGAGATACCTCATAAGTATTTCTCAAAAAATGACTTGGATGACAAGGTCGCAGCCATAAACCGTAAGCTTTTTTACAGGATATTTGACCCTATCGCGCTCTATAGGGTTATATATGATGATAATGGCAATCCAACGGAAGTGGTTTTTCTGGACGTCAATCCCGCCTACGAAAGAGTAATGGGGGTCAAGAGAAAGCAGGTCGTGGGCCATACTTTTGCGGAAGTCTGGCCCTATGCGGAAAAGGAATGGCACCAGCTTGTTATCGATGTGGCCCGCAGCGGACGGTCTAAACATCACGAAGGAGAAAGTCGCGACACGGGCAAATATCTCTACGGCCTCGGATTCAGCCCCGCAAAAGGTCAGGTAGCTGTAGTCTTTCTCGACATGACAAATTGGAAAAGAACCGAAGAGGCACTTCGAAAAAGCGAGTCCCAGCTTCTAAGTTACCGCGAGGAACTTAGGAAACTAATAGCAAAGATTTCTCTGACGGAAGAGGAAACGAGACACAGTATAGCCACAAAAATTCACGATAGAGTGGGCTATTCTCTGGCCATGATAATGCACCGATTGCAACGCCTCCACGGAATAGCCCAAGACCATAACGCCAAAAATGAGTTGGAAGAAATCATGAAGATGCTGGATAATGTGATACAGGATACCAGAACCCTCACTTTTGAGATAAGTTCGCCTCTGCTGTACGATGTTGGCCTCGGAGCAGCGCTAGAATCAGTGGCTGAACAAATTCTCAAACCTCACGGCATAGATGTAGATTTTCAGGAAAAAGGAGACGCTTCTGAAAAGATCGATACGGATATCTCTGTGTTGCTCTACCAAATGACAAGAGAACTGTTGATAAACGTTGTTAAACACGCAAAAGCCTCTCGCGTCTTTATTCGCCTGCATCACGGCAAGAATAAGGTTCGCGTGGTAGTCGAAGACGACGGAAGGGGTTTCATAATCAAAAAGAGGCGCTCACAACCGACAGCCTCCGGATTCGGGCTTTTCAGCATAAAGGAGAGGCTTCATTCTATAGGCGGTTCGATTCAAATCATATCAGAGCCGGGAAAGGGGACTACGGTATCTTTGACAGCCCCAAGGAGGTTGGAACATGGCGTCCGATGAGATAAAGGTCCTTTTGGTGGACGATCATAAGATCTTTTTAGATGGATTAAGCGAGCTTTTATCGAAGGAAGAGGCTATTTCCGTCGTGGGCAAGGCTTCCAGTGGACGTGAGGCATTGAAACTGGTCCCTCGTTATAACCCCGATATAGTGGTCATGGACATTACCATGCCAGATATGAACGGGATCGATGCAACAAAGATGCTGACGCAAAGACATCCGAACGTAAAGATAATAGCCCTTTCAATGCACCTGGACAGAGGGATGATTTCACAAATTCTGGAAGCCGGTGCTCGCGGTTATATTTTAAAGGATTGCAGCATAGATGAATTTGTCCAAGGCATAAAAGCAGTTTCACAGGACCTCGTATACCTAACGCCTAAAGCCGCAAAGATCGTCTTGGAAGATTATTTGCTATTAAAAAGAGGAGACGTGCTTGCCGCTGAAAATAAACTATCTCCCAGAGAAATGGAGGTTTTAAGACTTTTGGTCAAGGGAGAACATACCAAATCCATTGCCTCCAAACTTTCGATCAGCAAAAGTACCGTCGACACGCACAGGAAAAATATCATGGAAAAGCTGAATTGCGCTAATATTGCGGATCTTACCCGCTACGCCATTAGGGAAGGCTTGGTAGGTCTGGACGATGACGACTAGCAATAGGCGCTAGTCAAAATTCAAGTTTTTTACAATTGCCCCTCGGCCGATTTCCTTTCTATACTAAAAACAAATCATCGATTTATGAGGATATTGTTTGCATGTATATGTGAATGGTATCTCTTATTCTTCGGTATTTTCACAAATAGGAAGGAGGGTATAAAATGGCTTTTGAGGGCAAAAAATTCATCCTGCTCGGAGAAAGGGACGGAATACCCGCCCCGGTTATGGAAGAAGTTTTAAAACCCCTCGGTTGTGATATCGCCTTTGCCGTGACGGAGTGCTTCGTCTGAACTGCGGCAGGGGCGATGGACCTGCAAAACCAGCAGCGCGTAAAGGACATAGCTGAAAAGTACGGACCGGAAAATGTGGTGGTCGTACTTGGAAGTTCCGACGCGGAAGGTGCGTCGATTTACGCGGAGACCGTAACTGCTGGTGATCCCACATTTGCAGGGCCATTAGCCGGAGCCCCGTTGGGGCTCGCCGTGTATCACATTTTCGATCCCCTATTCAAAGAAAAGGTAGACCCAACACTTTGGGAAGAGCAGCTCGGCATGATGGAAATGGTCTTGGACGTCCAAGGCCTGATCGATGCTGTTGCCGAAATGAGAAAAGAGCACAGCAAATATGAGCTCTAGGCCTGTCGTATTGACGTAATTACGACAGTATGTCGCGGGACTACCTAATTTTGAAGGGAAGTGTTAAGTTATGAAACTTGAAATTGGTAAATTTACAGTGAAAGATATCGTCTTCGGCGACAAGACCTTCTACGATAGAGGCGTATTAACGGTCAACAAGAAAGAGGCTTTAGACGTCGTCTTCGAGGACTCTCACATAACCGAAGCCGAGCTTTACATCGTAAGGCCGGGAGATGAGGTGAGGCTCGTTCCCGTAAAGGAAGCCTACGAGATGCGTTGCAAGGTATCGGGAGGCCAGTCCGTATATCCTGGCTGCACGGCGCCTGTGGAGCCGGTCGGGGCCGGAAGAACACACGCACTAAAGGGATGTTCGCTTTTAGTGGTGGGAAAACATTGGGGATCCTTTCAGGACGGCCTCATCGACATGAGCGGACCGGCACAGCGAAACACCATTTTCGGATCCATGCCCAACCTGGTATTAGTCGGGGATACTGACGAGGAATTCGAAAGGCACGAGCAGCAGAAGAAAAACCGCGCCCTTCGTTGGGCAGGAATGAGGTTATCCGAATACATCGGAAAATGCGTCAAAGACTTGGAACCTGAAGAGATAGAGACGTGGGAGCTTGAGCCCGTAAACGAAAGGACTTCCGAGGTAAAAAATCTGCCATCGGTCGTCTACGTGCCTCAAATTCAAACGCAGATGGAGGCCTTAGGCTACAACGCCCTGGTCTACGGCTGGGACGGCAACCGCATGCTTCCTACATACCTTCATCCCAACGAAATTCTTGACGGAGCCGTAATTTCGGGAAGCTTCATGCCCTGCTCGTCGAAGATTTCTACCTATGAGTGGGTAAACAATCCCATGATAAAGCGCCTGATGAGGGAACACGGAAGGACGATCAACTTCTTGGGCGTCGTGTTGTCTAACCTCAACGTAGTAATGGAAGAAAAGATAAGGTCTGCCATGATGGTGGCAAACATCGCAAAATCTTTGGGCGCAGAGGGTGCCATAGTTGCCGAGGAAGGCTACGGAAACCCCGACGTAGACTACATCCTCACCCTCGTGGAGCTTGAAAAGGCTGGCATCAAGACAGTGGGCATGACGAACGAATGCACGGGACGCGACGGAACCTCTCAGCCCCTGGTTGCTTTAGACGAGAGGGCGAACGCGCTCGTATCCACCGGAAACGTCTCCGAGCTTTACGAGCTTCCTCCTATGAAGACGGTTTTAGGGGAGCTTGAATCCCTTGCCAGGGACGGGCTTTCCGGAGGCTGGGAAGGCTGCGTCAGGGATGACGGATCGATCATTATGGAAAATAACGCCTTCTTTTGCTCCGATCACATAAGCGGGTTTTCGCTGAAGACCTGCGCCGAGTTTTAGGAAATGAGGGGATGATTTTATGTTAAAGGCCGTTCATTACATAAACCAGTTCTTCGGGCAGGTGGGAGGAGAAGAAAGCGCCGATTTCGAACCTGTATTGCAGGAAGGTCCGGTCGGGCCAGGGCTTCTTTTAAACGAATCCATGAAGGAAGTCAAGATCACCCATACCGTAATATGCGGGGACAACTTCATGGCATCTCATCCTGAGGAAGCGGTCGCTCGGATTTTAAAGATGCTTGAGGGATTGAAGTTCGACGTCTTCCTGGCAGGTCCTGCCTTCAATGCAGGTCGCTACGGCGTGGCCTGCGGAACGATCTGCAAGGCCGTAAAGGAAAAGTTCGATGTCCCAGCTATCACCTCCATGAACGAGGAAAACCCTGCGGTGGAGATGTTTAAATCCAACATATACATATTTAAAGGCGGACGTCGTGCAACCTATATGAAGCAAGACGTCGAAAAGATGGCTGTCTTTGCCGATAAAATAGCTCGTGGAGATAAACTGCTTCCTGCCTCAATGGAAGGCTACTTTCCAAGAGGCATACGTCATGAGGTCTTCCTCGAGGACCTTGGTGTGGAACCTAAATGCGCAGCCGACAGGGCATTTGAAATGCTCCTTAAAAAGCTCAAAGGCGAGCCCTACGAGACCGAACTTCCCATACCAAAACAGGAAAGGGTGCCTATAGCCCCAGCAGTAAAGGATCTTCGCAAGGTAAAGATTGCACTTGTTACTTCCGGAGGCATCGTCCCCAAGGACAACCCCGACAGGATACAGTCCTGCTCGGCTACGAAATGGGGCGCCTACGACATTTCCAAACTCGATCGCCTGACGGCGCCTGAGTTTAAGACAATACATGCCGGTTACGATCCAGAGCAGGCCAACAAAAACCCCAACGTCGTCCTTCCCCTTGACGCCATACGCCAGTACCAAAAAGAGGGGTGCATCGGAGAGGTTGATGACCAATATTACGTAACCGTCGGCACCGGCACCACACAGGCTGAAGCAGCCAGAATGGGCCGTGAGATAGCCCAACAGCTTAAGGAAAGAAACGTAGGAGCAGTAGTTTTAACGGCGACTTGAGGAACCTGTACTCGTTGCGGGTCAACGATCGCAAAGGAAATCGAACGCACGGGCATTCCTGTGGTGGTAATTTGCAACCTCATCAATATTGCCAAGACCGTAGGGGTAAACCGCATCGTACCCGGTGTTGCGGTTCCCTATCCCCTTGGAAACCCCAACCTTTCGCCGGAAGACGAATGGAAATTGCGCTTCCATCGCGTCGGCGTGGCACTCGATGCTCTCGAGACTGACATTAACGAACAGACCGTTTTTCCGGTAAAGATATAGCTTGATAAGCAAATGGGAGGCCTTGAGCCTCCCTTTTGCGCATCACATTTATCATCACAAAGGAGGCCACAGAATGATAAACGACAATCGCAAGGATAATTCGGTATATATAATCTCCATGCTAGTCATCGCCGCTATAGTTATATGGGGGTTCTTATCCCCCGAAGGCTTCGGATCGGCGGCAAACAGCCTCTTTAACTTCCTCATACATAACTTCGGCTGGGGGTACATGCTTTCCATGACCTTTTTCGTCGTTTTCCCCGTCGGATTGGCGATAAGCAAGTACGGAAAACTGAAGCTCGGCCCTGCCGATTCGAAGCCCGAATTCAACACCCTTTCATGGTTTGCAATGCTCTTTTCTGCCGGAATGGGCGTGGGGCTGGTATTCTACGGAGTTGGCGAGCCGATATTTCATTTTTTGAATCCACCCTTTGCATCTGAACCGGGTTCCGTCAAGGCAGCCACAGATGCTATGAGGATTTCCTTCTTTCACTGGGGTTTGCATCCCTGGGCAGCTTATACGGTCATCGCTTTGCCATTAGGATATTTTCAGTTTAGGAAAGATTCGCCGGGGCTGATCAGCAGCTTTTTTACTCCCCTCATAGGAGAGAAGGGCGTGAGGGGACCTTTCGGCAAATTAGTGGATGTCCTGGCCATTTTTGCGACGGCCGCAGGTGTGGCTACCTCGCTTGGCCTTGGCGTCTTGCAGATCAACAGCGGGTTAAAATACATATTCGGGGTGCCTCAGACCATAACTGTCCAATTTCTTATAATTGCGGCATTGTGTCTTGTTTACACGGGATCGGCCGTATCGGGATTGGAAAGGGGCATTAAGTTCATTGCCAATTTCAATCTATTTATCGCCACACTGTTGTGTTTGTCCCTTTTCGCACTGGGGCCAACCATCTCCATATTGGAATCCCTTCTTACGGGTATAGGCGAATATTTGGCTAACGTTGTTCCCGAAAGTTTTGCCCTGGCTCCATATGGCGGAGAATTCAGGCAGTGGCTCGGAGGTTGGACGCTCTTTTACTGGGCCTGGTGGATCGCCTGGGCGCCATTTGTGGGCTCCTTTATCGCAAGGATATCGAAGGGAAGGACTATAAGACAATTCGTTACGGGAGTGCTCGTCGTCCCAGCATTGGGTTGTTTTACCTGGTTTGCCGTGTTTGGAACCTCAGCTCTTTATTTGGAGCTTAAGGGCTTGGCAAATATCGCCTCTACCGTGAGCACGGACATTTCCACGGGAGTCTTTGAAATGTACATGCACTATCCTTTGGGGATGATAATGTCCGTAGTAATGGTAATATTGATCTCTACGTTTTTCATAACCTCAGCCAACTCTGCGACCTTCGTCCTATCGATGTACTCGACTCAAGGAGACCTAAACCCGCCCAGACAAAAGATGGCAATTTGGGGAGTATTGCAAGCAGCACTGGCCTTTGTGCTATTGATGGGAGGAGGACTGCAGGCACTGCAAATAGCATCCATAGCTGCCGCAGCTCCTTTCGCTATTATCATGATCCTTGCCTGCTATTCTCTGGTGAAGGCCTTAAAATCCGACGAGGCAGCTTTAAGGGAGATTGAAAGCTGAAGATGTTTTTCTATTTTATATCTACGCTGAATTAAAAGCAATTTCTCATGTGAAACTTTATTGATAATTTCCGGGTTTTTAGATATACTGACAAAAGGCGGAGAGAGGCACTTCCTCAAGAAGTGCCCATCTCTCTTCTTTATGTAGAGAGAATGCAGAGATGTTGTTCGGCTCAAAGGAGGTGAAGGGCATCGGAAGATACTTTTAGACATTTACGGAATCAGCGGTAGTGTGGTCAAGCGCCGGGACTGGTTGCAGACCAGTTGACGAGGTTGGGGGAGAATCGAAGCTATCGGCGGATGCCCCCGTGGCCTGGGAAGGTAGGCCAGTAAGTCGTCTTACAAAACCGTGGAGCGATCTGCGGGACAAAGGAGGCGACAATCTTCCTTGTGTCGGGAAAATAGAAAGGATGAAATGACTTTGTGCGGTATAGTCGGCTATATAGGCTATAGAGATGTTTGTGGTGTGCTTTTGGACGGTCTGAAAAGACTTGAATACAGGGGATATGATTCGGCAGGCATTGCTGTCCTTAACAACAAAGAAATAGAAATCATAAAGGAAGTTGGAAAGGTCTCTGACCTCGAGCGCATCGTCTCCAATCGCGCTCCAAAGGGCAACATCGGTATAGGCCATACCCGTTGGGCTACGCACGGCGGAGTCTCCGCGGTTAACGCCCACCCTCACTCGGACGGATATAAGCGTTTTGTCCTGGCTCATAACGGCATAATAGAAAATTATCACGAACTTAAAGATGAGCTATCTGCCCAGGGCATTACCTTCGCTTCTCAGACGGATACAGAAGTGATAGCTCATTTGCTCTATAAAGTATACGATGGCAATATGTTAAATGCCCTCACGTACCTGCAATCTAGGTTGAGGGGTTCCTATGCTTTGGCGATACTAAACAGAGATGATACCGATCACATATACTGCATGCGCAAGGGCTCACCCCTTGTGTTGGGACAGGGAGATGGCGAGGCACTTTGCGCTTCAGATATTCCGGCCATCCTTCCCTACACGAGGAAAGTTATATACATGGACGACGGGGACATTGCAGAGCTTTCGCCCCGGGGAATTAAGCTGTGGGACGAAAGGGGAATGCCCATCGAGAAAAAAAGCTTTTTTATAGAATGGGATCTATCGATGGCCGAGATGGGCGGATATCCTCACTATATGCTGAAGGAAATCCACGAGCAGGGAGGAGTTTGCAGAGCTACTATCAAAGGTAGGGTCCACGACGGAAAGGTGGACCTGTCGGGCGAACTCGCCATGGACGAAGAGACCATCAAGGGATTCAAGGCAATACACATAGTTGCCTGCGGAACATCCTATTATGCATCGCTAATCGCTGAAAGGGTTTTCGAACGTTGGACTGATCTGGATATAAAGGTAGACATCGCCTCCGAATATCGTTACAGGGACAGTAAGATTTCCCCTGATACTTTGGTAGTCTTCGTCTCTCAATCGGGAGAAACTGCCGATACCCTTGCAGCTCAAAGAAAAGCTCGCGAATCAGGGGCGTATTCATTGGCAGTCACTAACGTTCAGGGTTCTACGCTTGCAAGAAGCTGCGATGACTTTTTGCTTCTCAAAGCCGGTCCGGAGATAGGGGTAGCGGCGACAAAGACCTTTATGGGACAGATAACTTCCCTCTACCTGCTGGCGCTGTATATAGCAAAAATTAAAGGCACCCTATCCGATCAAAAGCAAAAGGAATTGACCGACGAAATGATTCAGCTGGCTTACAAGATAGAGACTATATTGGAACGCGAGCCCTCCATCGAAGATCTGGCGTGGAAATTTGCAGATTACAAAAACTTCCTGTTTTTGGGAAGGGGGATGTCCTTCCCCGTAGCCCTCGAGGGAGCATTGAAGCTAAAGGAAATATCCTACATTCACGCCGAAGCTTACGCCGCAGGCGAGATGAAACACGGCCCAATTGCGTTGATCGATCCAAACGTGCCTGTGGTGGTCGTTGCACCCAAAGACAGCCTTTACGAGAAAACATTGTCCAATATACAGGAGGCAAAGGCAAGGCACGCTCCTATAATTGCAGTGGGTTTCGATGGCGACGAGCGACTGGCGAGTGACGCGGACCATGTCTTATACGTTCCATCAACTTTGGAGGAGTTTTCTCCCTTCGTGACGGTCGTGCCCTTACAGCTTTTTGCCTACCACGTGGCCAAAAAGCGCGGATGCGAAATAGACAAGCCCAGGAACTTAGCTAAGAGCGTTACGGTAGAATAAAATCATAATATGGCGCCGAAGCTTGAAGTTTTCGGCGCCATATTTATATATTAATTTACGGTCGCAATAAAACACCTTAACAGTTCTGAAATATCCCCACGGCCGATCCTTAACCTAGCATAATAGGCGTTTTCCTCAACATTGGCAGCCAGGTGCTCCAGGGAGGAAGGATCTTTGACTCGGGAGATGATCTTCGTCAAAAATTCTATCTCTTCTTTGCTATCGTAGCGCCTTTGGGCGACAACTCCTTTTAATTCTATTTCATCTTTAAAGGAAGTTCGAGAGATGTTTTTGATTTTTCCTATGGCTATATGAGCTTTCCCTTTAAGCTTTCTTTTGGGATAGATCAATATATAAACCCTGTCCCTTCGCCCCAAAAGAAGGGAAATTGGGAAATAAAGCAAGCTATGATGGGGCAAGAGAGAAATTGTCCCCTTGACCTTTTCGTAAACCTCGTGCTTTAAATCATATTCGGCCACTACGCCGACATACCCGCCTATCCAAGTGTAATTTTTGTTTACAGGTTGAAGAGCTTCCTCCATCTGCCTTACAAGCTCCCTGATTAAAGTTAAGTTCAACCTCCTGCCACGCCAGTATTGAAGGCTTGCCACCAAACCTAAAATGACCAATAAAGCAACGCCCGCGTTCACCTTGCATCACCCGCATCGAGAAAATTACAAATTATATCGCCTAGGATGAGCAAATTTTCAGGGTCGGAGATGTCCCTTCCAAGGTCGGGTAACTCTATCCACGGTATCTTGTCGTAAAGTTTCATCAAGTTCGATAACCCGCATGAATCATATAGAAAATTGCGCCTTTCAACTTTCGAAGCCCTGTTTATAAAACAGGCAGTTATTACATAACCGTTGCTATCTAATTTTTTGATGGTCCTTTCAGTTTCAGATACCGAAAGTTTATCGGCCTGAAGCACCAAAAATATAAATGAATCTTCCCCGAGCAAAAAGTTCTTGGTCGACTCAATTTCGCTCTTATATCTGCAAAGTTCAGCCATGACAGGATCGTTGCTCGGATTAGTTTCGACATCACTTCCTTCGATATTTTGAATGTAAGCGCGCCTGTCCAAAATTTTAGAACGCAACTTCATGAGTTCGGCTATCCAAATAAGCGTGATATCGGGAAGGGACAAAACTCTCACGGTCATGCCGGTGGGAGGGGTATCAAGCACCACTGCATCGCACTTTTCTGCAAAGGTAGATATCTCCCTAATGGCTTCAAGGACGGCAAATTCCTCCATGCCCGGAGATTGCTTGATGGTCTCAAGTAATTTGTCCGCATTAAATATTTGTAAATTGCCATAAAAGGGGCGCATTTGGCGTAACTTTTCTTCGACGAAGCGTTGTACTTGCTCGTCCAAATCCAATTCAAAGGCGGTCAGGCGATCGTCAATCTTTTGAGGCTCGCTACTTAAGGGGCACCCTAGGACATCGCCCAAATTGTGGGCAGGATCTAAAGAGACGGCCAAGACGCCTTTGCCCTTCGACGAAAGAGCGCGTGCCAATGCGGATGAGATCGTGGTCTTTCCCGTTCCGCCTTTGCCCATAACGATGAAGCGCTTGGACTTTGCCCATCCCTCATTGGTAAAAGATTTGCTTTTTTCAGGCCTAGATCTTAAGGACCCCAGCAACTTGCGCAAAAAGGTCATCGCTTTCTGCCACTCGCCTTTCTAAAAGTTCAAGTTCCGGCCCCAAATGAGGAAGAAGCTGGATTACCAACCCCGCCGAAGGAGCCGGTAACCCGATGAAGCTGCCCAAAAGCAAAAGGGCAAATGCCTCTTCCTGCGCCGTAAGTTCCGCTTTGACGTAATCCGTGGCCTGAAGTTTTGTTATTTTCTTTAAAAGCTCAAAAAAGTCCTCGCCGATCATGGAACTGTCTTCGCTCAAGTCTTAAATTAAGGTTTTATCGTCTCGGGATATTTTGCTTTTATAGTCGACGTATTCTGCAAAGAACGATAAAAATCATATAGGAATACAAGGGCCAGAAGGATCTCCAAAACTACGAATCCCCGCACCAAAGGCGAAGAGGGGACGGCAAACAAAAACCACCAAAGCCCTACGAAGACTGTAAACCATAAAGCTCCTGCACAGGCGATTATGAACCTTACGTGCCCTTTGGGAGCAGTGCCAAGCTGCAACACCCACAGTGCGATAGTTAACAAAGTAGCGGCTGCAAGCATTTGATTTGCGCCGCCGAAGGCTGGCCATAGCACGCTGTAGGCTTTGCCCCAGGCAAGGGCTATGCTCAGAGCCGATGGTATAGCCGACGCCAGCCAACGGTGGGTAATCGCCCTGTGAAGCGTCCCTCCGCTACTTTTGAGCGGCTCCCACACCTCTTCCCAGGCAAAACGCAACACTCTGTTCCCTGTATCCATGGAAGTAAGGGTAAAGGCAGAAACCCACAGGCTCGAAAAGATCGTCCCTGCCTGGGCAGAGATGCCAAAGGCCTGCTCGAAAAGTCTTCCGTAGCTTTCCGTAAAAATGCCCAAGGGGCCTCCGACAGCTCCTATGGCCTTTACATAATTTTTGCCAAGATAGAGAGGTTCCTTTAAGCTTTCAGCCACTACGCCGATTTCGGAGAGCCTTCCGCTTGCTTCCTTAAATACTAGCAAGCCGAAGGCAGCAATGGTCACCGTTACGACCGAAGAGAGCAAACCTTCGGTCAGCATGCCTCCGTAGCCTACGATAAGGCCCTGAGTCTCCTTGTCCAGCTGTTTGGAGGTTGTTCCTGAGCCAATGAGCCCGTGTATCCCCGAGAGGGAACCACAGGCAATTATCAGAGGAACGACTGGCCAGTAGGGAGACGGTACTCCTCCGACGATATTCGGACTCCAACTTGCAAAGCCGGCCAACTCCATCTTTGCCCCCACGAAAATTAAAGCAACAACTCCCAGGGCAAGACCAAAGACGAGTATATAGGAGTTAAGGTAGTCCCGCGGTTGAAGCAATATCCACACCGGCAAGGAGCTAGCTGCCATCATATATACGAAGAATATAATTAACCACCCCTTATAACTGATGCTCAACGGGGTCAAAGACCCCAGCCATATAGCACCGAGGGTCAGGAAAATCCCAATAATGCTTCCTAATACAAAATTAATCCGCAGCTTGTACAGCAAAATACCCGTTACAATTGCAGCTGCTATAAACCAAACGGACATGCTCGCCACGTCGGGACGGGCTATATATAGATATGCTAAAGATGTAGCGAACGCAGCAAGGGCCAGGACAAGGGTGAGGTAAGCGAATACCTGGAAAAGGTAGGACGTGCGCGGGCGCATCATCTTGCCGGCTATCCACTGGATCGATCTCCCCTCGTGTCGTACTGAAGCCATGATGGCCAAATAGTCGTGGACTGCACCAATCAATATGTTTCCAAACCAAATCCAAAGCAAACCCGCCCACCAACCCCAAGCCATGGCCAAGGCAGGGCCGAGTATTGGCGCTCCGCCTGCAATTGAAGCGAAGTGATGTCCGAATAAGACGGCAGGGTGCGAGGGAACAAAATCTACATCGTCAAACTTGGAATGCGCAGGGGTCGGTCTGGAATTATCTGCTCCGACGACCCTTCGCTCGAGGCTTTTGCCGTACCATAAATAGCAGACGAGATAAATGACGATTCCTATTATCAATAAAATCGAGGTGTTCATCCCTTCAAACCTCCTTTATAAAAAGTTTATATCGTTCTTGCCACAGGATGGGCTATCAAGGAGAAAAGGTCAAAAAGCGTCTCCTGCTTTTCTCTAATCTCTTTGAGCTTTTCCGCGCTTATGATCCATATATCCATCGGCTTTGCAGGCTCAATCAGCGATTGGCCGAAGGGCTTAATACAGCCGGCAAGCTTTAATGCTTCTTCCTCGGTTTCGGTAACCCAAATCACCCAACTGAGCGAATCCTGATCAGCCAGATCCAGGTCGTAGTAACCCGGCAGAAATATGTGCCGCTGGTTCATCAGGAAAAGATGCACCTTGCCTATCGTTTCTATGTAGTCTTTAATATGATCCTCGAAGGGGGTAAAGCCCTTAAAGAAAAAGAACCTGTCGGCGTTTACAAGCCCTAAAATGTCGTTGGGATGCTTTGGAAATTGCATGTAGTAGGCAAAATCGTATCGAGAGAGAAAAAACAAATCCACAACGAAAGATTCGCAGGAAATTTCGTTTTCCTCCATCCAGGCTTTGATTTCTTCGATGCCTGGAGGAGTCGCCTCCCTAGCTTTCAAGCCGGTGAGGTTAAAATGCTCTTTTATCTTGACGACGCTCTCGTGGCATAGGTATGTCCAATCGATATGGTTGTCCTTTAATTTGAATATTTGGTTTCCTCTTAAAGGTGGCACATATTTAAGGGCTTTTCCCGGATAAAACTCCTTGAGCCCCCATCGCGAGGTAAAGCTGTTGTCCAAAAGAATTTGAAGCCTGGTGCGCCAGAGGCTCTGTCTTTTTTCTTGAAAGCTCTTGGGAGAAGTAGCGGGCTCTTCGTCGATGAATTGCTCAAGGCAAAGTTTTTTGAAGGCTTGACGACCTTTTTCGCTGAGGGTGTAAATCCCATTATCTGCCTCAAGGAATCCAAGGTCCTCAAGTTTTTTCAATCCCCTGCAATCTTCCCCGATCAAGACTAGCGTTTCTTCATCCCAGCATGGGTGATCCTTATCGAACAACAGTAAAATTGTCTCGTAATCCACAGTGTTTTTCTCCTCTCGACTGAAAATCAAACGAATAAGGTTTTGACTTCTTCCTATTGATCCAGCAGATAACTCTGCAGGTCCTTTCCGGTGAAGCCTTTACCTATTCCCACGGCCAGCTTTAACCTGGCCTGAAGGGGAGTCAGGTTGCCGCCCGAAAGGACTCCAAGCTCTATCAACTTTTGAGCGCTCCCTTCATAACCATAGCAAGTCAGGACTCGAGCCTGAAGACATCTCGAGGTAATGACCACAGGTACGTCGTTGCGAACGATTTGTCTTATTTGCGGTACCCACGCCGGATTTACGTTTCCAGCCCCAAAGCCGGCCAGGACCAGCCCCTCCAAATTCTCGTCCTCGGCCAGCATTTTTAAAATCCTCTCTCCGCCTCCCAGGGTAGCCCAAAGGATCTCCACTTCCTTTGCCGGTTGGACCATCTCTTCGATTACCCTTCCGCGTTTTGGCTTTTTCAACACACATATCTTGTTCGCCACTATTTCGGCAACGGGCCCCTTGTTGAGGGTAGCTATGGCATCCCTTCTGTAGCTATTGAGCTTACAAACCTCGTTAGCAGCAAACAATTGATCCTGAAAACATATCAAAACGCCGAGCCCCCAGGTGGATTCGGAGGAAGCGGCAAGCAAGGAATGATATAAGTTAAGAGGGCCGTCAGAACTCAACTCTCCGTGGGGCACCATGGATCCGGTAAATATCACGGGGTAAGGGTAGGGCCAGAGGAGGTCAACCAAATAAGCCATTTCCTCCATGGAGTCCGTTCCGGTGGTCACGACTATCCCACTAAGGCCTTGAGCGGCTTCCTTTCTCAATAATTCCACGAGATCGGCCATCATCCTGATGTTGTAGTGACTGCTGGGCTGATGGCTCCAATCCACTACGCTTACTTCGCATGGAAGATCTTTGGATTTAAGCCATGAAAGCATTTCTCCTGCATTCAGGCTCGGCACGTAACCCTTGGCACGTTCGTCATACGTCATGCCAATGGTTCCGCCCGCAGCTACTAGCAAGACCTTGGAGCTTCCCGACATCCTAAACACCTCCTAAACGTAAGTACAAGTGTAACACTTTTTGAGTTTCAAAAAAGAGGGGGTAATGTTAAAATTGTGCTCCGAGGACTATATAAAATAGGAAGGGTGATTCACGGTGCGAACCGTGGTTGTTGGCGGAGGGAACGTTGGCTTCAATGTGGCGAAGAAATTGGTCGACCTAGGACATGACGTCATCGTAATTGAGCATGATGAAGAAAGGGCAGCTAAAATCGATGAAATGCTTGACGTTATGGTCATCACAGGCAACGGCGCCAGACCGCAAATTCTGGCTCAGGCCGGCATACATGAGGGCGGAGACGTTTCTTTGCTGATCGCATGTACCGATAGGGACGAAGTTAATATCTTGTCATGCTGGATCGCTAAAAAAGCCGGGGTTAAGCACACCATATCCAGAGCCAGAAACCTTGAGTTCACCGATAACCGCATTTGGGCCGATGCAATAGGTATAGATGAAATGATCTCTCCCGAAAGATCCGTAGCGGGAGTTATAGAAAACATGCTATCCATGAGCTCGATTATCGTCTCCGACGAGCTGTGGGACGGCATTGCTTCTTTATATGCAATGAGAATCAAAAAAGGAGCACTTATGGCAGGCCGCCCCTTAAAAGAAGTGAGGGAGCTTCGTCCGGACGTGAATGCCCTAATTGTATACGTGGAAAGACAAAGTAAGGAAGGTTTTATACCCCGCGGAAATACAATATTGGCAGAGGGAGATCTATGCTATGTCGTTTCGCTGAAAAAAGATGCCCATTTACTCGAGCGTCTGTTTGGCATCAAGGAGGATTTCAAATTAAAACGCATAATGGTAGCCGGAGGAGGGAAGATAGGTTTTCAAGTTGCCAGGAGATTTGAGAATAATTATAAAGACATCGACGTCCGTTTAATAGATCTCGATCCTCAGAAATGTCAGCGGTTGTCGAGTGAATTGACCAAAACCCTTATCCTCCAGGGGAACGTAGCCGATGAAGATGTTTTACTTAGTGAAGGCATAGACGATGTAGATGGTTTTGTTGCGACAACGGCAAATGATGAGCTAAATATACTTGTGGCAATTTTGGCCAAGGAACTTGGCGCAAAAAAATCTATCGCCGTTGTCAGGCACGAAACATATAGAAAACTTGAGAATCGGCTTTCTCTCGATGCTATGGTGAACCCACATGAAGCCCTCGTGGCAGCCATAATGCGCTATGTGACGCTGAATACCAAAGGAGCTATTATGTCCACGGTGAAACAAATCAATGCCGAGATGGTTGATCTGGTGATAGGCGAAGGATCTCCTGTCGCAGGTAAGAAAATTATAGATCTGCATCTGTACCCTTATGCTATTATAGTCCTGGTCCAACGAAACGATGAAATTTTTGTTCCCGGCGGAATGACTGTGTTGAAACCGAAAGATAGAATATTGCTCTATATAAATGCACCCAATGAAGACAAAATATTGTCCATGTTTATAAAAGAAAATAAAAAAGGTGCCAAGAGACTATAGCCATGCGCTTCAATATCGTAGCGAAAATTTTGGGACTAATCGTAGGAGTAGTATCGCTTTTTATGTTGTGGCCCCTTGCATGGGCTTACTTAGACAATTCTTCCGAAGTCGGTCCTATATTTTCTTCGATGATAATCGGAATTGCCATAAGCGTAATTTTGCTTTTTGCTGGCAGCAATTCCACCTCGACTGATATGAGGCCAAGGGAAGCGCTGGCGATAGTAGGGTTATCCTGGCTTTCGGTTTCTGCCATAGGGGCCTTACCTTTTTGGCTTTCCGGAGCCCTTCCCAACTATACTGATGCCTTTTTCGAGGCCGTATCGGGTTTTACAACCACAGGATCTACAGTACTGACTGATATAGAGGCCAACGGCAGAGGAATACTTTTTTGGAGAAGCCTAACCCATTGGTTAGGCGGTATGGGGATCATCGTTTTGGGATTGGCCGTCCTTCCCTTCCTGGGAGTGGGAGGACGTCAACTTTTTCGCGCAGAGGTGCCCGGGCCGGTGCCCGAAAAACTGACGCCCAGAATACATCATACTGCTCTTCTTTTGTGGGGAGTTTACTTATTTTTAAGCGCTCTTGAGGCCTTTCTTTTGTATGTCGGAGGTTTGTCTCCCTTTGAAGCTCTTACCCATACATTCGGCACAATGGCAACGGGGGGTTTTTCTCCTTTGAACGGGAGCGTAGGACAATACAACTCCCTTTACGTCGATTCTGTTGTCACTATATTTATGTTCATGGCGGGTGCTAACTTTGCATTGCATTACAGATTGTTGGCAAGACGCGATCTAAACGCATGGTGGCGGGATGATGAATTCAGATTTTATCTTATAGTCATTTTAGGAGCCATCGTTACAATATCTCTAATATTGTTTAAAAACAATATTTACGATAGCGTCTCCAAAACGATTCGTTACGTTTCTTTCCAATCCATCAGCATTATGACGACCACGGGCTTTGTAACGGCCGACTACGAACAGTGGCCAGTTTATGCCCAGTCCTTATTGCTCATCCTCATGTTGATAGGAGGATGCGCCGGATCGACCGGTGGAGGAATGAAAGTTGTAAGACTCATGATCCTGCTCAAACATGTCGGTATCGAGCTTAAGACATTGATTCATCCCCGGGCTCACTATTCGATGAGGCTCAATGGCAAAACTGTGGAATGGGGCATTGTCCTATCCATCTTGGCCTTTTTATCGCTGTATGTAATCGTATTCGTGATTTCCTTTCTCCTGCTAACATTGTTGGGAGTAGATTTGATCACTGCCATAGCCGCTGTGGCTGCTACCCTCGGGAATATCGGACCGGGACTGGGCAACGTGGGACCCATGGATAATTACGCAGATCTGGCTATGCCGGTCAAATGGATACTTTCCTTCTGTATGCTCTTTGGACGTCTGGAACTTTATCCAATGATGGCGCTCTTTTTGCCTGACACGTGGAAAAGATGATTTCTGTATCCTTTCTTACCCTTACACAGATAATGATGTATAATGAATATGCAGTGTACGAAATAAAGAAACCTTTGGAGAAATGAGATGACTGTGACAAGCAGCAGAAAAACCGTAATTTTAGCGGATATGGCGCTTTTGATTACGGCCATACTTTGGGGATCCGGCTTTGGAACGACAAACTGGTTACTTGGTTTTATGTCGCCCCTTTGGTTGCTGTCGGTTCGCTTTCTCCTGACTGCAGGTATTCTTTATTTGCTCTTTCACTCAAGATTATCCCTTTTAAACAAGCAAGATATCATTTTAGGGTGTCTCTTGGGAGCTTTGCTGGCAGGTACCTTTGTGGCTCACATCATCGGACTGCTCTTTACAACTCCCGGGAAACAATCTTTCATAACAGGTAGCTATGTCGTAATGGTGCCCATATTGTACGCACTATTTTACAGAAAAATGCCGTCGCCTGTCGCTACAGTTGGAGCGGTTCTGGCAACTGCCGGACTTCTAGTGATGGGATTTACTCCCGGAATGAGTTTTAACTTAGGAGACGCGCTTTCTCTGCTGCTTGCTCTGGGGTGCGCGCTCCACGTTCTTTTCGTGGGCAACCTGAGCCGAAGAATAGATCCCGCAGCATTGACGTTCCTTCAGATGGCTTCGGCAAGCGTGATCCTGACGGTTTCAGCGTCTTTGATCGAACCCTTTCCCTCCTTTCAAGCGGTTCCGCTCAAAGCCTGGTTGGGCATTTTCTACGTAGTTTTATTCGTCACCGTAATTCCCTTTTTAATGCAGACCATCGCCCAAAGATATAGCCCCGAGGTGCACGCAGCCGTGTTACTTTCCCTGGAAAGCCCCTCCGGCTACGTATTCGCCGTTCTCATTGGTGAAGAGCTAGTAAACGCACAGGTCGTCCTGGGCGGAATGATCGTATTTGCCGGGGTCGTAATCACCGAACTCGAGGCTTTTATCCTAAAGAGGTTTGTCCGCCCATCTAATGCCAGAATTAATGAAGATGCTCGCGAACAAAACAGCACTCGTATATCTAACTCAAAGAAATAAAGACATTGGACGAGGAAAAGATCATGTGCGAGTGTAGGCAGAGAATTGGCGCTATTTCAAGTCGTGCCGGGATATAATAATTCTTAAGGAGAAATTACTTTGGAGAAAATAACTGATAAAAATATAAAAGAACGCCCAAGAGCCAGAGATATTAACGTAAATATTGGAGTATTTCCTCCGGGGAATTACAACGCTATTACCGACGTAAAAGGAGTTAAGGTGGGACATTGCACTTTGATTGAAGGCGAAGGAGCCTTAAAACCGGGAAGGGGACCCGTGCGGACGGGAGTAACTGCTATCGTTCCTCACGAGGGCAATATTTTCAAGGAAAAGCTACCGGCTGCAGCTTTCGTCTTTAACGGCTTCGGAAAATCAACGGGATTACACCAGATAAACGAGGTAGGAAATCTGGAGACACCGATACTTCTTACTAATACTTTGAACGTCCCGCTTGTGGCGGATGCGCTCATAGATTGGATGATAACGCAAAATCCAGAGATCGGCATTCAAACCTGCACGGTCAATCCGGTTGTGGGAGAGATAAACGATGGATTTTTAAACGACATCCAAGGACGCCACGTCAAAAAAGAACACGTCCACGAAGCCTTAAAGGAAGCAAGGTCGGGTGCGGTGGAGGAGGGCGTCGTCGGTGCCGGAACGGGGAGTTCTTGTATGGGATGGAAGGGTGGAATCGGGACGTCGTCCCGTCTTCTTCCTCCCGAATTGGGCAGTTATACCATTGGGGCTTTGGCGCTTACAAACTTTGACGGCGCCCTGACAATCGACGGAGCTCCTGTCGGAAGAGAATTGGGCCATCTTCCTTACTCTGAAAATACAAATCAGCGAATTTGCGGTCCTCTCTTTGAAAAAGAGCTTGGCGGATCCGTCATGGTCGTCATAGCCACGGATGCGCCACTGTTTCACAGAGGGCTGATGCGCGTTGCAAAACGGGCAGTTTTAGGACTTGCCCGGATGGGATTTTACGGAAGCAACGGGTCCGGAGACTTCTTCGTAGCCTTTTCAACAGCCCATACCGTTTTCCACGAGACCGACAAACTGACCCTGCGAGGTACTACGGTAACCAATGAGGCCCTTTCGCCGCTGTTTCTGGCAACGGTCGAAGCTGTCGAAGAAGCGGCGGTGAACTCCATTTTAAAGGCCACAACTGTGGTGGGACGAGACGGCAATGTCAGAGAAGGCATAGATATAAACAAAGTAATAAAAACTATAAAAAAACATAGACGTTAACTTTTATGCGATTCTAAAAGCGGTTGAACGATCCCTCCTTCACACAATCCAAGACATGCATCTACAACATCCAGGTTTCTTTTGAGCTCATCCATGACGGTCTTGATAGCCGCTGCCTTACGAATCTTAAAAACAGGTCGGGTATCACTATAATCGCCCGACCTATTGTGTATACTAAAACCCTAGCGTCTCGCCCACTAAAATTACATGACATTCCCGCCCGGAAGGAGCCCTTTCCAGCACGAGCATGGCACGGCAAACCCGCTCGGGCGAATCGCAGTCCACACAATAGCCAAGGGAAGCGCAGGGTGTTTTGATATTAAGTCGCATTGCGTTAGGCGGAGTAGCGAAGTTTTTAACGCGTGCTATAGCCGCATCTACATCACCGGGGCAAACTTTATTCATTCCGATGACATATATTATCTTCCCCATAGCCCATGCCATTCCGGCAACCCTGTTGCCGTTTCCGTCGATGTTAACGATAGTCCCGTCAATGGTGATAGCATTGGCGCTCGTCAAAAATACGTCGCACAAAAGCTCATCGCGAAGCCTCTTTAATCTCTCCTCTCCCGCAAGGCTCGGATCCCAATGGTGGACAACCTGGTTGCCTCTTTTTTCCAACTCTTCAAGCAGGCCCAATTCCCTTATCGTCACGCTTCCCGGAATGCCAACGCTGGCACCTTCGGGTATCAATCCCAGTACCGAATCCTTGGCTTTATCGGCCGTTGCCACATATAGGGCCTTATAGCCCTTTTTCTCTAAGTTTTTCACCATAGCGTTACCCAAAAGATCATAATGATTTTTTCTGAACCTTTCCCAATCGGCCATGCAATATCCCTCCTCTATATTTTGTGAATAAAATTACTTCAGCTTGACTCCTACCATTAAAATGATAACATTAATTGGCGAATGATTTCATGATGAAGGAGAGGATATTGATGTGTAAAGTTGTCACTTCCGAGGGAGATTTTGAACATGAGCATCATCATTCCCATGTGGACGATCCTTTAGAGATAGCGGAATTACTCAGAGAAACCCTGGCGGACGAACTCGATTCCATGAGCGGACTTGCCGGTACTTGGCATATGATCGAAGACGAGGTTATTAAAAACAAGCTGATGGAAACTCTGCGATCAAAACAAAAAACGATCTCCCTCCTTTATGAGGCTCTGCAGGAAAGCGAGAAGAAGGTCTGGGGTTAACCGGTTTAGCCGTATCGCTTATCATCGCAAATGCCAGACTCCATAAATGCATTACGATTAAAAGGAGGCTGGCATTTGCAGCAATATAGCGTGGACTTCTGAACGAGATCGTCTTAAGTTTTATCGATATGTATCCTGCCCCTGACGTAAGAAAAGTAAATACCTACCAAACAAGTAATAGCCGAGATAAAAAACGCCAGATTAACGCTTCCCAAGAATAGATCGAGGTTTGCAGCTATTTGCGCTTTCCCAAGCTTTACGGAAAATATTGCCGTGGCCAAGGCGAGGCTCATCGTTTGACCGAGCAGTCGCATAGTGGCCAAAGTGCTTGAGGCAGCTCCGTAATATTCGTTTGTGACGGAACTCATTATGGCGTTAACATTTGGTGATGAAAAAAGGGCGAAACCAAAACCCAAAAAACAGAGGGCGAAAATCAAATGAAAAAAGGATGTGGCAAGGCTTAATCGCGACAAGAAAAAGAGGCCCAACGCCGTAAGGGCCATACCCGCAGAAGCGATGTACCTCGGCTCGACGTTATCCGACATGCGACCTGCGAAGGGAGAAAAACCGGCTTGGATGGCCGGTTGTATCACTAAAACAAACCCTGCCAACTGTGGAGACATACCCTTGACATATTGCAAATAGAGGCTCAACAGAAAGGCAACCGATGCCGTTGCCGCGTAATTTATTAAGGCAGCCAAATTAGAAAAGGCAAAACTCCTATTCCCGAGAAATAGCTTTATATTGAATACAGGATTAGGGATAATCCATTGATGCCTTAGAAACAGAAGGGCGATTACGATACCGGCCGAAATGAAATAAAGGCTTTTAACCTGAGGTACGAGAAAAATGCCATACATAAATGACAACAAAAAGATGACATATAAAGCGCTGCCCAATATATCGAAGGGCTCATCTTTGGCGACCCTCCATTCTCTTTTAATATAACGAAGTATCATATAAAAAACAAATAAGCTGAAAACACCCGTTGAAACGAAGATACTTTTCCACCCGAAGTTTTGGACTAAAATCCCGCCGCAGAAGGGCCCCATTGATAATCCCAAATACGTCGCTGCCGTATTGATGCCCATAGCCCTTCCTCTCTCTCCTGGCGGAAAAATGGAAGCAAGTATGGCAACCGACGTCGTAACAATCATTGCACCGCCTATTCCCTGCAGCAGACGACAGAAAATAAGGAAAGTCAAATTCATGGAAAACAATGCAAGAAAGTTGAAGATCGCCAAAAGGGCAGCGCCCAACAAAAAGATCTTCCTTCTTCCGATTATGTCGGCAGCCCTTCCCACGGGGACTAAGGCAGCTGCCGTTGCAAGCATGTAAGAGGTTGCGACCCAACCCAGATCTGCAGCGTCAGCTTTGAAATAAATACCTATGACCGGCAAAGCTATGTTTACCGTCGATATCATAAAAGGCCCCAGGAAGGAGGCCGCTGCCGAGACAAAAAGCACTCTTCTTTTAAATGACTTATCCGCCAAGGCAAATACTCCTCACAGCAGAAATTAAAACAATGGACTGAATAGCTTGGTAATTCCATAAACCACGCGTTCCAGAGCCGGCCTTTTTTCCCATTCGTTGGGGTGTAATAGTTTGGATCGGGCCATATAGGCCTCCTGCGCCCCGAGAATGCAATTTATCTCCTCTTGGCTGTAAAAAATCAAATCTACCTCGAAATCCAAAGCGAATGAACGAATGTCGAAGTTGCTTGTCCCAAGAAAGGCCAAGTCATCGTCTACAGTAACGGTCTTGGCATGTAATATATCTCCTTTATATTGGTAAATTTTGACTCCCATTTCAAGGAGGGGAGAGAAGTAGGCCCTGGCGACGCTGCCCACTATGAGCTTATCGGCTCTCTCGGGCACAATTAACCTCACTTCTACATCCATGATGCGTGCCGTTTCTATGGCGCGCATGGTTTCGCTGTCGGGTATAAAATAGGGAGTTGTTATAGTGACCCGTCTTTCCGCGTTCAGTAAAGCTAAAACCAACAACCTTTGATAATTTTGCAGCTGCATCGACGGACCGCTAGGCACAGTCTGAACGATAGCATTTCCCTCTTTATTCAGCCTGGGGAGAAAATACAACATTTTATCCAGAGGCACATCTTCATGAGTTTCAACGTACCAGTCTTCATAACATACTGCTAAAAGCTGAATCACCACGGGTCCGGTTAGCCTCACAGAAAGGTCGTGCCACTCACGTCCCCCGGCTTTTCTATTGTAGGAGGGCTCGATGATGTTGTGAGAACCGGTATAAGCAACTTTTCCGTCGATTATTGCAATTTTCCTGTGATTTCTTATGTCATATCTTGCAGTAAAGGAAGTCCTTCTCAGAAACCTTAAGGGTAAAGCCTCGGCAATTTTGACGCCGCTGCTTCGTAGTAAATACGTGTGTTGTCGTAAAAATTCCTTCGCTCCGACAGAATCAACGAGGATACGACATTCAACCCCTCGTCTGGCTGCACATTCCAACGAATTAAAGAGTTTTTTCGTCATCTTGTCGTATGAAAATATGTAATAAAGGAGATATACGTACCTTTCGGCCTCATCTATATCCTGACACAACCTGTCCAAATATTCCTCGAAATCGGCCAACAATTCCATCTTATTGCCGGCTACCGGACTCATATCGACCATTTTATAGGCCATATAGCTGATTCTCTTTTGTTGATCCCTTAAGACCGGGTCGTTAACTTCCCGTAATACTTTAACCCTGATATCATGAAGTGCATTGCCTAATTCCGACAGCAATGTTTGGCGCCGCCGCAACCTTTCCCTGGGCAGTCCCGTCGAACCGAAAAGGGAATAGAGAATTAAACCTCCCCAGGGCCATATATTAATGGCCAACAACCATGCCACGGCTGTGGGAGGCTCGTGTTTAAGTGGGACATAACAAAGCATTCCTATGCGGATGCAAAATGAGGTCAAATTGTACAACCAAAGAAGCAGGGTAGAAAGGTCTTGCATATCCCTTACCTCGATAATATTTTCGTGCTAAAGGGCAAAATCGCACACAAGGGGCAAGTGATCAGAAAACGTTACCCGTGGAATTAAAAGGTCAGTTACCTTTATCTTGGGGCTATGGAGAACGAAATCGAGCAACATTCGAGGCGATGAGCTGGGATAGGTCGGCATGCAGTCGGCATTGGCGTTTTTAAGTCCTACCTTCCTTATCAAAGGCTCCAGCTCCTCTTCGCCGCCAAAGGTATTGCAATCCCCGGCAAGGATAACGGGCTTGTCTGCCGAAAGACACTTCCTGCTCAATTCCTCCAACTGTTTTGCTCTTGCCTTGCGCCCGAGAGACAAATGGACCAAATAAAGAACAAAGTCATCGTATTCCACTTCCAACATGGCTCTCTTTACCCCAAAGCTGAGATATTTAATATTTGATTTTATCGGCGGTATTTTGGAGACAACCGCATTGCCCTGCAATTTCAGCACCGGGGCTTTGGTGATAAAGGATTTGGGATGATATTTGCATCCGAATATGGGCGTCCCACCAATCTTCGATGCCATCTCCACGGGCTGGCTTTTGCCGTTTTGCCTGTACGTACCTCCATCGGATTCTACCAAGCCAACTATATCGGGGTTAAGTTTTATCAAAAAGTCCGATATATCTTCAAAATTCTTTTCAGTTTTCCTGAAACTACCCCAAAACGGAAAGGGAATATGGTAATCCCAACCTGTCCCCGTAGCATAGCGTATGTTATAAAGCACAAAACGCAATCTTTTTTTTCCTCCTCGTCCGCTTTTTAAACCGTAAGGACAAATAATAAAGGTTTTTATTTAAGGTAAACGTTTTCCTCACTTGGTATATTAACCATAGAAACCGCCAAATGCAAGTGGAAGAAGCGTAGCGCTCATAAAAAGAATGACAACCGGTCCCGCCATTCATCTGTAAATCGATCTTCAGAAGATTTCCATATTGCTTTATGCAGGTCAAAAAGCAGCTCAGGAGAGCTTAAAACTGCCATGGTTTCTTTGTTATTCAAATTTTCCGTTTCTCCCGAAAGGGTCTTTTCCGTTAAGTTTGACGGAGCTTTGAAGTTTTTTCGCAAAAGCCCTCTATGTAGGGCATTTACCCAGGGGTCGAACAGAGCTGATTTAAATCCCCACTCCAACCAGGCAGGAGGGTCGGACATGACTTCGTTCAAGGTCATCATTTCGGGCGAGGGATCCACCTCTTGAGGCGTCAGGAAAAGTCCGGCTTTCCTGAAACGCTCCCCGACCGAAGGCCTGCTGGTCCAAACGGAAAGAAAGACCGACAGAACAAAGGAAATCAATATGGGCAAAAGCCAGACGCAAAAGGAGGGATTCACCATGCCAACTATAGCGCCCCACAAAAGACCTATCACCATGTTGCTCCAGTGAAATTTAAGGGCATCTTTCCAGGCAATCCCTATGTCGGACCTTTCCTGAGGCCCCCAACCAACTTTTTGCCCAAGCAGGGTAAAAAACAGAAATTTGCTGTGAAACAGCATTTTAATAGGGGCAAAGAGAACGGAAAAAAGCGTCTCCAAAAGAACGCTCAAAGTCAACCTTATCTTGCCTCCGAAAAGTTCTGGTCTTCCTTTGGCCATCACAAGCAGAAGGCCAAAAAGCTTCGGAAGAAAAAGCAACACGATAGTCACGATGAAAAGAAATAGCGCCCAGCCTGGATACCATACGGGCCATTCGGGAAACAGCGCGTACTCACTGGGAAAATATACGGGTTCGACCCAAACGTCGAGCAGCGCCTGCAAAGAGCTCATGAATATAAAACAAAACCAGAGCAATCCAGAACCATATATCATAACTCCGTTCAAAAAAAGAAAACGATGTGCCGGTATTATGCCCTTGAGCAAAAAGAGCCTCAAATGTTGCAGATTGCCCTGACACCAACGCCTATCCCTGGACAATTCTTCAAGCAGCGTTGGAGGAGTTTCTTCGTAACTTCCCTCCAAATCGTAGGAAAGCCACACTTCGTATCCAGCCCTTCGCATGAGGGCTGCCTCTACGAAATCGTGGCTCAATATCTCTCCTCCCAGGGGTGGATCGCCCGGAAGCCTCGGCAAGGCACAATTTTCCATGAAGGGCTTAACTCTAATGATGGCGTTATGTCCCCAGTATTGAGCATCTCCAAGCTGCCAGAAGCTTAAACCTGCGGCGAAGATCGGACCGTAGATATAGCTTGCAAACTGTTGTATGCGTCCATAAAGCGAGCGTCTTCCCACAGCTTTGGGGGCGCTTTGCAAAATGCCCAGTCTCGGGTTGGCCTCCATAATTGAAGTCATCTCCGTCAGTATATTTCCGCTCATGACGCTGTCGGCGTCGAAAACAACCATATATTTATAATTTTTCCCCCAACGCCTGCAGAAATCCGCTATATTTCCGCTCTTCTTTTTGATGTTTCTCGTCCTTCTTCGATAAAAAAGTTTGCCTTCAGCGTTTAACCGTTCGCGCCACTCGGCCCAAGCCATCTCCTCGCTTACCCACGCGTTGGGGTCATTGCTATCGCTTAATATGTAAAAATCATAATGTTTCAACATGCCAGTTTTCTCGAGAGACCTGTAGGTAGCCTCTATTCCGGCGAAGACCCTGCCGGTATCTTCGTTGTAAATGGGAAAAACCAGCGCAACTTTAGTACGTTCGTCGATCTTCCTTCTCGAAGCGCTTGGAGCATAGCGATCTACTCCCCTTAAAATCGATACCAACCCGGCGAGAGCTGTCCAAAATCCGACGGAAATCCAGGCAAAAAGAATCGCGAAGGTTATCAACATTAAGTAACCCAAAATTTCTCGGTCTTTGAACTGAATGACTAAACTCATAAAATGGGTTGAAAGCGCCGTAGAACCGACTACCAAGGCCGCGAGAAGAGTCCTTCTTCGATTAGCAGTCCCTTCCCAGGTGGCTCCATTCTTAGAAGTCTCGAAGAGATTGCCGAACTTGACCATAAAATCCCTCGGGACCATGGACGATCTGTTTACGGGCGGAGCAGAGGCGATGCCGCCGTATCCTTTGTTCAGCAAAAGAGGTAAGATCTTTTCCTTTAGTTTCGGCCAACGGGGTCTGTCGACCAAGGACGGCTCTTCTTCTAAGTCTCCTTTCAGCTTTGCGATAAGGTCGTCGAACATTCTAAACGTAGAATTGCCCTTGGAAGGGATCTGATGTAAAAACTCAATAGCGATCTCAAGGGAGCGAGTAGTGGTAACTCCCAAAATCCAAATATAGTTGAGCACTCGTTTCGTAAATGTCAAAGCTAAAGCTGCCATAGATAACTCCACTTTTCGGTTAACAGATCAGGCAAATTGTCGCCCCTTTTTAAAAAGGCCTGAATTTCTATTTTAGGACGTTTATCGGGCTGCAGCTGCTCTATGGCGCCTACGGTTTTGGCCTTTACCTGAATTGCGAGCCTCCATCCACCGGTGACTTCGTTTTTTGTCAAAACCTTTTCTACAAGTTCTCCGCCATCAGAGACCTTGACAACCGCTGTCAACCCTGTGTCGGCAGGAATTTCCTCGACAGCCTTGCCGATAAAATCGACCACGAATAACCGAGTATTGTCACCGCTTCCCTTTCCCGTTCTAGTGGCAACAACGTAACCGAGTCCGTGAGGAGAACCTAGGGGCAAATGCCAGCTCATTCGATAGGAAATATCTACAGGCTCACCCAGGGGAGGAAGCTCCTCGGGCACCCAAAAGGCGACTATATTGTCCGTCGTTTCCCAGTTAGTGGGAATCTCGATCAATTCAACACGCCCTTTTCCCCAGCTTCCCCTTGGGGCAATCCAAAGGCTTGGCCGTAGGTCATATCGAGCTTCCAGATCCTGATAATGGTCGAAGTCAATATCACGCTGCAACAGCCCAAATCCGGCTACATTGTTAGCAGGTAAACTCGTCACGTCCAAGCGCGGTAAATTGCGAAGAGGTCTCCACTCCCAATCTCCGTTTTCATAGGCTATAAGCAATCCGTCCGAATCGTGGACTTCAGGCCTATAGTCATCGGGCAGGGAAATGCTGTTTTCGCCGTAATAGAACATGCTGGTCATGGGAGCAATGCCAAGCTTTTCAACGTCCTTTCTCCTGAATATTGAGGCTTTTACGTCTACCGCCGTCTTTTCGCCAGGTTGAATGTAAAATTTGTATGCTCCTGTGAGGCTTGGACTGTCTAATAAGGCAAAAACTGTTATGTTTCTCGATTTCTTGGGTGGCTTGACGATCCAAAACTCCTTAAAAAAGGGAAATTCTTCGCCCTTGGGTAATGCTGTATCTACCGCCAGCCCCCTTGCCGAAAGGCCATAACGTTGCCCCTTTCCGAGAGCTCTAAAATAACTCGCCCCTAAAAATGAGATGAGCTCATCGTAATAATCATCTCTATTGAGAGGGTAGTGAATTCTGAATCCCGCAAAGCCTAAGTTATTTAGGTTTTCCGGGGATAATGCATTTTTCCCGTAATCAAAGAGGCTTACGTCGAAGGGAAATTCCTCAATCCCTTCGGAAGTTACCAAATTGATCTTGACAGGAGTTTTATAAAGAAATCCCAAATGATAAAACCTCAGTTCAAACATGGAATCGCTGCCCCTCCAAAGGGATTGTTCGGGTTTGAATCGAATATCGCGCCACTGATCGTAAGTCAGGTTTGCGATGGGATCGGGCAAATTTAACGTTGGCTCTTCATAGGCAGATAGCGAGAGATCCTGTGCCTTCTTCCACACATCTTCTTCTAGACGTTTTATCTGATGATCTATGGATCTCGCATTTCCGTAAGCAACATGTATTTTCAAAGAAAGAAAACAGCTCAATATAAAAAACGCAGCTACCAGCATTAAAATTTTGCTCCTCACCAAAATACACTCCCTTCAAACCTCAAGCCAAAAAAATAACAGTTGCTATGCCCCATTTGGCCGCAAGCATTTATAGCATATATACGTTAAATCTAAAAGCATCCGACAAACGACGTAATCAACCCTTGGACAATCGCTCGACACTCCTATATTGTAAGTACAATCAAATGGAAGGAGAGAGGTAAATATGATCGAACTTTTGAAAAAAAGAAGGAGCATCAGGCGATTCAAAAACATACCCGTAGAAAGAGAAAAGCTGGAAATGCTAAAGGAGGCTGCCCTTCTGTCGCCTACCTCGAAAAATTTACACTCCTGGGAATTCATCTTCGTGGACGACAAGGATATGATTGGCAGATTAGCCGACGCAAGGGGGCAAAGCTCCGCATTTTTAAAGGAAGCACCCTTATGTCTTGTAGTGCTCGGGAACGAAAAGGCAAACGATACCTGGATAGAGGATGCATCCATAGCTGCTATTATAGTGCAGTTAACTGCCCTGTCCCTTGGATTGGGGTCTTGTTGGATACAGATAAGAAACCGCATGCATTCGCAGGAAGTGAGCGCAGAAGATTACGTCCGCGCCTTATTGAACATTCCGAGAGAATACAGAGTGGTTTGTCTTATCGCGATAGGCTATCCCGCCGAAGAAAAAGCTCCTCATGACTCGACCGAACTCAGGTGGGACAAGATTCATTTAAATAAATGGTAAAAAATAGGGCGAGGTTTCAAATTGCGACACGACGGACCTCGCCCCATTTTCGTCCCCCTAGCCTATGGTAACTTCCAGAAATCTAAGAAAGTTTTCGCCCATTACTCCTGCAATTTCCTTTTCGTCAATCCCCCTTGCGATGAGTTCGGCAGTCAGCTCAAAGCAGCGACTGTGGCCTTTAATGCAATCATAGCCCTTGCTCTCCGACCCTGACAGCTGGTGGATCTCGTCACAGAAATCAAAGCCATAACAAATATTCTCGTAGGATCTCACAAGTTCGTATATATGACATACATGATCCGCCAGATCCTTGGCATTGATGTTTTCGTCGTCATCTTTGATAAATTTGCTATAGGCGTTCATGCCAATGACGCCGCCCCGTTTTGCAATTTCTAGGATTTGTTCATCCCTGAGGTTGCGCATGGATGGGACAAGTTTTCTGCAGTTTGAGTGTGAGGCCAGTAGAGGTTTATTGCTAAATTTTAAGACGTCATCTAAACCTTCGTCGTTCAAGTGGCTTATGTCTACGTACATTCCAAGCCTTTCGGCCTCCCGAAGCAGTTGCACTCCGAAGTTCGTCAGCCCTCCCTTTCGGCCCTCTTCTTTTGCCTCAAAGTGACAGCCGTCTGCTGCATAATTTCTCCTGCTCCAAACGATCCCCAAACCCCTGACCCCCAGTTCGTAAAATATCCTGAGCAGGTTTATATCGTTGCCCAGCGGTTCTGCCCCCTCGAAGGAAAGCAACAAGGCCACCATTCCCGATGATCTAGCCCGCTTTATTTCATCTGTATTTCGACAAAGCGCAAAAAGCCCAGGGCTTTCTTCCATCTCCTGATGTAACGCACTTACGTAATCCAAGGCTCGCCTCAAAGCCATTTCCGGCAGATATTCGTCGGAAATGAAAAGCGATGATACCACTAAATCGACACCTCCCTCTTTAAAAGAGGGAATGTAATGATTTTTTATAACCTTTCTTTCGCCTCTCTGGCGCCTTTCCCATACCAGTGGGAGCAAGTCGTAATGGACATCGGCAACGAAGTATTTTTTATGAAGCTCTTTTGCCTCTGCGAGAAAATCGCGATCCATCGTAAATATTCCTCCTTCAGATCATCATGTATTTATTTTAATTTCAAGTCGGAACATATTTGCTTTAAGCATCGTGATGATTATATAATACAAAAACAGTCCTTTAAATAGCGGTGATCTTGAAGTGGATCTTAAAGCGAAAGAAGATGCTCTTAGCGATGTAACCGCCGTAATTCTTGCAGGCGGCAAAGGCTCAAGGGTAGGTCATAATAAGGCGTTTATCAAATTGGGCCACACCTACCTGCTGGAGTTGGTATTGCAAAACATGAGCAAAATTTTTGACGATATAATTGTCGTGACCTCACGCTGCGATTACGACCGAATTCTATCAATTCATTCATCCATGCCGCCATGCTATCACATTAACGTAATATGTGATTCGGATGCAGGTCAAGGGCCTCTGCTGGGACTTTTGGAGGCTTTGAGGGTCTCGAAAAAGGAGTGGCTTTTTCTGGCAGGATGCGACATGCCTTTCATCAATAGATCCCTGGTTAAACATATTTACGGCCTTAAAAATGGGAATTCGCAAGCAGTGGTGCCGCGATTTAAGGGTTTTTTAGAGCCTTTGCACGCCTTTTATCACCGTTCTTGTTTAAAAGAAGCCGAAATCATATACGGCCATGGCAAAAGAAAGATAAAGGACTTTTATCCTTTCGTAAATTTATCCATCTCGGAAGAAAGCGATATGAATGCAGTTAAAAATTACCATAGGTCCTTTTTTAACATAAATGACTTTTACGACCTGGCAAGAGCAGAAAAAATGCTTCTTCCTTATCCTCACGGAGGATTTGAAGAGATCTTCGTTAATGAGTCGGATTTTCGTAATTTAAGACTTCCAGAAACGCCTCTGAGCTAGCCCATTGTATTCGGACAAAGCAAGATCGTCCGTAGGAGAGGCTGCATCCCAACAGTAAATGAGAAAATCGAGCTCATCGGCTGCAGAGACTATCAGGGCCTCAGGCGAGCTGGGCAACACGGGAGAGCCGTATTCCTTCTTTCCGTGATGGCTTATTATGATGTGGCCAATTGCCAAAGCTGTCTCTTCGTCCAAGGCGTATTTTTTGGCATGCTCCATAAAGATGGAGTAACCCAAAGGAATGTGATCTATGACGGCTCCCTGCAGTGTAATTTGAGGGATCAAATCTATGGAGTAAGCCTCCAGTTTACCGATGTCGTGGAGCAAGGCACCGGCAGTTAAAACGTCCATATCTATCTTTAGTCCCTTTTTCAAATAGGAGACACCTATCGATCTGGCGCTTTTAGTTACGTCAAGCGTATGTTCAAGGAGACCGTGGACATAAGCGTGGTGGTTTTTCACCGCAGCGGGAGCTATTTTGAACTGTTCCCATAAGCTGCCGCTGAAAAGTTGAAGCAAAAAGGTTTGTATGGGGTCACCGCATTCACCGACTATCTCCCAAAAATCTGTCTCCATTTGTTCGACGGGAACGGGCGATTTTTCGACGAAGGATTCCGGAGGATATTTGTCGGAGTCCAGAAGATATACTTGATTTACATGATACTGAAGCTTCTGCTTGAACTTCGAAACAACCCCAAATATTCCCACAGGTTGTTTTGAGATGCAGTCCATCTCGGCCAATTCATCTAAAGTTAAAAACTTCTTCTCGCCGCATCGGGCATCCCACCATTTGCTATCAGACCACGCCTTGGCATTTAAAGTTCCGCTAGCGTCCATGATCGTCAAGTCCCAGTAAGGCTTGTCGTTTTTGTCTTTTTTGAGTTTGGCCGTAGCCAATAGGCCGACAGCTTTAAACTTATCTCCCGATTTCTTGTTTTCTTTTATGTCAGCAATGAGCAAACAGCTTTCATCAGACATCTATATCACCCTATCTTGTTTATCGGTCTCATCATGACCTTTCGTATTTCACGGACTCTTCAGCATCATTTTATACCATGAAGGAAACTGAAATGCCAGACGTACATTTTTCTGCCAAAAGAATCTAGAATTTACCCCTCTGTTTCATATCACAAAATGCTAAATTGTGGCTTATAATACCTAACGAAGCATTCAAACAAAACTAAGGGGAGTGAACAAACAAATGGCCTTTATCCTAAAAAGGAGATTAACAAATGAAAGGACACTTCTAGGAACCTTTGCAGTGCTGCCTTCAGTCGATTCCATTGAAATTTTAGCTTTGGGCGGCTTTGATTTCGTGGTTTTAGACAGGGAGCATGGCCCTCATTCTATGGAAAAGCTGCAGGACATGGTAAGGGTAGCACAGCTTCACGAGATGGCAACCTTGGTCAGAGTGCCCGAAAATTCTAAGAAAGAAATTTTATGGGCGCTGGACTCAGGCGCCGACGGGGTACTCGTTCCCATGGTCGAAAAGGCCTCGGATGCCATAAAAGCGGTAAAGGCAGCCAAATACACCCCCGTCGGAGAGAGGGGAGTTGCCTTAGTTAGATCAGCCCAATACGGCAGCCAGGAGATGACATCTTATTTCAAGGAATCTAACGACAATACCTTCGTCGCTCTGCAGTGTGAGAACACGACGGGTTTGGCAAATCTCGAGGAGATAGTGAACATCGAAGGGGTAGATATGATCTTTTTCGGGCCCTTCGACATGTCGGCTTCCCTGGGAATTCCGGGACGAACGCAGGATCCAAAGGTCGAAGAGGTTGCAACGCAGATCTTAAAAATATGCAAAAGCGCAGGCAAGGCAGCAGGAATCTTTGCGACATCCCCTGAGGAAGCGGTTAAGCGCTTCGAACAGGGATTTAACCTGGTCGGACTTGGCATCGAGGCATCAATATATCTTAATGCAGTTTCGAGAGTCGTAGCCGATGTAAAATCCAAAGGTAAGAAGATCTAATAGCGATGTCGAAAGATATAGAATATGTGCCATTGCCATTTTGGCTCATATTCTATATCTTTCAAGCTCGGCTTCGTGAGCTGGTCCGGTTACTATGTTCAGTATGTCTTCGCTTGAAGCAATTAACACTCTCACAACGCCATTTTCATGATCGCTGTAACGCGCTACAAAACGGGCAGACCTTTCTAAATTTTCTTTCGATATGATTCCCTTTGGAGCGTAAAGCAATGCTACAGGACCTTTAACGTTGATGGGATTTAATAGTAAAATGTGAGGCAATCGCAGTTGGAGCAACCGCTTGTTTTCCCTTGCATCCTTTCCGATGACCAAATGAGCGTTCTCGGGGAGCAAGAAGTGCCGCCCCACGCGCAAACAAGCTGCATGAAAGAATGAGAAATCTTCCTTTAAGGCATTCATTAGTCGCTCTAATTTTACCGAAAAAAACTTCTCGGTCAGCGGACACCCGCCACCAGGGGATGGGTAGCTATCGATATTCCATTTCCTTGCCAACTCTATCTGTTTTTTTCGTCCCCTGCCGGAAATAGAAAGAAACCACTCCCTTTTTATTAAACCATTCCGTTCCGGCACCGTAGGTGGAAGAAGCTTGGCCGATAGAGGCCTGACGATATACTCACCAAACCCCGAAGCAGAATCCACATGTCTCAAGGCCTGCGACGTCTGAGATTTAGGCCTTTCACCCAACACTTCTCCCGTTGCCAAAAAATCGTATCCTCTTTCTCGCATCAAATTTCCTGCCTTTTTGAGCATCAAAGCATGACAATCTATGCAGGGATTCATGCATTTCCCAAAGCCGTGAGGCGGATCGAAGAGGAGTTTAATGTATTCTTTTTCAGGCAGCGGTGCTATAATTAACGGGAAATTATATCGGCGTGCCGCTATAATAGATTTTTCAGCGGAGAAAAAGGGAGTAGTAAAGGCCAGGCAAGTTACTGTAACCCCGTTTCTGCGCAAGAGTTCACCGGCAAGCAAGGAATCAAGTCCGCCGGAAAAAAGAAGTAATGCCTTCGGGGATTTGTTCTTCATTTGCTTACCTCCCATATAATCAACATAATCAACGATAATTATTGATAAAATCACGTCAGCTTTGATAGACTATCCGAAGTCTCTTTATGCGTCAAATGACGCCTATTTTTATGAGGTGGTTGATGAATGACTAACATGAATAATATAAGAAATTTTTGCATCATAGCTCACGTCGATCACGGCAAGTCGACGTTAGCAGACAGGTTGCTCGAATATACGAATACCATAGATTCGCGAAAAATGCGACAGCAGTTTCTGGATACAATGGATATAGAACGCGAAAGGGGAATTACGATAAAACTTGTGCCCGTCAGAATGCAATACAGGGCTAATGACGGCAAAGAATATATACTCAACCTCATAGACACTCCCGGTCACGTAGATTTCAGTTATGAGGTGTCTAGGTCCCTTGCCGCTTGCGAGGGCGCACTCTTGGTCATCGATGCCGCCCAGGGGGTGGAAGCTCAAACGCTTGCCAACGCTTATTTGGCTGTTGATCAGGGATTGGAGATCATCCCCGTGATAAACAAGATAGATCTCCCCGGAGCGCGTCCCGATGAGGTATTGCGACAGATCGAAGAAGTGATCGGGTTGGATTCTTCCCAGGCTATTTTAGTCAGCGCTAAGGAGGGAATCGGAATACCGGAGGCGCTTGAAGCGATTGTGAAACGCGTTCCCCCTCCTACAGGTAATGAAGATGCCAAACTTCAGGCTCTGATATTCGACTCAATCTACGACAACTACAGAGGGGTAATATCTTACGTCAGGGTAGTAAACGGATGTATTAAAAAGGGTCAGTCCATCTTCTTTATGGCGACAAGAAAAGAATATGAAGTGGAGGAAGTGGGATTTTTTACGCCCTTCATGTCCCCTGCTGAAGAACTCAAGGCAGGAGAAGTAGGCTATGTCATTGCAAACGTAAAGACCATCTGGGAAGCCAGAGTGGGGGACACGATAACCGATGCAAATTCGCCTGCCGACAAACCTTTGCCTGGGTATAAGCACATCAAACCCGTCGTCTTCTGTGGCCTGTATCCGCTGGACAGGGACGACTTTCCCCGTCTCCGCGAGGCTATAGAGAAATTGCAATTAAACGACTCAGCATTGGCCTTTGAGCCGGAGACTTCGGAAGCACTGGGCTTCGGCTTCAGATGTGGTTTTTTAGGACTTCTTCACATGGACATAACTATCGAGAGGCTTAAAAGGGAATTCGAGATAGATTTAGTCGCCACGGCCCCAACCGTAGCCTATGAGATCCTTTTAAAAGACGGAGAAGTCATTGAGGCCAGAAAGCCCTCCGACTTTCCAGATCCCGTAAAGATAGAGGAGATCAGGGAACCCTTTATTAGGCTTACGATATTTTTGCCTTCCGATTATGTTGGCAAAGCCATGAAACTTTGTCAGGACAGGCACGGAGAGTTTGTTTCGCTGGATTACATTACGCCAGAGAGGGTAAAGCTTATTTACGACCTTCCCTTAGCCGAATTCATCGTGGATTTCCACGATAGGCTAAAATCTCTCACAAGAGGTTACGCATCCATAGATTACGAACAGGTAGGATACAGAAAATCCGATCTGGTCAAGGTGGACATCCTCATTCACGGCGAGCCAGTCGATGCCTTTTCCTTCATCTGCCATAAAGACGACGCCTACAAAAGGGCATTAGGTGTTATAAAAAAGCTCAAGGAACTGATACCGCGACAGCTTTTTGAGGTCGCCATACAGGCTTCAATAGGAAGCCGTGTTATAGCCCGAGAAAACGTCAAACCCTTGCGCAAAAACGTGCTAGCAAAATGTTATGGCGGCGACGTCACCAGAAAACGTAAATTGCTTGAAAAACAAAAAGAGGGCAAGGAAAAGATGAAGATGATAGGAAGAGTGCAGATTCCCCAGGAAGCCTTTTTGGCATTCCTGCAAGCCAATGAGGAAGAATAGATCGGACCGCGTAAATGTACTAAACGAATCTTTTGTCTTGGCGCTGTCGTCTCCACTTTCGCTTTACGTTCATATACCCTTTTGCGTCAGAAAATGCCCCTACTGCGCCTTCTACAGCGTGGTTTCGAAAGCCTCTGAAATAGACAAATTTATGAACTGCCTCGACGAGGAGTTAAAGTTGTGGGCCGCTCTTGCAGGAGGGAAAATCAAGGTCCAAACGCTTTACATTGGCGGTGGCACGCCAACTTTATTAAACCACTGGCAATGGGAAAGGCTTATCTCGTCGCTTGAACGTTACGTTGACTTTTTGCCCTTCCTAGAGGCGAGCGTCGAAGCAAATCCCGGTTCGTTAACCGCCGATCACATTAAACTTTGGCGCTCCTGGAGGATAACCCGTGTAAGCCTTGGAGTTCAAAGCCTTGACGATGGAGAGCTTCAGTTGCTCAAGCGCCCCCATAGTGCTCACGATGCCGCAGATGCCATAGCCGCGCTGGTTGCCAGCGGCCTCGATGTCAGCGTCGATCTGATCTTCGGCCTGCCTGGACAGACCATACAAAGTTGGCACAGGACCCTCAAAGATTGTCTCAATTTCGGAATACGTCATCTCTCGATCTACGAACTCACCCTCGAGGAAGGCACTCCATGGGGCGAATGTCCGCCCTCAGGTTTGACCGAGGGATACCCGCTGTATAGGTTCGCCCAATGGTACTTGCCCAAGAAAAGATTTATTCAGTACGAAATAGCCAGCTTTTCCTTGCCACGCCATTGGTGTCGCCATAACATCGCTTACTGGCAAGGTGAAAACTTCTTAGGAGTAGGCCCCGGCGCCTGGGGCTACCTGGACGGATTCAGATACGGAAACACGAGGGAAATAAACGATTATTTCGATCAAATTACCAGCGAAAATCTTCCCGTGGAATATCAGGAAATATTACCACAAGACAAGCAGGCAACAGAAGCTGCCATACTGGCCCTTCGCACCCGGTGGGGAGTAACTGCGACGACTTTTAAAAGAAAATACGGGTGGAAAGCCTACAGGAAATTTCTAGATACCTGGATGAAACTTCCTTCAGATTGCAGAACATCTTCCCGCGGAAGGCATGCCTTCACTCCCAAGGGATTTCGCATCGCAAACGCTTTATGGGAAAACTTCCTGTAGGAAGAAACCTCCCACAGGAAGTTAAAACTTTTAGAGTAACTTCGAACTTCAGCGGGACCTGTATTCTATTATGGCGGAGGCCCGATCGCTCAAACTTGCTCCGAGCGCCTCTTCCAGTTCGACCGCCGAAGTGGCACGGAAGGACCTTATACCGTAAGCTGAAGCCAAAAGGCTAAAATTCGGAAGGTTTTGGTTCACTGCATAGGGTTTTCGGAAATGACGTTTCTTTTCGATGTTCTTTAGTATGCCAAAACCATTGTTGTGCCATATGACTATAACTAATGGCAGGTTTTCTTCTATGGTTAGGGCAAGCTCTTCCATGGTAAATTGAAATCCGCCATCGCCGGCAAGTACGATTATTGGAGCCTGAGAGCATGCGGCTTTGGCACCTAAAGCTGCGGGCAAGGCCCATCCAAGAGTACCAAAACCCACAGGATGAAGGAACGTCCTTGGCCCGTATGAAGGAAATTCGCTAATAGCGACGTAGGCGGGAATGGTCATGTCGGCAAAGATCATCCCTTCGTCGGGGAGGGCTTTTCTTATGCTGTTAACGGCTTGCACGGCATCGTAGGTCTCCTCACCCAATTCGCCTGAGCTTAAAAGTTCATCCCTCGCTGCTGCCTTTATGGACTTTACCTTGGAAGAAACTTCTTCGACAACCCTGGCGTCTCTGGCCGAAACGCGATCCGCCAAAATGGTTATCGCAGCTTTGCAATCGGCCATTACGGGTATATCGGGAAGAGGTTGTCGGGCGAAATTTCCGGGATCCAGGTCTATCCGGATAACTTTACCCTTCGGCTTGAGCGGATATTGGTAAAGGTCTGTGGGAGAAAGCTCCGACCCCGCGATCAAAAGCAAATCCAAAGATTCCAAGTAATCCCTTACGACCTTGAAATTAAGCCTGGCTCCCAAGCTTAAGGCATGTCTTTCGTCAACAACCCCCTTGCCGGCACAGGTGGTAACTACAGGGGCAGCAATCTTCTCCGCAAGTTTTGTAATTTCACTACCTGCAGACAATGCGCCTCCTCCGGCAATGATGGCACAAAAACGAGCTTCATTGATAAAAGATACGGCTTCGTCGATGTTCTCATCATCGGGGCATAAAATGGGGCGTAAAACTTTAAGCCGACAATCACTTCGATATTCCGATTCCCCGAAAAAGCCTTCCGACAACAGATCCAGGGGTATTTCCACATGAACCGGCCCCGGCCTTCCCTTTTGAGAGAGCTCCCATGCATAAATTAAGCTCGACGATATGTCTTCCGGATACATGACAGAAATGCTCTCTTTGCATACAGAAGATGCCAAGCCGCGGGAATCTTTAACTTCGTGGAGAAATCCGCTTCGAGAGGCTAAAGATTGCCTGGGTATTTGACTCGATATCAAAAGAAGAGGAACCGAATCGTGATATGCTCCCGCAAGGGCCGTCACCGCATTGGTAAGCCCCGGCCCTGTTATAGTGATAGCTACACCTGGCTTGCCCTTGATTCGACTGTATCCGTCCGCGGCAAAGGCTGCACCCTGTTCGTGACGCGTCGTTATATGGCGAATGGGCGAATCCAACAACGCCTTATAGATCTCGAGGTTGTGCACCCCGGGAATTCCGAAGACAACTTCCACACCCAAAGCCTCAAGCGTCTTTACAACAAAGCTGCCCCCTGTTGTTTTAGCCATTTTATCGCCCTGATTTCATGTAAGAATGCTTAACTCATATTTATCCGTAAACCAACGCCTTATCCACCTCGAGCATGGCTTCCGTTATTTGAAACATGTTGGATATAGTCCCAACAGAGACTTTATCGGTTATTCCAAAATGATTGGTACAGGTTCCGCATACGAGGATGGAAGTCCCCTTATTTTCGAGGTCTCTTAGTATTTCGCTAGCGCTGTTTTCCGGTAGGGATAACAACACCCCTTCGTTCATCAAAGCGATCACTACCGGAGGTTCGCCTTCAAGGAGAACTCCGAGAAAGCTTTTCATCAACACCTCTCCCAATCCGTCGTTTGGCCTGCCGATAGTATCCGACAGAAGCAACACCCCTACGCTCTTTTTTTCTTCATTAGGCTTAGTTTTAGCTGTAACTTCGATTTCTGCCGTGCTATCTTCTGCTGTCTCTCCCGATTTGCCTCGAATAACGAAAGTCCCTTCCTCTTTTTTGACCGCTTCGATGATTTCGTATCCCTGTGAATCAAGGAAGCGCCTGACGTTTTGAAAGGAGACGTCGTTATCGACTAAAACTTCCACTTCTTTTTCTCCAGAATCTATCGCTTTTTTCGTCATTATTACCGGTTTTGGGCAAGTCGTTCCTCTCGCATCGACTATTTTCATCTTTCCTTGTTAACCTCCTTCGTCATTGATCTACATTAATTCGTCAAAATTTGGCGGCTTTCGATGATCTTGACGCCAACACTTTTCATTTCCTTCAAACTTTGCTCAACGCTTTCTTTAGTAATTCCGCGCGAGGCATCTTGGATCACATAAGTATCATACCCCAATTTAATAGCATCCAAGGCCGTTGATTTTACGCAGACATCAGTAGCCAAGCCACATATAAAAACTCGTTCAATTCCCGCTTCATGCAATGTCTCCGATAATCTTGTCCCGTCAAAGGCGGAATAGGCTTCTTTCAAGGTTTCCGTCGCTTTACTTACGACGATTGCCGAAGGTGGAATAAAAAGATCGGGATGAAATTCCGCTCCTCTGGTGTTTTGGACGCAATGAGCGGGCCATGGTCCGCCACACTCCTTGAAGCTCATGTGTTTATCCGGATGCCAATCGCGGGAAAAGACTATTTGACCTCCCTGTTTCTCAAAAAGCTCAACCAGTTTGTTTGCTATAGGAACAATCTCATCCCCTTCAGGAACCGGTAGATTTCCGCCGGGACAGAAATCTACTTGCAAATCCACGATTATCAGGGCATCTCTCTTTTTTATCGACAGCATCATGATAATACTCATCCTCCTAATTAATTATTATTAGATTAAATTACAAGATAATTTATTTCGTCTTAATAATAAAATAATAATAATAAAAATAATATCAGAATATTCTAAAATCTCACTTATCCAAAAAATATGGTATAACTATAGCCAACATGATCGGAGGCAAAAGAAAAAATAAAGTAAAGTAAGGAGGAATCTTTTATGAACTTCGATTTAATTGCAGCTTTTACTATTGTCTTGTTTATTCTTTACATAGGTGACTTCATTTCTACTAAAACTAAAGCCTTTGTTCCTTCTGTGTTCGTAGCTGCAGTCCTATTCTTATTGGGCTTCTGGACCATTTTACCAGAAAATCTGATAGATCTGGCCTGTTTAGGACAACCTTTGGCTACGTTGTCCATGTATTTATTATTGGTCCACATGGGAACAATGTTGAATCTAAAGGAATTGGCCGCACAGTGGAGAACCGTCGTAATTTCTCTAGGGGGGATCATAGGAATATCTTTGGGAACTTTAACGATTGGCAAATACCTATTTGGTTGGGAAACCGTTGTGATATCAACACCTCCACTTACGGGAGGAATCGTAGCAGCCCTGATGATGCAAAATGCCGCCATGGAAAAGGGATTGGTTGAGCTTTCGGTGTTAGCCATAGTCATGTATGTTACGCAGGGCTTTTTTGGTTATCCTCTGACGGCAATTGCTCTAAAACGTGAGGGGAAGAGGCTGTTGACAGCTTTCAGAAAGGGAGAAATTAAGGCAGAAACCGCTACCTCAAATGGACCATCAGACGTTTCACAGAAAAGGTCAAAACTTCAAATTATCCCTGAAATACCGCCCAAATATAGGACGACTTACATGTATCTTTTCAAGCTTGGTATAGTGGCATGGGCATCGGCTATAACGGCAACGGCCATAAACGAAGTAGTTTCACGTTTTGTGATATGCCTCATATTTGGCGTTATAGCTGCGGAAATCGGCTTTCTCGAGCGTAGACCCCTCGATCTGTCGGGTTCTTTCGGGTTTATGATGACCACTTTGATGGCCTTTATATTTGCAGGTTTGGCCAAAGCCACCCCAAATATGATTGTTAGCCTCGTCGGACCACTTTTTGGAATAATAGCAATAGGCATTACGGGCATGGCCCTGTTTTCCATGGCTCTAGGAAAGCTCCTTGGTTATTCTAAGGAAATGTCCTTTGCCTGCGCGCTCACTGCCCTTTACGGCTTTCCTCCCAATTACGTATTAACTGAGGAAGCCTCCAAGGCACTCGCCGAAAATCCTGAGGAATTTAAATTTTTAATGGATTCCCTATTACCAAAGATGTTAGTGGGCGGTTTCACCACTGTTACTATCGCTTCGGTAATTTTAGCGGGTATATTCGTAAACTTACTGTAAAAAATTATTATTAACGGAGGTGTCATACTTTAAATGGACATAAAAAAACTGGCAGCAGAAGTAAAGGATTACGTAATAGAACTGAGACGAGAATTCCACATGTATCCGGAAAAATCCGGCGAAGAGATAAGGACCTCGCGGAGGATCAAAGAAGAGCTGGATAAGATGGGCATCCTCAATACAAATGCAGGCGGAACGGGAATAATCGCAACTATAAAAGGAGAAAAACCCGGGAAAACCGTAGCTTTAAGGGCCGATATGGATGCCCTCGAAGTCTCCGAAAAAAACGACAAGCCCTATAAATCCAAAAACGAAGGGCTCATGCATGCCTGTGGACATGATGGCCATACTGCAATGCTGTTGGGAGTTGCCAAAATTTTATCGGAAATCAAAAGCGAGCTGCCGGGAACCGTGAAGCTAATCTTTCAGCCGGCAGAGGAGGTCGCTCAAGGTGCGCTTAGGATGATAGACGACGGAGCTATGGATGGAGTAGACAACATATTCGGAATGCATCTTTGGAGCGGTTTGCCCACGGGAAAGGTATCCGTCGAAGCTGGGCCAAGAATGGCCGCTGTGGATGTCTTTGATATTACCGTCCAGGGCAAAGGTGGGCACGGATCTGCGCCCCACGAAGGAGTTGACGCCGTCGTAGTGGCTTCAAACATAGTAATGGCCCTCCAAACAATCGTCAGCAGGGAGTTTACGCCACTTGAGCCTCTAGTTGTAACGGTGGGTAAACTTGTCGCCGGCACTCGATTTAACGTCCTAGCCTCCGAGGCAAAACTCGAGGGAACAAACAGGTACTTCAATCCCAAGACCAAGGATGTTTTGCCCCAAGCCATAGAAAGGATAGCCAAGCAGGTTGCTGCAGGATATAGGGCTGAAGCATATGTAAATTATAAGTTTGCCACTTCCCCCGTGATCAACGACCTCGAAAGTTCATCTCTCGCAGCCAAAGCCGCTGAAAAAATTGTTGGCAGGGACGGTCTGGTAGAATATGAAAAGGTCATGGGCGGAGAAGATTTCGCAGAATATCTTAAATTAGCCCCGGGCGTATTTGCCCTTGTGGGAATCGGCAACGAGAAAAAAGGTACAAATTATCCTCATCACAATCCCAACTTCGATTTGGACGAAGATGTCCTGGAGATCGGTGTAGCACTTTATCTTCAATATGCCCTTGACTATTTAAATCAAAACTGAAGGAGATGAAAAAATGCTTGAGACAAACCTTGAGAGAATCAAAGACCATATTGAAACGCTAAATACATTTAACTCAACACCCGGAAAAGGTTGTACAAGGTTGTCCTTTTCGCCCGAACACAAAAAGGCAATAGATTATTTGACGGAAAGCTGCAAATCCCTTGGGCTGGAGGTTTTAGTCGACCCCATAGGCAATTTTAGGGCTAAATTAAAGGGCAGGGAGCCCGACCTTCCTCCCGTGATGTTCGGTTCTCATATTGATACGGTTTTGTATGGCGGAAAATTCGATGGAGCGGCGGGAGTTGTGGCAGCCTTGGAAGCTTTGACGGTGATAAAAGAACATAAGGTGCAGCCCAAACATTCGCTCGAGATGATAGCCCTTGTTGAGGAGGAGGGCTCTTCCTTTGGCGGCGGCCTCGTGGGAAGCAAGGCTTTGGTCGGAAAATACACGCTTGAAGACTTAAAGAAGCTTAAAAACGACGAGGGCCTTTCTTTCTACGAAGCAGCCAAAAGGTTCGGCCTAAATCCAGATGAACTTGAAAGATACGTCTTGCGCAAGGGCGACCTGAAGGCATTGCTCGAACTTCACATCGAACAGGGCAAAATCCTTTATTCAAAATCTATTCCCGTTGGCGTTGTGGAAGCCATTGTAGGCATAAAACAGCTTTCCCTAACCCTTGAGGGAATGGCTAACCACGCAGGGACAACGCCAATGAACATGAGGCATGATGCACTGGTAGGAGCCAGTAAGATAATAACATTTATTGAACATTGCGCCAAAGAAGATGTCTTTGATACGACCGTTGCCACCGTAGGCAAAATATGGTGCTTCCCCAACGTAACCAACGTAATACCCGGCAAGGTAACTTTCACCGTCGATATACGGGATATAAAAAAAGAAGGCATCGAAAGGGTAGAGCAGCTGCTCAGGGAAAAGGTCAGACAAGTATCAGAAGATCATGGATTAAATTATTCCATAGACCTGGTAGGAGAATCCGATTCGGTCAAACTTTCTGACAAGGTGATTTCAGCCATTCAAAATGCCGCTGAAAAACTCGGCATTAAGTACCTGAGAATGCCTAGCGGAGCCGGACACGACTCGGCACTCTTTACAGAAGTAACCGACGTGGGCATGATATTCGTCCAAAGCATAGAAGGCATAAGTCACGCACCTGAAGAGGACACCAAATACGACGATTTGAAGCGCGGATGCGATGTTTTGGTCAATGCCCTTTTGGATATAGCTCAATAAATAATCATATGTATTAACACAGCCCCGAAATTACGTTAATATTAATGACAACTTCTTAAAGTGGGGCGTTGATCGAAAAATGCATGAAGATGTGAGCAAGATTTTACGTACGATACCATCTATGGACAAGTTACTGGCCTTGGAGTGGGTTGAAGGATTTTGCACACTCCTAGGACGCAAAACAACTAAATTAATTATCGAAGGAGTGCTCGAAAATTACAGAAACGATGTGCTCCGCGGAAATGTAAGAGACGTAAACCTCAAATTTTTGTACGATGAGATCCGAAAGGCTTTAGACAAAGCTTCACGACACAATTTGACGCCCGTAGTGAATGCTACGGGCGTCATAGTGCACACAAACCTTGGGAGGTCCTGTCTCGCCGATGACGTAGCATCCGACGTGCGACTTATATCAAGCCGCTACAGCAATCTGGAGTACGATCTTGAAAGGGGCAAAAGAGGACACAGATATGATCACGTAGAATGGATTTTGTGCCAACTCACAGGTGCCGAGGCAGCTTTAGTGGTGAACAACAACGCAGCTGCGGTTCTTTTATGCTTAACAGCTCTTGCTGGCGACGGGGAAGCGATAATATCCAGGGGAGAGCTAATTGAAATAGGAGAATCCTTTAGAATACCCGACATCATGTCCTTTTCCGGAGCCAAGATGATCGAAGTGGGCACCACAAACAGGACTCACCTTTACGACTACGAGAGGGCCATAAACGAAAATACCCGCATCGTATTAAAGGTCCACCCCTCCAATTACAGGATAGTTGGCTTCCATTCAGAGGTGGGAAGAAGGGAGCTGACTGAGTTGGCTCATTCCAGAGGGCTGGTGGTCATGGAAGACTTAGGAAGCGGATTTTTGGTGGACCTTTCAGCCTATGGCCTGAAAGGCGAACCGGCGATAGGTCAATGCATAGAAGAAGGCGTAGATATCGTTACCTTTTCGGGCGACAAATTGCTCGGCGGACCGCAGATCGGGGGCATTGTAGGAAAGAAAGATCTCATATCAAAGCTCAAAAAACATCCATTGCTTCGCGCTCTGAGGGTAGACAAGATGACCTTGGCCGCATTGGAATCCACCTTGAGGATATATCTAAGGGAGGATTATGCAAAGATTCCCACATTAGCCATGATAATGACGGACCTTGAGAGATTAAAGGCCAAAGCAGAGCATTTAGCTAATTTGTTTCGAGGCATCCTTTCAAAAGACGACGGCTGGGAGGTTGAGGTCATCGAAGTTAAGGACTTGGTAGGAGGAGGAGCCTTCCCTGACGACGAATTAAGTGGTTTCGGAGTGGCGATAACACCTCCCGATACTATCGGCCCTTCTAAGTTCGCGGCCCTTCTAAGACAACTGGATACTCCCGTGGTAGCAAACGTGGACCAGGAAAGGATTATCTTTCACGTTCGCACGATGGGAGACGGCGAGGATGTTCTTGTCTCTTCAGAGATCGACGGATGCTTAAAAGAGCTTCTATTGTGGGGGAATTCGCAATGACCGAACCTGTTGAGACGACAATAGTCTTCGGCACGGCAGGACATATAGATCACGGGAAAACCACTTTAATAAAGGCTTTATCAGGGGTGGACTGCGATCGGCTTAGGGAGGAAAAAAGGCGCGGCATCACGATAGAGCTTGGATTTGCTCCTTTAACGCTGCCGAGCGGTCGAATTGTAAGCGTCGTCGACGTCCCGGGGCACGAACGCTTCATCAGACAGATGGTGGCCGGTGCCACTGGAATTGATGCTGTTATTTTGGTCGTCGCCGCCGATGAAGGGGTAATGCCCCAATCCAGGGAACATCTGGAGATTCTGTCTTTGCTTGGCATTAAAGAGGGATTGATCGCTATAACCAAGGCGGATATTGTGGATGAAGAGATGCTCGAGCTTGTAAAATCGGACGTAGAGGATTTGGTCAAGGGCACCTTCCTTGAGGGGAAACCAATGGTTTGCGTTTCTTCAACGAAGGGGACGAATTTAGACAGGCTCCTCGAAGTCATCGACTGGACGGTATATCGAATTAAACCGCGCGACACAGATGGCCCCTTTTTCATGCCTATCGATAGGAGCTTTCCTATAGCAGGTTTTGGCACCGTAGTAACGGGAACGGTATATAGGGGGAAAGTTCAAATAGGAGATACGCTTGACGTGCTTCCTCTGGGTAAGAATTCCAAGGTTCGTTCAATTCAGGTACACGGCAAAGCAGTCCGGGAAGCATTAGCGGGACAGAGATCAGCCCTAAACCTGCCCAACATCAAATCAACAGAGCTTGAAAGGGGAGATGTGGCCTGTTCAAGCGGTCTGTTTAAAACCACACAGTGCCTTGACGTCAAATTAACCCTGCTCGCCTCTACGCCGGAACCGCTAAAGCACTGGCAACAGGTACATCTTCATATAGGAACTTCCGAAACAATGGCTAGAGTAGCGCTTCTGAAGGATACCAAGCTTTTGCCCAACGATGAGGCCTTTGGGCAGCTGGTCTTGAAGGAGCCGATAGTTGTTCACATGGGACAACGATTTATCATCCGGGCACATACACCTCTTAGGACGATTGGAGGAGGCGAAATTCTCTTCCCTTACGATAAAAAACCGAGGGGAGGAAAGGCAAGAACAGAACTTTTGGCTTTTTTAGACAAGTTAGCCCAAGCAAAAGATCCTGCAGAACGATTTGCAGTAATTTTAGAAAGGATTGGCCTTCTTTCCTTCAACGAAGCGATCATCTTGAGCCAGTTAACGCCCGAACAATTAAAGCTCACTTTAAACAAGGCGAGGGGTTTGGGAATAATCTTTATAGAATCGGGAGAACAACCTCTTTTAATGTCTCTCCCATATTACAAGGGGTTGACGAGATCCCTTCAGGACATATTGAATCGTTTTCACGAGAAAAATTCCCATTTGGCCGGAATGAAAGCCTCGGATTTAATAGCGGCTTTAGAGATATCGCTCACGAAAAGACAGTCTCAGGAACTGCTAAGGCTTTTCGTAAACAGAGGTCTAATAGAGACTGACGGAGAGATTGTAAGGCTTCCCGGAGCCTCGCCGGTGTTGGATGAAGGGATACTAAAAGATAAAGATAAACTGCTTTCCTATTGTGAAAACAAGGGGTTTCAGTTTCCCTCTGTAGAAGAAGCAATAAAGGAATTAAATTGGGATAAAGACAGGATGAACAAAACACTCGACGTCGCAAAACAGCAGGGAGAGATCAGAATAATTGGCGGAGAGTTTTTGTTATCCAAAAGAATCGAAGAAAAAGCCTTGGACATCCTGCGCACTCTTCCTGAGATAACCATAGCTTCCATGCGCGATACCACTAACGTCAGCAGAAAATACATACTGCCACTTCTCGAGGACTTCGATGCCCGTGGCATCACGAGAAGGATAGGAGATAAGAGAGTTTTACTCAAAAAGACGTAGTGAATAAGCTGCTAGAACGGCCTTAGGATGCAAACGCAGCCCTTACTGCCCCATGCTTTAGCAAGGCCTGAGTACCGCCGCCTTCGCTTACAACTTGGCATACAAGTTCTGGATCGCATACCCTAACGCCAAACAGTCCTACAATGCGCTTGAGGCTAATATCGCCTAACAACTCAGGCCATAGTGGGGTAGAAGGCCCGATGATCGCAACACGACCTGTACAAAGGTCGAGCAGATGATCTATGGTCTTGTTGATAAAGGCAGTGCCAGTTATAAAGACAGCATCACAGCGTGGCAGTTCCCACTCCGCTGCCCAATCGGGAAGCACATTTTCGGATTGTTGCGAAGGGTTTCGTTCAAATATAAGCAGCTTTTTTGCCCGTTCTACAATATCGCAGGCCAAAGGAGCAATGTTTCCAATCATTCCAACGACATCATCTTTGTCTATTTTCAATAATTCTATTGGTTCGATCTCCTGAAGGGGCGCATCTTCAGAAAACACGGCGTTTACCGTCGCAAGACCTATGGAGGACGCTATGGGATCTGCCGTCGCCAAACCTCGCGCCAGCTCTAAAGCAGGCCTCCCCGCCAGAGGACCCGACCAATTAAACTTGTTGCAGCACTGTCTCTCATCCAAAGTAGCAGCCAGGCCACAGCTGCCATCGGACAACACCACACAGGTGTACCGCAAACCGATTGTTACTTTTTCAACAGTGAGTTTGGCAAGTTTCGCTTCTATGGAAGCGATAAGATTATGGACTATCATAAAGGCACACTTCCTTAATAACATGTATTTTATTACAAAAATATCATAAATTTAATTCATAGTATATATTTACTTTATATTTTAATAATAATTTAATATTAAAAAGAATCTATAAATCTATACTCGTATAGCTTTCAAAAGCAAATCGATCGAAATCAAATTCTTTGGAAGTTTAGCCCTCACAGTCTTGCGGGGGTCGACCAATTGACAAATTTCTAAGTCCATCGCCATGCTGGCAAGCATGTAAGCATCATGCCAATCCAGATCCAATGCACCTTCAAAAGCTCTTACCGTCAATCTCGTTGCCTCATAAAAAGCCTTGTTTATGTCTTCATCCGAGACTACTATGTATAACCAATCTTTCGTTTCAACACAGGGCCACATCGGTGCCAATTTATCCAACGCTTTAAAGCTTACTGTCACATTGCCGGCGATCTCGCAAGCAGCAACACAGACCTCGCCATCTCCCATCACTGCATGAAGGTCCCCCAAGCCGAACAAAGCGCCGTCGCAACTGACCGGAAAATAAACGGTAGCACCTTCCGTTATCACAGTGGCATCCATATTCCCGCCGTGTCTTCCCGGAGTGCCCGTAGGTGTATTTTCTGGTGTGGCAACGCCTATTACACCTATCATCCTTTTTAAAGCCAGATTTAAATGCTTGAACTTCAGCTGATCGGAATGTATATCACAGATGACGGTTCTGGCTTCTTCTGCCATGTCGCCAAGGACGCCCTCTTTAGGTATCGTAACAATAGCTCCCTTTTGTTTTAGATCTATCTTATGGATGGTTACTGCTAAAGCATCGCCTTTTTTAGCACCCTTTACGTAAATCGGTCCTGTGGCCGGGTTTATTCTTGAAAAATCTATTTCCGAAACCAACTGATCTTCCTCGGTGATCTGATTAGAAAAGCAATCCTTTGCCTCAATTTGAACCAAGACGTCTTGATCGACGGTGGCGGCGGGAGGTAATTGGGGATCGAAGGAGAAAAAAGTAGACTCACTGCTTACCACGACATCCGGTTTTTGACAGCAGTTCATATCGCTCACTCCTTTTATTTTATCAATACAGCATGTAAATTAAAATTTAAGCTACAATTATGTTTTGGTCAAGCAAGCAAATTATATTAACAAATCGCTGTTAGCCGTGAGCCTCGAGCACAACCTCATCTCCTGGCTTAACAATGCCACCGCCGACTACCTCGAGGAAATAGCCCACCTTTGGCAGCAGACACCATCCGCGGTAATCGTATGTGTGAGGTTCATCCGGCCTTTTGCCCTTTTCTATTACCAGCAAGACCACGTCGCGGCTGATTTTAAGGCGGCTTCCTATTGGAATTTCGTCGGGCAATCCCTCTACCACCAGGTTTTCTGCCAAGGACCCCGGCGGAAAGGAAAAGCCCGCCTCTTTTTCGGCGAGCTTTATATCCTCATATCTCAATAAGCTGACCTGTCGTGACGATATGCCAAAATGGGAATCCCCCTCAATGCCTTTTCCTTCGATGAATCGCGCCTCCGCCACAGGCTTTTTGGGTTCCTGTCTGTTTGAGCTGACACAAACTGCCAAAACGCGCGCCATTGCTAAAAACCTCCTAATTCAATAGCTTAAACCCATATCTTGCCATCCTTTACGACAAGTATATCATCCAAATAAAGTTCAGGGCTCCGCATTACAGCATCTACATGAACGCCTGCAGCAACTTTTCCGCCAAAGGTGTCATTGCTTCCCATTGCTATATGGACAGATCCATATATCTTTTCGTCTTCTAGGATAACCCCGGTAAGACGAGCCTTATCATTGGTCCCGATGCCAAGTTCCGCCAGATTACGCGCATTAGGATTATCACCCAAAACCTCAAGCAGGCGATCGGCGCGATCACCTTTCACATCCAAAAGTAACCCTTGGTCAAATTCCAGGATGAGCGGAGAATCAAGAAGCCCAATCCCAACGCAAGAGCCGTCTATAAGAACGCTCCCCGTTGCAGTGCCCTCAAGGGGCGCTATGTATGCTTCGCCTGAGGGCAAATTTCCCGATTCTCCTTTATTGCGGTAAATTCCGGTGCTTGGCACACCACGCCTTCCTTCGAGCGAGATTAAAAGCGTATGCTTTCCGGTAACAATTCTGGCCGATCTCGCCTTATCCAGCAAGACAGTAACATTTTTGGTCAATTTTTCTACTTTTTCATAGTCGGCATTTATCGGGCCATTAAAAAACATATCTTCAGTGATCCCTGGCATGGTGGCAATTCGTGCCCCACAACTGCAGGCATTTTTCCGTGCCTGCGTGTGGGTAAGAGAAGCACTGGTAGGTGCCATAACCACATCCGACATCGCCATAGCCTTTGCCACCAGCTCGTCGGGTTCCATGCCGCTTCTTTCAAGTTTTTGCATGCAAAGTAAGAAAGACCTTGCTTTTACCTCCATGCCGGCCTTAAAGATAGCATCGCCGATGCCCTGCGTAGCATCATCACACAGGACAAGGAGCCTTTCGCCCTTTACTATGCCCATGTTTACCATTAAAAGCTTTTTTGCAATTTCCATCAAACTTTTTATTTCGCTCATCATGATCTTTTCCTCACTCAAGCAATTCCCTGGCTATGCGGCTTGCGACGGTCCTGGCCAAGATAACGGGACATGAAGTAATTTCTTTTACATGCTTTTTCATCTTAGAAGTGTAGCCTATACAATCCATTACTATTATTTGCGCTCCCCATTCGGATAACTCCATAGCGCCCCTTGCTATTGAGGCATCAGACTCTACGTAAGGTGAGGCAGCCACTATTCGAAGGTCCTTTGTCACGGCAGACCATCGTTTGCGCGATTGCTCTATTTGGTCCTTTGAAGGGGTAAATACGCCTAACTTCAAACCTTCTCCAACTGCCTTGGTTACCTCAAAAAGCATTCTTTGGGGTCTCAAAAGAAAACCATTTGCGCCAAAATCAGGAAATTCTCCAGTGCATAGAAGCAAAACCACGTGAATGCCGCTTTCAAAAAGCTTGCCGATCTTGTCCTGGAGCAGGGGAGTGATGTGCTTTTCTGCAACTGTGACGGATGTGCCGTCACGAAGCCTGGTTACCAATACATAATCTCCTTCTATTGGAGCTAACTTGGCTATTTCTTCTTTGCTAAGTCCGTCTAGCGCTCCGGCCTCCACAATTTCAATGTCAGGCCCCAAAATCGGTTTTATGTCCACCATAACGTCGCTTCTTGGCGACTGTCCTATTGTTATGGCACCAATTCTATACATTGTTCATTCTCCCTTTATAAATACAATTCAAGTGATCCTGGGCCCCTGGGCCACAACGCAGGCATTCTTTTAAGGAATCCTCGATTCCACTGGGCGATGTACCTTTGATGGAACAAATATATTCCATGAAGTCGCTAGCCCACGATTTGTCTCCCTCTATCAAAAAAGTGGTGCTACCTGCGCCTTCGTAAATTCCACCTCGTCCTATCACCGTTACATGCGTGGCACCCAGTGCATAGATGCCATCGACCTCGCTAAAGACCTTGCCTACAATTGGAACTAATCCAACTGACATGCCCATAGACATATCCGGTACGTTTCGTCCACACCTGGACATCGCTTCTCTCAAAGAAAAGGGGCAATATTTTTCAAGCCCTGCCGCTACGATGATAGGCACTCCCTCGACATGCAAAAGAGGAAGAATCCTGCCCGGCTCACCCCCGAAAAAACGACCTGCCATCATAGCTGCATTTCCATCCCCATCTATGATATTTGCTCCGCAAATTGCCAAATCGCTAGGTCCCATTTGAGATACTATCTCCTCAAGGTGTCCATCCGCCGTTTCAGGTTTGCCGTTTCTAATCACAATGGAATGCGGGCCTTCAACATTACCTTCGGCCGATACGGCACCTCTCTCGGTTATCCTTCCAGATATCCTTAGCTTAACCCCAACCAAGTCCTCCGAAACTGCAGATACCGTTGTTCCCCCTTTTAGGAGCAAGATGCCTTGCTTCATTACGCGGTTGACTTCTGGTAGCGAGGAAATGCCTCTCGCTATGACCCTTTTCCCCTCTTCTACGGTAAGTGTAACTTGAATTTTCATTTATTTTATCTTTCCTAAGGTCTGTAAATGCCTCATATATCCATAAAGCGAGATTAATCTGTCGAATTCCGCCGCATCGTAAAAAGATACCTTTCCTTCACCGTAGTACTTAGCGACCTCAACGCTAAACCTAACTGCCTCGTCAATATCCATGGCCTGCGTAGCGCCCGTTGCACACCCCGGGACCGGTACCTCGGACGTCAAGGCAACTCCTACTACTGGTGCAGAGGTTGCGGTACAGGGCTGCATTATGCTGTTTAGATGATAAACGTCGTTACCATAGGGCGTGATATCCTGCATGGTTATGGGAAATACCACCGGCATTTTCCCGGTAATATAGCTCATTATAGACAACAAATCCTCGCTCACTCGCAGTATCCATCCCTCTTTTACAGTCGGCGATATGGCAAAACCGCGATGGTTTATGACTCTGTTTCCACGAGTCGTGTCAATCGAAAGCACAGCGTCCAACTCGCCGGTAATTTCTTCTTTGTTAGCCATCGCCATATCGATAGGGGAGCCCATGAAGGGAACGGGATCGTGAGGCTGGGTGGGGGCATCTGGACATATGTGAGTAGAGATGAAAACATCTCCCTTTAAGATATCTCCCTTGCTATACATATCACCTAAAAGCATGGCAGTAGCTACGGCAGCTATGCCTCCATCGGCGTCGGAGACCAAGCCAAGCCTTTCCGGTCTTGCGCCTATGCCGCCAAGCCTGCCGACTATACCAAGCGTTGGAGCAGTCCCTCCGGATCTTTTGCCCTCTTTTCCGGGTATCCAAACCTTTACAAAATCAGTCTTCCCATTTGGACCAGTTACTGACTTTACCTCAACATCTTTAAGCCCTGTCTTAACCAACACTTCTTTGACGTCTTGTCCATTTACTTTAGGACTGCTTAAAAGATCTATTGCTTCAATGGTCCATTTTAGCGACATGAGATTTACGCCTCCTGTTATAATGTCAAGTAGCTTATTATTTCTTTTCCAATGACCTTTTCTATCGGTTCAAAAAGCTCTTTACACCGCATGCCTTCACCCAAAATTAGGTTTTTGGCCGAGGCTGATACGACTATTACCATTTGATCTTTGCGAACCTCGGCACTTGTTGCGGGAACGCCACTTTCTCCATCAAGCGTCATGATGAGATCCGGAAAGGTGCTGATACGTTTGCCGTTGCACTCTAATGTCATGTATTCGTTCCAAAACGTTATTTCATGCCCATCTTCCAATACTATCTTTCCGTGATCAAATCCACCTTCGGAGACGAGTTTCTTATCCCTTACACGGGAAGCTGTGATTACGTTACCTCCTAAAATATCCATCGAAGTAGAAGCTACAGCCTGTGGGCCGCTTGATTTTAGCTTCATCATGGCCTCACCCAACTTTAAAGCCAGCTTTATTGCACCCGGAGCACCATGGTCTTTTATGAAGGATGCCTTCACTGGATTTCTTGCCACAGCTACGAGGCCGCCCGCATAGACCGCGCATTGTCTTACCAAAGAAGAAGCAGAATCTAGTGTACCCTTGAAAACTGCTTCCAAGTGCTTTCCAGTTTTAGGATTCCCTCCAACGGCACTTTGAACTGAAACGTAATCTTTAATTCGGTGCAACCCCATAGAACCCATCAAACCCGTAGGATGGGCCCGCCCGTTGCACGGGGCATCCAGCAGCGGCAGGCCCAATATGGCAGCCGGAACCCACCCGTTGAAGATGGATCCCCCTCCGCACTCGTTGGTGATGAATGCGTTTATCCCAGAAACGCCTACCGCTTGACACAGTTCGACCGTACGCTGGTGATCTTGGTCTGTCACAAAGGCTTCGCTCGACGACGGGGCTCCGACGGCAGAGGAGGTCAACACAACTGATTCTGGGTCAATGGCATTAATGTCCTTCAATAGAACTTTGCCATGTTTCAGGGCTGCCATTGCAAGCTTAATTCCTTCTGCCATAGAACCGCCACCGCCGCCGCCAAGCAAGCAACCGCCAAGGGCTATGGCGTCTACCATATCTTCGGTTATCAAGATATCGCTATTGCTCAAATCAATTACCTCCTTCTTTTAAAACCGTCCAAAGGGCAGCTGCAGCCGCCTTGAGCGGATCTACTACAATTAGACCCGTTTCTTTAGCGATCAAAGGCGCTACGCCTATGGTTGCCATGCCAGTGCAGGCTAAAGCGATCACTTTGACACCTTTCTGCTTTAGCTCTTCGGCCGCATTTAGCGTGTTCGACCTGCCCGTGGGGGTCATCAAATCAAGCGTCGAAGTTACACCGCTGGGTTTTGTCCAAGCTATCATCCGATCACGCAATACCGCCTTCATGCCCACGGGTACTTCATCGGTAATTCCCAAAACCCCAATGGGGAGATCAAAGGAAAGGGCGATGCAGGCTGTTGTCCTCCCTGCACCCACTACGGGTATCGAAAGCACATCTTTAAGTTCGTTTACTGCAGGATCTCCTGCACAGCTTATTAATATTCCATCGAACCCTTCGCTTTCAAATTCCTTTGCCAAATTTACGACCTTTGGAACGGCCATCTGCTCTGTTGCGTCGTCGTGTATGCCTTCAGGCTGATCCGGAATACAGCGCGATACTACCTCAAGTTCCGGAAACCATGACATCACCTTTTTCCCGTGAAGTTCGAGCAAATCCTTATCCTCTGTTGTAAGCACGCGGATGAGACCTATTCTTTGTGTTTTCAAAATTCTTGCCCCCTTAAACTACTTTGGCTTACCCAATTTAAGGGTAGAGGTAAAGAAGCTGACTAACGCTGAGCCTGCTATGAAACCTGCTCCTAATACGTATAAATAGTCTTGCCCTTTGTCTCCCATCTTTCTTAAAACGATCAGGCGAATTCCAATGCCTATTAAAACTGTAAAACCTGCAATTGGATTTAAAATTAATAGACCAGTCGCAAAAAGTACTCCGAGCTGTCTTGCCGGACCTCCTATAGCCTGAATAATGGCTCCCGGTATCATCCAGGTAAATAAATTTCTTGCTATTGTAGGATCCACTCCGGCTAAAATTGTCGATGCGTAAACTCTATCAACAGGGGGAAACAAATCTTGTGCAAAATAAAATTCATAGGCAAAAAACACTAATATGGCGGCCATTACTGCTCCAACTAATTCTGCAATGTACTGTTGTTTTCTTCCCTCTAGTTCGAATTTTGGGTCCACGCCCCTTCCACGCAATATCCAACCCGCCTTTAAATCGTATGACATATCGGCAAAGGCAGGGCCAACAGAAGCTGCATAGCCAACCAATAATGCTAAGGCTGGAGCAGGAAACCCTATAAGCATACCCAAGGCCAACACTATCAAGGCAATAGCAAAGGCCGGAAACCAACCAGCGTGCATGGCCGATAAGCCAACGAGAAATTGTGAACATAGAGAGGCAATGGCTGCAAAAATTATCCATAAGATTGTCATTCCCAAAGACATTTCGTTAAATAATCTTCCTATGACCACTATTAATATTGCAATGACTAGATATAGGCTAATACCGCGGGTAAGAGTATACTTGATCATTTTCTCAGGCATCATTGGCTCTGGGCCCTTTGTATCAGAGTGACCTTTCCCCCTAATGATGGATATGATCTGAATTAAAGCAACCACCCCTGCTCCTATCATTATGCCATGCGGTATATATAACTTATTAACATCCACACCCAATATCGCAGGCGAATAACCTCTAACGAGTAAGCCTATACCAAACATCGTAAGTGCCCAAATATTGCCTATCCAAGAAACACCCAAAACGTCAGCAGGAATACCGAAAAAACCATTCAATACAGCACCGGCAATACCGCCATAAAGCAACAACAGGGCTCTTTTTCCCTTTTTAGCTGCAGCCAAAATAGCTTCTGCTGCTGCAATCCCTGGCGGCCATGCGTTACTAGCAGGAAATACTCTGGTATCGAATATCCAATATACTTGAGTTATACTCGCGATTACCCCTACAAATGCACCTATGTACATCGGTAAAACAAGATCAAATCTTCCAAGAAGCCAAGGAACGCCAATGGGCAAAAGGATTGCATTGCCAGCTACAAATGTCGATGCAGAAATCGAGGTTTGTACTAAATTTTGACTATGAATATCAGCAAATCCCTTCAGGGCTCGTAATGGAATACGTGCCACCACAATTGCTATCAATGCCCCTATGATTGACGTATTAGTAGTGATTCCTAAACGGGTTATAAGCTCTAAACCAACGATCACGCCTAAAACCGAAACCAATACAGTAACTACTAAAATATGCACTTCCAGTGCTTTTGGATGTTTTTTATTTTCCTCCATCACCTTACCCCCCTCTTTTTATTAAACATTAAGCATTATTTCACTGGCTTGTTTGGTGGAAACGGATATGCAACTTTACTTTGCTTTAGATTGCATTGAAGAAAATACTCACATACAAACAAAGAAGAATACAGGGGCACTATTATTGGAATCCCTATTTCGTCCTGAAGCTTTCCAAATTCAATGTTTAATATTGACCCACATCCTAATACTATTACATCACAGCCACAATTCAGAAGCTCTTTCGCTCCTTCTCTTAAACTCGTTTCTACGTTGCTGTAATTTGTAAGATCCGTAACAGAAATATTTAGCGGGATTATTTTTCGAACATCATTTTTCAAATCTCTGTAATGTCTGGGTATCGCGGATGGTATTGTGGAAATAACACCTATATTCTGTCCCAAAAGCCTTGCCATAGATACGGCAGATTCTCTCAGGCCAACAACGGGTATGCTTAACTTTTCTTTGCATGCCTCCAAACCTGGCTCACCAAAGCAGTAAATTATTATTCCGTCGGACTGATCTTTCTCCAATTGTTCTGCTTTTTTTATGACTTCAGGCGATGCCAAAACTTCGTCATATTCTGACTCAATTGATATTGGCCCTTTGTCTAAGGATGTAACTCTTATATTAATTTCTTCTTTTTTGCTTATTTTTTCGGCAGCACTCTTTACGCTTTCATTCCAAACGCCAGTAGATACGGGTATTAATATATCCAGGAAAGCCATCTCCTACCCTCCCTTCTTAATATTGGTATATACTAAAAATTCTCTAATTGCATTGAAATCCTAATATTTCATCTAAAGCTACATGTTTGGTATAAAGGAGTAAGCTAATTTGCCAACTCCACCATGGCAGCCCCGATTATTTGGATGACCTTTAAGTATTCGTCTAGGTCTATGAACTCATCTGCTTTGTGTGCTACATCTGGACTTCCTGGAAACTTCGGGCCAAAGGCAACCATGTTTGGGAGGGCTTTTGCGTAAGTACCCCCGCCCATCGATAGCAATTTTGCTTCTTGTCCGGTCTTTTCTTCATACACCTTCTGAAGCTTTCTAATTAATATGCTGTCTTCTGGCATGTTAAGTGGAGCCTTTTCGCGGAGGATCGATAAGGAAAATCTGTTCTTTTCTGCAAAAGCTTTAAGGGGAGAAACTATATCTTCGGATTGGAAGCTGACAGGAAAACGTATATCCAGCACTAATGATAAATACCCATCTTGAAATGTTAGTAGCCCCAGGTTGCATGTCAATTTACCGGACAATTCATCTTGGACAAAAATTCCAAGATTCATTCCATTTACATCTCCATAAAAACATTTTCCCAGCTGACCTACAATCTTGCCCCAATCCTCGTCAATAGAAGATCCTAAAACATACATGAGATCTGCTATGGCATTTACACCTAATTCAGGAGTGCTTCCGTGAGCAGCAACCCCAAATACTTTTAATGTAACCTCATTATCTTCCTCAAGAAGGGAGATTTTTATGTCATTACTTTGTGCGGTTTCCTTGATGGTGTTTAATGTTGTTTGTTTCTTATCTGAATCCAAAAACCTGATAGTGGCTTTTGCTTCAGAAGGCACGACATTGGGAACAGTCCCGCCATTTATATCTAAAAGTATAGACTCTGAAGCCTTAGGCTGGATAAATGGCACATCAATACGTATATGCAGCTGTCCTTTTTCATATGCAATTATCGGGAATTCTCCGTCGGGTGTAAAACCCATCAGCGGTATTTCTCCGCCGTGCTCCAGATAATACTTCATGTCCTTCATGCCGCTTTCTTCGTTCATTCCAAATAAGATACGAATCCTGCGCTTTACAGGTATAGAAAGTTCCTTTATGGCATGCAAAGCCCATAACGCACCTATCGTCGGCCCTTTGTCATCCATCGTGCCTCGTCCAAACATTTTATTTCCATGAATTTCTCCAGCAAAAGGAGGATATGTCCATCCATCTCCGGGAGGGACGACGTCTAGATGTCCAAGGACAGCAACCATATCTTTTCCTTCTCCGTATTCTGCCCAACCAACGTAGCCATCCAGATTTTGTGTGGCAAACCCTAACGAAGAAGCCGTCTTTAATGCTTGATCTAATGCCCTTTCGACCTCGATTCCAAAAGGAGCATTAGGGGCAGGGTCACTTTGAAGGCTTGGAATTCTTACGGACTCCTGCAAATTTAATATTATGGAAGGAAACAAGTTTGTAATTTTAGCATCAAGGGAAGTCATAGAACTCTCCTTTCGTTTAATAGCCTGGGATATTCATTTTCTTACAAATCTCGACGGCCTTCGGATCTTTGTAAATTCCGTTTTCTTCAAAGACACTGCCATCAAGCAAAATGGTAGGATTTAGGGTAACGCCATCCGTGTGAGATGCTGCAGACCAACATTTGCCCATAATTTGTTTGCCTTGACTGCCAAAACCAAATTCTATACATCCAAAAATCCTCTCGTCTTCGACGATCCTGCCGGTCGGAGCATTTACGCCCGGATTAAAACCAAGAGAGTAGTGGGCGAGCCTGAACATATTCGGATCATTAAAAGATTTAAGCCACGTCTCAAAGATCTTTGCCTCTCTTCCACCGGATATTGACTGTATCACACCTTTTTCTATCTCTAATGCTATCGGTTCCTTTATGATTCCAAGTTGTGCCGGAGGAAACACTGCTGCGTCAAATACCACTGTGCCGTTTATTGTCTCTTCTATGGGACACCAACTTACCTGGCCAGCTAGCATGATAGGATATCCCTTTTTCGTAGCTTTTTCTCCCGAGAGGCGTATCTTGCGTCCTTGGTTATATGCCACCAGATTGGTTCCGCTAGAATTTTTGACTTCAACCTTATTTGCTTTCCCAAGTATCTCCTGGAAGTGACGCCCCAGCTCGACCACCATATCGTAATCTATTCTTTCGATACAATTTACCAGCATCATTACATCCATACCCGTAAGATTGATATATCTGCAACCTTTTTCCATAGCATCTCTCCAGGTTTGTGAATGCATAACGGTGGCGTATGCAATTTCTATCCAAACATCTGCATTTGCTGTCGCGGCTGCCATATGGGCTGGCATTTCGCTCGCAAAGGTCTTAGCAGGGGTAGGGTAGTATAATACAATGGGTTTAGCGCCGATGGCATAAGCAGCATCACCAATCGCTTCGGCAACTCTTCTATCGCCTGAGCTATCACAAGTAACAACGACAGTTTCTCCTTTCTTTGCAAGCATGACGTCCCGCACCAATTTCAGGGCTCCGTTCATGGTTTCCATAGAACAATATTTTTCCGTTGGTTCTATCCCGCTTTTAAATTCCATGATCAAATCGCCTTCCTTTTTTTATATTTTTTAATATATTACCTTGATTATATTCAAGCACATGATTATTTACATCATCTAACGAAATAAATACCAGAATGACTGTTTGTAATTTTCGAACAATTTGGGATTATCATGGCATATTATTTGTCAAATATTACAAATTTTGTGCTAATATATTGTAAGATACAATAAAATCTTATTGCGGAAAACATCCATTGGGGGGATATTGATGCCTTTAACCGTAGAAGAAATGTTACAAATCGGCGATTTAAAGGATGTGGAAGTCTTGGCAGGCGAGCGCGGCCTTTCCAGTAGAGCGGTTAAGACCGTAGTGGTAATAGATGTACCAAACGCAGGTCAATGGATTAGAGGCGGAGAATTTTTGCTCACTTCTGGATACCTTTTTGCAGATGACGAGTTCTCCTTTATTGATCTGGTCGATAGTCTTGCCCAAAAAAATGCAGCCGCTTTAGGTGTTAAGATCGGTCGTTTCTTAAGCAAGATACCGGATGAAGCAATATCAAAGGCCAATAAATACAATTTTCCTATCTTAAAGATACCTACGTATATGAATCATGTAGATATTATAAATCCGGTACTTTCAGCTATCATCAACACTCAATATAAATTGCTAGAAACAACGGAAACCCTAAGGAACAAGTTTCTCGATTCGATTTTATTAAGCAAGGGAGTCGAAGATATACTTTACATATTGGAAGAATTTTTAAACATGGGCATAGCATTTGTCGACAATATTCTTGGGATACGTTATTATTCCAGAAATAGCGGCCTAAAAGGTGCAATTGAAAACTCATACATAACTGAGATAGTAAATAAATATCCAAACACTCAAATTACCATCGAGGATAGGGTTATAGGATATTTGATTTACGAAAAAGAGCCGAGTTATTTAACTAGTTTTGCTGATATTGCAATTCGTGAAGCTCAAAGGGCATTGCTCTTGAATTATCAAAAAATGGAATTTGCTCATGAAGTCGAAAGGCGCCATAGGGATGTATTTTTAAAAGATCTCCTGTACTCTAAGTTTAAGAAACCAGCCGAGGTGTTTCTGCAGGCCAAAATATATGGGTGGGATCCCACATGGAAACTAATCGTAGTTGTAATTTACATCGATAACATACACAAAAAAAATTTCGATGATAATTTAACAAACAACTCCAGGAATGAAAATGAATTTTCGTTGTCCCAAAAATTCGCTGCCTATTTCCCGGGCACAATATTGACCCGGATTGACCCACATTACGTAGCCCTAATCCCCGTAAGAGAAGAAGAAAATTACACCTTTTTACGCAATAAAATAAAAGAACTACATCAAATAATATCGCAATCTAAAAAAATTGACCTTGTCATAGCCCTAAGTTCTGTAAAAAAGGATTTATTGGAAGCTCCCCGTGCTTTTTCCGAATGCCTGGAAACTTTTGACATCTTAAGACGAACTGAACAAAAACCAGGTGTATATTCATGGTGTGACCTTGGCGTAGAGAAGGTTTTATGTGCTCTCAAAGGAACCGAAATGAGCCAAAACTTCTGGAGACATATTTTGGGCAAGTTGATCGATAGACAGGATGAAAGTTCATCGTTTTTGCTGCAAACGCTTGAAGCACTTATTATAAACGACTGGCAAATGAGACCAACGGCCGAGTTTCTCCACATTCATTACAACACACTAAAATATAGAATTAAAAAACTGGAAGAAATTTTGGAAATCAATGGTCTGCAAGAGGGAAAACAACGCTTTGAGGTTACCTTGGCCTTTATGCTGTATAGGTTAGAGCACAGTAAATCATTGCACAGTTGGCCACGAAGTCGCAGAGTTTAGGATGCCCTCCCAAAATGAGTTATGATGTATGCCCTCGAGTCTAGATGTGCCTTAAGATGTAACAAATATTAAGAATAAAGATGGCACCTGCAAAGATGCCCCTTGGAAATTTCTATTTCATCGGGTTCTTCTTTTGAACATATATCCATCGCTTGCACGCATCTGGTGTGAAAGAGACAACCCTTAGGGGGATCCAGGGGACTTGGTATCTCTCCCCGCGGTATTTTTCGGATCCTCTTTCCCCTGCCTACGCTGGGTATTGCCTCAAGAAGGCTCATTGTGTAGGGGTGTTTCTGGTTCGAAAATATTTCGTCCTTGCTTCCCAATTCCATGATTTTGCCCAAATACATGACCGTGACGTGAGTGGCAATGTAATCTACCACTGCGAGGTTGTGGGTTATGAAAAGATATGTCAATTCTAGGCTTTCTTTCAGTTCCTTTAACAAAGCCAGGGTCCTCGCCTGAACGGATACGTCGAGTGCGGATGTGGGCTCGTCTAAGACTAAGAACTTGGGACGCAACACAAGAGCTCTTGCCATCGCTATCCTTTGCCGTTGACCACCGGAAAATTCATGGGGGTATCTGAACATATGCTCCTCCCGCAAACCGACGCGCTCCAGAATTTCTTTAATTCTGACGTATATCTCGTCTGACGGAAGCTTGTAATGTATTTTCAACCCTTCTCCGACGATATCTTTGATCAGCTTTCTGGGGTGTAGAGAGTTGTATGGGTCTTGTTGAACTATTTGCATTTCTCGCCTATATTTGATCAGATCTTTAGAACCAAGATCGGTGATATCTTCACCCTCAAAACAGATCTTTCCTGATGTAGGCTCGATAAGTTTTAGAATTAGCCTGCCCAGCGTACTCTTGCCAGAACCTGACTCTCCGACGACGGAAAAGATGGAACCCCTTGGAATATTCAAAGAAATATCGTTTATCGCTTTTACCTTGCGAGGCTTGGAGAATATAGATTTTTTAATATCAAAGTATTTTCGTAGATTTTCAATTGTAACGATTGCTTCCATGTCTAGCCCTCCTTCACGCCGTCAGAATAAAGATGACATGCTACAAAATGCCCTGGCAATATTTCACTTAAAGCAGGAGGTTCCATGCGACATCTGTCAAAACAAAAATCACACCTGGGATGAAACCTGCATCCGGAGGGAGGGGATACCAAATCAGGCACAGAACCAGGGATGCCGGTCAACTCCCTAGAAGCTCCTATTATTGGAATAGAACTTATCAGGCCCTTTGTATAAGGATGCAAAGGTTCATCGAATATTTCCTCCGAGTTAGATATCTCGATGACATTCCCGGCGTACATCACGGTTATCCTGTCGCAAAATTCTGAGGCAACCCCAAGATCGTGGGTTATCAGGATAACTGCGTTTTTCCCAATCTTCACCAATTCGTCCAGTAATTGAAGTATCTGTGCCTGAATGGTTACGTCTAGCGCAGAAGTTGGTTCATCTGCTATCAGTAGTTTTGGTTTTATCGCCAGTGCCATGGCAATCATTGCCCTTTGGGCCATGCCACCGCTCAATTCGTGGGGGTATAAATCTATCGATCTTTTCCAATCTAGACCCACCATTTCCAAACTCTCAGGCACAAGTTTGTAGGCATCGCCTATACTGATATCCTTTCTATGGGCAATTGCCTCTGCAATCTGAAATCCTATTTTGAAAACGGGGTTTAGGGCAGAAATGGGTTCCTGAAATATCATGGACATTCTTTTACCTCGAATATGTCTGTCCATTTCCTCTTCGGAAAGCTTTAGGATGTCATTGCCCTCGAACAAAATTTGCCCATCTATTATTTCACCTGGAGCCTCTATTAGTCTCATGACAGAAAGAGCGGAAACCGATTTTCCGCACCCTGTTTCTCCGACTATTCCCAGGCGCTCTTCTTCGTTAAGCCATAATCTAATGCCGTTAAGAGCCTTAATAGTCCCTCTGTATGTGTGGAAGATAACTCGTAGGTTTTCTACGTCAAGCAACCTCGACATGGCGAAAACTACCTCCTAATCCTCGGGTCCATCATGTCACGTATACCATCGCCGAGAAGATTAAATCCCAAGACTACCAATGCTATGAATAAACCGGGAAATGTCGATATCCACCACTGTTCCACGAGATAACTTCGGCCATCGCTTACGATAGCACCCCATTCAGGTGTAGGAGGCTGGGCACCAAGGCCGAGGAAGCCCAAACCTGCTGCCGTCAATATTATGGACCCCATCCTCAAGGACAACTGAACCAACACTGGCGACATACACATGGGCAATATATGAAGGAGCAATATCCTAATGTTGCTGGCGCCCAGAGCTCTTATCGCTTCAATGTAAGGCAACGATTTTATCTTCATTGATTCGGCACGCGCTAACCTTGCTATAATGGTCCACCCTACAAAGGATATTGCGATGATGGCATTAAATACTCCACGACCCAGCATGGCCGATAAAGCCATGGCCAAGATCAAGTTGGGGAAGGACAAAAATACATCGGTAATTCTCATTAAAACATCGTCGATTACACCGCCAAAATATCCTGCCGTTATACCTACTGCAAGCCCTATCGTTCCGCTAATCACTGTAACAAGCAAAATAATACCAACTTCAATACGCGCCCCGTATACAACTCTGCTAAAGATATCCCTGCCAAATTGATCCGTCCCAAATATATGCTCACTGCTTGGTGGGAGCAGGGTTCGGGAAAGATCGACTTCTATAGGATCGTAGGGAGCTATTAAGGGAGCAAACATGGCAATCAATATGAAAAAGGCAACCAGAACGGTCCCCACCATCGCCAGTTTGTTTTGCCTCCATAGATAAAGGGTATGTTTCCAATCTTCGACCAAAAGTTGTCGGCGTGATATCACGTTCGAGCCTTCGTTATGCAAACTGCAACCCCCCTATACTCTCATCCTTGGATCTAAAGCTGCGTAGATTATATCAACAACCAAGTTGACTAGGGAATAAACAACAGCGACAAATAGGGTGCCACCCATGATTGCCGGATAATCCAAGAGAAGCAAAGAATTGACTATGTATCGACCGAGTCCGGGCCAACCGAAAATTGTTTCAGTTAAAACAGCTCCCTCGAGCAAGCTGCCGAAGGTCAATCCTATTACCGTAACAACAGGTATCAAGGCATTGCGCAAGGCATGTCTGTATATGACAAGCCTTCTTCCTATTCCTTTGGCCTTAGCTGTTCTTATGAAATCTTGCCTTAATACGTCTAACATGCTCGATCGCATGATTCTAGCAATTGAAGCTGTCGCGGAGTAACCGAGGACGACAGCAGGTAATATTATATGCGATAAAGCATCTTTAAAAGCACCAAAGTCTCCTGCCAGAAGGGAGTCCAACAGCAAAAGACCCGTAACCTTGGGCGGCATGACGGTAAATATTCCAACCCTCCCGCTGCCTGGCAGCCAACCCAAACGATAATAAAAGAGAATTAAAAGCAAAAGGCCCGTCCAGAAAACGGGCATAGATACACCCAATATAGAAAAAACTCTACAAAAATGATCTACCAGCTTGTTACGATGTACCGCAGAAAAAATTCCCAAAGGTACTCCTAAAATTATGGAGATTAGAGCTGCCACTAAAGCAAGCTCTAACGTTGCAGGGAAAAACTCAGCAATATCCTTTATGACCGGCCTGTTGCTTTTAATTGATACTCCCAAATCGCCTCTCACGACACCCGACATGAAATCGAGAAATTGGTCGAAAAGGGGTTTATCCAAACCTAAGCGCCTTCTCATCTCATCAACCAATTCTATAGGGGCGTTGCCTCCCAAAATTGCGCCTACGGGATCTGCAGGTATCGCTCTAGCTACCACGAAGACCACAACGGATACGCCAAATAGGACGATAAGCATCAAAAATAACCTTTTTATGATGAAGGTTTCAAGCTTCATTTATACTTAATCCCCCTGCTTTATCTCTTAATAGATTAAATCATATATAAGGGGTTTATTAAACCCCTTATATATGATTTATATTCCAACATCTCGCAAAAAGGTATTTAAGAGAAGTCTCTAGTATGAGTCGGAGCTTACTTCTTCGAAATTTTAGTAAAGTCGAAGGTGATGCTGTAACCTGCAGCTGCCTCTTCAAATCCTATTAAATTATCCCTTATTACCCAGAAATCCAATGGTTGATAGAGCAGAGCAAAGGGGCTTTTCTCGATCCAATATTCCTGAAGTTCCTTGTAAAGTTCCAATCGCCGTTCGTCGTTTAATTCCAATCCTGCTTTCTCCGCAAGATCAGCTGCATGATCGTCGTACCACATGGTCCTCCAGGCAAGTTGCTTTACCCTGTAGTTTGCGAAGGGCTTTGCCAAGGCATCCGGGTCCGGATAATCAATGCCCCATCCTGCCAATATCATTTGATGTCCCTGCTGCCTGTATTTAGCGTACATTTCAGAAGCCGGCATTGTTGTCACCTTGGCTTTTATCCCCACTTCCGCGAGGTTGGATTGGATAAGCACAGCTTCATCCATTCTGATTTGAGTCGGATTCGTCAAAAGTTCGACTTCAAAACCTTCAGAGTACCCTGCTTCTTTCAATAATTGCCTTGCCTTTTCTACATCCTTTTTGTAAGGGTTCATCTCGATATAACCAAAGTAGCCGATGGGAATAAAGTTTTGGTTGAGTACGGCAAACCCCTTGAGCACGGAATCAATTATCGCATCGTAATCAATAGCGTATTTGACGGCTTTGACAACTCTCTCGTCCTTAAAGGGCCCCCACTGGGCGTTCATGGCAACGTATTCATTGGACTGAGACGGGACTGTTACCAACTTAACGCCCTTTTGGGGCGAATCTCTGAGCTGGGCAGCCTGTTCCGTCGTAACCCTCCAGGCCACATCGACATCGCCTTTTTGCACAAGGAGAAACTGAGTCGTCGCTTCAGGCACGTCTTTAATATATATTTGTTTAATAGCAGGTTCACCACCCCAATAGTATTGATTAGCACGAAGCAAGACGTGATCATTTCTCTTCCATTCGACTATCTCATAGGGCCCCGCGCCTGCTCCTGCAGATTTATCCTGGAGGAAAGCCTCTCCAAAGTCACCATTTATTTCGTTTGCCATGACAACTTTTTTGTTTACAATTCCCCCCCAAGAGCCTCCTAAAATAGAAAGGATTATATTCGGGGCGAGGGGTTTGGTCTTTAAAACGACAGTCATATCATCTTCTTTTAGGATCGTTTCATTCATATTTTCCTTTGTTAAACCAATTTCCTCCAACAACCATGCAGGCGACTTTCCAATGCTCAAAAGCCTTTGAAAGGAAAAGATGACGTCGTCGGCCGTGACGGGATCGCCATTAGAAAAGCGAGCGTTTTTTCTAAGATGAAATACATATTTCGTGCCGTCTTCCAGGATGTCCCAGCTTTCTGCCAAGGCCGGTACGGGAGTTAAAACCCCATTAACCGGTTGGATATGGGTTAGCCCCGAATAGCCTGCCTCCGTAATCTGTGCCGCAAAGGTCTCGTAACAAACGGCCGGGTCCAGTGAAATTAATATCTGCGTATCGGCAGCGATAACCAATGAATCTTTAGGAATCGCTGCAAAAGAAGCAGAGGCAAACAAAAAACAACTCAGAAACGCCAAACACCACACCATAACCCTTTTCCTCATTTACTTATACCTCCTCAACTGATAGGGTATCGTAATTTTACCAAGACATTATAATCGGTGTCAAAAACACTAAATTTCCAGAAAAATAGGGACGGCTTCTTTGGTTTCGCGCAGCTTCATTCAAAAGAAAACCGTCCCCGAGATATAAGATGCCTATAGATAAGATATGGAATTATTGTTATAACCTAATTCAATTCCAGATATTTTTTGGCCAGCAGCACGTATGTCGCCACGCCTTGCCACAAGACATCTTCATCCACGTCAAATTTGGGGTGATGGTGAGGATATATTATACCTTTCTCTTCGTTTCTGATGCCAAGTTGAACAAATACGCCGGGAATTTTTTGCGTATAGAAAGCAAAATCCTCGCCACCCATGGTCATTTCGGCTTCCATGACGGGCCCAATTGCCTTCAAAACGTCCAACGCAAAGTCCGTAAGTTGGGGATCGTTTATCAGGGGAGGGTAGGGAGCTCGAAAAAACTCAAATGAAGAATTACATCCCCATCCTTTAGAATAGCACTCAACCAAGGATTGCATTCTCTTTACCAGCATATCCCTCAAATCGGAATCAAAAGTCCTCAGCGTACCCTTCATCTCCACTGAATCGGGAATTATATTGTATCCGTGGCTTGCCTCGATCACCGGTAACGTAATTACTGCCGGAGAAAAGGGATTAACGGCTCGGGAGACTAATTTATGAAAGGCGTTATATATATCCGCAGCTGGTGCTGTGGGATCATTGGTCAGGTGAGGGTGCGCCGCGTGCCCTCCTTTGCCAGAGATCTTAATTTGAAAACCGTCTGACGAAGCCATCATGGGCCCCTTCCTGGTAGCTAAAACTCCCGACGGAACTTCTACCCATACATGAATTCCGAATATGGCATCTACATCGTCAATATGGCCTTCTTCTACGACTTGCTTAGCGCCGGCTCCGCCTTCCTCTCCCGGTTGAAATATAAGTTTTACAGTGCCCACAAATGAATCTTTCATGTCGGATATTATCTTTGCAGCACCCAAAAGCATCGCTGCATGCGCATCATGGCCACAGGCATGCATTTTTCCTTCAAAAGCGGATTTGTAGGGAACGTCGTTTTCCTCTTTTACATCCAACGCGTCGATATCTGCTCTGAGCGCTACGGTCTTTCCTTTTTCGCCACATTTCAAAGTTCCTATTACTCCAGTACCAGCGGTCCTCTTTGTTTCGTAACCCCACTGTTTTAAAAGTTCTTCCACGATATCTCCTGTCCTTTTTTCCTCGAATTTAACCTCGGGATGTTGGTGAAAATCCCTTCGCCTTTCCACGACAAAACCCTGCATTTTCTTGGCAAATTCGATGATTTCATTTGTTAAATCACTGTTAGTCATTTCAAACCCCTTCTAACATAATTTATTCTTTAAAACTCTTATAGCCTTATTGGAGCGCCCGGTCCAAGAGGTAGTCCCAGATAAAACCAAACTAATATCATCGCCGTCCAGGTGACCAAAAAGAGCAGGGAATAGATAAACGTTCTAGATATAATGGTCCCTACTCCCACGTCTTTCTTATACACGCTCGCAAAACCAAGAATTATCGGAAAGTAAGTGAAAAGCGGAGTAAATGAATTTGTGCTGGAATCTCCTATTCTATAGAGTAACTGCGTCCATTCGGGAGTGTAACCGAGATAATACATCATTGGTACTATGACAGGCGCTAAAAAGGCCCACTTCGTTGAACCGCTGGACAAAAACAGGTTCACAAAAGTTGAGATTATTACTATGGACACAAAAAGCCCCACGCCTGTAAAGTTGGCCACTTCTAAAATGTGGGCAAGTTTGATGGCAAGAATTGATGCCATATTTGTATGGGTAAAAGTATAGGTAAAGTTAGCTATCGGCAACATGACAACGATGTATGAGGCCATGGTCTTCATGCTCTCTACCATATAATTGATCATATCGGTAGGCTTTTTGACCGTGCCCACGTTCTTTCCGTATACCCAACCGGCGATAACGAAGAAAACGAACAGGATTGGAATCATTCCCCTCAAGAAAATGGAGGGAACTATCGTGTTTTTAACGGGATCACGCAGAGGACCGCCCGGTATCAGCGTCAGAAGAAACATCAAAAGAAAGAAACCAAAAGCAGCCAATCCGGCTTTTTTCATACTACTAAGCTCCCTCTCTGTAAGGGGTGTTAAGTATTCATGAGGAACTTGAGCATGTTCATATTCGGGATCCCATCTCGCCAGCCTTGGCATAGCAAATTTAATGGTAAATACTGTTCCGACAATGGTAACCACAAAAACGGATGCAATCATAAAAAAGTAATTGGCTGTGGGATAAACGTTATAGGATGGATCAGCTATTCTTGCTGACGTGCTTGTAATGCCTGCCAAGAGCACATCAGTTCCGGCTATAAACAAATTTGCAGTAAATCCCGAAGCAGCAGCAACATAACCTAATATTAAACCAAAAATAGGATCTTTCTTTCTTGCATAAAATAGTGCAGCTGTTAAAGGCGGAATAATAACTGTTCCGGCATCTGAGGCTAAATTGGAACACATGCCTATTATAAAAATGGCCGGGATCATCAATTTATCAGGAACCGTGGTGAGCGTTTTCATTATCGCAGGTATGAATCCAGCCCTTTCAGCAAAACCAGCTGCCATCATCATAACCAAAACCAGACCTAATGGCGGAAACTTGGTGAAATTTCCGACCATATTTGACAGAATCCAATCCAATCCCTTTCGATTTAATAAACTGATAATTTCGACTTTCTCATTGCTGCCTGGTGCAACTGCAGATATGCCAGCCAGAACACCGGAAAGGACAATTACAAGTAGCCAGAAAAACAAAAATATCCAAAATATGTGGGGCAACTTGTTTCCGACTCGTTCAATCCATCCAACGAACCTCGATAAGATGCCATTCTCACTCTTAGCCAAAACGAATTCCTCCCTTCGATATTTAAAACGACATTTAAAATTTGAAAGTCACCTTGGAATTATACATGGCTTTGTGTTTTTTATGAACCATGTTAAGAGCGGCTCTATAATCTTTTGTGTGGAAATTTGACACAAAAAATATAATGGTGGTAAGAACCAACCAAACCCATTAAGAAAGGAGGCTCTTACCACCATGGCCAAAGGCCATAAATATAATATCACCAAACTGCTTGGGTTGGAAGGTCTAAGGGTATTGGAGGTAGTCGAAGAGGAGGAGATCATTGTAATTAAAGTTCAGCCAAAAAAGGAGAAGGAGATCTTCTGTCCTCACTGCGCCTCAAAGCACCTTTACAGGCACGGTAAAGCGAAGCCAAGGAGGGTGCTACATGCTTACGTTTGCGGCAAGAGGATATACCTAAAGATACAGGGACTGCAGAGGTGGAAGTGCAGGAGATGTGGTCGTACCTTCACCCAACAGCTTGAGATCCTAAGGCCAAAAAGCAGGCTCACCAATACGGCCGAGATGTGGGTACTGTGGTTGCTAAAACATACTAGCTTCAAAGAGGTGTCAAAGATGCTTGGCATCTCCTACGGCAGGGTTAAAAAGGTATTGATGGAAGCCTTAGCGATGATAAAGCTACCGGAGTTAGTCGCAGACGACTTAAAAGAACTTCACATCGGGATAGATGAACACAGCTTCAGGCATCAGGAGATGGCTATTATGGTGACCGATGTAAGGGCAAAGAGGGTGCTTGGAATACTAAAGGACGATCGCCTTTCTACCCTGGAGGAATTTTTAAAGAAGATCCCTCCCCATAAGGTCAAGGAAGTGTGCATAGACATGAAGGAAGGCTTCAGAAAGTTAGCCCAAAGGCTATTTCCTAAGGCTGACGTGGTCGTAGATCATTTCCACGTGATAGCTAATGCTAACAAATACATGGATGAGGCAAGGAGGATCGAACAGGACGTAACGAACAAGGGCAAGGTGAAGATACCCAAAAAGATATTCCTCGTTGGCTTTGAGCGTCTAAGCGAGGAGGGGGTAAAAAAGCTAGATGAGCTTTTAAGCAAATACCCAAACCTAAAGGACTTCTACTGGGCAAAGGAAAAATTGAGGAAGCTTTACAGTGCAAAGGACAAAGGAGAGGCTTCTAAGCAGTTGGAGCTAGTCATCATGAACCTGAAGGCCTCTGACGATGCCGAGGCCAGAAGATGGGCAAATACACTTAAGAGGTGGCAACAACCAATCTTAAACTACTTCGATAACAAGACTACCAACGCCTATACCGAAGGATGTAATACGAAGGTGAAGATGCTAAAACGTCTCTCCTTCGGTCTAAGGAACATAGAGGTCTATACAAAAAAGATGATGCTGGGGTTCTTACCACAAAAATGTTTCCACACTATTTGAAATAGAGCCGTTAAGAGCTTGACACACATGAAACTCTAGTTTATAATCTCGAAATTATTAAATTCTGGTTTGGAGGGATCGTCATGTCTAAATTTGTAAATTGCGTAGTGTGCGAAGGAAAGGTGGAAGTATCCGATGAACTTTTAGAAGGGGAAATTATCACCTGTCCCGACTGCGGGTCTGAACTGGAAGTGATTTCTTTGGATCCCTTCACGGTGGCGGAAGCACCCGAAGTGCAGGAGGATTGGGGAGAATAATGGCCAAGGTCTTCATGTTCTATTCCCGTCTCAGGGCTGAGGAGAAAATGATAATTGAGGCAGCAAAGGCAAGAGAAATCCCTTTAGAATCGATTGTCGTCTCCGACTTAGTCTGGCCCAACGATATTTGTCAAAGGAAAGATGTGGCCCTGTGCCGCTGTATTGGGCACAGGCAAAATCTTGCGCTGGCGTTAACGTTAGAGGCAAAGGGCGTAACCACCATAAACCCTTCCAATGTCATGAATATATGTTCAGACAAAATCGCCACTTCTTCGAAGCTCTCCATAGCCGGCATTCCCCAACCCGATTATGCTGTGGCCTTTTCGTTGGAGGGCACACTAAAATGCGTTGAAAAAATGGGATATCCCGTCGTCTTGAAACCCCCCGTCGGCAGTTGGGGAAGGCTTTTGGCAAAGGTCAACGACAAGGACGCGCTGGAAGCAGTAGTCGAACATAAGCTGCACTTGGGTTCGCAGCACAGCGCAATTTACATTCAAAAATATGTCGACAAAAATGGATTCGACATAAGGGCCACCATAATAGGAGATTCTCCCGTATCGGCCATAAGAAGGTGCAGCAATCATTGGATTACGAACACTGCAAGGGGCGGCGAGGCACAAAACTACCCTCTGACTGATGAACTCAAGAAATTGCTTGTTGATGTTCAAAGGGCTATTGGTGGAAAATTACTTGCCGTCGATGTGTTTGAGACCCATAACGGCTATCTCGTGAACGAAGTAAACGGCCAACCGGAGTTTAGAAGCTCTCAGGAAAGGATAACAGGCGTTGATGTTGCCGGAAAGATAGTCGAGATGGCTTGGACATTAGCTCAAAAGAGTGATGAAAATGACTTTTAAAGCAGCGGTATGGGGAGCAAGCGGAATGGCAGGCGGGGAGGTTCTGCGAATATTGGCCCGACATCCCGATATAAAAGTGGAATGTGCCGTCTCAAAGAACAAAAAAGGACAATTCATATGGCAGACACACCCTCATTTAAGGGATGAATATGGCGATTTAACATTTTGCGACCACGATGAGGCATTTTTAAAAGAAGCAGATATCGTATTTTTAGCAGTCCCTCACGGCACAGCCGTGTCCGTCATCGAAAAATACTTGGAAAAAGGCACGAAGGTAGTAGATCTGTCTGCTGACGTTAGGCTTTATTCTGCTAAAGATTATGAAAAATGGTACGGGTCGCCTCATCCAAACCCGGATTTATTGATCAGTGCGGTTTACGGTTTGCCCGAGCTCCATGGGAAGGAAATCAAAGAGTCAAATTTAGTGAGCGGAGTAGGTTGTAACGCAGCCTGCTGTATATTGGGGCTTTTTCCCCTCGCCAGAGAGGGCTTGATAGAGGAAATCCGAATCGAAGTGAGGGTTGGATCATCCGAAGCTGGTGCAACACCGACACTGGGAAGCCATCATCCCTACAGAAGCAGGACGTTAAGAGTGTACGAACCTTTTAGGCATCGCCATTTGGCTGAAATCCTGCAGGAACTTTCCCTTGAGGAAGATGCAGTAACGATGACGATGACAGCCGTGGAGATCGTCCGCGGTGCACAAATGTTGGCTCATATTCGACTGTCGGAAAAAGTGAGAGAGGGAGAAATATGGAGGCTCTACAAGAATGCTTATAGAGACAAGCCCTTTTTGCAGCTTTGTCCGGCCAAACCTGCTCATCTCAGGCTTCCCGAACCAAAGATGGTGACGGGTAGCAATCAGGCAATGACTGGTTTTACCCTCCACGAGGACGGGCGCAGGATGTTGGTAGTTACGGCCATAGATAACCTGATGAAAGGGGCAGCAGGAACGGCTGTCCAGGCATCCAACCTGATGCTGGGGTTAAACGAAACCGAAGGACTTACCATGATGCCCGTTTACCCCGTGTAAGCAACATGACTCACTGAAAGGAGAAAGGACAGTGACATATCAAAACCTTAGTTCCATTAAAAGGGGAGTAGTAAAGATCGGGGGAGCAAGCGGCAATAACCTTGAATATCTCGTCAAGGAACTTTCTGAAAGAGTAAAGAAGGGAGAAGAGTGGCTTCTTGTTCATGGCGCAAGTTCTTATATGGACAATCTATCGAGGGCTTTAAATATTACTCCAAAATACGTTATGAGCCCCGGTGGTTTTAAGAGCCGCTTCGTAAACTCGACCGATCTGGAATTGTTTCGAGCTGCATGCTCCGTATTTTCCATACAACTTGTTAGCTCCTTCGGTCAACTGGGGGTTAATGCCGTCCCGCTTTATCCGCCAGACAACATATCCGCCGTTGCTAAAAGAAAGGATGTCCTACGGGTTACAGAAAATGGCAAAGTGCGTTTAATTAGAGGCAATTGCAGCGGATTTATCACGTCCTTTCGAAACGAAAGTATCTTTGCATTGTGGGATTTAGGTGCTCTTCCCGTCTTACCTCCTCTGGCTTATGACGAGAAAGGTAACGGCGTCTTGAACGTCGATGGGGATCGCATGGCTGCTGCAGCAGCTGCGTCTGTTAAAGCAGATGTATTGGTCATATTAAGCAACATTCCGGGATTGCTTCAAGATCCAAACGATACTTCCACGTTGATTAAAATGTCTACGCTCGAAGACTGGACCGAACTGGAAAGCTATTCTCGGGGAAACATGAAGCGCAAACTGCTAGCGGCAAAAGAAGCGCTCGAAGGCGGAGTTAATTCGGTATTTATAGGAGACAGCAGGCAACCAAATCCGATAAAGACGATATTCTCTGGAGGAGGGACGCACTTATGTCGGAGCTTTACGGAAGCCGCGGTATAACTTTAACATACGGGAATGGTGCAATAATCAGAGATAAAGAAGGAAAAGAATATATAGATTTTTACTGTGGCAGCGGAGCTGCGCTCTTCGGACATTGCCATCCCTACCTTGTTAAGACATTAAAAGAAGCATCGGAAATGCCGTGGACGGTAGGGATAGGCATGGGATCGGATACGAGAAATAAGTTCATGGAATCCTTAAAACAGATATTTCCGGACAGAGAATGCTTCTTCTGCAACAGCGGATCTGAAGCAGTGGAGGCCGCACTTAAACTTGTCACCTTTTTAAACTCAAACAGAAAAAAAATCCTTGCCCTACGCCGAAGCTTTCACGGACGCACGCTTGGTGCTTTGTCTTTAACCTTTAACCCGCTTTACAGAAACCCTTGGACACACGTTCTTTTGCCCGTAACCCATTTAGAACCAGAGGAACTGCCGTCAAGGGTAGATGAAGATACCGTTGCGGTATTTGTAGAGCCCGTCAGAGGGGAAGGCGGAGTCTATCCGCTCGAGGAGGAAATTGGTAAAAAGATAAAAGAGGCGTGCAAATTGCACGGAGCTTTGCTCGTCAGCGATGAGGTTCAATGCGGTTGGGGAAGGTGTGGCGATTATTCAGTAAGCGAAAAGTGTGGTCTTGATCCTGACATAATATGTCTCGCGAAGGGTGTGTCCGGAGGTTTTCCCGTAGGGATGATGCTATGGAAGGAAAAGTTAGGCGGCTTTCCTCCTTCGGGGCACAGTTCAACGTACGGAGGCAATCCTCTTGCCATGGCTTTGGGGCTAGCTACTATATCGTTATTGCAAGATGAAGGCTATATGCAAAGGGGAGTGGAATTAGGCGACTACTTCAGAGGTCTATTACAAAAAATTAGCTCACCGCTTATACGTGAGGTGCGCGGAAGGGGGTTGTTGAACGGAGTGGAGCTTTCCGTAAAATCCATACCCTTAGTCAAAGAACTTCAGGATAGGGGTGTACTCGCCCTTCCGGCCGGACCTTTTGTGGTGAGATTTTTGTCGCCCCTGACGTCTACGACAGAACATTTTGAAAAAACAGCTGACATCTTTAAAGCTGTATTGGAAGAGAAGGAAAAGGGCGATGTCTGCTGAAAGGAATTTGCTCTTCGATCTGGTTTCAATAGCCAGCGCAAGTTACAAAGAAGCCGAGGCGTGTGATTATCTCAATGCCCGCCTCCCTTCTTTGGGGTGGGACAAGTCTTACATAGACTATGTGGGCAATGTCGTGGCCACAAAAGGGGAGGGCGATAACGAAATAATCCTCCTCGGTCACATCGATACAGTTGAGGGCGGACCAAAGCCCAAAGTAGAAGACGACACCCTATGGGGGAGGGGTGCTGTCGATGCAAAGGGGCCCCTTTGCGCGATGGCCATTGCCGGTGGCAAGGTAAAACTTGCACGAAACTGCAAATTGACCCTCATTGCCGCCATCGGAGAGGAATCCGACTCACGGGGCATCCTTTACAGACTGCCGCTCCATAAGCCTAAAGCCTGCATCGTGGGAGAGCCGTCGAACACTCGGGGAATAACCATAGGCTATCGCGGTTGTATTAGGGCAATCCTCAAGGCAAAAGATGGCGGAGGCCACAGAAGCGCCGACGCAGGTCCCCTTACCAGCGTTACCCTGGCAGCTTCAGAGATATTAAATCGATTGCGCTCAAATGACCAATCGGGCAAATCCATTGCATATAGCCCATCTGGGGCAATCGTTTCCATGCGGGGACAGGAAAGGGGACGAAGGACTGCAAAGATGGAGCTCGACATACGCGTTCCCATCGGAGGCACCCTAGAAGAATACCGCTTGCTGGTTGAGAAAATATGCAAAAAATATAAAAAATATAAAGTAGAATATGATATCGCTCTTGCCATACCACCCCACGTGACGGACAAAAACAACATAGTCGCAAAAGCCTTTCGCACAGCCCTGAGACGACAAAAACTGGAACCCCGCGTAGTCGTCAAAAGCGGAACGGCTGATTTCAATCATGCAGCTGCTTGGGATTGCCCTATGGTCGCATACGGGCCCGGCGACAGCACCCTAGATCACACTATGACCGAACATATCGTCTTAAGTGAATATTTAAAATCCATCGACGTTCTCGAAACTGCGATAGTATTGATCTCTTCTTATGTGTCAAGTGGGGTAGGGTTTTTGTGATAAAATAACAGAGAAGCGAGGTGATAACAATGTTTGACAACAACATTGAAGTCTTCGTAAAAGGCATAGCTGTGGACGAGGACAACAATCATATTGTTATGCTCAGTGATAAGGAGGAAACTAAAGTCCTGCCTATCGTCATCGGTCCCGTTGAAGCTATGGCCATTTTAATGAACTTGCAGGGCGTAACGCCCAGTCGCCCACTTACTCACAACCTCTTAAGAAACCTATTGGACCTTTTGGGCGCGGAGGTGGAGCAAGTCATAATCAACAACATTAAAGACAATGTCTATTATGCTAACCTTTATCTTAGGCACAAAAGTTACACATATGAAGTTGATTCTCGCCCCAGCGATGCAATCGCCCTTGCCGTCGCCTATAACGCACCAATATACATGGACATAAAGCTGACGGAGTTTACCGTAAATTCTTCTGATTTAAACGTCGGACACAATTAACCGACTTAACACGCGCCAAACCTTAAGACAAAAGATAGGCTTAGCAACATTATAGAAAGTTAATTCACTTAAATTTTTACATATTTTTACATAATGTCTATTCTTTAAGGACAGGACTTTCTAAAACCTTTAAACTTAAAATCCTGTCAACTCTAAAAACCCTTTCTCCCTGTCTGGAGTTGCAAAATGCCCGTATTCCTATGTATTTTTTCCCTTTGTATTCCATCTCTCCGACTTCAAAGGGGGTTATGATTCTTTTGCTTTTCTCGTTATTTGGCTTAAGGTAAACGATTTCCAAAGCCAAATCTTTGTTTATGGCCTCTCTAATTCTCCCGATCTTGTCGTCTAGGGATTGCATCTCCTCAGCCTTGCTATATTGGCACTCCGTCAAGAAATGCACCACGTTCCAGTCCATCCAGATATGTTCTTTCTTGATGGGTTTTTTTAGTATGATTCCCTCCAGAGAAGTGCAACGGCTCAAAGCAACATAAACTTGGCCATGGGCAAAGGCCCCGCGTCCAATGTCAATGATGACCTTATCGAAGGTCTTGCCCTGGCTTTTATGTATCGTCACTGCCCAGGCAAGCATCATTGGATATTGCCTGAACTTGCCTACGGTTTGAGACTTCAGTTTATCTCCGTCTACGTAAAAGTCGTAAATCTCCCAGGTGTGAGGGGTCACTTCGACCTCCCTTCCGTCTGAAAGCTCTACCACTATGACGTATTCCTCTCGATCGTCCTCTAAGACGTCTTTATAAATCTCGATAATTTTCCCGATACTTCCGTTTACCCACCTGCCCAGGGAGTCGTTGTTCAAAAGCATAATTTGGGCTCCCTCTTTTACCTTAAGCTCCAAGGCCGTCGGCAGATATTCGTTACCAAAATCGCCTTTGATAGCGCCTTTAAAAACATAAGTCATACCTTTTAATTGGAAAAGGTGCTGCTCATTAATTTCTTCCGCACGTTTATTTGTTGTGGTCAAATATACGAAGAATTCTTCAGGATCGGGCTCGAAGTCGGGCATTACGCGGCTGTTCAGTAGCTTTATATCCTCATCCGTTATGGTCTTGTTGCGAATTGTTCCCAGCAAATCTATGAACTTCTGGTCGTGCTGGCGATATATCTTATCCAACTCCACAAATTCCACATCCAAGGTCTCAAAGGCCTTGGCACTGTAAAAATAAGGTGTCTTATAGAGGGTCTTAAAAACATCTCTTTCGTTTTTCGTTACAACGGGGGGAAGTTGATACAAATCTCCGATGAATACCATTTGAATTCCACCAAAGGGCAACTTGCTTTTGGGCCCATGGAGTCTCAAAAACTTGTCGACGCAGTCTAGTAAATCAGCTCGGACCATGGAGACCTCGTCTATGATGATCGTATCTATCTTTTTGTAAATGTTCGTCGCACCATTGGGAGAACGAGACTTTTTGATCTGGTCGGGAGTAACGTTGGGCTTAAAACCGAAAAAAGAATGAATGGTCTGACCTTTGACGTTCAAGGCAGCAACGCCGGTGGGGGCTAAAACCACGACTCTTTTTTTCGTGTTCTGTTGGAAATAAGACAATAATGTGGACTTTCCTGTTCCGGCACGGCCGGTAACGAATACGTTTTTATCGGAATTTTCCATGAGATCTAATGCTTTGCGAAAGTCTTCGTTCAATTCTATTTTTGACATATAACTTCAAACCTCTGCATTTCCTTAATTTTGAGTTAATCATAACATGACAAAAACTAAAATTTAAGGCATAACGAGGGACAAAATATACCAAAGAGCACATGTTACCCATATGCTTTTCATATTTTACATCCGAGAGTTTGGCAATCTCACTTAATTCATTGGGCCTCAAAACATAGTCTTTCAATGCCCAAAAGTTTGGCGGGTATAGCTGCGGTTGTACCATAAATAAAAGGTTTTACCCCTCTGGTTTCCATGGTCTGAAGTATTCTATCCAGTGTGCTATTTACTAGAGTCGAGCCGGTAATGAGACAGACTCTGCAATCCCTTGCGATCTCTTCAAGCGCTGTGTCACCGTCCAATACTCTCACTCCAAAGACATCTTTTCCTATATTTTGAGGGTTTAAGTCACATAATTTGACCCTTTCTTTTCCCAAAACTTCCGCCATATGTTTAATAATTGCCGGTTGGTATCCTATTATCCCCACTTTGGCTGAAGGATCTAATGTCTCGCTTACAAATTCCGCCATTTTTCGCCCGCAACGGTCTGGAGCTTTATCTTTGCAATGAATGGTATGATCGTCCCAGCCAAGATGCCTTCCCAATGCATTAACTGTAGCCAAGAAAATAGCCCTGTTTTTCTCCAGATTCAATGGCAAAAGAAGCACTTCTTCGAGAGTCCCCCTCCAACGGGAAGGCCTTGACGTAAAGGCCTGCCCCTTTTCTCCATTTAGCGTAGCCTCGATAAGCTTTTCCTCCCCGCGCTGAAGAGCAAAATCTTTATAGGGAGCAGGGTCTCCAAGTGCTTCTTCAACGCCTAGGGGCTCTACGAAAACAGACTCATCCAGAAGATGAGAAAGGCTTTTAATATTTTTTAACACTATTTTTCTTACATCGAGAAGCAAATCAGAACTTTTGTTATTTTCAATGCACTTCATTGCACATTAACCCCCCCTATTACTTCGTGTTATCTGGCGATAAAAATCCCCACTTCGTCCAAATAGGAAAAGACCTTTCGGAACGACAGAAAATCCAAAATTTGCGGACCTCCTCATTGGCTCTAATAGTGAGACCCCCCACTTGATCGACAGTCATTCCGGATAGAGGAGTATAATTGCCGCCTGCTTTTATGGCCATGCTGAGAGGAATAAACGCTATCTCGGCAGCACTTCCTTTCGCCGCGACGACAGCCTGCGGTGCATTGCCAACTAAAATAATCCTCTTTTCAGCCATCATTTTATCCCATAATCCTGCCTCATCAAGATATTGCTTTGCCAGGTTTCCATAAGCTGTTATATCGGGATTTGGCACGGCTATTTTGGACTTTTCAATATCGCTCTCACATGGAGCCTCCGAAGAAAAACGCCACATCACCAATTGCCCTATGGCAAAGGCGTGAACGTCGACTAGCATTCCCTTGGCCTTTAACGGCAAAGGCGTGAACGTCGACTAGCATTCCCTTGGCCTTTAACCATTTTGGCCATCTGGGCTCAGAAGCCAAAAACATATCATATGGCGCACCCATCGCTATCTTATTTGCCAAAGGACCACACGCTTCCTTTACAAATTCCATTTTTTCTCCTCCAGCCTCGGCATAAGCCTCCATCACCTCTTCAACGCAGGGAGCTATGCCAGCTGCAACGGCAACCACATTAGCCATAACTGGTGCACACCATATTGACAGGACGCACATGATAATTACAAAAACTCTAACAGCTCGTTTCAATTGATTTACCCCCTCTTATATTGAATGGGACATGTGCTTGTATAGTAAATTATCACAGTTAGATATATATTGCAACTAGGTTGCAAATGCGTGCCCGTTTATAGTATGACTACTGATCGGTTTTGTTTTATATAGAAAAGTAGTATACTAAAACTTAAAAGAAGGTTATTGAGGTCATGTCGCCAGGATTGTGATCCAATGCCTAATATAAGTGGTTATAGTCTTGTCCGCAGTCATACAAGGGCAAATGACATATAGCCAAGAAATAAATTTGTCCTGGAGGTAGTGAGTTTCTTATTGACTTCACGGTCCTTCTTATTTAAAATGCATAAGTCCCATAAATATGGGACGATTACCGCTTGAGACGGGCTCCAAGGCAATTGCCGCCCGAGTTGCTCAGCGAGAGGAGGTAATGAGTTTGACTTATGCTATTGTAGAAACCGGTGGGAAGCAGTATCGTGTATCGCCTGGAGATGTGTTGAAAGTCGAGAAGCTAGAGGGACAACCAGGAGATATAGTAAAGCTTGATCGAGTTCTAATGATATCCGACGATCAGGAAGTAAAGGTGGGAAATCCGACTATTCCCGGTGCCAGCGTGGAATCAACCATTAAGAATCACGGCAAAGACAAAAAAGTCATCGTCTTCAAATTCAAAAACAAAACTAATTATCAAAGGTTCAAAGGCCACCGTCAACCCTACTCGGAAATCGAGATCTTGTCCGTGAAGTATTAACTTATCTAAACATAATGAAGTATTTCAGATTTCGGTAAGAATGATTAAAATTAGTATAGGGATAGGGGAAAAAGGGCCATTATCGGTTGAAGCCAGAGGACACAGCGGATATGCTCAAAAGGGAGAAGATGTCGTTTGCGCAGCAGTGTCGACCTTAATGCATGCCCTCCTTTTAGGACTAAAAGAGGTCGTCGAAGCTAAAGATGTAGTTTTCGATATCCAAGATGACGTACCTTTGTTTTTCCTCTCTTGGAACGAAGGAACCCTTGAAGATCCAAAGGCGAAGGCGGTAATAGAAACAGTGCTGGGCAGCTTAAGGTCCATTGCCGATTCCTATCCCGGGTATGTGCAAATTGTGGAGGTGAGTATAAATTGATCAGGTTTGATATACAGTTGTTTGCGCACAAAAAAGGGCAGGGGAGCAGCCAAAACGGCAGAGACAGCATTAGCAAGAGGTTAGGAGTTAAAAGGTACGACGGGCAAGTCGTGGATGCCGGTAACATCATCGTCCGCCAGCGCGGTACTAAAGTTCATCCCGGACAAAATGTAGGGCTCGGCAAGGATTACACTATTTTTGCTCTAAAAAAAGGAGTAGTTAAGTTCGAAAACAAAAGAAACAGGAAATACGTGAGCGTAATTCCCGTTGAAGAATAGGATAAAATAGGTTTGACAAATACGCGAATAGGGGCCTTGTCATGTCAGGTCCCTATTCTATTACTACGGGTGATGTAAATTGAAGTTTATCGATAGAGCGGAAATTATTGTTCATGCCGGCCATGGTGGCAAGGGATGCATGAGTTTTAGGAGAGAAAAATACGTCCCTAAAGGTGGCCCGGATGGTGGAAACGGAGGAAGAGGGGGAAACGTTTACATAAAAGCCTCTGACAAAATTCAAACCCTCGAAGATTTTACCTACAAAACCCAGTTTAAAGCTCAATCAGGCCAAGATGGAAGAAAGAGAAATCAGTCCGGCAAGGATGGAGAGGATCTAATAATAGAAGTTCCCTGTGGGACGATCGTGTGGGACGCAGAGACCGGCGAGCCCTTGGGCGACTTAGTAAATCCTGGCGACGGCTTGTTAGTTGCCCTTGGAGGAAGAGGTGGAAGGGGGAATGCTGCTTTTACGACGCCCGTCAACCAAGCTCCCCGCTTTTCCGAAAAAGGGGAAGAGGGCCAAACAAAACATCTTATATTAGAACTAAAGATACTTGCCGACGTGGCGATAATAGGGCTTCCGAATGTGGGGAAATCCAGCTTGCTAGCTAGTTTATCAAATGCGAAGCCTAAAATTGCCGATTATCCATTTACAACCATAAATCCCAACCTTGGCGTTATACAGGAAGATGATTTCCGCATAACTTTGGCAGATATCCCGGGGTTGATAGAGGGTGCATCGGAAAACAAGGGATTAGGTCTCTCGTTCCTGAGGCATATAGAGCGAAGTCGCTTCATATTACATGTTTTAGATGTATCATCTCATTCGATCGACAACATAGAGGAACAATGGATAACTCTTCGTGAGGAGATTTCAAAATATAACGATCAAATACTCAAAAAACCTTCTTTGCTGGTGGCCAATAAAACGGATCTGATTGATGATGCCTCTTTTTTGGATCAGATCGCAAAATGGGCAGAGAAGTCAAAGCAAGAGATTTGCTTTACAAGCACTGTAACGGGAAGAGGTATAAAAGAACTGGCAGAGCTGTTATTGCAGAAACTTTCGAAGTTGACCCCCGACAACAGGAGGCTTTATCCCCTAAGACATGCCACCAAGTCAGAATTTTACCGCGATTCGGACATAAGGATAGAAATCCTTGAAGAGGGTAAATATAGGGTCATCAGTCCATATCTTGAAGAATTAGTAAAACGATATGACTTTGGCCAAGAAGAGGCGATTTTGCGTTTCGGTAAGATCATTGCCAGATTAGGAGTAGAGGAATTACTGGACAAGATGGGAGCAAAAGAAGGAGATACCGTTTGCATAGGTGATTTGGAGTTCGAATATGAACCCGATGTCAAATGATCGACGAAGAAAGGGGAGATATGGTCTTGCCTCAGAGGCGATCCAATTTTATGAGCAGACTTAAAGTTGGCATCATGGGAGGCACCTTTGATCCCATTCATTTCGGGCATTTGGTTGTTGCAGAAGAGGCCTATATATCGCTCAACCTGTCAGAGGTGATATTTGTACCAACGGGCAGCCCTCCCCATAAAAACAATAAAATGATAACGTCTGCAGAAGATCGCTATATCATGACCTGTATGGCCATAGTCGATAATCCCCATTTTAAAATATCTAAAATCGAGATCGAACGCGGAGGACCATCGCATACCATTGACACGTTAAGGGAAATGAGACATTGGTATTTGCCGAGGGAGGTAGAATTTTTTTTCATAACAGGCATCGATGCCGTATTGCAAATGCCTTTATGGAAGGAACCTTACGAGATCGCTCGCGTTGCCCATATAGTTGCAGCTTCAAGGCCGGGTTACAATGTCTCGCAATTGGAGTCATTGCCGGAGGAGATAAAGCGGGCAGTGATACCGCTGGAAATACCGCTGCTTGCCATATCGAGCACAGAAATAAGAAGACGTGTCGCTGCAGGGCAAAGCATAAGATATTTTTTGCCCTGGACCGTGGAGCATTTTATATATAAGAGAAACCTTTATTCATTAGAGGGAAGGTGACCTCATTTGACGAAATTGAAGCTCGCACTTTTGATAATGGCTATGGTCGTTGCAACCGTAGGAGGAGCTTACGTTCGTCTGTACGGCTATTTTTCGCCTAAAGTAGAGTCGATAAAAGAGAGCGTTCAACACGACGAAAAAACGGGGAAGATAAATATTTGCATAGTAGGCAAAGACAACACCGAAGATTCCCATCGTGCCGATACAATCCTCTTCACTACGCTGGATCTTGACAATAAGACAGTTCAAGTTTTATCCATCCCCAGAGACACCAGGGTCCAAATTCCTGGTCGCGGTTGGGATAAGATCAATCATGCCTATCCCTATGGGGGGATAGAACTACTGAACAGAACACTCATAAACTACCTAGGAATGCCAATCCATTATTATATCGAATTGGACTATAGCTCCTTTCCTAAGATAGTAGACCTGCTGGGAGGAGTCGATATATACGTCGAAAAAAGGCTTAAATATGTCGATAGGGCAGGTGGCCTCTACATAGATATCCCACAGGGTTTACAACACATGGATGGAGAAACTGCATTAAAGTTCGTTAGATTTAGACATGACGCATTAGGTGATATAGGGAGGATTAAAAGACAACAACAATTCATGAAGGCGCTGCTTCAAAAGATCGTCAATCAAGCCGTTAGCACGAAAATGCCAACGTTGTTGAAGGAAATTATACAAGCACTTCAGACTGATTTGCCGGCCGAAGAGGCACTTAAATTGGCAATGTACTTTAGAGATATACCGCCACAGAATATAAGATTTTTCACGCTGCCAGGAAAGCCCGCTGTTTTATCGGGCGTCAGCTACTGGCTGGGCGATGTAAACAGGGCTTTAGCGATGCTTTCAGCTCCAATAAGCGAAGAAGAACAAGAAGAGGGCAATGCGATGAAAGATACGGCCACATCACCCGAGAAATTGCTAGAAGAGGGTAAAGAGCAAATCGATAGAAATACGATAGCTCGAAATATCACTTGTAGGGTAGCTGTATTAAATGGTGATGGGACCGCAGGACTAGCAAATCAATTTGCAGACGTATTACAACGGTATGGTATCGATATAGCGTATAAAAGTAATGCCCGGCACTTCGACTATCACTATACATCTATATTGTATCCAAGAAATCTCGAGAGGGAATCGAAGATGCTAGGTCAGTTGCTTGGCATTTCCGACGCTCTGGTAAAGCCAAGCGATAGCACAACCAACCTTACAATCATTATAGGACATGATTATAAGTCCATCCTCGCAAGGCTGGAGAGCGGTTTGAGGTAAAGGCTGTAGGCTGTAGGTAGTAAGCTGGATAAAGATGAGGTATAATGAAAGTTAAAGAAGCGAGACAAATTTAAGGAGGGGTGATTGGACATCAGCAAGGCGAGCGAAGGTGTAATGGAAAAATACGAATGGATTGCAAAGGTTTTAGCCTCCAAGAAAGCCCAAGATATTATTTCTATAGATATCAGCGAGGTTTCCGGGTTCGCCGATATCTTTTTCATCTCAAACAGTAATTCAGAGAGCCATATGAAAGCCCTTTTAGACACCATAACGGACGCGCTGGATGAACGCCAAATTACCTATACAGTCGAAGGCAGAGACAGTAACTTGTGGCGTTTGATAGATTGCGGCGACGTAATCATCCACATCTTCAGTCAGGAAGGACGAAAATTTTACGACTTGGAGCGCATCTGGGGAGATGTACCTATACTACATTACGACGAAGACGGAGAACCTGTAGCGGTACTTAACGCATAGAAAGCAATATTAAATATCATGTAGTAATAATTTTAGCAAGCATTAACTTCTGCTATAGACTTGCTATAGACTATAGAATAGATAAGTTACACATAAGACCAGGATCAGAAAAAGAGCACCTGGTCTTATGTGTTTTTCATAGTGTCCTATAATGTATCTTATGTTACATTTGTTACGTCGAAATTTAAAGTTTCCATTCAGCTTCCATTCAGTTATCAGTTAGTTATCAGTTAGTATGGTTACTGTAGAACTTCGATCGTGCGCTCATATTCATGGTTACTGTAGAGCTTCGATCGTGTTTCTTATAATTCCCAAAAAGGTTCCAACGTCTAATGACGCGCCGCCAATCAAAGCGCCATCAATATCTTTCTGTTCCATCAAACCCTTTGCATTATCGGGTTTTACGCTTCCGCCATATAGGATTCGAATGCCCTCGGCAGCTGTGGAACCAAAACTTTCTTCGATAAATTTTCTTATATATGCACATACGCCTTGAGCATCCTCATCGCTGGCCTTACGGCCCGTTCCAATGGCCCAAACAGGCTCATAGGCTATAACTATATTGTCTTTGATATTTTCGTGCTCTCTGATGCCTCTCAAAGCCTCCTCCAGCTGTCTTTTAACTACGAATTCGGTAATTCCCTCATCCCTTTCCTCGAGCGTCTCCCCAACGCACAACACAGGCTTTAGTCCTATCTCTAAAGCTTTGTTCATTTTCTTCCCGATCGTCTCGTCCGATTCGCCAAATATGTGACGCCTTTCACTATGTCCAAGGATCACATATTTACACCCTACTTCCATTAACATTTTTCCAGCTATTTCGCCTGTAAAGGCTCCACTGTCCTCCCAATGCATGTTTTGAGCTCCCAAGGAAAGGGAGATATCCGCCGAAGCAATTTCTCTGCCAGCAGTCTCTAAACTGACGAAGGGCGGAAATATACCGAGTTCTACTTTGTTTTCTTTTAAAACCCCTTTAAGAGACGTATCTTTTGCTGCGGCTTCAAAAAGCTCGACGATATATTCCTTCGTCTCCTTGGGTCCTTTGTGCATCTTCCAATTGCCGGCAAGAAAAGGAACTCTTCTCATGATTGATCCTCCTTTTTATTAAATTTATTAAAGTTAAGCGGAGCACTTTTGGCGCTCCGCTTGCATAGTTTTCTTTATTCTTCTAATTTTCTTTATTCCGCCAACAGGGGCTCGATACCGGGAAGTACCTTACCCTCCATAAACTCAAGGCTGGCTCCGCCTCCCGTGGAAACGTGAGACATTTGATCGGAAAATCCGAGCATATTCACGGCCGCAGCGGTGTCTCCCCCACCGATAACTGTGTGTCCGCCATTTTTAGTGACTTGTGCTACAGCCAATGCCACCTTTTCGGTACCGGCTCTGAAGGGCTCCAGTTCAAATACTCCCATAGGACCGTTCCAAAAGACTGTTTTCGCTTTACCTATTATCTTGCTAAAATTATCAATGGACTTCGGTCCAATATCAAGGGCCATCATGTCCTCCGGTATTGACGTCTCAAGATCTATGACAGATGCTGGTACATCGGCTTTTACGTCTGGTGCTACGACGGAATCAACGGGAAGATGAATCTCAACGCCCCTAGAACGGGAAAGCTCAAGCATTTCCTTAGCATATTCCAGTTTTTCCTCTTCACACAAAGATTTTCCTATCCCGTATCCCCTAGCTTTTAGGAAGGTATATGCCATGCCTCCGCCTATGATGATGTGATCGACCTTAGAAATGAGGTTCTCGATAACTCCTATTTTATCCGACACCTTCGCTCCGCCTAAGATAAGTATATAAGGATGAGCCGGATTGTCCCTTACAAGGCCGAGGGAATCGATTTCTCTTTTTATGAGAAAACCTGCAAAGGACGTCAGATAATCGACCACCCCACGTGTAGAAGCATGTGCTCTATGGGCAGCGCTAAAGGCATCCATGACGAAAACCTCAAAGGGCTTTGCAAGCTCTTTCGCAAAGTCGGGGTCATTTTTGGTCTCCCCCTTATAGAAACGGACATTTTCCAAGACGAGCACTTCTTCTTGTTGCTGAGAAGCGACTGCGCGCGTCACTTCTTCGCCAATGCAATCTTGAATAAAAGTAACCTTCCATCCGGTCAATGCCTTTAAATGCTCTGCTACGGGTTTAAGCGAGAACTGCGAATCCCGTCCCTCTTTAGGGCGACCTAAGTGGGATACCAAGGCGAGACGGGCCCCGCTATTTCTCAAAAACGTTAAAGTATCGAGGTGTGCTTTAATGCGCGTGTCGTCGGTAACGACACCGTCCTTCATAGGCACATTAAAATCGACCCTGACTAGAACTTTTTTACCTGATACGTCTTTGGAGTCTGGGATCCTCAATTTCATATGCAACCACCAGCCTGACTAAAGCGATTTTGCAACGTAGTTTGCCAAATCGACCAGCCTGCAGGAATAGCCCCATTCGTTGTCGTACCATGCAAAGACCTTAACCGTGCAGTCTATTGCCATCGTTTGATTTGGCATAAATATAGCAGAATGGGGATCTCCTATGAAGTCTGCGGACACCAAAGGACCAGGTTCGTAGGCGAGAATGCCTTTCAACTCTCCTTCCGCGTACTTTTTCATTGCTGCATTGATCTCTTCAACTGTTGCCGGTTTCTTTAATTCTGCAACCAGATCCACGATGGACACATCTGGCGTAGGAACGCGGAGCGCAATTCCGTTAAGCAATCCCTTCAATTCCGGAATTACCTTGCCTATGGCCTTTGCTGCACCCGTAGATGTAGGAATTATAGAAAGGCCCGCAGCCCTGCCGCGAGCGGGGTCTTTTTTGTGGGGAAAATCTAAAGTCACCTGGTCGTTCGTATAAGAATGCGCCGTGGTCATGAGCCCACGCAAAATACCGAATTCCTTGTGCAACACCTTAACTAAAGGAGCAAGGCAATTTGTGGTACAAGACGCATTGGAGATGATTACATGTTTGGTAGGATCATATTTATCCTCATTTACTCCCATTACTATTGTGATGTCTTCATTGCTCGCAGGTGCCGAAATGATTACCTTTTTAGCTCCTGCTGCTAAATGGGCTTTTGCCTTTTCGCCATCGGTAAATCGACCCGTTGATTCCACTACGACATCTACGCCGAGATCCTTCCACGGAAGCTTGGAAGGATCTGGCTCAGCGCATACTTTTATCTTATGCCCATCTATAATTATATAATCGCCGTCCACTTTTACTTCGCCCGGATAACGACGATGGACGGAATCATACTTGAAGAGATAACCCAATATCTCCGGCGATGCCAAATCATTGACGGCCACCACATCACATTCTTTCTGGGCATCGTATTGCATCAAAGCCCTCAAAAACAAACGTCCAATACGCCCAAAACCGTTTATAGCTATTTTTTTTGTCATAATACACTCCACCTCCTGTTAGCATTAGAAGATCAACTTGATTGTTCAAAATTAGGTACAACTTATATTATATTTTAGCAGCCATGATGGGTTATTACAAATCGAATCATGAGCCGGAAAATTTGACTCCTTCATAACCGGCATCCAGGTCTATATCGGAAATTTCTTTGATCATGTTTTCAAGTTTGTTCCATCTGTATTCTACAGTGCTTTTACTGACGGGCTTGGATAGCAATTGCCCGACTTCCCGAAGAGTAGCACTGGGGTAGTTTAGTCGTACAAGCACGAGATCCTGCATATATGCAGGAAGATCGTTTATAATGCCGGTTTTAACAAGCAATTTACTAATATAAAGCTGCTTTTCGGCCGCCTGAAGGCTTTTTCTGATATTGGACGTGTCGCAATTAACCTGTTTATTTGCTCTGCTTTTAACGGATCGGATTATAAATTTTTCCTCGAGCATAAGAGAGGTCTTCATAAGCTCCATGCCCGCAAGAAGCGTCGTGATGGATTCGTGGCTACGAACCTGCACCTCGTAACTGCCAGAACGATTTCTGAAGGTATTCTTGATTCCCTTGGCATTCATGAAAGCCAATAGCTTTTCGCATAACTTATCATTTTTAATCCTGAAGACTAAGTGATAGCCGTTCTTAGGCCAGAATATTGAACCGCAGCTGCCAAATAATCCCCGCAACCATGCCCAAGAGGCCTTTGATCTAGAGATGTCTTCGTAAAGATCAATGGGCAAGATCAACTTAACCCGACCTTTTTTGTTTTCGGGAACTCTCATATATGACGAAATATTAACATCCGACCATCGCGTATATTTCCAGAGCGAATAAAGCCTCCTAAATACATACAATCGCAGCGATGCACATATTGCATAATTCATCTTTTGCTTGACAAAAATTCCTTCTATGATTCCTGAACATTCGGTATCTGTCCTGCTTTTATCTAAAGATACGCTATTTATCCACTCATCCCAGAAAATTGAATCGATTCTTTCCATATTTCCTTTTCCCTCGCGCTTCTCGCTATCTTCATCAGACATTCGGCTAATTTAATTGAATCATGCCGGACCGCCCCTTCTTCAATCTTACATAACTCATCCTCAATTAAGTATATACCGATTTTCTTGAACTTCTCCCTTTCCTCGGGTGTTAACAACAACGGCATCGAACCTTGGGCAACATATTTTGATACAATTTCATGAGGCAAAGCCTTCGAATTGGCCACTACAAAGTCAGGAAAGCCTTTTAAAACTTTACTGATCCATCTCACGTGGTCCCATACGGTAAACCCCTCGGTTTCGCATGGTTGAGTCATGAGGTTGCAAACATAAACAACCGGCGTGGAAGAAGTTTTAACGGAATCGGCGACTTTTTCAACAAGGAGGTTGGGTATGACACTGGTAAAAAGACTGCCCGGTCCAAGAATTATAAGATCGGCATTTTCGATCGCCTTCAACGTCTCGGACAGAGGCTTTACGCTCTTAGGCTCAAGCCAGATATCTTCCAGGTATTTGCCGTAATTTGTGATATTCAACTCACCCTCAATTCTCTCGCCGTTTATAGTTTTTCCCACTAAAGTTACGCTTTCAGTGGTAACAGGGAGTACTTGCCCCCTTATAGCCAGCATATTGTTCAATTCCTCTATTCCCATTCTGAAGTCACCGGCTATTTCTGTCGCTGCAAGGAGAAGCAGGTTGCCCAAACTGTGGCCGGTTAATTCTCCACGATCAAATCGAAAGTTAAGAAGCCTGTTTAAAGAACTATCATCTTCAGCAAGAGCTAAAAGACAATTTCTAATATCACCCGGCGGCAATACCCCCCACTCCTGGCGCAAGCGCCCGGAGCTACCACCCTCATCGGTCACCGCGACGACAGCCGTTATATTTCTGGTGAAACATTTCAAACCCCTCAACAAAGCAGACAGCCCTGTTCCTCCGCCAATAGCGACCACGTAGGGCCCCATAGAAAGCCTCTGACGCGACGCGCGGAGATAAACATCCCTATATTTTTCTTTATTTTTTTTCCTGTCTTTTGCCATACCGTCGTTATTAGTGGAATCAGCTGCTTTCTTAGAAAATATATAAGCCACGGCTCCACCCAAAAATGCACCGGCAAAAAAACTAATCAGCGATGACATTGCTCACTTTCTCCTTATCCTTTTCTATGTCCCGATGCCTGATAATACACTTTTCTCCATCGATCGACAGCTCTTTGGCAAGCCATTCGGAATAGGCAACGGAACGATGCCTTCCTCCTGTACAGCCTACACCAATGTGCACCTGCGGTTTGCCCGTTTTTCGATATAAGGGAAGAATCAGCTTTATCAAACGCAAAGATTCGTTGTAAAATTTCTCAGTTTCAGTGAAATTTAACAGATATTCCTGGACCTCGACGTCAACCCCGGTAAGATTACGAAGGGATGGGCAATAAAATGGATTTTCCAAGAATCTTACGTCAAAAACGTAATCACAGTCCGAAGGGATGCCATATTTATATCCAAAGGAAGTTATGATGACCGATGGTTCCGCATCCATCATACCCAACGATTTTAACAAGGCATCCTTCAGCTCTTGAATATTTAAATTACTCGTGTCTATTACCACATCGGCCAACTCCCTTACGGGAGCCACCACGCTCCTCTCTTTTGAGATCATTACGCTCAAAGGCAGATCTTTGCCTAAAGGGTGCCTTCTTCTCGTCGTTTCATAACGCCTTATTAATATTTCGTCGCCGGCATCCAAAAAAATCACCTTAACTAAGGACACTTTGCTTTTGAGCGTCGTTATAACATCTTCAAAACCTTTAAGAAGGATGCCGCCCCTAACATCAATTACCGCAACTATACCGTTATTGACGGCTGCCTCGTGAGTTTTAAGCATGTCTATCAATTGCGGCAGTATTGCCGGCGGAATATTATCTATGGCATAAAAACCAATGTCTTCCAATATCTTTAAGGCGGTAGATTTACCACCGCCTGACATTCCGGTAATGATAATACACTTTGAGATGCCTTGCTTCCCATATTCCTCATCGTGGTTATTGCACGGTATATCGATTTGCCTTTTATTATTGTTCCCGTCAATGTTGGACATGCCTGTCTGTTAGCACCTCCACAGCGTGCCTTAGGGTGGGAGATACGGCAGAGAAGCATTCTGTCGCCCCTTTTTCACTCCCGGGAAGGGCAACTATAACGGTCTTTCCCCTCGTTACAGCCATTCCCCTGCTCAAGATGGACATTGGATTGTTTAAAGATGTCGACCAGCGCATATACTCGCCTATACCATAGATAATCTTGTCCGATATTTCTAAAATGGCCTCGGGAGTCACATCCCTTCGCGAGATACCGGTGCCCCCAGTTATCAAAATTAAATCGAGCCCTACATCATCACACCAATGCCGGACAACCCTCTGTATTTCCTCTATTTCGTCAGGTACTATATCGTATTTTTTTCTCACTGCACCTATAGATTGAGAATTCTCCTCAAGGGATGGGCCAGAGGTATCTGTTAACTCCCCTTTACTTCTTCTGTCGCTGACTGTCAAAATCCCCAAGTTGATGGGAAACCACTCGTCATATTCCATAGATAGACGTAAAAATCCACCCTTGAATATCTCAGCTTTATTGTCGCTATGCAACTTTAAGATAACCTCTCCATTGTCAAAGGAAACGAGATTTTCGCTGTCTTCGACTCCATGAGATAGTACCAAAGTCAAAGCCGACTCGTTTAATGGCAACAAAGGCATGGGAGCGGTTATAAAAATCTTCTTTACCATTCCATCGACCATAGTCTCTCTCTTATTACCTACATGAAGATATGCCATTGTAACGTCCTTTTCGCCATCATAAATTCTTATCAGTCTCTTCTTAATCATCCTGTGCACTTTCCCTATCCTCCCAAAGGTAGTTGCCGCTTTTGCCGCCGCTTTTTTCGACCAAGTGTATTGCCTCAAAATGCATTCCCTTGTCTATTCCTTTACACATGTCATATATGGTCAGAAGGGCTACAGAAACTGCCGTCAATGCCTCCATCTCTACGCCTGTAACTTCTCTGGCAGATACTTCAGACGTTACCTTTATGCCATGGCGTAATTCATCCAATTCGCACCGGACCTTCACATGATCCAACCTTAAGTTGTGGCACAGCGGAATTATCTCCCAAGTCTTTTTGGCAGCCATTATGCCTGCAAGTTCGGCGACCTTTAAAACATCGCCTTTTGGGACATCGCCCTTATCAACCATATTATATATTTTATTCGGCAAAATGATCCAACCGCAGGCTACAGCTCTTCTTGAAGTAAGATCTTTCGAACCGACATCTACCATCATAGGATGGCCTGAATCGTCCAGATGCGTTACAAAGCCCATCGTTTAACCTCCTATTTGGGACATATGACTGTCTCCGGGGACCAACTTTTTCCAATTCGCGGGTTTTTCCCAAGCAGCCATCAATATCCTGCGTTTTACTTCCTCTAAATCTCCCTTTCTTAATGGAGAGAGTAAATCGAATCCCCCGGCAGCGAAGAGACAGTTTTTTATCTCCCCTGTCGCGGTAACACGCAACCGGTTGCAGCTATCGCAAAAATGGTGGGTTACCGCGGCTATTATCCCTATTTTCTGCCCGGTCTTCGAATTAACGTAATATTTCGCCGGCCCATCGGTTGCCGAAGGAGTTTCTTCCGCCATCTTCCAATCTCCGGATGTAAAAAGGGAATTTTCTATAGTGGAAGCGGAAATAAAGGAATATCTAGACCACAATCCTTCATCGAGGGGCATGAATTCTATAAACCTCAAGGTAGCTCCAATCTTTTTAGCAAAATCGGCCAAGGACATTGCTTCCTCTTCGTTGAAGCCTTTTATCAAAACGGTATTGATCTTTAAAGGCAATTTCAAACAGCTCCATAGCGTTATCCCCTCAATTACTTCGTTTAAATTCCCGATCCTTGTTATGAACCTGAACTTTTCGGCATCGAGGGTATCCAGACTTACGTTCAGCCTTATTCCCAGATCTTTTATTTCATCTATATATTTTGAGAGCAGAGAAGCGTTAGTCGTTACTGCAAGCTCCAGCGCAGGAAAGTACTGGCGCAAGGTTTGTAATAATTGCGCAAAACCCTTTCTTACGAAAGGCTCGCCTCCCGTTAGCCTGACTTTTTTGACTCCGAGTTCCATTAAAAGTTGGATTAACAATCGTATCTCTTCATACGTCATTATTTTATCATGGGGTATCCACTCTACCCCTTCTTCAGGCATACAATACCGACAGCGATAGTTACATCTGTCGGTGACAGATATGCGCACGTAGTTCAGTTTTCTTCCCAACCTATCTATGAGCTTGAGGGCCAACGGTATCCCCCCATTCTCTTAACCTTTTCTATAAATTTAGAATCGCTGACGGAATCGATGAGCGCCTCAATGCCGGGATGCGTCAATTCCTCTTCAGGAATTACAAGCTCGTAAGGTTCTTCAGTAATCGGAATAAAATCCAAACCTAGGGCATCAGCAGCAAATTTTATGCCAAGCGCGACATCGGCCATTCCCCAGGCTACCCTACAGGAAGCATCGAGATGGGTCATCGTTTGATCCTCGTAGCCTTTGACGGAAGCACTCTCTATTCCCTCTTCCCTCAACAGCGAATCGAGCAACACTCTGGTCCCTGCACCCGGCTGTCTATTGACGATACGCACATCGCCACGTGCCAAATCTTGGATGGAACTTATCTTCTTCGGGTTTCCCTTTTTTACTATAAATCCCTGCTGACGATAGAAAAGCAAAAAACGCCTCCATTTATCGCTTATAGGCTTAAAACTTGCTATATAAGTATCGTTGTATGACATATCTTTCGGATCCAGAAGGTGTGCTGCCGAAAGGTGGGCTTCTCCTCTGGCTAATGCTGCCAATCCGCCCAAGCTTCCGACAGACCTAATTACCAAATCAGCACCTCTTTTTCTAACAAATGAGACCAACTGGGCCACTGCCGGGTCATCGGAGCCTTGAAATAAAACCCGCTTTTCCCACAGGACCTCTTTTGTTAACCTAACTTCTATTTCCTTGCCTTTAGGACATTCATAGATTTTTGGAGGTATTAAAGCAAAACCATCCGAATCAGCTGTCGCTCTCATGGAACTTGATCCCCCGGAAATAGGCCACGCGTACTTTTTGCCTCTTAGCTTGACAACCTTCACTCTCAGCCATTCGCTTATCCCCTGTGGGGATGAATGAGATATAAGAAGAGGCAGGCTTAACTTTTCCCTTACAACCATGGCTTCGTCCAAAATTTTATTCTCGTCAAAATTTCCCTTCATCAACAATTGCAACAAAGGATAGACAACGCTCCAGGCAACAACCATTGTTGACATCGGAAACCCCGGCATTCCCACCACAGGTTTGTCTTTTACTGTACCAAGCAAAGCTGGCCTTCCGGGTCGCATTAAAACCCAATGAAAGATAAGCTGTCCTTCCTGCTCTATTACATTTGCTGTGAAATCCCTCTTCCCTTTGGCCGAACCGGCGCCAATGAGAACCAAATCATATTTGTTTACGGCATCCGCCAAAACTTCCTTCAATTTTTCCGGGTCATCTTTTACGTGAGGGCCAACGACGAAGGGGATTTTCCATTGTTCAAACATTCCCTCAAGCATTATCGAGTTGCTTTCCATTACTTTACCGGGGGGCAAGCCATCGGGGCTTTCCTCGGGTTTCCTTGGAACGATCTCGTCACCCGTTGGAATAAATATTGCCCTAGGCTTGGAAAGCAAGGGCAATTCTCGCAATCCCACGGCATAAAATAGGGCCATTAAATTAGGATCTACCTCATCGCCAAAATGGGCCACAATTTGTCCTTTTACTATATCCTCACCTATGGGCCTGAGATTTGCACCGGGAGGAACAGATATATAGACATATAGGTTATCATTTTTTAAAGATGTATCCTCCACCATCACAACCGAATCATATTGAGGCGGAACAAAAGCGCCTGTGTTTACCCATTGATATTGTCCCGTATTTAACGCTACAGGCGTGGCCGCAGTAGCCCTGGCCGTAGAGTCTGAAGAGACAGCATATCCATCTACCGCTGATGCCGGATAGTGAGGCACATTGACAGGAGACGCTATATCCTCTGCGAGCAATCCCCCAAGAGATTTCGACAAGGGGACATTTTTGACTAGAAAATCCCGATTACCCCAATGTGCTTTTAATAATTCCCAAGCTTCTTTTAAGGATATATGTTCTCTCACCATAGAATAACTTCTATCTCCTCTCCCTTTCTAGTCGTCTCCCTATTGATGGGCAAGACAGCGAGTCCTGCTGTCCTTTTCAAGGCAGATATGTAGCCCGATTTAGAATTCACAGGTACAACGCCGTCGAATTTTAATGAAACAGGTATATACTCTTCCACCCCACTCCGACTTATGAAATCATCAAGACATTTAAGTTTAATTATTTTAAAGTTTTTCTCATAAAGGCGAGTCCCCCCGATCATCATATCAAGCAATGGAAGCAAAACAACCCTGGCGACTACTGAGCAAGACAAGGGATGTCCCGGTAGAGAGATGACTAATTTTGATGATCCTTCTTTATTAATGCCTCCTATAAGGGTGGGCTTGCCAGGCTTCATATTGATGCCTCTCACGATTAAACCGGGGTCTCCCAGGTTTTGGATTACGTCATAGCAAAAATCTCTACTCGAAACGGAGGACCCACCGCTCAAGATAATGACGTCAAAATTCTCTAAAGAATTTTCAACAGATTCCTTAAGACGACGAAAATTGTCGGGAACTATCCCTAAAAACCTAGAATGGAATCCGTAATGCTTTAACAAAAGATGAAGCATAACACCATTGACATCTCTTACACATCCGGGAGGAAGCGGATTTGTAGATATATCAACGACTTCATCTCCTGTACTGAGGATCCCAATTTCAAGATCAATTACATCGATCTGTCTAATACCTAAACCGCAGGCGGCCGGGATATTCTTAAAATCGAGAATGTCTCCGACTTCGGCTATAACATCATTTGTTGCTATCTCTTCTCCCCGGGAAATGATGTTTTCTCCGGGCATTACGCTTTTTCTTACCTCGATCCATGGGCCGCTTTCTTCGGTGTCCTCCAGCATCACCACGGCATCTCCATTGCAGGGTAGAATACCACCCGTAAAAATTTGCATTGCACCTTCATGAGGCAATGGCTCCTCAACCACTCCTCCCATAGGAACAATGCCACACTTTCTTAAAAAAACGGGCGAAGAGGGCGATGCACCAATAACATCAGCACTTCTAACGGCATATCCGTCGCGGAGGCTCCTGGGAAAGGGAGGATGTGGTTCTGGAGCTTTCAGGTCTTTCCCCAAACGCAATCCACAGGCGTTGTCGATGTCCACTCTCCTCGTCCTCATTTTATAGGGAAAGCCCAAGCTATCGCATACAAGCTTGAGCGCCTCGGATCTTTCCAACAATTCTTCCACAAAACCCGACATGATACCTTCCTTTTGTATTCTAATTTGTATTCTAATATTTTACTATTAACGTAGGCAGATTCATGGCTTTAAGGTTCTTTTCCAATTCCTTTGCATCGGAATTATCTTTGCCTGCGTAAACTTGTACTCTATAGTATCGTTTACCATTTACAACGGCTTCAATTATGCGCACTTTATTTTGATATCCCGATGTTTCAAGTTTATTTTTGACGTCATCCGCTCTCCATTTTTCGGCAAATGAACCTACCTGAACTCCCCAACCGCCATCGGAAATTTGACGATCCGACGGCTGAGACGTTTGAGATTGAGACGGCTGCTGTTTTGCAACTGTTTGAGATTCTTGTACCGATGCAGTGGAGCTATCGGTAGACGCTCTGGAAGAAGGGGTAGCAATAACGTTATTTTCAGGTCTTAAAGAAGGTTCTTCTATAGGAACAGAGGGTTTAGCTACTTTAGAAGCAGTAGAAACCTGGGGTTTCTCCTCGGATTTAGGGGTTGCAGGTTGATCTATAACGTTGGGAGCTGTTGCTTGTTCCGACAACGTTTTTACAGGAGCGAAGAAAAACATCTTTACTCCAAGATATAAGAGCCCTATAGCCACCAACCCGATGAGAGGAACCATTATTTGGCCAAAAGAAAAAGTGCTTTGCTTTTTCTCCTTTTGCCTGTCTCTTTTCATCATTTCACTGTCACTCCTTTTGCATGGACTGTCGTCCTAAAATCCAAGAATTGCCGATTGCTCTTTTTGATCTTCCCTTGACAACGGCAAATTAATGAAACTATTATCTTTATTTTTTTCAAAGACATCGATCGACATTTCGGCCTCTGTTAAACCATACCATGATAACACATATTCCTTAAAGGAACCCTTAAAATCAACAGATTTTAACGTTATTACCTTACCAAAGCCTTTTAAATTTTCTTTCAATATTTTTAATCTTCTCTGACCCTCTTTTATTCCTACAAAAGGCTGGTCGGAAAAGGGAGTGCCTGGTTTTGGGACAAAGGGACTTATCGATATGGTAGATTTTAATTTCAGCTGCTCCCAAATTTCTTTCGTCAATTCCGCAATGGCTCTGACGTCGTCATCCTTTTCATCGGGAAGTCCCAGCATAAAATACATTTTAATCGAACTAATTCCATATTCGTTAGTCATTGCGAGCTTTTCAATTATAACTTTATTGGTAAAGCGTTTTTTTAACGAACTTCTCAGATCATCGCTCCCGGCCTCAGGTGCAATAGTTATACTTCTCTTTCCTCCCATTGCCATAGCCTCAACAACTTTTTCGCTCAAAGCATCTATCCTTAGAGAAGCAAAACTGACTTTCTTTTTAACCTTTGTAATAACATCCAGAATGAAATCTAATTCGGGATGATCGCCAGCCTCAGGAGTAACCAGTCCAACGTTAAAATTATCGTAATCTTTAAATTCATAGATATACGATGCTATGTCTTCTGCCGATCTATACCTCGCTTCTCCAAAATTATTAGGTACAACGCAATATGGACAATTTCTAAAACACCCTCGCTGCAATTCCAAAAGTAAAGTCCTTCCAAGGGCAGCCTTGGATGTCAACCAAAGGCTATGTCCCATGGATTGTGAAAGGTCTTCTGCTCTTCCTCTTTTTCGGTTTAAAGTATCGTTTTTTGATATAATTGTACGGTTATGGATTGGCGGAACATATATGGATGAGGATGTAGAAAGGTCATCCCACAGTTTTTTCTTGTTGCCATGGTGCATATAGGATCGTATAGATGCTACTAGATGATCTATAACCACTTCCCCGTCGCCCAAGCAAACGAAATCAGCTACTGCCGAAAAAAGAAGCGGGTTTATATATGTCACGGCTCCTCCGATTCCTACAACAGGGCCGTCAATAGAGGCCCTATCGCGCCAATGTAACGGTATTTTATTATAACGCAACATTTTCAAAACATTGATATAATCAGTTTCAAAGGAAACCGACGCAGTTATTACAGAAAACTCCGATAACTTTCGCTGCCCCTCGACAGATCTTTCCATCATGTCGAGAAAGAAACGTTCTACCCCGACGCCTCTTTTCTGTAATGCTGCGTATATATAGTGAAACCCCAAATTCGCCATGCCCACTTTATAGGTATTGGGATATATATATGCCCACAGGGGTGCTCCTCCTCTGGGCATATCCAAAAGGACCGTTTCGTCAAGATTTACGTTTGACACTTATTATTCCTTCTTTTTCCTCCTGACCACTGTTGGAAGATCGAACGTATCGATCTGAACGCCGCTTATTCTAAACAAATCTTCCTCCGGCATTTTAACCTCGGCCTCCTCAAGGTCGACGCGAGATTTCCTTTTGCCCTGCGTAGGCCTTCCCTTACCGGTTTCACCCTGAGAAAGGGTCGAAGCAAAGCCGGAAGCTATTACAGTAATTTGCAACTTGTCATCCATTTCCGGATCCAAGACGTGTCCCCAAATGATTATTGCATCCTCTGAAGCAGCTTCCGTGATAACCTGGGCTGCTTCTTTTATTTCGTGAATACCTACGTTGTTGCCTCCGGTAATGTTAAAAAGAATGCCCTTTGCTCCCTGCATAGGAGTCTCCATTAGAGGACTGTTTATGGCTGCCTTTGCAGCTGTAATAGCCCGATTCTCGCCCGTAGCCTCGCCAATGCCCATGATAGCGGATCCGGCATTGCTCATTACAGCTCTAACATCGGCAAAATCCACATTAATTAAGCCGGGACGCAATATTAGATCCGTGACCCCTTGAACCGCCTGGCGCAGCACCTCATCGGCAAGTTTGAAGGAATCTAATACTGCGACCTTCTTGTCGGATATTTCAAGCAGTTTGTCATTGGGTATCACGATGAGCGCGTCCACCTTGCCCTGTAAATTCTTTATTCCTTCCAAAGCTTGCATAAGCCGCCTCTTGCCTTCGAACATAAACGGCTTTGTCACTACAGCAACGACAAGAGCACCAACTTCTTTTGCAGTTTCCGCTACGACCGGAGAGGCGCCCGTTCCCGTTCCTCCCCCCATTCCTGCTGTCAAAAAGACCATGTCGGCGCCTTGTAAAATATCCTTTAATTCATCAGCGGATTCCTTGGCTGCCTTAAAACCGATTTCAGGATCCGAACCGGCACCTAACCCCCTCGTCAACTGCTCTCCAAGCACTATTTTAATATCAGCCAGGTTCTGCTCCAATTGAGTTACATCGGTGTTAGCGGCTATAAACTCGACTCCCTTGAGACCACTTGAAATAATATGATTTAACGCGTTGTTACCTCCCCCACCAACGCCAATTACTTTAATTACTTCCTTGTATTTGCGACTGTGGTTTTCGTTATCAATTTCAAATAACTTTGCCTTCTCAGCCATTTGGCAACTCCCCCAGAAAAAATCATTTAAAAAAGTTCCTTAAAAGTCCTTTTTATAGCGCTCAACGCTGACTTAACAGCCTCGAAAGGATGAAAACTTTCATCTTTCTCCCTTCGCGCCTTCGTTTTTATTTGTTGTCCGGCAGAAGCGAAAGAAATAGAGGGGCCTATGAACTTTAAGGGATATTTCTCCAGGATGTTCACATACTTAATGATACCCGCCGTTGAGGCGTACTCGCACCCATTTCTTCCGGGAGGCATTTTTTGAGACTCCATAGGTCCCGCCACCCTTACTGGCATGCCCAGCACATCCGACACCATTTCTGCTATGCCATATGTTTTTGCAACCCCTCCTGTTAGAACAACGCCGCTTGGGAGCAATATGGAACCAACATCGCGAAGCTCTTTTTTTACAAAATCCTCGAAGAGCTCTTCTAAACGATTATAAACCACTTCATGCACCTGTCCGGCATTGCATGCTCCCCTTTTACCTTGAGCAGCGTACTCAATTTCCTCGTCGAAGGCATCGACATCCTCCCCCAAAGAGACATGTTTTTTTATTTCTTCTGCAGCTTCTATTGGTATCTTCAGGACTCGTGCTATATCGTTGGTTATATGATCCCCGCCAATTTGAATCACCGATAATTTTTTAAGAGCTCCGTCTACGTAAATGGAAATGCCGGTAGTCCCACCACCTATATCTACAACAGCTACGCCTGACAATATCTCTCCGGGTGTCAGCACACCTAACGCACTGGCCAGCGGCTTTACTATCAACCCGGCGACGCTGATGCCTGCACGTTCTGCGCAATTGATAACATTTTGTACCGTTGCCGTTGGAGACATGATCGATTGAACCTCGACTTCAAGACGAACACCTGTCATCCCCAAGGGATCGTCGATACCTCTTTGTCCGTCTATCGAGTACATTATCGGTATTGTATGGACAGTGCAATAATTGTTTGGCATGCTTATCTCAGACAACGAGGCCTCTATAACCCTTTGAATATCGGCTTCGACGACTTGTCTTGGAGTGCTGCCGAGGGAAATCATCCCCTTTGAGGTTATACTGGTGGTAAGGGCACCGCTAAAACAAACAAAGGCACGGTCCACGCTTATTCCTGTCATTCCTTCTGCATCCTCCAGAGAGGATGCGATGGATTTGACCACATGTTCAAAGTTGACGATAAGGCCCTTACGCAAACCAACGGAACGAGCCGATCCTACTCCAATAATCTGAGCTTCTCCGGTATGTCGGTCTCGTTCTGCCACGATTAATGAAGTTTTTGTCGTGCCTATATCAAGCCCTGCGATTAATTCAATCTTTTCGTACATTTTGGCTGATGCCTCCATCCCGTGACATCTACTTAAAAAACAAACAAAAGAGGCTCATCTTGTCTTAATCACTATTTTATCTTTATATGTTGCATCAAGATACAAGACATTCGCATCGGAAGATTTAATGATTGTTTCAATTGCAGGAGATAAGCTTTTCCATATACTTTCAGAGAATTCCAACAATATGTTAACATCTCTACCCATAAATGCAAAGGAAACCTCTGCAACAACATCTCCCGCTAATTTTGATAATGTAATTCCTCTTATTTTTTCTACCCACGGTGTCTGGTGCATCTCCTCTATAAATTTTACCATTGGCCTAACAGGGAAAATGCTCTGTCGCACCTCAATGAGATTTGTGGAATCTATATCGGGAACCAAAGGAGGCATTGTATCGTCCCATACTATGTTTAGCTCATTATAGCTTGGATTATCGATGCCACCATCTTTCCATAAAGGGTTGCTCTCAGGCCAACATAACCCCGCTGTCGTTATAAACCATTTCCTGTCACGCCATCTGACGGCAAAATACGGTTGCAATTGAGTCCACTGTAGGACCACCCTTCCCCAACCTTCAACTTTCATGGAAATTTGGATGGGGTATTTTTTCTCCACTTCATTTTTCAAATGTTTATATTCAAAAAATACCAAGGGCCACAACCTGGAAGCCGAACCTCCGGCCAACTTGCTTACCTCATTTTCTAACAATGAACTTTTTGGAACTACTTCGATATATCTTAATCTAAACACATAAGATTGCTCTTCAATGCCGTACAAAAAACCAAAGACAACCGCTAGTATCATCAATAATGGTACGACTCTTATTTTAGCAACCTTTGGTTCCCTCAATATATCACGTCCATTGCATGGACACAGTTCCTTGTTTCTTGTTGTTTGAAGCGATCAGATTCAGTATTTGATTCCCGTATATATTCACGTTGCCGGCACCTAAGGTCAAGAGGATATCACCAGGGAGTATATTTTCAGCAACTTTTGAAACCACCTCGTCATCGGAAAGGGAAAGGCAATTTTTATGGCCGCACTCACTTGTAAGGCTATCAACTATCAGGTCCGAACTGATGCTCAGTTCCAACTTTTCGTCAGCCGGGTATACGGGCAATATATACACCAAATCAGCCTTCATAAGAGCCTCGGCAAATTTCCTATACATAGCCTTGGTGCGCGAATACCTGTGTGGCTGAAAAATTACCACTAGCCTGCGGGATGGAAAGATGTTACGTAAAGTATCGAGTGTAGCCTGCACCTCCCTCGGATGGTGGCCGTAGTCATCGTAAAAATAGATATCATCGCATACGCCGAGACATTGCAGCCTTCGCTTTGTTCCTTTAAATTTATGGAGTGCATGTCGAATCGTATTGAAGCTTATGCCCAATAAATCGCAAACAGCACAAGCAGCAAGGGCGTTCAACACATTATGCTCTCCTGACACTCTTAGGTTTATTTCGCCTATCTCGGCTCCCCGTTTGACAACGGTGAAAGAAACCCCCCCGCCAACGGAGTGATTGACCCCAACAGCACCCCAATCCCATTGCATTCCCCAACCATAGGTAATACACTGGGGCGCGAACTTTCCTGCTACCGACTGACATCCTGTGTCCTCGCCACATATGATAATCTTGCCGTCATCCTTGCGTTTTGATAAAAAACGTACAAAAGCATCCTGAACGGATTGAAATGTAGGATAAAAATTTACATGATCCCAATCGATGTTCGTAACCACCGGTATATAACAGGAGAAGAGCTCAAAAGATCCGTCGCTTTCATCCAACTCAGATACCATATAATCCCCATGCCCGAGTCTGGCATTGCCCCCTATATCCGACACCTCGCCCCCTATAGCGATAGTAGGATCGAGCCCTGCTGCATCCAAGACAGTCGCGATCATTGATGATGTGGTAGTTTTCCCGTGAGCACCGGCTACACCTATGCCTTTTAGTCGGTTGAATATCGAGCTGAGGATGTCTCCTCTTCTTGCCACATTTACTCCTGCTTTTCTGGCATAAACTAATTCATCGTTATCCCATGCGATCGCGCTGCTATATACCAGCATATCCGGCCTGAAAATATCTATATGAGATGCACCATGGCCACAAAGAACCTTTACGCCAAGCTTCTCTAAATTATATACGTAGTTAGTCCTAGTTACATCGCAACCAGACACTTCATAACCCATCTCTTTCAGCAAATGAGCCAAACCGCTCATTCCGGCGCCACCGACTCCCATCAAATGAAGATATTTTATTCCGTCTCCCAGAAGCATCTTTTCGTTAATATTTTTAAAAACACCCAATGGGGCCCTCTCCTTTCGTAGAAAAAGACGATACCACGCTCCAGAAACGGGCACATATGTCGTTCCTTTTCTCGTCACACATATTTTGATCAATACCAGACCTGCATTTATCCGATACTTCCAAAATTGCTTCTTCCAAAAGATCTAAGCCGTTCCTCTCTTGCCAAACTGTCCCTATTCCTGAGCGTAAGAAAATTTCTGCGTTTGCCAATTGATGGTTGTCCGACGCCTCTTCCCAAGGAACTAATACACTTGGTACATGATAGCAGATAAGCTCCGAAAGTGTCGATGCTCCACATCTTGTAACGACGTAGTCGGCCAGGGAAAAATGAGCGGACAGATCCCACGCTTGAGGCAAAACAATCACGTTATCGGAGATCCACCGTATACCATGTTTGCCTTCCGGTCCTAACAACATGAAGATATGATTTTTCAGGCTTTCGCGTTTAGCGACCTCCATTACGGCATGTTTTAAAGATTCTCCCCCAATAGAACCGCCCATAACCAGAGAAAATCTCTTCTTTGGCGGAAGAACGCCATCTCCTCCAAGCGTCTCCCATGCCTTTTGTTTTTTTATTATATTGAATTTACGAACGGGAATACCCACATGTCTAAAATCACTCTTTCCTAAGTTTATGCATTCCTCCCATCCCGTAATAATAAGCATTCCCTTCCTGCTGCAAAGCCTGGTAGATTTGCCGGCAACAGCATTTTGTTCGTGAGCGATCATTGGCACCCTCAATAAAGAAGTCATTAAAGCAAAGGGAACCGATAAATAGCCTCCAAAGAGAACGATGAGATCGGGTTTAATGTTTCTTACTATATTGCGTATCTTAACCAAAGAAAAAATCAATTCTTTCCAACGGATGAAAGAGCGCAATCCCTTAACGCCAAAGGGAGATCCTGATAACGATAATGTTATGGGTTCTATGTTTAACGCATTGTAAATTTTTTGCTCCAGCATTCTATTTCCACATAGATAAATAATTTCGGCGGGCAATTTCATTTCTTCGATCCAGTTGCCGAAGGAGACTGCCGGCAATATATGCCCGCCAGTTCCTCCGGCAACAAATAGCATCTTCAACTTATTGCCCATCAAGACGCGCTCCTTTTGATCATCCTATTATTCTCGGCAGAACAGCGCAACAACAATCCTATTTTAACCCACGTTGCCAGCAAAGCACTACCACCGTAACTCAAAAAGGGCATGGCCTTACCCGTCAAAGGAATTAGAGTGGTCACGCCTCCAACGTTGATAAAGAAAGGTATCAATATCGAAAGCCAAAGCCCGAAGACAAGATATCTGCGGTATCCATCATCAAAGTCACGCCACATGTAATAAACCCTGACAGAGATCACGGCAAAAGCGCCAATAACCGCCATGGAACCTAAAACACCCAGTTCCTCAGCAGAAATGGCAAATATAAAGTCAGTATGTGCTGCAGGCAAATATTGGAGTTTTTGTAAACTCCTGCCAAGCCCGACCCCCCAAAAACCTCCGTTTGCAAAGGCGATCAACCCCTGTATTATTTGAAACCCCTCGTTCAACGGATCTTGCCACGGATCAATCCAAGCCTTAAGTCGTCTTAATCTGTAGGAAGCGTTGAATATCAGAATGATTGCGGGGACAGAGGTGGTGACCAACAAAATTAAGGGATATTTCCATCCGTACTTCATGATGAATATCCCCAAACCTATTGCAAAGAGAATCATTGTGGATCCGATATCAGGCTGAAAAAGGAGAGGAATAGCACTCACGATCAGTACGCTCATCGTGCGCACGAATGCGCTCATTGGAGGTTCTTCATATCGAGATATAACGCTGGAGAGGTAGATAACGACAGAAAAAATTAAAAACTCCGATGGTTGAAATGAGAAAGGCCCCAACCTTATCCATCTAGAAGATCCGCTTACAGACATTCCAAATGAAGGTATCAACGTCGCAAAGGACAACAGGAAAGCTAAAATCCAAAGAAATGGTGAAACTTTTCTCCATATATCAGTGGGAACAGAATAGGACAGAGCCATTCCAGCCAGGGATACCAGGAACCACTTGATTTGTTTCATTCCATACATCCAAGGCGTCCCAAACTGCTTGATTGAAAAATAGCCCGAAGCAGATGTTATCATTATGATCCCAAATACCGACAGAGCTAACGGGATCACAATCAACCACAGATCAAAGGCATGCGAATTTTCTTGAGCTTGAAAGTTACCTCTTTCGTTATCCATTTTTCACACTATCCGCCTCGACAATGGTTTTAACTATTCTCTTAAAATCCTCTCCTCTTTCGTGGTAGTTTTTATACATGTCCCAGCTTGTACAGGCTGGAGAAAGCAACACTATATCGCCCGGGCAGGCCATATTAAAGGCACAATACACTGCCTCCTCCATGGAAGACACAAGAATATAATTGCGAAAACCTGCGCTCTCCAGAGCTTCGGATATCGCTCCTTTTTCTGCGCCCAACAAAACCGCACCGCGAGCATGCGCTTTAACAGCCTTGGCGAGTTCATCGTACTGCTCTCCCTTTCCCTTTCCCCCCAAAATAATAACCTTTGTGCCGGGAATAGATGTTATAGCAGTTATTGAGGAGGCTACGTTAGTTCCTTTCGAATCGTCTATAAAAGTTATGCCCTTTTTTTCTCCAACTTTTTCGCATCGATGGGGAAGGTTTTTGAAATCCGATAATAAGTGAGATGTTCTTTCCGCGTCACACCCCAGGTAATAAACTGCAGTCATGGCCATGGCCGTATTTTCGACGTTGTGGCGGCCATATAAAGGCAAGATGCTATATGAAAAAAGTTTTATATCGCGGCTTTCTGTCCTTAAATAGGCTTCAGAATCGTGCAATATTATTTCGTCTTGTTCTTCGCATTTGCCAGTACTGCAATCGGAGGCCCAACGCAAAACAGCCCCCCGACATCCATTTGTCCTTAAAAGCTCTCGGTCTTTATTCTGGTATACACAATATCCATCGGAAGAAAGAAGATCTATAATACGCTTTTTCGACTCGACGTAAGCTTTAAAACTTCCGTGCCAGTCGAGATGATCTGGGCATATATTTGTAACGACCGCTATATGACAACTGAACCGATTTGCCCAATGAAGCTGAAAACTGCTAATTTCGGCTGCTATGAAATCCAAGTCCTGTTTTGCAAAATCCGCCAACGGAAAGCCGAAATTTCCGGCCAATGCCGTCTTGTAACCCAATTTAGATAATAAATGAGCTATTAAAGCAGATGTGGTGCTTTTTCCGTTAGTCCCCGTTACCCCTATGATTTTTCCTGTTAAAAAAGGAAACACAAAATCAAGCTCTCCTTGGATAAGCACCCCGGCATTTTTTGCCATCTCTACAGGCAAGCTTTGCGGGGATATTCCCGAGCTCAATACTACTAAATCGCAGTCCAGCATTTTATTCGTGTGGCCCTTTTCCTCCCACAAGATACCTTTTTTACGGTAGAGATCCCTGGTTTCTGGATCGATCTCTTCCCGCTCGGTTACGAAAACTTCATATCCCAATTTTTTCGAGAGAAGAGCCAAAGACTTTCCGCTTATTCCACTCCCAACTACAGTTACTTTCATGTTCTAGATCACCTGCCGGGCCAACAATGCCATCAAAAGAGACGCTCCCACAAGATGTACGAGCCAAAACCGTATTACGATATGGCCTTCAGGCCAACCGCATAACTCGAAATGATGATGCAAGGGACTCATCTTAAAAATTCTCTTTCCGAAGCACCTAAAGGATATGACCTGCAATATTACGGAAACTATTTCTATGCCAAATATAAAAGAAATTGGAATTATCAATAATATGTGCCCTGAAAGAGCAACATTTCCCATTAATAAGCCAGCGATAAAATGAGCTCCCACATCTCCCATAAACACCTTGGCCGGATGGGAATTATACCATAAAAAAGAAAGAGTGCATGCCAACCCAATGATGACGGATATAATACATGAATCGATATTCGAGACGAGTAGAAGTATGACAAGCGATATTGCCGAAGCCCCTGCAGCAAGTCCATCGAGACCATCGGTAATGTTCAATGCATTGTACAATCCTAGAGCAAAGAAAGCTAAAAATATGAAGGCTAAACCCGAAGGAATTGCAGGCAAATATTGAGAAAAAAAGAGATTGATCTCTCTGGAAGCAATCCATGACCAGGGCAAGACAACGATTATCTGGCCAAACAATTTCGCCCTTGACGTCAATCCTTCGCTTGATCGTTTTGACAACTTAATAAAATCGTCTAAAAAACCCACTGCCGCTCCACCAAGGGGCAACCACCAAAGGATTAAAGTTTCCATCGCATTCCCGCTTTTTACGTTTAAAAAAAGCGAGGCGATGAACGTCAATACTACAAATATAACGCCGCCCATAGTCGGCGTCCCCGCCTTTAGGACTAAATGACGCTCGGGGCCATAGCTTTTTGGTGTCTGCCCCCACTTAAATCTCAAAAATAACCCTATCCATATTTTTAGCAAGAAAATTCCAAGAACGATTAAAAAACCCAAGACAAAGAACAAATAATTATAATTCATGCAAAGACCACCAATCGTAAACGCGTTCCATTTCATATGCCCTAGATCCCTTTACTAAAACGACGTCTCCTGTTCTCAAGATGGCCTTTAAATGATTGACGATATCTTCCATATCCTGGAGACATAATACGTTCTTATAATTTTTGTTTATGCCCTTCCACTCGCTCCCATGTATCAACACCTGGTCAGCTGCTTTGGCAGCATAATCCAGGATCTCGTCATGAAAACGATTTGCGTAACTGCCCAGCTCTTTCATTCCGCCCAATACGGCAATTTTGCGTCCCCTTGAAGGTATTAAGCAGAGATTATCTATGGCAGCCTTCACGGATACGGGGCTGGCATTGTATGATTCGTCGATGAATAAAACTCCCTCTTCGCTTTGAAGTATAGCCCCTCTGCCTCTAGGCAAACTCATAACAAATAACCCCTGAGCAATATCATCCGGAGCAACACCATACTCGCACCCAACGGCAAAAGCAAGCGATATTATAAGTGTGTGTTGCTTTCCCCATAACTTGCTTTCAACAGTTTTAAGGCCAAAAGGTGAATCTATAGTTATCTTCCTGAAATAATGGTTCCCATCCAAACGCAATGATGAGTCAGTGATTCTATAGATGCACGAAGTGCTCGTACCAACGCTTATTATTTTAGAAGGTCGATGTTTTAATTTATCGATACCTGAATTCAAAATTGGTGAATCGCCGTTCACAAACAACAGTTTGCAGTCGGCGGTTACAATTTCCAGTTTTGCCCCCAAAACACCGTCAATACCCCCAAAGCCCTCTAGATGTACAGGATCGACAGAGGTTATCACCGATGACGATGGCCTGAATCTGTTAGCAATCTCTCCAATTTCTCCTTTAGCATTGGCCCCCATTTCCAAAACCAAAAATTCCGTATTCCTTGGCGCAACCAATATTGTAAGGCAACAGCCCAATAGGGTGTTGTAGTTTCCTCTTGAGATATGAACGCGATATGTTCTTTCCAGGACCTTGCCTATCGCTTCTTTGGTCGTGGTCTTTCCAACGCTTCCGGTAACAGCAACGATTTCTCTTAGGGACGAAAGCCCTGCAAGATATCTTTCCGATGCCTCTAAAATGGCCACGTCAGGCGAAGGGACTCCAAAAAAAGAGATATCTTTATTAAAAGAAGTAAACTTTGACATCTCCTCATCTTTAAGTATTACTCCCTTTGCACCCCTATTTATGGCATCGCTTATGAATGAATGGCCATCGGACCTATTTCCCTTTAAGGCTATGAATATATCTCCCTTTTCGATCTTTCTGCTGTCCGTCTTTATTGAACAAGGCAAAGAAATATCAGCACCGCAAAGGCGAGTGCAGTTGAAGAGTTTCCCCACAGTCATAGCATCAGGAAAAGAATCCGTCGGACTCATGAAAGCACCTTTCCCCTTAGATTACACCATTCCTTCAAGGCTTCGAAGTCGTTATAAGGTATCGTCCTGTCTTTGAATATTATTTGACGCTCTGGCCCCTTCCCTGTTACCAAAACTACGTCTCCTTTACCCGCGCGATCTAACGCGAAATGTACAGCCTCTTTCCTGTCTATGATAGTCCAATATTCAGAGCTCCCGGGGGATGATTTTATTCCATCTGCTATCTGCAACGCAATATCCCTGGGATCCTCGCTCCTCGGATTATCCATAGTAACGACTATACAATCCGCAAATCGGGCGGCTATGCTCCCTAATATCGGCCTATTCTCTTTAAAACGCTCTCCTCCATGGCCGAAAACAAGCCACACCCTCCCACTGCAGAGGGGTTTGACTGTGGAAAGTACTTTTTCTAAAGCATCCGGAGTATGGGCATAGTCAATTATACATACAGGGCCATCTTCTACAAAATACCTTTCCAGTCTTCCCGGAACGGGAGGGCAATTTTCTAAGCCCTTTCTGATCACCTCCGCGTCAAAGTCTAACGACCAGGCAACGCTAGAGGCAGCTAAGGCATTCAATACATTGTATTCTCCCAGTAAAGGTAGGGTGACATTTTCCAGCGTAGAGCCGTCAGGGAAACTTATATCCATGATGATACCTCTAATTGAGCTACGTCTTATGGAACCATAAAAGGCGTTATCTGCCTTTTGGCGCAGGGAAAAACCTAAAACATGTGGCGCAAACTCATTTGCAATCTTTTCTCCATAAGGATCATCGGTATTTATGGAAGCTTTCCAGTCGCCACGCATATATTTTATGAAGAGATCTCTCTTTGCACAAAAATAGTTTTCCATATCACCATGATAATCCAAATGTTCGGGCGTCAAGTTCGTAAACACTGCCCTATCGTATAGACAGCCGAAGATACGCTTTTGCTCTATGCCATGAGAAGAGGCCTCCATTACACATGCGTGGCATCTGTTATCTACCATTTTATTTAACAATGACTGAATCAACGGAGCTTGAGGAGTTGTGCGATCGGCATCCTCGTGGCTTTTTCCGTCGTTATAGACTATGGTTCCTATTAATCCGCATTTCATGTCACCTGTATCTAAAATGCTTTTGATAAGATAGGTGGTCGTACTCTTTCCGTTAGTTCCTGTAACCCCAATCATCAGTAGTTTGCTCGTAGGCAGACCGTAAAGATATGCCGAAGCTAATCCGCATGCTTCCCCTGCATCCTTTACTATAAGTTGAGGTATCGCCAAATCATCAACCCTTTCGGATGTAAGTACAGCCACTGCTCCCCTCCGTTGCGCGTCCTGTGCGAATTCAACCCCTTTTCTTTTAGTTCCTTCGAGGCAACAAAAAAGAGCACCTTCGCCTACTTGTCTACTGTCTATGGAAATCTCCAAAATTTCATTCTCCAAGCAGTTAGTGCCCGCTTCTATTATTTTCTTCAGACATCGTCTTCGGAAAAGAAAGTCTGCCAATTCTTTGATCGAAACTTTCATTCCCAGTCACCCATCCTATCGTTTGAGAATTTAAAAGCCGCTTGCCATCATCTCTTCTACGATTGTCCTAAAAATAGGAGCAGCTATTGCTCCAGCTAAATAACCCTTTGCGCCAGGGTTTCCTACAGTGACTATTAAAACGTAACGAGGGCTGTCATATGGCCAAAAACCGGCAAAAGTGGCTACGTGAGTATCTTGCAAATATTTTCCCCTATGGGCAACCTGAGCGGTACCGGTTTTCCCGGCCACCTTCGCGTTCTCAACATCGGCACGCTTGCCTGTGCCCTCTGCCACTGCTTGCCTTAAGGTCATTCTCAACCTTTCAGCCGTTGAATTTGAAAGCACTCGGCCAATCTCCCGCCTCTGACCGTGGTAAACTTCGTTGCCCTTTCTGTCAAATACGTTTTTCGTCAAATAGGGACGAACCAAAAGGCCTCCGTTTGCAATGGCCGAAAAAGCTTGGGCTAACTGGAGAGGCGTAACTGCTATACCCTGCCCCAGAGCGATGTTGGCAGGCACAACGCCCCACCATTGAGATGGAAGGGGGAGCAATCCTTCTTCTTCACCGGGCAATTCTACACCTGTAGAAACGCCAAACCCCCAGCTTTTTAGGGCATTGTAGGTAAAGGTTGTGGGCATCATCATACCAATTTGAGCCATCCCAACATTGCATGAGTTAATAATTATTTTATTGAAGTCCTGATTTCCATGAGCACGCCAATTGACCTCACGAATCACATGATCGGCTATTTTTATTGATCCTGAGCAGTTGAACCTGCTTTTTGAGTTAACATACCCGTTTTCCAAGGCTATGCCCATAATGACAGGTTTTAGTACCGAGCCAGGTTCATATACCCTGCCTACCGTGTTGTTTCGAAGTGCATCGCCCGAGAAGGTCTCTCTATTCCCGGGGTCAAAGGAAGGAAAACTCGACATGGCTAATATTTCTCCGGTCATGGGATCCATACATACAGCCGCTGCCCATTCCGCATTGTTCATGGATGCCCCGTTTTGCAAAGCATCATCGACTATGTACTGCAACCTCCAGTCGATTGTAAGAACTACCTCGCTTTTAGGAAAGACCATTTCTTCCTCTGAAGATAAATTTGCTGCTTCGAAGTAATTCCCTGCGGCGTCTCTTATTAAATTTCTCATACGCGGCGGATTGTACAGAAAAAAGTCCCATTGTCTCTCGACTCCGGAAAGGCCTTTTTCATCTATGTCGACAAAGCCCATCAGATGGGCCATATGCTTTCCAAAGGGATAGGAGCGCTCCATTTCCTTTATGCCGTATACCCCTTTTAAATTTAACGATAATATCTCTTCGCCCTTTTGCAATGTTAATTTACGGACTAACCACATAAATCTACCCTCTAGAGGCTTTTGTAGTTTCTGGACGACTTGCTTAGGAAGATGCTGGCCTAAAACCGACAATTGGCTTGGATCCCAAAATGCGGGATCGACAAACATGCTCCATCGCGGAACGGATAAGGCCAGAGTTATGCCGTTTCTGTCCGCAATCGTGCCTCTCGACGATGTCGCCATAACTTGTTCCCAATACTGGCTCCTAGCCCACATTACAACTCTTGAATCGGGAATAAGACAAAGTTGAGCAACTTTAGCCGTTGTAACAACAAAGGCTAAAAATATTAAAAGCCAAAGACCCCTAGACCCTTTCAAAATTAGTCCTCTCTATCCTCCTTGGCGCTGGCAAAGGCAGAGAAAATTCCGAACGTCTTTCTTTTCTCCACAGCTACAGTCGGCAAATTATCTCCTTGAAAACGTTCACTACCGGGAGCGATTGCAAGTCGTATCGTGGAATCTCTCTCTAAGCCCTTCGTCATGCCCAATTTCCCGCTGGCATAATAGACTACCTGATCCGGGGCCATCATGGAAAGAAGGCGTTGAGAAAGAAGCAAATCCTTTTGTTGTAATGCTTCAATTTGTTGGTTTAAAGCCATCAATTCATGTTCTAAATATAAACTATAAAAACGAAGCCCCGCAAGTCCGAGGAGAGCTAGGGAAACCAATACAATATAAGCATAAATGCCCTTTTTGCCCTTTGTCGCCACCCTTACCACTCCCCATCAAAAATATCAGGATTTTATTAAAACGCGCAATTTTGCACTTCTAGATCTCGGATTACCTTCGATTTCTTCCCTCTTCGGTAAAATTGGTTTCTTAGAAAATATCTTCCCAATTCCTTCTTTTTCCCAGTCTTTAAAGGAATGTTTAACGATCCGGTCCTCCAGAGAATGGTAGCTTATGACTATTAAATGTCCACCGCTTCGAAGGCAACCCAGGCTGTTTTTCAATCCGCTTTCAAGTGCTCCCAATTCATCGTTAACGACAATTCTAAGAGCCTGGAAAACCCTTCTTGCCGGATGTTTTCCCATTTGTCTCTGAATTTTTGCCGGAAGTGCCCTCCTAATTATCTCCACCAACTCCGCAGTGGAAGCGATCAACCCTTTCTGCTCTCGATATCTGACTATTGCCTTTGCTATTTGGCGGGAATAGCGCTCCTCGCCGTACTTGTAAAAGATGTCGGATAAATCTTTGATGCAATAGTTATTTATTATATCAAAGGCTGTTACTTTGGCTTCACGGTCCATCCTCATGTCAATAGGCCCTGGTTTATTGAATGAAAACCCTCTTTCCTCATCGTCAATCTGCAACGAAGAAACACCCAAATCGAATAAAATTGCATCAACTGCTACGGATCTAAAGTGATTTTTAACGACATCGTCTATGAACCTAAAATTTGATTTAACTAACAAGACCCTTTCCCCGAAAGGTTTAAGCCTTTCATAAGCTATCTCTAAAGCCGTCTCGTCCTGATCGAGTCCTAAAAGCTTAATGTCGGGAAAAGTCGACAATAAAGCATATGCATGCCCGCCAAGTCCTACAGTAGCATCGACAACCAGCTTTAGATCGTCGGATAGCGATAGTATATTGATAATTTCATTGGTTAATACAGGAACATGCCTTATTGTTTCCATTCTACGCCCTCGACGATTGTTGACAGGTTTGACAAAATATCCTGTCGATATTTGTTCCAGGTCTCGCGATCCCATATTTCCAGATGATCTCCAACTCCGATGATGCTGACCTCCGTTTCTAAGTATGCATGCGACTTTAACATCTGTGGAAGAAGTATTCTCCCAGCCGAATCGAGGGTAATTTCATGAGCCGTTGCCAAAAATACGCGCAAAAAATCTCTAGCCTTACTTTGAGAAAAGGGCATCTTTTGCAATTTTTCAAGCAACTTCTCCCACTCATCCTTGGAATACAAAGAGATGCACCTCTCGACGCCAACAGAGGCAACGAGCTGTTCCCCCATCTCCTGTCTGAACCTAGATGGCAATACCAATCGGCCTTTACTGTCCAGGCGATGCTCATAGGTCCCGATCATCATCTCACACGCCATCCCACTTTAATACACTTTCTACCACTTTACCACCAAGTCAACACATAATACAAGCCCCAGGGCCTAATTTAGTCAACATATTATTAGGTCCTGGGGCTTGTATTATTTATTTCGAGCATTCCATAAGCCGGGTTCTGTGATATTGATGACCATTTATCTCGGGATGAGCTCGCGCCCATCCTCTAGCGATCAACCCGGAGGTCAGCGGGCCACCTCATCCCTCCCTATTAGATCTTGCTCCAAGCGGGGTTTGCCTGGCTCATTGGTCACCCAATTACCGGTGGGCTCTTACTCCACCTTTTCACCCTTACTCCAAATTGGAGCGGTATCTTTCTGTGGCACTATCCCGAGGCTCGCGCCTGCTGGACGTTATCCAGCGCTTTGCCCTGTGGAGCCCGGACTTTCCTCGTTCCATCCCAGGAACGCGGTCATCCGGAATGCTCGAAGTCTTGTTTATTTTCTATATTAAAGATATCATCATGAAGACCTTTTTTCAACACTATAATATTGGCTTTTAGGGAGGGTTTTTATGGAAACGCAGTTTTCACCAATGCCCGGATACGATGAATTCAAAGATAAAGTAAAGTCGCTAATGAACATTGAACTTGACGCCTATAAACAACAAATTCACCGACGGGTCCATATGTTAATGCAGCGTTGGAAATGTTCCAATTATGAAGAATATTTCGAAATACTGAAAAAAGATCCGGAAAAACGAAAGGAGTTTTTGGACTACCTCGCAATCAATGTGTCTGAATTTTTTAGAAATCCATCAATATGGTGGCATTTGCGAGACAAGGTTTTGCCGGAGTTAATAAAGGAGAAAGGAAGACGTCTTAATATGTGGAGTGCCGGCTCAGCTACAGGAGAGGAAGCTTATTCTCTGGCAATTCTGGCTGAAGAGCTTAAGCTCTTGTGTCCGCCTTACATAGATGCATGGGATATTGACGAAGAGGCAACAAACATTGCTTTAAAGGGCATATATCACCAAAGACAATTAGCAAATGTACCCCCAAATTGGATCGATAAATATTTCGTCAAAATTGACGAAGAACATTTTAAAGTTAAGGACACGATAAGAAGACGAGTCCAATTTAAAATCATGAACCTGCTCAATACCCCCTTCCCTCAGAACAAATATGACTTAATATTATGTCGAAATGTCGTGATATATTTTTCTGCAGAGACTAAGAAAACTTTGTATCAAAAGTTCGTCAAGGCTCTACGTCCGGGAGGCATAATGATGGTTGGTGCCACTGAGCATATTTACGATTATCGCAGCCTCGATTTGGAGCCCCTGGGACAATTTTTATATAGGAGAAAATAAAAGATAAAAAATCCCGTGGGATTTTTTATAAAGAACATCCCGCGGGATTTCGCGCAAACAACGGAGATAGTCAATTACTTAATGGGATCTGACTATTTCCTTTATCCGCATTAACCTGCTTAAGTTAGATCGTTCCATTTCGTCTAATCTCATAGTTATATCTCTTATCGTTTCCTCAAAGGCCGGGATCATAACATATTCGAGGGCATTAACCCTTCTGCGTGTACGTTCTATTTCGATGGCCATCAACCGTAATGCCTTCTCTTCGCTGGCAAGGCGTATCAAGTCGGGGAGCAGTTCCTGAAATTGCTCCAACGCCAAATCCAGGCTGCCGGATGTCATGGCAAAGCCGTAACCTTTCACCTGTTCTTCTGCTTTGTCTATTGTATATTCGGGAACCACGACGCTCATAAGGTTGCGAGTCTTTACATGAACGCCTGTTTCTCCGCCGCCAGCCATTAATAAAGATTGCTCCAACACGGCCGGCACCATTTGGGCACGCGCCATCAGGAAGCTTCGATAACAGGCGAAAATGGCCGCTTCCACTTTCTCGCGCAATTCCTTTACATCTTTTGCTTTCTGCAAGAATTCCTTTATTAATGCATCCTGCTTGTCTTTTAATAATTTATGTCCTCTTTTTGCGGCCGCAAGTCGCCTCTTGATGACGTTTAACATCATTCTGTTGGGATTGACGTTCAATTTATTGGCCAACTCTTATCACTCCTTTAAATTTACGACGTAGCAGAAGAGGTGGCCACCTCGTCTTTATTTGTTTCGTCGTCCTGACGTTTGGGTTTTAGGTATTTCTCGATGTATTCATCCCTTACCCGCTTCAGCTCTGTCAAAGGCAGAGGCGCAAGCAGTTCCCACCCAAGCTCGAGAGTCTCCAATATGGTTCTGTTCTCGTACTCGCCTTGCCTTACATATCTATCTTCAAACTTATCGGCAAACTCTGCGAATGCCTTATCACTTTCCGTTAATGCTCCCTCGCCAAGGATAACGGCCAGCTCTTTAGCCTCTTTTCCTCTGGCATATGCCGCGAACAACTGATTTAAAAGGTCGGCATGGTCTTCTCGCGTTTTATCCCTTCCTATTCCCTTGTCCTTCAATCGCGAAAGAGAAGGCAGCACATCGACGGGGGGATATATGCCTTTACGGTGAAGACCTCTGCTCAAAATAATTTGCCCTTCCGTTATATAGCCCGTCAGGTCAGGAATCGGGTGAGTTATATCATCCTCGGGCATTGTTAGTATGGGAAGCTGTGTTATGGAGCCCTTATAGCCACGCAGGCGGCCTGCCCTCTCGTACATCGTAGCTAGGTCAGTATAAAGGTAGCCGGGGTAACCTCTTCTGCCGGGCACCTCTTTTCTGGCTGCTGATATTTCCCTTAAGGCTTCGCAATAGTTGGTCATGTCAGTTAATATGACGAGTACGTGCATGTCGAGCTCAAAAGCCAGATATTCCGCACAGGTAAGGGCGAGCCTTGGCGTAGTTATACGTTCAATAGCAGGGTCATCGGCAAGATTGAGGAACATAACGGCACGCTCGATAGCTCCCGTTCTTCGAAAGTCATCCATGAAGAAAGAAGCTTCTTCAAATGTGATGCCCATTGCAGCAAATACTACGGCAAATCCTTCTTGAGAACCCAAGACGGTAGCTTGACGCGCAATTTGAGCAGCCATCTTATTGTGAGGCATACCGCTTCCTGAAAATATTGGCAGCTTCTGTCCGCGGACGATTGGGTTCATCCCGTCTATAGTGGATATCCCCGTCTGTATAAACTCCGACGGATAATCTCTAGAGTAAGGATTGATAGGATATCCGTTTATATCCAAATGCTTCTCCGGGATTATGGCCGGACCGTCGTCTATGGGCTCACCCCTCCCGTTAAAGATCCTTCCCAATAATCCCCTCGAGACGGGAATCATCAATACTTTTCCTAGAAAACGAACCTTCGTGTTTTCAAGATCTATTCCAGTAGTCCCTTCGAAGACCTGGACAAGAGCCCTATCTGTCGATATCTCCAAAACACGGCCTCGTCTTCTTTCGCCGTTGCTCAACGAGATCTCGACGAGCTCGTCGTAGCGAACGTCAGCCGTTTTTTCAACCACCATGAGGGGGCCCGAAAGATCGCTGATTGTTCTGTATTCTTTAGGCAGCATAATTGTCGCCTCCCGTTGGTATTATCTTGTTGATTTGAGAGCGAATCTCAGCTTCAAGTTGATCAAGGGAATCTAACTTATCTTCAGAAACATATCTCATTCTCGCTATATTTTCCCTAACGGGAAGTTCGAAAAGTTTCTTTATGTCTGCTCCTCGACGCAATGCATCTTTCGCTGCATGATGGAAAGTTAAGATATTGCGAAGCATCTTAAACTGCTTATCCATGGAGGCATATGTATCGACCTCATGAAAAGCATTTTGATGCAGAAAATCCTCCCTTATCGATTTAGCCGTTTCCAGAACCAAGCGCTCCTCCCGAGAAAGTGCGTCAATACCGACTAACCTCACCACTTCCAGCAATTGTGACTCTTCCTCCAGGAGAGACATGGCTTCGACCCGTTGCATGCTCCATTCGCCGTCGTACTTTTCATCCCAGTATTCTCCCAACACATCGGTATATAGAGAATAACTGTTTAGCCAGTTTATGGCAGGGAAATGCCTCTGATAAGCCAACGATGCATCCAATCCCCAGAATACCTTTGTAACCCTTAAGGTGTTCTGGCTTACGGGTTCCGAAAGATCTCCGCCAGGAGGAGAAACGGCACCTATAACGCTTATGGCACCTTCCCTTTCATCTTTACCCAAGCATATGCTTCTACCGGCTCGCTCATAGAAAGATGCCAGTCTTGTTCCCAAGTATGCAGGGTAACCTTCTTCGCCGGGCATTTCTTCCAAACGACCGGATATTTCTCTTAAAGCTTCTGCCCATCGGCTTGTCGAATCCGCCATCAAAGCAACTGAATATCCCATATCTCTATAATACTCAGCTATTGTGATGGCCGTATATATACTGGCTTCCCGAGCGGCCACAGGCATATTTGACGTGTTTGCTATGAGGACTGTTCTCTTCATGAGAGGTTGCCCGGATCTCGGATCCTGCAATTCGGGGAATTCCAGCAAAACGTCAGTCATTTCATTGCCACGCTCTCCACATCCAACATACACTACAATCTCGGCGTCTGCCCATTTGGCAAGCTGGTGCTGGATGACCGTCTTGCCGCTGCCGAATGGGCCGGGAACGCATGCAGTCCCTCCTCGGGCAATAGGAAAAAACATATCTACGACGCGCTGGCCGGTGAGCAGCGGTATTTCAGGTTTTAACCTTCGGGCTACCGGCTTGGGAAATCTTACGGGCCAGCGCTGCATCATTGTAACCTTATGCACATTGCCCTTCTCGTCTTCTATCTCGGCAATCACATCTTCAACAGTATATTCTCCCTCTTTTATGGACCTGACTTTACCCTCAACTCCATAGGGAACCAATATGCGATGTTCAACGAGAACAGTTTCCCGAACGATCCCCAGTATATCTCCGGGGCCCACGGATTCTCCGTTTTTGACTTTTGGAACAAACTCCCACTTTTTCTTTCTATCGAGGGCAGGTACATCAATGCCCCTAGTGATATATGGACTTTGTGCTTCTTTTTCGATCATGTTCAAAGGCCTTTGTACTCCGTCGAAAAATTGTTCTATAAGTCCGGGGCCTAATTCTACGCTTAAAGGAGCTCCTGTGCTTATAACAGGTTCCTTTGGCTTCAAACCTGATGTTTCCTCGTAAACCTGAATGAAAGCGTTATCTCCCTTCAACTCGATAATTTCCCCGACCAAACCCAGGTCGCCAACTCGAACGACATCGTACATCGAGGCGCCGGCCATGCCGCTTGCTACCACCAATGGCCCTGATATTCTCGTGATCGATCCCTTTATCTGCTTACGAGCCGTCTCGCCCATCGAAAACTCCCTCCAAATTCAAATAATTTTGCTCAATTATTTATTTGCGAAAATATCAATACCTACTGCTTTCTCTACCCAATTCTTAATCTGCGTTGAACCAAAACCCGTAGAGTACTTTAAAGTTGGTACCGGAATTACGCTTAACATGTTGTCCCGCGTCAGTTCATCGATAATACTATCGAATTTCTCGTAAATATCTTCGGTGATAAGACAGATAGCGTATTGTTTATTAATGATATCAATCAATATTTCTCTAAATTTTTTATCGTCATTCGGGTCATCTATTACAAACTGTTTTAAACCTATCGCCTGGAAGGGTAAAACGCTTTCATAATCCCCCACTGCTGCTATGGGATGTGTCCTACGCTGCATGGCGCAACAACCCCTTTATCATATCTTTCTCTACCCCGCTGGCCTTGCCCACGAGTATAATTCTCAAATTTTTAACCTCTGTCTCTTTCAGCCAGAGAAAGCGGAGAACCTGTTCAGGGGCAAAAGGATCGTATTGATATTTGTTTAAGTATTTGCTGATCATTCCATCGGATCGTTTTTCAATTTCGGGCAAAATCCTCGACGCATCCATTTCTTCGACGTTATCCAATATACGTCCCATATAACCAAAGGCGAGTTCCCTAGCCCATGATTCCTTTGGTTCGGAGTACAGCTGTGCTAAAAGTTCCATTGAATATGTGCCGCCGGAATGAAGATAGTTCGATATCTGTGACGCATCGGCATTCATCCTCTTGAGCCGCAATATCGTTCTGATATTTTCCGCGTCGATCCGAAAACGAACATATTCCTTTACCCCGTTATAAGAAAGCTCATTTGCAATCATGCGCATTATATAAAACATGTGTCTGTCTAAAAGTTGTTCGATCTCTAGAATATTTTTCGTCTGTTCCCATATCATTACGCATGATGGAATTATCCTGTGCAACTGATGAGGAAGGAGTCGGTAATCTTCGCTTTCAACAGCTAATATCATATCGTCTGCCGGATATGAACCCATGGAGACCAACAGATCCCATCGACTTTTACCGCCTTCTCTCTGGGCAAACATTCCCTTTAATATGACCTTCAAATTATGGAAGTCATAAGGGATTTGAAAAAGCTGAACCAGCTGTGGGTCAGGAACGAATTTTCTGAGCTCTCCATAGGTGTATGAAAGCTCTGCTTCCAATAAATTATCGTATGAAGAGTTGTTGCCCATTTCAGCAGCCCAGTACCCATAGCACGTCTCCATGAACAATTTCCATGCAGACTCAAAGCTCTCCGCCTCTGCCATTTGTTGCATGGCCGAAGTATCGATCTTTCTATTTTCCATCGCCCTCAAGCGGGATACGGCATAGGTGTATTCGCTTCTGGCTTCCAATTGTCTCACCGACCCTAAATATGTCATGATTCATCTCCTATAAAAGGGCTATTCCGAGAAAAGTTCCCTTGCAATTATCAATTCGAGATCGTCTTGGATGCTTGCTATTAGCATATCAAAGGAGCAGTTTATATCTATATCGCCGACATTTAGGATAAAACCCCCTCTAAAAGGTAGCTTTTCATCGGCTAAACTCAATTTTGTATCATTTTTCTGATTGAAATTAGATACCCATTCTTCGTCTATAATCGCCTCTTCTTCACCGACATAGATCAACCCTTCGGATTTTTCCGACTCTTTGACGGCAGTCTTCAAGACCGTTTCGACGAATGAAGCATATTTCTTAGGATCAAGTGCGTTCATCTTTTTTCTGGCTTTCGTCAGCGTCTCTTCGATCAGCGATCTTTTCATCGATAGTTCAATCTTCCCTAGATCCAGGTCCGCGACAATTTCTCTTCTCTTAAAAATATTTTCTCTTTCTTCTTTCGCCTGTCGCATCCATTCTTCCTGTATTTTCTGAGCTTCCTCTTGAGCCTTTGAAATTATCTCTTCGGCTTGTTTTTTGGCCTTCTCCAATATTTCGTCAGCCTGTTTTCTTGCATCATCTTCTATTTTTGTCTTGACATCAGCCAATGCCATTTGGCAACACCTCTATAAGCTAATGCCGTTCAGCAATATGATGCTCATCAAAAGAGCCAAAACGGCATAAGTCTCCACCATCGCAGGCAATATAACTGCTTTACCAGTTTCCTCAGGCCTTTTAGCAATAAGCTGAATGCAGGCAGCTGATGTCTTGCCCTGCGAATATCCTGAAATATATCCGACTATTGCGATTGGCAAACAGGCGAAGAGTATGGCCATCCCCTGTTCCAAACTAACCGCAACCGGTTCACCGCCAAGCAGTCCAACCTGCATGATGGTAAAAAATCCTATCAGCAAACCATATATCCCCTGAGTTCCAGGCAGTGCCTGAAGTAACAAAACCAGACCGAACTTCCCGGGATCCTCTGTCATGACCCCAGCTCCTGATTCACCAGCAACACCTACACCAAGAGCAGAACCCGAACCGGCACACCCCGCAGCCAATGCAGCACCTAATATAGCTAATGCAAGTCCCCATTCCATAATCAAATACACTCCTTTCAAGAATTATTAATGGCGTAAATTGCCATATTTTTAATGTAATTGTTGAACTAACTGGAAGCTTTTACGCGAATTAAATGATCGAAATCATAGCTTTCTGCAATGTCAACATAACGTGCATTCATATCAAATGGTTCGAATGCTCTTCCTCCGGCTTTGTAAAATTTGCTGAAGAATTCGACGTATTGGAGACGCAAGGAATGGACAAATGCCCCTAAAACGTTAACAGCTATGCTAAATATATGTCCACCTGCGAACAAAATTATCCCCAATAGCCAGCCTATGTAAGGAATATGAAATAGCTGCAACGTAAGTGTATTGATGATCATCGCTATGGCTGACGTGGCTAAACCAAGCGCTAAGAGCCTACTGTAACTTAACACGTCACCTAAGTACGATGTTACGGAATATAGGCTCATGATACCGGAAAACAATTTGGAAAAGATATTTTTCTTTTCCCTTCCCTGCGTTGCAACCAGTATACAGACTCCTGCAATTGTGGCTATTGCGCTGGGAGAAGAAAGCGAAGGCGGCAACATTCCAGCACGAACGAGTATATAAAGAGCCAAACCCAGAAGGAAAGTTATCCAACCGCCTTGGTCCCCTATCGCTCCGATGTAATCCTTCTTTCGAAGATTATCGAAAAAGGCGATGAAGAGCCCGAAGATTATTTGTACGAAACCAATGAACAGAGAAAAACCGAGGAAAGGCATGGGATTGTACATTACGTCAGTGATCTTTAATGAATTTTTGATATCTCGAAGTGATGCTAATATGGGAAATGCATCGATCATATCTCCGAACAGCGAGCCAGTCAAAACACCCACAAGTACCGATGAAATTCCTGCCAAAACAAACAAAGCAAAGAATTTAAAGGCATCCTTACGGGGGCAATACTTCTTAATAGCATACAAAAAGATCAAGGCTAAGACAGCACCATATCCTGCATCACCTAAACACATGCCGAAAAATAAAAAATAAAAGGGGGCAAAAAAAGGTGTTGGATCGATACCATTGTACTCTGGTAATCCGTAAAGTTTTGTCAATGGCTCAAAGGGAGATGCCCATTTCCTTGAGACTAGATATACAGGCGGTTCATCCTCTTCCTCCGGTTCCGAAATTTCCATGTGAACTAATGAGTCATAGGAAGACAATACAGACTGTATGCGATCGATCGCAATCCTTGGAACCCACATCTTACTCCAAGTGGCATGTTCCGTCGAAAGCCCGGAACCAATAGCTTCAATCCTTCGTTTAATTAAATCATAATAATCGTGGAGTTGCTGGAGGTACATGAAATTCTTTTTAGCTTCATCGGAGATTGATGCAAATAGTTTTTCTTCTTCAGCGATGAGTTCCTTCTTTGTCTCTGCCATGTTTTCAAGCTCTTCAACTGGCGTTCCAAGCAATCTGGGATCGAGCTCTATTATTGAAGCTCCGTTAGACGTCAACAAATTTCTGATTTCTTCCTTTTTCTCCCTTACGAAAAGGGCAATCAGATATACCTCCTTGTCCTTTTCTTTGGGGGTAGATATGAAGAAATCACCTTCGTCCGAATTGATTGAACCTTCCAGCAACGATTTAAACACCATGGTTTGTTCGACCGGTATAGCAGCCATTATGCCGGTTACGTAATCCGTTCCCTTTGTTATCAACGAAAGAGAAAGTTGAAAATCGACGATTTTTGCTACTATTCCTTCAATGTTCCTGAGCCTGGAAAGCTCTGCCCTTATTTCAGATAATTTCTTTTCGACCTCTCTCAACTTAGCCGAATATTGAACGATGTCAAAACTCTCTTCCAGCCTCGATATTTCGTCAAGTGATACCTTAGGCTTGTTTCCAAGCATTCTGGCAATTTTGCTTCCCTCTCCCCGATAATAGGGCTCGAGAAATCTTATAGCAAATCTTGCGTCGGACAGCTTTTCGTCGAGAGATTTAATGCTTTCGGGTCGCCATTGATCTTCTTCAGCTCGCTCTGTAGTAATTACCTCACAGCACCCGAGACGCTGAAGTTCGCTCATAACCTCTTCTCTTACGGACTCATGAACGACGAGATCGAGCTTGCAAAACTTAGTTATTGCCATACGTTTTCATCACCTCTTCCATCACTAAAGCAGCAACACGATCTACTTTAGGAAGGTAGGTCTCTCTTTCAGAGGAGATTTTCTTTTTGCCTTGCTCAATAATAGATTGGGCTTTTTTCTCAGCTTCGGCTTGAGCTTGTTGAACTATTTCCCTGTACTGAGCTCTTGCTTTGGCTTTTGCCTCTTTGATAATTTCTTCTGCCTTCACCCGAGCTTCTTCGATGATGCCGTTGGCTTTAGATTTGGCCTCTGCCACCAACTTCTTCGCAGATTCTTCAGTCTCCTTGAGCTCCTGCGCTATATCTGCCGGCAATGTTATCAACTCCTTTGCTTAGAAATTGTGAGACCGCTTATTGACGGGATGCAAAAACCTTGTTATGAACAACACAATCAGAACTCAGTGTAATCATTTTTAGACGCCGTGTCAAATCGATAGAGTTCCTTTGTATAAAAAAAATGGAGCAATCATCGGGAATAGAGCATTTGGCCAATTATGACCTGCCCGATCGCGCCCCATGATATACTATCACAAATCATAATTTAATATCAATGATTCAAAAGAATATTCTTAAAAATCAAATGCATTTAATATCATTGTACTGATAGGCCGACTTATTAACTGATAGAATTTATCACTACGCTTATAGATAATATTAACCGGAGCTTAATTAACAGATACTACTATAACAGTCCCCTGCTGCCTTCTTTGGCATACAAGGGACTGTTATACCTGATACTCGGCGAAGTGTTTAAGGGATATTGCTATCTGTGAGCAAACCGCTATATCGCAGGAAAAGTTTTCATTGTTTTTTCATTGATATTGTTAAGATAAAACACCGTACAAACTATGGCGCGCCCGGCGGGACTCGAACCCACAACCTACGGATTAGAAGTCCGTTGCTCTGTCCAGTTGAGCTACGGGCGCCCTTCAAATAAACTGGAGCGGGAAACGGGATTCGAACCCGCGACCTACGGCTTGGAAGGCCGTCGCTCTAGCCAGCTGAGCTATTCCCGCCCTCGACGCGAATAATACTAGCATAACGAATGTGCTTGCGCAATACCTTGGACGTTAAAAAATCAAGGCAAGAAAATCATAAAATTCTCTATTTCTCAAATACTACATGTCAAACTTCCACAACCACAATTAAAAAGGGCAGGATAAAGCATATCTAACGATAATGTCCTGCCCTTTATTGTCATTTTGGTCGGGGCGAAAGGATTTGAACCTTCGACCCCCTGCTCCCAAAGCAGGTGCGCTAACCAGACTGCGCTACGCCCCGAAATTTTATTGGTGGAGCTGGGGGGACTCGAACCCCCGACCTTTTCCGTGCGAAGGAAACGCGCTCCCTCTGCGCTACAGCCCCTTAAGCGAAATTCATTGTAAGCGTCTTATCGCTCGCTTGTCAAGCATCATTACATGTGATATGGTATTTTTTCACGTCAATACCTGTTCATTATTAACAGCACAAGGGGGCTCTGAAATAGTGAGGGTTCGCTACAAAAAAGAAGTGCTTGAATTTATAGAGACGATGTCAGTAAATAAACTTTTAAAAAAAATGGCTTTAAATAAAGGCGAAGTGGTCGTCATAAGAAATGGAGCAATCGTCACCGAGGATGAGATGCTCAATCCCGACGACGAAGTCCGGATCATCGATACCGTCAGCGGGGGTTAAGCATCTATGAAGTGCAGAATTTGCCGTGAAAAGGCCATTATAGGCTTGCCTCAACATAATTTGGCCCTCTGTGCCGATCACTTCGACAATTGGATGTTGAAACGAGCTGCCAAAGCTATAGATGAATTTAAGATGTTTACCAAAGATAGCAAGATATTGGTAGCCGTATCGGGCGGCAAGGATAGTTTGGCGCTTTGGGATATACTCACTCGTCTCGGCTACAATGCTCATGGCTTGTACATAAATTTAGGCATAGAAGAAAATGATTACTCCAATGAAAGCGAAGAGCTCTCAAGGACATTTGCAAATCGTATCGGGAAAAAGCTATACGTCGTAAACGTCAAAGAGATTCACGGCATGTCAATTCCCGATAAGGCGTATTCAAAAAAACGCAAGACCTGCTCAGTATGCGGAGTAACGAAGAGGTATTACATGAACAAAACAGCCAGAGAGGGAAATTTTGACGTAATAGTAACAGGACACAATTTGGATGATCAGGCGGCTGCCCTGCTTGGAAACCTCCTTTACTGGAAGTTCGATTATCTTGCCAAAGGAGCTCCCTACTCTCCTCCCCTCTGGAAGGGCGAATTTGCTAAAGCCAAACCGTTGATTCTTTGTACGGAGAAGGAAAATACCGTATATTGCTTGCTTCAGGGGATTGATTATATCCAGAAGGAGTGTCCCTATTCCGAGGGTGCTACGTTCCTGCGCTGGAAGCACATTCTAAATGAGATCGAAGAAAACTCTCCGGGTGCAAAACAAGCTTTTTACCTCGGATACGTCAAATACATAGATATCTTTAAAGCCCGGAATATAGACATGCCTGACTCCCGCTGCGAGATCTGTGACACTCCTTCTTGGAATGAAGTCTGTTCTTTCTGCGCCTTATGGGATTTGAACAAATGATAAAGGAGAAATCTCAAGTGCACTACGGACCGGAGATGACCCATGGTTGGGTTTTGGATATAAACGGGCGATTCGCAAACAAGAAACTTTACCGTTGTGAAGCCGGACCTGAATGGTTGGCATTACAACTTGGACATAACGGAGACTGGCTTTGGTTGAGTTGGGATAGTCGCTGTTGCGGGATGGCATTGATAGATAGACATGAATTGGAAATTTTAAAGGATCTCAAAAACAAAACTCACCCCATTTTTGGAGTCGTCAAAAGCCATATTGTCGGCGGGTCGTTGGTTCGTGCCTTTCAATTGAACAGAGATCGTGTATTAGTGTTGGAATTTTCAAGACCACTGGGAGCCGGAGTTGACGTTTCCCGCTTTATCGTATTTGAAGCAACGGGAAGACAGGCTAACTTGATAATTTTAGATGACAAAGAAAAAGTCATAGAGACCGCAAAACACGTTCACCCCGAAATAAACAGGTATAGATCCATACTTCCCGGGCTGCCTTATGTATCTCCTCCGCCTTTCAGCGGTCCTGACGTTGAAAACTTCAGCAAAGAGGATATGGCGAACTTAAAGAGGTATCGAGGCATTGGAACCACTTTGGCAGGAATTTTGTCGAAGGAATGGGAAAATAAGTTCCTCGATTTTGAACCCTATTTGCAGAGGCTTTACTCTCTCCCCTTAAGGGAATTAATTTGCCAGGATATAGACGGCTATTTGACCGTTTTCCCAATTATTTTGGACAAAGCCTTGAAGTGCGACGAAACTCCCCTCCTTTTTTCCAGGAAGATCCTCTTTCAGCTTTTCAGTCGAGAAAGAGAAGCCATGCTCCAACAGATATACAAAATCCTTGATTCCGATAGGCGGAGATTAATGCATAAAATTAGGGGATTATCGAACCTCATTTCCATGGTCGAGAAAGCAGAAAAATGGAATCACTACGGCACCCTGCTGGTATCTTATGCTCATGAGGTCCGCAAGGGATCTTCTTTGGTTAAATTAAGGAGTTGGGAAGAACGCTTCGGAACGGTTGAAATAGAACTTGACCCGAAGCTATCACCTATTGAAAACGCAAAAAGATACTTTAACCTTGCCAAAAAATATCATAGAGATCAAGAAAAGCTTCAAAGGGAAATGGAGACCTTACAGGCTTCCATAAGGGAACTTGACGAATATCGTGATTTTGTCTCAATTTTAACCGACATTAGCGATATAAAAAAGATATTGGATGATTTTACGTTTAATGGCATCGGCACTGAGGACTCAAAAAGAAAGAAAAAATACACACCCCCCCATAAGAGGTTTGACCTCAAGGGCGGATACATAGTGTATGTCGGATTAAACGCAAAGGCAAACAGATATGTTACATTTGAAGTAGCTTCGCCGGAGGACATTTGGTTTCATGCCAAGGAAGTTTCAGGGTCACATGTAATTTTAAAATTATCTGGGAATGAAGTAAATGACAGATTAGTCGAATTCGCCGCTTCGTTGGCAGCCTATTACAGCAAGGCAAAAAATACATCATATCATATTGTTGACTACACTCTAAGAAAGCACGTGAAGGCATTGCCGAAATCAGGCCCCGGACATGTCACCTATACCAACTTTTCTTCGATTAGAGTTTCGCCTAATTTGTGGTTCGAGCTCCTAAAAGAGCTTTCTTAAGTTCCAAGGGTAAGAAGGACCTAAAAGACATTATCCTGCCATCCCTAGGATGCGGAAAAGCAAGCTTCCATGCATGAAGAAAGAAACGATCCTTGGGAACCCATTCTGCTTTCAAATTGCATCCGTAAAGCCTGTCTCCAACGATGGGACATCCCATATCCTTTAAATGAACCCTTATCTGGTGAGTCCTGCCGGTATGGATCGTGCAGCGTAAGAAAGAAAATTTATCGTTACTCCAAAGAACCTCATATTCAGTGACAGCCTCTCTGCCTCCAGATACGACAGCCATCTTCAGCCGGTTCTTCGGATGTCTGCCTATGGGGCTTGCAATAGTTCCCTTTTCTTTATTGGGACTCCCATATACTAAGGCTAGATATTCTTTTTTAACAGAGCGCGCTTTAAAGGCATCTGTAAGTTTCTGTTTCGAGAAAAGGTTTCTGGCTATTACCATTAGTCCCGATGTTCCGGCATCCAGGCGATGGACTATACCCGGTCTTCTCATATCCGAATCAGCAAGCTCAGGGTATCGATATACAAGCCCGTGTACCAAGGTGCCGTACCAGTGACCGACAGCAGGATGAACGACAAGGGGTGCAGGCTTATCTATAATTATGATATCGGCATCCTCGTAAAGCACTTCAAAATTTACAGGTTCAGGCTCGAGCGTTGCCTCCTTCTCTTCATCATGAAAGCTTAGCTCGAGGTTCATGGCCTCTCTTACTTTCATCGATGGCTTAAAACCCGCTTCCCTCATAGCTCTTTGAATTTGACTTCGGGATCTGGCTGTTATTTTGGACACAGCAACGTCGAGTCTTTCACCTATAAATTCATCCGAAACGACGACTTCAACTTTCTCAGCCATATTCTAGGATATCGTCATCTCCGTTTATCCATATTGCTTTTACAGGTTATGCAATAGCGAGACCACGGCATAGCATGTAGCCGTTCATTTTCTATTACGTTACCGCATCGTTCGCATAATCCAAACTTATCGCTCTTTTTTTCGAGCTTGGCAAGGGCATGGTCTATATCGGCAATCATTGCCTTTATACTTTCCAATTTCCCGGTTATTTGCTCACGGTCGAGCATGTCCATTGCAGTATCAACAAGGTGATTTGTATCCAGCGTCGATAATTCACCAACATTAATGTCCGTCGCCTCTAGCAGCAGCGATTCCACCACTTTGCCAAGCTCTTCCTTCTTCTGAATTAATTTCTTTTTCATGTCCTCACAGTAATTGTCCATTTTATACCAACGCCTGCCCCCATCCAGTTTACCGAGATTGTTGCAACACCTGATTGCACCTGTTGCAAAGGCCGATTTCTGACACTTCAGGCGCATACATCCAGCATCTCGGACACTTCTCTCCCTTGGCCCTGGCAATCGCTACTTTGACACCCGTCTCATCGTCATCGTGCATTACCGGCGCTTCCGGCAAATCTTCAACCCACTGAACGTCAGATACTATAAAAACTTCCTTCCACCAGTAGGAGGATAGGAGGTCCTTTAAGTTTCTAGTTTCGTCATCAAGTTTTATGTTTACACAGGCTTCCAGAGATTGCCCAATCAGATCTTGGTTGCGGGCAATTTCGAGGCCTCTACTTACCGCTCCCCGGAGCCATAGAATCCTGTCCCATTTCTCCTCCAGCGACTCGTGATAAAGATTCGAATCCAGTACCGGCCAATCCTCCAGAAATACGCTTTCGGAAAGCGAGTTATCTATTTGACGTAAGTACTGCCATACCTCTTCGGAAGTGAAGCTCAGTATGGGCGAAAGCATTAATGTTAACTCTTTTATTATATTCCATAAAGCAGTCTGACAGCTTCTCCGCAACTTCGAGTCAGATGCCTCCACGTAAAGTCGATCCTTATTCACGTCCAGATAAAATGCCGAAAGCTCGTTGACGCACAGCTGATGAATCGTGAAGGTGGGAACATGGAATTCAAAGTTCTCAAATCCTTTGGTGACCTTGCTTATCACGCCCTGAAGTTTAGAGAGTATCCAAAGGTCCATCTCCTCCATTTCCTCAAAGGGAACGCTGTCTTTATGGGGATCGAAATCGCTAAGGTTGCCAAGGATATATCGCAAAGTGTTTCTTATCCTTCTGTAGGATTCGACCAAATTGCGCAATATGGTTTCCGATATCCTTATATCGTTTCTATAATCGGTAGAGGCAACCCATAGGCGCAATATATCTGCCCCGTATTTGCCGATGACCTCCTGAGGTTGTACCACATTACCGAGGGACTTTGACATCTTGCGGCCCTCACCGTCTACGATGAATCCATGGGTTAACACCATCTCAAAGGGAGCTCTTCCTCTTGTGGCAACGGACGTAAGCAGAGAAGTTTGAAACCACCCTCTATGCTGGTCACTCCCCTCCAGATACATTGTGGCAGGCCACTTTAGCTCGGGTCGTGTCGTCAGAACCGCCATGTGGCTAGTCCCCGAATCGAACCACACGTCGAATATATCAGTCTCTTTTCGGAGGGACTTCGATTTGCATTTCGGGCAAAAAGCAAGATTATCCAATAACTCCGCCGGTTCCAGCTGCCACCAGCAATCGCTACCTCCTTGGCGCACCTTCTCGCTTACCCTTCTAATGCGATCGCTTGTGAGAATTAGCTCTCCGCAGTCGTTGCAATAAAATGCAGGTATGGGAACACCCCAAATCCTCTGTCTGCTGATGCACCAATCCGACCTGTCTCTTACCATGTTGGCAATTCTATCCTGTCCCCAGGAGGGTATCCACTGAACCGACGATATCGCCTTTAACGAATCATCCCTGAATTTTGACACGGCAATAAACCATTGATTCGTCGCCCTGAAAATAACCGGCTTTTTGCACCGCCAACAATGAGGATAGGAGTGCATTATCTTGCCCTCTCCCAAAAGCCTTCCTCTTTCCCTCAAAACGCCCATCAATTTTTTAGATCCGTCGTCCAGGCTTAAACCGCCAACCAACGGCGTCTCCGGGGTGAAATAGCCTCTGTCGTCGACGGGATTGTATATTTCGAGTCCATACTTTACTCCGGTTTCGAAGTCCTCGACGCCATGCCCCGGTGCAGTATGGACGCAACCGCTTCCTTCGTCCAAGGAGACATATTCTCCGAGAACGAATAATATCTCTCTGTCATCGTAGAAGGGATGAATGGCCTTCCGACCTTCTAATTCTTTTCCCTTTATCTCGTGAAGTATACTGTCGAAATGAATACCTGTCTGGTGCTGGACCTTCTCAATCAGCCCCTTTGCCAATAGGAAGATCTTGTCCCCGGAACTCGCGAAGACATAATCGAAATCAGGATGGACAGCTATTGCGAGACTTGCGGGAAGAGTCCATGGCGTAGTAGTCCATATGATGGCATAGGCTTCTCTTCCCTTCAAAAAAGAAAAGTCGCTCGCTTTCAATGAATAGGCGACGTATATAGATGGCGAATAGATATCTTCGTATTCTATTTCTGCGGCTGCAAGTGCAGTTTGGCAATCCGTGCACCAGTAAATGGGCTTCTGGCCCCGATATACGTACCCATGGTCTACCATTTCTGCGAAAGCCTCAAGTTCAATAGCTTCATATTCCGACTTGAAGGTGATATAAGGGTTTTCCCAATCTCCGATTACTCCCAAACGCTTAAACTCATCGCGTTGAACATCTATGTAGCGTTCCGCGTATTGCATGCATTTTTTTCTTAATTCGATGGGATGCAGGGAATCTTTATCGAGTCCCTCATCCTTCAGGGTTCTAAGCTCTATAGGAAGGCCGTGAGTATCCCAGCCGGGCACATAGGGCGAAAAATAACCCCTCATCCATTTATACTTAGGTATCATGTCCTTTAATATCTTGTTAAAAGCAGTCCCGATGTGTATATTTCCGTTTGCATAAGGGGGGCCGTCATGTAGGATAAAGGGTTCGGCACCCCTTCTTTTTTCCATTAATTTTTCATAGATATCGATGTCCTCCCAGAACTTCAACATATCCAATTCTCTTTTTGCAAGGTTAGCTTTCATCGGAAATGAAGTTTTAGGCAAATTCAACGTGTCTTTATAGTCGTCCGGCATTTACAAAACCTCCTAGAATCGTTGTTTAAGAAGGTGCCGCAAAGACATAAGCGGCACCTTATAAAGTGCATTATACACATAATGACATGAATATAGTACCCTTATTTATTTTTCAACTTTTCTTAATGCTCTCCTTTTTTGGAAGAAGATGGTAAATATCATGACCGCCAGACCAAGGGTATCGGAGTATAATCCAGGCTTTAAAAGGCCTATGGCCCCACAGAAAATTATAATTCTGAGCCAAAAAGGTATTTGGGCTTTATAGTATCCTATGGTCGACATTCCAAGGAGAAATACGCCCATCATGGCCGTTGCTATGGCCAGGACAAAAGGTATAGGTGTTACGTCCACCAATACAAGCATCGGGTTCATTACATATATATAAGGAACCAAAAAACCTGCCAGAGCCAGTTTGACGGCAGTAACGCCTGTTTTCATTGGTTCAGACCCTGCAATGCCCGCCCCGGCGTAAGCCGCCAAAGCTACCGGCGGACTCAAATCTGCGGCAATACCAAAGTAAAGGACGAACATATATGCCGCTATGGGAGCGACGCCGAGCTGAAGAAGGGCAGGTGCTGCAATTGTGCTCGTTACGATGAAGTTCGCCGTCGTAGGAAGACCTGCTCCCAACAATATACAGGTTACCATTGTAAGAAGTAGTGTTATTAACAAATTTCCTTGAGAAATCGTAATTATCAGGCTCGCAATTCTAAGTCCGAGACCCGTCAATGTGGCCATTCCTACTATGATCCCAACCGTGCCGCAGGCGCAAGCCACTCCAAGAGAACCCTTGGCTCCGTTGGCTAAGCCGTCAATTAACTTGGTAAACGTAAGCCTCGTTTCTTTAGATATGAAGGACACGGCTATTGTGGTAAGTACGCCATAGTAAGCAGCCTTCATGGGAGTATATCCGGCAACGAGGAAATATATGATTGCAAACAATGGAATGAGCAAATGCCCCTTTGCTCTCAGCAATTTCCAGAGTTCGGGCAATCTTTCCTTAGGCAACCCCAACAGGCCAAGCCTTGTAGCTTCGAGGTGTACCTGTATGATGACGGCAGCATAATATAAAAGTGCCGGAATTACGGCTGCCAGGGCAACCTTTATATAAGGAACGCCCAAAAACTCAGCCATGATGAAGGCAGCTGCGCCCATTATTGGGGGCATGATCTGTCCGCCGGTGGAAGCAACGGCTTCAACGGCAGCTGCGAAATGTGGTTTATATCCTATGCTCTTCATAAGAGGAATGGTAAAAGTGCCGGTTGTGCAGACATTTGCTACCGACGAACCTGATATGGTCCCCATGATTCCCGAACTTAATACGGCCACTTTTGCGGGACCTCCCGTAGACTTGCCGGCTATGGCCAATGCCAGATCTATTACGAATTTACCCATCCCCGTCTCCTGAAGAATGGAGCCAAAGAGGATGAACATAAAGACAAAAGTTGCCGAAACGGAAATAGGCACTCCAAAAACTCCCTCTGTGCCCAAGTACATATGGTTAATTATACGAGCGGTGTTAAACCCCCTGTGGGCAAAAAGCGAAGGAAAATATCTGCCGAAATAGCAATAGATGATAGAAATAATAGCAAGGATCGGCAACACAGGGTTTGAAACTCTCCTGGTGGCTTCAAGAAGCATGCCAATACCCAAGAATCCAATGAAAATGTCCATGGTCGTTGGAAGCCCGGAGCGCATGATAAGCTCGTTAAAATGTATCACCATATAAAGCACAGTATATGCCGCGATAGTTGCAAGAATAAAATCATACCAAGGAATTTTACCACTTGGGGATTTTTTGGTAGCAGGATACATTAAAAAGGTCAAAAACAGAACAAATGCCAGGTGAACCGCCCTCTGCTTCATGGCCAAGAGAAGACCGAAACCAGCTGTGTAAAGATGAAAGAGCGACATTGCAACAGCTACCGCTAAGATAAAATAATTCTGCCACCCCTTTAGCGTTCGATAACGCGATTCAGTATCGTATTGACGCATGACTTCATTTAGATCGATTACTTGATCCTGAGGCTTATTGTCCACCATTCAGCGTCCCCCTTTAAGAATGAATTTTCTTTATTTTACTATAATAAGGGTCTCATTAGCACGTTTAGACGAATCGACTCTCCTCGATAAGTATTGTAGAGTTCGTATCGCTCTCTGCCTATGGTCAATATATTTTCACCTATCGAATCATTACCCACTCTGCATTGAACATATGGCCAATGACGTCTACCTCCACGAAATATCAGCCAATCCTTCGTCTTTATCATCGAACCAGGATATTGGTCAAATGTCGGCAGCCCCGCATTGTGGGATTTAACCCTCTCTTCGTAAAGCCATATGCGGTCCCCCTGTAATATGAACACATCTTCGACGGGAGTTCGCTCGAGGCTGTGAATATAGCTTAAAACCATCCCTTGCCCCAGGGGAACCAAAAATCCGTCCCTTCCGCTTGCATGGGAAAGACATAACCAATACTGCGGAACAAACAATAAATAGATTTCAGCAAACAAAAGAAGCAAACAAAGCAATATCAAGCTGAGCTTTTTTCTCATATCTCTTTCACTCCTGGCAAAAGCGGCACAAAAGAGCAATAGTCATGTCGTTCTTCATGAAGCCTGCCTTTGAGTTTTGTTATTTTAATCAATTGTTCCGTTCTGAAGGATACGACCAGGGGAACTACCAACCTGCCGCCTTCTGCAAGTTGATCTATCCATGTCTCCTCTATTTTGCTCGCTGCTGCCGTTACAATGACGCGGTCGAAGGGAGATTCTTCTGCCCAGCCCAACCTTCCATCGCCTATCTTTGTCTGAACCTTATCCGCAATTCCAAGTTTCTCAAAGACCTTTTTCGCCCTTTCCGACAAAGCGGCGATCCTTTCTATTGTGTATACCTCGCATCCTAAAAATGCCAAAACCGCTGCCTGATAACCCGATCCAGTGCCAATTTCAAGGACTTTGTCGCCCTTCTGAGGGTCCAGCAATTCTGTCATCTTGGCCACGATGTAAGGTTGCGATACTGTCTGGCCTTCGCCGATAGGTAGAGCGCAGTCCGCATAGGCAACGCGTCGCAAATTATCGGGCACAAAAAGATGTCGCGGCAACTTCGACATCGCTTCAAGCAATGCTTCGTTTTTTATATTGCGACTTTTTATTTGAGTTTCCACCATCACTCTTGCTTCTTCATGCCAATCTGGGGATGCCATTTCAATTCACCCTATATATGAAATGTTTGTTACCAGTATACTATAGAACAGCACATAAAAAATAATAGACAGATCGAATTGAAAGACCTGTCTATTATTTTTTATGTCATCATTAACTCGATGAACTGCATTATATGGCGGGCCTGGCCGGACTCGAACCGGCGACCTACGGCTTAGGAGGCCGTCGCTCTATCCTACTGAGCTACAGGCCCGTCAACGACGGAGTTAATATTATCATGAACAACGGTTGTGATTCAACTACCTTTTAGAGAAATTCCAAAAATTACGAGATGGTTAAGAGGTAACTGAACACTTCTCACAATCTGTGAAATGATATTTCTTGTATTTATTACGTATCTATGTCGACCGCATTAAATATAACGGTCAAGCAAAACCAAGTTTATATACACGCTGATAATTTGCAAATATATTGCAACAGCATAATTAAGCCTTTATCTAGAAATTCTATTATAATTCGTAACCTTCAAGCGATACTCATAACTTTTCCAGCATTCTTTTAGCGAAAACAACAGCCCCTCCCGCCTATAAAACCAAGGACGGCAAATTTCTCTTATCCTCTCGACATCATCTTTCATTTGAGCAACTAGCCCTTCCGCTGATTCAAACTTTTTTTCTTCTCTTATTTGGGCCAACAACAGAACAGCGATCATTTCACCGTAGAGATCTCCTTCGAATTGATCCAAATGCACTTCTATCCGAATTTCATCTCCTCTTTCGAAAGTGGGATTATATCCTATGTTTAAAGCTCCACTCCACCATTTGCCATGAGCCAAGACCGCCGTCGCATACACCCCTTTAGGGGGTAGCAGTTTAAGCTCTGATGCAGGCAAATTAGCCGTAGGAAATCCCAGTATTCGCCCCCTGTGATCGCCTTCCGTAACTGGTGCTATGATGAAATAGGGATATCCCAACATGGCTTCGGTTTGTTGCATATATCCTTTTTTCACGAGCTGCCTTACCAGGGAACTGCTCACAACCGAACCGTCAATTTTAAACGGCGGTATAGCCGCGAAAAACCAGCCTTTTTTTGTTAAGTAACTTTTCAAGAATTCGACATCACCGGAGCGATGTTTACCGAATTTGAAGTTTTCACCCACTACTATTCCTCTTGCTTTATATCGAGATCCTAACTCCTCGATGAAATCTTTTGGGTTTAAATCTTTCACGTCGCTGAAGGGGATTTTTATAAAATCCGGAATATTGAGGAAAGAAGCTATAAAATCCCTCTCCGAATCTGTAAAAAGGGGAACAAAAGAGCCGTTTCCCAATACGATTTGGGGGTGTGGCACAAAGGTCATTACCCCCCAAAGCATATCCATCCTGTCCGATGCATCTCTGGCAACTTCAAACAAAGCCTGATGTCCCTTATGAAATCCGTCAAATGAACCCAAGACCACTATCACAGACACCACCCCGATCACGTCTGGTAAAAATTAAAGAACAATGTTAGTGTCCGGTTTAATTGCACAGCCACCATTGAGCCACCTGATATTACAAAACGATATTGTTCTATATCCTTTTACCACAAAGGCCTTTGAGGGTTCAATTATGCCCCACCATTTTATTCCCGGGATGTTTGTTAACTCCTGTCCATTCAATAGCCTGTCTTCCTCGGTTTCATTCGCTTCGCAGGTACAAAAGTTTTTAAGCATTTCTTGAGGGGGGATTATCATTTCTTTTGCAGCTTCGTTCGAAAGTTGCTTAATAAAATCAAGACTAAGGGCATCCTGCAACTTAAAGGACCCTATTTCAGTGCGTTCCAAGAAGGCAACGTGGGCCAAACTGGCTAATTTAGAACCTAAATCTCGAGCTAGGCTTCTAATATATGTACCCTTAGAACAAACAACTTCCATGATGAACTTACCCTCTTCCGTGATAGGGCTTATTCTTTTGATGCTCTGTATGAATACCGCCTTTGGCTGTAAGAGGACTTTTTTATTTGCGCGGACAAGCTCGTAGGCACGACTCCCTTTTACGGATACAGCAGATACGTTAGGAGGAACCTGTAACCTGTGCCCTAAAAAACTCAGCAAAGTTGAGTCTATATCGCTTTCTTTGATATGCCGCCATTCGGCTGTGCCTATGACCCTTCCGCTTGCATCGTCGGTGTCCGTCTGTTCTCCAAGTTTTATTGTAGTTATATACTTTTTGGGAAGCTCCATAACGTAAGATGAAGCACGAGTCATTTTACCTACGAGTAAAATGAGCAACCCGAAAGCGGGTACATCTAAAGTTCCGGCATGCCCCACTTTAGTCTTTCGCCCGACTTTTTCTTTAAGCAGGGCAACACATGCAGCACTGCTTATACCTTTAGGCTTATTTATCAAAAGAAAACCTGATTTACACATTTTTGACGTATTCCTCGATCGATTTCGACACTACATCCAAAGCTTTCTCTATGGGAAGGTATATCTTACAGGCTGCAGCCTGAGGATGACCTCCGCCATCCCATTTCTGTGCCAATTCTCTCACGGACACGCCGGTCACCGCTCTGAAACTAACCCTTACTTCGCCGTCTTCTCCTTCTGTCATCAGAGCGCTTATTATAGCTCCTTTGACATACAAAAGTTGATTCACTATACCTTCTGAATCGTAAGGATCAGCATTGAGCTTTTCAAAATCTTCCTTTTTTAGCCAGCTGACAACCGCCTTTCCATCGGGCGTGGAAAAGGCTCGCATAAAAGCTAAACCCCAAAGCTTAAGGCCTTCGAGTCTTCTGCTGGCATATATATATCTAAATATTTGTTCGGGATTTATCCCGGAGCTCAAGACGTCCTGAGCAATTAAGTGGGACTTAGGCGTAGTATTTGAATAGGTAAAATGACCCGTATCAGTAATTATTCCGGTGTAGATTCCAATACGGGCGTCCTTTGGAATAGGAAGCTTGCTATCATTAAGCAAGTCCCAAATGATTTCAGCTGTGGCTGATGAAGATGTATCTATATAATTGAGCCGACCGAACCTCTGATTATCCATGTGGTGGTCGATGTTTACAATTAAAGTAGAATCATAAAGATCAAGAATGCCCTGGACGGTCCTCTCGAGATTGCTGGTATCTAGCACTATTATTGCTGTATCCGGCTCTCTTACGACATCGGGCACAAAATTCATAACTTGGTATTCCTCGACAAAGGGCAAATATCCATATGCTTTGGGCACAGGATGAGTACCTCCCCAAATGCACCTTTTACCAAGAGCCATGCCCCAGGAATAGAAAGCACTGCCCGAACCGATAGCATCACCATCGGGTCGCTCGTGAACAAAAATAGCCCATGTTTTTTTAGTCAATATGGCATTTAAGATTTCTTTTAAAGAATCCCCATTATCCCTCATCGTCTGACAACTTTTCGTCTCTCTTCGGTTTTGAATGTTTGTGGGCTATTTTATCGAGCAGCTCCTCAATTCTTTGAGCTCTGTCTTCGGTATCGTCCACGACAAAGACCAGCTTTGGCGCAAATCTGAGTCTCATTTGCCTACAAACAATTCCGCTCAAAGCTCCTGCCAGGCTATTCAATGAATCGCCGATCTCCTTTAGATCGGATTTATCGATCGAGGTGAAGTATACTTTGGCAATGCTCAAATCGTTTGTACATCTTACTTCTGTGATGACCACCTTTTTCAACATTGGATCTTTGGCATTGTTCACTAAAAATTCGGATATCTCTCTCAACATCTCCTTGTTGACCCGTTCAATTCTCAATTTGTCCATAACATTCAACCTCTCGATCGAAATTAATTATTTCGAAACCGTTTTTGGCTTCTGCCAAAAGGACGTGGCGTTCCACCGCATCGAGAAGAGACTCGGCCTCCTTAGCGGAAGCCGATGCCGAAACAACAGCTATATAGGCCAAATCCCATATATTATCCGGACCGAGATCGACAACCGATACGTTTAACCTCTTTTTCAAAAGATCAATCAGAGATTTTACGACCTGACGTCTGTCCTTCAGGCTGCCGGCAGAGGGTATTTTTACGGTCATTATTACAACGGCAATGAATAATTTTGGGATATCTCTCATGAAACATCACTTAGATGTCTTTTTTCCTCTAAAATCTCGAAGGCCTCTATGATGTCGCCTTCCTTTATGTCTTGAAATCCAGCGAGAGCTATTCCGCATTCGTATCCGGCGTTTACTTCCCTTACGTCGTCTTTAAACCGTTTGAGGCTGGATAGCGGTCCTTCCCATATGACAATGCCATCCCTTATAATTCTTGCTTTGGCATTTCGTCTGATTGTTCCTTCTTTTACGTAACAACCGGCGACTTGTCCTGCTTTGGGAACCTTGAATACTACCCTGACCTCCGCTTCTCCGAGGATGTGTTCCTTTAGTTTTGGAGCAAGCATCCCTTCAACTGCTGCTTTAACGTCGTCGATCACGTCATATATGGTACGATAAAGTCGTATCTGGATGCCCTTTTGTTCGGCTAATTTTCTTGCATTTCCGTCAGGCCTTACGTTAAACCCGATGATGATGGCATCCGATGCGTCGGCGAGCATAACATCGGACTCTGTAATCCTTCCAACGCCCTCATGAACGATCTCAATACCTACTTCTTCAACGGAAAGACGCAGCAAAGAGGACTTTATAGCTTCCAAGGTTCCCTGCACATCAGATTTTAATATTATCCTTACTGTGGGCATTTCGCCTTTTTCCATCTGCTCAAAGAGCTCTTCTAATGAGGCTCTTTTTACAGCTTGCATTTCCTGCTGTCTTTTCTTTTCTAAGTATTTATCGATGGCATCGCGCGCTTCCTTTTCGTCTTCAACCCTTACAAACCGTTCACCGGCTTGAGGAACATCGTTTAAGCCCAAAAGTTCAGCAGGTAAGCTTGGCGTGACCTCTTTTATGTTGCGCCCGAGATGATCTATCATCGCCCGAACCCGTCCCCACGTGGTCTCAAAAAGCAGTATATCTCCTCTTCTTAGGGTCCCTTGTTGGACGATCACCGTCGCCACCGGACCTTTGCCTTTGTCTAATTGAGCTTCTATGACAACCCCCTCCGGATTTGCCTCGTAGTCAGCGACCAGTTCGTTCATTTCTGCAACGAGGAGTATCATTTCAAGAAGTTCGTCAACGTTGAGCCCCGTTTTTGCGGATATCTCAACCATGATGGTATCCCCGCCCCACTCTTCAGGGATAAGGCCGAGATCTGCAAGTTGCTGTTTTACCCTATCGGGCTTTGCGTTTGGTTTGTCGATCTTGTTTATAGCCACTACTATAGGCACATTTGCTGCCTTAGCATGATTTAATGCTTCAACGGTCTGTGGCATAACTCCATCATCTGCAGCCACTATGAGTATTACTATGTCAGTAACTTGCGCCCCTCTGGCACGCATAGACGTAAATGCTTCATGTCCCGGGGTATCCAAAAAAACTATTTTTTTGCCGTTGTGTTCAACGACAGAAGCTCCTATGTGTTGTGTTATACCTCCTGCCTCTTTTGCGGTGACGTTGGTCTTTCTTATGTAGTCCAAAAGTGTCGTCTTGCCGTGATCCACATGACCCATAACCGTGACTATAGGGGGCCGTGGTAATAATTTTTTGGGAGGTTCCTGTTGTCTTTTTCTCTCAGATTGTATTGCCACTTCCTTTTTCTCTTCATCAGATACCTCTGCTTCGACAGGAACTATCGATAAAACCACATTAAATGCTTTGCCGATTGCCTTAGCTATTTCATCATTCACTATCGCGCTAGCAGGAACCATGAAACCTGCCGTTATAAGCTCTTTTACCACCAAATTAACGGGCTTTCCCAAAATTTTTGCGACCCTTTCAATTGTAGAGCCTTCATCGATCCTTATAACTTCCTTTGCAGTTACAGTAGCTTCTTTTGAATCGCCATGTTTTGCTTCCTTGTCTTCCCGCAACGTTTCCTCAACTATTTGTGCAATATCTGTATCTATGGAGCTCATATGGCTCTTTGCCTCCACCCCTAAGTCTTGTAAAATTTCTAGCAGATTTTTATTTTCGATGTTTAACATCTTTGCCAATTCATATATCCTTATCTTTCTTTTTCCCAAATGCCATTCCCCCCTTGAAAATCATTGGCCGGCATTTCCTGATTCGCCAAGCTTTTGCGACAAATCCTCATAGATTTCCGCCGGAACTTTTGTCCTCAAAGCTTTGGACAGAATGTCCTTTTTCTTTGCCTGTTCAATGCAATTTTGATCGCTACAGACGTAGGCTCCCCTTCCCTGGCCCTTGCCGGTAGGATCGACATAAACGTGCCCTTCGGGGGATCGTACGACTCTAATGAGTTCTTTCTTTGGTTTTTCTGTTTTGCACGCCACACAGGTCCTAGGACGTCTTTTCGTCATCATTACTCTTTTTCCCATTCTTTGGGCAATTCCCCCTTAATTATATCCTCGAACAGATCTTGAAGTGTTGGAAGTCGGTCCGGTTCCATTACATTTATATCTATCTTCCATCCTGTAAGTTTGGCCGCCAGCCTAACGTTCTGCCCTCCCTTCCCGATGGCCAAGGATAACTGATCGGGCCTTACGTAAACGTTGACTGCCTTATCCTCATCGAGCCTCGGCTCTATTTTGACTACTTTTGCAGGCGAAAGTGCGTTTTTGATATATGCTATTGGGTCGTTACTCCAAATAATAACATCAATTCGCTCGCCCGCAAGTTCGTCGCTGATAGCTTTAATTCTATTTCCCTTAGTGCCAATACAGGCACCTACCGGATCGACGTTTGGGTCCAAGGTGGTCACGGCAACTTTGCTTCTTACCCCCGCTTCCCTTGCGATGTTTTTGATATCTATTACGCCTTCCTTTATCTCCGGGACTTCCAATTCAAGAAGGCTCTTCAAAAGCCCCGGATGAGATCTTGACAATACTATGCGAGGACCTTTGGAAGTTTTGCGCACATCCAATACATAAAATTTCTTTCTGTCTCCCGGCCGATACGACTCCGTAGGAATTCGCTCCTCACGCGGAAGCATGGCATCTATCTTATCTCCTATGCGCACTAAAGCCTGGCCGCCTTCATCCCTGAAAACCACTCCGGTGACGATCTCTCCCACTTTTCCCGAGAAGTCGTTGTAAATGATCTGCCTTTCTGCATCTTTCAACCTTTGAGTTATAACCTGCCTGGCCGTCTGAACCGCAATCCTGCCAAAATCCCTGGGGGATACCTCTACTTTGATCATCTCCCCTTCTTTCGCATCGTCTAATCCCATAGATTTAGCTTCTTCTACGGAAATTTCAAAGGCAGGATTTCTAACCGTATCTACTACCTCTTTTACTTCATAGATCTTTATAATTCCGTTATCCGAATCGAGTTCTACCTCGACATTTGAATTGGTCCCTTTATATTTTTTATATGCCGAAACCAGGGCTGCCTCTATGCTAGAAATTATTACTTCGAGAGGCAATCCCTTTTCAGTTTCTATTTGTTTTAAAGCTCTCATGAAATCTCGTCCCAACTCCATCTCAACCATCTCCCTCTTTAATACGATTACTCGCCGTCATCAATTTCTGGCACTAATCTTGCCTTTGATATGTTCTGAAAGGGAATTAATATTTCCGTTCCATCATCCAGCCCTAATTTGATATCGTTATTACTTAATATTTCGATAATTTTTCCTTTAAAATTTCTGCGCGATCCAACGGGATCATGAGTTTTTATACGCACTGTTTTGCCAACGTAATTTTTGAAGTCTTTTATATAAAATAGAGGGGCGTCCAGTCCGGGAGAACTTACTTCCAGATAGTACCTCCCCCCGAAGATTTCTTCTCTGGAATCCAAAAATTTATCGACTTTTCTCGACACAGTTTCGCAATCTTTAACGTTTATTCCTCCAGGTGTATTGATATAAATCCTTAAAATCATTCTTCCGTGTTCGTGGACCAATTCCATTCCCACAAAGTCATATCCCAATCCTTCTATTATTTCCCTTATTTCGTTTTCTATTGACATCAATTCGTCATTTTTACGTTGCATTGCCCTTATTCCTCCAAAAGTCAATTAACGAGGCGTTTTTGCTTTAAAAAAAGAAGAGTGGGATTTGCCCACTCTCCAAAAGATATGCCCCAAAGCCCGTTGTGTATTGAATTTTATCATCGACAGAATTTATTTTCAAGCACTACACGTAACACACAGGCTTTAAAAGGCTGCCAAATAAGGATAACTACTTGGCGACGGCGTCTTTCAGCATCTTCCCTGCTCTAAAAGCGGGAACTGTTTTCTCGGGGATCTCTATGATCTCCTCCGGATTTTGTGGGTTGCGGCCCTTTCTTGCAGCTCTATTGCGCACCTCGAAGGTACCAAAACCCATGATTTGAACCTCTTCCCCTTTAGACAGGGCATCCACTACAGATTTGATAAAGGCATCGACTGCGACAGCTGCGTCTTTCTTGCTCATTCCCGTAGCTTTCGCCACTTCACTAACGATGTCGCTTTTTGTCATTTCCTACACCCCCTTTGATTTATAAAAAATACATCTCGACAATAATTATCAACGCTTTAATTGCTGTGGTCAAGCGAGTTTTCGCCTGTTTTTCCAAAAAACCCTGATTGGGACTCCTTTAAAATCGCCGACCTTTACAAGTTCGTTTATAACTTTTCGTTCAAATGGTTTATCGACCAGGTTTTTATCGTTTACGAAAAAGAGAAAAGACGGCGGTGCCGTTCCAACTTGTGTCACGTAAAATATGTTTAAAAACCTCCCCTTTCCATCCGAGGGAAGCCTTTGGAAAGATATTATATCTCGAATTATATTATTTAAGTTTGAAGTGGAAATCCTGGTCTGCCAACGAGCGTAAACCTCTCCGCAGACATTAAAAATTTTAAAAAGATTTCTTTTTGATAGAGCTGATATAGTGACTATAGGGGCGTCATTTATAAAATACAGCTGATCTTTAACATCTTTTATGATGTTATCCCCCAGTTTTGGCTGCCCCTCTGGCAACAGATCCCATTTATTGATCGCAACAACAATCCCTTTGCCCTTTTCCAGGGCGATGCCGGCTATGCGCTTATCCTGATCAGTGACTAGTTCCGTTACATCCAAAACGAGCAAAACCACATCGGATCTGTCGATTGCACGTTCCGCCCTAAGGAGAGAATAAAACTCTATATCGTCTTTGAGCCTGCTTTTCTTTCGCAATCCTGCGGTATCGATGAGCAGATATTTTTTCCCTTCAAAAGTAATTTCCGTATCAATAGGGTCTCTTGTAGTTCCCGGTAAATTACTGACAATAGCTCTCTCTTCCCCGATCAGAGAATTAAAGATACTGGATTTTCCAACGTTAGGCCTTCCTACTATTGATATTTTTATTGTTTTGCCGTCCTCTTGAAAAGAGTCTTCGCTATCTATATACGATACAACTTTATCAAGCAAATCCGGAATGTTTCTGTTGTGTTCTGCGCTTACTCCAATCACGTCCTCAAAACCCAAGGCGAAAGCTTCGTACAGGAGAGGTTCATGCATGGGTTCGTCTATCTTGTTGACGGCCACAATCACCCTGCGATTACTTCGCCGAAGGATCTCGGCTATCCTGAAATCAAGGGGCAATATTCCCTCTCTACCATCCACAACAAAGATGATAACGCTGGCTTCTTCTATAGCTCGGTCTATTTGCTTTCCCACCAAATCAAAAAGCGGTTCATCTTCGTTCGGAAACCCTCCCGTATCTACAAGATAAAAACTCTTCCCTGCCCACTCTACTTGGGCGTAGAGCCTGTCCCTAGTTACACCGGGGATATCGTCAACTATCGCCATACGCTTCTGTATGAGCCTGTTGAAGAGTGTAGATTTGCCTACGTTAGCTCTTCCGATTATCGCAACTACATTGGTATTCCTCTCCATTTTTACTCACCGCTTTTGTCCTTATTAGTCTCTCCAAATTCTTATCTTTGGGAATCCGATTTTAGAACGCGAGATATGGAAGTATGGTTCCAACAGCTCTCTAAGAACCCTTGCATCTTTCGCTTTGACCCATATTATGCCTTCATCAGCTATTGGCTTATACACGGCAAATCCGGATTTGTCAAGTAATAGAAAGATATCTTCGATTACTTTTATCGGAGCAGATATTTCGATCAACAGGGCGAAAGGGGGGAAATTAAGCTCGTACCTCTCTTTGAGTTCATCCTCCCAAAAAAAGTTCCACCCATCTTTCAGTCCCCTTTGCCAACCATGATATGGCCTTCTGGACTGAATTATAACTTCTCTGCTTTTGGGATTATTACCTCTGAAGCGTGATTCCCACATCATGCTGAATGCCATAAATCGAGCGTTATAATTTGGCCGCCATGTTTCGGCATCGGCATCGATCCATCCTATTAAACCTACATTACAATCATCGCAAAGAGAAAGAGCCAACCTAGAGCCAACAACAAGGCCGCCTTTTCCTATTTCTTGCAACATTGCAGTTTTACGTTTTTTTCCGCTTTTCTCCTTGTACCACATATAAACCGGTGCTACGTCCCCAGCCAGAGCTCGAGCTATTCCATGAAGCGCCTCCAGACCCGGACGTTTACCAGTCAAAAGCCTGGACATACAGGATGGACATATCGTAGGCATTTCATATGTTTTTCCGCAAAAGGGACATATCACAATATTTTCGTTGATCCTGCAAATACTGCCGCAATGACTACACACAAAGGTCCAGCCGCACTCCTCGCAGGATATCTCTCCGGCATAGCCTTTGCGGTCCAAAATCCACATCGCAACTTCTCCGCGGTTTACGACTTCTAGGGATGATTTTAAAAGAGACGAGCTAATGGGAAGTCCTTGAGAAATCCCCGGAAGAATAATTTTATTCGCAGTCTTTATATTAACGAAACGAATCTGTTCTTTAACGTTTTTGCTTAATTTTGGCTTTTTTAGGAAATACAATCGGGATGATGGCAGCCTGCCTCCCAAGATTAGCTTCGCCTTCCACATTTGAGCTCTTTTGGCTGCTACATGGCGTAAGGATATATTAGGATATCGGGCTAAATTGTAGGAAAAGCTGGCCTCTTCCTCCACTACAACGAACTTAATTGGGGATAATGGAGCGAAGAGCAACCCCACTGACCCTACCAAGAAAGACACTTCTCCCCGCCTAGCCTTCAGCCACGCTTCAAAGGCTTTTTTGCCCCCGCTGGATGGCCATAACAGGCCTTGCTTTTTAATGTCTTCCGGAAGGTCATTCCAAAAAGTTCTGGCCACCGATTCCTCAGGAAAGAAGACGAGACCGCTTTTGCCTTCGCCGATTATTTCCCTGTAGCGTCCATATCTTTCATTATCGTATACCTCGTAAACGCAATGTTCGCTATCGCCGTCTTTCGGCGGGTTAAAAACAAGGGGAGGAATATTGTTCACTTTACTGCCCTCGATGATGGGAGTAGGGCACATTAATTTTAATATCTCACCTTGGCTGCATAGATATTGTCGGGATGTCCACTCGCTTAAGCTCCACAGCTCTTGCCCCAAAAGAGGCACATCGTCCAATATCTCAATTACCTCTTTTACCTCGTAAACAATCTTATTTTCGATATTTTCTTTTATCGCTGAAAGAAATCCCAATCTCTTGCTGTCTCGCGGACCCATAGGGACCAGAACTCTGCTGCCAATTTTCGCGGGTGCCGATATTCTGTAAGTTAATGGATGCCACCAAACTCCAGGCACAAGGACATCGGCATACATTTCTATGATAAAAACTCCGCCTCAACGATATCCCATAGGCCCCATGCAACCTCTTCCTTTGAACCTTCTAGCCTCGAGGTGCGTCCTGTCTTGCATATGACCGTTACGGAATTGGTATCCGATTCGAATCCGCTTCCCCTGGCCGTGATATCATTGGCGACTATCATGTCCATATTTTTTTTGTTGAGCTTTGAAAGGGCGTTTTCTACTACTTCCGTCGATTCGGCTGCAAATCCAACCAGAATTTGCCCTTGTCTCTTTCTTTTTCCCACTTCCGCCGCAATATCGGGGTTTTCTTCTAAGATTACCTCGAGGCGGCCCCTGCCCTCTCGTTTAAGCTTTTGATCTAAAGTATGAGCAAATCTATAGTCACCTACAGCTGCCGCCTTTACTACTATATCCGCGCCATCACTCTCTTTTAATACGGCATCGTACATCTCCTGGGCAGTGGTAACGTCTATTGTTCTTACACCAAAAGGAGGCTCGATATATGTAGGGCCTTTTATCAACGTGACATCGGCACCCCTATACCATGCCGTCCTTGCTACAGCGTAACCCATCTTACCGGAGCTTGGATTGCTGATAAACCTGACGGGGTCCATGAACTCCCTGGTAGGCCCTGAGGTCACAATTATCTTTTTGCCAATTAAATCTCTCTTAGGGGACAATACCCTCCACAAAATCTCGAGTATGACTTCTTTTTTTGGGAGCCTCCCTTTGCCCTCATATCCACAAGCCAAGAACCCTTCTTCAGGCGGTATCACGATGTAGCCAAGTTCACCTGACATCTTAACATGACGCTGAGTTGCGGGATGTTCCCACATATGAATGTTCATGGCAGGAAAAATTACTACCGGTGCTCTCGTTGCAAGCATGGTAGCCCCTAAAAGGGTTTCTGCTTCTCCGAAGGCAGCCCTCCTGATTACATTAGCTGTTGCCGGCGCAATGACGAAGACTTCCGCCCAATCGGCCAAAGAAATGTGGGGTATTTCCCACCCACGTTGGTCGCTTAAGAAGTCCTCCTCCATCCAGGTTTTTTTGCCCGTCAATGTGGAGAGGGACAAGGGCGTCACAAAAGAAGACGCAGATCGAGTCATTATTACCTCGATATCGTTATTATACTTCTTTAACGTACTAACAACATCGGGGATCTTGTATGCAGATATACCCCCCGAAATACCCAAGAGAACCTTTCTGTTGGTCTTCCATTTGAGCATGATTTTCCCCTTTTAAATTATTTGGTTATTTTTTGTTTTTACGACAAACGCAACCTTACCCTCTTTAATTTCTTCTATGGCCGTATTTATTGGCTTATCTCCATCTCCGCCAAAGAGACGCTTCGAAGCGTCCTCGCTAAGAGCTCTGGCCCTTTTTGCAATCAGCATAGTTAAAACATATTTATTCGGTATATTGTATTTTCTCATGATCTGATTTACATCGACATATATCATTTCTTACAGCCTCCTTTCCTGTAGTTCATTATTAACCTGACAAGCTCTTCTGCAGCACGATTTACATCATCGTTTATTATCGCATGGTCGTATACGCCTGCCAACTTCATCTCCCACGCTGCGTTATTTAATCTGGTGCGCAGAGATTCCTCGTTCTCTGTGCCACGGGATATAAGTCTTTCCCTTAAAACCTCCTCTGACGGGGGCAGTATAAATATCAATACTGCTTCGGGGAATACCTTTTTCACATTTAGAGCTCCCTGGACATCTATCTCGAGGATGACATCTTTTCCCTCTTCCAGGTTCTTCAATACCTCTTTTTTAGGAGTTCCATAGTAATTCCCGTGGACAAAGGCCCACTCCAAAAAATCTCCCGACTTTTTTCTCTTTTCAAATTCCTCGCCCTCGACGAAATAATAATCTACGCCGTCTTGCTCCCCCTCCCTTGGTTGACGCGTCGTGCACGATATGGAATAGACCAAATCGGAGAGCCTTTTAAAAAGTTCCCTTCGTATGGTACCTTTTCCTGCCCCGCTGGGCCCGGAAATTACGAAGAGATACCCTTTTTCCCTTTTGTGATTTATATTGCTATAGTTCGTCATTTTGTGCAATTCCCTCGAAGCGATGAGCTATTGTCTCGGGCTGTATGGCCGAGAGTATCACATGATTGCTGTCAGTTAATATGACTGCCCTTGTTTTCCGGCCTTGAGTGGCGTCTATAAGCTGTCCCCGTTCCCTTGCCTCGTCTTTGAGCCTTTTAACGGGCGAGGAATCGGGATGAATTATTGCGATTATCCTGTTAGCTACGACTACGTTTCCAAATCCTATGTGAACTAATTTATACATGTAAGATCGACCCTCATTCAACGTTTTGGATTTGCTCTCTCATTTGCTCTAACAAGCACTTGCTTTTAACGACATGCCAGCGAATTCTGGCGTTTTTCACTTTAGAAGCTATTGTATTGATCTCCCTCAACATCTCCTGCAACAAAAAGCTAAGTTTTTTGCCCTCCGAAACATTCGATTTAAGCGTTTCGCGAAACTTTTCAATGTGAGACTTGCTTCTCGTGATTTCTTCTTTTATGTCCCACTTATCTGCTAAGTGTGCTACGGCTTCAAAATGGGATGGGTCGTCCTCTAAAGCAATGTTTGAAACTAATAAATTTATTTTACTCTTTAGTTCCGTAAGCTCCTCTTCGAATGCAACATCCCACTCACCAGCTATCTCATTTACCAGCTTTTCATATTTATCAAGAGATTCATTTACAAAAGAGGATATGTGTTCACCCTCGCTCTTTCTCATTTCGTTCCAATCAGACAAAGCTTTATCCAGCAAGGCTATCGCGTCCTTATTTATTTGTTCGTAAAGATCCAACATTCTTCCTTCGGGTTGTTCTAGGACGCCGGGCAAATCGAGGAGGAGTTCGAGCTGTATTTCTTCCAAGAGCTTTAACTTACCGTGGATTGACATTAATTCCTCGAAATAATTCCGGAGAACCTTACCGTTAATGCTTGCCATTTTCAGTTCTGGGGCAAAGGTTGAATATAGGGTAACGGTAATCTTCCCCCTTGCAAAACGATTTTTAAGTTCCTCTCTTAAAGAGTTCTCCAACATGGAAAGCTCCTTTGGGCAACGAACAATTATATCTTTGTACCTGGAGTTGACACTACAAACATCTATACGCAATGTACCCCAATCGAAGGTATCATAGGCACCGCCCACCCCTGTCATGCTTATCAGCAAAGAGGCTCCCTCCATTCAATGTGCATTGTCATTATATAAGCATTTAATCATGCTAACTTATAGGTATCTGTAAACAACTTTACATCGGAATCAATGCGAGACAAAGAAGATTCTATTCTTTTTAAAAGCGTCGATATGTTTATATTTTTAAGTGCACTTACAGGCACTGCCTCAAATCCCGAAGGCAAGGACAGCCGCTCAAGTAATGATTGTAACTGATCTTTTTCTATCATATCAATCTTATTCACTACAATGATCCTCGGTATGGAGGCTGCCCCTATTTGTTTTAAGGTCTCCTCTACGACGGTTAAGGATTCCAATGGATCTTTGTCAAGGGGATCTATGACGACCAATAGTAAGTTTGCTTCATTTACTTCTTCTAGTGTCGCTCGAAAGGCGGCAACCAACTCTACCGGCAGTTTGCGAATGAAGCCGACAGTATCGGCAAAAAGGACATGCTTGCCGCCGGGAAGTTTTACTCTCCTTACCTTGGGATCTAAAGTAGCAAAAAGCTTATCTGCGCAGTATATTTCATCGTCGTGACTCAATGCTCTAAGAAGGGTGGATTTGCCGCTGTTCGTATAACCTACAATGGCAACTGTAGAAATATTGCTCCTTTTTCGCCGCTTTCTGGAGTTGCACCGTCTTTTGCGCACCTGTTCGAGCTTGCGCTGAAGCGATACGACTTTCCGTTCCAGCTTACGACGATGTCTTTCGAACTCTGTTTCACCTGGGCCTCTTGTGCCAATACCTCCCCCTGTTTGAGACATTTGTTTACCCAGACCTTTTAATAGTGGAATTTCATATTTACACATAGCCAGTTCCACTTGAAGTTTGGCCTCAGCGGAATGCGCTCTTGATTCAAATATTTTCATAATGACAAAGGGCCTGTCCCACACTTCAACGCCCAAGAGAGAGCGCAAGTTGTGCAATTGCGTGGACAATAAAGAGTCGTTGCACACAACGATATTAACCCCGAGAAGGTTTATCAACTCCCTTGCTTCTAAAACCTTCCCCTTTCCCAAAAAAGTTGCAGGATCGGGAGATATCCGCTTTTGATCGATCCTACCCACGACTTTTATGTTTAAATTGGCAAGAAGCAGTGCCAGTTCATCGGCAAGTATATCGGGGTCTTCGTCGCTTCTTTGTCTATCTAAGCAAAGAAGCAGGGCCTTATTATATCTATTTTCCAAGTTCGTACATCATCTCCTCCATCTGTTTTTCCAACTGTACGAGCAAATGGAATCGTTTCTGCTTGTCCTTCATATCCGTTGGCAAATCCAAGGGGTCGATTAGCTTTCCAAACAGGACCTCTATCTTCTTTGGTTTTGGGAAGGAGGTACCTCGAGGCATTGCCTCGAATGATCCTTTAACGTATACTGGTAAAATAGGAGCATTTGAGTGTAAGGCCAACATGGCCGCTCCACCCTCAAGGGGTTGAAGCTTTCCGTCGAATGACCTGCTTCCTTCGGGAAATATCAATACATCTTCTCCGCTGAGCAAAATGTCTAGCATGGTCCTCAATACGACCCCGGCTTTAAGCTCATCTTGCCTTGAAACGGGAATTGCTCCCAGATGCCTTATGATAAAGCTTAAGAAAGGCACTTTAAACAGCTCTTCCTTTGCCAGGTAACTCAACTTCCTTGGATAGGCCACACCCACGATTACCGGATCCAAATTGCTATTGTGATTCGAAGCTACGATAACAGCCCTCCCCTCGGGGAGAAGGGGCGCGTTATTGATGCTGAGTCTATTGTATAAAGCCAAAAACACTCTACACAGACATTTAGAGAAGGCATAAAAAAGGGGGCTGCGTTTAACAGTCACACTCTTTCACCTTTAAAACGCACTCTTTTATCAGTTTTTTAACAGCTTCTACGACCTCTTCCAGTGTCAAGTCGCTTGTATCCAATATTATCGCGTCCTCTGCTGGCAACAGAGGGGATAACTTCCTTTTGCTGTCCAACTCGTCCCTTTGAATAATTTGATAATATACATCATCGTAGGATATTTCTACCCCTCGTTCTGCCAGTTCTTTCCATCGCCTTGCCGCTCGCGTCCTTGCATTGGCCTTCAGGAAGATCTTTAGATCAGCATTGGGGAAGACAACCGTTCCCATATCTCTTCCTTCAGCTATCAAATTCTGTCTATCCCCTAGCTCCCTTTGAATAGAAAGAAGCCGGCGCCTGACTACCGGCAAGGAAGAATAAAAAGAGACAATTTCATCCACTTTAGGAGAGCGTATTTCCCCTGTAACGTCTGCACCGTTCACGAAAATACGCTGTTGATCGTCAATTTGAATTGTCAGTTTCTCGAGCTCCACTTCAATTTTTGCAACATCATTCGAAGAGATACACTTTTGAGATAAATAAAAAGACACAGCTCTGTATATTGCCCCGGAATCAAGATAGGCGAACCCCAATTCTTCGGCAACCCTTCGAGCGACGCTGCTTTTTCCTGAACCCGCAGGACCATCTATGGTTATTATTATCGTTTTACCGCTCTTCATATGATCTCCTCTGATCTTATTTCTTCGTCCAATTGGTATAGTATGTTAACTGCCTCAGACATCAGAAGCTCAATTTCGTCCTTTAATTGCAGCCTTTCTAACGATTTTTCCGACATATAATGCTGGAGACCGTCCGCACCCAGTCCAAATCCCAACATAAGACATATAGAATTGGAGGTATGTACGACATCGACAACAGGCCTATAGGAGGCCTTCTCGTCCGGCAAATCATCTGGTGTATGGTGATATCGAGCGGCCAAAGCGTATACTTCCGGCAAAGCCCATTGATCTATTATCATTTCGCCTATTTCGGCGTGATCGAATCCTAAAACTTCCCTCTCTGCTTGAGTAAAGGGGACGGCCTCTTCTTCTACCATCTTGCTTATTATCGAATATCCGTATCTGACATATTCGTTGAGAACTATTTTCCCTATGTCGTGCAACAATCCGGCAAGGTACAATTCCTCCAGATCCAATCCGCCTACCTTCTCACCAATATAGCGGGAAAGGTATGCCACACCCAACGAATGACGCCACAACTCTCCTTTATCGAGGGCATATCCCTTTTGCGATCCCGACATATAGGGATAAATACTTGCTGCCAAAACTATGCTTCTAAGGGTTTTATATCCCAATATGGCAACAGCTTCGGTTACACTGGTAATTGTCCTTGGAATCCCGTAATAGGCAGAATTGGCCAGACGTAAGACACGAACGACCAACCCCTGATCCTTTGAGAGAGTGTTGGCCACGTCGGAGGCACTGCTTCTTTCGTCATCTAACTTCTTGAGTGTTAAAAGCACAAACTGAGGCAGGGATGGAATATCTTTTACCTTTTTGAGTATGCGTTTTTTTACTATTTCCCTCGGACTTCCATCTGTTGGCATATCCTGTCCCCCATATCTTAACTGGATTGATTTAAACTACGCCCCCATTGCAAATCATTTTTAATAATTTATCTTTACTGAACTTCAAAAAACAACCTTCATCTAATGTTTTAAGTTCCAGGCGGCCTATCTTTATCCTGACCAATTCGACGACCTTATATCCGAGACATTCGGCCATTCTCCTAATTTCACGCTTCTTGCCTTCGTAAATCTCTATTACGCACCATTTATCCGAGAGTATTTTAACATCTTTTGGTTTTATTAATCTATCGTCGAGATAAACTCCCTTACGCCATTTTTCCAAATCGCCTGAAGTCATAGGCTTATTAAGCATGACACGATATGTCTTGGTTATGCCGTTCCGAGGATGTATTATATCTTGGGCGAAATCACCGTCGTTCGTTAATATCAATAGTCCACTGCTGTTTTTATCCAACCTTCCAACAGGAAAAAGGCGGTGCCCTATCAAATCTTTGGGAAGAAGGTCAATCACCGTAGTATATCTTGAATCCACAACGGCACAAACGCAATTGCGAGGCTTATTCATAACCAAATAGAGATTCTTTAAAGGAGCTACGATTTTCCCATCTACTTCCACATTATAACTTGTATTGACCATGATCCAGGGACCTGCAGCGATCTCGCCGTCCACTTTAACCCTTCCGCTTACGATTAGAGCCTCTGTCTTTCTCCTGGAACCCAAGCCACACATGGCAAGGTACTTATTTAACCTTATCAGTTTATCATAATGTAAATTCGCATCAGCTGTAATTTCCTTCATTTTTCAATTCCTCTTCAGTGGGCAATTCGCTAAGGGAATTGATCCCAAAGGCCTCCAAAAATTCCTGAGTTGTTCTGTATAGCAAGGGAGATCCTGTCCCCTTTTTGCGGCCTGCCACTTTGATCAATCCCGTTGATAATAGGGTCTCCAGAACTTTATCGCTTCTCACGCCCCTTATTTCTTCTATCTCGGTCCTGGTGATAGGTTGTTTATAAGCAATTATCGCAAGCGTCTCCATTGCGGCTTTGCTCAAACGAAGCTTATAACCATAAGAGTTGTTATACTCCTCTATCACATCTTTCAGATCGCCGGCCGTTGCCATCTGCCATCCCCCGGCCACATTTATAAGGGTAAGACCGTGGTGAGATTTGTAATGTTCTTTGATGTTGTTAAATCTTTCCTCGACAATTTTAACGTCGACTCCAAGTGCATTGGAAATGTCTGCAGATTTCACCGGTTCCGACGATACAAATAAAATAGCTTCCACTTTTCTTGCAAGCTCATCCATTGCATTCCTTGAGTCGGACATGTATATCTCCAAAATGCTGTCTTTGTTTTAAGTAAATAATACCAATACGGGCAAGTTCTAGCAATGCTATGATAGTGCTTACAACAAAGCTTTTATCCCTTTCTCCTTTAAGCAACTCATTCAGCGTCAATTCCTTATATTCGAGCAAAGAGTTTTTGATGTCCTCCATCCTGGCCTCAATTGAATACCCTTGATTTTCTTCTATAGATATAGAGATGATGTCTTCCTCGGGCGAATTTATCCTAAAATTGAAGTTATTAATCAATCCCCACCAAAGAGAGGCCAAAAAATAAAGGTCACCGACTTCATAAAAAGGTCTCGTTTCTCCTAGCTGTCTCGTAAAATATTTGGAGCGCCGGTAATGTAAAACCTCTAAATAAATTGCCGCCAACTGGAAATGATGAAGTTTTTCGTTGGGTTCATCTTGATCATCCGATGTGGCATCCTCTTCCTCCTCGCATTCGAATACAGGGCGAGGAAAGATGGCGCGAACTTTGGACAAAACTAAAGCGGCTGCCTGTGCCAAAAAATCAGCTACATCGCTTAAAGAAAAGTTTTCCGAACGAAGCAAATATGCAGCGTAAATTTTTATGACCTCGCTTACACTGACGTTTGAAGCTTCAACTTCTCTACTTTCAAGTAAACGAATCAAGTTGTTTATAGTATCGCTAAAATTATTATAATCTACTCCGGCAGCCACTTTGTCCTCCTTTTGTGGGGATCGCTTTATCTCCTACAGGATGAAGCCTACGGCACTTTTTACTTCTTCGATGGTCTTATCTGCCACATTCGAAGCTCTCTCGGCTCCCTCCCGCAAAATATCCATCATCTCAAGCCCATGTTCTTCATAATATTTTCTTCTCTTCTGAATTGGTTCGAGTTTGAACCTGATCCATTCCATCAATACCTTTTTGCAATCTATGCAGCCAATCCCTGCAGATCGACATCCATAGGCAAGCTCTCTTTTTTTCTCCTCGTCCTGGGTGAATATTTTGTGCAAATGCCATACAGGGCATTTCTCTGGCTCTCCGGGATCCGACCTTCTCATCCGAGCGGGGTCTGTCATCATAGTTCTGACTTTGTCCCACATCTCGTTTAGATCCTCTGAAATGAAAAGGGCATTATTGTAAGACTTGCTCATCTTTCTGCCATCAATGCCTGGGACTCGGGGCGTTGGGGTGAGCAATATCTCCGGCTCTGGGAATACCTCTTTAAAAGTACTATTGAATTTTCGCGCTAACTCTTTGGCAATTTCTAGATGTATTGATTGATCTTCGCCCACAGGGACTTTTGTTGCTTTGTATAACAATATATCGGCCGCCATTAACACCGGATACCCAAGAAATCCATAGGTTTGAAGGTCTTTGTCGGCAATGTTTTCGAGTTGTTCTTTATATATGGGGTTTCTCTCAAGCCTTCCAAGGGGAGCGATCATCGATAGAGCAAGATGAAGCTCGGCATGGCCACTGACATGGGACTGTTGAAAGATCACCGCCTTTTCGGGATCTAAGCCGACGGCAAGCCAATCCAGGAGAATTTCCCGGCAATAATCTTTAATTTTTGAGCTGTTCATGTATTCCGACATCAAGGCATGCCAATCGACGATACAGTAATAGCACTCAAATTCGTCCTGAAGCTTCAACCAATTGGACAGGGCTCCCGCTAGATGGCCAAGATGCAATTTTCCGGTCGGACGCATGCCGCTGAACACGCATTCTTTCATTGTATGTATCACCCCATTATCAATATAATTCTCATGCCAATTTTATATATATATTACAAAGACATCGCCTGTATTTTATTCTATATAGATAATCTTTGGGTCATCGTAAGCTTTAATCTCCGTCAGATCATATACCCTTATTTCCGGAAGTTGCTTTAATTTCTCCATAAACTTTGACAATCCGCCTCGCTCCATCTGTCCGTGATCGACGATTGCCAGGGTTAAATATCTCTGGGCCTCGGCTATTTGATGGTACTTCATATCAGCAGTTATATAAATATCAGCTCCTACATTAAAAGCATTCACCCAAAATTCGCCGCCCGATCCGCCACAGAGGGCGACTTTTTTAAACCTTTCCCCTTGCCCGTAAAAGGCTATCCAGGAAACATTCCAAGCCCTGGACATCAGCTCTGCCAATTCATCTTTTGAAACTTCGGCTTCAAAATGTCCCCATGCCCCCAGTCCAAAGGCGTTTTCTTGGAAATAGATCAATGGCTTATAGTCATGAATTTTAAGGGATTCAGTTAGTGTAACATTTATGCCATTATATGACATATCGAGATTTGTATGAGCTGAAATTACATTCATTCCATAATGTGCAGATTTGTAAAATAGAGAGGCGCTGTAGTTTGAAACATCCCACTTCTTCATTGGAGAAATGATGGGGGGATGGTGGGTAACAATTACATTGACGCCCAAATCGCGAGCTTTATCTATGACCTCGTGCGTCAAATCCAAAGCAAGTGCCAGGCCATCGACCTTGCAAGACAGATCACCTATTACTAATCCCGAGTTATCCCACTCTTCCTGCACATTGAAAGGAGCTATCTCGTCTATGGCTGCCAAAATGTCCTCAACGACATAGGGCATAAAAACATCTCCTTGCATAAGTGGTTGTAATTAACAGAAAAAGCCACCTTTTCGGTGGCTTTTGTTGGCTTTTGGTGGGCCCACCTGGACTCGAACCAGGAACCTTCCGGTTATGAGCCGGTGGCTCTGACCTGTTGAGCTATGGGCCCAAACCCTTAAGCATTTATGATTATAACTACGAGTTTCGTTTAGGGCAAGTAGTAGGTCGTATTTTTTATCGAAATTTACCTACTTTTCAACGGTTATGCAGCTGACAGGACAGCTTTCTGCTGCTTCCATGGCACATTCAGCACCGCTGGGCTTCACCACCTTGGCTTTGCCTAGTTCTTCGTCCAGCTCGAAGACCTCCGGACACACCTGGGAACAAACACCGCATCCAATACAGAGTTCCTGATCCAGTTCCACCTTCATGTAATTCCACCCCCTTTGGCACATACTATAGCAGTATTTTCGTTCTAATCAAATATTTTCGATCACAAAACTCTCACTAACGGTTTCCCCAAATTTTTTTCCAGGACTAATAGCGCCTTATATTCTGTTATTGCTTTATTTTCAGGCAAAGCCGACACAATAAATATCCCTTTTCCCACCACAGCGGCATCGAACTCTCTTGTCATCATAATCATGCCCGCTATCGTGCTGCCTCCACGCATGAAATCGTCGATGACCAAAACTTTGGAACCTTTCTTTAAATTGCGAGTGCCCATGTACATGGTACGAACATCACCTGTACCTGAAGGAAAGTGAAGCGCCACAGCCGGACCATCGCTTGGTCTGTTTCTGAATCGACAAACAGCCAGGGGAAGACCTAAAGCTTGGGCAACGAATAAAGCTATGGGTATGCCCTTGACCTCAGAAGTCATCACTACATCGGCACCTGAATCGACGAACATGGAAGCCAAGGCCCAACCTAACCACTGTGCATAATAGGGATTAAATATGATATCACTATAGTATATTAATCCTCCAGGCAGAAATCTCTCTTCTCTGGAAAGTTCTAAAGCAATCTCTTCGAGGAATTTTACTTTGTCCCTTTCGTTGAAGGAGGGGATTAAATATGCCCCTCCTCCTCTCCCTCTATCGATGATAATTCTGCTGCATCCTTCATCGTTCATTGCATTTGAGATGATCTCAACATCATCGCTTAACACGGTCTTTGATACCTCAAATTCTTTAGCAATATCGCTTAGAGAAAAGGATTGAGACGGATGTTTTGCCAACCTCCAAACGATCCTTGCAATGCGTTCCGGCCTGGAAATTTTCATGTCAGATCACTCCAGCACAAAGGTTTTACAATCACATTCGAGCTTTGAGCTTACCAATTCCTGCGCTTTGATAGCCTCGTGCTTGTCTGTGAAAAGACAAAAAACGGATGAACCGCTCCCGCTTAAACCCCAAGCCAGGCTATTATTGAAAGTTGAATTGCATAGATCGAAAAATCCGTCGTAAAAGTCGCTTTTTTTTCTCAAAACCGTTACGAAGTCATTTGGCAAAAACCCGATCCTTCTTCTCTTTTCAAGGTCAGCATAGAGGTTTAAAGCTTCGTATATTGCAAATGAGACGGGCACTATCTCGGCTTCGCCCCTTTTCCTGCTTTCATCGAGCTCTCTATATGCTTCAGCAGTGGAAATTTTTATATTTGGTATGGCAAGCAATGCATATATCCCTGTGAGGGGGTCCAAAAGTTTCAACCTTTCCCCAACGCCAGTAGCCAATGCCGTCTTCGTCTTCGAAAGAAAGAAGGGGATATCGGCACCAAGTGCAGCAAGTTCTGCAGGATCTAGAAATAAATCGTAAATTGTCGAAGCCCATTCTAATATGGCAGCTCCGTTCCCGCTTCCGGCACCTATGCCGCTTCCAACGGGTAAAACTTTCCAGATGTTGCATTCTATTGGAGGCAACCTTACAGATTTAGACCTCAAAAATTCGATTGCCCTTGAAATAATATTCGTCCCGGATATTCCAATATTATAGGAATTTACAATATCATCCCGATTTGTTCCATTTAACCTTCTAATAGCCAACCATTCGATTGGCCCAAGCTTATGGAATAACGTAGAGATTTCATGATAGCCATCATCTCTGGGGACAAACACTCTTAAACTAAGGTTAATTTTTATATAGCTCGGTATATAGATCAATGTACTACCTCCGATCTTTGTGTCGAAAATTGTCCACCCAATTTAAGGCTTATTATAAGCTCTTCGTATGCATTTTAGCCACTCCGATAAAAATAAGTACTTATGTTCGAAATTATATTAGATATGTCCAATGATATCAAAGAGCATACAAAGGTCATTTAGTATATTGACGTTTCACCTACTATACCGCATCATTATTGTTTTTTATCATGCTTGCTCTGTTCCCCCTAGTGGGATAGAATAAATTAAGAAATTGTTTAAAATTATCTGTCAAGTTTTTTATTGCGTTATAGAATATGAATGTCGCTTTAGCTAAATATAATAAATGCAGATGGGTGTGATGGGTATGCTCAAAATTAAAAAAGTGTTAAATAATAATGCCCTTATCGCAGAACACCCCACATATGAAGAGGTTATACTCCTGGGAAAGGGTATAGGTTTCAACAAAAAGGCAGGCGAAAGCATATCTAACGCTGATGCCGAAAAGCTGTTTGTCCTTAAAAACCCTGAGGAACAGGAGCAATACCTTCAAATGCTAAAAGAAATTGATGAAAATTTTATCGGCATCATGAACGATGCTATATCTTTCATTGAAGACAAGCTTGGCACTTCATTAAATGAACACATTCATACCAGCCTTACCGATCATTTACATTTTGCCTTAAAACGCTTGAAAAACGGTGTGGAGATAAAAAATCCTTTCAGATTCGAAATTGAGCTGGCATATCCGCGAGAATACGCTGTTGCTGAGGAATTGACGGAATGGCTTGAGAAAGAACTCAGTGTAAACATTCCCGAAGATGAGGTGGGGTTTATAACGTTGCACATCCATAGCGCCATTTCAAAGGCAAGCATAGCGAATCTAACGAAAAGAACGCAAATCGTCTCCCAATTGATTGCTATTGCAGAGAACTCGCTAAAAGTAACTTTAGATAGAAGTGATATAAATTATTCGCGCTTCATCAGACATCTTCATTTTTCTCTCGATCGAATAGAATCGGGAAAATATGTGGATAATGCGGAGTTCTTAAAAGATGTTTTGCAAAAAGAATGTGCGCTTTGTTATTCCATTGCCTGGAAAATGATAAAATATATGCAGAAGCAACTAAAGAAAAAAATTCCAGAGGCGGAATCAGTGTATTTGACATTGCATTTACAGAGATTGTATAATATAGCTCGGGCTGGAACCGCTGAAGTGTGTTAAAGCGCGTTAGTTTCATTGCAGCCGTAATTTTCATTGTTTCGTAATAAGTTACAGCATAAACAATAGATAGCTAATATACTCTTCTTGCGTGTTACTGTGTAAGCACAGGCATGAGCAAAGGAGTGTACGGTAAATTAGTGCCGTATCTCTTTTGCTCATGCCTTTTTTAATGCTCGAATCCATAGGACAGGAGGTTGTGGTAGGTGTTCAAAAAATCATTTGGACAATTGCAAAGGATAGGTCAATCGTTGATGTTGCCGGTGGCTATTTTACCGGCGGCCGGATTGCTGCTTGCCATAGGTACCAGCATGAAAAGCCCAAACGTCGTAGCTCTTTTGCCCTTTTTGCAGAACGGCGCTTTTGTCGGCTTGGCATCGATGATGCAATCTGCGGGAGGAATAATTTTTGAAAACCTGGCTTTAATTTTTGCTTTGGGAGTCGCCGTAGGATTATCTGGCGGAGCAGGGGCTGCTGCTCTCGCAGCATCAGTAGGCTACCTGGTAATGAACGTCACTATGAGCGTGATGGGTGGGATATCGTTAGATAGCGTCATATCGCAGACAAATCCGGCCTATGCCCTGGTTTTGGGCATTCCCACCCTGCAGACTGGGGTATTCGGAGGTATCGTCGTCGGGGCTTTGGCAGCATGGTGTTATAACAGGTATTACACTATCGAGTTGCCGCCCTTTTTGGGCTTTTTCGCCGGCAAACGTTTTGTTCCTATTGTCACCGCTTTCAGCTCCTTTTTCCTTGGCATCTTAATGTTTTTTCTATGGCCTCACGTACAAGCGGGAATCAACGCCACATCGCAGTATTTAATGGGGTCAGCCTACCCTATTGCAGTGTTCTTCTTCGGGTTTGTAAAACGTTTGTTAATACCTTTCGGCCTTCACCACATCTGGCATGCTCCATTCTGGTTTGAGTTCGGTCAATACACAACCGCGGCAGGAAATATAGTGCGTGGAGACATGAATATTTTCTTTGCCCAGTTGCAAGATGGAGCAAATTTAACGGCGGGGCATTTCATGGCCGGCGAGTTTCCCGTAATGATGTTCGGTCTTCCGGCAGCGGCCTTAGCCATGTACAGATTGGCAAAACCGGAGAACAAGAAATGGGTAGGCAGCTTAATGGCTTCCGCGGCGCTCACGTCTTTCTTGACGGGAATTACGGAACCCATAGAATTTTCCTTCCTATTTCTGTCTCCTTTGCTCTTTTTATTCCACGCAATTTTAGACGGCATAGCCTTTGTGGCACTCTATTTTCTAGATATCAACATAGGCTATACTTTTTCCGGCGGAGCCATCGACTTTTTCTTATTTGGAGTGGTTCCCGGCCGTGAGCCCTGGTGGCTTGTTATTGCTGTTGGCGCTCTTTACGCGCTCCTCTATTATTCTGTTTTTTCCTTTGCCATCAAAAAATTTGATCTGCCGACTCCCGGACGAGAAAAGTCCGAGGCCAAACTTAACGGGGCCTCTATCCCCATTTCAACTCCAAAAACGTCAGAAACTTTGCCCTACGACGTCCTTGAGGCCCTAGGCGGTCGGAAAAACTTGGCTAAACTCGATGCCTGCATTACCCGCTTGCGCGTTTCAGTCAAAGATGTTTCCAAGGTAAACAAAGAAAGGTTGCGAGCCTTGGGAGCTTCGGGAATTATGCAGGTAGACAAAAACCTTCAGATTATATTTGGGACCAAGTCGGAGAAGATAAAAGAACAAATCGCAGACATCCTAAAGGGAGAAAGATCCGATATGTCTCCTTCGGAAGACGAACAACTTGGAGAAGAAAGAAGCATTTCGGGCAAAGATATGGTAATCGCAATGCCCATGTCCGGAAAACTGATACCTATCTCCGAAGTACCAGATAAGACATTCTCAGAGAAAATCTTGGGTGACGGTTTCGCCATATTGCCAAAGGACGGCACCGTCGTATCTCCGACAGACGGAAAAGTAGCTGTTTTCTTTCCCACCAAACATGCCATAGGAATAGTTGCAGACAACGGACTAGAGATGCTTATTCACGTAGGCATCGATACAGTAAAACTAAACGGAGAAGGTTTTGAGGCATTTGTAAAACAGGGAGACGTCGTCAAACGGGGACAGGTTCTCCTTAAGGCGGATCTGGAGTACATCTCTAAAAATGCAACCTCTACGATATCTCCAATAATATTCACAAATTTAAGCTCCAACGAAAGAATCGAGATAATCGAGGAAAGAGATGTGAAAATCGGAGAGATGGGTTGCGTGCGCATTATAAAGAGCCAACCTGTAGCCACAGGAAACATTAAACTATAGGTAAAGAGGCCCCTTCACAAGGGGCCTCTTTTATGTTTGCCTGTAATGCAGATTATCATGCTAACTGGCCTTGTGAGGTATTCGATCGTTGGATGATAGAAATTCCAATTCCACGTCATGCGTTAGGAGATCGGAATAGCGAAAAGAGACAGTGCTGTTTTGGGCCTTCACATACAGAGTAAATATATTCGGATAGGTCTCCATGATAACACCTTCATGTTCCTCTGTCTTTCTCCTGCCCTTTGCCTGTCGATATCTAACGCGATCACCGATGTGGGAAGCCAGTTTTTCGCGTATACAAAGTAACTTCTCAGACACCGGACATCACTCCTCAAATGTCATTTGTGTATATTTTACTACATATTTCTATAAAATACAAGCAAAATAAAAATCATATATTAAATTGCTAACTTATAAAAAACTACGGCCCCCAAATTTGGCATTGGAGGCCGCTGTAAGATCACCAATCTTCAGATGTTTTTATTATTTCCTTTCGTACTTTCCAATCAATTCCCCATATGCCAATATATGGCCTTTGATCGCCTTTTCCACGGCAGACTTATGAGCCCCACTTTTAAGGTTGAGGGAAGATATATCAAGGGCGTATACTTTGAAGTAGTACCGATGTGGTCCATGCCCCTTTGGAGGACAGGGACCGCCATACCCCAGCCGACCAAAGTCATTTACGCCAGCAACTCCTGGAGATTCGCCCTCTTCTATACCTCTTTTTTGGGGTTCTATGTTGAAGAAAATTGCATGAGTAAAAGTTCCGCTAGGCGCATCCGGATCATCTACTATCAATACTAGGCTTAGCGTGTTTTCCGGTACTCCCTCCCATGCAAGAGGTGGCATAATATCCTTTCCCTCACAGGTATATTTTGAAGGAATGAAATCTTCATTATTGAAGGCCGGCGATGTCACTCTTATTTGCATTTCACACACCTCCGCCAAATAATCGCCTGTGGAATTTGCCATTAAATTACGCACTGGCCATAAAATTATTATACAACAAAAAATATATAGTACTTTTTTCACGTTTTAATAGCCTCTTTCCTCGTTATTTTTGCTCTTTTTTTGTCACCGCACTCCCGCCTAAATAGGCAGCTTTCACTCTTTCGTCGCCAGCAAGTTCACTTGCAGGTCCTTCAATGCTTATCTTTCCCGTCTCGAGAATGTAAGCATAATCCGATTCGGCCAAGGCCTTTTTTGCGTTTTGTTCCACAAGCAAGATGGAGGTCCCGCTTTCTTCATGGATCTTTCTTATGGCATTAAAAATTTCCTTTACTAAAATCGGGGCTAATCCCAAGGAAGGTTCATCTAACAAAAGTAAAGTCGGCTTCGCTATCAATCCTCTCCCTATGGCAAGCATTTGTTGCTCTCCCCCGGAAAGAGTGCCGGCAAGTTGGTTTTTTCTTTCGGCAAGGACAGGAAAAAGCTCAAAGATCCATTTTTTTGTCTCCTCAACTTCCTCGTCCAACAGCCGCTTTCTCGCCCCATAAGCCCCCAGGTTTAGGTTTTCTTCAACTGTCAGAGTCGGAAATACCCTTCTGCCCTCGGGAACATGTGAAATTCCTTGGAAGGCAAGATCATGTGCGGAAAGAGAGGCCATATCTTTCCCTTTATAGAAAATCTTTCCCTCTTTTAAAGGAACTATTTTGGAAATCGATTTGAGCATAGTAGATTTTCCCGCTCCATTGGCCCCTAGGACAGCTATTATCTGGCCTTCATTAAGTTTGATAGATACGCCTTTAAGAGCCATCACGGCTCCGTAGGACACTACCACGTCTTTTAAAACCAGAAGCTCTGACATCACCTACTCCTCCCTGCCAAGATATGCCTCGATGACTCTGGAGTTGTTGTAAATATCCTGTGGTCTTCCCTCTGCTATTTTCATGCCCATGTCCATTGCAACTACCCAATGAGAGATACCCATGACCAAGTTCATGTCATGTTCAATGAGCAAAATAGAGAGATCCATCTCGTCCAAAAGGTTTTTAAGAAATATCATGAGGTCTTCCGTCTCTTTGTCGTTTAAGCCCGAGGACGGTTCGTCGAGGATGAGCAACTTTGGCGAAGAGGAAAGGGCTCTGGCCAACTCCAGAAGCTTTTGCTTACCGTAAGGAAGATTTTTGGCAAGTTCGTCGGAAAGGCCGGCAAGCCCTGCCTTATCAAGCCAATACATGGCAGTTTCTATGGCCCACTTTTCTTCCAATATTTGAGATTCCGTTCTCATGATCGAAGAAAAGACGTAAGAACTCATTCTATGATGAAGACCGGCCATAATATTTTCAACACATGTAAGGCCTGGAAAAAGGCGTATGTTTTGAAATGTTCTTGCAATGCCAAGGCTCGCTACTTTGTGGGGCTTAAATCCGGTAATATCTTTGCCTTCGAAGTATATTTTTCCGGAGACGGGTTTATATATGCCGGTTACGACATTAAAAACAGTAGTCTTTCCCGCACCGTTGGGACCTATTATACTAGTTATCTTTCCATGGCCCACAACTAAATCTAAGTCCTTTACAGCAACGAGGCCTCCGAATTTCATGGTAAGTTTGTCGGTTACCAAGATATGTTTTTCAAACGAGCTGGCTTCTCCGTTAACCGATTGTTTCGCCGTTGTCCGAGTTTGGTCAACGGCAACAGGTCTTATCCTTTCTTCGGCTTCTTCTGCCGATCTAACGTTTGGTATCGCAATCTCCCTCTTACGTGGCCAAAGCCCACCGGGCCGAAAAATCATGGCTAAAACCAAAGCGCCTCCAAAAAAGAGCATTCTGTAGTTTGCCACTACCCTGAATATTTCAGGAAAGACTGTGATAATACCTGCTCCTAGTATTGAACCGGGAATAGAACCCAACCCCCCCAACATGACAATGCAAAAGAGCATGGAGGATTCCATGAAAGTAAAAGTGTCAGGAGAAACTATCATTAATTTGCTAGCGTAGATGTTGCCTGCAACCCCTGCCAGGGCAGCCCCCAGGACAAAGGAGAGCAGTTTGAAGTGCCTGACATCTATACCGCTCATTTCGGCAGCTATTTCATCTTCCCTAAGGTAGTTCCAGGCCCTCCCTATGCGAGAACGTTGCAACCTGACCAAGCCCAAAATTACTATAGCCAGTATGATCCAAACGTAAAAATAAAACCTCATAGATGTATCTATTGCAAACAACCCGAAGGAGGGTCTGCCTATTCCAGTGATCCCATTTGGTCCTCCCGTAAGTCCAAAGGGATTGTTTATCAAAGCCAGCCTGACGATTTCGCCAATTCCTATCGTAACTATACATAAATAGTCTCCCCTCAAGTGTATTATGGGAGAAGTCACAATATAGGCAAAAAAACCTGCACATAGGGCACTTAAGGGTATTAACCATACGATTGGTATGCCATATAAAGTATTTAAAATAGCAGTAACATAAGCTCCAATGGCATAAAAAGCGGCATGACCAAGGTCAAATAACCCCGTTTCCCCCAGTACTATATTCAAACTCAAACCGAGCAAGGCGTATACCCCAAAGAAAAAGGCGACATCAATCCAATAAAAATTCGAAAAAAAGGGAAATGCCAAAAAAAGGGCAATGACCATCCCTAATATCAATCGAGATCTCTTATGTCTTTTATTCATCTGTTACACCTTTTCCGCAACTTTTTCGCCTATCAATCCGGTAGGCCTGAAGATTAATATCAATATGAGTATTAAAAAGGTAAACACATCTTTCCACGCGCTTGATATGTAGGCTGCTCCAAACATCTCTACCAAACCAAGGAGCAATCCTCCAAGCATTGCCGCCGGTATATTCCCTATCCCTCCCAAAATAGTTGCAGTAAAAGCTTTAAGACCGTAGTTCCACCCCATGACGAAAGAGATCTGGCGATAGTACATGCCGTTCATCACTCCTGCCATGCCGCCCAAGGCAGGGCCCAGAAAGAATATAAATAAAGTGATCTTCCCCACATCAATGCCCAACATGGAAGCCATCTCCTTGTCCAAAGCTGTAGCCCTAATGGCGGCACCAAAGGTTGTTTTTTGGACGATGTAATATAAAATCAGCATCAATACAAAGGATAAGATCAATATGAACAGCTGCATTGACGTAATATGAAACCACCCTAAAGAGATGGTATAGGTGGGAACGACGGAAGCGGGATAAGCCTGATACCTAGGCCCCCATACAGCCATTATCAAATTTTCAAGGAATATGGAAACACCCAAAGCCGAGACAACGAGTGGCAATCTTCCCGATTTTTGAACAGGTCTGTAAGCCACTCTCTCCATCAATACGCCTGCACAACCTACGGCGAAAAAAGCAAAAAGCAGGGCCGCAGCCATGCCTCCCCACAGGCCAAACCTCTGGCTTACGGCCCCGGCACTCCAAACCAAAAGAGTATAGCCCAAGTAGCTCCCAAGAGCGAATAAATCACCGTGGGCGAAGTTTATTAATTTCATCACTCCATATACCATGGAATATCCAAGAGCGATAAGGGCGTAAAATGAACCTATAGTCAGTCCGTTAAGCAACTGTTCAAGGATTATCGACAAGACAAGCCCCTTCTTTCCTGATCAGTTTTATGGTTGATAAACCACCATGTCTCCCCCTTCGGTCACCACATACATCTTGTAAATAATTCCCTTTCTATCCCCGCGTTCCGTGAAGGCGATACTTCCGGTTATCCCCTCGCAGCCTTCCATACCGGTTCTCAGTACCTCCAACATTGCCTCGGTATCGGTCGAACCTGCCTTATCGATCGCCCAAGAAAGGGCAATAAGGGCATCAGCAGCGTATACAGGCCATGGACTCGTCGGTAAGGTGTTATGTTTTTGTCTGTAAAGTTCCAGGAACCGCTTTGCCTTTGGAGTGTCCAAATCTGTAGGCATGGGTTCTTGCGTCATGAGGCAACCTTTTGCGTACTCTATGCCCGCTATCTTAACAAAATCTTCGTTAATGGCTGCGTTTCCTCCGACGAAGGGACACTTTATTCCCAATTCTCGTCCCTGACGCACCAGTAATCCGGCCTCCGGAAAGTAACCGGTAAAATACCACACATCGGGATTGGTCTCGCGTAGTTTTGTTAATATGGGTGTAAAATCTTTCTCGCCTGGTGTTATGGCATCATAGAAAACGAGTTCGGCTACTCCGGCGTCCAGGTATTCTTGAAGAGCCTTTCTAGCTTCTTCGGCAACTCCCAGGGCAAAGGTCGTATTGTCATGCATGATGGCTATACGACGCGCCTTCATCGTCCCTACTGCATATTCACTAAAGAATTGACCCTGAGTATCATCACGTCCGCAGGTTCTGAAGAAGTATTTACGTTCTTTGGCCATTGTCAACTTAACGGCAGTGCTGCCATAACCTATATCGATCATCTTGCTTGCCTCGTAAATATCGGCAGCCGGTTCGTTTACGGAAGAACCGTAAGTACCAATAACCGCTGCAACCCGTTGGGAAACTAACCTTTGAGCCGCCAATGCGCTGTCTCTGGGGTTGGAGGCATCATCAGCTACCACAATCTCGATCTTCCGCCCTCCGAGGATACCCCCCTGCTCTTGGATCATCTGAAGGGCTACTTCAACTGAATTTTTGGCCATTTCTCCTTCGTATGCCCACTGACCCGTTATAGGCGCTTGTAACCCTATCTTTATGGGCTTCTCCTCGGCTGCAACAGCTCCCACAGAAAGCACGAACAAAAAAACTATAAACAAACAAAACCACGCCTTTTTCATCTTTCCCCTCTCCTCCTTTTGGTTGTGTTCTTTATTATATTACTATGGATTTTGATTTGTTTACAAGCGAGTTGTAGTAATTATACAACATACTCTTCGCCAAACAAAAGACATGAACTCAAAACCAATTAGAGGAAAGGGATTCAGGTGCAGTTTTTATGCTAAACTAAATTCTCTAGCGACTGCTCTAACTGCTTTCTCTGCATCATATTTGGGAACCAATGTAGATATTTTGATCTCGGATGTGCTGGTGCCAAGCAATTTTACGCCTTCTTTATTAAGGGCCGCAAAGAATCTTGCCGCAACACCGGGTGCCGACTCCATACCTACGCCTACCGCCGTTATCTTTACAACTTCGTCGTCTTCTATGAGCCTATATTCGCCATATTGTGATAACACCTCTTCAACGACTTCCCTAACCCTTTCGCTTGCACCTTCTACAACAGTGAAAGTTAAATACACTTGGCCGTTATCCTTTACCGTTGAGATCATATCAAGGTTTATTTTTTTAGAGGCCAAGGCTATGAATAATTGCACCTGTGCCTCTTGTCCTCCCGGCAAGGGGCTAATAGTAAATTTTCTTTGATTTTTATCCATCGTCACTCCCGTTACCACAGGTTGCTCTAGCCATTCAGGCAAACTATCCACAACAAAAGTCCCCCTTTCGTCGGAAAAAGTAGAAGCACAATAAAGCTCGACTTTAAATTTCTTGGCTATCTCGACAGCCCTTGAATGAACGACCTTTGCCCCCATGGATGCGAGCTCCATGAGCTCGTCGTACGTTATGTATTCGTGCTTTTTAGCAGAAGGAATAATCTTGGGATCGCAGGCAAAGACTCCGGCCACATCGCTGTAAATCTCGCATTTAGTATTCAGCTTAGCTGCTATTGCAACGGCTGACGTGTCCGAACCGCCCCGTCCCAGCGTCGTGATGTCCTTCAAATCTGTTATTCCCTGAAAACCGGCGACGACAATAACGTCGTTGGTTTGAAATTCATCGAGCAACCTTTCGGCATTTATATCGATTATGCGGGCGTTGTTGAAATCGGAAGTTGTGACCATCTCGAGCTGAAAGGCATTGAAGGATACAGAAGGCACACCGATGTCGTTCAGTGCGATGGAAAGCAAAGCTGCCGTAACCTGTTCGCCTGTCGACAGCAACATGTCCAACTCACGCGGCTTTGGGGAGTCGCTAATTCTTTTTGCCAATGCTATCAGCTCGTCAGTGGTCTTTCCCATGGCCGAAACCACGACACATACTTTTTCTTCTTCCTCAACGTTCTTTTTTATCTTCTCTGCAATCTTTTTAATCTTTTCAGGCGTGGCAACCGATGAACCTCCGTATTTTTGTACGATCAAGGACATATCCCTCCAATAATTTGTCATTGCTTATAGATTCCTCAACTCCTCCACGATTTTGCTCTTTTGGGCGACGTTTTCATCTGCTATCTTTACAACCCTTGCGGGAGCACCGACTACAACGGCATTTTCCGGTACATCTTTTGTAACGATGGAGCCTGCGCCCACTATGGCACCGCTTCCTATTTTTACTCCCTCAAGGACTACGGCGTTGGCACCGATTAATACTTTGTCTCCAATGATGACGGGAGTGGCACTGGGTGGCTCTATTACGCCTGCTATGACTGCACCTGCTCCTATGTGGCAGTTGGATCCGATGATTGCCCTTCCGCCGATCACTGCGTTCATGTCTATCATCGTACCTGCTCCGATTACCGCTCCTATGTTTATCACAGCTCCCATCATTATTACGGCGCCTTTACCTATCTCAACCATATCCCGTATTACTGCCCCCGGCTCTATCCGAGCATCGTATTGAGTGAGATCTGCCAATGGAATTGCCGAATTTCTCGCTTTTACTTCTATATGATAACTGTGAATGCGTTCTTTATTGTTTTCCAATATATCTGCGATATCCTTGTAATCTCCTATCAAAACACCAAAAGCGCTACTACCCACGAATTTCGCCTTTTCAACTTCCAGGCCTTCGAGTTCACCTGCAATAAATGCCATAGAAGGGGTAGTTTTTTTCGATTCGCTTATCATCTTAATTATTTCTTGAGCTTGCATCGCAATACCTCCTCGAAGGTGTAAAATCCGGGATTGGCAGATCGGGCAAATTCCGCAGCCTCTAGAGCGCCATAGGCAAATACAGCCCTGGAGATGGCGCGATGATTGAAGGAAAGCACTTCTCCTTCATTGGCGAAAATCAACGAATGGTCTCCCGGAATGCCACCCATTCTCAGCGAATGCATCACAGCAGGTTTTTTCAATGCTTCCTGAAGCATGATGGCTGTCCCGGACGGAGCATCTTTCTTTTTATTGTGATGGATTTCGACGATCTCCGAATCCCAATCCTCAAGCAGCTTTGAGTAGCTTGCTAAAATCATTTTTAAAATGTTAACTCCCAGGGAAAAGTTGTAACTCTGCACGACCGGAACATCTTTCCCCAGTTCTCTTAACATCGAAAAGTCGTCCTCGTTCAAACCGGTGGTACCTATGACTAATGCGGACCCATTCTCTACACATAAATTGACGGTATTCGGAAGAGAACTTCTGTTGGAGAAATCAACGATCACCTCCGGCTGAGTGCCGTCGCTCCAGGTCTTTTCGGCATCCACAGTCAAACAGAGGGTATGATCGACAAAGGCCTTCTTAATTTCCTGTCCCATCCTGCCGGTCGACCCAACTAAGCCATAACGCATTGCAGTATTCCCCCTTCTGCCATAGCCTTGTCAACTTCCGCCATCGCCTTCTGCGATGCGGGAACCAAAGGAAGGCGCAGCTCGTTTTTGCACAAGCCCACCTTACTGGCGGCGTATTTCACGGGAATTGGATTCGTCTCGCAAAACAGTCCCTTCATCAAGGGAAATAGCCGCAAATGAAGCTTGCGAGCATCTTCCATATTTCCATCCAGAGCATGGCGGACCATATCTGAAGTCTCCTTGGGCGCAATGTTTGAAAGAACGGAAATCACGCCATCTCCTCCTGAGTTTACGATATGAAAGGCCTGATCGTCGTTACCGGACAAGACCGCAAAATCCTCTCTCTTAGCCTTTACTGCCCTTATCAGCGCATCGATCTGAGCCATATTGCCCGATGCTTCTTTAATTCCCACTATGTTTGATATTTCCGCCAACTTTAAGACAGTTTCAGGCATGATGTTTACTCCTGCTCTTCCGGGCACATTGTAAATAATAATCCGCCCCCCTTTTAATGCCGTTGCAATGCTCTCGTAGTGCCGAAACAACCCTTCCTGAGGCGGTTTGTTGTAGTAAGGTGTTACGATTAATACGGCGTCAGCTCCTAAAGATAACGCAGCAAGAGATGTCTCAGTTGTCGTTTGAGTACAGTTTGAACCGGTTCCGACTACAATAGGGACCTTGCCACCCACTTTATTGATGCAAAAACGTATGATTTCATTTTTCTCCGAGTTTGAGATCGTAGCTGCCTCTCCTGTGGTTCCAAGCACTACCAAAAAATCCACGCCGTTTTTGACTTGAAAATCAAGTAACTTTTCGAGGCTCTCAAAATCTACCTTACCTTCATTAAAAGGCGTTATCAAAGCAGTGCCAGTTCCCCTGAACATGTCTATCCCTCCTATATTTGGATATAAAAAAGCTCGTCCCAAAAAACTGGGACGAGCTTTAATACCCGCGGTACCACCCATCTTGAACATCCCCATGAAATAAACGCGGGGTGTTCCTCTCTTTAGCCCTTTAACGGAGGCAACCCGGACATGTACTCCGGCTACATACTACCTTTCCATGTCAGCTCCCGCAAGCTTTGGGCCTTACGGTACATCAAGAGCGCCTCTCAGCTCAGTAAACACTCCTCTCTGTTGATGCTTAACCCTCCGGCCTCTTGCGTCATCGCCGTTATCATATTAAAAAACGAGTTGCATGAATCTTACAAGGATATTTTTAATTTGTCAATGGGTCGATCGGCTCTATTTCAAATAGTGTGGAAAGATTTCTGTGGCAAGAACCCTAGCATCATCTTTCTGACGTAGACCTCTATGTTTCTAAGACCAAAAGAGATTCGTTTCAGCATCTTTACTTTCGTATTACATCCTTCGGTATAGGCGTTGGTAGTATTGTCCTCGAAGTAGTTTAAGATGGGTTCACGCCATCTTTTAAGCGTATTTGCCCACCTTCTAGCTTTTAGCATCATCAGAGGCCTTTAAGTTCATGATGACTAGCTCCAACTGCCTTAAAGCTTCTTTTTTGTCCCTTGCACTGTAAAGTTTCCTCAAAGCTTCCTTAGCCCAGTAAAAGTCCTTGAGGTTTGGGTATTGGCTTAAAAGCTCGTCTAGCTTTTCTCTTCCGCTTTCGCTTAACCGCTCAAATCCCACGAGGAATATCTTTTTGGGTATCCTTACCTTTCTTTTGTTACGTACGTCTTGTTCTATCCTTCTTGCCTCATCCATGCGTCTGTTTTTTCGTCTGCTATGATGTGGAAATGATCTACGACCACGTCAGCCTTAGGGAATAACCTCTGAGCAAGCTTCCTGAAACCCTCCTTCATGTCTATGCATACTTCCTTGACCCTTTGGCTTGGGATCTTCCTTAAAAACTCCTCCAGGGTAGAAAGGCGGTCGTCCTTTAGTATTCCAAGCACCCTCTTCGCCTTTACGTCTGTCACCACTATCACCATGTCCTGATGAGAAAAGCTGTGTTCGTCTATCCCAAGGTGAAGTTCTTCTAAGTCGTCTATTATTGATTCCGGCAAGTCTGCCATCCTCACGAAGTCCATCAACACCTTTTTAATTTTGCCGTAGGATATGCGAAGAAGCTTTGCCACCTCTTTGAAGCTCATGAACTTTAGCAACCACAGTACCCACATCTCGGCCATATTGGTAAGCCTGCTTTTTGGTCTTAAGATTTCAAGCCTTTGAGTGAAGGTGCGACCACAAATCCTGCACTTCCACCTCTGCAGTCCCTGTATCTTTAGATATACCCTCTTGCCACAGATAAAAGCATGTAGCACCCTCCTTGGTCTTGCATGGCCGTGTTTGTAAAGGTGCTTTGAGCCGCAATGAGGACAAAACGCCTTTCTCTTTTTGGCCTGAACTTCAATTACTATAAAACCTTCCTCTTCTTCAACTACCTCTAATACCTTTAGACCTTCTAATCCGAGCAGATTGGTGATATTATATTTATGGCCTTTGGCCATGGTGGTAGGAGCCTCCTTTCTTAATGGGTTTGGTTGGTTCTTACCACCATTATATTTTTCATGTCAAATTTTCCACACTAAAGATTATAGAGCCTGAGGGGATGGCTCTATTTTGCCAGCATGAATAACTAAGGTGGTAAGAATCACATTTCTCACCCAAATGAGTTGTGCTGATCCTTACCACCTTCATATTTTGGTTCAAATTCCCAGGCTAAGGATTGGGGAGCTTGGATCTTACTCCCTCTTTGTTCTTTCTAATCTTGCCCTTGCGCGCTTGCCGTCGGGATCTCCAAACCACGGCACTATGCAGAGGAATCTAAAGGGTTTGTCCGAGGCGTTTCCGTAGGAATGAGAAACGTCAGGCGGCACGAAGGCCCAGGACTTTTCAGGCAGGTCCCACGTGACTCCTTCTATGATGACCTGGCCGTGCCCTTCCAGGGTGATCAGGTAGTGCGGCCATTCGTGTTGGTGTTCGGAGATCATCCTGTTTGGCGGAAGGGTAAAGAAACGAACCACATAATCATCGAAGAAACGCTCCGGTCCGAAGACTATTCGCTTTACCACGCCTTCGCCAAGGGAAAAAGCTTTAAGTTCTGGGAGATCTTCCAGCTTTCCTGCTAAGGGTTGCTCAAGGTCTTTATTCGTCATTTTTTGGCCTCCTCCAATGACATTAATATCAAATCTGGAGTTGCCGGAATCGTCTTAAGCCTGATGCCACAGGCGTTATGTATCGCATTTATTATAGCAGCATGAGGGGCAGAAAGGGGGACTTCCCCTGTGCCGGAAGCGCCAAAGGGACCGAACTCCCTGGGAGATTCCATGTGTATCAGGCGGATATTGTCGGGTATATCTTTAATGTAAGGAAACCCGCAAGCTAAGAGGTTGTTGTGTTTTTTCACGTCCTCGAAGTTTTCCTTCAATGCAAACCCTATGCCCTGGGCGATGCCTCCGTAAAGCTGCCCTTCAACGACGGCGTAGTTATTGATCTTTCCCACATCACATGCCAGCGTCATGCGATCGACCTTTACCTCTCCTGTCGTTACGTCCACTGACACCTCTGCTAAAAAGAGGCCGAACATGTGATTGGCGAAGGGATAGCCCTGGCCTGTTTCATCGTCCATGCCCGTGCAGTTTTGAATCTCACCATTTACGTTTCTCACGGTCGCCTTGTAGTAGCCTTCGTAGTAAGTAGGTATGCCTTCTGCTATCATCTCGTCGTAAGTCCTATACGTGCCGTCAGGCTTTCGCATTGCGTCAAGTAGTTTTCGGCAACTGTCTATGATGGCCATCCCGACCATGACCTGAGAACGACTGGCTGCTGCCGCTCCACTGTTGGGAGCCTTGGCTGTATCGTTGCAGACAAGTTTTATTTGATCAGGCCTTAAACCTAACGGCCTTAGCGCCTCGTGTGCCGTGCCGACACAACCCATGTCTGCTCCCTGTCCGTGATCTTCCCATGTGTTGTAAAGTATTACTCCGTCTTTGGTCAGCTCGATATGGCTGTTTGCCTCGTCGGGGCCGTCGTCGTTTGAGTTGTAAATACCTATGGCTACGCCTACGCCTCGCTTTATCTTGTCGTTTGACAAAGCGGCAGCTTGCTTTTTGGCCTCTTCGTAAAGGGGCCGTATATGAGTGATCATGGTCTGAAGCGGATAAACTTCCGGTCTTTGACCGCTAGGTAGCGTGTCACCTGGCTGAATTAAATTCTTCTCGCGGAAATCCAAGGGATCCATTCCTACCCTTTCGGCCAACATGTCTATAGCAAGCTCTCCTCCGAAATAGGTTTGAGGTCCGCCATAACATCTAAAGGCCGTGCACCATTTATGATTGGTAAATACGGTGTAACCGCAACCCCGGATATTGTTTACCCTGTAAGGCGCAAGCATGAACTGTCCGCCCTTGTTGGTTAAATCCTGGCTGGATTCGGAATACGGTCCATGGTCTACGTACCAGGTGTGTTCAAGGCCTACCAGCTTGCCATTTTCGTCTGCCCCTACACGAATCCTCATCAAAAATGGCGACCTCTTGGGCGTGCGAACGATGTGCTCTTTCATGTCGAGTCTCATATAAACGGGCCTTCCCGTGGCGATTACACATGCACCAATTAAGTGTTCGTTTGTTGGGCCGACCTTGTAACCGAATGTGGCACCCATATTATTTTGTATGACGCGGATCTTCGAAGGGGGTAATCCCAAACCGCGGGCAATCATGAGTTGATGGCGGTACACACAAATGCTTTTAGTCTGAAGCACCAGACGGCCTTCTTCGTCGAAATAGCCGAATCCGCAATCGGTCTCTATCGTCAGATGGGGCTGTCTTGAACTGTAAAATTCATCATCAACTACGTAGGGGGCTTTGTCCAGATCTTCCCTGGGGTCTTTGCCCTTCTTTATGGGTCGTTTGTTGAACACGTTAGGTATTCCGTCTATATCGGGTATGTCCTCATGCACCTTTACGGCATTAGGTGTCATGGCGTCTTTGACGTTTAAAAGCGGGGGCAGCTCTTCAATCTTTACTTTTACAGCGTCGGCCGCTGCCCTTGCGTGCTCTTCTGTGTCGGCACACACAATGGCAACTGCCTCCCCCCACTGACGGATCTTGTCTCCTTCTTCTACGAGGATTCGGCGTTCCCATCCGTTGGTCGTAGCGGTCTTAGATCCCACCTGGCCCCTTATTCTGTTCGTGCCCTTATTTGCGTAGATGTCCGCTGCCGTTACGATCTTATATACCCCGGGCATCTTTTCTGCTTCGCTGAAATCTATCTTTTTGACTATGGCATGATGAGTTTCAGGACATACGCAGGCAGCAAATAACGTCTCATCAGGCAGCTTTAACGCCACGTCATCGCCAAAGTCCCATGTACCGGTGGCCTTATATACTGCGCTTGGCCTTGGATAATGGCTTCCCCATATTTTCCCGTCTCGTGCAAGTTCCGAGAAATCCGTCATTTGTTCTTCGCCGCGCAAGACTTTAGCAGCAAGCATGACTGCATCGACAATCTGGATGTAACCGGTGCATCTGCAGGCGTTTCTGTTCTTCTGAAACCAATCGCGAACCTCTTCTCTGGTCGGGTTTGGGTTTTCGTCAATCAAGGCCTTGGAACTCATTATGAAACCCGGCGTGCAGAAGCCGCATTGTATGGCACCCGTCTTTACGTATGCCCACTGAAGGGCGTGGAGCTTGTCCGGCGTCCCTAAACCTTCGATGGTCTGAATTTCAGCGTCTTCAGGCACCTTATCCCATCTTACGATGCAGGAACGTACGAGTTTGCCGTTCATTATAACTTCACATGCTCCGCATTGTCCTGATCCGCATCCGAGCTTCGTTCCCGTTAGCCCGAGTTGTTTTCGAATTATGTTGACCAGCATGGCCTCGGGGGAGGCAACTACGTGGTGGGGACATCCGTTGACCTTGATGCTTTTTCTTAAATACTGTTTCATGGTTTCCCTCCTCGTTTTTTCGAACGCCCTAAAGCTCAAATATGGCAAACTTCGACCCGCGTAACCTCCTTTCTTTAAATTACTAATTTGCCATACCAGCCTTAAAGCATCCATCTAACGCTAAAGGAGGTTGAAAAAAGGGTCGTCTCTTTAGGAGGCGACCCTTTTCAGCCAAAGAAAACTTACATCTGTGTCTGTAAGCACTCTTCAGCGTCTCCTCCTTTCCAAACATGGGAGGCATCTTCGTTTCCAAAGATACCCATTGGCCAGAAACCATGGATCCCATGAAGGGTCTTTAGGTTAAATGGCTCGGAGCAATATGTGTATATTTTATACACGTAATCGTAGCATCAATAAACGTTTTATTCAAGATAGTTTATTAATCAAAAAAAGAAAATTTTACCTTTTACAATAACAATAAATGCAACATTGTTGCATAACATGGCCGATTATGAAAGTTTTCGCGGATACATGAGCAGCTTAAAAATATAATACAAAAAGGAGCCTTACAGGAGTTAAGTGTCAATGAAGGAATTGGCATCTTTCGTAGTATTTTACTTCAATTACTATAATCGTTAAATAGGCAAAATTAGACAAGTTTTATAATACTATTCATCGCGAAGCCTAAGCAATCTTTCTGCGTGGACTACAGCTTCTTTTATTTCGCTAGTACCCGACAACATCCTCGCAATTTCCTGCACCCTTTCCTCTTCGTTTAACTCTTTGACGTAAGATTCCTCACCCTCCTTTGTTACCCGAAAATGCTGGTCCGCAAGGGATGCAATGGTAGCCTCATGGGTTATGAGTATAATCTGGCATTTAGTCGAAAGCTCCTTAAGCTTAAGGCCGGCCAACAGAGCAGCCTTGCCTCCCAACCCGGCTTCCACTTCATCGACTATCAGCAATTTGGGCAGGGTTTCCTCCGGTAATGCCATTTGCAGTGCCAACAAAATTCGACTCAATTCCCCTCCTGAGGCTATTTTGGAAATAGGTGACGGCGCATTGCCGTTTGCCTCTATCATAAAACTGATCGATTCCGCTCCGCTGGATCGAACCTTCTTCAATTCCTCAACTTTGATCGTAAGCGTAGTAGTCTCCATTCCAAGATCCTTTAAATGAGAATTGACGGCTTCTTCTAATTCCTTCGCTATTTTAATTCGAGAAGCGCGTAGATCAAGCGCGTGCTGGCTCACGTCTTTTTTTAATTTGCTTAGCTCGTCTTTTAATCTTTCCAGTTCGACGAGACTTTCGGATAACCAGGATATTTCCTTTTGGGCGGTATTGTAATACTCTACAAGCTCTTCAATAGATGAGGCTTTAGCAATACGTTTGCACTTTCTAAGCTTTCCGAGTTTTGTCTCCAATTCTTCTTCTTTGTGCTGCAATTCTTCGATTGTTGGAGTGCTTTCGAGAACTTCTTGTATCTGATGAGTCAATTGTTGCAGGCTTATTAAAAGATTTTGAACAGTACGATCTATTTCTTCCGAATTCAAGATTGCTTTAAGCCTCCCTGAAATACTTTCCACCTCGCCCTCCAAACCGCCCGAGGCAATACCGCCTTCTATAGCAATTAATATCCTTTCCAGCTCTTGCCTTCGACTTATCTCGTCTCTTATCATCCTCAGTTCATCTTCCCATTCGTATTCGCTGGAAAGCGAGGGATTCAACGACTTCAATAAATTGGTTAGCTCATCTGCACCGTTATATCTTTCCTCGACTGACTTACGCCTCTGGGTGAGCTCCTGAATACGTCTTTCCATTTCTACGGCCCTGTGGAATACCGTCGCCATATCCATCTTCTTTTGTTTCAATTCTAAGCCACCGTAACTATCGAGCAAGTCAAGCTGGCTGTTTTCGTCCAACAGATCCAATTGTGAAAATTGACTTTGAATATGGATAAAATGCACCATTGCCCTGGAAAGGATGTTAAGCGGCACGACATGACCCTGAATGTAGGATTTGCTTCGCCCCTCAGATGTAACCACACGCCTTACTACCCATATTCCCTCCTGAGGCTGAAGTTCCTCGGGCAATGAGGGAATGTGATCAGCCTGAAAGGCTCCTTCCACCTCGCCGTTATCTTCCCCTACTCGTAAATAATTAGCCTGTGCCCTTTTTCCTGCCAATAACTCAAGGGCCCTCACTAAGCTGCTCTTCCCCGACCCGCTTTCGCCAGTGATGGCTATAAAGTTACCCCTGAGCCTCAAAGATGCTGTAGTTATACCGCCTATGTTCTTGACATGAAGTTCTTCGAGCACTACCAATCCTCCTCGCCCTGACGCACGCTTACGTTACCCCACTGCAATTTCTCCCTCAAAAGGTCGAAGTAATTATCTTCTTTGAGCTCGATCGTTGAAACGCATTTATCTCGGGCAATTGATATGTCTATCCTATCCTTAACCATTAGCTCGTAACCCAGTTGTCCGTCTTGAGTGAGATATATCTCCTTCTGATCGCTTTTGGGTATAAGAGATATTGTGTCCTCCGAACCCAGCACTAAAGGTCGGGCATATAGCGTATGAGGGCATATGGGAACCATGACCATCGCATTTACATGGGGAGGTAAAATAGGCCCGCCAGCGGAGAGAGCGTAAGCTGTAGATCCTGTGGGAGTCGATACGATAATTCCATCCGCGGGAAGCAGGCTCAAAAAGTAATCGTTTACTCTCGACTCGACCTCGATCAACCTGGCAAGCGGTCCCTTGGTTATAACTAAGTCATTGAGGGCGTACAATACGTGGACAAGGCTTCCCTTTCGCGTCACGCTGCCCTTGAGAGCCTGACGCTTCTGTATCCTGTATTCTCCGGACAAGATCTTTTCAATTTCCTCTTCAGCATTATCGGGATTGCCCGTCACCAAAAAACCCAGACGCCCGACGTTAATGCCGTACAATGGAATATCAAAATCCATCACCATACGAGAGGCCCTGAGAAAGGTCCCATCTCCACCAATGACAACGCCAAATTTCACCGGGTTGGTTTCAATGTTCCAATCGAATTCGGGCAACCCAAGCATGGCCGACTCGTGAGATGGAGCCACAAAGCCGATCGTCCTTTTTTTACCCCATCCTATCAACCTGTATGCCAGGTTAAGTGCCGTTGACTTTCTAGTATTCACGATTAAAAGAATTTGATCCATAAAATGTACCTCATTTCGACGTCAATTAAGTTCGTCATGGGCAGCAAGGACGGCTTCATTAAAGTTCAAAGGGCTTTGCTGTATTTTCCTGGGAGTCAAATGTAATAGAAATTCGATGTTTCCCTTTGGACCCTTTATTGGAGAATGCGTCAGCCCCGATGCATTAAATGGGACATTCCGTTCTATCCACAAAATAAGATCGCGTAAAACTTCTTCGTGCACCTTTGGGTCTGCTACAACTCCGCCTTTGCCAACCCTTTCCCTTCCTGCTTCGAATTGCGGCTTCACCAAAGCTATTATATCTCCACTTTTTGACAGCAGATCGACTAAGACGGGAAGTATTAACTTCAACGATATGAAGGAAACATCGACGGTAATTAAGTCGGCGTCCTCGTCAAAATCTTCTCTTCGCAAATATCTCGCGTTTGTCTTTTCCCTCACCACAACACGCTCGTCCTGCCTCAAAGACCAGGCCAACTGGCCGTAACCTACATCAACTGCATATACCTTTTTTGCGCCCCTCTCGAGCAATACATGCGTAAAACCTCCTGTGGAAGCGCCAATATCGATACAAACCAAACCTACAGGATTCATGCCAAAAATGTCTAACGCCTTGAGTAACTTATGAGCTCCCCTGCTTACCCAACTATCCTGTCGGACTATTTCAATATCGCAATCAATATCGACGAAGGTGCCAGCCTTTGAAACAAGCTCGCCATTTGCCTTAACCCTTCCCGCTAGAATCAATGCCGCTGCCTTATTTCTCGTATCAACAAGTCCTCGATAGATGAGCAGTTTATCCAATCGCTCTTTCGAAGTGTTCACTAACCCTTTTCACCACCTCATCGCTGCTTAATCCAACATAACGAAGCTGTTCATCTCTTGCCCCTTGAGGAACATAAATGTCAGGAATTGCGATATGAATCCAATCCAGGCCTTTATTTACGTCAAAGGCAAACTTGCTCAATTGTTCGCCTACGCCCCCTATACTATAGGTCTCCTCGGCAATTACGACACAAGAATGGGCAGAAAACAACCTCTCAAGCGTCTCTAAATCCAATGGCTTTATAAATCTCAAGTCAACCACAGTAGGATTTATGTGTAATAAATTATTGATTTTATCGCAAGATTCCAGAAGGATAGGCATAGTGCCCCCATAGCCAATCAAAAGGATCTCTTCCCCCTGTCTCAAGATTTCGGATTTGAGCCATTCGAAGGGTTGATCCCCATCTCTTCTACCTAGAGAAAATGGGGCCTCTCCCTTTGGATACCTTATTATGGCCGGCAAAGCACTATGCTCAATTAAGTGGGCGAATATATATTCCAAATCTATTACATCCCGGGGCGACGCAATGGTCAGTCCCGGGACCGATTTATACCAAGAGATATCGAGCAGCCCATGATGTGTTTCGCCATCCTCGCCGACAAGCCCGGACCTATCTAAGGCAACAAGAACCGGCAACCTTTGCATAGCTATATCGTGATATAGTTGATCTGCCGCCCTCTGCAAAAAGGTAGAATAAATAAAGACGACCGGTCGCAATCCTCCCGCTGCCAAGCCGGCAGCATAGGTAAGCAAATGCTCTTCTGCAATACCTACGTCAAAGAATCTTCCCGGGAATTTCTTTTTAAATCCTGTCAAATTGCAACCTTCCTCCATTGCAGCGGTAAGACAAATAATTCTGTCATCGTTTTCCGCAAGTTTCTCAACGCATTGAGCTGAAGCCTTGCTCCAGGATAAAGAGGTGGCCGAGGAATTCGGCTTTTTCGCAGACACTCCATGATATTTGGTTGGGTTTTCTTCGGCCGGAACGTAACCTTTGCCCTTTTGGGTTATAACGTGTATTAAAACTGATTCATCAAAGGCTTTGGCCAGTTTGAATACCTCTTCAAGCTCTTCTATGTTGTGTCCGTTGAAAGGTCCCCAATAGTTAATGCCCAAAGCTTCAAATATGTTGATCGGCTGAAACATTGTCTTTACCTGGTATTTCATCTTCTTTAACGCCTCTGCGACTAGTGCGCTACCCAAGGGCAATCCCTCGCAAAGCGACTTTATAGCATCCTTTGCCTTTCTATACGAAGGATTAGTGCTCAAGTGGCTAAGGTGTTTAGCTAAACCGCCGATTAGAACATTTATGGACATTTTATTGTCATTTAAGATTATTATCACTTTTGTCTTAAGTTCATCGATCTGGTTTAACGCCTCAAAGGACATGCCATTCGATATGGAAGAATCTCCTACTACAGCAATGACTTCATGTTTTTGGCGCAAAAGATCGCGAGACTTGGCATATCCCATCGCGGCTGAAATGGACGTACCTGCATGGCCGGTGTTAAAGTGATCGAAGGAGCTTTCCTCTCTTTTGGGAAATCCGCTAATTCCTTCCCATTGCCTCAGCGTGTTAAATCGATCCTTACGTCCCGTCAATATCTTATAGGTATAACATTGATGGCCAACATCAAAGACAATCTTGTCCTCCAATGGGTCGTAAACTGATAGCAGCGCAACGGTTAATTCGACAGTCCCCAGAGATGAGGCTAGATGTCCTCCGTTTTCCGTAGCCACATCTATGATCATTTGTCTTATTTCGTTGCAAAGCCGGCTCTTTTCTGTATGCTTCAAATGGCGAAGGTCCCTGTAGTCTTTGATTTTACCTAAATAATTCAATGACAAGGCTTATTTAGACCTCCTCGCAATATATTCCGCAATATCTAGAAAAACTTCGAAATCAGGTCCTAATGGAAGAATCGAGTCTATTGCTTTTTTCGTTTCTTCCATGGCCAACTCCTTCGCTCTTTCCAAACCGTGAAGGGCGACAAACGTTAGTTTGCCCTCCTTAGCGTCTTTTCCTGGCGTTTTTCCAAGCTCTGAAATGGTTCCCGTTACATCGAGTATATCATCAATGATCTGAAAGGAAATGCCGAGATGTGTCCCATAATTATGTAAACATGACATTGTTTTTTCACCAGCTCCGACGAGTGCAGCCGAAGCGGTGATGGAAGCACGAAGCAAGGTGGCCGTTTTAAGCTCGCACATTTTCCACAAAAACTCCTCCTCTCCTTCGTGGCCTTCCTGTGTTATATCGAGAGCCTGCCCTCCACATATTCCACAGGGTCCAATGGCATGGGAGAAAATTTTAAGGGCGTTAAGTATGTTCGATTGGGTAAAGCCAAGTCTCGGCAGTTCTTGCAAGCATAATTCGAAGCCGTAAGCCAACAACGAATCTCCTGCCAAAACGGCCATTGCTTCGCCATATACTTTATGGTTCGTTAGTTTTCCACGTCTATAATCATCATTATCCATGCAGGGAAGATCATCGTGAATTAAAGAGGCAGTATGTGCCATCTCTATGGCGGCCGCTAAAGGCAACACTCCATCGGGGTCAATGCCAAGTTTTTCGGCGGTTATTTGACACAGGACAGGCCTTATCCTCTTCCCCCCATTCAAAAGCGAATAGGCAATACATTGACACAAGACCTCCGGAATCTCGTCATTGTTGAGTATATTCTCCAAATAGGTATCTATTTTTTCTTTTTTCGACTCAAAGATTTGTTTTAGTTCAACATTACTCAATTTTCACCCTCCTCTCGAGGTTCCCAAGGGGTCTCGTCACCTTCTTCGCTTACGAGCATTATCTTTTGCTCCGCCTCGGCAAGATAGGCCTGACAACTTCTCACCAAGGCAACTCCTCGCTCAAATATGCTCATTGCCTCCTCAAGAGGAAGCGCCTCCTTTTCCAGTCGTTGTATTATCTTTTCTAACTCTTCAATATCTTTTGAAAACGACATTTTCACTCCCCCAAACTGGACTTTTCATTTGATTTTTTGCTCTCATACATGCTAAAATACCCTCGCCGTTTTATATTGCAAAGGAGGTAACTTGCCATGTCTCGTGTATGTGATTGTTGTGGACGAGGTCCGATAACCGGGAATAAGGTTAGTCATTCCAATCGCAAAACCAGGCGTCGTTGGCTGGTAAATTTGCAGGTCGTTAACGTTGATCTCGGTGGTGGTATCAAGAAGCGGATGAAAGTCTGTACTCGTTGTTTGCGCTCCGGTTTGGTCAAGCGGGCAATTTAAAAGCCCGCTTTTTATAATATTCATTTTGGGCCCAGACATATATATACTCCAACACAACCGCTATCGACCTTTAAATCAACTTCTCGTTCATCGTTTATCAACTCGTTACTGACGGCAAAGGGTTCATCGAGCCTCAACGTAGCATTATCCAGTTCCCATTTAACTTTTTTTATGCTAACCCCGTGAGAGCACGGGGTTAGAGACAAAAGGGAGATAGCAAGAGGCTTATTGTAAAAATGCAATTTCAATTCCTCCCCGCCCCTTAGCAGTATAAGGGATTCCTCTTCGTCAAGAAAACCAGCAGCATCCACTCCCCATTTTTCTGCCAATCGCAAGCTAAAAATATTGCTCAAAGAGTGGTCCAATCTGCCGCCTAGTCCCGCCGTAACAAAGACAGATACCGACCTACCGTAACTTCTGCTAATTTGCATTATGGCAAGCTGTAAGTCGGTGTAATCTTTGTCTTTTGGATATCTGTAAACTTTCGCTCCAGCCTCCTCAGCCCATGCCCAATCCTCCAAAGGAGAACTGTCTCCGTCGCCGACAATCGCTTTAGGTATGACATTTAATTTTCTGCAATAGGTAACTCCTCTATCGGCTACCCAAACGTCAAAACATCTCGTCGTAGCTTCCAGCCATGCGTCACTTGGAGGCTTTCCGCCTGCTATCAGTAAAACCTTGCAGTCACGAAAGGAGGGGGTTCTACGCATCGAAAAAGAATCGACTTCAATCAATTCCACTGCTTTCACCACCCAACGCTTCGGCCAAAACCTCCCTTGCCTTACCTTCATCGAGAAGTATTTCCCTAGGTTTAGATCCCTCCTGAGGACCGACTATGCCCAATTGTTCCATGGTATCGATAATACGTGCTGCCCTTGTAAATCCAATCCTAAGTTGACGCTGAAGTCTGCTGGCAGAGGCTATACCTGTCGCCAAGACAACTTCAACGGCTTCTTCGAGCAGAGGATCGTCCAAATAGGCAACCTCATGGCTCGTCTGCCCCTCCTCCGATATGTTGATATATTCTGGTTCCCCAAAGATGTTAACGGTGTATTGTATAAAGCGATTTATAGTGTCCTCATCCACCCATGGAGCTTGGATTCTGACGGGTTTTGCGTACTTTGGAGACAGAAAAAGCATGTCACCCTTTCCAAGGAGCTTCTCGGCGCCTCCTACATCGAGGATTGTTCTTGAATCGGCCTGGGATGGCAATGCGAAGGCCACTCGAGCTGGAATATTTGCCTTAATCAAACCGGTCACTACATTGACCGATGGTCGTTGCGTAGCCAAAATAAGGTGAATCCCCGTTGCCCTTGCCATCTGAGCTAACCTGCAAATATAATCTTCTACTTCTTTAGGCGAAGTCATCATTAAGTCTGCCAATTCGTCTACTACAATCACGATATTGTAGAGCCTATCCTTCGGTAAAACCTTCTCGTTGTAAGACACGATATTTCTTACTCGTGCTTTTGCAAAGAGATCGTATCTCCGCTCCATTTCGTTAATAGCCCAAGCCAGGGCAGCCACTGCCTCCTTTGTCTCCACTATTGGCGAAGCCAGGACATGAGGAAGCTTTTCGTAAAAGGTCATCTCTACTCTTTTGGGGTCTATGAGAAGCAGTTTAACTTCATCTGGACGCCTCTCGAAGCACATTCCAATCAAACAAGAGGAAATAAAAACACTCTTACCCGATCCGGTTGTTCCCGCCACGAGCAAATGAGGAAGGCTCTCAAGCCCAACCACCATGGGAGTGCCGTCTACGTTCAAGCCAAGCGGTAAAGGCAATTCATATTTTGAATGCGTAAAGTTAGGAGACTCTATGACCTCTTTCAAATGTACGGCCCTTCGCTTAGGGTTCGGTATCTCTATGCCCACATAAGGCTGTCCCAGTATCGGAGCTTCCACTCTGAGACTGGGAACTGCTAAAGCCAATGCCAGATCGTTCGACAAAGCCGCTATCCTGCTGACTTTTATTCCAGGTGCTATTTGTATACGAAATTGAATTACCGTAGGCCCCTGTACTATATCCGCTAACTCCGCTTCTATTCCAAATTCGGCCAAAGTATCGATTATCTTGGCCCCGTATCGCTCCAAAGTGGGCTTGATATCGGCAGTTATGTCGTTGTCAACGGCTGCCCCCAATATATCCAAAGGTGGAGGAAACTTTCCAGGTTCCACATCGGGAGGTAACACAAAACCGTCTTCAGCGTCGTCAACTTCAAACGCACTATAGCCATCTTCGCTAATTTCAGAAACAATATCATCTGCCTTTTCCCCGATTACAGACGATAGAGGAAGCCCAATATCGGCAACTCTTTCGCTTACCTCTTTGGCATGATCGCGAAAATCGATCGCATCATGGGACTGAAACCCATAATCGATGGATTCGGATTTGTCACGTCTGCTCCTCTTTCCGAATAAAGATAGATAAAAATCTTTTAATTTACGGCGAAGCCTTGAAAAAGGTAATTTCAAGGCTGAAATGAACTCCGTGAAATCTCCCTTTCCATGGAGAAAAAAAAGCGTGATTGCCAACATCAATCCAAAAAGAGAAATACCAAGAGGTCCAACGCTTTGAAGCGATATTGATGCAATGAAATAACCCCAGGTTCCGCAAAAGGTTATATCAAAAGTGTTTGGATTATTTATGTATATCAAACCGAGGAATAGCTCGAGAATCAAAAAAGACAAAAACACTATACCAGTTTGAGCCAATATGGCCGAAACCTTTCGCTTAGCCAAGAGCACAATACATATATAACTTAAATAAAACAGCGGAATTAATGAGGCAAGACCCCATTTTCCCGTTAGAAACTCCTTTGATCGCTCGCCGATAAAGCCTGTCCATGGAGTAAATATGCTTGTAATTAGGTAAATAGTAACGAAAAGAAGAAGAATCAAAAGAAATTCGAACATCCTGGTTGCTCTTTGCATCCTAACATGGCATCTCTCTTCGTTAAAAAAGTCAACAAAGGCTGCTTTCAGGGTATGAGTCAATCCGCCTACCCGCTCTTTAATTCCTCTTTTATTCGTTTTTGACCTGCCTTTTGCCCTTCTCGAATAGCGGTCTGACATTTAAATATCGCTTCCTCCTACGACTAGCTCTTTTATGAGAACTGTTGGCTGACCATCCGTCACTGGAACGGATTGGCCGTTTTTTCCACAAAAGCCGACATCAAGTTCTAGATCGCTTCCAACGGCCAAAATATCTTTCAACACTTGAGGCCCGTTCCCAACCAGGATAGCACCTTTTACCGGAACGGTTATCTTCCCATCCTCGATGAGGTATGCCTCTTCCACATTAAAGACAAAATCACCGGTTGTGGGATCCGTCTCACCGCCACCCATCTTTTGAGCGTAAAGCCCGAAAGAAACTCGCGAGATGATTTCCCCCTTTTCCATATTTCCCGGCAAGAGAAAGGTATTTGACATCCTGGTTATGGGATAAGAAGTATAGGATTCCCTTCTTCCATTGCCAGTCAGGGGAAGTCCCCACATTTTATTACAAAATACGTCTGCCATATACGCCTTTAATATTCCATCTTCAATCAAGATAGTCCTTTGGGCAGGCGTGCCCTCATCGTCAAATTTATACGACCCAAAAGCACCTTCGATAGTGGCATCATCTATTAATGTAACGGCCGGATTGGCAACCACTTCACCAATCCTATCCTTAAAAACGGAGCGATTTTTATAGACTATATCGCCTTCCAAGGCATGGCCACAAGCCTCATGAATCATCGTCCCCCCTGCCTCTCCTGATAGAACTACGGGTATCTTCCCTGCTGGACAAGGAGAACATTCTGGACCAAGCAAGGCCCTTTTGGCAGCTTTTAAAGCTGTTGACGTTGTATCCGTTCTTTCTAAAAACTTTGCAAAAGGAAGGCTGAATCCTCTTGACTCGTACCCCGAAAAGAGCTTGCCGTCTTTTTCCACGACGATGTGGGCAGAAAAGCGAGATGAATACCTGGTATCTCTAACTAAATCTCCCCGACTGTTAATAATAGTTATTTCTTTTTCAGAGGTGCTCAGCCTTAAGGTTACCTTTTTTATATATTTACTTTCTTTTACGAGATTATGATGTATTTCCCTTAACATAGCGCTATCAATTTGTGCATTCGTAAGCTGTTCCTGTTTTACAAGGGGTTCCGGCGCAGGCATGGGTAAAGGGCAATTGATATTTATCGTTTTAATGACATCATCAACTAACTTTACTGCCACATCGGACGTAATACCGTGAACGTGACCATAGTGAGTCTTTCCGTCGCATAGGAGACGAAATCCGCTACCTCCGGCGCTTCCTGATGTTATCTCTTCAGTTCTGCCATCTTCAACAGATATGCTATGGCCAAAAGAACTCTGGATATAAAGATCGCAAAAAATATCTTTTTTGCGTCCCAAGGAAATTAGTGCTTCGACAAGAGCATTAACAGACAAAGGGATCACCCCTATTCAATTCTTATACTTCCCCCTGCGACCTGGAAATCATCTATTTCGCTTCTAAGCAACGATATCAACTCATAAACCTCTTCTTCCATATCGCCGGCATAATAAAACCAAACATGCCCATTGGGAGCTTCTTCTTTTCTGACATACCCTAAGTTATCATAACCGTCGACAATAGCGCTCAAATAGAAAATATCGGATTCGTTTACGCGCAGCAAAAGTTTACATAGAGCCGATTTGTATTTAACCATCCCTACCTTCTCCACCTTTTACAACGCTTTCCATCCATTCATACATGCCTATGCTTGCCGCTACTGCAGCATTTAAGGACCCCGTCTTCCCAAACATAGGTATAGATCTTATATCATCGCAAGCCCTAGCAACGATCGGAGAAATGCCAGCCTCTTCCGAACCAACCACCAGGGTGAGCTTACCTCTGATCGAAGGCTCATCCCAGAGGTATCTGTCAGCTCTCTGGTCCAACCCCACAACCCACATCCCGTTTTCCTGCAGCCTCTTTATAGCACTCACCAAGTTGCTCACAGAAACCATCATAACACGCATACTCGCGCCGGCACTGCTTTTATGCACCGCACTGCTTGGATAAGCACTGTTGCGCTTTGGGAAAATCACGCCCAAAGCCCCAAAGACTTCTGCGCTCCTGATTATAGCCCCAAGGTTGTTAGGATCTTTTATTTTATCTGCAACTACAACAAGGGAGTTATCCTTTTTTTCTGTTATTCTGTCTATCAATTGATTGATATCACCCAAATTTCCTTGGGAAATATAGGCTAATACCCCTTGATGAGAGGCCCCTCCCGATACTCTGTCGAGAGTTTTATTATCTACCTTCAGAACAGGAATGCCATTCTTGCGTGCCCTATCGTAAATGTCATCAACAAGCTTTTTGTTAATTCCTTCTGATATCAATATCTTATGACAACGATGCGGCGATTCCTCCAAAAGAGCTATCACAGGATGGCGCCCGTAACATATATCTTCGATGCCGGAGTCTCTCATGATACTAAATACCTTCCCCCTCTAATATCTCCCAAAAAGGAAGATAAATATTTACCTGTATAGCTACGTTCGTTCTCGGCCAACTCTTCAGGCATCCCCACAGCAACCACGTAGCCACCGCCATCTCCGCCTTCCGGTCCCAAATCAACTATGTAGTCACAGGAGGCAATAAAATCTAAATTGTGCTCTATCGCCACAACTGTGTTACCTTGATCGACCAATCTATGCAAAAGTAAGAGCAACTTTTTTACATCGCTATAATGCAACCCTGTTGTCGGTTCATCCAAAAGATATAGGGTGGAGCCCCTGAATTGCTTGGCAAGCTCTGTGGCGAGTTTAACCCTTTGAGCTTCGCCTCCGCTTAAGGTAGGTGCCGGTTGACCGAGACGTATATAACCCAATCCGGCCTCTTTTATGACGGAAAGTTTCTTTTCGATCTTCGGAATATCCTTAAAGAACTCGCAGGCCTCATCTACCGTCATATCGAGAACGTCAGTTATGTTTTTGCCTTTAAACTTTACTTCTAGGGTTTCCCTGTTGTAGCGTTTCCCCTTACATACTTCACATGTCACGTAAGCATCGGGCATAAAGAGCATGGGAACGCGCACTACTCCTTCTCCCTTACAGGCTTCGCATCTGCCGCCTTTGACGTTAAAACTAAATCTCCCCACAGAATAACCTCTCAGCTTAGCTTCCGGAAGCATGGAGTAAAATTCCCTTATATGAGTAAAGACGCCAGTGTACGTTGCAGGATTAGACCTTGGCGTCCGACCAATAGGGCTTTGGTCAATGAGAACAACATTTTGAACTTGAGAGTACCCTTCGATAGTTCTATGTTTGCCCACTCTTGCTCTAAAATCGCTATCTATAAGTTTTTTGATGCCTTTAAATATTATTTCATAAAGCAAAGTACTTTTGCCTGAGCCAGAAACTCCGCTTATACAGACCAGGCCGCCCAGCGGAATCGAAACATCAATAGATTTTAAGTTATTCTCTTCGGCTCCGTATATCTTTATATATCCTTTTGGCTTCCGCCTGCTGTTGCCGGGAGGGAAGACAACGCCAGAGCTTTCTCCGCGCAGGTAGCGGGCAGAGAGACAGCAGGAATTTTTAATCTCATCGCTAGAACCTTCAAATACAATCTCTCCCCCTCTCTCTCCTGCCTCCGGGCCCAGCTCTATGATATGATCTGCAGCCATCATTACTTCTCTGTCATGTTCAACGATGATAATGCTATTGCCCAGATCTTTTATCGATTCCAACGTTTTTAGCAACCTGTTTGTATCTCTAGAGTGAAGTCCGATAGTCGGCTCGTCTAATACATAGAGAACTCCGGTCAACTTCGATCCTATCTGAGTAGCAAGGTGAATTCGCTGGCTTTCCCCGCCGCTCAAAGTATCGGCCCTTCTATTTAACGTCAAATAGCCAACTCCTACATCAACGAGAAAGGAAAGCCTCTTAAGTAGTTCCTCGACGACAGGACGTACAACTTTTTCCCATTTGCTCTCCTCTGATCTTATTTTGTTGACTACATTGACTAAATTAGCGACCTGCATTTCTACCATGTCACCAATTGTATAACCCGCTATCTTGACCGCCAAAGCTTCCGGTCGCAATCGCTTTCCACCACAGCTTTCGCATATATCTTCCGTCCTGAATTTGGAAAGTTCCTCTTTGACGTTGTCCGACTCAGTCTCTCTCCAGCGCCTTTCTAACCAAGGAATTAAACCTTCATATCGCCCCATATAAGTAAATTCTTCGCCATGTTCTCTATATGTCATTGGAGCTCTATCGTTTGAACCGTTTATTACCATCTCAACGACATATTTGGGCAATGACTTAAAGGGGAGGTCTAAGTTCCATCCCTTCTTTTTCGCTATAGCCTCCAAGCGCCTTAACATGTAATGATTTTTGCCCCAAGGTATAATGGCACCTTCTAATACCTTTCTTTCAGGATCTATTGCAAATTCTTTAGAAAAGTACTCATAACTTCCGATTCCCGAACAAGAGGGGCATGCGCCATAGGGGCTATTGAAGGAAAAAAGCCTGGGCTCTATTTCCGGGATAGATATTCCGCAATCGGGGCACACGAATTTATTAGTTAACAGTTCCTCCTCTATTTCGTCTATTAGAAAAAGAACAAACCCCTCGGCTAATTCGAAGGATTTTTCAACAGCCTCGCTCAAACGATCTCTTCTGCTTTCATGGGCTTTTATACGATCCAAAACAACTTCTATATTGTGTGGTCTGTTTTTATCCAGAGCTATTTCCTCTTCAAGCCAAAGAACCTGACCATCAACCCGAACTCTTACGTAACCTGCTTGTCGCAACTTCAAAAATAGATTTTTGTGTTCTCCCTTTTTCCCCTTGACCACTGGAGCAAGTATCGTAAGCCTTCTATCCTTCCATTTATTCAACACTAAGTCTACTATTTCGTCCACAGTATAGCGATGCACTTCGTGACCGCATATGTGACAATATGGCACTCCTGCTCTGCCATACAAAAGTCTCAAATAATCGTAAATTTCGGTAACTGTTCCAACTGTTGAACGTGGATTGTGAGATATTCCCTTTTGTTCTATCGATATAGCCGGCGACAAACCGGATATGTCATCTACATCAGGTTTATCTTGTATACCCAAAAACTGCCTCGCGAAGGCCGACAGAGATTCGACGTACCTGCGTTGACCCTCTGCATATATGGTATCAAATGCCAGCGACGATTTACCCGATCCCGATGGCCCTGTTATCACCACCATTTTGTTTTTGGGGATCTTGATATTTATGTTTTTTAAATTATGCTGTCTTGCTCCTTTTACGATTATGTACTGTTCCACGCGTAATTCTTCCTCCCTTGATATCGCTGATCAAATCTCGCAATCTCGCAGCCTCTTCGAAGTTAAGTTTTGCAACGGCATCCCACATCATGCGCTCCAGTTCTTCGAGAGACACTTCGCTGGGCCTTGGAACCGCCCCGTGATCTCCTTCGCCCTCTCTTTTTTCCAAGAGCTCTTCCGGCAAAAGATGTACAATGGGTTTAACAATGCTCTTCGGCTCAATTCCGTGTTCGATGTTAAAGGCTTCCTGTATTTTTCTTCGACGTTCTGTCTCGCTTACTGCCACCTTAATGCTTTCCGTCATTTCGTCGGCATAGAGAACTACCATACCTGCCGCATGTCTTGCCGCCCTTCCGATCATCTGAATAATGGAGCGAGAAGAACGCAAGAAACCTTCCCTGTCTGCATCGAGTATGGCAACCAAGCTTACCTCAGGAAGATCGAGGCCCTCTCTCAGTAAATTTACTCCCACCAAAATGTCAATGGTGCCAATCCTGAGATCACGAAGCAGCTCGGCCCTTTCAAAGGTATCGAATTCAGAATGGATGTATTTCACTTTATATCCCAATCCAGCAAGATATTCCGCCAAATCCTCAGCTGATCGCTTTGTCAAAGTATTGACCAATACTCTCTTGTTTTCTTTCAGACACCCTTTAAGCCGATAGAGCAAATCGTCAAGTTGATGTTTTGCAGGAACTACCTCTACTTTGGGATCTAATATCCCTGTGGGTCTAACAAGCAGCTCAACTACCTGTTCCGATGTCGATAATTCATAATCACCGGGGGTTGCCGACACGAAAATTACTTGTTTCATATATTCTTCGAACTCCTCCCACCGGAGTGGCCTGTTGTCGAGACAGGAAGGCAATCTGAAGCCATGTTCCACCAGCGTCTTCTTTCTGGAAACATCGCCATTGTACATCCCTCTGATTTGAGGAACGGTTATGTGAGACTCATCTATTACCATGACAAAATCGCCAGGGAAGAAATCCAGAAGGGTTCCCGGCGGTTCCCCCGGATTTCTGCCATCCAGATGTCTTGAATAGTTCTCTATACCTGAACAATAACCAACTTCGGATAACATTTGCATATCATAACGAGTCCGAGTCGACAAACGTTGCGCCTCCAATAGTTTACCCTCCGATTGAAGCTCCGCTACACGGAAATCCAATTCTTCTTCAATTGCTTTTAACGCCTTTTTAATTGAATCATGGGTTGTAACGTAGTGTTGAGCAGGAAATACGGCAGCGCAATCCTTTTCGACAATTGTCTTACCCCATAGGGGGTCAATCTCCTCTATTCTCTCTATTTCGTCATCGAAAAAGAAAACACGTAACGCTGTATCGCTATAAGCAGGATAAACTTCGACGACATCGCCTCGTCCACGGAATGTTCCAGGCTCTAGCGTCGTATCGTTACGCTCGTAATAGTTGTCGAGCAATCTCTTGAAGAAGTCCTTTCGGTTAATATTATCGCCGACAGAAAACCTAAAGATTGCCTCTTCGTAGGACTTTCGCCTTCCCAAACCATATATACAGGACACACTTGCGACTACAATGACATCTCTTCTTTCCAGCAAAGCCTTGGTTGTAGCCAATCTCAATTTTTCGATCCTTTCGTTTATAGAAGCGTCCTTTTCTATATAGATGTCCTGCGATGGTAAATATGCCTCGGGTTGGTAGTAATCATAATAGCTAACGAAATAATGGACTTCGTTATTAGGAAAGAAATCCTTAAATTCACTGTATAGCTGTGCAGCTAGCGTTTTGTTGTGAGCTATTACCAAGACCGGCCTTTGGATCTTCTCGATCACATTCGCTATAGTGAAGGTTTTTCCGCTTCCCGTAACTCCAAGGAGAGTTTGATACCTCGTGCCCTGCTTCAAGCCCAAGGCCAATTTTTCTATGGCGAGTGGCTGGTCCCCGGCCGGTTTCCAGGGAGCTACTAGCTCAAATTTTTTTTGGCCTTCTCCTTGGTACTTCATTTTTACAAAAACCACCTCATGTATATATTATCAAGAAAAAGCATGACGCGCAGGATTATCTACGCGCCATTATCTAGTATATTTAAGACATCCTATTCACGGTCAGTGATGTCAAATTATACTTATGCCGGATCTATCCTGGGTTCAAGCTGAAGTGACGTTTTTTTCTCAACAGCCTGCGCCGCAGCAACTGACTCGGTACCAGCATCTTCCTCAGAACGATCCGTCTCTTCACCAAGTTTTTCGTTTATTAATCTATCTAATTCTTCGCCCTCCAAAACTTCTTTTTCCAGTAAAACCGCAGCAATTTTTTCAAGTACCAAGTCATGTTTAACCAAAAGATCTTTAACTAACTCATAACAATCGTCAATAATACGCCTGACTTCTTGGTCTATAGCGTATGCTATCTCTTCGCTGTAGTTTCTATCTTCGACTATATCTCTTCCAAGAAATATCTCGTGTTGTTTTCGCCCCAATCGAACCGGACCCAATCGCTCGCTCATTCCGAATTCGGTGACCATTTTCCTGGCTATTTGAGTAGCGCGCTCTAAATCGTTCTGGGATCCCGTAGTGATATCGTCACTCTTGAGCTCCTCGGTAACTCTTCCACCTAATAGAACGCATATTTTATTTAATAGCTCCTTTTTGGATATGAGGAAGCGGTCTTCTTCGGGCAGCTGCATAGTATAGCCCAAGGCCTGATGCCCTCTGGGTATTATGGAAACTTTATGCACAGGATCGCAATCGGGCAAAAGCTTGGCCACAAGAGCATGACCTGACTCGTGCAAGGCTATGACCCTTTTTTCCTTAGGACTTATAACCCTGCTCCTGCGTTCCGGCCCGGCTATTACCCTGTCGATGGCCTCCTCAAACTCCTCAATGGTTATTTGCTTCTTATTGCGTCTTGCAGCCAATAAAGCTGCTTCGTTAACCAGGTTAGCTAGATCGGCACCGACAAATCCTGGAGTCCTTTTTGCTATAATTTCCAAATTGACATTGGGATCCACTTTTTTGTCGCGTATATGAACCTTAAGTATAGCCAGCCTTCCATTGAAATCAGGCCTGTCGACGACGATCTGACGATCAAACCGCCCGGGTCGAAGAAGTGCAGGATCCAATATATCGGGCCTGTTGGTCGCTGCTATTACGATTATTCCCGTCGATGCATCGAACCCATCGAGCTCTACGAGCAATTGGTTTAAGGTTTGCTCTCTCTCATCGTGCCCTCCTCCAAGCCCAGCCCCTCTATGTCTTCCGACGGCATCTATTTCGTCTATAAAGATAATGCAGGGCTGATATTTCCTGGCCTGCTCGAAAAGGTCCCGTACCCTGGCAGCTCCAACGCCGACGAACATCTCCACGAAGTCCGAACCGCTAATGCTGAAGAAGGGCACATCTGCCTCCCCTGCTACAGCTCTAGCCAACAAGGTCTTGCCCGTTCCGGGATGCCCTAGCAGAAGAACCCCTCTGGGCACCCTAGCACCCAGGGCAGAAAATTTTCTTGGATTTCGCAAGAACTCTATAACCTCATGCAACTCTTCCTTAGCTTCGTCGCAACCCGCAACATCATCGAAGGTTACCTTGGGACGATTATCCAAGAACATCTTTGCCTTGCTTTTAGCGAAGGACATGACTTTGCTTCCCCCACCTTGCATGTGATAGAGAATGAAAATCCATGCCCCTATCAAAAGTAGGGTTGGGAATAGAGAAGAAACCATCCCAGACCACCAAGGAGCCGCCTGTGGCGGTTTGACTTCCACATTAACACCCCTTGCCGCTATCTCCTTCGCTAAATCTCCCACTCCGACGGCATAGGTATTAAACACTCTACCATCCTTTAATTTACCCGTAATGCTGGATCCATCTATGGCAACCTCCGTAACGTTGCCCTTATCAACTTGTTCAAGGAACTCTGAATAAGATAGCGGCGCAACATCACGAGTTTGCTGCATTGGAGTTATGAACATGTTGACCAGACTAACTACGAGCACTATCAATATCAAATACAACCCTAAGTTTTTCATCATTCTATTCAATCTATTACCACCTCTTTACCCTAAAACACGCTTTCCGCCTCATATAGAGGGCCTTACGACATATATTGACGGCAAATTTCTCCACAATCCCGCATAATCCAAGCCATATCCTACTACAAATTCATCGGGAATTGTAAATCCGCAATAATCGATATTTACCTCTGACTGATGCCTCTCCGGCTTATCCAAGAGAACGCATATCTTCAGTCCTCTCGGTTCCCTTTCCATCATGATTCTTGACAAATAAGAGAGCGTCAATCCCGTGTCCATGATATCTTCTACGATCAAAACCTCGCATCCCTTGATATCGGTATCTATATCCTTGATAATTCTCACGATTCCGCTTGTCTTTGTAGAGGCACCATACGACGATACAGCTAAAAAGTCAATTTTCACCTTTACTGAGCTGTCTATATTTCGAACTAGATCTGAGAGAAATATAACTGCTCCTTTGAGAACGCCAACAATTATCAACTCTTTGCCTGCATAATCTTTCGATATCTGCCGACCCAATTCCATTACCCTTTTTTTAATTTCTTCTTCGCTAATTAGAATTTCGCTCAACTCATACGACATAAATGCTACATCCTTTCGTCTTTCTGGTAATGCACTTTTATCTGAACGGCTCTCGATGAAGGCCATATTACATTTTTGCCCTTGCCTTCACCGTATATCGGTACCCACCACATTTTACAACTTAAAATGAATATTGGCCATCCTCGTTTGGCCCACCAAGACATAAATTCCAGGTTCCAACCAAAAGTTTTGCGAGCCTTAATAGCAGACATAACCCTAATAACAGCGCTCTCTTGATTGTCAATTATAAGACGACATTGATGAGTGCCAAATTTGCTTTGAGTGAACTTGCCCTCTAAAAGCTCCCAAGAAATTTCCCAACCATTCCAAGGAAATGTTCCGTTCGGCCTCGATTCCAAATCTATTGAGACATCGATTAATCTATCATTAACATCCCAGTCAAGCCAAGCAATGAAATTTTTATCTCCACAAACCTCAACTTTGCCCTCCCACTGAAACCTCCAATTTATCTTATCTTTAATGAGCTTGAGCAACAATTCCGTTCTGTCGCTTGAAAGAGTGGTTAAATGCAAATCTCTTTGTTGTCTGCGCAGACATTCTGTTATTTGTAAAGCAGGAAGATTCAAAGACCGCAGGGCCTTCCTGTCCCAAAGAGCCTTCGTATAAGGAAGAGGTTTTATCCCAACGAGGCCATTAATTTTAGCGGCCTCGTTCTCGAGCAAATTGGCCGTTTCGAAAGCTTGCCTGGAAAGAAAGGCGATATGTTTTCTAATCTTTGGGTTATACTCCCTTTCGAGCAGAGGAATCAGTTGTAATCTTATCTTGTTTCTAGCGTAATTGACATCTACATTGGTAGAATCCTCTCTCCAGTTGATACTAAGCCCCTCGAGGAGGTCGGTTATTTCCCTTCTGGTAAAATCTATCAAAGGCCTTACTATATAACCGCGCTTTTCCGGAATACCTTGCAGACCCCTCAATCCGGTACCTCTTATTACGTTAAATATAACTGTTTCGACAAGATCGTCGTTATGATGGCCCACGGCAATGTATGCAGCTTTATTTTCGCTCCTAATTTTTTCAAGGAATTCATAACGAAGTCTACGAGCGGCTTCTTCGATGCCTTCTCCTTTTTGACGCAACTGAGGTACTGGGACGCTTTCCATAAAAAAGGGGCATTGAAAATTGAAGGCCAAATCACGCACGAATACAGCATCCTCGATCGATTCCCTGCCCCTTATTCCATGTTCAAAGTGGGCTACGATAACCTTACCTCGCCAGAGATTAACGAGCATCCAGAGGAGTGCCACCGAGTCCGGCCCTCCCGATATGCCGGCCACTACCGAATCAGCGATGTTCCACCATCCTTGTCGTTCTCCTGTAGCCTTGAATTTAGGATAGTACCGACCCATGATCCATTTAGGAATGTCTTTCGATAAATACACCTTTATAATCACCTGTGAGGTTAAAAAGATATAACATGGGCGGGGTAACAGCCCCGCCCATGTCGAACGCTAAATTTTGGTGGCGGTGAGTGGATTTGAACCACTGACCCTGCGGGTATGAACCGCATGCTCTCGCCAACTGAGCTACACCGCCAAATTGGTTGCGGGGGCAGGATTTGAACCTGCGACCTTCGGGTTATGAGCCCGACGAGCTACCGGTCTGCTCCACCCCGCGATATCACCTACGATTACCCTGGACGCCAGATGGTGCCGGGCGCGGGACTTGAACCCGCACGGACCTTACGTCCCCGGGATTTTAAGTCCCGTGCGTCTACCATTCCGCCAGCCCGGCTGGCAAGAAACATTATAGGAATATGCGGAGCAGTAGTCAAGGGGAGGTTTCGTCAGTTTTTATTATTTCTTTGCCATCGCCATCAATTTATTTAATTCTTTGACTAGTGGCTGCACATCGCTCTTCGTAGCCCTCTTTTTCAAAATCTCCTCAGGTGTCAACTCTTTGCCCCAGTATGCTATGTTGGCATTCTCGTCCGTATCAACAGATCCTCCGCTCAAGGAAACCCCTGCAAAAGCTCCCTTGGCGATCGAATAACTGTAAATTGAATTCGTTGCGGCGCCCGCTCTGCGACCAGCAGGACCGGCTGCCACGGAAATATCCGCACCCAGGCTAACGTGTTCTTTTTTTAAAGCTTCCAGTCCGGCATCGTCCATTATAACTAATATCAAGCTCGTCGATTGAACCCCTATCTGAAGTCCTACGGATATGCCGCCAATACTTAAAAACGAAGGTCCGTACCATTGGTTCGTATTCGGATCCCTCCTTAACATCAATCCCTCGCCGAATTCAGCTCCAAATACAAACCCCGCCTTTGTAACGTTAGGGAATATTGCAATACCTTTGGAATCTTTAAGCAGGTCCGTCAATCCTTCTACATCGCTTTGCCTTCCCATTTCTTGCAGCAGTTCGGTCGATAAAGTTATCCTCTGTTCGGGCGTCTTGGCCCAAGCACCAGAGCCAATAAAAACTATGGAAAGCACAGACAACAAAACAACCACAACAATTTTAAAGTTTTTATATTCAACCTTTACCATCACCTTACCTCCCTCTCCCTTTTAATATTATTTACTTTTATTGTACTACACGACAGCATCTCTATTTTCATTGTAACTACCTATCCGCATATCCGTCATATATCTGAGTTAAACAATCATATTTACAGGTATTAATATAGTGTTGTTTGATCTAAATAATAACAATATACTAGAAATATATTATATATTAACCATCCTAAAAAATAGCCGTGAGTTGGTGCCAAAGCACTTGACGAGAATCGCATGATCATGATAAACTTTGTATTGGTTGCGTCATGTGTTTATTATAATAAATCGTTAGGAGGATTACGTAATGTTACGTGATCATGAATACACATTAGATAAAGAATTGAGACTTGATAAGAACGAAAATCCCTTTGAACTTCCTCCATCTCCCAGGGAAGAGATGCGACAGATAATCTCTAAAATCGACCTAAATCGCTACCCCGATCCCCTTGCAAATAAATTACGAAGCAAATTAAGCATGAAGCTAAATTTCCCTCAGGAAAGAATCGTCATTGGCAATGGAGGCGACGAAATACTTTCCATGTTGTTTATGGCCTATGTTAAGCCTGGTGATAAAGTACTTACTTTATATCCTTGTTTTTCAGAGTACAAACGGCTTTGTAAAATATTTGGAGCCGAGCAACATGTAGTTCCCATTAATTTTAACGACAAACATATCACCCTGGATGTGGAGCAAATTTTAGATGCGATAGCAAGAATATCTCCAAAACTAATACTGCTCGATAACCCACACAACCCGACAGGGACGTTCATAGATCCCGCGCTTCTGATAAACATCGCAAAAATGTCACCCTGCCCCTTCGTGTTGGATGAGGCATACGTCGAATTCGCCTCCAGATCTTCTCTTGACGTTTTGAAGAAAAATTTTCCCTCCAATTTATGCATCTTAAGGACACTATCTAAGGCATGGGGGCTGGCGGGATTAAGGGTTGGTTACTCACTTTGTTCCGATGAAATTGCCAAGACATTGAATGAAATAAAAAGCCCTTTTAACGTTAACGTCATTTCACAGGAGATTGCCTGCATAATGCTAGATTACGACGAGTGGATGAAAAGCAGAGTTTACAGCATAAGATTTTTGCGCGACAAATTCATAGAAGAAGTTAATGAAATAGACACCTTCTATGCATATCCCAGTCAGAGCAACTTCGTTCTTATACGGTCAGAGCTCGACAGGGACTATATAAAGGCTTTCCTGCGGGATAAAGGAATAATGATAAATCTCCTGGACTTAGACATCGACGGCTTTACTTGGATGCGCGTTTCGATTGGAAAAGAGGAGGAATTGAATTATGTAATTCAAGCATTTCGTTCCATTGTACGACAACCAAATGCTGAATTTGTTATAGCTTAGATAATTCCCCCCTTGACAAATGCACGTTTAAAACTGTAGTATTTAATTCAGCAATGATAAGTCACACAGTAAAGTGTGAATCATCATGATATACGATAAAAAGGGGGGATAAAAGATGGCAGACAAATGGAAAGATCGGTTAACCGATCAACTCTGCAAAGCATTTTTGGCCTTGAAAAACGTCGATGAAATTTACAATTTCCTAGAGGATGCAGCAACGATTGGAGAAATCAGAGCCCTCGCCCAAAGGCTTGAAGTAGCTCGTTTGCTCGAAGAGGGATACACCTATCCTCAAATAGCACAACAGACAGGGGCGAGCACGGCTACCATAAGCCGTGTGAAGAAATTTCTGGAATATGGTGCCGATGGATACAAGTTGGTACTGGAGAGGCTCAAAAACTTCGAGGGTGATACGAGACCAGAATAGTTTGAAACTATATGATCTTGTGCGATAACAAAGAAAGGGGACATCGAAACGATGTCCCCTTTCTTTGTTATCGCGTCTTCCACCGAGAAGCGCTACTTACATCCTAAGGAACTTCATCAACATATTTTCATGGACTTCCATGGCTCCTGTAGGACACATCTCGTGACAACACAGACACTTAACACACATTGCTCTGTTTATGCGAGGAAGGGGGTCCATTCTGATAGCTTTCCGAGGACAGACATCGGCACAAATCCCGCACTTTACGCATTTCTCTTCCCGGAGGCGGGGAGATAATGCAACCCATCTATGCGTCCAACCTCTAAGCCATGTGGGCAAAAGCCTCAGAGATGAACTGCTTTTAATGAACCCCTTTGCTTCAATCTCATCAGGTTCCACACCTATAATTTCTATTTCATCGAAGGAAGATGGTCCAATTCCCCTTTTTGCCGCGATGTTCAGCAATGGTATGTTTAAGGGATTCTTATACCCCATAACCTTTGCCGCCACGAAGTCCAAGGCAAGGGCGTTTTTCGATGCCATAATAAGACCAACAAATCTGGGATGTCCGTGGGTAGGGCCGTTTCCCTCCATAGCATATATGGCATCTAATACGTTCAATTCCGGTGGCCTTGCTAAATATAGATCCACTATAGCGTTGCACAATTGATTTATAGATAGAGAAAAGTGAGCTCTTTTCCTGGTGCTGGTATCAGCTATCCCAAAACAATTCTTCACACATGCAGTGATCTCCGTTTCTGCATGTGTTTTCAGTTTGGCAATATTGATCACGAAAGGCGCCTCAAAATAGCGTTTCGAAACGGTAAGCTCTTTTAGTACCACGTTTTCATCTCGTCTGAGAACGACAAATCCGCCATCGGACAATATAGTAGCAGTAGCGTTATCATCGATTTCAACGGCACCTGTCATCCCTGTCAGCCTTAGGAGCTCCTCTTTCCTGTCGGCATAGAGATGTCCCGGCAAGTCTGCAACTGCAATTTCCCCCAAATGCCCTTTTTTTCTGGCCACTTTAATCAGAGCCTGAACGATGGAGGGGTGGGTCGTTACGGCCAACTCAGGTCTTTTGGGAGCGAGGAGGTTTACCTTTAAAAGCAGTTTTTCGAACAAAAATCGGGAGGGGATCCATTCCTCAATAGCATCCAATGTGAAATTTAAAGCCTCATACACCTCATCGAGTTCATAGGACGAAGCTCGTCGAAGAGCTACTTTATATTTTTTCGTCACCTTTTTTCTCCTCCATGACAAAAAGGCATAAATTTCGAGCATTTAACGGACATATCGTGCACTTGGGTCTTCTTGAGACGCAGATATTTCTTCCGTGAGATATGATGTCCAAATGGGCCGACCAGTATAAATCCGAAGGTATAACCGATCCCATTATCTTTTGCGTCTCTTCAGGTGTGCTTTTAGGGCTTACCCAACCTATTCTTTTACAAAGTCGGTTGACATGTGTATCCACAGGAAAAGCCGGTATCCCGAGATCGAAGAGAAGGACACATGCAACGGTCTTAGGACCCACGCCCGGAAGAGAGCTTAAAAAATCTATTATTTCTTCTTTTTTCATACCCTTCAAAGGCTTTAAAGAACAACTTCCAAATCGCTCGGTTATAAGGCCGAGCACGCTTTTTATCCTCGACGCTTTTATATTAGATAAACCTGCCGGTTTGATGACCTCAGCAAGCTCGGTTTCTGCTGTCACTAACACATCCTCCCATCGAGGAGAGCGTGACCTTAAAAACTCGTATGCACGATCTCTATTCTTGTCGTTCGTATTCTGGGACAATATGGTCAATATCAAACCGTCCAGGGGTTCGTCACTCGTCGTTTTAGCGGGCCGCAAGTGAGACCAAAGGCCCGCTAAAACATCGATCACGTTAAGAACCCACTCTCTTAAAGACGGCTCTGTAAGATTGCGCTCCATTAACTTTCGATCAGTACCGCCAGAACTATTTACGGCTCCTTGTAATTTAGTCATTCTTAATTGTTCTCGCTGTTTTCTTCCCTTTCCGTCTTTTGAAGGGCTTTTTTAAGCTTTGCAGCTTCTTCCATGAAAAATCTAAGCCTTTCTTTGGCCTTGCCGTGAACAGTTTCGTCGGGATATTTGCCCGACTCATCCGGAACGCCCGCAGGAACACCTGTCAAAATTTCCAAACCCTCATCAACGGTATCAATTGCCCATATGTGGAATTTTCCCTCTTCTACGGCTTCTAACACTTCGTGATCCAACATCAGGTGTATCAAATTTTGTTTCGGAATCATAACACCCTGTTCGCCCGTCAATCCCCGTAACTTGCAATACCTGAAAAATCCTTCGATCTTTTCGTTAACTCCTCCAATAGGCTGAATATTGCCAAATTGATCTACCGAACCCGTCACTGCAATGCCCTGTTTCAAGGAATAGCCCGAAAGGGACGACAGAAGACAATATAGCTCCGTAGAGGAAGCGCTATCCCCTTCGATTTCTTCGTAGGTCTGCTCAAAGGCAATCCTCGCAGATAGGGTAAGCGGCATATCTTGGGCATATTTCTTGCCCAAATAACTGGAGAGAATTAACAGACCCTTATTGTGAATTGGGCCCGTCAATTTTACCTCTCTTTCGATATTGACGACGCCCTCCTGCCCCATATAAACGTTAGAGGTTATTCTAACGGGATGACCAAAGGAATGTTCTCTCATATCTATCACGGTAAGACCGTTGATTTGCCCTACTCTCTCGCCATCTACTTCAACGCGAAGGATTCCATCCTCAAAGGCCTTGAACATACGGTCCTCTATTAAGCTGACGCGATAGCGCATTTCTTTGATAGCTTTCCTGACATCCGAAGCCTCTACTGCCTCTTTGCCTTCAGCCCTAGCCCAAGCGGTTGCTTCAACCAAAACTTCCGTTATTTTATTCATCTGTGTGGTCATACGTTGTTTGTGATCCGCCAAACGAGATGCATATTCTATGACTTCACCCACTGCTTCTCTGTCATAGGGAAGCAGGTTTTCCTGCTGCGTATATTCCGCTACAAATACGGCCATATCATATTCGGTATTCTCGTTTCTCGGCATATCTACGTCGAAATCAGCTTTTATCTTAAAGAGCTCCGAAAACTCTTTGTCGTACAAGCTCAATAAGTAATAAATCAAACGAGTGCCAACTATTACTACCTTTATGTTCAGCGGAATAGGTTCCGGCCTTAGGGAGGATACGGGCAAAAAGCCTAATTGTTCTCCCAAGTTTTCAATCGTAAGCTTCTCATCCTTGAGGGCACGTTTCAAAGCATCATATGACAAATATTGCCTTAGCAGTTCTTCGGCTTCCAAAACCAGATATCCGCCGTTAGCCCTATGAATTGCACCTGCAACTATCTTTCTGAAATCAGTATAGAGGTAACCTTGTCTGCTCTCATACTCCACCTTGCCCATCAGGTTGTAGTAGGTCGGATTGGACTCTCTAATTACAGGAGCGCCCTCTTCGGGATCATTGCTGACAAAAACATTAACCATGTATTTACCGAAATCAACTTCAATGCTTTCATCCCTGGCCGCCGCAACAAAAATGTTGAAGTTTTTTATAACGTCCTCTTCCATCGAGGCAATCCATTCCAAAAGTTTCTGGAATTTTCCGTATCTTTCCCTTAATTCACTGAGAAAAGGACTTATAGCGCTTCGCGAAATATTTCTTTCTAATTCCTTAATCCTGTCCTTAAGGGTTTTTTCTAAGTCCCTTATCTTTCTTAGGGTCTCAAGGGTGTGCTGGGAAATCTTCTCAGATATTTCCTGAAGCCTTTTCTGTTCCTCCTCAGGAAGTGCTTCAAATTCCTCCTGTTGCATTTCCCTTTGAATTACCTTCCCATCCTCTTCGACTTTAACTAAGGGGATATTCACGAAACCCTGAGGCGTACGTTTTATAAGGAATCCGTTTTGTTGCGCTATATTTCGCAAACGATCCATTAATTCATTGACCTGTTCTTGGAATTCTTTTACCAACTGCGCCTTTGCATCCTCATATTGGCTATCTTCAAAGGCCTTGCTCAAGGTTGACTTAAGCTCCTCTATCACATCGGTCATGGTCTGAGCAAACCGTTTGCCCTGCCCTGCCGGCATATTGATGGCAATTGGAGAGCTTGGGTTTTCAAAATTGTGCATGTAAAGCCAGTCATCCGGCGCAGGTAACTTTTTTGCTTTGGCTTCTATCTGTCGCATAGCGTAGGTCATTCGTCCGCTGCCCGGATTACCAACTACAAAAATGTTAAATCCCTTTTTATCGAGCGATAGCCCAAAAGAAACCGCCTTTGCAGCCCGCTCCTGTCCTATCAACCTTTTATCGCTAACCAATTCAGCGGTGGTTGAAAACGAAAATTTCTCCATGGAAACCCTGGAGCGCAGCAACTCTTTCGGTACTCTTTTTTCTCCTAGAATTGATGACATTTATCTATACCTCCTTCGCATCACTACAGCCGGCTATAATACCTCCACCAACTACAACTCTCCCGTCATAAAGTACGAGCGACTGCCCTGGCGCTACTCCCCAAAAAGGACTCTCCAAAGCCTTAACTGTAAACCCCTCTTCCCCACTATCCGTCAATGCAACCGGTTTTGGCGTAGCCTTGTATCTGTGCTGAGCACTATATACTTTTCCAACTTCGGGCCCTTCCAGCCAATGAGGAGAGTAACATTTTATAAATCGTCTTTGCAAATCCTCTTTTCTTCCAACTATTAGGGCATTTTCTGAAGCGTTAATTTCCGACACATACCATGGACCGTTTGGCAAGCCAAGACCCTCTCGCTGTCCGACTGTATAATATCCGATCCCTCTATGGCTGCCTAAAAACTCCCCTTGCAAAGATAAAATTGGTCCCTCTTTAACATCGATTCTCGAAGATAAAAAATCCCTTAAAGTTTCGTCACGCCTCAAAAAACATAAATCTGCGCTTTCTTCGACATCATCAAAGATATTCCCAAAAATCTCTCTGGCTTTCTTTTTTACTTCGGCCTTCGTCAAATCACCCAGTGGAAAGATTACACTGCTCAACCAATTTTTAGGGAGGCGGTAGAGCATGTAGCTTTGCTCTTTTTTGGGATCTCTCCCTCGGACGAGATGGTAATTCAAGTCATCTTTATAAATTTTAGCATAATGTCCCGTGGCTACGAAATCGCTATTATAGCAATTGAGCAAATCGAACAATGTTTTAAATTTAACATTTGGATTGCAAAATACACAGGGATTAGGAGTTTTCCCATTGGAATAAGATGTGATTAAGGGCATTATTACTTCACTTTGAAATTTTTCTCTTATATCGATTGCATAAAAGGGGACTTTTAACAGTTCGCAAACCTTCCGTGCCCTATCGACATCTTCTTCGTGACCATCGGACATCACCAAAAAACAGCCGACTACTTTATGCCCCTGTTTGGCCAGCAACGATAAAGCAAAGGAACTGTCTATTCCACCGCTTATGGCAGCAATTATCCTCAATTTCCATGTCACACACCTTTTATTAATTTATACAATTGTAATACAAATGTAGGAATCAAAGCACCTATTAATACTATACCCCATTCGCCTGCGGACAAAGGAACTATCCTCAATACTCTTTGAAATATAGGAATATAGGTTATGGCGACTTGAAGTAACATAGACGCCAGCACACCTAAAAAGAGATAAGGGTTTTTCAACAGATCCGCAGGGTTTCTCAGGATACTTGATTCTCTAACGCTGAAGACGAAGAACAATTGAGTTAAAACTAAACTGTGAAAGCTGATCTCAGTAGCCTTTAGACTAGAGAAGCCCAAATATTTTAGGGAATACAATGTAATGCCGAGAACGCCAAGAAACATTACAGACCCGAAAAAGCCTATCTTAATCTGATGTGCCCTCGTGAGGATATCCTCATCCTTTCTTTTGGGAGGCCTCTTCATCGTGTCTGCTTCAGGCGGATCCAAGGACAAAGCCAATGCCGGAATTACGTCTGTCACAAGATTTATCCATAATATCTGCAAAGGCAACAGTAAAGCGGGAAGCTTTAACAATATCCCGCCGAACACGACAAGCACTTCGCTTAAATTGCAGCAAAGCAGATAAATAACGGCTTTCCTTATATTGTCGAAAATTCTTCGACCCTCGGCTACCGCATTGACAATGGTAGCGAACCGATCGTCCTCAAGAATGATATCGGCGGCCTCTTTGCTTACTTCAGTGCCTTGAATGCCCATAGCTATGCCAACATCGGCTTGTTTTAAGGCTACTGCGTCGTTCACTCCGTCGCCGGTCATCGCTACTACTTCGCCTGCTTTTTGAAGACCCTTTACGATCTTAAATTTATGTTCCGGAAATACTCTAGCTATCACTGCTACCTCTCTCGCTCTCCTTGCGATCTCTTCTTCGTCCATCTCAGATATTTGTCTGCCATCAAGTGCTTCCAGGCCATGATCGTCCATAATGCCCACTTCTTTTGCTATGGCAACAGCTGTGGTAACGTGATCTCCAGTAACCATGATTACATGGATGCCTGCATCTCTGCAGGAGGCGACGGCTTCTTTGACCTCTTCTCTGGGCGGATCCATTATCCCCACCACACCCAAAAAGGCCAATTCATCAAGTGATCGTCCGAAGGCAAAGGCAAGGGTCCGCATCCCCATCTTGGCCAGCCTCTCCACATCATCCTTCCATTTGTCCCTAAGTGTGGAAGAAAGAGGCTTCAATGCATCATTTTCGTATATAAAACTACAATCCTGCAGCAAGCGTTCCGGAGCCCCCTTGACTGCAATACCATCATCGTGGTATGTCGCCATCCTCATGACGGAAGAATCAAAGGGATCTTCCTTTAGTCGTGGATATTCTCGCCTTATTTCGTTGGGATCAAACCCATTATCATAAGCCCATTTTAGCAAAGCCACTTCCATGGGGTCGCCAATTTGATTTTCGTGATTTATTGAAGCATTGTTACATAATACGGCCACTCTAAATAGAAGTTCTCTCGCTTTATCGCTTGCGATGAGCGATTCTCGAACCGTCATCTTGTTAAGAGTAATCGTTCCGGTTTTATCTGTACATATAACTGAAGTGCTTCCCAAGGTCTCTACGGAAGCAAGGTTTCGAACGAGGGCGTTAAGCTTAGCCATACGATGGACGCCCAGGGCAAGAGTCATCGTCGCCACGAAGGGAAGACCCTCGGGAATAGCAGCAACTGCAAGGGCAATACCTGTCTGAAACATAGCCAATAGCTCATTACCCTCGAGCACTCCTATGGCTACTATAAGAACTACGATAGCAAGTACGAGTTTAATGAGAAATTTGGTGAATTTGGCAAGGCGAGCTTCCAGGGGTATCTCTCTCTTTTCGACTTTTTGCAGCATAGTACTTATACGTCCAAGTTCTGTGTGAAGACCGGTAGCGCATACCAACATTTTGCCATTACCTCTTACCACGGCCGTTCCAGTATAAAGACAATTAATCCTATCCGGAAGCAATGTATCTTCGGGCAAAGTGTCGGTAGTTTTATCAACAGGTACGGATTCTCCCGTTAAAGTAGATTCGTCGACGGCCAATGAGAAAGCTTCTATTAATCTTCCATCGGCGGGGACGACATCACCGGCTTCCAGCAAGACTACATCACCTGGGACCAGCTCTTGTGAAGGTAGTAACCGTATCTCCCCGTCTCGAATAACCTTAACCTGCCTTACAACCATCGATTTTAAAGCCTGAAGGGCCTGCTCGGCTCGATATTCAGTCAAAAAACCTATTACAGCATTGATCAATATGACTACGACTATAGCCCCTGCATCCAACCTTTCTCCCATAATGATACTGATACAGGCAGCTAAAGCTAAGACGTAAACCATCGGACTTTTGAACTGCCTCAAAAGAAACTTCCACCAGGGAACCTTCTCCTCCTCAGCCAATTCGTTGGGTCCAAAAATTTGAAGCCGTCTAGCGGCTTCATCTTGTGACAAGCCTCTTGCATCCGATAAGTTAAGTTTTGCGAAAAGCTCCTCCTCCGAAATGCAGTGGAAGTTTTTCAACTGACTGGCGCTATTCAACAAAGGTCCTCCCTCTTTATTAATATTCTATGCCCTTTCTGGCCAATACATTTTTTTGATAGGGATGTTTTATCTCCACCATCTCAGTAACTAAATCGGCTACTTCTATTATTTCCTTTGGAGCATATCTACCCGTCAAGACCACTTCAATTGAGGCAAGTTTCGCGCTGATTAAGTTTAGCACATCCGAAACCTTCAGCAAATCAAAATGGACTGCAACATTTATCTCATCCAACACTACCAAATCGTATTTTGGATCGGTCAGACATCTCTCAGCTATCTCTAATCCCCGCCTGGCTTCTCTTAAATCGACTTCGGTATGTTCGCCTTTTTTAAAACATCTATCGCTACCGGTTCGAAAGAGCTCCACACCCGGAAGATAGCTCAATCCCTTAATTTCTCCGTAGAATGGCCATCCCTTCATAAACTGAACCATGGCCACCTTTCCTTCATGACCCACACAACGCACTATTAAACCCATGGCTGAAGTGGTCTTTCCCTTACCGTTTCCCGTATAAACATGAATTAAACCCTTTTCAAACAAAGACAAGAATATCGCCTCCATTGAAACAAATTTACGATAGGATTACAATGCCTTTTGCAAGGAGGTATGTCAATAGAGATGAAAAAAATTTTTCTCGTTAAAGGTGTCGTGCAGGGCGTTGGTTTCAGGCCCTTTTGCTCAAAATTAGCCAAGAAGCTAAAGTTAGGAGGAAGCGTTCAAAATAACTCTTCGGGCGTCTTGATAGAACTGCACGGCGACAGAAAAAGCATAGAATTATTTGCAGAAAAGCTCCTGTATGAGGCTCCGCCTCTTGCGATGATTCAGTCAGTAGAGTCGATATACGAGGATGAAGCCTCGACAGATTCCGAGGATTTCATAATAAGAGAAAGCGAAAAACAAGATATTCAAAAGGTCCTTATACCTCCAGATATAGCCACTTGCGAAGATTGCCTAAAGGAAATGAGAGATCCTAATGACAAAAGATATAAATATCCCTTTATAAATTGCACGAATTGCGGTCCCAGGTACACAATAATAAAAGAGCTTCCCTACGACAGAACAAAAACTACCATGGCATGCTTTCCAATGTGCGACGAATGCCGCAAAGAGTACTCCGATGTCTCAAACAGGCGTTATCACGCACAACCAAATGCATGCCCCAATTGTGGACCAACCCTGTGGCTTTGCGATGCGAAAGGAGAGAAATTTGCTATAAACGACGATGCTGTTTTATTAGCGAGCAAATACCTGAGGGAAGGCAAGATATTGGCAATAAAAGGAATAGGCGGATATCATTTGGCCTGCGATCCCAGAAACGACAGAGCTGTTAAAGAACTTAGAATTCGCAAAAAAAGGCCTGATAAACCCTTTGCTTTAATGGCAAGAGATCTCGAAGCTGCAAAAAGTATAGTGCTGATAAACGAAAAAGCGATGAAATTACTGCTTTCTCCTCGAAGGCCAATTGTCGTATGTCCAAAAGGCAAAGACGACAATCTATCCAGATATGTAGCCCCAAATATAGATACCTATGGAATAATGTTGCCCTACACCCCAATTCATCATTTGCTCTTGGAGGAACAGGACCTTCTCATAATGACGAGTGCCAACATCTCCGACGAACCCTTAGTTGCAGGAAATAGAGAGGCTTTGGAAAAGCTAGGTTCGATAGCCGATTATTTTCTGATGCACAACAGGGATATTTACGTGAAAATCGACGATTCTGTAATCGCCATGGCTGGAATGACCCCGATTTTTACCAGGAGAGCACGCGGATATGTTCCCCAGCCTTATATTTCAAAAAAAGCGCTTCCACCTATATTTGGTGCCGGCGGCGAGATGAAATCGACCTTCTCCGTGACACATGATCATTACATATTCACGAGCCAATATCTCGGAGATTTAAAGGACATATCAAGCATTGCTTTATATGAACATGTAATGGACATGTTCTTGTCTCTATACGAAATATCTCCTTCATATTTAGTATATGATAAACACCCACTATACTTATCGACTCGAATAGCAAGCAGTAAGCTGTCAAGCCTAAAATGTAAACTGTCCGTGCAGCATCATCATGCCCACCTGGCAGCCTGTCTTTGGGACAACGATTTTTCGGGTGAGGCAATAGGATTGATGCTTGACGGCACAGGCTTTGGTGATGACGAAAGCATATGGGGTGGCGAGATTTTGATCGGCAGTGCAAAATATTTCTCCAGGGCAGGACATCTTTTGCAGGCTCCCCTTCCCGGAGGCGACAAGGCAGTTTTAGAGCCCTGGCGTTTTGCCCTTTCTTTGTTGCTACAAACTTTCGAAAAAATGGAAGCCCTCCAAATTGCTCTCCAGCTTTGGCCAAAGGAACAGGACAAAATAAAGCTCATTGCTCAAAACGCTGATAAATATGTCAAAACTTCTTCGGCAGGGAGGCTTTTCGACGCTGCAGCCTCTATATTGGGCCTACGAAATAAAGTATCTTATGATGCTCAGGCCGCGATCGAGCTCGAGGCTATAGCAAAGGGAAAGGAATGCGCCCCCTTCGAAACTATAGAAAAAGGAGATGTATTGCTTATTGACTGGCGTCCCGCAATTCGCTGGTTGATAGAAGGCATGAATAAAAAAAATAAAGCCCAGCTTGCAGCCGGGTTTCACGACGGACTCTCCAAGGTTTTAGTAAATGTTAGCACAAAACTTGCTGCGCAATCGGGAATACGACATATAGCACTATCGGGAGGAGTCTGGCAAAATAGGAGGCTTTTAAACGTAACTTGTGCTCTGCTAAAAGATGCAGGGTTAATACCCTTAACCCACAAAAGGACTTCGCCTAACGACGAATGCATATCGCTTGGCCAGGTCGCCGTTGGGATTGCTCATTGGCAGTAAAAAACAAAGGGCGACGGTTGTCGCCCTTTGTTTTTTACTCGAATTTGAAGGGGGATTCTTAAACACGTTTTACATGCGCTGCTTGAGGTCCCTTAGCCCCCTCAACAACTTCAAACTCTACCTTGTCACCCTCCTCAAGGGTTTTGAAACCCTTCATATCAATAGCTGAATAATGCACAAAGACGTCTTTACCATCCTCCGACGTAATGAAACCATAGCCCTTCGTTGCATTAAACCACTTGACAGTCCCTAACATTCTTTGCTCCTCCCAATTACAAAAATCAACCGCACTCAACGATGCGATGTTGTCATTAACTATAACAACATTTTGCAGTTCCGTCAATAAAAAGTTGCCCCTCAGAGCTAATAACTGATGTTTCAAGTACCAAAATTTGCTTTTTCATTAAAGCAGTCACCCTACTCCATCCAATAATTAGGCGCTTCCTTGGTTACCACTACATCGTGGGGGTGACTTTCCTTAACAGATGCAGCTGTAATTTTGATGAATCTCGCCTTCTCCTGTAAGGACTTTATATCTAAAGCCCCAACATAACCCATTCCTGCTTTTAATCCGCCGATCAGCTGGTATATGAGCGCTGATAACGGACCTTTATAAGGCACCAAGCCTTCTATCCCCTCAGGAACCAGCTTTTCATCAGCAACTCCTTCCTGAAAATATCTGTCCCTGCTTTTTCCTTCTTTCATAGCTGCTAGAGAACCCATACCTCTATAACTTTTGAAAGACCTGCCGCGATAAATTACCTCTTCGCCAGGACTTTCCTCTGTCCCGGCGAATAGCGAGCCTATCATTACCACATCAGCTCCGGCAGCAATGGCTTTAGTGATATCACCAGAATATCTTACCCCTCCGTCGGCTATTACTTTAACGCCTTTGGGCCTTGCTATTTTCGAGGCATTCATAATTGCGGCTATTTGAGGTACACCTATTCCAGCTACAACACGAGTCGTGCAAATAGAACCAGGCCCCACTCCAACCTTGACTCCATCTGCACCTGCATCTATCAAGGCCTGCGTTCCCTCAGAAGTGGCGACGTTTCCCCCTATAACCGGCAGGTCGTTATATCTTTCCTTGAGCTTGCGAATCGTTTCGAGAACAAGCTTCGAGTGTCCATGGGCAGTATCGACAACTATTGCATCTACTCCTGCAGCAACCAGCTGCTCGGCCCTGGCTATTGCCTCGGGGCCGACGCCTATGGCAGCTGCTACACGCAATCTGCCCTTCGTGTCTTTAGACGCATTAGGAAATTCCTTTGCCTTGATTATATCCTTTATAGTTATGAGTCCCTTCAGATGACCTTCGCCGTCGACAATGGGTAATTTTTCCACCTTATGCTTCATTAAGATAGCCTTGGCATCTTCCAGCGTGGTCCCGATATGTGACACTATTAAATTTTCCTTGGTCATCACGTCCTTTATGGACTGATCGTAATCTGTAATAAAGCGCAGGTCCCTATTGGTGATTATTCCAACGAGCTTCATTTCGGCATCGACAATTGGCACGCCGGAAATATGGTAGTGTTCCATTAAAGCAACGGCGTCACGAAGGGTATCTTCCGGGTGCAAATAAAAAGGGTCAACTATTACGCCCGACTCGGAACGCTTTACCTTGTCGACCTCCTCAGCCTGGGCTTCAGGCGTCATGTTTCGATGTATTACGCCAATGCCGCCCTCTCTCGCTATTGCAATGGCTAAACGGCCATCGGTTACTGTATCCATGGCAGCGCTACATATGGGAATATTAAGTCCTATCTGAGAAGTAAAGAAGCTTTTTACGCAAACTTGGGAAGGTATTACCTCGCTGTAGCTTGGTTCAAGTAAGACATCATCGAAGGTAAAGCCCTCGTATTCGACAAATCTTTCAGAAAGATCCATCGTTATAATCCTCCTTTAATTTTAATCTACTAATCTTGATATGACTTCCTCTTTGCCCAAGACTTCCATGATCAGCGGCAGAGGGGGACCCGAAATTTTACCTGTTACAAAAATTCGCAACGGATGAAAAAATTCCCTAGCTTTCAAACCAAGCCTTTTCTGAAAAGCCCTGAGCATATCCTCGATTTTAGCTTTATTCCAGTCACCTAATTTAGAAAGTTCCGCTTTTAAATCCCTCATCCAGGGAGGAACTGCTTCATGAACTTGAGGCCTTAGAAACAACCAATTTAGGCTTTCTAGCAGTTCAACTATGGTGGCTTGACCCGATAAAGCTTCAGGGAGCAGCAAAGTCAGCTCCTCGGTAGTAATCCTAACGGGCAAGCCGTCCTCACTGGCCTTTTTTACGATTACATCTGCCAGCCACTTCAAATCCTTTCTTTTGATGGCTTCACTCCCCCACCATCTCAATCTTTCCTCGTCATGTATTGGAGAAGATTTCGATATTGAGGAAAGTTCAAATCGCTTAGCCATTTCATTAAGGTCAAACAGAAAATCCTCGCCTTCAACCGCCCAACTTAATGTTGCTAAATAAGCCCTCACCGCTTCCGGGAGATAGCCCCTTTGCCTAAGATCGTCGATGCTTTCGGCTCCCTCCCTTTTGCTCAATTTCCTGCCTTCTCTGGAGAGTATCATTGGAATGTGAGCAAAGGATGGAGGTTGCCACGAAAGGGCCTCAAACACGAGCAGTTGTCTTGTTGTATTCGGAAGGTGCTCGTCACCCCTAATTACATGGGTTATCTCCATAAAATGGTCGTCTACCACTGCGGCAAAAAGATAGGTGGGAATTCCATCGGAACGCATCACGATGAAATCTCCAACTTCGCTATAAGACAGAGCATAAGTACCATGAACTTCATCGTGAAATTCTATTCTTCCATCCCTCTGCTGGACCTTGAAACGCCATGAGGGAACTCTCCCCTCCCTTTCTAGTTTCTTTCGATCCTCTTCGGTAAGATTTCTGCATTTTCCGGAATACCTCGGGGGCATGCCCCTGGAAAGCTGCGCTTTTCTTTCAGCTTCAAGCTCTTCTGGCGTACAATAACAGGGATATACGCAGTCGGTTTCTTCAAGTTTTTTTAAAATTTTAAGGTATAAAGGCAACCTTTCGCTCTGTCTGTATGGGAGGTGGGCTCCCCCCACGTCCGGACCTTCGTCCCATTCCAATCCCAACCACTTTAAATCTCTTTTTATTGAGTCTTCAAATTCAGGCGAAGAGCGGTCTCTGTCTGTATCTTCGATACGAAGCACAAATTTTCCATTCCATTTTTTGGCCCAAAGCCAATTAAATAGAGCTGTCCTTGCACCACCTATATGCAAATTCCCGGTAGGCGATGGGGCAAAACGTGTTTTGACGCTCATTACGCGAATGCTCCTTTCTGTTCTTTGGTTACTACTCCGGCAAGTGAAGAACCTCCATTCTTAATTTCGCAACACCTATACGGGTTATGCCCAACAGTTCAGCGGCAAGCCTGGACACATCTATTATGCCGCTTTTAGCGCAACGATCGTTAATCCTTACAATTATGCTCTTGTTGTTCTTCGGGTTATGAAGTTTCACTATGCTATTGAAGGGAAGATCATTTGAGGCAGCAGTCAGCTTCCAGTTATAAAAAATTTCTCCGTTGGCTGTTTTGTTTCCTTCCCACTTTGGGCCTCCATACCATGTAACCGTAACATAATCTTTATATATAGCTGTATCGTGCAAACCATAAAGAGCTTCGTAAACATTTGACAGCCAGATCCCTGCTAACAACTGTGGAGTGCTCTTGTGATATTCAGCGATATCGGAAGTTACGACAAAGATGTCCTTCCCGTTTTTGGAAGATATGACAAAAACATCCTCATCGAGCTTGTTTATTTTAAAGTACAAACCTTTATTGTTTCTTTCGAAGAGTTTTTGGAGCTTCTCGTTGGACGAATATATCATATCAGCCATTTCTGCGGGCGCAGAGGCAACTAACTTTCCATTAACGTATAATTTAACGGAGGTCCCCGCATTACTGACCCATGTGTAGGGGTTTAGGGCAATGGCTCTTTTTGGCAACAGGAGGGAGCACAAAATGAGCAAGGCCAATAAAAGAGATCTTTTAGTCAACACCTTTACCACTCCATCGCCCCCCTCATCGCAGCTACGGCATGACAACGCATGCAACGAGCTGTTCCTACGGCGCCCACTCCTTCACCAGACTTTATCTTCAAATTTACAATATCGCTGCGCCTACAAGTCAAAACTGACAAAGCCTTTTCGAGATTGGTTTTAAAAGTATCGACATAACATCCGAGTTTAGGCAGCTGTGCTTCCAATGTCACATCCAGAGAAATCAGGATCCAAGCTTTTTCGAACAATAGGTGTGCTATTTCCTCGAGAATTAGAAGGCTATTAGCGTTTTTGTACCGCTCATCGGAAGAAGGGTATAGACTCCCCAAATCCGGCTCTCCGGCAGCTCCCAACAAAGCATCGGCCACTGCATGAGAAATTACGTCGCCATCGGAGTGACCATCCAACCCTAGAGGAGCACTGGGAATGAATTCCCCTGCAAGAATGAGTTTTCTCCAGGGACGTAAAGGATGAATATCAAAGCCGTGGCCAACCTTAAGGGGGCTCATGCCCTCAACAATGTTATGACAAAGCTTGAAATCGCTTTCGTAAGTTATCTTCACGTTGCTCGGCTCGCCTTCGACAAAATTTATGTGACGTCCTGCCTTTATCCACGCTTCTGCTTCGTCAAATACGCCATCTCCTACCATCTCCATGACCGAGATCAACTCCCTTCTTGAAAAAGCCTGAGGTGTCTGTGTACACCAGAGGTTCTCTCTAGAGACTGGCACGATTTCTCCTCCTTCGGAAACCCTCTTTAACGAATCCCTTATGGGAATTAAGGGGATAACACCGGCTTCCGGAGATAGGGCCGATATAACTTTTTTGACTAAATTTGACGAAGCTAGGGGACGAGCTGCATCGTGAACGAGAACGTAATCGCCGTCGGAAACTTTGACGCCTAAAATTGAAGACATGGCCCTTGTATCGCCGCCATTTATGGCCTTAAAAGGCATCTTATGAGCTTGTAAAACCTCTACATGAAAAGAAAAATCATAGTCCTTTGGAAAAACTACGACCACCTCACAAATGAGGTTCATGTCGTAAAGTTTTCTCGCCAGCTTAACACCCCATACCCACAGAGGAATGCCTCCCAAAAGCCTAAATTGCTTAAAAGGGGTGTTCATCCTGGCACCTTTTCCGGCAGCTAGTATCACGAAAGAGCAGTTTTTCAAACTCATCAGCTCGTCACTCGTCTCACTCTGCCGAATATCATTCTCCCGGCAGAGGTTTGTAATAATGACGTTATAACTACCTCAACCCTTTTTCCAATATATTTTTCTCCATCTTCTACTACCAACATCGTTCCGTCGGTGAGATAAGCCACTCCCTGATTGGGCTCTTTTCCTTCTTTAATAACATCTACCTCAAGAGTTTCTCCTGGTATCAAAACCGGTTTAAGCGCATTGGCTAGATCATTAACATTTAAAACGTCAAGTCCCTGTATGCTTGCAATTTTGTTCAAATTATAATCAGTAGTAATTATCTTTGCCTTCAATTTTTTGGCCAGCTCGATCAAACCCTCATCGACAGTATCAACTTTCAGCTCTTTTAAAGGCTGTTCCAATATTTCGAGCTTGAAGTTGGGCAATTTTTGGAGTTCCTCGACAACTTCCATTCCCCTTCTCCCCTTTGCCCTCCTTAACGGATCCGTCGAATCTGCAATTGCTTGGAGTTCCAACAAAACAAACCCGGGAATGCACATAACGCCTTCTATAAATCCGACTTTTGCTATATCCAATATTCTGCCATCTATTAACGCGCTCGTATCAAGCAATTTAATGCTGTCATGGTCAAACTCCTCGCGCATTTTTTTGCCCTTTAAATGAAGCCTGTCCCTTAGAAGTTCAAAGGACGACCACATGCTGATGATTTCATCTTTTCTTTTTAAAAAGAGGATCAAACCCACATAACCTAATACTACATTCAAGAGAATTGCCAAATAAAATCCCAAATTCGGGATTGAAGATAGGGGCATGGCCAATAGATTTGCTACAATCAAACCTATAATTAAGCCTAAGATTGCAACGAACAAATCCTGCCATGCGAAAGTCTGCAAAGATCTTTCGAATATGATACCAATTCGGGCAATTCCTCGAACGAACAGGGGGGCAAGCAAATAGCCCAGAAGAGCGGGAATCATTATAACAAACCCCCACATCGCCATGTCCCAAATCCACGCACTTGTTGGCCACCACGAACTGGATGATAGATATTGTGCCAGTTGATATCCTGCTATGACGCCTAATATGCTGAGAATAGTTCTAGCTATTATGTTGACAAGTCGTCCCATGCCTTCTTGCATATAAACGTACCTCCTCTTACTGTCTGCCTTCGCCTCTTTTGATGTATGTCCTTGCTTCAAGGGCGGCGTGCAGGGTCGTCCTATCAGCGAAACTTACACTACCACCGACAGGTAGGCCATACGATAATCTGCTAACTGTTACGGGCAGGGGCTCCATGATCTTAGATATCAAATTCATTGTTAACTCTCCTTCGACCTTGGGACTAAAGGCTAATATGACCTCCTTAACCTCTTCTTCAGAAACCCTTTTCACCAAGCGCTCTAAAACTTGAGGGGCTATTTCCTCATCGTCTAAAGGAGAATATAGCGATCCCAATACGAAGTAAAGTCCGTTATATATGCCCGCCTGTTCGATTGTAATGAGATCCTCGACCGATTCTACGATACATATGGTCGACTTATCCCTGAAGGGATCACAACATATAGAACATGGGTCCTCATCAGTTATATTGCCACACCTGCTGCAGGGATGGAGTAAGGAATTGCATTTTGCAATACACTCAGCCAATGATTCAGAAAAGCTTTTGGGCTGCTGTAATAAAAATAGCACCATCCTCCTCGCGCTTTTCTCGCCAATTCCGGGAAATCTCTCAAATAGACGTATTAAATCCTCCAATGCCTTTGCCAAAGCCAATTAGGTCACCTGCTTCACAAAAACTACATGAGCCCCGGCATGCCAAAACCTGCGCCAAACTTGCTGAGTCTTTCGTTAGCCAACTCCTTGCTCTTTCGTTGAGCGTCATTAATGGCCGCCAATATCAAATCTTCCAGCATCTCTACGTCTTCGGGATCGACGACATCCGGTTCGATGGATATGGAAAGGAAATCGCCCTGTCCGTTGCACTTTACCTTTACCACTCCTCCACCGCTTTCGCCTTCGACAACTTCCTTCGCGAGTTCCTCTTGAATCTTCATCATCTGTGCTTGCATTTTCTGAGCCTGTTTCATGATTTTGTCCATATTCATAACTAATTACCTCCTTTAAGTTCTCTTTTTTTCATCCAACTTTTCGTGACAAAGCGTTCTTGTCTTTCTCTTTCATTTAAGTAAAAAACTATCTGCCGTCTTTCCGCTTCAAGCTGTGGTATTAGGTTTTGTTCCATAGTGTTTATCTTCAAAAGCGTTTTTTTTAACTCCCTCTCAAGCGATCTCAATTTTACATGTAAATTTATATACTCCCAAAGCAGTTCTTTGGCCTCCGCCAGATCTTGTATCAATAAATCCACATAAAGGGAAAATAACATGGGATCGTAAAGTTGTGAAGTTGCCGGGAACCCGCCACTGGGGAAAAACGAAGGGTATTTGCATCCCATCGCTTGATTAATGCTCCTATCAACCTTATTTAAGGGTATGCTTATTCCAAGGAGCGATATGGAAGCCTCTCCATCGTGCAATCTGGCCAATGCATAGGAAGAATATATTTTTGCACAACTTTTTAAAAATGTCTCCCTTACCTCTCTGAATTTCTTCCTGTCGCTTTCAATCATTTGCAAAAGGGCATCCCTTTTTTTCTCAAGGATCTCCTTCCCTTTTTTCATTGATGAAATGGTTCGTTTAAGCTCTAACAATTGATCCCTGGTCGGCGGCCTTCGGCTCATGCCTTTGTTCCCCTTTTAAGCATCACTTCATCTATGAGATTTACAGGCAATCGATGAAGTTCGTCTTTGGGTAAAGTCAAGAGACAATTCCATGCATGTTCCAATGTTTCATCTAGGCTTCGACGTCTCTCCCCTTGATTTACAAATTCAGATTCAAATTTCTCTCCGAAACTTAAATACGACATCTCCGTAGGCGTGAGTCCCTCTTCGCCAATAATGGTTTTTAGTCTGACAAGATCCTTAAAATGCCCATATGCTGCATAGAGCTGGTCGGATAGGGCGCGATGTTCCGGAACGGTCGAGCCCTCCCCTATACCCTTGTTCATTAACCTGCTCAAACTAGATAATACATCTATGGGAGGATATATCCCCTTGCCGTGAAGTTCTCTGTCCATGACGATTTGCCCTTCGGTTATATATCCTGTCAAATCCGGTACGGGGTGGGTCAAATCATCATCTGGCATTGTAACGATAGGTATTTGTGTAATGCTGCCTTTGATGCCTGATATACAACCTGCTCGCTCGTAAATGCTTGCTAAATCAGAATACATATAAGAAGGAAATCCCCTACGTCCCGGTATTTCTTCTCGTGCTGAACTTATCTCCCTTAGGGCTTCACAATAATGTAACATATCGGTCAGAACTACAAGGACATCGTATCCCTTCTCAAAAGCAAAATACTCTGCCACTGTCAAGGCCATTCTGGGGGTTAATATCCTCTCAATTGAAGGATCTCCCGCCAGATTAAAGAAAAACACGCCTCTATATATGGAGCCGCTCTCACGAAAGGCTTCCCTAAAATAAGATGCTTCTCTTTGCGTTATGCCCAAAGCAGCAAATACTACCATAAATGGCGACGAATCCGCAGAGGTCGCAGGCGTTCGAGCGTACTTTACTATCTGGGCCGCTAATTTATCGGCTGGTAATCCGCTCCCCGTAAAAATGGGAAGTTTTTGCCCTTTAACTAAGGTATTCATCAAATCAATTGTCGATATCCCAGTCTCGATAAATTCATGGGGGCTTTTGCGACGCCAAGGATTTATAGCATTGCCCTGGATCGGGGCCCATTTTTCGATACATGATATAGGGCCTTCTCCATCTATAGGCATTGCTCTGCCGTTTAACATGCGCCCCTGAAGAGCTATACCTAAAGGAATCTTTACGACATCTCTTTCTAGCCATACTACCGTATTATTTGGTGCTAGCCCCATCGTTTCGCCAAAGACCTGGATGACGCATAAGTCATCGACAATTTGCAGTATTTGACCGTAATCTTCTCCAAAGTTGGACTCTATCTTTACTATTTCCCCTATACCGCCTCTCGCAACCTTGCTCACAAAAAGAAGGGGCCCTGCTATCTTTTCAATGGTCTTGTAGCCTTCTTTTAAAAGCTTCATCGTCACTACACCCTTCATCTATATAAGATCTGATAGCTCCTCTTTCAGCTTTGTAATATATGAAATCAAGCTGGTTTCGTAATCTTCAGCATTTTGAGATCTTAATTTCATTAAGTCCGCAACAAAAGCAAATTGAGAATCTATCTGTTCGAACAACGCCCCGCTATTAAGAGCCCATCTTATCTCTTCATCTAACAACTTTAAAGTGTTTAACATAACAAGCTGCCTGTTAGGATCGCAATAGGCGTCGTTCGAATCAAAGGCGTTCTGCTGCAGATAGAATATGTTTATCAGCTCCGACAATTTAAGTATCCACTTTTCCTCCTCGGTAAGCCCGTCTCTGCCCACGATCTGAACCATCTCCTGCAAAGACTTGCCGTCATGTAATATATTGAGAGCAAATTCTCGCAAGGGCACCCAATTTTCGGATATTTCCCTTGTAAAATAACGATCTAGGTTCTCGTGATATAAAGAGTAACTTTGAGCCCAATTGATGGATGGAAAATGCCTTTTTGTAGCCAGCCCCTTATCCAGAGCCCAGAAACACCCTGAAAGGCGTAACCCTGATTGCGTAACAGGCTCGGAAAAGTCGCCTCCCGGGGGTGATATAGCGTTTATGACGGATATTGAACCGTTGCGCTGAGGGCTGCCAAGGGGCACCACATTTCCGGCACGTTCATAGTAACGGGCCAACCTAGAGGCTAAATAGGCGGGATATCCCTCTTCTCCCGGCATTTCTTCAAGTCGGCCTGAAATTTCTCTCAACGCTTCAGCCCACCTGCTGATGGAATCCGCGATAATTGCCACATTGTATCCCATATCGCGATAATATTCGGCGATTGTCATTCCCAGGTATATACTCGCCTCCCTTGCGGCAACTGGCATATTGGACGTATTTGCGATCAGTATCATTCTGTCCATCAGTGGGATTCCCCTGCGTACATCCGTTAACGAAGGGAACTCCTCTAGAACTTCCGTCATCTCGTTACCGCGTTCCCCACAGCCAATGTAAATCACTATGTCCGCATTGGCCCATCTTGCTATGGATTGCTGTGTAACTGTTTTGCCTGTCCCAAATCCACCAGGAATCACAGCTGTTCCCCCCAAAGCGAGAGGAAAAAAAACGTCCAATATGCGAGTCCCCGTCAAGAACGGCTTGTCTAAATCGAGTTTTCTGCCGACATTTCGGGGTGTTCTTATATTCCACCGCTGAGACATCTTAACTGTCGTTTCACCGATTTTACATATTACATCGTCCACAACATACTCGCCCTTCGGTGCTATCCAACTGATCGTGCTGTTTTTGCCCCTAAAAGCCAAGGGGGCCATTATAAAATGTTTAATGCCCTTTTCTTCAACTTCTCCCAATATATCCCCTGGTCCAACGTCATCTCCCCTCTGCAGGCGGGGTATAAAATACCACTTTTCGCTGTCGTCTACGGCATCGATATGCGTGCCTCTGGATATATAGGGCGACTTTTTGCCAAGCCTTTCAAGAGGACGTCCTATGCCGTCTAATACCTGTCCCAATAACCCGGGGCCTAACTTCATAGATAACAACTCTCCGGTAAATATCGTATGGTCGCCAATTTGAAGGCCCGTAGTATCCTCATATACTTGAATATCAGCGAGATCCCTTCTTATGCGTACCACTTCGCCAAGCAACCTTTCGCTGCCTACATACACAACTTCATATATGGAGGTATTGGGAAAACACGTAGATGTGACGACTGAACCGGAAATTCCCTTAATATATCCCCTATTGTCCTGCAACTAGGCTCTCCCCTTCTCGTAATAACGTAGGAAATTTTACCCATGCAGGAGCAACTGAGCGTTCTGCTAAGATTCGAAGCCTTAGTGGCATTCTGGCAAACCAATCTTCCTCCACGACGATCACAGCGACATTCTCCGACATGAGTTCTTTCCATATCAAATACACATCATTGGGATTCTCGCATATTACGGATCTGAAACCGAATAATCTCCATAGATCAGTAAAGATCTCCTTGCCCAAGGCGATTACTTCGAATTCATCGGTTATATCTTTCATAATAATAAAATTCCTCCCAAAAAGATCACTTTACAGGGATTAGCCGGCCTATGATTTCATCTGGATGTAAACCAAAGGCAATTCCTATGGCAATCATATTTAAGTTGCTCCACTCCGCCAAAGCTTTTGCAATATATCCAAAAGGAACTTCGAAACCGAGAGGATCCCTGCGAAAAAGCGATACTTGCCATATCCAAAATTCCTTTTGGAGATGCCATTGAAATTCGTGAAACGTCATAAAAGCTCCTTTGCTTATTGCCCTTCGCCATGGAGTGCCCTGTACGGCTTCAGTTATAACTTTAGCCTTTGACAAAACTTTATCGTCAATCCACGCTCCTCCTGGCAAATATCCTACGCGAGTTTCTTTCGTCTGTATCCCGGATCTTTCATGGATCCAAAGATTTAAGTTCCAAAGATCAACTAGCCTTCCCAAAAATTCTTTAGCTATTGCACCGTTTTTATTTTGATATTTAGAAATAACGTCCTGATGGTATTTCAGATGATTTAATAGCAGTACTCTTTCGGCCTTAACCAAGTTTCCCGTACTCTGCAAAGCTACCATAGCCTCATCTAATATCATCCCATAGGGATCACCATACAAATAAATCCATTTTCTGGCTGAGCTAATGTCATCTGCCTCCCAAACGTTCTTGAAAAAATCCCTTGAAAGATTCCCATATAAATGCCATAGGTATTCCTCCGACTGACCGCTCCTATCGCTAGCAAATCGTCTTAAAATTACGCGAAAGTTATGGAGATCTCCCCTGCTTAATACCACAGACATCAATTCATGAGGTTCTCCTTCTGCTTTTAAATGAGCTGATCTTAAACGCTTTGTTATCTCGAACATTATTGCAAGCTCGATCTTGCGCAAGGGCGAAAAAAGCGAAGAAAGTATCTGGGAACGGTAACTTTCGCTGTAACGGCCCTCTAAAAATTCTGATTCCAAAGCTTTAAAGTCGCCTCGAGCTAGGGCGCACAGCTCATCCCATTTATAAAATCTGGCCGCCCTCGCTCTGAGGGCGGCACATAAGTAGCTATAATTTTCGCTATGCCCTCTCAATCTCCTCCAGAAGAGGAGACATGATCTCCCCAATCCTTTGTCGGACGAGGGGTGTGAGTTTTCCAAATCGACTTTTGATTGTATTTTCGACAATTCTTTCACCTTTTTCGTCGACCACTATGGGCCCTCCCCAAAAGTCGGAGTTGCCAGCGAATACTATGCTGTAAAATTTCGACAAACCTTTGGCTATCTCTTCTTCCTCCCGAGAGAGTTGAACCGTAATCTTATCGTCTGATATTGCTTCAACCGCTTCGTCGATGAGGGTTTTTAGCATCTTGGCATAATGTGATTGTTCTTTTCTGGCATCTTCCGTCCTTTGTTTGACCCTCTCTTCGATGGAACAAAAAAGTGCGTTTGCTTCTTTATTTATTATATCCTTTCCCAACTTAATTGCCTTAAGCCGAAAGAGGGTCAAACGCTCCTGTATTATCTTTGAATGAAGCTTTTCTATCTCACCCATTTGCCTTTCAAGTTCCAACATTTTAGAGGCAGCTATATCGGCCAATTCTTCCTCTATCCGTCGCTTATAGTCCTTTATGCGTTCATCATATTCCCTTTTTAGGTTTTCCTTAAATTTATTGAGTTCATTTAAATCCATGGACGGCCTCTTCGGTTCTTATCCTAATTGCAATATCAGCATTATAGCTACAACAAAACCTAATATTACCATAGTTTCTGGAATGGCCTCAAGTATTATCATTATGGCAGACGTTTCGGGCTTCTCCGCAACTGTCGCAGCGCCGGCACTTCCTATTTTCGCCTGAGCGTAAGCTGTAGCTAAGGCCGGAATCCCCACTGCCAACGCGGCAGCCAGCCCTATTAAGGCTTTCTCCAAGCGGTTCCCCTCCTTCGCTTAATAGGTTTATATTGTTTACCTTTGCCTTCGTAAAATTTACCAAAAAACTCGACATAATGTAAACGGGCCGAGTGCAATACCGATCCAGCTATAGCTATTATTAAATTAAGCAAGTGTATCAGGACGGCCAATAAAATTCCAAAAAAAGTCACTCCCAACACATCCACGAACTTTGTCGCTACCATAGCCAATATGGCAGAAGATAAACCTATAGCCGCAATTCTTATGTAACTTAATACGTTACCCACAGAACCAATGGTTTCCACAAATCCCGATAGATTTCCTCCTTTAATCAATAATGCAAGGCCGGTCACCAAAAGTGCAACGACAAAAGGTATCAGGTTGAGTTCAATTAAATTAAAGTAACCGACTACAAACAATACAATCCCCAGCAGCGTAAACAACGTTCCCAATCGCTCATATGTATGATGTTTGTTCTTGTATTTGACTCCTTCATATGCCCCCAAGGCCAAACCTAAGATAACGTGCGCAACACCCAAAGAAACGGTAAAACCCATGACAGGAATAATGCCATGCGTTCTCTCAACCCATAGAGGTTCCATATGAAATAACCTATGGCCAAGATCACCAAAAAATTCCCCATATAGGAATCCCCATATAATGCTCATTACCGAAATATTTATAAGTATCTGCGAAACGCCTTTAAGGATCGGATTTTCCCGCCTGAATGCCTTTAAGCTAAACAAGCCGATAAGGAGAAAAATCAAGCCATAGCCAATATCGCCAATCATGCAACCGGCAAAAAGAGGAAAAAATATGGCTATAAAGGCAGTAGGATCCGTACTTTTATAGCCGGGCATGGGCATTAATTTTAGAAACAGCTCAAATGGTTTAGCCCATCTTGGATTGTCCAGTAAAATAGGCACTTTAGGCCATTCGCGCGGCTCGGGCGATCTCCATGTAATTAAAACTCTCTCTCCAAACCTATTTTTCAGCGATGATTTTACCTTCTCGAACTCCGACGACGGCATCCATCCCGTCAAGGTAAAAATTTCCCCTTCGCTCGATAGTTTATTTTCTAAAATTAAAGACTCCAACCTGTCATCAATTAATATATATAAAGCCGCTAAACGGGGACCCCACTCTTCTTTCGTCGAATCCAGCGTCTTCTTCGCTCGCTCCAACCTCTCCGGCAACCACTTAAGTTCCATTTGGGCCGCCGTGGGGGATTCTATTGTAGACTCACCCGCAACTGTCTTTGGCATAGTGTAGGAAATACATCCAAATTCGTCCATAATTTCATGAACAGCAGAGATTTTATCCTGATCCACACTAAGGGCCATTATAGAGATGTTTTCTCCCTGGGAAAGCAACTTGTGGTTAACATAAGGCCTTTCCATAACAGGAGTCGCGGAACGAATTTTCCTTTCAACCTTTTTCAGTAACCCGCTTATCTTGTCAGTTTCTACCAGCCAAAAAGATATTGCTTTCCCCCTTTTTTTCTCCTCAGTAAAAAAGTTATAGAAATGGTTAGCTATATAATGAACCTGCTTTAGGGCAAAAATTGATTCCTCCAATGCCCTTATCTCGTGAGCCATTTCAGATAGGCGCCCCTTAAATTCCACCAGACTTTTTTCTATTTCGTCTAAGGCTGCCATATCATCTAGATGAACAGCATTCCCTAAAGATTCCACGAGATCCTGGGGCAGGCTACTCCAATCGCTCCAACCAAGATCTTCTAAAAGGCCCAATATGCCAGCCCGCAAAAATTTCATCTTTTCGACCATTGGTTCATCGGCTATTTGCCTGTATTCGATGGCCTCTTCGATTTCCACGTGAAAAACCCCAAGGCCACGAATATGCTCTATCAAATCTTTACTGTCCCTTTGCAGGCCTATTATCTTGAGATGGATCATTTCCGCTATCAAACTTCATCCATACCCCTTTTCCAATCCTCAATATTGCCTTCCTCTTCGCTTCCCCTGTCGAGGTTTGGCCATAAATCGTGCGATATTTCCGATATAATGGCATCTATTAGGCCGGGCTTATCTATTTTACCCGTCATATCCTTTGCTAGATCCTGATATTTTGTTTCCAGCTCGTGAGCCTGAAGCAAAAGAGTCTCCTCTTCTTTTTTGAGCCCTTGTTTGAAGAGCTCCATCCTCTTCGTATACATTTCTTGGATTTGCTTTAAGGTTTCCTCTCTAGTTTTATTCGCTTCGGCTATCCTCTGCTTATATTCAATTTCCAGTAAATTTTTGAAGGACTCCAACTCTTCAGTTAAATCATCATAGATTCCGTCTGTTTCCCCATCCTTATTGTTCACCCAAAACCCCTCCTTCCATGAGAAACTCGCAGAAAGCACTTCTGTCTATTATCCCAATATATTTCCTATCCTTTGCCACGGGAAGCCTTTTGATCCTTTTTCGAATCATCAAATCCGCAACGCTCATCAAACTCGCTGAAGGGTCTACGCTTATGACTTCTCTTGTCATGAATTCTTCGACTCTTCTCAGGCCGATATCATGTATCTTGTCAAAGAGACATAATTCCCCATTATTGCTTAAAAATGTCGATGAGGTAATGGTTTCAAGATAGGTTGGGAGTGCCGCTTTCAGAATGTCGCTTTCGGAGATGAAGCCAACCAAATACCAATTCCCTTCTACAACTGGCACACCTGTAACTTTATGAATATAAAACATTTTCACGGCATCTATAACCAAATCGTCTTTCGACAAAACCGTTAGATCTTTTTGCATCACCTCTTGAGCTTTAATGGCCATTAATCCATCCTCCTATTGCACAACCCCAACTTTGTCAAAAAAACCAATGCCACGAACAGGGGCAATCTCATTATGCGCTTTAGCCTCCACGGTTCCTGTATCGTCCGGTACAACCACTCTAAGCCAAATCTTTGCCAGGCAACAGGAGCTCTCTTTAAACGTCCCGAGATAACGTCAAAACTTCCGCCCACCCCTATTGCTATTACACCCTTTAAATGCTTCAAGTTTCGATAGATCCATATTTCCTGCTTAGGCACCCCAAGGCCGACGAAAAGTATCTTGGCCCCGCTTTCGTTGATCAATTTACAAATGTCAGAATCCCTCTCCTCGGAAAAGTAGCCATGATGAAAACCTGCTATTTTTAAGTTTGGGTAGCTTTCGTTGAGGCGCGCCGAGGCCTTTTCGACCACATCTTTGCTACCCCCCAGTAAGAAAATAGGCATACCCCTGTTTTCTGCCATTTCACACAAATTGTTCATAAAATCAATGCCGGCTATTCGTTGCTGTATTCTCACGCCCAATAACTTAAAGGCCCACACTAACCCCATTCCATCCGGTAAAGACAAATCGGCAGATTTTACAGCTTCTCTAAGCTCATAATCATACCTCGATCTTTCGGCAACTAAAGCATTGGGGGTGACGATCATGTAACTTTTATCATCTTCTTGACTTGCCCAGAATATCACTTTATTTAAGACATAATCCAAAGAGACGTTATCGACGAATATACCCCATAAAGATGGTCTGCGCTGATCCTTGGGTGCAGCATTTTTTGCAACATAAATCAGAAATACCACTATTCCTGCCGCAAGAGCGGTCATTGATATTTTCAACCCCCATGGCGATGGGACAAGCTGAAACAAAGCCACCGAGGTCCCTATGGTCATACAAAAAGCCGCGACCAACCTAACAGCCTGGGGGTGATCTATGCCTCGAGACACTAATTTTTCATAAAGAGAGACATTTCTCCAGCGGGCACTATCGACAAAAGTCTTTCCAACAAAACCGAGAGAGGCTTCCATTAGCGGCAATGCAAATAGCGACAAAGGCAACAAAATAGTCGCAAAAGTAACGCCCTTGCTAACCCCTATGAGGGATGTACCGGCAATAAGGGTAGACCAAAAATACACCAACGGATCGCCTAACCTCCGATAAGTATGGCCAATCCTGCTCCAAAATATAAGACAGAGCAATATCCCGGCAAAGGAAATCCACATAGAATCTTTTAAGCCTTGGTCCAAAAAGAAACTGACACCCCATAAAAGCACCCACGTTATAGCCATCAGGTGCCCGGATAACCCCGATATTTCATCGACCTCTGACAAAAAAGTCTGACACAATAGCAACCAAGTTGCCGTAGCAATTATTGCCACACCTGAAGAGAGATAGTAAAAACTGTCATTGCCCAAAGTTATGAATTGTATTCGCGGCCCCACAAGAGCAAATGCTATAGCCAAGGCAATCCTCAAAAAAGGCCAAAACGGTGAAGAATACAACCTTTCCGCCATAGCCACAACGGCGAAAATAATCCCAAAAGCCATTATAATGGAGGAGGTTTTTGTCCCAATTACAAGGGACAATAAAGACATGCTGGCAATCATAAGCATATCTCTTGTATAATCCCATTGGTCAGTCGTCAATCGTCTTTTTGTGATTTTTTCAAAGATCAAGCAAGCCAAAGCCGTAACCGCGATCAAGAGGTAATCTGTGTCCATCTGAGATACACTCCTCCTTCGATTGGTTTGTTTATTAATTTTATCATGAAAGGGTCGGTGTATAGAATGAAGTTAAAGAAAAAAACAATTTCTTCAATATTTAGAAGTTTTTTAAAGATTTGTCTAGCCTGCTCGATAATAACCCTTATTTTGCCCTTCAATCGAGCCTACGGTTCATCGGTAGAAAAACTTGCGACGGCCTTCACTAAAGAACTTACTCCAGAGCAAGCTATTATAATCGTCGACAACCCACCGACGGATGACGGATATGTGGGTCATTTGTATGTAAAGTTAAAGGGGGCAGTTTTAGAAGGTTTAAGGATCGATGAAATATCACTCGAAGCAAAGGACGTATACTTTAACCCTCCAGCAAAATGGGATGAAAAACTGCGCCCCCAAAAAGTAGCAGAAGTATCATTTGAAGCCCGATTGCTTGGGAACGACATAAATAAAGCTTTAAAAGAATACGAACTAAAGGACAAAAAATGGAGCAACTTCAAGTTCGATTTGAGGAATGGCCAGATTGTCGCCCTTGCCGTCTATGAGCAACCCCTGCTTCTTTTTAAACTCAACGTGCTGGTCAAGCTATCGGGTAAACTGGAAGTAGTAGATAAAGATAAGATATATTTGGTAGATTATAAACTTTACGCTGACGGCTTCCGACTTCCCGAACAGGCGACACGCGATCTCGTTGAAAATGTACAACCACTTCTTGACTTCAGTGAGTTTATGTTTCCCGTTAAACTGGACTCTGTCTATAATGACGAAGAAGCCATATTTATACGCACTAAAGAAAAACCTGAACCATTTGACAGTGCCCACCAATGGACTTACTCCTTAGCTAGCGAAAGTGCCGTATCTCGGTAAGTCCTTTCATATAAGGTACCAATGCATCGGGGATTTTGATCGATCCATCGGCCTGCTGATAATTTTCCATTATCGCTATGAGACACCTACCAACGGCTATGCCTGAGCCATTTAAGGTGTGAACGAAGCGTGTTCCCTTAGCACCTCGAGGTTTATAACGCGTATTCATGCGTCTGGCTTGAAAATCTTCGCAATTACTGCAAGAACTGATTTCCCTGTATGTATTTTGAGAGGGCAACCATACCTCCAGGTCATAGGTCTTGCTTGCAGCAAATCCCATATCGCCGGTACACAAACATACGACGCGATAGGGAAGTCCTAGTCTTTTCAACACCTCTTCTGCATTTTGAGTGAGCTTCTCCAATTCATCGTAACTCGTCTCCGGCGTGCATATTTTTACAAGCTCTACTTTATCAAATTGATGTTGTCGAAGCATGCCCCTCACATCCCGACCGTGACTGCCTGCTTCTCTTCTAAAACAAGGCGTGTATGCAGTATAATAAAGGGGCAATAGGTCTTCATCCAAGATTTCTTCGGCGTGCATATTGGTAAGGGGGACTTCGGCTGTAGGAATCAGCCATAAGTCATCGCTTTCGCAATGGTACAGATCATTAGCAAACTTTGGCAATTGTCCCGTTCCCGTCATGGTTTTAGAGTTCACGATGAAAGGGGGTTCAAATTCCAAGTAGCCATGTTCGCGCGTATGCAAGTCCAACATGAAATTTATCAGCGCCCTAGCTAAACGCGCTCCATTTCCTCTCAAAACTGTAAATCTGCTTCCAGCCAATTTAATGCCAGCCTCAAAATCCATCAAACCCATCTTTTCGCCCAGTTCCCAGTGAGGTTTGGGCTCAAAGTCAAACTTTGGCAGTTCACCCACAGAACGCACTACAACATTATCTTCCTCCGATTTGCCGACAGGAACGGATTCATGAGGCTTATTAGGGATCTGGAGCAATAAATCTCTAAGATTTTCTTCGATATCCTGAACTTCTTTGTCCAGGACTTTAATGTCTTCGTTGATATTTCTTATTTCTTCCATCAAATTGGATGGGTCTTCACCCTTGGATTTTAACTTAGCGACCTCTTTGGATCCCTCGTTTCTTTTTGCTTTTAAACCCTCTACCTCAATTAACTTTTGTCTACGCAAAGAATCCAGATCTAAAAGTTCGTCAAGAGGATATTCGTAGCCTCTGTTTTGGAGCATCCTCCTTGCCTCATCCGGATTTTCTCTGATCCATTTGATATCAAGCAATTTGAGTACCACCTTTCTGATTTCGTATCTGAGAGAGCAAATTGACCATTTCTAAAGCCGCCATAGCCGCTTCCGCGCCCTTATTTCCCGCCTTGCTGCCTGCCCTGAGCAAGGCCTGCTCCAAATTGTCGCAGGTAAGCACGCCAAAAACAACAGGTACTCGTTGTTCCAGTGCAATCTTTGCCAAGCCCTTCGAGACCTCTGAGGCCACGTAATCGAAATGAGGAGTATCTCCTCGAATAATTGCCCCTAAGGGGATAACTGCGTCGTAGTCGCCCGATAGAGCCAGCTCCTCGGCTATCAAGGGTAATTCCCAAGCACCAGGAACCCAATATAAATCGACATCCTGCGGTCTGACGCCATGTCTAAATAAAATATCCTTGGCCCCTTCGATTAATTTATTTGTTATCAACTCATTAAATCGAGAGGCCACTAATGCTACCCTTTGGCCTTCTCCTATAAGATTGCCCTGAAGAACACGCATGACATCATCCTCCTAAGTTATTGTTATAGATCTCGGTCTTCTATTCAATCAAATAGATGCCCCAGTTTTTCTTTTTTAGTCTTTAGATAATTTAAGTTATAGGAGTTTGCCTCCACCTCAATAGGTACCCTATCGATAACCTCCAAGCCATATCCCTCTAAACCAATAACTTTCTTGGGATTATTGGTCATTAGGCGCAACTTTCTTACCCCTAAATCGAAAAGTATCTGTGCACCAACGCCGTAGTCCCTTAAATCGGGGCTCACTCCAAGTTTAATATTGGCCTCAACAGTATCCAATCCTTTTTCCTGAAGTTCATATGCCTTTAGCTTTTTATATAACCCTATTCCCCTGCCCTCTTGTCGCATATAAAGCACAATACCTTTTCCTTCTTGTTCTATCATCTGCATTGCCCTATGAAGTTGTGGCCCACAATCGCACCTCAAGGATCCAAAAACATCTCCCGTGAGACATTCGGAATGAACTCGCACCAACACTTCATCGTCTTCCTTTATATCTCCTTTAACAAGAGCTATATGCAACATGTCAGGATCATCGTCCAATATCCATCTATAGGCATGGGCAACGAATTTACCATACTCAGTGGGAAGATCCACAGTAGAAACTCTCTCAACGAGCTTCTCCCGTAAGTGTCTGTAGCGTATTAAACTCTTTATAGTCATTATTTTGAGCCCGAATTTTTTTGCAAATTCAATTAACTGGGGCAACCTTGCCATGGTGCCGTCATCGTTCATTATCTCGCATATTACCCCAACTGGCTCTAAACCTGCAAGTCTTGCCAAGTCCACCGCAGCTTCAGTGTGGCCAGCTCTTTTTAATACTCCACCCTTCCTGGCTATAAGGGGAAACATATGGCCAGGACGGCGAAAATCCGAGCTTTTAGCACATGGATCCGCCAGGAGTTGGGCAGTGACAGCTCTATCTTCAGCGGATATCCCCGTCGTTGTACCATTTTTCGCATCGACGGAAACGGTAAATGCTGTGCCGTGAGGGTCCGTGCTGTGCGTAACCATGGGCTCTAAATCCAATTGTCTTGCCCTTTCCTCCGTCAGGGGAACGCACACCAACCCCCTTCCGTATTTGGTCATAAAATTGATGGACTCCGACGTAACCTTCGAGGCCGCCATGAGCAAATCCCCTTCGTTCTCTCTGTCCTCGTCATCTACAACAATTATCATCTTACCCTCTTTGATAAGATCGATGGCTTCTTCCGGTGAAGCGAAAACCTCATCTGATAGGGCCATTTTTCCATTCCCCCTTCCATTTTCCATTAACTCCAACCGTAACGAGCTAATTTTTCCCATGTTAAATCGTTTTGTCTTTCTCCGCTAGAACTAAGCGGCCCCCTCAAAAACCGTTCTATATATTTGCCTATTATATCCGTTTCAAGATTCACCATATCCCCCACCTTGAGATCGCCAAGGGTCGTAAGCTTTAGCGTGCTTGGAATGACACCAACAGTAAATAAATTTTCTTCAACATCTATAACCGTCAAACTAACGCCATCGACGGCAATGGATCCCTTTGGGAGAATATAACGAATCAGAGAAGGGTCGGCTTTAACTCTCAACGCGATAGTCTCCGTCTTCCTCGATATCCCGCTTACAAAACCAACACCTTCCACATGACCCAATACTATATGACCACCCAGGCGATCGCCTACTTTTAAAGCCCTCTCTAAGTTTACTTTGTCAAAGGGCTTTAAAAAGCCCAACTTGGTCACAGTAACTGTTTCTCCCATCATTTCAGCCACAAAACAGGACCGTTCTCTTTTGACGACGCTTAGACATGCACCCGAGACAGAAACAGATTCGTTTAGGGCAAGTTCCCCCGAAATCTCTGGAGCTTCAATCGTCAAGTTCGTTACATCGCCACGCCTATCCAGGGACAACACTATGCCAATTGTTTCGACTAAGCCCGTAAACATTACATATCGACCTCCAAAAAGAGATCATCGTCCAGTTTCTTCATACCCCGTATCCTTCCAATGGGAATTTCGGACATGGACATTAAGGATAATCCCGAAAAGGCGCCCTTCCCTCGGCCCATTATCTTGGGAGCGTAGAAAAGAGCCATCTCATCGAACAACTTAGCATCAAAAAAAGAAGATAGCACATTTGGCCCACCTTCGACCAACAAATAGTGCACATCCATAGAGGGCAACTTACAGACCATTTCCTTTATATCCAGGAACCCTCGGGAATCGGTAGGAATCTGCATTACCCCTGCCCCTCTCGAAATTATCTCCTCCACCTTCTGAGGGGAGGAGCCTTTGGATGTCACCACTAAAACATCGCCCTCTTTAAACACCTTGGCGTTGATAGGAATTCTTAAATGTGTATCCAAGATGATCTTAAGGGGGTGTTCTCCCTCTACATATCTTACAGTCAACTCCGGGTCATCTTTCAATATTGTCCCTATTCCTACGAGGACGGCATCCGCTTCGGCACGAAGCAAGTGAGATCGCTTGAGAGAGCTTCGCCCAGTTATCCAACGGCTGCTTCCGTCCGAAAGAGCTACATCACCATCCAAACTCATTGCAGCTTTCAAGGTAATCCATGGCCGACCTTCTTCAAATACTTTTAAAAAACCTCTGTTCAGCCATCTCGCCTCATCGCTGAGCACGCCGGAGACAACCTCCACACCATGCGAACGAAGATACTCAACCCCTCTTCCCCTGACCTTGGGAAAGGGATCTTCCGTTGAAATGAACACCCTTTTTATTCCCCTTTCAACTATCAAAGGAGCGCAGGGAGGGGTGCGGCCATAATGTATACATGGTTCCAAATTTACGTAAAGCGTCGCCCCTCTAGACATATCCTTGGCCATTGATAAAGCCATGACCTCGGCATGTGGAGATCCAGGGCATCTATGAAAACCCGTGCCAACAATTTTATCGTCCTTGACAACGACACAACCGACCCTCGGATTTGGGCTTGTCCTGCCTGTCCCCCTTCTGGCCAAGCTGAGTACAATACGCATATAATATTCATTTTGTCTTTTTTCCGATACTTTCATTATCATTATCACCTTTTAAATACATAAGAATATGCTTTGCCAACCTTGGTCCAATATTGTCTACCTTTTCCAATTCCTCCGGAGTTTTAGAAGCTATGTGGGATACGCTGCCAAAAGCAGCGAGAAGGGCTGCCGCCCTTCTTTTTCCCACTCCGGGAATGTCTTCCAGGGCCGAACGACTATAGCGTTTATTGAATTTGTTGTTGTGCGACGAAAGGGCAAACCTGTGAGCCTCATCTCTGATCTTTCTGAGAAGGTTCAACCCTGGGTCATCCAAAGGGAGCTTCAGAGGTCTCCTGGAGTCGGGCAAATAAAGCTCTTCTTCCTCTTTGGCCAAAGCAACTGCATAAATGTTCTCTATTCCCAGTTCATTTAAAGCCTTCAAAGCAAAAGAAAGCTGTAGCGCGCCACCATCTACCAATAGAAGTTGGGGCAAAGGCATGTTTTTCTCTAAGAGCGACGAATATCGCCTTCGGACTATTTCTTCAATTGAACGAAAATCATCTATTCCCTCCACCGTTTTAATGACATAACGACGATATAAAGAAGGATTTGGCATACCCTGTTCGAAAACCACAAAGACTCCATAGGTCTCCCTTCCGGACAAATGGGAAATGTCGCATCCTTCTATTCTCCAAAAGGGGAAGGCTATACCCAAGACTTCCTGCAGCCTTTCGAGGGCTTTCCAAATCTCTTTATCCAAAGGATCTCGAAGAGCAAAAGAGATCTGTTGTCTGCTTAAACGCCAAATGGCCCTTATTGCATCTCTATAAAAGGCTGCCTTCTCAAAAGCAAGAGATTCCACGGCTTCATTCATTTTCTTTCTGAGGCTTTCAACCAATGCACTTGTTTGCCCCCTCAAGAAAAGTATTACATCATCGACCAATTCCTGATATTCCCTTTGAGTGCAAAGACCCGCACATGGCCCAAGGCATTTACCCATGTTATACCTGAGACAGGGTCGACTTTGGACGGGAGCTTCCTTCAAATTCAAACTGCAGTTTCTCAAAGGAAAATAACGCTCCATAAGTCTCAAAACCTGTCTAAGTTCCTTTACTCTTGTATAGGGGCCGATGTAAGTGGAGCCATCATCGGCCTTATGTCTGGTTATCTCCACTTTGGGGTAGGGATCCCTGGTAATTTTAATATAGGGATAACGTTCTCCCATTTTAAGTTCTATATTGAAAAAAGGTTGATAATGCTTTATCAAACGGGCTTCAACAATTAGGGCTTCTGCTTCCGTTTCCGTCCTTATGAAGGATATGTCTCTGATTAGCTCCACGAGCTTTCTCAATCTTGGGGAGGCAAACCCATTATGCCGAAAATATGACGAAACTCTTTTTTTCAGGGACTTCGCCTTCCCGACATACAATATCTTGTCTTCCTCGCCATGAAATATATAAACCCCCGGCCTGTTCGGAAGGTTTCTTACCTTTTCAGATAAATAAGTTGGCACGCTTTGTTCGACTTCTTTTTTTCTTGGCATCTTATATTTTCCCAACTACCTCCGGGCTTCCTAATTCTTTGTTCTTATTATAGGATTATTATTGGGATTTTGTCATATAAGAAGGGAGAGAGCAATATGGGTTTAGTATTATATAACGACCTTACGCGACGTAAGGAGGAGTTCGCTCCTGTCAGTCCGGGCAGAATCGGCTTTTACGTTTGTGGCCCAACCGTTTACGATTACATACACATCGGTAACGCAAGGCCCTTTGTCGTCTTCGATGCCCTGAGACGATACATGGAATACAAGGGTTTCGAGGTCATTTATGTGCAAAACTTCACGGATATAGATGACAAGATGATCAATAAAGCTAATCAACTCGGAATAACCGTCAAAGAACTAGCCGAACAATTCATAGAGGCCTATTTCGAGGACATTATACCATTGGGAGTAAGACAAGCTACAGTACATCCAAAAGCTACAGAGCACATTGACGACATCATTCGACTCATATCCCGCATTATAGAAAATGGGCATGCTTATATCATAGACGGTAACGTTTACTTCGATGTCAAAAGTTATCCCAATTATGGAAAGTTGTCCGGTCAAAGCTTGGAAGAACTCCAGGCAGGGGCAAGAATTGAAGTTGACGAAAGAAAAAGACACCCTCTTGATTTTGTCCTATGGAAGGCCAAAAAGGAAGGCGAGCCCTGGTGGGACAGTCCTTGGGGTCACGGAAGACCGGGATGGCACATAGAATGCAGTGCCATGGCCATGAAATATTTAGGTGATACCATCGATATTCATGGAGGAGGAAGTGATCTTATCTTTCCGCATCACGAAAACGAAATTGCCCAAGCGGAGGCGGCAACGGGTAAACAGTTTGTGAGATTCTGGATACACAATGGTTATCTATTGATAAACAAAGAAAAGATGTCCAAATCTTTAGGCAACATTCTCAACGTACGCGAGATTAGGAAGAACTTCCAGCCCTTGGCCGTAAGGCTTTTCATATTGGCTGCCCACTACAGAAGTCCCCTCGATTTCTCGGACGACTCTCTAATTCAGGCCACAAAAAGCTTGCAGCGACTTCGCAATTGTTATTCCGATCTCTTGTTTTATATGGAGCGAAGCCAAGAAAAAAATACTCCCGATACGTGGCTCGAGGATGTCGTAAATAATGGTTACAAGAGGTTTTGCAACGCCCTGGACGATGATTTCAATACGGCCGGAGCGTTGGGAGCGGTTTTCGAAGTCGTCAGAGATCTGAATAATTATTTGAAGGAAAATGAGACATTAGATAAACAGGCCTTGATCAAGTCCAAGGATTTTTTTGAAACCGTTGAGAACATATTAGGAGTTATTGGAATAAATACGATAGGAGAAGAGTTTGCCGGAACATTATCGAGCAGTGAGATCGAAGGGCTCATAAAAGAAAGGGAGGCGGCGAGAAAAAAACGGGATTTCGCAAGGGCAGATGCTATACGGAACGAACTGGCCTCTAAAGGGATAATATTGGAAGATACTCCTCTAGGTACGCGTTGGAAAAAGAAAGAACAATGATAGAGAGGTTTGCGCCCTCAAATATTACAATTACTGCGTTTTGCCGAGGATTTCGTAAAATTGGTCGGGGCTGTATTGAGCAAGCCCCGCCTTCCACGCAAAAACGGCGGCCTGCGTTCTGTCGGGAAAATCGAGTTTCTTCAGAATGCGACTGACGTGGTTTTTAACGGTTTTTTCGGACAAAAACATTATCTTAGCGATGTTCTGGTTAGAAAAGCCCTGGGATAACCAATAGAGGACTTCCTTCTCCCGTGGAGTAAGGTGATAAAGTTGAGCTGTATCTTCCTCGATTAGCGAGACAGTTTTTTTGTATGTCTCCAATCTTGGATCATTATAAGGATCGGCCTTGGCCACGTTACGAATTGCCGACAAAAGATCCTCTGCCTTGGAAGATTTCAGTATACATCCATATATGCCTGACTTCCTCAGATTCTGCAATCTATCGTGATAATTATTCTCTTTGGAAGTCAACAAAACACACCTAAAGGGCGTAAACTCTTTGGAGAGTTCGCGAATGGGCCCAATACTATCTTTATCTAGAAGCTCATCGTCATACACAATGACATCGGGGCGCAGGGAACTGATAACATCCCGCATCTCTTCAGTACGGCATATCTCTCCCACCACCGAAATATCCATTTCCAACTCCAACATACGCTTTATGCATTCACGATATAATCTATGCCTGTTTGCGATGACTACTTTAATAGTCTGCAATAAGTTAATCCTCCTTGGCGGAGGCGCGTGGGAATCGAACCCACCCGGGCCAGCCCTCGCTGACCCACACCAGATTTGAAGTCTGGGGGTCGCACCAGCGACCAACCGCCTCCTCGATCCTTTAAATCTTATAATCATTCCCCTTCCTTGTCCAGTTTCATTAAAAGCCTCGCTTTCTTCCTGACCCTTGTTATGGCATTCTCCATCTTTTTGTACGGCCATGACAAAAGATTCGCAGCGTCTGCGATGTTGCCGCTGATAAGGAGGGTTCTTAAAGCATCTTTCTCCATTGGTGTCAACAAATCATACAAATTCTTCAAAAATTCCTTTTGTTTCAACTTCTCATCCACGTCCAAATCGTCCGATACTTCCGCTGCAGCGTCCAAAGAAACGTAATCCTTCGTCTTGTTTTTTCTCAAGTAGGATATCATGGCATTACGGACGCAGGTTCTTGCAAATGCCGGAAAATGCCCTCTATTTTCATCATATTTTCTAATAGCGTGATATAATCCTATATAACCTTCTTGAACCAAATCTTCTTTTAAATGCGGGTCGCCGTTAGACAGCATAGAAGCCATCTTCAACACTAGAGGCATATAATTGAGAAATATTTTGTTCAACCCAATAATGCTCCTTTCACTTCATTGCCGATAGGAGGGTCTGATATATGATGACGGATATTATAGAAAAACTGAAGGCCGAAAGCTACAGAAAGAACGATAAAATCGTTATCCCTTTTGAATCTATAAAAATTATATCGGAGGAAAACAAGACGCCCGTCAAATTGATAGAAATAGAGCTTCTCGAAAACGGTTTAATTCCCGAACGTTACGAGAGAAACATTGGCACTTACGGAATATCCGGACAACTCATTTTATTGAAGAGCAAAATCCTTATAGTAGGCTGTGGCGGCTTAGGGGGGTGGAACTTAGAAATATTGGCACGAGCAGGCGTTGGATATCTGCGATTGGTAGATGGCGATCGTTTCGAACCACACAACCTGAATAGGCAAATCATTGCAACCGAAAATGATATGTATAAACCCAAAGCTCTTATTGCTGCCAAAAGGGTTAAAAATATAAACTCCGGGATTGAAGCGGAAGCCTGTTCATGCGTGTTCGACGAAAGTACGGCCCAAAGGTTGGTGGATGGAATGGATCTTGCTATAGACGCTTTGGACAACAACCGCTCCAGATTCCTTCTTTTCCAGGTCTGCAAAGCAAAAGGAATACCTGTCGTTCACGGCGCGATAGGAGGATTTGTGGGACAACTGAAGGTGGTCATGCCTGGAGAATCGCATCCCTTAGAAGCTTTAGGTAACGACGCTCCAGACAAAGGAATAGAGGTAAAACTCGGCAACCCTCCCCAAACACCAGCCTTAATAGCTACTTTGCAGGCCAACGAAGCTATTAAACTGCTTTTAAAAAAAGAGGGGTTATTGACAGATCATCTGTTATGGATCGACCTCGAGCACAACGAATGGATGCGTTTGAAATTATGATTACTCTTTGCGGGACTATCCGCTACAGTAATTGCAAAGACCACGTAAAAGGACCTTTAATTTTTTCGATGCTTTTTTCATTTCTTCCAACACTTCTTCATGGGTTAACGGTTTGGCCTCCATCCCTGCAGCATAATTCGCAACGCATGAAATGGCACATACTCTCATGCCCATCTGCCTCGCCACCATGGCTTCCGGAACGGTAGACATGCCCACCACATCTGCTCCCATTATTCGTGCCATTCTGATCTCAGCAGGAGTCTCGAAAGAAGGCCCGCTGAAGGCTATGTATACACCCCGTTTTAACGATATGCCGTTATCGGATGCTATTTTTTCGCAAAGCTTCATTAATTCTTCATCGTAAAGAAAGGTCATATCCGGAAACCGCGGCTCAAAACCATCTAAATCTTTTCTTCTCAAAGGATTGACGCCCATGAAGTTTATGTGATCATATGTCAACACCAGATCGCCCGGAGACAGCCCGTAATTGATGCCTCCGGAGGCGTTGGTCAATATTAGAGTTTTCACACCAAGCATCCCGCAAACGCGTACAGGAAAAGTCACTTCATCCATGGAATAGCCTTCGTAATAGTGCACCCTCCCATTCATCGTTACGACGTAATTTTTACCTATATTTCCGCAGACCAGCTGCCCGGCGTGGCCGGGAACAGTGGATTCGGGCCAAAATGGAATGTCTTTGTAGGGTATTACTATCGAACTTTCGATTTCTTCGACGAAATCGCCAAGACCGGAACCCAAGACTATAGCCATCTCTGGAGTTTTTGGGATATTTTCCTGCAGAAAATTCACTGCTTCAACTATTTTTTCCCTGTATGTCAAGAATGCTCACTCCTCATTATGTAATATCGAGCGCTTTAAGACCTCAGGAGCCAAAGATATGCCATCCAATTCCCTACCATCAACTCCATAAATATCCGCCAAAGTCTTTCCAAGACAACAAAATCCGTTGAAGGTCCCGAAGTTTCCTGGACGAACCATGTCCCCATAGAATAGCAATGGAACATATTCTCTACTGTGGTCAGTGCTTTTCGTGAGAGGATCATTACCATGATCGGCAGAGATAATCAATAAGTCAGTCGGTCGCATGCCCTCTATAAATGTCACGAGCCAATCGTCGAACTTGAGCAAAGCTTTAGCATAACCAGGAGGATCATTGCGATGACCGTATTTCATGTCGAAGTCAATTAAATTGCAAAATAGCAACCCGTTAAAGTCTCTATCTTGGTACTCCTTGAGGCATTCCATACATTCATCGTTATTAGAGCAGTGTATTGGCTTCGTGATGCCGCGATTGGCAAAAATGTCGTCGAGCTTGCCTAAAGTTATAACGTCATAACCGCTCATCGACAGCTTGTCAAGAAGCGTGTCCTTAGGCGGGGGGAGCGAAAAATCCCTTCTACGCGGTGTTCTGTAAAACTTCCCGGGAGTTCCTGCAAAGGGCCTAGCTATAACGCGAGCCACGCCATTTGGACCCTGCAGTAAATTGCGCGCTATCCTACACCATTCGTATAAGGTTTCAACGGGTACTACATCTTCATGTGCAGCAATCTGAAAGACGCTGTCCGCAGACGTATAGACTATGGGGTAACCGGTCTTCAGATGTTCCGGGCCGAGATCTTCTATTATCATCGTTCCCGACGCGGGATAATTGCCCAAGATGTCTCGTCCGATTGCTTTTTTAAAGCTTTCTATTATTTCGTTTGGAAAACCTCTTGGGAAAGTTGGAAAGGGTTTGGTTAAAATAATTCCTGACAGTTCCCAATGCCCCGTCGTCGTATCTTTGCCTGCCGAAAGCTCGCGCAGCCTTCCGACAGCTGCCAAAGGAGGCCACATGACGGCCGTTCCTGGCAAATCGACAATTAAGGGCAATCCCAATTTACCGAGGTTAACCAAATTAATGCCTCCCATAGCTAAAGCCACATGATAGGCTGTATTGCTGCCTTCATCACCGTAATAATTCGCGTCAGGAGACTCACCTATGCCGTACCCGTCTAGAATTATTATAAAAGTCCTCAATGGAAAACCTCCAATCATGGGTTAAGCTCTGGGATGGCATTTATCGTATATGTCGCGTAGCTCCAAATCAAGATGGGTATATCGTTCTGTTGTTGATATTGAAGCATGGCCTAAAAGTTCCTGTAGTGTTCTTAGATCTAATCCCCGCCTCAGCATATGAGTAGCCAGCGAATGACGCAACACGTGTGGATGAAGCCTTACGGACGGTATTCCTGCTGCCTTTCCTCTTCGCCGAATAATCCTCCACAGGTCCTCTCTATGCAGTTTTCTTCCGGTCCTTGTCAAAAATAACCAGCGTTCTTCTCTCCTGTTAAGAAGTGGCCGTATGGCATCGACATAATGTCTCAACTTTTCTTTCACGGAACCAAGTAAAGGAACTACCCTCTCCTTATCGCCTTTTCCTATCACTCTAAGGGTTCCGGCACGCCAGTCTATATCTTCAAGGGCTAGAGAACAAACCTCTGAGGCTCTTAATCCACAACCGTAAGCCAATTCAAACAAAGTTTCATCTCGCCCCCCAAGAACAGACCCGTCTCTGCAGGAAGAAATCAGGCGCTCTATTTCGCCTTCGCTCAAAATTCGAGGCAACTTTTGCTCCTTAGAGGGCAATGATGGCAACCACTGTTCGCCGTCAACCCACCCTTCTATGGTCAGATAGCGATTCCAAGATCGTATAGCCGCAGCATATCGTTGTAGGGAAGCTTTGGATTTTCCTTCCGATGCCATCGCCTTTAAAAAACGTGACATATATTCGTGTCTGGGAGGGATTGGATCCAGATTTTGATTGCTGCAAAACTTGATCCATTTGGCTATATCGGTCATGTAAGCCTCTATGGTGTTTTCGCTATAACCCCTTTCCAGGCGAAGGTAGCCTGCAAAGTCGCGAACCAGCTTATGACTTTCTTCAGGCACCTCTATCATCTCCCTTTAAAATAAACCTACGCCCTTTGAAAATAGGGGCGTAGGTTTATTTTACATTTAAATTGAGCCTAAAAGCTATTTTCTCCGGGATAACGGATCGCAAATGATCATTGATCCCTGCGACGATTCAAATACCACATTAGCGCTGCAAAAGTTTTTGCGTCCTCAATTTTTTTGTCTTCGATAAGGCGTCGGCACTCTTTAGGAGCAACTATCACCTTTTCTATTATTTCATCTTCATCGCCATCTAACTTAGAAGGAAATATTTCCGTTGCATAGAAAAGATGGATTATCTCGTTCGCAAAACCGGGAGAAGAGTAAAAACTAGCGATGTGTTCTATATTTCTCGCATCGTATCCAATCTCTTCCCTAAGTTCGCGCTTTGCCGTCTCCGCTGGCGATTCTCCTTCTTCCATTATCCCGGCAGGTACTTCCAGCAACTCTTTTCCTGTCGCATATCTGAATTGGCGAACTAACACAATTTCGCCTTTGTCATTAACAGCCAGAATTGCCACCGCCGGAGCATGTTTGACCACTTCTCTTCTGGTTACGTGGCCATTGGACAACCTTACTTCATCGACGTTTAATTTTACTATCTTTCCACTGTAAACTTCCCTAGAAGATATACATTGCTCGTTTTTATCCATGATTAAGAATTGGCCTGAGCTACGTACTGCTTACCAACTTCCTGCCCCTTTTCAAAGGCTTTCATGTTGATCTCAAGAAGATGGGCCTTTTTCGCACCCAATATTTCTTTTACAGCTTCTTTAAGGGCATCCGCTGAAGCTATATCGACAGTTTCTGCCAAAGCTCCCAGAACCACGATGTTTGCTACCTTCTCGTTGCCCAATTCCATAGCGATGCTGTTCGCCTTCACTTTCACTATATTTACATCATCCCGAGGATTATCATAAGTGACGAGATCTTCGTTGTAAATCAGTGTACCTCCCTTTCTCAGTTTTCCCACGAACTTCGCAAGGGAAGGCTGATTCATGATGACCAGGACATCAGGAGAGGACACCAGTGGAGAAGCTACCTCGCCATCGCTTACTATGACACTGCAATTAGCCGTACCACCGCGCATTTCCGGTCCATAGGAGGGAATCCACATCACATTATTGCCCTCGTTTAAGGCCGCATGAGCAACTATTTGACCTAGAAGCATTACCCCTTGGCCACCAAAACCTGCTGCAATCATTTCTCTATAAAAGCTCATCTGATTCACCTACCTTAATTGGGGAGCTTGAACTCGCCCAAGGGATAGTAAGGGATCATATTCTCTTCTAGCCATTTCAAAGCTTCTGTGGGACGCATACCCCAGTTGGTCGGACATGTGGAAAGGACTTCCACTAGAGAAAAACCCTTACCGTCGATCTGGGTTTGGAAGGCCTTTTTAATGGCTTCCTTTGTCTTTATCACGTACTTTGGCCTCGCCACGGTAACGCGAGCTATATAGCCTGGAGCCTCCAATGTTGCGAGCATCTCTGCTACTCTTATGGGATAACCATTTGCCTTTGGATCCCTTCCGAAGGGACAAGTGGTAGTTCTTTGCTTAAGAAGTGTCGTTGGGGCCATTTGTCCGCCAGTCATGCCATATATTGCATTATTGATAAAGATGACAGTTATATTTTCACCTCTATTGGCAGCATGTACTATCTCAGCCGCACCAATGGAAGCAAGGTCCCCGTCTCCTTGATAGGTAAAAACCGTCAGATCCGGCCTTACCCTCTTGCAGCCTGTTGCAACTGCAGGAGCTCTTCCATGGGCTGCCTCATACATATCTGTATTGATGTAATTATACAGCAACACGGCACAGCCAACCGGTGCTACGCCAACTGTCTTCTCCTGGATTCCAAGCTCATCTATAACCTCGGCCACTAAGCGATGAACGATGCCATGAGTGCATCCCGGACAGTAGTGTGTTGAAACATCGGTCATTGATTTAGGGCGCTCAAATATCTTCACTTCAGCCATCTCTGTCCCCCCCTATATTAACCTAGCAGTTTTTTAGCGGCTTCTTCGATCTCTTCGACCGATGGTGCCATTCCGCCGCACCTTCCGTAAAAGCTTACCGGAACTTTGCCCTGCACACCCAGCTTCACGTCCTCTATCATTTGGCCACAGCTCATCTCGACGACCAAAACATGTTTGACTCCGTCGGGAAGATCGTTAAATGGTTTATAAGGGAAGGGATACAGGCTTTGCGGTCTTATTAAACCAACTTTCATGCCCTGATCCCTCAATTTCTTTATCGAGGACTTGGCAATTCTTGCAGTGGTCCCGTATGCAGCAATTACTACATCAGCATCTTCTACGCCAACGGACTCGTATCGAACTTCTTTCTCTTCCATCCTGCGATATTTTTCTTGAAGTTTTTGATTGTGTTTCTCAAGCATCTCGGGGTCTAAGGATAAGCTCTTTATTAAAGCTCTCTTGCCTCTTTCGGCCATATATCCTATTGCCCATTCCTTCGGATCGGGAATATCGTAATTCAGTTTTACCTTTTTGAATTCTATTGCCTCCATCATCTGCCCCATGAACCCGTCGGCCAAGATCATGACCGGATTGCGGTAATATTCTGCTAAATCGAAGGCCATCATTATAAATTCCGTGGCTTCCTGTAAAGTTCCAGGAGCAAGGGTCAATAATCTGTAATCGCCATGGCCACCGCCCTTGGTCGCCTGAAAGTAATCCGATTGAGCTGGCAAGATACCGCCTAAACCCGGCCCCCCTCTCATCACATTTATGATGACACAGGGTAACTCTGCAGCTGCAATGTAACTTATCCCTTCGCTCATCAAAGAAATGCCGGGGCTCGAAGAAGAGATTAAGGTCCTAAAACCGGTTCCGGCTGCCCCAAAGATCATATTAATTCCGGCAACTTCGCTCTCCGCTTGAAGGTATACCCCACCAACTTCAGGCAGTCTCTTCGACATATATTCCGGTATTTCGTTCTGCGGCGTTATCGGATATCCGAAGAAATATTTACATCCCGCCTGCACGGCGGCTTCGGCAAAAGCCTCGTTGCCTTTCATTAAAACTCGATTGGACACTGATCACACCCCCACTTTTTTAAGATTCTACGCGGTATACCTCGATTGCTACATCAGGGCACATCATAGCACACATTTTGCATGCAACGCATCCTTCTTTGAACTGCTCCGCGGGTCTGTAGCCCTTACTGTTAATGCGATCGGAAATTTTGAGCACCTTGTTGGGACAGGCTTCGACACAAAGACCACAGCTCTTGCACTTTTCCTCCAAAACCTCAACTCGCCCTTTAGGCATTTAAACCTCACTCCTTTCCCAAGGCATTAGAATTTTTCGGGTTAAAGGCCAAATAACCGCATCTCTAACCCTTTCTGCAACTTCGTCATAATTCGAGGTCGTGGTGCTAAGATAATACAGAGGTATTTGGTCCCTCATGGAATAATTTCTTACCACCTCATACCCCGAAACTACATTTTCAACTGCTGTATCGTTTCCCAAATGGGGATTACAAATAACGCCGTCAATCGATAAACCGGAAACATTTTCGATGTTCTGTTTTAACTTTTCTATTTCCTCTTCGGTAGAACTCATAGGTCTAAAGGGATTGACGACATACAAAACCGTGTGGTCCTGTTGTTCTATCTCGGGAAGAAGTTGTGTAAGGGCTAGAGCGCCCTTTTCATCACCACCTATATCCAACAAAACCCTTCCGTTGTCCATAATGGCATTATGAACTTCGGCACTAACAAGGGGTAAATCGCTCCATTTCGTTTCTCCCGGCGGAGTGATGACTTTATAACCCTCTTTCTGTAAAGTCGAGGCTATATCTCTTAGGCAAAAGTAAGGGTTTGTGATATCGACATCAACTATGGTAATTTCTTCCCCTTTTGCTTTGAATGCGCTGGCCAGATTTAGCAAAAACTCAGTCTTTCCCGAGCCTAACCTCCCGGTTACAGCAATTATTTTACCCCATCTATATTTCTTTAAAGCTTCATGCCTGATATTATCCCAAATTAACAAGTCAAAACATCCCCCTCACGCAATCGCAAACCATTTAAAAAGGAGCGTCCATTAACGACCTTTTTACCCTCTCGTTGCACTTCAAGGAGCAAAACAGCACCCTTTCCACATGCCACTACGGGAAAACCGTCAACAATCTTAAATATTGTTCCGACAGGAGCAAATACTTCATCGTTGTTGATCAGTTTCGTTCTCCAAACCTTAAGCCTTTTGTCGTTTATAAGCGTATATGCTCCCGGTTCCGGATTAAGCGCTCTGACCTTATTATGGATCTTCAAAGCCTCTTCGTTAAAATCGAAAAGGGCCTCTTCGTTAGTTATTTTTGGGGCGTATGTCGCTTCCGATTCGTCCTGTTCTCTAAATTCGTAAATTCCTTTTGGAAGGGCGTCTAATGTATTTATAAGAAGTTCTATACCTCTGCAACGAAGTTTTTCGCCTAAAGTTCCGGCAGTATCGTCTAAATCAATGTATACTTTATCTTGAGCTAAAATAGGACCGGCATCCAATGATTCAGTTAGCCTAAATACCGTGACCCCTGTGATTTGTTGTCCATCCATTATCGCTCTTTGAATTGGAGCAGCTCCCCGGTATTTGGGCAAAAGGGAAGGGTGTAAATTTATACAGCCAAACTTAGGTGTAGACAGAAAGGGTTCTTTGATCTTCTGTCCAAAATCAATTACAACTATTAACTCGGGAGAATTTAACATCAATTTTTCCTTAATAATCACGTCGTCATTGATATTCTCGCTTCGCCTTACCTCTATATCCAACCAATATGCCATCTCTTCAACATCATTCGGTTTTCGTCTCAAGCCTCTGCCTGAAGGCCTTGGCCCACTCGTTATAACCAACTCAGGGTTGTATGATAACCTCGCTAATTCCCTTAAGCACTGCGCTCCCCAAGATCCTGATCCCATATACCACATCTTCAATGTGTTACACCCTTTTTTAGTTTTTTGAATTTTTTTTGTATCATATTTCTCTTTACGGGCGACACCATATCGATTATGAGCCTTCCGTGCAAATGATCAATCTCGTGGCAAAAGGCTCGAGCCAACAAGCCAGAAGCTTCGATCGCATATTTTTCGCCATTTTCATCGAAGGCTTCGATTTTGACTATTTCCGGCCTTTCGATATCTTCGAAGACCTCTGGGAAGCTGAGGCATCCCTCTCGCCCTGTTTGTTCTCCCCTCTTTTCTAAAATAGCGGGATTGACGAGAGTGTATTTCTTACCTTCATAATCCACCACAGCAACCATTAAATTGATCCCGACTTGAGGGGCAGCTAAACCCAATCCGTCATTTGCATACATAGTTTCATACATATCTTCTATCAATTTTTTTAAATCGTCATTAAAGGCTGTGACGATTTTATTTTTGGAACGCAATATCGGGTTTGGATACTTTATTACTTCCAAAATAGCCACCGTTAGATTGCCCCTTTCCCGAACAAAGAGGCGCTAAAAAAACGCGCCTCTTTGTTACCGTTAGTGCCAACTTGATTTCCTTTATTATAGCATACACAATTATATCATGCACACATTGAGAATCGAAGAGCTAAACTTTAAATTGATCCCTCAGAACATCCCCTATAGTAACGATTGCGCCATCTTCTTCGGTTTGTTGTACGTTATTGTTCTTGTTTTCCGTTACCCTGCTCTTCCCCTCGGCTTTTTCCTCCCGCTGTACCTGTTCTTTTTCTTCTTCCTCCAGCGCCTTAATGCTTAATCTAATCCGCTTCTCATTTGGATCTATCTCCAATATCCTGGCTTTTACCTCGTCACCTTTTTTTAGGACCTTTGAAACGTCATCTATATGGCGTCTCGATATCTGAGATATGTGTATAAGCCCTTCTATTCCACTTTCTATCTCGACAAAGGCACCGAAATCGACAATTTTTACAACCCTAACAGTGACATCCTGTCCCTGCTGATAGCGCTCCATGATCGTGCTCCAAGGGTCATGAAGCTGCTTATAACCTAGGCTGATTCTTTTTTGATCTAAATCGATATCCAGTACCTGTACTTCTATGTCCTGTCCCTTTTTCAAAACTTCCCTGGGATGATCTATATGCCCCCAAGAAATATCGCTAATGTGAATCAAACCTTCGACTCCAGGTTTAATCTCTACAAAGGCACCGAAATCTACGGTATTTGTTATTCGGCCGTGGATCTTGTCGCCTGGTTTTAGGCCTTCGCCTATTACTTCCCAGGGATCCGGTTCAGTTTGTTTGATGCTCAAAGAAATTTTTTCCTGTTCGGGATCGATATGCAAAACTTTTACCTTCACCTTGTTGCCCTTTTTGACGACATCGCGCGGTTTTACGTTTTTGCTCCAGGAAAGTTCACTTATGTGTACCAAACCCTCTACGGGGCCCAAATCGACAAATGCTCCAAAGGAGGTGATGCTCGTCACAACACCTTCCAGAACATCTCCTTCTTCGAGGTTTTCAAAGAATTCTTTTTTCTTTCGGGCCAATTCCTCTTCGAGAAGCAATCTCCTGGAAAAGATCAGTCTTCTCTTCCTACGATCCTTCTCCAATAATTTTACCTCAATTTCCTGGTTTACAAATTTGGATGGATTTACCAACTTGCCCTCTTCAGCCAGATGGGATATGGGCACGAAACCTTCTAGGCCATAGGCATTTACTATGAGCCCTCCTTTTACCTTCCGCAGTCCCATTACAGCAATTGTTTCCCTCTGCTTCAATGCGTTTTCCAGCGCTTCCCATCTTTCATCAAAAAGCAAACGCCACCTGCTTAAGAGAACTTGAGATTCCTCTCCTTGTACTACCTTGGTGACCTCTGCACGCACTTCATCGCCAATATTTGGCTCAGCGTTATCATCCACCAATATGCTATGAGTCCATTCACGCTTAGGCAAAAAACCCTCGCATTTAAAGCCTATGTCGACCAGCCATCCGTCGCCGCTTTTGTCAATTATGACACCTTCGACAACCTTGCCCCTGTGGATGTTCTCAGGTCCGTGCTGCGTAATGAGATCTTCCATCGTTTCTTGTGATTCTTGCGCGGAAGAGCCTGCCATTTCCGATTCGATATGTTCTTGCCCTTCTCGCCTTTCTTCCTCAACCATTACCAACCATCCTCCTTGACTACCTACGTGATAATAAACTAATTACTTCTTTTATTAGCCAATCTGGAGTAGAAGCTCCAGCAGCTATTCCAATTATATGCTTGCCATAAAGCCAAGATTCGTCTATCTCCTGGGGGTTAGCTATCCAAAGAACGTCGCATCCCTCCCTCTTGGCAACTTCTACAAGCTTCGCCGTATTAGTGCTGTTATGCCCGCCAATAACGATAACTCCCTCCGTATCGGCTGCCAATTTTCTTACAGCTTCCTGTCTATGCAAGGTAGCCTTGCAAATAGTATTGTAAACACGCAATTCCCTAGCCTTGGGCACTAGGGCGCTAACTACAGAGAGTAACGCCCCTTCTTCTTGGGTAGTTTGAGAAACCACGCCTATTTTATCTTTATTGGGAAAAGTTGCAACATCCTTAGATGAATTTATCACACTAGCATAAGCAGATACACAACCTTTGATGCTTTGAACTTCAGGATGGTTTGGATCTCCAACGATTACAACTTCGTAGCCCTCTTCGGACAGAAGGCGTGCCTTCTCTTGGGCATTTTTTACCGACGGGCATGTACCATCTATAATTGTGCATCCTTTATATTTTGCCTGCTTAAGAACTTCTGGAGTGGTGCCATGAGCTCTTATGAAAACTATCGACTGAGAGGGCAATTCTTCTACGCTCTCCACCAATCTAAGGCCCAAGGATTTCAACCTTTTAACTTCTTCCTCGTTATGAATTGGGCTGCCCAGGGCATAGATGCTTCCGTACTTCTTCAACGCTTTTTCGAGCTCGTCTATCGCCCTCTTCACTCCAAAACAGAAGCCCAATGGTTTACCTATTATCAATTTCATTCAAATTCACACAACTCCCAAATGTCTTTTGATTCTCCCTTTCAAATCTTCGAGAACCTTTTCTTCGTTCTCTTCTTTTAGATCATACCATAAAGCGGGTTTAAATTTCCTAAACCAAGTCATCTGTCTTCTATAAAAGGCTTTCGTGGCTTTTATGTAGTACGATAGTGCTTCTTCCAAGCTATAGACTCCCCGTATATACTTAATAACCTCCCTATATCCGAATCCCTGCATAGAATGGAAGCGTTCGTCAAATCTATTTCCCAACAGCCATTTTACCTCCTCGATTAGTCCACTTTGAAATTGCTTTTCCGCCCTTAACTCTATATTTTTGTAAGCCAGTTCTCTGGGCCTAATTATACCAAGATAGAGGACATCGTAAGGTTTTTTTATTTTCTTTCCATGTTTATGCCACCAAGAGGCAGGCTTGCCTGTCGTATGAAATATTTCAAGACCTCGAATAATTCTCACCAAGTCGTTGGTGTGCACTTTCAAAGCCAGATCGGGGTCAACTGTCGCCAATTTATTGTACATGTGCTTTTTTCCCTTAATTTCCGCCTCTTGAAGCAACTTTTTCCTGATCTCAGGATCACTTTCGATGGAAACCGTTAACATTTCTCCAAGTAAAGCGCTGTAGTAAAAAGGCGTTCCTCCAACAAGTAACGGTATCTTTTTTCTTGCGATAATTCTATCGATAGCCCCGGCTGCCTCTTCGACAAAACGGGCTGCCGTAAAAGTCTCATCGGGGTCGGCAACGTCTATAATATGATGTACTGTGCGCAACCTGTCCTCTCTTGATACCTTATCGGTACCAATGTCCATATATCTATATACCTGCCTAGAATCGACGGAAATGATCTCGCCCGAGATAGCAGGCGCTAGCTTTAGGGAAATGGCCGTTTTTCCCACAGCGGTAGGACCTATGATGGCGACCAGCTTAATTCTGCCTCTGTTATTAAGGTGCATTTTTCCCTCCTGATGTTTCATCGACTTGGGATGTCCTTCGTTAAATTACTATAATCCAAATAACTTTGAAGCAGCACCGTTGCAGCTATCATGTCCACTCTGTTTCTTTTTTTCTTGCCCGACATCCCGCTATCGCGCAAATAATTCTGCGCTAAAGTTGTGGTAAACCGCTCATCCCACAAAATAAAGGTGATATCTGGAAATTTTTCCTTCAATTTATCAGTCAAATCACTGATTGCATCAGCTTCCCTGTCTTTTTTTCCGTTTGTGCGAATGGGAAGCCCTATAACCACCTTTTTCACATTATGTTTTCTTATAAGTAAGGTTAAATCTTCAAGCCAGCTGCCCTGGGCATTCAAAAAGCCAACCCCTTGGGCAAATATGCCAAGGGGGTCGCTGATTGCAATTCCTATACGCACGCTCCCTATATCTAAAGCCAAAATGTGCTCCAATCGACTTATACCCCCAATAATTCGGTTAAAATCCTAGGTACGGCATTTAGGGCATCTTCCAGTTTTTCGACCTTCTTTCCTCCGGCCTGGGCGACATTAGGTCTCCCTCCTCCTCCACCGTCAACTATTTTCGCAACCCTATTGATAAATTTACCGGCATGTATACCATCTCTTACAGCATCCTCGTCTGCCATGGCGACAAGAACTACCTTCCCTTCAAAAGAGCTGCCTAAAACCAGTAATACCTTTTTGAGACCTTTTTTGAGATGGTCTCCAACTTGGCGCAATATATCGGCATCCAAATCCTCGAATTTGCCTGTCAACAGGGTAAAACCATTCACTATTTGGCGCTGAGACAGTATTTTATCGCATTGCGACAAAGCAAGTTTCAAATTAGACCTTTGCAATTCTGTTTTTAAATTTTTAATTTCCTGAAACACATCGGTAAACTTTTCCTTTAAAGATCCTGCTTCGACGCCGGAAATTAAGGTCAAATCTTCTACAAGATCAAACAACTCTTGATAATGACTTACGGCTGCCATCCCTGCCAGGGCTGTAATTCGTCTCAAACCCGATCCTATGCTTTCTTCTTTGACTATTTTTGTCAAGCCAATGTCGCCGGTAGCATTAACGTGCAATCCGCCACAAAGTTCGGCACAATAACCTGGTATCTGAATGACGCGCACTCTATCCCCGTATTTTTCATCGAAAAATGCCTTTGCACCTATTTTCTTAGCTTCTTCCATTGATGTCTCGAAGATGTTCAACTTGATGTTGGCCTGTATGACCTCATTAGCAATTTGTTCTATTTTTACTATGTCGTCGCGAGATATTGCATCAAAATGGGTAAAATCGAACCGCAAGTAATTGGGAGAAACGTAAGAGCCTGCTTGACGAATGTGGGGGCCCAAGACACGCGTTAAGGCTTCGTGAATAATATGGGTAGAGGTATGGTGGCGTCTAATGGCATTTCTTCGGGAAAGGTCAACCTTGGCTTTCGCTTCATCATCGGCTGAAACATATCCCGACTTAACCCTGACACGATGAGCTATAAGCACATCGTGATAGTAATATGTATCAAGCACCTCCAATTTACCCGTGGACGTTTCTATCCATCCTTTATCTCCCACCTGTCCGCCCTTTTCGGCATAAAAAGGAGTTTCAGCCAACAGGATTTCTACCTCTTCCCCTTCATGAGCTTCCTCTACCTCCCGAGAATCCTTTAATATGGCCAAAACTTTCGATTCAGCTTCATCACTCTCATATCCTACGAATTTCGTCGGACCAAATTTAGCCAAAAGGGTAGAATGAACTTCTTTCTTCGCCATCGATGCAAGCTGTTTGCTCGCAGTTCTTGCCATTTCCCTCTGACGCTCCATACATCTCTCAAATTCTTCTCTATCGACTTCAATGCCCTGCTCTTGACATATCTCTTCGGTCAATTCAAGGGGAAAACCATATGTGTCGTATAAAGTAAAAGCCGTTTCTCCCGATAGTACCGAGCTACCGGATCTTATTACCCTTGATATCTCCTCTTCAAGCAAAGCGCTCCCCTGATCCAAGGTCCTGCTAAACCTTTTCTCCTCCAGATTAATAACAGATTCTATGGTGGATCTATATTCCACTAATTCTTTATAGTGATCGGCCATGATCTCGAGCAATTCGGGCATCAGCTCAATCAAAAAAGGCCTATCGAGGCCGAGCACTCTTCCATAACGCGACGCCCTTCTGAGCAACCTTCTAAGGACATACCCTCTACCCTCATTAGAGGGAAGTACGCCATCGGCTATCATGAATGCCAATGCCCTTAAATGATCGGCAATAACCCGCATGGCCGTATCAAAGCGTTTATCTGCGGCATATTCGACGCCTGACAAGCGCGATACCTTTTCAATCAAAGGCAAGAACAGATCGGTCTCGAAATCAGATCTGGCCCCCTGAACAATAGATGCCAGACGCTCCAATCCCATTCCCGTATCAATGTTTTTCTTTGGCAAAGGTGTAAGGTTGCCTTCTTCGTCCCTGTTATATTGCATAAACACCAAATTCCACACTTCAAGATATCTATCACAATCGCATCCTACAAAACAATCGGGCTTTCCACAAGAAAAAGCCGGGCCTTGGTCGTATATCAGCTCCGAGCAGGGGCCGCAAGGACCTATCGGGCCGGCAGCCCAAAAATTGTCCTTCTCACCCATGCGTACAATTTTACTCTCAGGGAGGCCAACAACTTTATTCCAAATTTCGAAGGCTTCGTCGTCGTCCAAATAAATCGTCGCATACATTCTCTCCGGATCGAGACCAATTACTTTCGTTAAAAATTCCCACGCCCATGGAATAGCTCGTTCCTTAAAGTAGTCCCCAAAGCTGAAATTTCCCAACATCTCGAAAAACGTATGATGCCTCGAGGTCCTTCCTACATTTTCTATGTCGTTGGTCCTTAAACATTTCTGCGATGTAGTGGCCCTCAGAACCTCAGGTTTCTTCAACCCCAAAAAATAGGGCTTAAAGGGAACCATGCCCGCTATGGTAAACAGCAAGGTTGGATCATCCGGAATAAGACTGAAGCTTGGAAACCTTTTATGTTCTTTTTGCTCGAAATATGATAGAAATAGCTCTCGTAATTCCTTTCCGCTTCGCTTTATCACAATAAAATGAAGCCTCCCTTCTTTACAAGCACAAGACTTGATCTTGAATTATAATTCATTGGCTGCTAATTGTTCAACAAATCCTTTCTGGCCACTTTAGAATCATGGATGACCCTTTCGTAGTCTACAGTCGTATATTCGCCATTCCTATACACCCATTTGCCGTTCACAACTGTTCCCCACACATCCGTTGAGGTTCCCGCAAAAACAATAAAACCGGCAAGGTTTTTTAAATCCCAACCAACGTAATGGGGTTTGTCGAGATCGACTAAAATAAGATCTGCCTTCCAATCTTCCCTTATCAAACCCGCCTTCGGAAAGCCCAAAGCCTTGTAGCCGTTAACAGTAGCAATTTGGATTGCCTCTTTTGACTTTACTAATGTAGGGTCTTTGTGCAACCCCTTCTGGATAAGAGATGCCGTCCGCATCTCAAGCCAAGGATCCAATCTGTTGTTGCTGGCAGCACCGTCACTTCCCAATGCCACATTTACCTTTTTTTGGATCATCTGGGATAGGGGGGCAAATCCGCTTCCAAGTTTCATATTGCTGTTTGGATTATGGACAATGGTTATGTTATCCTTCGCTATCTCAGATAGCCTGTCTTCGGGGAACCATACTCCATGAGCCAAAACTAAGGATGCGATATCGGCAAGTCCCGTCTCATATAAAAGACCGATCGGATCTTGTTTTAATTCGTTTATAATATAATTTTTTTCCCACTCCGTCTCAAGCCAATGAGTATGTATCCCTGCATGCAATCCTCTGGCAATTTCCGCTATCCTTGCCAACTTCTTGGGCGAAACGGTATAAGGTGCGTGGGGACCAAGCTGAACGGTTATCATTTCGTCTTTGCCATGCCAATTATCGTAAAGCTTAATACCCTCCTTAAGCTTTAACGAAAAGAGAGGATCTTTGCCGATTAAACCCTGGCAAAGTCCACACCTCACACCTATTTCCAGGGCCACATTTGCTACTTCGTCCATGTGAAAATACATGTCGCCAAAGCAAGTAACTCCGGCACTTATCATTTCTATAATTCCCAGTTGGGTGCCTATTCGTATGTGATCGGACTTGAGCTTTCCCTCAACAGGCCATATGTGTTTTTCTAACCAATCTTTCAAGGGAGCCTCTTCGCCAAGGCCACGCAACAGCGTCATAGCCACGTGGGTATGGGCGTTCACGAATCCCGGCAACAGTGCCTTTTTACTTTCACACAAACATTCTTCTTTGGCCCTTATCTTCGTCCCGTGGCCCTTCGGCAATATCGATGAAATACGACCTTTGGACACTGCAACATCACATATTTCCGCCCTCTCGCGCTCTCCATCCAGTACTACAGCATCCCTGAAAACTATGTCAGCTTCTAAGGTACTTGCGACATCTGGGTTGTAAGCCTTCATTCTTCCCACCTTCCAAGATATTGTTCTTGTTCGGGAGTCATCCCTTCCAGTTTAATACCTAAAGCTTCTAGCTTATAGGAAGCCACTGCCCTGTCTATCTCGTAAGGAACCGGGTAAAGTCCCGGTTCGAGATCGTTCTCATGAATATAAAGAACCGATAACAGCTGAAGTGCAAAGGATAGATCCATGATTTCGATGGGATGGCCATCTCCACCGGCAAGGTTTACCAGCCTTCCCTCTACCAACAGATGCAGAGATCTCCCATCATGGGTCGTGTATGTCGTTACACCGGGGCGCGTTACTGACTTTTTAGCCGCTATTTCACTTAAATCAATACAAGATATCTCGACGTCAAAGTGACCTGCATTGGCCAAAATCGCTCCATTTTTCATAAGGGCAAAATGTTCTTTTCTGATCACATTAATGTTTCCCGTGGTAGTTACGAATATGTCCCCTGTCCGGGCTGCAGTAGCCATGTCGGTTACGTTGAAACCATCCATATAAGCCTCTAAAGCTCTATGGGGATCCGATTCGACAATCGTCACTTGCGCTCCAAGCCCCGACGCCCTGGAGGCTACCCCCCTGCCGCACCATCCGTACCCGCATACGACGACTTCCTTTCCAGCAATCAACATATTGGTCAGCCTGCATATAGCATCCCATACGGATTGGCCTGTTCCGTATCGGTTATCGAAGAGATGTTTGCTCAATGCATCATTGACCGCTAGCATGGGAAAAGCCAGAATCCCCTCATTTGACATCGCCTTCAGCCTCTTAATTCCCGTAGTTGTCTCCTCGCAACCGCCCTTTATATAAGGCAGGAGATCTGATCTCTCCTTGTGAATAAGCGTCACCAAATCTCCTCCATCATCTATCAATATTTGTGGAGACCAGGCAAGCAGGGCATGCAGGTTACCGTAATATTCGTCCATTGTCATTCCGTGCCAGCTGTAAACCCTTATCCCGTTAGCGACCAGCGCTGCGCAAATATCGTCCTGTGTTGACAGGGGGTTACTCCCGGCAGCCATTACTTCGGCACCCAAAGCCTTAAGAGCCCTCAGAAGACAAGCCGTCTTCGCCTCAAGATGTAGGCAGGCAGCTATCTTGACACCGTTTAAGGAGCGTTCTGGTTTAAATTTCTCTTGAAGAAGCTTTAAAACAGGCATAAAACTCCATGCCCATGCAATCTTTATTTTGCCTTGATCTGCTAAAGCTGGATTTGCTATTCGATATTCCTCCATAATGTTATCCGCCTCCCAGATTTGTTATCTCGTTGCAAATTTTAACGTCCCTTTCTCCATTTTCCAATTGACTCTTCGGACTTCTTTATTTCTTCCAAACACAAAGACTTGGAAGCCGCTTCAAGTATCGATCTTTTATAAGGTTTCTCTAGTATACCAACTTCTGTTATTATGCCAGAAACCATGTCGTTCGGAGTAATGTCGAAGGCAGGATTCCATACGGAAATATCATCGAGGAAGATTTTTGCACCGCCAAAGGAGCGCACTTCTTCGGGTCTTCTTTCTTCTATCGGTATGGCTTCCCCATCGACCAAGTCCATATCTATGGTGCTTCTTGGAGCCGCCACATAAAAAGGAATCCCGTGATGACGACATAAAAGAGCCAGATTATAAGTACCTATCTTATTTGCCGTATCGCCATTTGATGCTATTCTGTCAGCACCCACTATTACAAGATCCACTCCGCCCTTCTTCATCAAAAAGGCCGCCATGTTGTCGCATATCACCGTTACATCCAGACCTTCCATCCATAGTTCCCAAGCCGATAACCTGGCTCCTTGGAGCAAAGGCCTTGTTTCGTCGCAGTAAACCCTTACATCCTTTCCCATAGCCTTGCCCATTTTTATGATTCCAAGAGCTGTGCCCACAGCGCCCGTGGCAAGGGATCCTGCATTACAATGTGTTAGAACATTACAACGTTCAGGCAAAAGTCTTTGACCGTAAAAGGCGATTAAGTTCTCTATCTGTATTTCTTCTTGGTGAATTTTGTTAGCTGTTTCAAGCAAATAATCTTTTAGCTTTGCTTCGACCGATTCGCTGCTCGAGTATTTGCAATCTGTCGCCTTTAAAAAACTTGCCGTTGCCTCTTCCATTTTCTTAAGAGCCCAAAAAAGATTCACCGCAGTGGGTCTGGTCTTTGAAAGGCGCTCAATGGCACTTTGAACCCCGCAAATTCCCCCTTCGGCAGCCAAAACCACTCCATAACCTGCCGCTATCCCTATTGCCGGTGCCCCTCTAACTATCATGTCTTCAATGGCTTCGGCAACATCTATGTAGTTTACGCATTTAACGTAAGATATTTCAAACGGTATTTTTCTTTGATCCAATAGATATAATGAGCCGTTCTTCCACTTTATTGGCTCGGGCGTGGACAATTGAAGTCACTCCTTGTTTTTTAATTGTTATTCTTCTTTAAAATGGATGGATGTTATCTCAGCATTGGCCCTTCCGTCTATCATGCAGAGGGAAACTTCATCTCCAACTGCAACCTGGGATAAGGAGACAACCGTTTCGCCATCTTTGGAAAGGCAAGTTATCCATCCTCTAGAAAGACATTTTAAAGGCGACAGGGCATCCAGAGAAGCCGCTGAATGAGTCAGTCGCTCTTTCAAAGAGGATATAATCTTGTTCATGTTCATTGAAAGGTTTTGGGTAAGCCGCGCAATCTCAATACCGGCGGGATGAAGATAGAGGTTTTTAAGTATGTTTTGTAATCTAGCCAACTGTCTTTCGCACAAATTAGATACCTGTTGGCATTTATGTAAAACAAGAGATAACAGCCTGGCCTTCATGTGCCTTATTTGTTTATAAAGCTCTATGCGATCGGGAAAGACGTTTTCTGCGGCCGCCGAAGGCGTAGGAGCGCGCATATCGGCAGCTAAATCGGACAACGTCCAGTCGATTTCATGACCTACCCCTGTGACGACCGGAAAAGGGCAGGCCCTAATGCTTCGCACTACTCTCTCGTCATCGAAAGGCGTCAGATCGTCCCGGCTTCCCCCTCCTCTGACCAAAAGCAGGATGTCCAGCTCCTTCGTTGCAGCTAATTGCATTGCCCTAACGATATCCTGTGGGGCTTCTATGCCCTGTACCAACGTAGGAAATACGTATATTCGGCACTGTGGAAAACGTTTTTTTGCGACCTTAATGACATCTTTTACGGCAGCACCAGTTTGCGAAGTCACAACTCCAACCTTATTCGGATAAGGAGGCAACTTTCTTTTGACTCGAGGATCAAACAAGCCTTCCTTCTCAAGCCTTTTTTTTAATTCTTCCTTTGCCCTTGTTTGAGCTCCCTTTCCCAAGGGAAGGATATTTCGAGCATATAACTGGTATGCACCTTGAGGAGGATAAAGACCAATGTATCCCTGCACTATCACCTCATCACCTGCCTGAGGCCAAAGGGGAATGTAGTTAGCATTGCTTTTAAACATCACGCAAGATAATCTGGATTGTTTGCTCCCGATCGAAAAATATACGTGGCCGCTATTATGTCTTTTTATTTCGATTATTTCTCCTTTAACGGCAACGTTCCGGAGAATCGGATCCTTTTCGATCAGATCCTTTAAATAAAACGTAAGTTCATCTACAGATATTACATTAGATGTCTTTGGCAAATTGTTAAGCAGAGGCATTTCCCTCGACATCTTTGCCATCTCCTTCGACTTCGGCAATGGATCTAACAATCTTGCCCAATACGCCGTTAACAAAACGTCCCGAATTCTCAGTCCCGAAGCGTTTAGCCAATTCTATAGCTTCCGAAATGGCTACGGGTATGGGAACGACCTTGCTATAGACGCCCTCGAACAATGCCAATCTTATAGCCTCAAGATCGACGGTAACCATTCGTTCAGGTCGCCATCCGGTTATATGCATCCGTATTAAATTATCAATTTCAACCCTCTTTCCCCATATCTCCTTGACAAGCCAAATTGCATAATTCATGACCTCTTCCGATTCTCCATCGAAAGGAAAGAGTGCCATGGCTTCGTCAGGCGTTTGGTCATTTCTGATATCTAGTGCATACAACAATTGTAAAGCTATTTCTCTCGCTCTTCGACGTTGCTGTTGAAGCAAAGACAAGCTATCTTGCCTCCCGTCTTAGTGTCTTTTGTCAATGAGAGATGAAAGGAGATCGCTCAATTTACCGCTTAGTACTAAACCGGCAATTGCCCATCCTATGAAACCGAATAAAATACAAAGGCCAAGGCCTTTTAAACCTAGTTGCGATATACCCGCTATGATTGCAACCACAGAGCCCCAAAAAATTGGATATTTTCTGAGCTTATTCATCAATGCAGGGGCATCGAAGCTTTCTTCTTTGGATGTCCAAGAAATCTTTACCTTCAAGCCTAGAGGGGCAAAAAGGCTAACAAGTTTATCCTGCAACTCCTTCTTAACTGCGAGATCTCCAGAATGCGGGGCGACTACGATGACATTAGCAACATTGTCATCTCCTTGCAACGTAGCCTCTCTGGCTTTATATTCCGGCGGCATTACAGTATTTGCCAAGGAAGTAATAGCCTCCTTCGATAGCCAGAGTTCCCCCAATTTGCCCCTACGCCAAAGATATTCCATATCTTATATGGCTCCTTTTAAATATTTAATTTAATCTGCAAATCCAGGTATCTTATATCAAAGTTGCTGCTATTGGATATTATCCGCATATTGATCCTGTAGCTTATTTTCCGCAAAATGGATTCCCTGCACATGAACATTCACTGCTTTAACTATATAACCGGTATAATTTTCGATCTGGTTTTTTATGGCCTCTTGCACGTCCCAAGCAATATCAGGGATTCTTAATCCATACTTAACTGATATATACGTATCAACCACTACCTCGTTTGGAGTGCCTTCTTCGATGGTTATCTTAACTCCGCTAGTTGGTCTTCGCCCCAAGCGTAGATTAGCCACCAATCCAGAACTGGCGGGCAAAACGCCGGGGACGCTTTTTAGAGCCTCAATAGCCATTTGTGATATTACCTCTTCCGCAATAACTACTTCGCCCTGGGGTTGCGCTTCCTCTAAAACCGGCTCTTCCTGAGCCGTTTCTTCTTCAGTGCCATACTCATTGACATTCTGAATTTTGCCATCGTATGAGTCTTTATCGGTGCTTTCCTGTAAATCACTTAAATTTTTCTCTCTTTCTTCGTCCATAACTATATCCCTCCTTATTTATTTAACTCATCAGGGTTGATTGAAAGACCACAATTGGGACATATTAGGAATTCGTCTTCATCAAGAAGCATTGGATTAAACATAAACACCTGCTCGCATCCGGGACAGCTCATCGATTCATAATAATCAGGCTCCACGTCTTCCACATCTGCATCTTCTTCAAAGTATTCATACAAGGCATCAACTGCTTCCTCTAAATTATTCAAATCCATATCGAACTCGGAACAAAGGGATGTAAGTTTTTCGATCTTATCATCTTGATTTTTAATTTTTACGTGTAAAGATTCTATTTCATTCAAAAGAGCATCAAGGAGCTCTATCCAGGCTTCTTTTATGTCTTTGCATGTATCCGGCACGGAGATTTCCGATAACAACATTTGCATCCTTCGAGCCTTTTCTTCTAAATTCAAGGCTATACCCCCTTGCTCTTATCGCGTTCCAAATATTCGCCGGTACGGGTATCTATAAGCAAGACATCTCCAACCTCCACAAACATTGGAACGGTAACAGTCAGGCCAGTCTCCAGAGTCGCCGGCTTTCCTCCCCCTGAAACGGTATCGCCCTTATAGCCCGGAGGAGTATCGACAACTTTTAAGGCGACAGTATTCGGAAGATCCACTCCAACTACATTGCCTTCATAAAGCCTCAACGTAACCTCTAAATTATCGCTCAAATACATCGCCTTGTCACCAAGCAGTGTGGCAGGAATATATATCTGATCGTAATTTTCCAAATCCATGAAGACGTAGTTGTCTCCTTCTTTATATATGTATTGGGCCTCCCTTTCGTCAAAGACAACCCTTTCAAACCTTTCTCCAGCTCTAAAAGAGGTTTCTATTATCGTTCCGGAATATATGTTTTTAAGCTTCGTCCTGACGATTGCCCCTCCTCGGCCCATTTTATGATGCTGATAGTCTACAATTTCCCAAATGCTGTCTTCCCACTTTATCATCATTCCCTGTCTAAAGCTATTGGTGTCTACAATTTGTGCCATACGCTATCCTCCTAATGTTCGGTTTAGAGTTTTATTAATTTTATCTTATATGTGTTTTACGCATTGTCAAGATATAATAATCTATAACAACTCTCTGATGATTGCACTTACCTTCTCTATGCTAAAATCATCCCTATCTATTTGCTCAACCACCTTTCCTTTTTTAAATATCACAATTCCGTTAGGAGTTCCTGCTATTCCCACGTCGGCCTCCTTGGCTTCCCGCGGTCCGTTTACCTCGCATCCCATAACGGCAACGATCAAACCATCCGGAAGCCCTTTTAATAAGGGGCTTATGTCTTCCACAATTTTAGCTACATCTAAATGCTTTCTTCCGCACGTAGGACACGAAATGATCTCTACTCCCTTTTTTCTCAATCCCAGCGACCTAAGTAAGGCGTAACCGGCCTTTACCTCCTCTACGGCCGGAGCGGACAAACTTATCCTCATCGTGTCCCCAAGGCCTTGCGTCAGAAGCAATGCCATACCTGCTGCCGATTTGACCAACCCATCGGGCATTACCCCAGCTTCCGTGATCCCGATATGAAGGGGGTATTTGGGAAAATGCTTGGAAAGCAATAAATTTGCGTTGACCGTTTCGGTTATGGATGTCGATTTACAAGAAAGAATGATATCTTCAAATCCCATGTCCTCAAGCATTTGAAGTTGCTCCTTAACGGCCAAAAAAAGAGCTTTAGCCTTATTTCCGTAAGACTGCCTTATTTGGACATTGCTTAACGAACCGCTGTTCGATCCTATCCTTATAACGGCTTTTCTCTCCCTTGCCAAGTTGACTATATCAACGAGGCCCTCCTTCGGCATATTTCCAGGGTTAATCCTAATAGCCATACAACCGGTCTCAAGCGCTGCAAGAGCTAGCTTGAAATCGAAATGAATATCAGCCATTATCGGCACTTTCGAGAATTGCAAAATATCCCTAAGGTATGGAAGGCAATTAATATTAGGGAAAGCCACGCGAAGAAGTTCACATCCCTCCTCAGCCAGCGAATCTATCTCCTTCCTACATGCTTCTACATCGGTAATCGGAGTTTTGAGCATACTCTCCACTCGGACGGGGAAACCGCTCCCTATGATTAGGTTTCCTATAGCAACCCTCTTCCGTAGTGTTGACATCTGGATCACCTGTTAAATATCCTAGTTATATCTTGCCATGTAATTAATGCTATTAAGGCGAGAAGCACCATCATTCCTATAAAGTGTACTTTTTGTTCGATGTATTCGGGAACTTTCTTACGAAAGATCATTTCGATGGTTACGAAAAGCAACCTACCACCATCAAGAGCCGGAAAGGGAATTAGGTTGAATAAACCCAAGTTTAAGTTGATTATTCCCAGGAAAAATAAAAATGTCCATACTCCGCTTTTTGCTGCCTCGCCCGCCATTTCCGCTATCCCAACTGGCCCGGTAACATCTATCTTCTGCCCGCCAAATACCCAATTTACAAGGGCGCTGAAAATGTTTTTCGTCATCTCCCATAAATATTTTAGCGAGTATTGAATGGCGGAGAGCCCTTCGTATTTTATCTGCCCAGGTTTTATCCCCAATATATAAGCTCCGGTGACAGGATCGGGTTTTAACAATACATTTCGAAAGACGAGCCGTCCCACTTCCGGACGCTCCACTTCGATCGTTACCGGATTGTCTGCGTTGCTCTTTAAAGTTGTGGCCATTTCCAACCAAGTTGTAACTTTTTTGTCGTTTATAGACGCAATCGTATCTCCCGGTAGAAGCCCTATCGACTCGGCAGGATAACCGGGCATGAGCTCGCCGATTCTGGCGTGTTCCATGTCTAGCACTCCATGGCCCCAGAGGAAGAGGGTGGCAATAACAATTGCGAGTAAAATGTTGATTATGGATCCGGCCGCCAAAATAAGCCACCTTCGTGCGGGGCTTTTGGCGCTAAAGCTCCTTTCGGGATCTTCAACTTCGCCCTCCACAGCCTCTCCCATCCCAGCTAACCGCACAAAACCGCCTATGGGAAATACCCTTATAGACCAGAGTGTTTCCCCTTTTCTTTTTCTATATATCGCAGGGCCCATGCCAAAGGCAAATTCATGGACCTGAACTCCTAGCAACCTAGCCGAAATAAAGTGTCCAAATTCATGGGAAACTACACACACACCTATTACTATTATGAAAGAAACAAGGGCAAACATTAATTTTTTATCTCCTTTCGCTAAAAAGGCGACATAGTTCTCTAGCTATGCGTCGACCAAATTCAACAAGAGAAATCGCTTCTTCCAAGCCGTTTAAATTTGACGGTCCATTATAAGACAAAAGAACTTTTTCCAACAGAGGGAAAATATCAACTATAGAAATTTTTCCTTTTACAAAGGCTTCTACGGCAACTTCATCGGCGCCAACAATTATGGGCGGATAGGCATTCCCCATCTGCAATGCCCTCCTTGCCAGGGAGTAACATGGAAATTTATTTTCATCCAGTCGTAAAAAATCCAATTTCCATTTCTCAGTGATGGCCAATCTATGGAATAGATGCCCTATCTTTAAACGTTTTGGGTATGAAAGGGCAAAGGATATTGGAATCCTCATATCGGGCTCACTTAAAAACATCTTCACACTCCCGTCGCTAAACCTCACACAGCCGTGCGCAAGGGAGTCGGGCTGAACTACTGCATTTATCTTTTCGATTGGCAGGGCAAAAAGATAACTTGCCTCTATTACCTCAAATCCTTTATTAAGTAACGTGGCACTATCTACGGTAATCTTAGAGCCCATGCTCCAAGTAGGGTGTTTTAATGCCCTTGAGGGTGTGGCCAGCTTCATTTCTTCATAGGAAGAGTGCAGAAAGGGACCTCCGGAGGCCGTCAGTATAATCTCCTCGATCTCATTCAAGTCTTCTCCAAGCAAGCACTGCCATACTGCATTATGTTCGCTGTCTATGGGACGCAGGGGATCTGCAAGGGATGCTTTTTCCATTATCCAGGGACCGGCGACTATCAAGCTTTCTTTATTGGCCAATGATACTTCTATCTTTCGATCTAAAGATGCCGATAAAGCAGCTATGGCTTCCGTTCCGGAAGAAGCAAAAACAATGTGATCCATCCCTTCATCTATAAGCTGCATCAGTCCTTCATGTCCAACTAAAACCTTTACGCTTTCGTCATATAAAGCGAAATTCGATGCAGCGACATCGTCGTAGATCACTACGTATTTAGGCTTAAATTCATCGACAAGTTTTTTAAGCTCCTCGATATTAGACCTCACTGCCAAGGCTCTGACGTCAAACTCTTCCGGAAACCGTCTGCAAACATCTAATGTAGCCCTTCCAATGGATCCCGTAGCACCAATGACAGCTAATCTTTTTTGGCTCAATTTAATATCACCTCAAAGGCCAGAAAGATCAATGTTGAGTTAATCAAAATGCTGTCAAACCTATCCAAGAAACCTCCATGTCCAGGTATGAGAGAGCCGCTGTCTTTAGCACCCGCCTCTCTCTTGAAAAGGGATTCGAAAAGATCCCCTACTTGACCCGCAACGCCAACCATTGCCCCCAACAAAATCCACGGCACAGGGGGTATTTTATAATAATATGAAATGATAGCAGCACATAAAATGCTTCCCGAAAGACCTCCTATGAACCCCTCCAGTGTCTTTTTAGGGCTTATGTAAGGAGCAAAAGGTGTTCTTCCTAATTTGCTGCCAATTAAGTAAGCAAACACATCGCAGCTCCAGGTGCATAAAAAAAGAGAAAACAATAATTGTATACCTATAGGCCTCTGTCTAAGTAGGACCAGGAAAGACCATGGAAGGACAACCAACATGAGGCCGCTTAACACTCCCCCTACGTTTAAGAGTGCATAGCTTTTATTTATGGTGATTTTCCTGATTAATTCGATAGCCAACACGACGTACGATTGTAAAATGAGCAATAATGTAAGGGCCGTAAAGGAACACCCTTTATAGGCCAAATATATCGCTATCGCTCCTGCGATCAAGCCTATGCCCTTGGATATATGAGAGAAACTGGAGAAAAGTCCGTAATATTCCCATAAAGAAACCAAGGCGATCGCTGAGGCTATCAGAAGCCAAAAAATCCCACCGATATGGATTCCCCCAAGTATGCAAGCAACTATTACGATGCCGCTAATTGCGCGAATTTTTAGTTCTCCCATTTATGATCTGATTCCTCCGTAACGTCTCTCTCTCCTCTGATATTCTTCGACAGCTTCACGCAATTTGCCCTCATCGAATTCAGGCCAAAGGCAATCGGTAAAATAAAGTTCGCTATAAGAAGACTGCCAAAGCCAGAAATTGCTCAACCTCTTCTCTCCGCTAGTCCTGATTATTAAATCAGGATCGGGAACATCGGGAAGGTAGAGATGGCCTCTAAAACAATCCTCATCGATCTCCAAGACATCGTCGCAGTCTGTTTTGGCAGCCAAAATTTTATTTACGGCATCTATGATTTCCTGCCTTCCGCCGTAATTTAAGCACAGGATGAGATCCAGTTTATCTCCTGCCTCCGTTTCTTTCTCGGCCCAAAGGGCCAAATCCCTCAGATCCTCCGGAAGTTTATCTATGCGTCCGGAAAAGCGAAGGCGAATGTTTTCTTCCACAAGCTTTTTGACCTTGCATTTAATGTAATATCTGAAAAGCCCAAATAGGCCTAAAACCTCTCCCTTGGGACGTCTCCAATTTTCAGTAGAAAAAGCGAAAAGGGACAGATACCGTATACCCATTTCAAGGGCAGCCATTACAGTCTTCTCCACGGCCTTTACTCCTGCGTAGTGCCCCATTATCCTGGGTAAATGCCGCTGTCTCGCCCACCGCCCGTTGCCATCCATAATTATGGCAACATGGGAAGGCATTATTGCTTCGCCGCTTGCCTTATCTCGTCCCACCGAGCCTTTACCTCCTGGATATCTTGCCACATCAAATGCCTAGGACTGCCGACCTTGCGCGATTGATTTCTGAGCAGGTAGCTGGGATGAAACATTGGCATAAGTTTAATCCCATACCAATCGAAACACTTTCCCCTAAGCTGTGTAATCCCTTCGTGCGTAGTCTTAAGCAACCACTTAGTTGGCGTATTCCCTAAAGTAACCAAAATTTTCGGCTGTACTAAGGAAATTTGAGCAAAAAGATAATCGTTACATGCCGAACACTCCTCAACTGTGGGAACTCTGTTTTGGGGAGGCCTGCACTTGACGACGTTTGTGATATAAACTTCACTCCTATCGATGCCTGCTGCAGCGAAGATCTGATTCAACAACTGTCCGGCCTTTCCAACGAAAGGCAAGCCCTGTAAATCTTCGTCAGCTCCAGGCCCTTCTCCGACGAACATCAGTTCGGTTTTTTTCGATCCCTCCCCGAATACGCTTTGAGTCCTGTTTTCCGAGAGAGGACATTTTCTACATTCCTTGACTTTTTCTTCAAGAATTTTCCAAGTTTCGTCTACTTTTTTGTCGATCTCCTTCCCAGATAAAAGATAGAGAGTTTCAGACATCGCTTTTCCTCCATCCTTCGATCAAAATGTCAATTTCACCCAAATCCAATCCAGTCAAAAATGGCAAAACCGAAAAAATTCTACGCTGCACCTTTCGGCCGACTTCAATGAATTTGTATTTGCCAATAGACACAACTAAAGAGACGTTTAGGGATACCTTTCCATCGTTGTCAGACTTTACTCTTACCTCTTTAACTTCATACACCTGCGCTCCAAGAGAGGCCACTCGTCTAACAATTTGTTCTATAGCTAAAGGCCCTACCTCGACTTCTCCATAGTAACTAAAAGGAGGTCTGACTATCGTTTTCTCCGCGTCATCCGATCCTCGCATATGAGAGGACCAAAAGGTCTTAAGTCGACCCACCACCTTGCCCGCAAAATTTCTTCTCACCTGGACATACGTTACTGGAATAACATGTTGTCGTTTTACACGACGTTCCCTTAAGGCCTGTTCAATTTCCTCCCTTGTAGCGATTTCCTCGATGTAGATATAACGCTCTGGATTGGGCAACGAAAGTTGTTTGCTAATTTTTAAAGCCATGCCAGGCGATGTAGCGACAATCAATATGGTGCCGGGTGCAGATTTTTCCAGGACCCTTACGACCTGATCCCTATGATCGGGAAACTCGAACAAAGCCCTTCTAATCGCTCTGACCTGATTTTGTTCGGTCTTGGCACTTTTACCGCACAATATTTTCCCATTTTTTATTAAAAGCCCGTCGTCAATTATGTACTCTGCCCCGAATTGTCTCGCTATAAAGTGCGCTCTCTGACTTTTGCCAGTCCCTGCGGGACCTATAAAGGCAAGTACTTTAAACTCTGTCGCCAAGTCTTCTCATCAACTTTCTTAACGTGCTTATAAATTGTTCGTTTTCCTCGGGCAACCCGATAGACACGCGTAAATACCCCTGCAGACCCAAATCACTGGCCGGACGAACAATTATGCCCTCTTTCAACAGTTCATTAAACATCTTTTGCTCGTCATTGACTTTTATCAGAATAAAGTTTGTAACCGTTTCTCTAACCTCCATGCCCATATTTACAAGGGCACGTGTAACTTTTTCCTTTTCAAGCAAAGTCAACTCCCGGATCTTCTCAACGTAATTGTCTTCTTTTAAGGCTGCAATGGCAGCAGCTTGAGCTATAGAGTTGACGTCGAAAACGCGCCTTACCTTAGCGTAGGCATTCGTGATGGGTTTGGGGACGATACCATATCCGACTCTCAACCCGGCCAAACCGAAAATCTTGGAAAAGGTCCTCAGTATCACGACATTTCCAATTTCATGAAAAAGCTCTATGCCAGAAAGATATTCGGGGTCTGTGACGAATTCAGCATATGCTTCGTCCACTACCAGCAAAATGTTCCGTCTATTAAGGAATGAAGAAAGAACCAGCATATCATTCCGCGGTAAGAAAAGGCCTGTAGGGTTATTGGGATCGCATAATACCAACAATTTTGTTTTCTCCGTACAGGCTTCCATGATATCGGTGACGCTAATTCTCATATCGTGGTCTACGGGAACTTCGACACAATTAGCTCCACATGCCGATGCAGCTAACTTGTAAAGGGGGTATGTAGGTTTGGAGATTACAATTTCGTCATCTTCCTCAAGCAGTGCTTGAAAAAGCGCGAAGGTAACGCCTTCGGTGCCAGCGCCGACAATTACTTCCTGCACGGAAACGCCTAATTTTCTGGCAATTGCCTTTCTAAGGGAATAAGCCTCAGCGTCTGGATATCTGTTTAGCATTTTAGAAGCTTCGTCGATTGCACTTAGAACGCTATCCGGAAGAGGCCACGGGTTCTCGTTAGAACAAAGTCTCACTACGCGAGTTAAACCCAATTCACGCTTTAATTCCTCTATCGACTTTCCTGGTTTATAGGGTTCAACGTCGGCAATTGACCTACGAATGAAATTTTCTAACCACATGATAACATCTCCTACCGTTTTGCTTTTTATTGTTTTCTCGCTTTAATATTATCCTTTCCCTCACAGACCTCTGCGCCGAGAAGGATCAATTTTTCGGCCATATTCTCATAACCCCTGTCGAGATGATGAACATCGTAAACAACGGTTTCACCCTCGGCCGCCAACCCTGCGAGAACTAAAGCCGCTCCTCCACGCAAGTCTGTTGCATATACCTCAGCGCCGATTAACGAAGATTGCCCGTGTATAATAGCGGTATTACCTTGGAGTTCAATTTGGGCACCCATCTTTTGCAGTTCGCTGGCGTGGAGAAAGCGTGATTCAAAAATAGTTTCATAAATTACACTCGTACCCTCTGCCAGTGAAAGCAAGGCCATCATCTGCGGTTGCAGATCCGTGGAAAAGCCCGGATAGGGCATGGTCTTAACCGTAAGACCTCTTGGACGGGCTGGAGAGTTGACTCGCAATTCGTTTTCTTTATTTATCACTTCTATTCCGGCTTCATCAAGCTTAGCCAGGAGAGCATTGAGATGTTCGGCAACCACACCTTTTACAGTGATATCTCCTCGGGTAATTGCACCAGCCAAAAGGTATGTTGCCGCTTCAATACGATCAGGTATAATATCGATGGTTGCGGGGTTCAATTCCTTTTGCCCTCTGACGCGCAATATCCCGGTACCCTCTCCTTCTATGGCAGCACCCATGGACTTTAAAGCTCTGACAAGGTTGTCAATTTCGGGCTCCCTTGCGGCGTTTTCGATCAGCGTCTCCCCTTTTGCCAAAACAGCCGCCATGAGAAGATTTTCCGTGGCACCGACGGAAGGAAAATCGAGATAAATCCTCGCTCCAACCAATTTATCGGCCCTAGCAATTACTGCTCCTTTATCAAGCTCTATTTGCGCACCCATCTTAGAAAGACCCTTAAAGTGCAGGTCCATGGGTCTGCTGCCTATAGCGCACCCGCCCGGAAGGGGCAAAATCACTCTTCCGCATCGAGCAAGTAGAGGGCCCAAGACCAAAGAGGAAGCTCTCATCTTTCTGACAAGAGATGACGGTGTTTCCCAAGCTGGTTCGCCTTCAATTTCTATCGTCATCGTATGATCGTCGCGTTTGACAACTGCTCCTAAACTGACGAGCAAATCGCTCATCGTTTGCACGTCTAGCAATTTGGGCACATTTCGAAGATGCACTTCACCATTATCCAACAAAAGCGCGGCAGCCATGACCGGCAGGGCCGCATTTTTTGAACCCTGGACCTTTACCTTCCCTTTAAGAGGGGTTCCCCCTTTTATCTTCAAAAAACCGGATTCTTGATTAGTCTTCACTTTCTCTCACTCCCTAAATCAATACTTACCAGTTTTTATGTAATTACTCAAGACATCAACTATGATTTCGGCTGCTCTTCCCTCTCCGAAAGGAAAGCCCGCTTTTGCAAGAATGCTTGCTTTGAACTTATCATCCCGCAATATTTTAAGCGATAGCTCGATAATTTTGGACGGTTCCCTGCCGGCCAACACCGCAGTCCCCGAGCTCACCGCTTCAGGCCTTTCCGTAACATCCCTAAGAATTATTACGGGCTTTTTAAGGGTCGTCGCTTCCTCTTGGATGCCACCGCTATCAGTCAATATCAAAGAGCTTCTATCCATTGTCCACACGAAATCATCGTATTCCATTGCATCGCATAAAATCACTCTCGAGTGGCATCCCAAATATTTTTGCCATATTTCACGAACCAAGGGATTTTTATGCATTGGTACGACAACATAAAGTTCCGGCAAATCATCTAATATCTTCGTTAAAGCTTTACAAATAGCTTCGAGAGGTTCACCCCATGATTCTCTTCTGTGAACGGTGGCAAGTAACATCGGAGCACCGGTCGGCAATTTGTCCAATGAAAACTTTGGGGGCCTTGCGGCCTTTTTTACAGCCATAAGAGCATCCACCACTGTATTCCCTGTAACCCATATTCTCGATGGATCGCAGCCATCGTTGATGAGGTTCTCCCTTGCCAATTTCGTTGGGGCAAACCAAAATGTAGATAGCTTATCGGTCATTACCCTATTGGCTTCCTCAGGGAACGGCAAATACATATTGCCACTTCTGAGTCCCGCTTCGACGTGGCCTATTTTAACTTTTCTGTAAAAAGCCGCTAGGGCCGATGCAAAAGTTGTCGTAGTATCTCCGTGCACCAAAACGACTTCCGGTCTTATATCATCTAGGACCTCCCCCACCTTCGTCAGCACAGATGACGTGATGTAATCCAGGCTTTGTTTTTCCTTCATGATGGATAAATTACAATTTGGCACAATATTGAACACCTTTAATGCTTGAGTTAAAAGGTCTGTATGCTGTCCTGTTGCCAGAACATAATAGGGCATATCACGCTCTTTCAATTTCATTATAACAGGAGCCATCTTTATGGCTTCCGGTCGAGTGCCTATTATACAGCAAATTGAAGACATTGCGACAACCTCCATGCACAAGAGATACTCCGACTAAAAAAATCGGGTTTAAAAAAACCTTATGCTTATAAACAGCATTGCTAAATGGAAAGACACCATTAAGACCAACACAAAAGGAGGCGTGAACCCTCTCCGAAGGAGACGATGATGTATATGTCCCTTATCGGGGTAAAAGGGAGAGACACCTTTCACAGTTCTTCGCAGTATAGCAAAGCACATGTCAATAAAGGGAATGCCCCCGGCAAAGGCCAAAAATAAGCAAAGAGGTATAAAGGATTGTGTCAAAGGTGTATACGAAAAGATCGAATACAATAAAATAGAGGCATGAAAAAAACCAAGAAGCGTACTGCCCCCATCCCCTAAAAAAGTCCTTGCCTCGGGGAAATTCCAGGGGAGGATCCCGATAGCGATGCCAAAGCCAAAGGCCCAAAAGATATTGTGGAAGACGACCATAAACATACATGAACTTGCCGCGAATATGACCAAAACCAAACCATTCATGCCGTCGATCATATTATATGCACTTATCATGGCGGCAATCCACAAAGATGCGGTAAGCCAACCCCATAGGGGAAAATTGCCACTTTTGTACAGAGGAATTAAAGCTACTATTGAAGCAGCAATATGGACTAAAAGCCTAACTTTTGGAGATAGGCTTCTCATATCGTCCAAATATCCGACTAAAAATGTCGCGCTCGCACACCACGCAAAAAACGAAGGATCGAATTCAAAATGATCCCTCGCCAACAAAAGGAACAGAAGCAAACCGCTCCACAAGACGATGCCCCCACCGCGTGGCGTAACTTCGTTGTGGAGCTTTCTGGATTCGGGCATATCCAAAATACGATACCTAAAAGAGAGGGGAATGGAGATCTTTGTTATTCCCCATCCCCACATAAAGGACAAAAAAGCACAAAGGACCATTTCACTGCTCATAATGCAATTATCAGTTATTTTGTTCCGAATAAACGATCGCCGGCATCGCCCAATCCGGGCACTATATAGCCGTGTTCGTCCAAGTGATCATCCAACGCAGCCATGTAGATGTCGACATCCGGATGAGCTTCCTTCACTTTCTGCAGACCTTCGGGTGCACCTATCAGACATACCAATGAAACTTTTTTACCTCCCCTTCTTTTTACTAAATCGATCGCCAAAACAGAAGAACCCCCCGTGGCCAGCATAGGATCGACGATGAGAATGTCCCTCTCTTCTATATCACCGGGCAACTTGCAATAATATTCAACAGGTTGAAGTGTCGTAGGATCTCTATATACCCCGATATGGCCTACTTTTGCGTTGGGTATCAGCTTAAGAATGCCTTGAACCATCCCAAGCCCTGCCCTTAAAACGGGTACAACTGCCATTTTTTTACCGGAAATTGTCTTGGCACGTGTCTTCGCCAGAGGTGTTTCGACCTCTATCTCCTCGACAGGAAGATCTCTTGTTATTTCATAAACCATTAAACCGGCTATTTCTTCTACTAACTCCCTGAACTCTTTAACGCTTGTCGAGGTATTCCTGATAATTCCTAATTTATGCTGTATCAGCGGATGATCCATTATCACCAGTCGCCCCTTCGAATGGCTACCCTTTCCCTCGATATCCTTGTTTTCATAGGCCCTTATTTTTTCAATGCGCCTAAAATGCCGACCGCCTTCAAAGGGTGTATCAAGCCACACTTCTACTATTTCCATTGCCCGCTCGACGCTTACAACCCTTCCTCCAAGGACGAGGATATTAGCATTATTATGGAGGCGACTCATCTTAGCCATAAAGCTGTCGGTACAAAGAGCAGCATATGCTCCCCGTACTTTATTTGCAGCTATTGACATGCCTATGCCGGTTCCACAGGACAATATTCCACGATCGCACTTGCTGGCAGCAACCATTTCGGCTGCCTTTATCCCGATATCAGAATAATCTACAGGCTCATCGTCTGAACCGACACCCAAATCGATAACATCTATATCCCTTTTTAAAAGATATTCCTTAGCTGCGTTCTTCAAAGCGCATCCCGCATGATCGGCTCCGAGGACTATTTTCACGTTATAACCCCCTTGAGAATATTTCGCCTAAAATCTTTCCCGCTACTGTATATGGATCGATACTACGAGAGGCAAGAGATCGGATCAGATTGTCATCACAATTTTCTTTCCATTTCTCTTCAACTACTTTCGCGATTTCTCTTCTTAAAATTTCTTCAACTTCCATCTTTATTCTCGATATAAATCTCTTTTTGCCTTCTTCGCTCTCGGATAAATATTTTTTATGGTCCGCTAAAGCTTTACAGAGAGCATCTATACCTTCTCCCCTTTCCGCCACGGTCTTTACAATTGGCGGTCTCCATGCTTTACTGCCATAAAGGTCAAGCATTATGTTAACTTCGGCTTCCAGCCTGTCGGCGCCGTCGCGATCTGCCTTATTGATCACAAATATATCCGCAATTTCCATTATACCCGCCTTCATAACCTGAACATCGTCGCCCATGCCCGGAACGAGGAGCAGGCAAACCGTATCCGCTATCTTTACTATATCAACCTCAGATTGTCCTACTCCCACGGTCTCGATAAAGATGACGTCCTTGCCACAGGCATCCAGTATCATGGCAGCTTCATAGGCTGCCCTGCTCAGACCCCCTAATGATCCCCTTGTGCCCATGCTACGGATAAAGACATCGGGCTCAAGGGCATGACTTTGCATCCTTAGCCTATCGCCCAATATTGCACCGCCGCTAAAGGGACTCGTAGGATCCACTGCTATAACACCGATCTTTTTCTCCATTCTTTTTAGGTTATCTATCAACTTGTCCAGCAAGGTGCTCTTGCCTGCGCCCGGGCTTCCCGTCACTCCAATTATATGAGCTTTCCCCGTATGGGCATATAAATTAGCCATGATCTGGCTTGCAAAGGGCGATTCGTTTTCAACAAGTGAGATCAGTCGCGCAATAGCTCTATGATCTCCCTCTAAAGCCTTCTCGACAAGATGATCCATTGATAAACCTCCAATCAATCTTATTGACAATTTATTTTTAGTTAATAATCCGATAAAAGTCTATTGGGGTCCAATCCCTGAAGGGAATGCCTCCTAAATTACCAAAGACTGCCAATAGCGGCTCAAAGGTCATCTCTTTGAACAATGAATTTCTTTCAGGCAACATTATAACCAGCTCTCCCTGAAGGCCAATTTGTTCTATCGATTTCTCCCCTTGAAAGGGATAAAAATAAATTTTGCCTCCCGATACATGGGAAAGCATTATCAAACTCAGCGGCAAAGGGCCATCTTTCATAAGTAAATCCACCGCAATCCCTTCCCTCAAACAAAACCCAGCCAACATTAACACAAAATCATCACTTATTCCAGAAACGATGGGGTTTTGCTCGATGACGAGCCTTAAAGGCCAGGCATCATTTGTATGATAAATCCCCCTCATAAATTTTTCGTAATCCTCTAGCTCAGTAACATTGACTACGCTCCCCATTTTAACGTGAGTTGTCTTTTCCCACTTGGTCGGAAGAATCATTTCCCCAAATGCGGCCGCTAAAAACGGTGGATCTTCTCCGTATTCATCTAAAACGGGCACATTTAAACCTGCTTTAAAGCGAATGACGCTTAAGTCTGCGACGCCTTTGCTTTTATTGATTATATTTGCAAAAGCCATAAGGTCAGTCAATTCCGGTGTTATCCGTATCGAATAAATGTTTCTTAGAGTGGTATCGAGGACAACCAGTTCTTCGTCCCTTCTTGTGAGGCACCAACCATTCGTGATTTTAACTTCTATTTGCTTAGCAAAATTACGTTTTATCACGTTTCCAATATATACCGACCCATCTTCGCTCAACCCGATCACTTCTGTAGGCGTAAACCATTCCACATCTCTCAGGTATTGCGCCTTTTCTTGAAACATAATTTTTTTAGACCATGGATCCAGAGCAATCAGCGAATCGGAGGCTCTGTCCGCGATCGCCATTAAATACCCGCTGTAAGACAGAGCAAGCGGTTCAAACCGAATCCCCTCAGAGGGACGCCAATCGGAAATTTCTTTGCCCTCTTCAAGATCTATCCATATCAACCTCCCCTCCAATACATCGCTTACCACGGCTATCTTTTCACCCAAGGAGACAGCATCCGAAAGTATCGCCGAAAGACTGATTATCTTTTCGAAATTAACTTCTATATCGCCTTTTTCACCTTTCTTTAGATCACCCCAGAAAAGTTGTCCGTCCCTAGTGGCTACTAATATTCTTTGAAGCCCAAAGGGCACCACGGCTACGGGTTTGTTTATTTTAAAGGAATGCGGTTTTTGACCCTCCTCGATTAACGTAATTTTGTTGCCATCGATATCGCAAATCCACAACATTCCCTCAAAATAGCTAACCTTTCCCACTGTCGAAGCTTTGACGTTCGCTCCCAAGGGAAGATCGAAAAACATGGATAGAGGTTGTTTGAAAACTTTCATTAAAGAGGAGTCAACGCCACCGTAAAGTAAGTTCTTAACATATTCATTTTCTTTCACGATTTGCTCCTTGATTAATTTAGCACGTCCATCGCCATTTTCTACTTCCAAATAATAACGGATGGATTCTAAAGAGCGATCCCACATTCCTAAGCGCCTTTCACAAAGAGATCGGAGGAGATAAACATTAACCAGGTAGATGTTTTCCGACTGCGCCGCCTTTAATTCATCGATACATCTAAAGTAATCTCCGCTTAAAAAATATCGCCTGGCAGCTATCATATGCTTTTCTGCCTCTATTTTATTGACCTCCGGCAATAAATAGAGCTCACTCCCTTCAACAGGCGAAAAGAGGCCAAAGAAAAGAACAAAAAAAATTGTCACAGTTAGGAAAATGCGCATGACAACAACTCCTTTTGGGGAAAATCATGATGAAGAGCATTATCTCGTATTTATTATAGATATTCCGGCAAAGGCGTAAAAACCCATGATCGCCGATGCGGCCAAAGTGAACCCCAGAAGGACACGTAAGTAAAAAACCCATAAAGTACCGCCGGGCCATTTCTTTGAAGTTATATTGTTTATAATCCTTGCTATCATCAAGGAGACCATAAAAAGAGCCAACGCTAATAGGGCTTGAACGTTCACATCCGGAATAGAGCCAAACATGATATAAATTTGCACCTCTGCTTTTTAAAGTTTTAAGGTTGTCCCTTTGAATGCTTCTCATAAATCAGCTTTATAATAGCATTTTCCATGAAAATTCTGTCGGGCCTTGAATAAGTACAGGCAATAATGACAAAGGAAAGAGCAGCGATGATGACAATCAAGAAAATTATAATCTGGCGTGCAAGGTTATCGCGATGTTTTCTCGCTTTTTCTATCATTATCACATCACCCCATAAAAATAGAGGGAGCTTTTCTCCCTCTATTTTACAATAATCTTAATTATAAATTAAAATTTCGACCATGTTTGGGGGTACTTCATGACATATAACAATATATTACATGAATACAACAACCATATCAGCCTGCTTTAATTTAAAAGACCTTCAAGGTTCTCATCGGAATCGGCCGATTTATTTTTGTTTATCTGCCTTAAAACCTCAACCGCTATCTCTAAAGCTCTCTTGCCGTCAGCAATACCGACCATCGGCTGTCTTCCTTCCTTGACGCAAGATATGAAATGTTGCAATTCCATCTTCAGAGGCTCGTGTTTTGGAAAGACGGGATGCTCAATTACCTCCATTAATCCCATGCCATTATTCCTAATGCATCTATGAATGGAAACATCTTGAGTTTCGTAGTTTAAGGTTATGTAACGCTCTCTTTCCATAATCTCCAACGTCCTAAGCCTCTTTTCGGAAGCCCTGCTGACCAGTATATGAGATATTGCCCCATTCTTAAACGTAAGGTGAGCCGAGGCTATGTCTTCATGTTCTGTAAAGACGGACCTTCCATAGGCCGAAATTTCGCTTATCTCACTACCAACCAACGATAAAATTATATCAATGTCATGGATCATCAAATCTAAGACAACGCCGACATCCGCAACCCTGGAAGAAAAGGGACCCAGCCTTCTAGTTTGAATATAAAGAGGAGGTTTGCAAATTCCCCTGACGTACTGAACTGCGCTGTTAAAGCGCTCAATATGCCCTACTTGTAAAACGAGGTTTTTTTGAGCTGCCAATTTGAGCAACTCCTCTGCCTCATCGACTGTCTTCGTAACAGGTTTTTCTATGAGCACGTGAATGCCTCTTTCCATTACCTTTTTGGCCACTTCGTAATGAGCAACCGTAGGCACAACAATGCTCAAAGCATCTGGGCGAGCTTTTTCCAAAAATTCATCTAAATCACTGAAATAAGGCACTTGCAACATCTCGCCAACGGAGACAGCTCTCTGATCGTCTATGTCCATAACCCCGGCAAGTCTGGTTTCCAGCAACTCCGAATATATTCTGGCGTGGTGATATCCCAGATGTCCCACCCCAATGACGCCTACCCGCAACGCATTCATGATCTTCACCTCTTAAATCGCATATACACTTAATATTTAAAATTCCTCTTAATTATTATCACTTGATATGAACTATTTTGGCATTCCTTAAAGATCAGATTTCAAAATCTTTTTTATCGCCCCTATAAGGTAGAGACTGCCGCAAATCGCGATATAACTGGAATGGCTATTAACTGCTTCGCACAGAGCCGTATTTAATTCGGGTTCGTCCCCTATAAAGGCTTTGGTAAAGATATTCCTTGCTATATCCGCCAAAGCATGTGAAGATTCGCTTCTGTCCAGTTGAGGCACTTGTGTGCATACAATCTTTTCGATGGGCAGATTGCATAGTTTCTTTAATGTTTCTCGGATATCTTTGTCCTTCATCATTGCCGTCACAAAGGTAATATTTTCATGAGGACGCAAAACTTGTTTAAGGGATTGAGCAAAGACTGCCATTCCCTCCGGGTTGTGCGCACCATCCAGTATTAATACCTTTCCATTTTTTAACCTTATAATTTCAAAGCGGCCGGGCCATGAAACAGAGAGCAATCCCGATCTGATCGTTTCATCGGATATTCCTGGAAAGATATCTTTTAAAAGAAGAGCCACAAAGACAGCTAATGCAGTATTGCCGATTTGATAAGCAGCTGTAAGCTTCGTTTCAAGGGAATCGAAAAAGTATCCCTTGGATGTCCAAAAGTCATAAATAACGCCATCCAAAGAAAAATGTGCGGGTTTGACTAAACATTCTCTTGAGAAAATGTGTCCCTCGGAAATCATCTTTGCGCAGCTATCAATAAACAGTTTTTCCAGACCAAAGTCCCCACCCACATAGATTGCCCTTTTCCCGGGCCTGATTACGGAAAACTTCTCCTTCGCTATTTGGGAAATAGTGTCTCCTAAAAAATTCGTATGATCCAGCGAAATAGAGGTAATCACTGAAAGTATAACTTCTCCCAGAAGATTCGTGGCATCGAGCCTTCCACCCATTCCTGCTTCTACAACGGCTACATCGACCTTTTCTTCGGATAAAATTAAGAAAGCCACGGCCGTCATAAGCTCAAAAGCAGTCGGAGGCGTCTCGGCGATGAAATTTTCCCTTAGCACCAATTTTACCTTTTGCCATGTTTCCATCCACCTTTGCGAACTTACAATCTTGCCTTCAATTTTAAGACGCTCGCCCATGTGCAACAGGTGAGGGCTAGTATATAGCGCAGTTTTAAGACCCGATGAAGACAAGATACTCGCAATAGTCGATGCAGTAGAGCCTTTGCCGTTAGTACCGACTATATGAATGGCCTTGAAATCCCTTTGAGGATTACCCAGCAAACTGAGGCACTTAGCCATCCGAGATAAGCCCGGGCGAATGCCCGGGCTAGCACTATTTAAAATGTCTTGTTCCAAAAGGTCAAAGGCTTCGGCATTTTCTTTATCGACCATCTGCTTCCTCCGAGCTGCGCTCAAGAGATGCAATATTATCGTCGATCCTCTTCATGCGTTCCCTGGCCTTCTTTAACCTATTTTGCTCCTTTTCGACAACTTCCTGCGGCGCCTTCTGCAGGAAGGACTTGTTAGAAAGCTTCGAAAGGCTTTTCTGTTCCTCCAAAAGTAATCCTTCTTTTTCTTTTCGTAGTCTCTCTATTTCCGAAGAAATGTCAATAATATCGCCTACGATCAGATAGACATTACACCAGGGCAATACAGAAACCAGTGAGCCACCAGGCCTCCTCGACTCAAAACTTACCTCTCCTACCTTGGGCATCAACCTAATTATATCTTCATTTTCAGCTAACACTTCAAGAACAGATCGATCCGTTGGATTGATCGTTAAGTGAGGAACCGTGATCTGGGGCGTGAGGTTAGCCTCGGCCCTCAGGTTTCTTATCGAACGTATGGTTTCCTGAAGGACAAAAATATTCTTTTCTAACGACTTCTTTGTCGTATCATCGAACATCTCCTCCGTACCGGGCCAAGGCTCTTCTTCGATTGACATTTGGCTGAAACCGAAGGAATGCCACAACTCTTCGGTTATAAAGGGAATAAAGGGGTGGAGAAGAAGGAGAACCTTTTTGAAAACATAATAAAGCACCTTTTGCGAAGCGATCTTTCTTTTGCTCCCCTCGTCTCCCCTTAAAGCCGGTTTCGACATCTCTATGTACCAGTCACAGAGCTCTCCCCACACGAAGTCATAAAGCATTTTGCTTGCTTCGCCGAAAAAATATCCTTCTATCAAGTCTGTAACTTCTTTGGTCACTTGATTAACGCGCATGACGATCCATCTATCGTGAAGCCTCAAAGAATCGTCGAATTCCATGGTCCGACTTTCATCAAAATCGCCCAAATTCATCAAAGCAAAACGGGCAGCATTCCAAATCTTATTCATGAAATGCCTGCAGGATTCGATCTTCTGGGTGCTCAAAAATATATCACGGCCTTGTACTGTCAACGATGATAAGGTAAATCTCAAGGAATCAGCCCCATATTGATTTATTATGTCTACAGGATCTATGACGTTGCCTTTGGATTTGCTCATTTTTTGACCCTTTTCATCACGGACCAAAGCGTGAATATAAACGTCTTTGAAGGGCACGTCATCCATAAATTTAAGGCCCATCATTATCATTCTTGCCACCCAGAAAAATATTATGTCAAAGCCGGTAACCAGCAATGAAGTCGGATAAAAATATGTGAGCTCTGGAGTTTGTTCAGGCCACCCCATAGTGGAAAAAGGCCAAAGAGCGCTCGAAAACCATGTATCTAAAACATCTTCGTCCTGCACAATGGCTCTTGAGCCACAATTTTCGCACTCCACCGGATCAATTTCCGACACTGTTATGTGATTGCAGTCCAGACAGGTCCAAGCCGGTATTCTATGCCCCCACCATAGCTGTCTCGAGATACACCAGTCGCGTATATTCTCCATCCACTGATAATAAGTGTTCACCCAGCGCTCAGGTATCCAACGAATTTTGCCCTCTTTTACGACCTCAATGGCCCTTTTTGCCAAAGGCTCGGTGCGGACGAACCACTGTTCCGAAAGATAGGGCTCTAAAATTGTATTGCATCTATAACAATGACCGACGGCATGCTCGTATTCCTCGATCTTTATCAACAAACCTGCAGCCTCTATGTCTCTTACGATTGCTTCTCTGGCATCAAATCTGTTCATTCCTTTATAACGACCGGCATTTTCATTCATGAAACCATCGGCATTTATTACCTGGATTGGTTCCAAATCATGCCGCTGCCCTACCAAAAAGTCGTTGGGGTCGTGGGCAGGCGTTATCTTAACCATTCCGGTTCCAAAGGATGGATCGACCATCTGGTCCTTTATTACGGGCACAATTCTGTCTGCTATGGGAACTCTAACCTTTTTTCCAATGTACTTTGCGTTATTTGAATCATCAGGATGAACTGCTATGGCGACATCCCCTAAAATTGTCTCCGGACGTGTAGTAGCAACGACCAGAAATCCATCTTTTTCCACAAAGGGGTAGGCTACGTAATAGAGCTTCCCCTTTTCAGTTGTATGTTCTACCTCCAGATCCGAAAGTGCCGTGTGACAGCGAGGGCACCAATTTATGATATATTTGCCCTTATATATAAGCCCTTCTTTATACAAACGGACGAATACAGCCCTGACAGCTTTAGATAAACCTTCATCCATTGTGAAGCGCTCTCTATCCCAGTCGCAAGAGGCACCAAGTCTTTTTAATTGCGAGATGATTCTGCCGCCATATTCGGACTTCCATTCCCATACCTTCTCCAGAAAGGCCTCTCTGGTCATATCCTTTCTATCTATACCCTTTTTGGCCAATTCTCTCTCCACAACATTTTGCGTGGCAATGCCGGCGTGGTCCGTCCCCGGTATCCACATCACGTTAAACCCCTTCATTCGCTTGTAGCGACATACAATGTCTTGTAGGGTATTGTTCAATGCATGTCCCATGTGAAGCGAGCCTGTAACATTGGGCGGTGGTATCACTATGCTGAAGGGTTCTTTGGTTTCGTCGACTTCAGCATGGAATAAACCCCGATCCTGCCACCAGTCATACCATTTTCGCTCCAGTTCTTCGGGTTCGTATTCCTTCGAAACAAGTTTGTCGTCGACAGGCATTTATTTAGTCTCCCCCTATAGGTTCGAGTTTACGATGTATCATCGCACGAATTTCTCTAAGCCACTTCCTCATCCCTTGATATGTAAATAGGAGATGCTCCTTCTAAAACGCACTCGCCTGTGATCTTGACCTTAGCTACTTCGCCTGCAATATTGGGTAATTCATACATAATATCAAGCATGAGGTTTTCCATTATTGACCTTAATCCCCTAGCTCCCGTTTTTCTCTCTTGAGCTTGATGGGCAATCGCTTTTAGAGCGGCTTCGGTAAACTCCAACTCCACGCCTTCATAGCTGAAAAGCTCTTGATATTGCTTTACCAGGGAATTTTTGGGTTCCAACAGGATATGCACCAAAGATTCTTCGTGCAGGCCCTCGAGAGGGACGATTACGGGAATTCTCCCTATGAATTCAGGAATAAACCCATACATCATCAGATCTTCGGGCTGGACTTCCTTCAAAATTTTCCAAGATGCTTCCACTTTCTTGCCTATAATATCTCCACCGAAACCTATAACTCTTTTGTTGATCCTCTTGGCTATTATGTTTTCGATTCCATCAAAGGCACCGCCACAAATGAATAGGATGTTGGATGTATCGACTTGAATGAAATCTTGGTAGGGATGCTTTCTGCCACCCTTTGGAGGAACATTCGATACCGTTCCTTCCAAAAGGCGAAGAAGGCCTTGCTGCACGCCCTCTCCTGAGACGTCTCTAGTTATCGATGGAGAATAGCTCTTGCGGGCAATTTTATCTATCTCGTCTATGTAGACAATCCCTCTTTCAGCCAGCGCTACATCGTAATCGCAGCTTTGCAACAACCTCACTAATATGTTTTCCACGTCCTCACCAACATAGCCCGCCTCTGTCAAAGTAGTAGCATCAGCAATAGCAAAGGGCACATTCAGCATTTGAGCCAAAGTTTGTGCCAACAGAGTCTTACCGCAGCCAGTGGGGCCTAAAAGAAGGATGTTACTTTTTTGAACTTCAACGTCGTCTTTGCCCTTTTTGCCCTTAAAAATACGCTTATAGTGATTGTGGACAGCCACAGAAAGAACCTTCTTGGCGTACTCCTGCCCGACGACATATTGGTCCAGATATGATTTTATTTCACTTGGTTTGGGCAACACAAAATTCTGAGTCATATCCCTGTTTTTACAATCTATGCTGTGCAGGATTCCTCTCTCTTCGTTCAATATAATATTACATAGGTGTATGCATTCGTTGCAAATACAGACTCCCGGCCCCGTTATAATCTTCTTGACATCTTCCTGATCCTTGCCACAGAAGGAACAGCGCAAGCCCTTCTTTCTAGGATCCTTTTCGTTGCTTTTCGACATTTCCTCTTATTTCCTCCTTGGGCTCTTATAAAATATTATTGCATCTTACCAAATTATAAGGTCCTTATAAACAAACGAGAGAGCTCAGCTTTGCTCCCTCGCATGTTTATAAGCAAGATTACACCGATAAACTATCTTTTTTCTATGACTTTGTCAACTATTCCGTAGGCCAGAGCTTCCTCTGCGGACATAAAGAAATCACGATCGGTATCCTTGGCAACCTTTTCGATATCCTGATTCGTATGATAGGCTATTATCTCATTTAGCCTGTCCCTTATCTTCTTGATCTCCTTGGCATGAATTTCGATATCCGTAGCCTGACCTTGTACTCCTCCCAAGGGCTGATGAAGCATAACCCTAGAATTTGGAAGAGCTATCCTCTTCCCCTTCGCACCTGCAGCCAAAAGCACTGCCGCCATGCTCGCAGCCTGACCAACACATATGGTCGACACGGGGCATTTAATGTATTGCATGGTGTCGTATATTCCCAACCCGGCGGTCACGGAACCACCGGGACTGTTTATATAAAGGTTTATATCCTTATCTGGGTCCTCGCTTTCGAGGAATAACATTTGAGCTACTACCAGATTTGCGAGATGCTCTTCTATCACATCTCCTAAAAATATTATCCTGTCCTTTAACAGCCTGCTATATATATCGTAGGCTCTTTCCCCTCTACCCGTCTGTTCTATTACTATCGGTACCAACATCTTCATGACCTCCTCTTACATCGTTACCATCGTCTTGTAACGCTTTTTCAGGCTCCTCTTCAACTTTTTCTTGCATTTCCTCCTGAACTGCCTCGACCTTGCCCTGATTATTCATAATAACCTTCAGAGCTTCTTCGTATTCCTCTCTCTCGAGCTCTTTAACCTTTACATGGTCTAAGATTTTGCCCAATGTCTTCTCAGCCATAATATCATAGCTCAATCTATACAATCTGTCCTGGTCGGAGGCTATGAATGAAGACAGCTTCTCGGCACTTATGTTATATGCACCTGCCATCCTTTCTACATATGCTTTGATATCTTCTGGGTTTACTTTGATCTCAAAACGTTTAGTAAGCTCCTCCAACACTAATGAATTCATAACTCTTTTGTAAGCCTTTTCGCGTAACCTGTTTTTATATTCATCAAGATCCATTCCGGATTGTTTTACATATTCTTCAAACGTCATCTCACCAGCCTGCTTTATTTTCTCTTCTTCTTCGTGGAGCAGGCTGTGAAATTCTCTCTCAACCATGCTTTCGGGAACTTCGATCTTCGCCTGATTTACAATTTGCTGTAATGCTAGATTGATTGCCTCATTTTTAGACCTGTTTTCCAGATTTTTTATCAACTGTTCTTTAATTTCTGCCCTAAACTCTTCTAAACCTTTGCCTTCCGCCCCTACTTTTTTTAAAAACTCCTCGTCCAGCTCCGGAAGGACTTTTTTCTTTATGCCCTTTATTTCCATCGAATACTTAATACGCTTTCCAGATAAATTGCTGCCATCTTCCGGATGAGTGACTGTAGTCGTAACGGTGTTGCCAACATTCTGGCCAATTAGATCTTTCTTTACGTTTTCGTCCAAATAAGGAACCGAAAGGTCTATCATATCTTCCATCTCTTTGCCTTCGAAGTCGAATTTCTCAGCATCATCGTTATCTTCCCGTTCAACTTCGGCAATGGCGTTAACTACAACAGTATCTCCTTCATCAATTGGCCTATCTTCGTTGACTTCGACGTATTCGGCATTTCGCTCCCGTAAATCATTGATGACTTCATCGACCATTTCATCAGTCACCGTTGCCTTTAACTTTGGCACTTCGATTTGGTTCAAATCGGGCAATTCGATCTCAGGCATAACTTCGTATTCTATCTCTAAAACGAGCGGTTCGCCTTCTTTTAATTCGCCAATTGATTTTATCTTAGGCTCAGCCACCAATTCGAGCTCGTATTCATCCCGAATTTGCTCTATAACTTCAGGAATAAGATTTTCTAATGCCTCTCTATATAATCTTTCCCTGCCAAAATAGAGTTCGATGACATTACGCGGAACCCTTCCCTTTCTAAAACCCTTTATATTGGCCTTGTGACTGATCTCTTTGACCACATACTGAACTGCTTTCTCAAACCTCTCTGCCTCAATTTCCGCTTTTATTTTAACGATATTTTTCTCCTGAGATATAAGCTCAGACCTCATTGCCACCAAACCCCTTTCTTCGACATGAAAAAGCCTCGGTGCTAAATATACACCGAGGTCGCACTTATGTTCTTCTGGTGCGAGAGGTGGGATTTGAACCCACACGGCCGAAGCCACGGGATCCTAAGTCCCGCGTGTCTACCGTTCCACCACTCTCGCCCCTTAAACAAACATTTAAGGCGGGTTGCAAACTTAAATTTTAAAAACCCACCAAACATCCAAACTGCCACGACACATCTTCGCGCGATCCTCGTCGCTAGCGTATATTACCATGCCCTTAATTTGAAAGTCAATGCCGATTTGACTTTAACTGTCTCAAAAGACACAAACAAAAGACATTGCTCGCACATAGCATTTACATCTTGCAAGCAATGTCTTTTTATTTTTTATAATGGGCCAAATAGTCGGCAAACTTAAATATAATGGTGGGCCGTACAGGAATCGAACCTGTAACCCCAGGATTAAGAGTCCCGTGCTCTGCCAGTTGAGCTAACGGCCCACATATATAGTCTTTTCCATGGCGCGCCCGGCAGGATTTGAACCCGCGACCAACGGATCCGAAGTCCGCCGCTCTGTCCACTGAGCTACGGGCGCTTACGCTTTATAACCAAGCGGCAATAGGAAAGTTATCACAGCTTGGCCAAATAGTCAACAGGTTTTCGGCTCTATTTCAAAGAGTACTAAAAAAGTTCCTGAGATAAGGACGCCAGCAGCTCTCTTTGAAAGAGTAAAATAATATATTGCATTTTAACCCCGGCCAATCTTACTAACTCTGCAACATTCGAATATTTAAGGACTCCCCTTAATTTTACATCCGGTTACCTGGCAATCTTTAAAGGGGAGAGACAATTCTAAAGTTGCCCTCTCCCCTGTTTTTTAAAATAGTTTATTTAGTCCCTCGCACGGAGGAATAGCCTATATCCCTCAGCATCCTCCGGGAGGCGTAGGTTGCTGGGTCTTGGAGCCACCTGGGGATCCCTTTTGTTCTTCAACGAATTGCCATACTTTACCAACCATATCCGGGCTTGGCTTCAAGGTAGAACATCCCGGCCTCCAATCAGATGGCGTAACCTCTTTAGCTGATGTAGCCCTTATGTGCTGAAGAGCCTGAATGCGACGAATAATTTCATCCACACTTCTTCCGCATGGAGCCGGAAGTATGTCTATACATTGAAGTATGCCATCGGGATCAATTATGAATGTTCCTCGGATGTCGATGCCGTCAGCCTCGCTATAGACCCCAAATTTTTCTCCGATCCTGCCGCCTGCGTCAAATAACATTGGGAAGGGCACTCCCCTGGGAACTGCTTTAGAAATTTCCTGCTCAACCCATACTTTATGAACCCAAGGCGAATCTACGCTTATACCGTATACTAAAGCCCCTAAGGCCTCAAATTCATCGTACCTCTCGGCAACCGCCGAGATTTCGGTTGTTCACACGAAAGTAAAATCGCCGGGGTAGAAGAATAACACTAACCACTTTCCCCTGGCCTCGGCATGCGATACTTCCCTGATATTGCCCCTATCAAAAGCCATTGCTTTAAATTCCGGGACCGGACATCCTATCTTTGCTTCCACTGTTTCATCCCTCCCATTTTGTTATCAATCTCTGTTTTTAAGTTAAATATATTCTAAAACGATTTTAAATAAGAAGCAAGTTGCATACTTTATACTTGTAGCTATATTCAAATAACCCATCATCTACCTTTACTGACATATTTTAAACCATTAGATTGCTCTCTACGCAGACAACATTAAGCGATCATTTGATTACATCAGAAATCTCATCTCAAACAGATTTTAGCGTGTACAAGCGGTATTTACGGCTTTTGCTCCAAATTGCCATTATGTCGTGTCCCAAAATTCCCATGAATTTTTTAAAGAACTAAATATTGCTTAACCAAATTTCCAGAGCTATAATCGGGGATCAAAACGGTTTAAACCCTAATACGAATCCTGATATTTTATTTACAATGCTAAAATTAGGCCGAAATGGGGGATACTATAATTGAAATTACAAACATTCTTTAAAGGAGTGCGTGACGAAACGCCACTCCTCCTTGCCGTCATGCCCTTCGGGGTTATATACGGTATTATGGCATTAGAGGCCGGCTTAACCAGGTTTCAGGCTCAGTCAATGTCCTACATCATATTTGGCGGTTCTTCGCAATTTGTGGCAAGCAAGTTATTTGCCGAATCCACCCCTTGGTCGATAATCGTATTAACCGTGGTCATGGTGAACTTGCGACACCTGCTATACAGCGCCTCGGTGGCACCCTACCTAAAAGAACTTCCCCTGGGATGGAAGGCGACGCTCTCCTATCTGCTGACGGATGAAGCTTATGCCGTAACTATAAATCACTATCAAAAAAGACCTGACGACAGATACGGCCATCTTTACTTTTTAGGTGCGGGTCTGATTCTGTGGTTAACATGGCAGATGAGCACAGCAGCCGGGATTTACTTGGGAAAGATGCTCCCATCAAATTGGCCGCTGGATTTCTTTCTACCCCTGACCTTCATAGCCATCCTTGTTCCCTCTTTGAATAACTTTCCCGCCATAGCTGTTGCATTGACGGCCGGAATATGTTCGATCTTTTTTTACGGATTCCCCTATAAATTAGGATTGATTGCCGCTGCCTTAGCCGGTATGACCACAGGCTTTATTATAGACATGAGGAGGCGCAGGCCATGAATGTATGGTTGGTCTTGCTTCTGGGAGGAATTTTCACCTATCTTACGCGAGCATTCTTCATATTTCTTTTTGGCCTTTGGGAAATACCTTCTTGGGTAAAAGAGTTTTTGCGCTTTGTGCCTCCAGCCGTTCTGTCGGCTCTTATTGTTCCCGAATTATTTGTGCAATCGGGAAAGGTTTTTATTTCCCTCGAAAATGTCAGGCTATTGGCAGGCATTGCCGCCATATTTACCGCACTGCTTACCAAAAATACCCTTTTGACAATACTGACGGGAATCGTCTTTGTGTTTATCTTTAACACATTTTAAAAATCGTGATATCATAATCAACCAATACAAACCATTGGTTTTGCTATGCAAAATAAAAGAGGGTTAATGTTATTTATTACTTCATTTTGAGACTATCTCCTTGATCCTCTCATCATCAAGACTAAAGGGCGCCCTTACGATCAATTTAGCATCGTCCGTCACTTGCAAAGCTATCGTCTTTCTTTTCGTTCTGATTATTATCTCGATCTGTACGTCCATGGGCTTCATTTTATTTTTCTCCATACATGTGATAAGCAAGCTCGATCAATTTCTCCGCTATCTCGTTTCTTTTTTTTGAACAAAGTTTCCTGTTTTTCATTCAAGATGCAGTCCTTATCATTTGGGCAATTAATGTGCAATGGTTGTACAATAAGTGCGATTAATGTGCAATGGTATAAAAGGACCCCGCTCCCCTTTTCCCGCTTTCTTCTACAATCATTCTTTTCCATCAAAGAAACGTGGGATGTAATACCTATAGTCATTGAGCGTTCGAGGCCTTAGGCCCTCCAACTCCTTTTGGAGCAGAAATTCTTCAAAGTAATCTTCCCAGCTATTAAGTTTACAAAACCTCAAGACTTTTCCCATTTCAATCCCCCTTTTCATGGACACTGGACTCGTACATTTTGGGAGGAAATTGTTTGAAAAAGCACAAAAGGGGGAAAGCTTGAAAAGCCTTGCTGTTACTGGATTTGCATAAAAATGGGGTGAGCGAGGGGACTTGAACCCCCAACCCCTGGAGCCACAGTCCAGTGCTCTGACCTATTGAGCTACGCTCACCATCTCTTTGCGGTATTCATATTTTTCGTTTCTTGGCGTGCCCGGGGAGACTCGAACTCCCGACCTTTGGATCCGGAGTCCAACGCTCTATCCACTGAGCTACGGGCACCTGTTCCGTTTGCCCATATAATATAACCAATTAAGCACGATTGCGCAAGTACTTGCCTTGGGATCTTAAGCTTAAGGAATCATCTCAATTTATCCCCTTAAACCTCACAATAGTAACACCATATCCGCCTTCACCCGGGCCTCCGAGGCGATATTCCTCGACATAGGGCAGCCTTCTGCATAAGTCGTGGACTTCGCGGCGCAATATTCCTTCCCCCCGCCCATGTATAATTGTGACTTCCCTGTATCCCGCTCTGAAAGCTTTATCCAAATAGGCCTCCACCATCGGCATAGCCTCATCGACAGTCATTCCTCTTATCATTATTGAGCTGGAGACATTTTGCGGCCTTTCGACGCTGATCTTTATGGAAGGTTTATCCTTCCTTTCTTCCCCCTCCTCCAGCACCTTTAACCTCTTAAGAGGAACATCCAAACGGATAGGCCCTGCTTGAATTGTGGCTTTATCATTATCCACCTTTTCTATAATTCCAGTGGCATTCGTCCCAAGGACTTTAACTTTATCCCCCGTTTTTGGTACCTTACCCTCAGATATCGAAGACTTTTCTTCGATACGAGCAGCTTCCCGCTCTTCGATTGCTCTCAATATATCATCGGTTCGTTTTTTTAAACTTGAGAAAGTCCTGTGTGCTTCTTTCGAACTTGCTGTCTTGCTTATTTCTTTAAGAAGCAACTTAGCTGATTCCTGAGCTTCTTTTATCAGCCGCTTAGCCTTTTGTTCCGCCTCAGCTATAATACCCTCCCGCTTCTCTTCTAAGGCGGCTAATTTTCTATCGAGCTCTCTTTTGACAGCCTGGACTTCGGCCCTTTCTCTGGCAAGTTCTCTAGCCTTTTCCTCCAGATCTGACAGCTTTGCCCTTAAATTAGATACGAGCTTTTCCAGCGAGGTATCGCTGGTCTTTAGCTCTCTTTTGGCTATCTCAAGAACGTCTTCGGGCATGCCCAATCTTCTTGCTATCAAGAGAGCGTTACTTTGCCCCGGGATTCCGAGGAGCAATTTATATTTGGGCATAAGGGTTTCCGGGTCAAAATCTACGCTGGCCGTTTCGACATTTGGCGTTGTTAGGGCATACCTTTTTATAGAGTTATGATGGGTCGTAGCCAACAGAGAAGATCCGCGTTTCAAAAAAGTTTCAAGTATTGCTATTCCAAGGGCTGCCCCCTCTTCCGGATCTGTCCCCGCTCCAAGTTCGTCTATCAGAAAAAGAGAGGTGTCGTCAGCCTGATCGAGCATTTCAATTATGCGCTTTATATGACCGCTAAAGGTCGATAGATTTTGTTCGATGCTTTGCTCATCGCCTATATCGGCTTCAACGCGAGAAAATTGACCGACTCGAGAGCCTCCTTTTACAGGAATGGGAAGCCCGCACCAAGCAAGATATATGCAGAGTCCCACCGTCTTCAACGCAACGGTTTTCCCGCCCGTGTTGGGCCCCGTTATGACCAGGGCTTTAAAATTCCTCCCACAATGCACATCAATAGGGACTGCCTTGACACCTAATAGTGGATGCCGTGCATTGATGAGATAAAAACCGCTTTTATCTTCTATTTCAGGAAAGGTCCAGTCGTTTTTTTGAAGAAAATAATATATACCCCACATCATATCGAATTGTCCAACCAGATCTTGAGCCCTTGTTATGGCTTTTTCTCTTGAAATGAGCATGCTCGTAAGTTTTTGACATATTCGACGCTCTTCACGCCTCTCGTCTTCTAATAGCATGGCAATCCTGTTATTCACGGCGACTAATGAGTGAGGTTCCATGTAAAGGGAATTACCTGAGCTTGAATAGTCTACAAATACACCCGGGAAGGAAGACGCGCTTTCTTTTCTGACCAACAAAACATATCGGCCATTACGCAAAGCAATTACCTGGTCTTGAAGTTTAGAGGAGAGGGACGGATCAGATATTATATTTTGACCTATCGCTCTGGCCTGTCTTTTGGCTGACTCTAGCTCCCTTCTTATCTCGGCAAGTTTCGCTGAGGCGCTGTCATATAACCTTCCATCTTCGTCCAAAACAGACAGCGCCTGTTCTTCATCGCTGAAGTCGCCAAGTTCGCCGGCTTTTTCGGCCAATCTATCGTAGCCCTCTCTCAAAAAACTAGGGCTCAAATTTTTGATCTTCACGACAAGGCTGATCAAAAACTTAAAGGGCAAAAGCTCTTCGCCAAAAAGAATCCCCTTTGATTTTCCCTCTTCCAAAATGCCATCAAGGGAAATTAAACGATCATCCCATGGGAAATCGCCCTTTGTGTCAATATATCGCTCAAATTCTCTGAACAAATTTTGTCTATCGTTGAGTCCATTTATATTTTGAGAGGGCTGGACACTTTTCAGATAATTTTTTCCAAGTTCGGTACGAACATATTTATCGTAAAATTTTAATATCTTATGGATTTCAAGGAGCTGTACAGTTTGATTGCCGGATATCATTACACACGTACCTTTGCTATAAGATTTGGAAGGGAAATATGATTTATTATTCCTTTATTGAAAAGCCAGGAACTAACATAGCTCCACAGATCGCCCGCAAATGTCATGGCCTTGCTTTGATACATCCAAGACATTTCAGAATTTCCCAAATAGCCAGATGCCATTTCAAAGGCTAGATAGATTAGAATTAGTATTACCGAAGCTTTCGCAAAACCGCAAAAAGCCCCAATAACCTTATCTACCAACGAAAGATGCCCAAAGTAAACGACTTTTCTGACCAGCCTGCCTAACAAGGATACCACTAAATTGGCAACCAAAAAAATTGCCACTATCGCAATCACATAGGCAATTACATCGTTTATTCCGAGCTTAAATTTTAAGAAACCTGCAAGATCAGGGGAATACTTCCAAAGCAGGACAAAGCCGGCTAGAGTACCCAGTAGACCAGAAAGTTCGTTTACGAATCCACGGGCAAAGCCTTTAAACATAAAAAAGATCATCATCAGAAGAGCCAAAAAATCAGCAATTACTGAAACATTGAGGGTCATTTAACTCACCACTTATCCTTCCGTATCCTTCAAAGCATCCTGCAGTCGCCTTTCGAGAAAGACCATATTATAGGCCAAATGCAACGATGTCAACAAGAACCGCTCCTCCTGGCCTAAGCGATTAGAAGTCTGCGAAAAGGCCTCCTGAAGTATTTCAACAACCCTCCTGGTCGTCTCGTCATCCAGGCTGGTCTTTATGTTATAATGCCTTCCCCCCAGGTTTAATTCAACGGTCCTTTTATCTTCATCCATTCCCACTTTTATCAAACCTGCTTTTCTGTATTATTACTTTTGTTTTCATGGGGCATCCCAAGCGAAACAGACAATTTCTGATGTAACCTTGATAACTTTTCCTCGTATTCCGACCTTTCTTTCTTAAACCTCATCAGCTCTCTCTCCATCGTCTCTATTTGACGCTGGTGCTCTTTTTTCAGTCGTATTATTTCCAAATCCTTCTCCTGCAATTGTTCCTTTATGGTCTCGACCTGCTTAGAGAGCCTTTCGTTTTCTTCTCTGGTTGCCGAGAACTTCTCGCACAAGGTATCGATCATCTGTTCGATCTTCTCTAAAGCCTGCATGCTGCTCTCACCATCCTTATCTCAGTTTTAGTCCCCTGGACTCAATTTGGGACCTAAGTCTGGTGTGAAGTTCGTCAACCTCCTCATCGCTCAACGTTTTGTCGGGGTGGCGATATTCCAGAGTAAAAGAAAGACTGCGATGTCCTTCGGGAATGTTTTTGCCCTTATATATATCAAACAATCGGATCGAGGTCACCAAATCCGAAGAAAGATCGCCAATGAGCTCACCGATTTCTTTGACCGTAACGTCCTCAGGAACTATCAAAGATATGTCCCTATAGACGGAAGGAAATCTGTGGACTTCTCCAAACCTGGGAGGTTTAGCCATCAAAAAGGGTTTGAAGGTAACCTCGAAAACATAAAGCGATGCGGGTAATTCAAGGCGGCGTTCAATAGATGGTTTGATCTTAGCCATAAAACCTATCTTACGTCCGTCGGATATAACATCGGCCGTCTGACCGGCATGTCCAAAGGGCTCGCTACCGGGAAGAACGTCAAATTTAAGCCTAAAAGCATCTGCTAAGGCGAGTATATCACCTTTCATAGTGAAAAAATCATCCCTAACTGCTTCTTTATAGGGGGACCTGTCGTCCTTGCCCAAGAATATTGCACCTGCTATGTGTTTTTCTTCTATCAGATTCGCACCCTCTCTGAGAAAGACATTTCCAATCTCAAAAATCCTGACGGGGAAGCGCCAACCCTTTCTCAAATTATCGCATATTACATTTACCATTCCGGGCAGCAGGAAGGTCCTTAAAAGGGATTGATCCATACTCAAAGGATTCGCCAGGGCAAAGGGATTGGCCCGACTGTCTAAAGCGGGTATGGACAAATCCGCAATGAATTTAGGCGAGATAAAGCTATAGTTCAGTATTTCAATATAACCCCTTGCCATTAATGTTTCTCTGATCTTTCTCTCGGTTCGGGATTCAAGCCCTATGGTCGCCGAATCGTGAATCCTGCCCGGAAGGCGAGCCGGCAGCTCGTCGTAACCCTTAATCCTGGCCACTTCTTCTATCAGGTCTTCCTCTATTTCCACGTCCATTCTATAGCCAGGAACTTTGTAGATGGCTTTTTCCTCTGAACAGGACTCAACCTCAAACCCAAGGGGCATAAGTATACTGGAAGCCTCCGACAAGTTCCCGGTACCTGTATATGTTTTTAATTTTTTTGCCGTTAGAGGCACGAATTTCTCTACAGGAGCGGCATCTCCCTCCCGGATAACGGATGTATAAACTTTGCCGCACTTCCACTTCTTCATCAGATCCAATGCACAGGACAAGGCCAACGGCGCTTTAGCTTTGTCCACTCCTCTTGCATAACGATAAGCTGCTTCGCTGTTTATGCCAAGGCGTCTTGCCGTTGTGCTTATTCGAGCCGGCAGGAAATGTGCCGATTCTATCAGTATTCGCCTCGTATTTTCGTCTATTTCGCTGTTGGCGCCTCCCATCACTCCCGCCAATCCGATAGGCAGCCCTCCGCTTGTTATCAAAAGATCGTCCGAAGATAATATGTGCTCCCTACCGTCTAATGTGGTGATCTTTTCGCCATTGCGTGATGACCTCACGGTTATCTCCGGCGCCGGAAGTTTGTCCAAGTCAAAGGCGTGCAACGGTTGCCCCAACAACAACATCACGTAATTGGTTACGTCGACCACGTTACTGATTGGACGAACCCCGCATAATGCCAGCCTAACGCGGCACTTAATAGGAGAAGGTGCTATCTCAAGCTCTTCGGCAAAGCCCAAACAATATAAGGGACATCCCGAATCTTCTAAAGTAACCCCCTCGAAACTTACCGGCCAATCAGAAGACTCTGTAGTGGAAGGAAAATTTAATTCTTTTAGGCGGGAGCCAGTAAACAAAGCATGAGCTTCCCTAGCCATACCGACCATGCTCAGTAAGTCGCCTCTGTTCGGCGTTACGGACACATCTAAAACAACGTCCTTTATCCCGAGCCAGGAAGCAGCATCTCCACCTAAGGGCGCATCTTGGGGAAGGATTAAAATGCCCTCTTCTTGCGACAACAAAGGAAGTCCAATTTCATCGGCAGAAAGCATCATGCCGAAACTTTTCACTCCATCAAATTCCTCTATTCCGAGAACGGAACCGTCGGCTATAGTGGCGCCCGGAGGAGCGTAGGGCACGATGTCCCCTTCTTTTACGTTTTGGGCTCCCGTTACGCAGATTGCCCTTTCATCTCCCCAAACCAACGTGACCACCTGTAAGTTTTTTCTCTCACGATGGGGGGCCATTTCCAACACCTTGGCAATAATGATGCCGTCGAGCTTTTGTGCTGTATAGGACAAGTTCTCCACTTCTGCACCGGCCATTGTCAATTTTTCGGCGAAATCATTGACATTTATCTGAAGATCAACGAGTTCTGTCAACCAATTCCATGATACAAGCACTAATTAACACCCCCTGCGAGAAAAGCAATATCACCGGAAAACAATATTCTTAAATCGCTTAAACTGTACTTCAGCATAGCCACCCTGTCTATTCCCAATCCCCAGGCAAAGCCGTTATAAACTTCGGGGTCAATACCGCCCGCTCGAAGAACCTTGGGATGCACCATTCCCATTCCGCATATTTCAAGCCAGCCTGTACCCTTGCATATCCTGCAGGCAGGATCTTCACCCGAACATGCAATACATTCGACGTCCATCTCTAAAGACGGTTCCGTAAAGGGAAAATAGCTTGCCCTGAACCTTGATTTTAAGGGTCTTCCAAAAACCTTATCTATGAAATGGACCATACATCCCTTCAAATCCGATATCGATACATCTTCATCGATCAAAAGCCCTTCCAATTGATGAAACATAGGCGAATGAGTGGGATCGCTGTCTCTTCTGTAAACCTTGCCCGGACAGACTATCCTCAGCGGTGCCCCATACTTCAGCATGGACCTCACTTGGACAGGAGAGGTATGGGTCCTGAGCAAAAGCTCATTGCCCTGAAGATAAAAAGTATCCTGCATATCCCTTGCCGGATGATGGGGTGGAATATTAAGAGCCTCGAAATTATGAAAATCATCTTCAACCTCAGGTCCTAGCGCTACGGAAAAACCAAGCCCTACAAATATATCCATGAGTTCGTGCATGACTTCAACGACAGGATGAAAACCGCCCCAAGGCCTGCCTTTTGGCGGTTGAGTGACGTCAATGGCATCCTTTCTCTCCTGTTCCCGTTCCTCAAAAAGAGCAAGCTCTTCCATTCGCCTTTTAAGCATGTCTTCAATGGTTGACTTTAAGTCATTAATTGCCTTACCCATGGCAGGTCGATCCTCTGGTGGGAGGGTTCCCAAACTCTTCAACATTTGGGTAACTATTCCCTTTCTTCCTAAATACCGAATTCTAAGCTCGTTCAGGTTTTCCGACCTTTTGGCAAGTTTCAACTCTTTTATAAAGGCATTTTTAACATCTTCGATGCCATTAGTTTTCGGATTCACCATTTCCCCTCCTTACCAGACTGGCATATTGTCGTTAAATTAAAGGCTCTTGAGCTTATCAATGTCTTCACGTTCTCCGATGACTGTAAGGACGTCCCCCTCCTGAAAAACGGTATCGGGGCTAGGAATCAATTTTGTCCCCTTTCGTTCTAGTAGCAATACAGTTAAATTATATCTCTGTCTGAAGTTCAGTTCCGCCAAGGTTTTCCCCCACATCTCTTCCTTCGCTTCAATGGAGCCTACCAAATAGGAACTGCCGGGCAACGCAGCAAATTCGCTAAGCCAGGGGAAAACAATGTTTTCGGCAATCCTGATGCCCATATCCCTCTCTGGAAATATGACCCTGTGCGCTCCCACCTGCGCAAGCACTCTGGCATGAAGTGAGCTTTGTGCCCTAGCTATGATATGTTTGACGTCCAGACCTCTCAATATAGAGGTGGCCAATATGCTGGCTTCGATGTTCTCTCCTATAGCTACGATAGCGACGTTGGCCTCTTTTGCTCCGACTTTAATCATAGCTTCCTCGTCTGTAGCATCGACCTGCGCAGCCAAATCCACTATATCGGCAACTTCCTCGACGCGGTGCATATTTCGATCAACGGCCACAACCTCCTGTTTTAGGGCAACAAGCCTGCGACAAACGGATTGTCCAAACCTTCCCAGACCAATTACGATCACTGTATTCTTGTCATTCATTATATCTTAACACCTCTTTAACCGATGGGGATGTATGCGCGAGGCAGGTTAATGTTTTCTTTTTCTCGCTTCTTAAACACCCCGTACATGAAGGTAATAAGCCCTACTCGTCCCCAAAACATCAGTATTACTAACACTAATTTTCCCGCAGACGATAGATGTGGCGTTATTCCTAACGACAACCCCACGGTTCCCAAAGCCGATACCACTTCAAAAAGGATCTGGTCGAAGGAAAAAGGCTCAAAAAGGGACAGAAGAACTACGCTAACAAAGATAGTCGTTAAATATAGGGTAATCAAAGTAGTGGTGTTAACGATCAGATCAGATGAAATAGACTGATTAAAAAGAAAGGGTTTTTTGCCCCTCAAATTTGATTTAACGGTACACCACAAAATTCCAGCCGTCGTCGTCTTAATGCCCCCTCCTGTAGAAGCAGGCGATGCACCGATAATCATGAGAAGAACGACTATAATGTACCCTGCCTTGGAAAAGTTAGACGGACTAATTGTATCAAAACCGGCTGTCCTTGGAGTTACTGCCATAAAGAGAGCATTCCACAGCTTTAATGGGAGGTTATACTCTACAAACGCCCCCTTCCATTCGACAAAAAGAATTAAAAGGAAACCAAATATTATCAACATCGAAGTGGTCGATAAAACCAGTTTAGCGTAAGGCGATAACCTTTTATGGGATTTCGCTTTGGAAACCCATTCCATGTAAAAGGGAAACCCTAACCCTCCTAATATTACAAGAAACATTATAGCTCCAGGTATCATAAAGCTGTTGCTATAGCTTTCCAAATTATTTGAAAATAATGAAAAACCGGCATTGCAAAAGGCGCTGATGCTATGGAATGCAGCTGTGAAGAGTGCTTCTTTATGAGACATTTCCTCTGAGAATTTAATGAAAAGAGGGATGAAACCAATGGCTTCAAATAATATCGTAACCTTTAGGATCTGAATCAACAGTTTGACTGCCCCGGAAGGATACTCCAGGCCCTTTTCCTTTATAAAATAAAATCGCTGCCGTATCCCAATCCGCTGCCCCATTAAAAAGGGCACAATAGTCATCGCAGTCATTATCCCCAGACCGCCAAGCTGAATAAGGGCCATTACGACAACTTGGGACATAAGCGTCAAATCGCTACCGGTATCGACAACGATCAGGCCCGTAACGCAAACGGCAGATGTTGCGGTAAAAAGCGCATTTATCAAAGAAATGGGCTTTTGGGATAAATTAAAAAGCCATATCAAAAGGGTCCCCACCGCTATGAGCGATAGGAACCCGAACACTATAGTTTTTTCAACCTTGAGAGAACTATAGGTTTTGATATCTATCGGACCAGCGCCTCCTTTGCTTTTTCAACCAGCTGTCCAAAGGCTTCGATATCCGATACAGCAAGTTCTGCTAGCATTTTGCGATTGATCTCGATGCCGGATTTGCGCAACCCGCTTATAAAGGTGCTGTAGTTCATACCATACACGTGAGCTCCAGCGTTTATTCGCATGATCCAAAGTTTCCTGAAATCGCGTTTTCTGTTGCGCCTATCCCTGTAAGCATAGCTCAAGGACCTGAGCATTGCTTCTCTTGCTCTTTTAAATACATTCTTTCTGCGGCCGTAATATCCTTTGGTCAGCTTAAATAGCTTGGCCCTTTTATTTTTAGTGGCAGTTCCACCTTTTACTCTGGGCATTATCTTTCACTCCTTATTTAAATCTTGCAATTAATTGGAATAGGGCATTAACTGTTTAATTTTTCTGGCAAATGCCTCATCGAGGTAGCCCTTTTGTTTTAATGCTCTAATGCGTTTTTGATTCTTCTTTCGAAGCAAGTGCCCCCGGTTAACTTTTTTGTAGGCCACTTTTCCGGTGGCTGTTATTTTAAATCTTTTCTTAGCTCCGCTGTGAGTTTTGATTTTTGGCATTGCCATTCCTCCCTTTTGGTTTCATGAATGTAGAAATCAGCTTTGAGACTGCGTATCTTTCGCTGCCTTGCTCTCTGACTTTTGCTGAATAGGTGCCAGCATCATGCGCATATAACGGCCTTCCATCTTCGGGTCCGAATCAGCTTTTCCCAAGCCTTCACAGTCCTTCTTCACCCTTTCGAGCACCTCTCTGCCCTTATCCAAGAAGGCCATCTCTCTGCCGCGGAAAAATATGGACACCTTTACCCTATGGCCACTACCCAAAAAATCCTTGATGGCCTTAACTTTGAAATTATAATCGTGCTCATCGATCTTCGGACGCATTTTTATTTCCTTGACCGTCTGAACTTTCTGTTTTTTGCGAGCCTCTTTGTCTCTTTTTTGTTGTTGATATCTGTATTTGCCGTAATCCATGATCCTACATACGGGAGGATTCGCCTGAGGAGCAACTTCCACCAAGTCCAATCCTCTCGTCTCGGCCATCTCCAGAGCCTGTTGGATGGGAACTACCCCTACCTTGGATCCATCGGCATCGATCAGCAAGACCTCAGAAACCCTTATCTCCTCATTTACCCTTGGTTCGTTTACTTTCGCTATAACTGGTCACCTCCACAATAAAATAGGGACTGGCAAACAACGCCCAGTCCCTCACAGTCTCTGTAGCAGTCAAACACCACTAGCTACTAACTTTCAGACTTAACCCGAAAGGCAACTTTCGCGCCACCAGGTGAGAGGGCGGGCCCTCTGCTTATCGCAATACGAAACGTTTTTGCAATATATCACGAAAATTGTTCGAAAGCAAGCAGTCTATTTAAAAATCGTCTTTCAACGGGTAATATTCGTTGCTCAAAAGTTCTTTCAGAGCTTCCAAGCTCATACTACCCAGATCTCCCTTGCTCCGATCCCTAACTGAAACCACCTCATTTTCGACTTCACGATTGCCGATGATTATCATATAAGGAGTTTTTTGCATCTGGGCATCCCTTATTTTTTTGCCCAAAGTCCCCTCCTTGCGATCCACCTCGACTCTAACGTCCTGTTTTTGCAAAAGAGAGGCCACGTTTTTGGCATATGTCAAATGTTCATCCGATACAGGCAATATTTTGACCTGAACGGGGGCGAGCCAGTACGGAAAAGCTCCTGCGTACTGCTCTATCAATATACCGAGGAACCTCTCCAGGCTCCCAAGAACCGTCCTGTGTATCATAACCGGCCTATGGGGCTCTCCATCCGGACCTATATAGGTGATATCGAATTTCTCCGGCATCTGGAAATCCAATTGGATCGTGCCGCATTGCCATGTTCTGCCAATGCAGTCTTCTAGGTGAAAATCAATCTTGGGTCCGTAAAAAGCGCCATCGCCCGGATTCAGCTTGTATTCCACCCCTTGATCGTCGAGCGCCTCCTGGAGAGCTTGTTCAGCCCTGTCCCAAAGGGCCTTTTCTCCCATTGCATTTTCAGGCCTGGTCGATAACTCCACGTGATAAGGAAATCCGAAGACACCGTAAATATATTTGACAATATTCATTATGTCGATTATCTCTTCTTTGATGTGATCCTCGGTGGTAAAAATATGCGCATCATCTTGGGTGAAGCATCTAACGCGCATGAGACCATGCAGAACACCGGACCTTTCGTGTCTATGAACCACCCCAAGCTCGGCCAACTTCAACGGAAAATCGCGATAACTTCTGAGCTGGGATTTATATACCAAAATTCCACCGGGACAGTTCATGGGTTTTATGGCAAAGGGTTTGCCATCTATTTCCGTAAAATACATATTTTCCCTATAGTGATCCCAATGCCCCGATCTGATCCACAAATCCTGATCCAATATTAAAGGAGTTTTTATCTCCTGATAGCCCCTTTGGACGTGAACCTTTCTCCAAAAATCAACCAAGACATTTAAAACTACAACTCCCTTGGGATGAAAGAAGGGAAACCCCGGAGCTTCGCTTTGCATGCTAAATATATCCAGTTCTTTCCCAAGCCTCCTGTGATCTCGGCGTTTTGCCTCCTCAACCTTGGCAAGATAAGCCAAAAGATCCTCTTCCGTAGGGAAAGCGGTGCCGTATATGCGCGTAAGCATGGGATTCCTCTCGTCCCCTCTCCAATAAGCACCGGCAACAGACAGAAGCTTAAAATGCTTGAGATATGATGTGTTCGGCACATGGGGACCTCTACACAAATCTATAAACTCGCCTACCTTGTAAAGGGATAGGGTATCATCTTCTATTCCATCTATAAGTTCCAGTTTATAAGTATCGCCACGCTCCTTGAATATGCCTATAGCTTCGTCTTTGCTTACTATCAACCTTTCAAAGGGAATAGCCTCAGCTGCAATTTTCTTCATCTCTTCTTCTATTTTCGGGAGATCGTCTTCTGTTATGGTAGTAGGAACGTCCATATCGTAATAAAAACCGTTCTCAATGGCCGGACCAACACCATATTTAGTTCCGTGATAAAGTCTATATACAGCCTGCGCCATTAAATGCGAGGTGGAATGTCTGAGTATCTCAATGCCTTCGGGGCTGTCAATTTCTACCGGCTCTATATTGGCATTTTCTTCCACTGTCGTGTCAAGATCGCATAACTTTCCATCTATCTTTACGGCAATCACTTTGCCGTCTATTCCTCGTTCCTTGATAATTTCCGAGGCTTTCTTTGGATATTCATTTACAGACACCTATATTCCCTCCCTATCTTATTTGACATTATTTAAAATTATATCATAGCTTGTTCGCTTTTTAAGTATACGCCTTGCTTCTTGATATGAAAAGCCAACAAACTCCTGCATAAAAACGTGTCGGTAAAGATAATATCACAATTTGCTTGACCCTATCCTCCATGCAGGTTAAAATATGTCATGCATCGGGACGTAGCGCAGCATGGCTAGCGCACCTGCATGGGGCGCAGGGGGTCGGAGGTTCAAGTCCTCTCGTCCCGACCATAGCGAGTTAAGGCGGGGTTAGGCCCCGCCTTTTTTCATCATTATTTAATATTTAACTTATTATTTGAAACAAGAAGGTGAAATTCAAGCCGATTATGAGAAATATGACAAGAAATACACAAAAGGGACATAAAGCGAAAAAATCTCTCGGACAAAACTTCCTTGTAGATCCCAATATAGCTCGCTGGATGGTGGAAAATGCAGCTTTAAATGAAGATGACGTCGTCTTGGAAGTAGGTCCCGGAAAAGGCATGCTTACGAAGGAGATTCTAACCAGCCAATGTCGCTTTTTGCACGTCATTGAAATTGATAAAACACTTGCCCCTTTTCTCGAACCCATAGTTAAAACATCCAAAAACAGAATGTCCGTAATTTGGGGAGACGTGTTGACGATAAATTTAAAGGAACTCTCTCCACCGCCAACCAAAGTCTTGGCCAATATACCCTATAACATCACAACTCCTCTAATATGGCAGATTCTCGAGCATCTGGTGCCATTGGGCACAAGAGAACTTCTTTTAATGCTTCAGCTCGAACTAGCTCAAAGGTTGTGTGCCAAGCCAAAGACTAAAGACCGTTCGCCTATTGGTATAACCATAGAAAAGATGGGCAAAGCTCAAATAGTCAAAAAGGTGCCACCCAACGTCTTCTGGCCAACTCCAAAGGTGGAGTCCGCAATTGTACATATCATCATAGACAAAGATCTGAAATTAGCCTCCGATCACACGTGGAGGAGATTATTGCGCGTTGCCTTCGCTCGAAGGAGGAAGACGTTAGCAAATAACCTGTCTTGCGTTTACGATTTCTTTAAAGACAAAGATAAAACATCAAAGCTCCTGGATGACTTGAAATTGCCCACCACCGTTCGCGCTGAAGAATTAACCGTCGACGACTGGCACCATTTGTATGAGTTTATATCAAAGATAGACTAAAAACATCAAAAATAGAAAAAGACGAACCATCAGGCCCGTCTTTTTTATTATCCTGGTGGTGATGAGCGGAGACACTTGATTTTTTTCCACCGGGACTATCCTATATTTTTTCAAAGATCCTGTGTTTGCAAGGGTTTAGGCATTAAATATGCGGAAGTAAGGAATGTCCTTTTCCGTGAAGTGTGCTCTGACGCCCACAAAAAGCCTTATTTTCAGCCATTCTGCGGCTTCCGGCAGGCGCAATCCAGCCTGTGAATCTATGCTGATATGCTGCTCTTGTCGCTGTGCTCATTCCGGCTGCGCCTCCTTTCCGAAACCCCTAAACAGAAACATTAAAAGGTATAGGCTTCCCTAAAAAGTTTACTCAGCTGCTCCGCTCCTAATCACCTTAATAGTTCCTTCATCCGAAATCTCAAAAACAGAAATATCTCTGAGCAAATGTCCGTATACTCGAACGTAATACTCCGCAAGCGTTTCTGATTTACCAGGGGACACGGCTTTTTTCATACAAAGAATTTTCTTTGTTCCATCAGGCAGAAAGCCAAAATAGAACACTGCCTCATTCAGTCCCATCAGTTTTGCACTTGGGACATTCTCAGACTCAGTCCATTTATAGCACTTGCATTCGGCTACAATAGATCGGTCAGTATTGGCAAGATCAAACTTATGATCCTTTGGCGGCCTGCCGATAGGAATTGCTGCTTCCTGCTCAAAATATGTATTATATTTTTCTTTGAGAATCATTTGCACGAGTTCTTGAAACTTGCGCCCTACACGTCGATTCTCTGAATTAGCGTTTGCCATCTGTGCACCTCGTCCTGTACAGCCTATTATCAAGCTGCTGCTATATACGGTACGATCACATCATAGAATTTCTTTGACCAATCAGCATGAAATTTCGCCATCTGAGGCCAGTTTCTTTCATTTTCAATGCCCACGATATCAATCTGTATAAATACCTTTGATGACTTAATATCGTCTCCACGGTTCCACTGAAGCTCAGTTCCGAGTTTTGTTTCAATCTCATCCTTATGCTGATACAGCGCATCGAAAGCAGCCTTATTCTCTGATTTCTCAGCTCTACCAAACACCACTTCAGTACGAGCAGAATCAAAATTTGCAACACAGCAGAGGTAAAAACCGCCTATTCCAATGAAGCCATTTATCCAATTGTCTGTGCTCGGATTAACATTACTGAATGAGCCGAGATTATCGTGCGCCTCATGTATTTGTACTAAGGCATATGTCCAGTACCGTTTTCTGATTTCAAACCGAGTCCCTGATGACTCTCCGCTTAAACTGAGATGCTCTCCTGCCATAGAAAGTGCTAATGTGATTCTATCAAAGTGATCGATGATCCAATCAAATATCTTCGGCTGCTCTGCAGGATTGAAGTCATCTGCCTTTTCTTCGACAACAATTGACCTTGTCGTTCCTGTAGGCTTCGAATATTCCCAATTCAAACTCTCGCCAAATTCAGCTTCAATCTGGTCTTTTGATTCCTTCAGACGATTATAAGTATCTACGTTATAGGTGTAGATTCCCATCTTAATCCGCTTGCCATAGGGAATAGAAAAGAACAGATGGTATCCATTCGCGCCGATATGAACATGATAATATGTGCGTCCGGAAGCTTTCTGTTTTGTTATATCACTCGAACGGCCATGCTCGCCTGCATATTTTACAAAAGCATTCCAGAGACGTTTTTCAATGGAAGGAGCAACTATAGTTTTTACCCATTCTACTTCATCCATTCTGGAACCCCTTTTTTCATTCATCGTGAACGGTTTTATTAGTAGCCCTGTGGACTTCCTCAGATTGCACTAATCATACTTATTCGTCACTGTTCTTTTAGAAAGGCCCTACCCTTTTCTGATATTTCCCAAATACCACGTCGAGTACCTCTGAAACTTTGCCCGAGCCCCATTTGGTCAAGTGCTTGGAGTATAGGAAGGACATACGATGATTCAGGTGTTCTCAGCCTTTTTCTCAATTTACCCATGTTATTTCGTTGAATACGAGTTTCTTCATCTTCTTTTTCTTCAGCTGCAGCATTGATTTTTGTCCACTCTTTTCTTTCTTTTTATTGCGGATCCAGTGGGCAACAATTTCCATGATCTGCTCTTCGGAAAAATCCTGCACCTGATAACCCCCCTCAAGAGCTTCAGGAACTGGGCAGTATTGACTTCAAGGAAAGCTGCCAGCAACCAGGCTTCTTTTATCTTTGACATTCCCAAGCTTATTTTAATCTCTTTGATACCAATATTACCATACAAATCAGGGGTAACGCTTTCCTATAATAGAATTTTGTACCACGGAGGAGGTCACTTGCGGACTTACCAAGGCCTGCAGACATTTTTGTACCACCTTTTTGTACCAAGCCGGAAACCAAGGTGGAATTTACCAATGCGAAGGGATATAAAAAGTGATCCCTGACTGTATCTTCAGGGACCACTTGCTTGTTCTATGGTGGAGATGAGCGGATTCGAACCGCCGACCTCCTGCTTGCAAGGCAGGCGCTCTCCCTCTGAGCTACATCCCCAAAACATGGTGGGCCGGAGTGGATTCGAACCACCGACCTCACGCTTATCAGGCGTGTGCTCTAACCAACTGAGCTACCGGCCCATCGGGAAAGAATATAACATAACTTGTAGATCTTTAGCAAGGACTTTTTATCGCAGAAAGGCAAATAAAGATTTTAAGGCAAATTTACGCAATCAATTCCGCATGGAGCTTACGCTCGGACCAAAGATTCTCCAATTATTCGGGCCTCCTTAACCATATCCGGCTTCCCTATTGCTTCTCCAAGGCCGTTGAGTCCAGGCGCCACAAGAACCCTTACGCCCTCAAACCCTATAGAAGCTATGGCATTTTTCATTTGATTGATATGCGCTTCATATTCCTTTGCGTCTTCGTACCCCTGGGACACTACAAATGCTGCCCTCTTCCCCTTCGGCAGGCGACTGACGAACTCAGGAGCCGGCCCCAAAAAGGCAAATAACCGATCGAGCACCGTCTTAAACTGAGCTGTCACGCCTGACATATATATAGGGGCCCCGAAGACCACGATGTCGGCCTTTTCAATGGCATCGTATATTTTCCCCATGTCATCCTCTACGGCACATCTGCCTCGCTCTTTACAAGAGTAGCATGCCTGGCATCCCTTTATATTCATCTCGTTGGGATAAAATATCTCATTCTCCTTAATCCCGCTAGATTTTAAAATCTCTCGCACTAGTACATCAGAATTCCCGTTTTTCCTTGGGCTACAGACGATTCCTATGGCTTTCATTCATTCAACCCCTTTTTTGCGTTAAAATGGTGTCAATGTAACTATAATATATTAGTATTACCTAACAATAAAAGATAACATAAATGTGTGCCTTACACAACCGAGGTTTGCCAAAAAACCAAGCCCAAAGATGGGACAAAAGCCCTTTCCAAAAAGAAGCGTAGTTGACTATTTTCCCATGATAGCAGATATAAACATTCATATTGATAAAACGGAGAGGGTAAAGCAACACATAACGGATAAAGGATAAGGCCATGATATCCCAATTGAGCGGCGACATAGCAATTGATTTTTCTGTCATGTCGCCGCTGTCTTTTAATTTTCCTTTATAGTTACAATGAGAGTGTGCGTATCGGAATCGAAGGTGATGAACTCTATAACGCCAGAGACGGGTGAGCGAACAATTTCTCGCGAATTTGGCTTCATTCCTATTGGGTCGCCTTCCTTTAGGTTGGCACCTGTACGAACCATGACACCTGCAGTGGCATCGACTTGAACGTTTACATAGCTCACTTTGACTCTGCTAAGACTGGTTCCTTTGGCACCACGTAAAGATCGCCTAAGACAGCAAAGGCGACTTTTTGAGCAACTCCTCCCTGCAATTGGAAGATTGATTTACCCACATAGGTATTATCTTTGATGCCTGAAAATAGCGCAGATCCCGGCCCGAAGGCGAATAGAGGAACAACGCTGCCGTCGTGTTGATGAGTCGTCCAACCGATATGGGCCCGCTCGTTTATAACTTTTACGATAGGATCTGTAGCCGTCCATTTGCCCTCGATCTTAAGTCCTTGTTGAATAGCAGATACTTCCTCATCCGTAAGGTCCGTTACGCCCATATACTCGGCTGCGATCTTTTTAATGTTCTCAATAGACGAATCTTTTTTTAACATGGGGGCGATCTTTTCTTCAACAGAACCTTTCACTGCAAAAAGAATTTCGGGCTTAGCCCACTGCTTTTCGCCCATGCCTATGGATAACCCTCCGTTGGCATGGTCTGCCGTAACGATGACGAGTGTATTGCCATCCATTTTAGCGAAATCAAGAGCTGTTTTGACGGCCTCGTCAAAGGCTATCATGTCAGCCATCGTCGTTGGAGCGTCATTAGCATGGGATGCATGATCGATCCTTCCTCCTTCAACCATGAGGAAAAACCCATCTTGATCTTTGCTCAAGATATCTAAGGCAGCTTTCGTCATTTCAGCTATGCTCGGCTCTTTATTTGCGTCTCTGTCAAGCTCGTAGCTCATATGACTTCCTTTAAAGAGACCTAAAATCTTGCCTTCGCCCTTGTTAGTGACATCCAGGAGCCCTTGACGATCCTTTACAAAGGTGTATCCCTTTGCCTTCATTTCCTTCACCAAATCCCTATCATCACTTCTTTTGCTTCCATCTTGGCCCTTCGAGACAAAGTGGCGCAGTCCGCCACCTAAAAGGACGTTTACGTCAGAGTTAACAATCTGTTCCGCAATGGCGTTTTCGTTGTCCCTGTCGTCTATGTGGGTGGCAAATACAGCAGGTGTCGCATGGGTTATTCGAGTTGTGGTCACAAGCCCGGTAGCCTTCCCCTTGTCGCGGGCGTTTTCCAAAACGGTGTAGAGGGCCTTGCCCTCCGGTGTTTGAGATATGATCCCGTTATCGGTCTTGTATCCTGTAGCTAAAGCCGTGCCTGCTGCAGCTGAGTCTGTGATGACGCCGCTTGACGGCAGAGGATCCGTCGTCATGGCACCTCCAACAGGGCACTCTTCTATTGCGAGACTTCCCTTGGCCAGCTTTCCTAATGTAAGTTGAGCGAAGCCCATTCCGTCGCCGATCATCAAGATAATATTTTTAGGCATTGATTCTTGGGCCATGGCTCCTCCGGTAAGCAGAGTAACTAGTAGTATGAAAACAGTTGCCCACCTAGCAAAAATACGCATCTTCATTTTGACAACCTCCCCCTTTAAAGTTTTTTCTTGTCTTTACTGATGCTATTGCAAAATTGGCAAACTTGAGGTTGTATCTTCCGCAAAGACATAAAACATCCTCCCTTCCAAAGGAAATTTCCATCGACATTGTCATTCTATCCGGGAAGGGTTACAGATTTGCTTAAAATTGGTTAAGCTTATGTTACAATTGCCACTAAATGGAATAAGGAGGAGGAGATGTCCCTCTGCGGGTGGGAAATTTTACCGGCACTACTTATTGGCAGCCATATTGACAAAGTTTTTTAATACGAGATAATTTAATGGCTTATCGTTGCACTATATTCTGATTTTTGGGGGGAAGGACATGAAAAGGGTTATTATACTTACGATCAACCGCCGGGAAAGCCCCCTTTTTTAAAAGTGGGATGAAAGGCGATATTATTTTTATTAGATGTATTGCAAATATCTAATAACTATATTATAATTCAATTATGAACGGGAAAAGATGGAAACGATCAACAACAACCGTATACAATATTAGCTATCATCTTATCTGGTGTCCTAAATACCGCCGTAAAGTACTGGTGGATGATGTGGCAAAACGGCTAGAAGAACTGCTGCTAGAAAAGGCTCATGAGATTGAACTAGAGATTGTCCAAATGGAGATCATGCCAGATCATGTGCATCTGTTCGTGAAAACAACGCCTACCAATAGCCCCCATTTTATCGTACAGCAGTTGAAAGGTTATACTTCTCGTATATTGAGACAAGAGTTCCCATCGCTGAAAAGTAGGCTACCGTCTATGTGGACCAGATCGTACTACTGTGAATCGGTTGGCCATATATCCGAAGAAACTATCCGCAAGTATATCGAGAAGCAGAAGAACAAATGAAAACCTACCGTTTCAAGCTCTACCGCTCAAAGAAGAACAAAAAACTTCATAGATTGATAGACGTTGCTGGGCGTATATATAACCACCTTATAGCCCTGCATAAGAGATACTACCGCCTGTACGGAAAACATTTGAACGTCAACAAACTGATGCAACATATGACGAAATTAAAGAAACGCCGAATGTTTGTTTTCTGGAATCAGTTAGGTTCCCAGGCGATCCAGGATATTGCCCAGCGGATTGAAAGGAACTACAAGCTTTTTTTCAAAAACCAAAAGCGCGGTATCAAAACAGCGCCGCCTTCCTTCAAGAAGATCAAGAAGTACAAATCTTTCACTTTGAAGCAGACCGGATACAAACTGCTTGAAGGGAATAAGATTATAATTATAGGCCACGTATACAAATACTCCAAGTCCCGCAATATTGAAGGAAAAATTAAGACCTTGACAGTTAAACGCGACTTTCTGGGAGATATATACATTCATCTGACGTGTGAAACTGAAGAGACCGCTGTCGAACCAAGATCGGGTAAAAGCGTCGGGTTGGACTTCGGCCTGAAACAGTTTCTCACAACGTCAGATGGAAAAATTATCGAATCTCCCTTATTCTTCAAACAAAGTATAAAAGAAATACGGAAACTGCACAGAATCCTTTCCCGCAAAAAGAAAGGATCTAACAATCGCAAAAGAGCATTAATAATTCTTGCAAAGGCCTACAAGAAGATAGCAAACCGTCGCATGGACTATCACTTCAAGTTGGCTAAAGAACTGGCTGAAGAATATGCCATAATCTGCATTGAAGACTTAAATATTAAGGCGATGCAGAAGATATGGGGAAGAAAGATATCCGATCTCGGACACGGCCAGTTTGTAAACATCTTAAAGCACCAGTGTACTAAGGTTGGGACAATGGCAATAGAAATTCCGCGGTTTTATCCTTCCAGCAAGACATGTTCGAAGTGTGGGTATGTGCTGGAAGAATTGCCTCTCGATGTAAGAAGTTGGGCCTGTCCTATATGCGGTGCAGTGCATGATCGGGATGTCAATGCGGCCATAAACATTCTCAGGGTTGGGGCATCAACCCTTGGGGGAGAAGGAGTAAAACCTGCTTCGGCGGGCATCCTTCGATGAACCAGAATCCCACAAATTTATTCGTGGGAGTATGTCAAAAATGTCAATAACATCTACAGAGGTTACCTAATTCCTCTTGCCGCCAAGAAGATAGGAGCTACCGATTTCGTCCACATATCCTTCCCTCGCCATATGAGCTACGAACTGCTATCGAGAAGGCGCAACATAATGGAAGCAGCATGTAACGACATAGGCCTTAAATTCCACTTCGAGACGGCTCCGGATCCCGTAAGCGATGTGGGAGTAGCGGGAGCACAGCAGTTCATACTCGAAAAAGTCCCGGCATGGCTTGAAAAATACGGACCCAATACTGCCTTTTTCTGCACCAACGACGCCCACACCGAACCTTTGCTCAGGCAAATAGTCGCTCACGGCGGATACTTCGTAGAAGCCGATCTGCCTTCGCCTCTGATGGGATACCCCGGAGCATTGGGAATTGACCTCTCTGCCGAGAAGGGCGATTTTCAGGCCATAGTAAAAAAGATCGAAGAAGCCATAATACAAAAGGGGGCCTCTGGGCGTTTGGGCACTTGGGCATACTCTTATGGATATACGAATTCGGCCGGGTTGGTAGAACTTGCCAGACGCGTCATAGATGGCGAAGCTCAGTTAGACCTGGAAAGTTTGACGGCGGCTTTTAAAAAATATACACCTGGAGCCAGGTGGAATGGCAGTTATTATATTGATATAAATACAGGCATTGAAAATAGACGCCATGTCCTTCTCTATCAAGACACTTACGTATTTGGAAAGGGATTTTTGGGATTAACGAACGTGCAAGTCCCGGATAAGTATTTGAATATACGTTAGGCACAAATTATTCTGATACTAAACATAACCAAAAGCACCCTCGCCAAAATTCTTTCGCGAAGGGTGCTTTTTAAATTTTAATAAACCTAAATAAACAATGGAGCGGACAACGGGATTCGAACCGGCGACCTACGGCTTAGGAGGCCGTCGCTCTATCCAGCTGAGTTATATCCACATAAATACTGACAAATTCAGCTCAATTTTAGCAAAATATTGACCGAGGCCGAAGCTCCTAAATTTGCGCTTTTCCTGACACCGCAAGGCGAAGTTGTGAACAAAACAGGCCACGTGGTTTTATTCCAGGAGAAATTTGCCTCATTGGAGTAGGCACTCGAGGCGTTTACCCTCTTCAGGAAGGCCGAGGGAGTGGGACACGAAGCTAATTTTTGCCCACTACGAGGGAAACAGGTTAACTGTTTCCGGCTGGAGGCAGAGATTGCAGAAAAACTACGCACCCAAGCTCGGACTTAAGCGCCTTTCTCCCTACGACCTGCGCCACGACGCGGCGCTGTATTTCCTTAGAAACGGCATGAACCCCTTTGCACTGCAGGCCATCATGGGACACTCAAACTTAGAGACAACGAAGCACTACATAGCGCTGGTCGAAGCCGACATCCGCGAGGCGCAGGAAAAGGCATCACCGGTAAAAAGATTGATAGGGAAAAATAAGAGGGTGAGGTGAGGATGGACAACAGGCAGAAAGCAACGGCAAATCAGCAATGCAACGCACATCAAAGCACAAGGTTGCAGACTATCGTTTGTCTAGTCATTGCTGTCAATCTAACCTAGAAAAAGCTTATAGGATGGCACGTTCTGCCTATCTGGGCGAACTTAGCCTAACGATATACTTAAAGCCATACCAGAAGAGCTCGGAAGCTATGGGTCGTTTGGTCAAGGTTTTTGGAACGGACAAGGTCAAAACCTAAAAGATGCCCTTTGGAACCTAGGTCTTGTTAAGCTGCAAGAATCTGTCATTTGAGACAACGCACCATAAAAGCGTACTAAAATACGCCTTTATGGTTTGATGGGCTCTTTGATAAACTTAAAAAAGTTAATCTTCTACCATGACAGCGACAAAACAGGTGTTCTGTGAGCTCTTCAAGCGCCTTTTTCATCTATTCGGGCGAAGGAAGGGACAGGACAGGTTCATCTTTTCATGTCGTCGATCTTGTCTTCGCTGGAAGGATGCTGTTATATGAAAATTTTGTTTTTGGATGAATCTGGGGATACCAATTTACGCAACGTGGACCCTGCATATCCGGTCTTTGTCCTCGCAGAAAGGGCACCTATTATCTGCCCAAGAGACAAATCTTTTCTCGTATTGATAGGGAACTAAAACTGGTGGATAAGAAAGACAATGAAGCTGGGCTTCAGATAGCTGACCTTGTCGTAACTCCTATTGGCCGGTGGGCAATTAGGAAAAAGGCACACGAGGACTGGAAAATCATAAAAACTAAATTTCGTAAGGACAGCAAAACTGGTCAAATAGAAGGTTACGGGTTGATTTTACTGCCGAAAGGTTAAAGATCAAGGACTGGAGTCCGCTACGCAGCCTCCAGTCCTTGATCACTTGACAATATTATAACAAAATTTTAATAATAGTCAAATTTTTGCTCTAGGTGGACCGCGTCAAGTTTTTGTAGGATCTCTAGGCACCACCCTACCAACGTGCATTTAATTCCATATGCGTTACAATAATTCACATACATAATTAGATTTAAGGGGGCAATGTCATGCTCGATCCTGGAGGGTCAATCAAATTTATCTCCATAAATCGCAAGTGCAGGAGGTAGATACTTTATGAAACGTTTTTACAGGCTAATGTCAGGAGGCGTCTGGCTCCTGTTGCTTTTGGTCGCAGTTCTTTCTGCATCAACGGTGTTTGGAGGCGCATCCGCAGTTTCGGAAATTCCAGAAAACGCAGAAAAGGTGTAAATATGAATATTAATGAATATGGCAAGATTGTAAGAAAATATCATGGTAATGGAAAACTCAGACTGACTAATGGTAACGAGCTTCCCTGCAGCGCATGTATCCAACAAATAGAAACAGGACTAATCCTTATCAAGTGTAGATTCGATATAAATATAGAGCAGGCTCTTTTTGATACTCCTTATCAAGAAGACGTTGAATATATTTATGGCATAACAAGCGATGGCCTTAACTTCAAAACCAGAGGGAAACTTGTTGTTTTAAGTCCAAGTGATAACTTTAATAGCACTTCTTCAATGGTGCTAACTACAATGATGTTTGTGGCTCAGGAAATAGAACTATGCAACGAAAATCAGCATACAGTAGGGCAACATTATAAGTTTAGCGTGGTTAATTTCGAGTTCAAAGGGAATCGTCTACCAAAAATAGTTATTCAAGATGGCAAGCAAGTAAAAAGATATCCCCTTGAGCTTAATACTCCCTGGGGAATAGCTATACTAAATCCCATACCTGATTACGACAATGTGATCCTCAAAGTCAGGGCGCAAAAAAGCATTTCGGTTACATGTGAACTCATTGCAAAACCATCAGAGGCTTTAGAACTGAATGAGGTTATTAACAAGATAAATGAACTATGTCGCCTATTATCATTAGCTCGGGGCACCAAAGTAAACTGGATAAGCGCTGAAGAATATACAGAAGATGAGCAAGCCTGTAGAATTATAGTTAAAAATGCTGTCACTTGGCCATTTTCACATCTTGCATTAATAGACCCAAATAATCCCCAAGACACAAATCTTTTTGTCGAAAAAGTCTATCCAATATATCTTAAACTACGCGATAGCTACAATCTTAACACTGCTATTGAGCTGTATCTCGATGCTAAACGAGAAACGGCATATCTTGAAACAAGAGCCCTAAGAGCTGTATCGCTCCTTGACTTCCTAATCGGGCGTTACGCCTCTCAACGTAACTTAGACAAAATCAGAAGTGACTTCAAAAAGAAGGAAAAAAGGCTTCGTAGCTACCTTAAAGAGGACATACAAAGGCTATTTCAAGGTATCAAAAAGAACGAACTTGATGAGATGCTAGCGAAAATATCGGAGCTAAATCGACGTTCTTTTTTGAATTTATTGAAACGATTGCGGTGCGACTTAAAGCTGAATATTCCTGAGGGCGAATTACCAAAGGTAAAAGATACCCGCAATGCTCTTGTACATAAAGCTGAGTTCCAATCGACCAATAACACTGACAAAACACGTGAGTATTTTCGAGTCATTCGACTTATAGACCAACTGTTTCTCAAATTACTCGGTTATGATGGTTACTTTATCGACATTAATTTGGACACACTTGAATTTGAGCGTCGCTTATTTAGTTGTGATGGTTGCATTGACTAAAAGTAAACGACAAAGGTATGAATCCAAGGGCAAAAGGAATTCCACCATAAGCAGTTAGTAAGGTGCGAAGTTGAAGCTTATGCTTTCACGCTCGATTTGAAAAATTACACGGAGTAAGTAGCAGAATAGGCAGGGTCAGACCTTTACTTGTTGTGTTATGTTGTCGTTTTCACCGTCTATGACTTCACTTCCACCAACCGATGTACCTGGCAGCGGCATTGCTTTCCTTCTTCCTTCCATGACCCTGGCCCGTCTGACACTCAAACTGCTCCGTTAAGGCTGAATAAAGATATCATGTATCACTATTATATATGAGCATGCAATATTTAGGTGAGACGACTTAGACGATTATGATGTGAGGTTTTTATCTCGCCAGGGCTGTTCGTTGCGCCGTTTCTGTGCTCAAGCCTGCCTTATTCTCAGCTTCACTCTCTTCCCCACCGACACAAGCTTGTTGACAGGCGAGGCATGGTCATGTTGTTCTTTTATGTCGCCTAGCGTGTAGGCAACATAACGTTTGGTCATTGCAAGATCGGTATGGCCCATAATACGCTGCCAAAAAGCGTATCTCCGCTGTTTCGCATGTAAGAGAGGGCAAAGGCATGTCGCAGGTCGTAAGGCCTTTGAACATACTTTTGCCTGATAGCTTCAGAAGCCGTTTTAAGACGTCGTCTTCGATCGAGACGATGCTTCCCTTCGTCTTTTCTTCTTTTGAGGCCTTCTAAGGCGTCTGGACAACAGCTTTTCATGTTTACTGGCCACAACTGCCGGAGACGCAAGCCGCCCATGAAAGATAAACGCCGGACTTGAATATCGTTGAGCTTGAATATCGTTGAGAAATAGAATATAAACTAACTGGAATATACTATACCAAACAAAGCGAGGGGAGGGAAAACCTTACATTTCGGAAAGATGCGAATTTCTAGGAGTCATTTAAAGCACTGCCTTATAAAATCCAGGCCGACGCTCCTAAATAGGCACAAAAAAATTCCCGACACAGCACGAAGCCAGTCGGGAACTAAACTTGGAGCGGACAACGGGATTCGAACCCGCGACCCTCGGCTTGGGAAGCCGATGCTCTACCAGCTGAGCTATGTCCGCATTGCCTTTTAAATTATATTGGGGGCTCGTGGTTTTTGCAAGGATTAAAATCAACAACAAGATATAAAACATCCTTAAAGGAGCCTGCCTTAAATCGATATAATATTGAATTTATATTATACTGTTCTGTTACTATAATTTTAACAATTCTTTAGAAATTCTTTCGAGCGTTTCGTCGGTCACGCCCAGTTTTTTCTTGAATTTTTCATCGTTGATCGTTGTAACGCTAACTTGGTCGGGTTTCAGGAAGTACATTCACTTCCAATATCCTTTTGTTGTCTTCAACATAGATGTTCTTATAGCTAAAGTAGCCTAAAGCACCCATCGCTTCACCCCCCTAAAACTGCTTTGTTGCTGCTGTAAAAAAAGATCTAACTCGATTAAGGTGTGTTATTTTTCCAACAGAACGACGCTTTCCACGTGACTTGTTTGAGGAAACATATCCAATGGCATTGCATTTTCCATATTGTAGCCATATTCGTTCAATATTTTGCTGTCCCTGGCAAGCGTAGCAGGATTACAGGAAACATATATAACTCTTTTCGGACTTATCACCCTACCGATAAAATTCAACACGTCCTTATGGCAACCCGTTCTGGGCGGATCCACAACCACAATATCGAAGTGTCCGCTAACTTTTGTCTTGACCACGTCTTCGGCCTTTCCACAAATTGCAGTAACGTTATTAATGCCATTGTTTGTCATATTAGACACCAAAGATTCGTAAGCAGGTCTCCATTCCTCTACTGCAACAACGTCATTGCAAAACGACGCCAGAAAGGCCGTCATACTTCCAACTCCGCTGTAAAGCTCAAGTACATGCTTGCTATCCTTTGCTAATTCCGCAACAATTTCGAACATCCTAAAGGCTTGCAACACATTGACCTGAAAGAAATCGGACACACCGAATCTCAGCTTAATATTTTCAAACCTCTCCACCAAGACATCTTCACCAAACAACGACTGCGTTTTGCTGCCCCAGATAAAATTTCCCTTAGATGGGTTGATGTTTATTTGAACTCCGCCAAGAAAAGGTGATACATCTTTATATAGGCCGTTTGAAATATCACTGATCATTTTATACTCCCTGTCGTCGGGCTCACGACTGATAATCCAGGCAAGCAGGATCTTTTTCATGGAAAAGGAAGATCTTAAGACAAAATTGCGTATCAAGCCTTCCCCTCTTTCTTCGTCGTAAAAGGAGAGATCACTTTGAAGCACGGCATTCCGCAAGTTAGCGTAAACGAGGTTTATTAAAGGGTCTAGAATTGGGCATGCTTTTAGGTTCACCACATCATGTGTTCCTCGAGCGAAATATCCCAGCTTTCGTTTACCCTTTTGGTATCGCGCCTGTATTATTGCCTTGTTTCGGTATCCCCACACTAAAAAGCTCGGAATCACAGGAGCAATATCTGCCTCTTTCCATTTGCCAATTCTGATAATTGCATCCTCTATCAGCGAGCTCTTTACTTTCACCTGATGATCATACGAGGCGTGCTGCATATTGCAACCGCCGCACGCCTCGTAAACTTCGCATCTAGGTTGGACTCGATAAGGGCTTGCCTTTAGCAGGGACTTAATCTTAGCTACAGAGTAATGTTTTTTCCGCTCGACGATATTAACGGTGACAGTTTCACCAATTAAGGCTCCTGGAACGAAAACTACGTAACCGTCGACCCTTGCAATTCCTCGAGCTTTACTGTCAACGCTTTCGATATTGAGAATTATTTCGTCGCCAAGGTTTTGTTTCATCCCAGAAATTAACAATACCTTTCTAAATTACAACTTTTCTTTCATGAGCTTGTATCCCAGTTCAAAAGCTTTTGAGTTAAGCTCTTCCGTTCCCTTTGGAACGCGATCCAATATAGCTTTACGAATTGACTCCGGTTTGGCCAAGTCCCAACTCTCCAAAATTCTTGCAAGGGTACCCAAGGCAACCATGTTGGTAACTATTTCTCTTCCGATCTCCTCTCTGGCTGTTCTGACGATAGGAAGGGAATAAACGTTGGCATTTATCTTAGGAGGCTCAGTCACAAAGAAGTCGTCAACTATGACAACGCTGTTTGGAGAGGCATCGTGAACGTACTCGTCACAGGCCTTTTGGGTCAATATGACCTGTAAATTGGGATTTGTAGCCTTAGGATAATCTATTTTTTCCCGCGAAACAATGACCTCGGCCTTGGATGCTCCACCCCTTGCCTCAGGACCGTAAGCTTGCGTTTGCACCACGTTCAAACCTTCTTCGTACAAAGCAAGAGCTTCCCCGACGATCACGGCTGCCAAAATAACGCCCTGCCCACCTGAACCGGCTATGCGAATTTCATACCGCTGATCGCTCATCCGCGATTACCTCCCACTTTTTCTATCAAATTCATGTACTGTTCTATGTATTCAGGCAACTCAATATTCACAAATTCCCCAATAACGATCTTGCCCTGCAGCTCTTCAGGTGTCATATTGGAGGCTTTATTGTTCATCACGCTATTGTCCTTGAAGAAATTGATGTTATCTATCGGTCTTGGTCTCTTATTTTTCCTGCCAAATTGCGTATGACAATGAGTCACTACTTCCACCACCGCAAAACCTTTTTTTGAAACGGCGTTTTTCACATACTTCTCGATCAGCAGCGGGTGCGCAACCGTGGCTCTTGCCACGTAAGAAGCTCCCGCTCCTGCAGCAAGTTTACAAATATCGAAGGGAACGTCCAAGACTCCATAGGGAGCGGTAGTCGCGTATGCACCGGCCGGCGTCGTCGGAGAAGCCTGCCCCCCGGTCATCCCGTAAATATTGTTGTTCATTACGATGGCGGTTATATCTATATTGCGCCTACAGGCATGTATAAAATGATTTCCGCCTATAGCAGTGCAATCTCCATCGCCCATTACGTCGATAACCGTAAGCTCGGGATTGGCTAACTTGACACCCGTAGCAAATGCCAAAGACCTGCCGTGCGTGGTATGCAAAGTACAGGCATCTATGTACCCCGGCATTCTGCTCGAACAACCAATGCCCGAAGCAATTACGGTTTCTTCTTTCTTTTTCCCCAAGTCGACAAGGGCTCTCAATAAGGCATGCATTATTATCCCGTGGCCGCAGCCCGGACACCATATGTGAGGGAAAAAGCGCGTGCGCAACCAATTTAAAACTTCCTGGCTAGGCATTATTACGCTACCTCCTTGATAAAATCAAATATCTCGGAGGGCCTGAAAAGCTCTCCGTTGACCAAGCCCTTTCCGAAGACCCTGGCCTTACCCCCCACAGCCCTTTCCACTTCGAGAATCATCTGGCCACAGTTAAGCTCGGGCACTAACACGGATTTTACGCCGCCCAGCAGCCCGCGAAGTTCGTCATCGGGAAAAGGCCAAAGAGTTATTGGTCTGAAAAAGCCGACTCTCATTCCCTTGCTCCTTGCCTCCCGCACAGCGCTCAAGGCCGTTCGGGAAACAGAGCCGTAAGCAACTACTAATATTTCAGCATCTTCAACTTCATATGTATCATATTTAACTATTTCGCCTTTGAAACGCCTCACCTTACGCATCAACCGCAGAACCTTCTCCTCAGATATATCGGGGTCGTTGGTTGGGAAACCCCATTGATTGTGCGTCAAGCCCGTCACATGCCATCGGTAACCATCCCCAAAGGATGCCATGGGAGGGATGTCGTCTTCCGGATCTGGCTTATAGGGAACAAATTTTTCGGGATCTTCTTTGGGTCTTTTGCGATCTACTATATGGTAAGACCCTTTTTCGGGAATCACTATCTTTTCCCTCATATGGCCCACAACTTCGTCGCTCAACAAAATTACGGGCTGTCTAAACCGTTCTGATAAATTAAAGGCCTCAATGGTCAATTCGTAACACTCTTGTACGGATGCCGGAGCCAATGCAATTGTCTCGTGATCCCCATGGGTTCCCCAACGAGCTTGCATGACATCCTGTTGCGAGACCTTCGTCGGCAACCCCGTTGATGGGCCTCCTCTCATAACATTAATGACGACGACAGGGACTTCGGTCATGTAGGCGAAGCCAATGTTTTCCTGTTTCAGGGAAAATCCCGGGCCCGATGTGGCAGTCATAGCTTTAAGCCCGGCAATAGATGCTCCGATAACAGAAGCAATGCTTGCAATCTCGTCTTCCATCTGAATGAACTTTCCGCCAACCTTGGGCAATTCGGCAGCCATTATCTCGGCGATTTCCGAAGAAGGAGTAATCGGATATCCGCCGAAAAACCGACATCCTGCAGCTATTGCCCCCATTGCAACAGCCGTATTGCCCTGCCAAAATTCAACTTTAGGCATCTGGTTTCGCCTCCTTAACCGTAATAGCGAAATCAGGACAGATATTTTCGCACTGATGACATCCAATACAATCGTCAATCCTTACCGGCTCCGATTTCACTCTCTCGTTAAATTCCAACACCTTCTTAGGGCATATTGCCACGCATAGCCCGCAACCCTTGCACCAATTTTCATTTACGTCCACAACAAATTTTGCCAAGGGAGACACCACCCTCCGTGGAATGAGTCTTATTGTGATTTTATAATTCCAAATTTAATTATGACTATAAAAGAATTATCACGCAAATATAGACATGATCTTACTATTACAAAAATTCTGACAAATTGCCTATAATACACTAATGTGATTTTAATCACATGTATTATGCTATAACAGCCCGTATCCTATATAAAGTAAATCTTGACTTAGTACGGTCTTCTTAAATACAAAGCTTCAATCTGCATTGGTGATCTGGCGCAGCTTCTCATCTTAAAACCGAGCTTGGCTACATTGCCGCCTCTTACGCCGTCTGCCAGGAAATGAATTCCTGAAGGTTTTTCTTGAAAACGTGCTACGTCATCGCCAATCACAAATACCGTTTTCCCTTTCTCTAAAGACATATCTTTTGCCTTTGCAATGATATCCCGCTCGTCCAAGACATCAGGGGCAGCTATTTCTTTTAAATCCTCTCCGTCACTTTCAAAAATGCAAGAGTAATATTGAGTCCCCCTCGCCCAAATTACGGGCACTGTGATCACATTTTTAGCTTCAATAAAATCGCCGGCCAGAACCTTTAACGAAGAAAGCGGAATTACGGGCACTTCCAACGCGTAGGCTAAGGTTGTGACATAAGACAGCCCGACGCGAAGGCCGGTAAAATAACCCGGGCCGATTGTTACGGCCAAGGCATCGACGTTCGTCAGTTTGAAACCCCAAAAACCTAACAATTCGTCTACCAAACCCGGAAGAAGGGAGGATTGGTATCTGCCCAGGTCGAGGGAAATTTCTCCAATTACCCTCTCGCACCTAACGCATCCAATGGCGGTATATTTCGTAGAGCAATCTACCCCCAGTACTAGACAATCGTTGGATTTTAAAGAGCCCATGACGAGACCACCCTATCTAAGTGTTTTAATCTTTCTTCAGCTTTATCTCCAAATGCAGTTATTTTAACTTTTCTTTCTTCTCTTTTGATTAAGTCATCATCGTATAAAATTATTATATGCCACCAATGATTTATATAGGGGAAATAATCAGGCTTTCCCCACTCAATGGCAACAAAAAAGCCGTTGTCGATGTATTCCTCGACGGCGATATCCTCAAATTCGCTTCTTTCCAAACGATAAAGGTCAATGTGTGCCATTGGCGGGTCAGTGGGATATTCATTGACAAGAGTAAAAGAGGGACTTCTAACCTCGTGCCAACCTAATGCCCAAGCGATGCCTCTGACAAGCGTGGTCTTGCCCGTGCCCAGTTTCCCATCCAGGTAAATCACCAAACCCGGAAATACCAGAGAGGCAATAACGCTTCCCAAATCTAACATCATTTTTGGCGATCTGATAATATAAGAATATAAATGATCCCTCAAAAAATATTTCACCGCCATTCACTTTCTTCGACCATATATTAATATAATACCCAAAAGACCCAATAAGACCATAACTACATAAAAGGGTGGTGCAAGTCGATAGTTTTGAAATTTATTGCCCATAAAAAACATGGCTATAAAGGCAAGGGAGAGGGCCGTGATTCTAAAACCACGCCGGCGTATCCTTTCCGTCTTTTCCAACTCTTCTTCCCAATCTATTTTTCTCCTTGGCATATCGAATATCCCCCATTACGAATCTTACCTGATCGGCAATTTCCCGCGCCAAAGATCCGTCAACACCTTCAAGGCAACTTAGGTTTTCTCCCGCTTTAGCGTGCAACCACACCGCCAGACCGGCGCTATCGACAGGATCAAGCCCGGAGGCGTATAAAGCTCCAATGACTCCGCTCAATACGTCCCCCGAACCCGGCACCGAAAGGGCCGGGCTTCCGGCGTTGCAAACAAGATAACGCAAACCATCGCCGATGATGCTGTGAAAACCCTTCAATACAACGGGCCCGTATTTAAGACTGAGCCTTTCTGTCGCTTCAAGCCGATTTTCATGCACCCGCGAAGCATTGCAACCCAACAATCTGCCTGCTTCGCCTTCGTGTGGGGTTAAGATTACATTATCCCTTCTGTCTAAAGCAGCAGAATTGAGAGAAAGGGCATATAGTCCGTCGGCGTCGTAAATCATGTTTTTAGGATATTCCTGCCAAAGTTTCACAGCTAAATCTACAGTTTCTTTCCTTCTGCCCATCCCAGGCCCGACGATCAATACATCTATCTTGTCTTCTATCGCACTGATTGCGTCAAGCGCCTTGGTCGTCAAAAAATACTCGTCCGATCTCACTGGAACGCCAATGGCTTCTGGCAAGAATTGACCTGTTTGTTCATAAACCTTCTCGGGTAAAATCATATACACTACACCGGCTCCCGCTCTCAATGCCCCCAGGGATGTTAGCAGGGGAGCACCTCGATAAAGATCGGACCCTCCTAGAACTGCGACACTTCCCCTGTCGCCCTTATGCATGTCTGGGAGCCTACAAGGCAGTGCATCAATAGACGATTCTTCGTTCCACAAAAAACAGTTAGCGTTAAAGGTCAAAGCTCCCAACATGGGAGGTACGCCAATATCCGCCAACAGGACCTTTCCTGCATAGATGCAGCCAGGGGCCACATAAAGGCCTATTTTATGCAGATGCATCGTTACGGTAACGTCTGCCTTAACCGCAACTCCGGGAACTCGCCCCGACGAAGAATCTACCCCACTTGGAACATCTATTGAGACAACTAAAGAGGCCTTATTAATAGCCTCGATTAATCTTGCAATTTCCCCTTGGGGAGCTCCCTTAAAGCCCACACCTAATAAGGCATCGATACACAGGTCCGCATCCTTTATCATTTTTTCCAGTTTCAGATCCGATAACTCATTGGAAAAGCAGATATTACCTCCCATCTTTACAAAGGCATTGGCGTTTATCAGTGCATCTCCTTTATAAAGCTCAAACATTGGCAAAGAAGTGATCAATTTAACTTCGTAACCATAGTTTAGGAGATGTCTTCCCGCAACGAAGCCGTCTCCTCCATTATTGCCCGGACCCGCACATATTAAAACTTTCCCATTTTTATCTTTCATCAATTCCGAAACATGCGATGCCACGGACCTTCCTGCATTTTCCATTAAAACTGTACCCGGAAGTGAAAAATCTTCCATGAGTGTCTTATCTATTTTTTTAGCCATTTCTGCTGTATAAAGAGGAATCATATTAATGCCTCCAAAATAACAAAAGCCGCTGCCATTTCTTTCTCATGACTAATTGTCAACCACACCTTATCTATCCCGCTTCTACATAGCTTTTCCGATAAAGATGCGCTAAAGCCGAACTTGGGCTCACCTTCATTTCCGCGAACTACCCAAGCATTTTTCAGCCCCAAATCCCATAAGCCCACGGTAAGAGCCTTAGAAAGAGCTTCTTTGGCGGCGAAACAGCCAGCCAAATGCTGTTCTGGGCGAGCCTTCGAGAGGGCATACTCTATCTCAACGTCGGTAAAAGCCCTTTTTAAAAAATGGCCCGACTTTATGCTTTCCTTTATTCTACCTATATCGCATACATCTACCCCGATACCCTTGATCAAGACAGAACCAAACCTCTTTTCCACCTTTGCTTATTCGATATATTCGTCATAACTATATTAAGGGCTATAAAAAAAGGAGTCCAGTACCTCGACCAGACTCCTTGCGAAAACCTTTGGTGGGTGGTGCAGGACTCGAACCTGCGACCTCTTCCGCGTCAAGGAAGCGTTCTCCCTCTGAACTAACCACCCAACAAAACCTTCTTGATGTATGTATAACACGCATCGAAAACGGCTAGACACACATCGCATTCCCTTCTCTCGCTGCAGTAAACTTTATCAAACCTAAAGGCTGTTGTCAACAGAAATTGGGCTCTATAATCTTTAGTGTGGAATTTAGCTTTGAAAATACAATGGTGGTAAGAACCAACCAAACCAATTAAAATAAGGAGGCTCTTACCACCATGGCCAAGGCGAAGATCATTTACTTAACTGAGAAGCCAACCTAAAGACAAACGCCTTAGTGCACCCTCCATAGGATTGCCATTGCTTGGATCCCATTGAGCTACTTTGTAAAACATTTCGAGCGCACTTTTAAATTCCTCCCTGTCTAAATGCACTCCATCGCTGGGTCCGCCTGAGAGGGGGATAAAAACCTTTTCAGGCAAAGTATTGAAAGCAAATCTTACTTTTTCCTCGTCAAGAGATCTAAATTCTTTAGACCCCTTCCAAACGCCAATCTTGGCTAACCTATTTCGCTCACTAGATGTGGGATCAGCGGCTAGAATATGATCGTGTTCGCTCGATTGGTGATCTGCGCTATAAGAATTAATCGCGTAAACCAATCCTAGGGCAGCTTTCCATTGAGGCATATGGGCCGGAAATTCCTGTCCCTTCACCGTTACCAAAAGCTTTTCCGATCCTCTGCCTATTACCTTTGCGGCTCTCGCGCTTCCTTCGGCAAGTATGCCGCCAAATCCTTCTTTCTTAGCTATTTTTTCTACCATTTTCACTAGCGCACTGCCATTTCCGAAGTTCAATTCTATGCCATCTGTGTCAACGGTATCTATGATTCCACTTTCAAAGCATTCCATGGCAAAGGCTATTGTTGCGCCACAGCTTATTGTATCCATACCATACATATTGCATAACTGGTTAGCGTATGCTACTGCCTCGAGATCAGTAACGCCACAGTACGATCCCAAAGCAGCACATGACTCATACTCGGGGCCTCCGTATATGCTGTCAATCTTGCCCGGGACTTCCACTACTCTTTTGCATTTGACCACACACCCAAAGCATGTGTCCTCTCTTTTCAGTATGGTTTTTGTCATAGCCTGCCCTGATATATTGAAACCATCGTGAAGGTATCCACTTGTCCAATTCTTTGATGGAAGGTATCCCGCATTGTTAAAACTAGCAAGTACACCGGCTGTGCCGTATTTATGTAGCGATCGATGAGCTTCGCTGTCTTGCAAGGCATCGGTGACCCTTTTTACCAACGACTTAAAACCATCGCCATCGAAGGGCCTTTGAGAAGCCTTGCGCTTAACCACAATGGCTTTTAAATTCTTCGAGCCCATTACAGCACCTGTTCCGTTTCTGCCATTAGCCCTATTGGCCATGTTTATAACACAGGCAAACCGCACCTTTTTCTCACCCGCAGGCCCAATTTGGGCTATTTCAACGTGATTATCGCGAAGTTCATCTTTGATTGCCCGCTCAACCTCAGCCGTAACCTTCCCCCATAATGAAGTGGCATCTTTCAACTCAACGTGATCTCCATCAACATAAAGATAAACCGGCTTTGGCGAACACCCCTTCACAACTATTGAGTCCCAGCCGTTGCTTTTTAAATGGGCAGCAAAGAAACCACCAGATTGACTATCCGCTATTCCTCCCGTCAAGGGGCTTTTGGTGTTAATGGAAAGCCTGTTTGCACCGCTTATCGGCAAACCAACCAGAGGCGACACAGAAAAGGTGATGACATTATCTTCGGATAAGGGATCTACCTTGCTTTTCATTGTTCTAAGCAACAGATAGGTTCCTAAAGCAGAACCACCCGGATATAGCCTATAGATCTCGCCCGGCAAAACTTGCGATTTAATCGTCCCTTTTGAGAGATCAACCTCCAGCACCTTAGCATCGGGAAACCATTTTTGCTCCATCCCCCAATCTCCCCCTTTTTAAAAATTACCACAGATCTTTTTTATTATACTATTACATTTATATATTATCTTATGCCTGGTTTACCCCGCTCACTAAGAAACCTGACAAAGGTGCTCCCCAAGAAATTGCAGGGCGAAAGACAATATTAATACTTTGTCACTTCGCCCTGCATTTTCCATTTGTCATTACGTGTATTCCAGCTAAATTTTAGAGGAGGCATTAAAGTAAGCGTTGCTAATCCCTAACAAACAGCCTCCTCCATTTCGGTTTGATATTCACATGGTTACAAATTCTCTTCCAAGCTCTTTAATCCCCTTAGAACGGTATCGTCAATAGCCTTTAACAAGGATTCAACCTCGGATTTTAATTGATTGGCGAAGCCCTCGTCTTTAATGCTTTTCAAGTTAATTAATACGTTATAGGAGGCGGCTTTTGCGGAGCTTGAAGCAAGAAGCAACGCAGTCCCTGCATCAGTTACGGCATTGACATTGCCCCTTTCGACGGCTATTTCCGCCTTTTTTGCAAGATAAAGACATTTCCTTAGCGTTTCCATTGGGACCAAGGCTGCTTTTTTAAGAGCCTCCTGCATAGCAAAAGTCCTTTCCCTTTTTTCTTCCTCAGTGTTTTTGGGAAGGCGCATGGCTTTCATAAAATCGTTAAATGCATTTGAATCTTTGTCCATTAGATCCAAAAACTCGTCCCGCATTTTATCACAATCGTTCATCAGTTCTTCCATTATTGCCCAATGTTCTTTGTACTTTTCTTTGCCAACAGTAAGCCTGGCCACCATGGACACCAAAGAAGCTCCCATGGCACCGCCAAAAGCGGCTACGCTCCCCCCTCCAGGCGCCGGAGAATCCGAAGCAAGTTCCACTAAAAAAGATCTCAGAGACATTTCCTTCATTGACACCTTCTACACCTCCGATGAAAATCTTTGACCCATTTTGTATACCTCTTTTATGTTTCGCCATCCCAAATGGTAGGCCATGATACCTGGTGTTTCTCCCTCTAAAACAACAAAATCGGCCTTTTTTCCCCTTTCCAAACTGCCTACATGAGTTGCCATGCCTATGGCGTAGGCAGCGTTAAGCGTCGAAGCCACAAGCGACTCTTCCATCGACAAGCCCATGCCCAATATAGCAAGTCTAAATACCATCTCCATGGATTCGCAATAGCAGGAACCGGGATTGCAATCCGTTGCCAATGCAACAGGGACTCCCATTTCTATCATTTTCCTTGCGGGGGCATAAGATTTTCTGAGACTGAAGGCCGTCGCCGGCAACAATACAGCGAGCACACCGCTTTCAGCCATTGCTTTTAAGCCTTCCTCGCTTGCCGCAAGCAGGTGTTCAGCAGAATCAACCTTAAGCTCGGCAGCTAATTTTGCTCCGCCTAAATCATACACTTCGTCAGCGTGAATTTTTAAGCCCAGACCGCATTTCCTTGCCGCCAATAAAATCCTCCTGGCATCGTCAACGGAAAAGACACTTTCTTCGCAAAATACGTCACAATATTTGGCCAATCCCTTAGCGGCAATGTGAGGTATCATTTCCTCCACTACGAGATCGACATAGGCTTTCGGGTTTTCTTTATACTCCCGCGGCACCGCATGGGCACCCATAAAAGTTGCGATTATATCGACAGGTTTGCCCTTTAACGCATCTATGACTTCCAACATTTTGACTTCGTGGTCTAAGGAAAGACCGTACCCGCTTTTTATTTCCATGGAAGTGGTGCCATTCTTCAAAGCTCTATTTACTACTTCTTCAGTGCTTGTATAAAGCTCGTCGTAACTTGCCGACCTGACTTTATCGACGGTGGAAAGAATTCCTCCGCCCATTTTGAGGATTTCAAGATAGGAAGCTCCTTGGAGACGCAGTATAAATTCCCTCTCCCTAGTTCCGACAAAACATGCATGAGTATGGGGATCTACGAAGCCGGGAATAACGCATCGACCGCCTAGGTCGATCTCCAAGGCATCTTCCGTGACATATTTTAGTACTTCTAATTCTTGACCAATTGATTCGATATAGCCATCCCTTATGAGGATTGCTCCCTTTTCCTCAGAATAAATTTGATTCATTTCGCTCCCCCTCAAGGGCCTTCCCTTATCCAAGGGGGTGTATATTCTGGCGTTTCTGAAAAGCTTTAAGGTCATCTTCAATCCCTGCCCAAAAGATCAAGAAGCCTTAGCTCAATTACCTGGTTGGGGTCGAAATGGGAGATCTGCATGTAGTAAGAAGTGCTTTGAAGCAATGCCTCAGCAGGAACCATGCCGTAGACTTCGGTCTCCGCTACCGAAACCCCCCAACGTTTCGCCTCGCATTTTATCAGCTCCAAGACGCGATATAGGGCGTTCTTTTCGTAATCCACGATGTTCATGCTCACCTGAGCCATGTTCTTCTCCTTAAGCTCCAATCCAATGGCCTTTACGGCCGAAAAGCCGCCGCTTGAGGACCTTATGGCCCTGGCGATTGCTTTGGCTATATTGACATCATTTGTATGCAAATTAACGTTGAAGGCGACTAAAAACTTTCTGGCCCCAATAACGGTAGCCCCTGCTGTGGGGTGTATCTCGGGCGAACCGATATCGGGATATCTCTCCGGCTTGGAGATTTCTTCTTTCAACACTTCAAATTGGCCCTTCCTTATGACTTCCAAATTGCGCCTTTCCGGCCTCAAAGCCGATTCTTCGTAGAAATATACAGGCACGGAAGTTCTGCGATGAAAATCTTCTGCAAACTTTCTCGAGAATTCCACGCATTCCTCCATAGTGATGTTTCTTAAGGGGACAAAGGGAATGACGTCGACGGCACCTATCCTCGGATGAGCACCTTCATGTTTGTTAAGATCTATATTCTTTATGGCAACCTCTGCCGACTCTACCAGCGCCTTTCCCAGTGCATCGGGTTCTCCGACGAGGCTTACCACCAAGCGATTGTGATCTTTATCTGCCCTATAGTCCAATAGATAGCAACCTTTGGTTTCTTTGAAGGGTTTTACTATAGCTTCTATGACATCTTCTCGTCTGCCTTCGCTGTAATTTGGGACACATTCGATTAATTTGACCACAATTTACACCTCCAGTACTTTATCCGTTATCCAGTTCCAAATGATTTATGCTCAACAGTCAACCGGCAATTTACAATTTAGCTTCGGTCAATCGAGTTCTCCTACTTCTTCTTCAACCTCTCTAACTATTTCGCCGCTTTTGACGAGGCTCAACACCTCTTCGATCAAAGGGGCCATAAGGATATCTTCGTCCAAAAAGGGAGTCCTCTCTCTGATGGCTTGAAATGCCCTGTAAACCCCTTTGCCGGGTTTAAGGGGAGCGCTGAACTCCAAGGCCTGTGCTGCAGCCAACATCTCTATGGCGATTACCTTCTGGGCATTGGACAATATGGTTTGAGCCTTTCTGGCGGCATAGGCTCCCATGGAGACGTGATCTTCCTGATTCGCAGAGGTGGGTATAGAATCCACAGAAGATGGATGGGCAAGCACTTTATTCTCGGAAACCAGTGCGGCGCAGACGTACTGAGGTATCATGAAGCCGCTGTTGACTCCGCTATTTTTCATCAAAAAGGCCGGCAGGCCGGAAAGTTTGCTGTCGACCAGCCTTGCGACACGCCTTTCCGAGATGTTTGCAAATTCCGCCACGGCTATTCCCAAAAAGTCCATGGCCAAAGCTATGGGTTGGGCGTGGAAGTTGCCCCCGCTTAAAGCTTCGCCGTCGGCGGGAAAGATCAAGGGATTATCGGTGACGGAGTTGATTTCTATGTCTATTTTTTGACGAACGAAGTCCAGCGCATCCCTGCTTGCTCCGTGAACTTGCGGGATGCATCTAAGCGAATAGGCATCTTGAACTCTTGCGGCCTTGAATGCTTCGATTATTTCGCTCCCCTCTATCAATCGTCTAACGTTCGAAGCAACCGTCCTCTGTCCGAAGTGAGGTCTAAGTTCGTGAGTTCTGGAGTCAAAGGCATAGGGAACTCCGTGCAGGGCCTCCAGTGACATCGCTCCCGCTATATCGGCTGCTTTTGCTAAATTTAAAGCATCATAGATGACCAACGAAGCAATGCCTGTCGTCGCTGCGGTGCCGTTATTTAAAGCAAGCCCCTCTTTGGGCTTTAATTTTATGGGCTTCAACCCTGCTTTTTCCAAAGCCAATGTTGCCTGCATTCTTTCGCCCTTATAAAAAACATCGCCCAATCCCAAAAGGGCGATGGCCAGATGAGACAGCGGACACAGATCTCCGCTAGCTCCCACCGAACCTTGGGAGGGTATAAGGGGATGAATTCCTTTGTTCAAAAGGTCAACCAAAAGAGAAAGCGTCTCAAGGCTAATTCCCGAAAAACCCCGTATCAACGTGTTGATTCGAAGCAACATAATAGCCCTTACTACGTCTTCCGGGAGAGGTTCCCCAACTCCCGATGCATGGCTCTTGAGCAGATTCTCCTGCAAAATTTCGCTTTGTTCTGAGGGAATGGTAACTGAAGCAAGATCTCCGAAGCCTGTTGTTATCCCATATACGACTCTTTCTTCCTGAACCCACTTTCCAACAATTGCAGCACCCCGCTTGACAAAGGCCTTTGCAGCGGGATCCAAGTTTACCTTGCAGCCACATCGGGCAACCTTGACGACGTCTTCTAACGTCAAAGAATGACCATTAAGGTGAATCGTATCCATGCATGCCCCTCCCTGAAGTCTAAAGTTTTGAATTCGCTATTTAAAGTATGCCATAAATTTACAAAAGTACAATACCCAAATCGAAACCGCAGGCAGAACATCTTCCGTCGCTAGTTACCGATAAAAGCTGAAGTTTATAGCCTCTTCTCTTAATGACCAACTTCCCGCAGCTGGGGCAGAAGGTATGAGAAAATTTTGATACGTTTCCTAAATAGGCGAATTCTAAATATCTCTTGGCAATTTCTAGCGCCCTTTCTAACAATGAAATGTCGGTAGGGGGTTTCGTCCATTTATGCGAAGGAAAATATCTGGAAATATGAAGGGGCAATCTATCTCCCAATTCTCCTGCAATCCAGGAACAGAGGGCCTCGAATTCACCGAGATCATCGTTTATGCCCGTAACCATAAGATGGGTTATCTCTACATGGACATTGAAGCTCTTTAAAATTTGAAGCGTCTTCAATACAGTCTCAAGATCGCCGCCCAATTTTTTATATGTTTCCTCATTGAAAGTTTTTAAATCTACATTGGCCGCATCTATGCGGTGCGCTATTTCTTTCAAAGGAAGGGGGTTTATGAGACCATTTGTCACTAAGACGACTTTCACGTTTTCCTTTTTTAAAAGGGGTATCACTTCCAAAAGATACTCGTAGGAAATCAAAGGCTCATTATAGGTGAAGGCTACAGCCGTTACGCTATATTTCTTAACCAGGGATAGCAACTCCGGGGGATCAATCCTAGACAGTTTAATTTGGGGACTCCAGGTGGATATATGCCAGTTTTGGCAAAAGGGACACCTCATATTGCAACCGACAGAACCCAGGGATAGGACGTCCCTTCCAGGCAGAAAATGATAAAGAGGCTTTTTCTCCATGGGATCAAGGGCAATGCTAGAAAAAAGCCCGTATGTGCTTGCTATTAATCCCTCCCCGGGGACGTTTTCGCGAACAAGACAAAGCCCCTTTTTTCTCTCGGGAACGAGACAAGCATGGGGGCAAAGCTCGCATCTTACATTTCCGTCTTCCCAATGCCAATAGAGAGCCTTCATTTATCTTCTATCACTTCCTCGTATCTATCCACGGTAAATTTATATATGACACAACCATCTAAAGAAAGTATACCAGCCTTCCTGGCGGCTATTTCTAACTGCTCGGCGACGGTGTTCACGCCATCGAGATTGGGAAGCAAAACCCCCTTCCTGAAGCCCTTCTCCACCACCACGCCATATATCTTGGGGTCCAATTTTTCTGTCGAATCGACTATATCCAACTCGCTTAAGACATCCACCGAAAATTTGACCTTTTCAAGTTCCTCTTCCCTTAGTGGCATAAATCTTGGATCTTCAAAGGCAGCTACAAGGGCATTGTAAACGATCTCTGAAGATAAATCATCTCTCACAGGACGAATGGTCCCTATACATCCCCTCAAGCTTCCGTCTAAATTTTTAATTGAAACGAAGCATCCACGCCTTTTGTTCCACATTTCCGGGTTGGGACATATAGTCACGGCCTCGCCAGGATTTAATATCTTTTTTGTCTGGAAATAATATTTAACTGCGCGCCGTGCCAGTTCCACGTAGGGATGCGAATTGCCACTTTTCAATTAATATCACCCCTTCCTTTGGCAGGCTTCCAAATGGCAGTGCAATATCCAACCCCAAAGGGCCCTTCATAGGAAAACAGGCGAAGGGGCTCTCCTTCAACAATGCCCAAAAAGGCCAAAGCTGATCGCAACCCACACTCTCCCGCCGATTCTATCTGATCTTCCGATAGCGATAGAAGTTCATCGGCACTGGAGGTTTCGAACGCTTTTACCACCAATGCATCGAACTCCTTCGCTCGCGGATGATAACCTGCAGGCGCCCCGGGAATGAGCCTGTGGGACAAGTCACCGCTAAAGACAATGCCCGCCTTTTTACCCTTTAGTTCTAAACGCCTTAACACCCTTCCCAGAAAGTAACTTTGCTCATAACTCAACCCCAAGGGATTTGCCAAAACAAGCTTTGGCAGCGACTTCCAAGCTTTACTCAAATAATAAAGGGGGACAAAGGAAGCGTGGTCCATCTCGACCCTCTTTCCCGTCGACATCGTTACGGGCAAACCTTCTTTTTTGACATGTCCCGCTAATTCTGTGGCAAGTTCGAAGTCGCCTTCAGCCTGCAATTTGCATTCCTTGGCGCGAAACATCCCCATATCACCGGCAATGCTTTCCCCACAGATGATACTTAACCCCTTACCCATGACATGGTGTGGCGTAAGCACTACCAACGATTCCGGCCTTTCGTCTTCCAGCTCGCTGCAGATCCTCTGCATTCCTTCCAATGTCTTTGCAGCGGCCTTCTCTTCTCCCCTGCCAACTTCGGGTATTATTATAGGAGGATGGGGTACGAATACTGCCCAACTCCACATAGAGATCCCCTCCAAAGATTAAATTATTAACATAGCATCACCAAAGGAATAAAAACGATATCTTCTTTCTATAGCCACTTTGTAGGCTTCCATTACAAAATCATATCCAGCAAAGGCAGATACCAGCATCAATAAAGTGCTTTTGGGAAGATGAAAGTTTGTGACCATGCCATCGACAACCTTGAACTTATAGCCTGGGAATATAAAAAGATCGGTACTCCCTTTACCGAAAAGGACGAAACCCTCCTCATCGCTCGATGACTCTAAACACCTGACCACCGTAGTCCCTACGGCTATAATTCTCCTGCCTTCCTTTTTTGCTTTGTTTATCCTTTCTGCTGTATCGGACGAAATGTTGTAATCCTCGCAATGCATCTCATGTTTTCTAACGTCGTCTACCTTTACGGGACGAAAGGTTCCCGGACCGACGTGTAACGTTACATAGGCTAATTCAATCCCGCAGGAACGAAGTTTATCCAACAGCTCTTCGGTAAAGTGAAAACCTGCCGTGGGCGCAGCAACAGAACCGTCGACACGAGCGTACACCGTTTGATAATGTTTGGAGGCTCTGCCGTTGCCCCTTATATATGGGGGCAGGGGGACTTTCCCCTTTTTTTCGATTATATTGTAGGGGGTATCCTTTCCTTTAATCCTGACCAAACGCATGCCCCCAGAAACCCTGTCAAGCACCAATATAGAAGCCTCATCGTCAATTACCACTTCGTCGCCCGATTTCAACCGCTTACCAGGACGCACCATCGCTTCCCAATGCTCCCATGCGGAATCCTTGGGTTTTACGAGCAATACCTCCACCTTTGCTCCGCTAGGCTTTTGGCCCAAAAACCTGGCGGGGATGACCTTGGTATCGTTGAATACCAAGACATCCCCTCTTTTTAAATATTTAATTATCTCATAAAAACAGGCATGCTCCAGGCATCTTTCGCGCCTATTTAAGACCATAAGCTTTGAGTGATCCCTCGGTTTCACGGGAGTTTGGGCGATGAGTTCCTGCGGTAACTCGTAGTCATATGCTGAAACATCGTAAAGCTCTATCGTGACAGATCACCTCTTGCCATCGAATATATATTTATATTAATAAATCCTTCGCAACTCCGTTCCGGGATAGTAATACTTAACTATCTTCTCCGCAGTCCAACCCTTTTCGGCCATAGCCTTAGCTCCCCATTGAGACATTCCAACGCCGTGTCCCCAACCTCTTCCCTGAAAGACGAAGACAGAGCCTCTTGCACCTCCGGGCTTTGCGCTATTTTCCGCCGGAGAATCCCATTGAGGCCATAGCAACTTCGGATCCTTCTTCTGCTGAGGTCTCGGCGAAGCTGCACTTTTACCCTTGCGAGCCAGTGCTTTTTGGAGATATTCCTCTTTTTTTTCCGGATGAAGAAGCATGTCGAGAAGCTCATCGGTGGTAAATGCACCCTCTTGAGTCAAGGCTATAAGTGTGGACCCCGCAGATTCTTCATTTTTGGGTTGGCTTTCTGCGATATTTCTTGCCGACAAAGCCGATGTCCCGTCAGCCGATACGGTAAATATTGTGCTCTTCAGCTCCTTAGCACCTAAGGCCATCCTGAGATCATGAGATTTTATAGTCTTCCTGCCGTTGGAACCTACTACTTCTATTAATTCAACCCTGTCGCCGGGCCCTAACTTGACAGTGTTTATCTCGTAAACAGTCCCCACGTTTATACCTGCCCTCGAAAGCCTTTTGCCGATTTCTTCGCCGCTTATCTCGAAAGACCATGACGTATATGGTGACTGGTAACTGAAAGGCTCTTGGACGGGCTTGAGATAGGGTATATCTGACCCCCATACGGACTGAACGTCCGAAGTATAACCGCCGCTATCGGAATGAAAAAAGGTAAGAGCCAACTTACCCTGATAATAAAGCACCATTCCTTTTGTGCTTTCCACCGCCTTCGTCAATATGGGATCCTCTGCATTAACTCCTCTGTAGGGGATACAATGATCGGTATTACAGAGGTCAAAGCCGGCATTGCCATGTCTTCCTCTTTCGGCCAAAGCATAGGTCCTTGCTGTAATAGCCTGCGCTCTCAAGACTTCTGTCGGCCAATTTGGATTGACTTCCATCTTCAATATTCCCTTAACATAATCATCAATAGATAATTTGTTGACCGCAGTAAACGAATTGTTGCTATGTATCAACATTAAAATTCCCCTGTAAGGCCTGTCATCGAAATAGAGCAACCCCTTGTTAGATTTAACTGTTACGGGTAAGGACAACGTCTTTCCTCCAACGATGACCTTTGATCCGCCGCCCGATTTTACCGTTATAGTGCCCTTTGCGTTTACTTGCTTTCCCGATGCATCGTAAAAGGTCAAGCTGCTTGCCTTAATGGTGCACGAAGAAATATTTTGGGCCAATGCCACGGATATTTGAGGTTCGGCCGCATATCCAGCTCCCCACATAACAAACACCAACAAGGCCGATAGGACGAACATTCTAAAAAAAGATTTCATAATCGATTCTCCCTTCCTATCTTATCTGAACCATCTGCCCAATAAATTAAGAACGACGGTCAGTATTACGCTCAAAATTAACATGCTGACTATGGGAAAAAAGAACACCATGTTTTTCTTGCGTATGACTATGTCTCCGGGCATATGCCCAAGGGGAAGCCCCTCCTTTCCAACGAAATAGAGCACTATACCGATGACGAGCATTATTAGACCCGAAAAGATCAATAATTTCCCCACATCCTGCACGCCAACATCACCACCGCTCGAATTGGTTAAAAGAGGGTTAAATTATCCCCATCCAACGATCCGTCTCTTAGATAGGGTATCCCCAACCTTTCGTAGGCCTTCCTGGTGGCCATTCTTCCCCCTCTTGTCCTTTCGATCAAGCCATTTCTCAACAAATAAGGCTCATAAATCTCCTCTACTGTCCTTTCTTCCTCGCTCATGGCGGCCGCCAATGTCGATAGCCCCACGGGTCCTCCGTCGAAAAGATTTACAATCACGTCCAACAGCTTTCTCTCCTGGTCATCGATACCGTCGTCGTCTATTCCGAGCAAATCCAAGGCCTTTTTGGCAATAGCTACCGTCACCTTACTCTCTTTTTTTGCCTCTGCAATATCACGCACTCTCTTTAACAAACGAAGAGCTATCCGAGGGGTGCCCCTCGACCTTTTGGCTATCTCCATAGCTGCCTCTTCGTCGAGGTTCACTTCCAACACTGATGCTCCCCTTACGAGTATCTCGGCTAGCTCATCTGTCGAATAATACTCCAATTGCTCTATGATGCCGAAACGCCCCCTGAGGGGTGCAGAAAGCAAGGTCGGCTTCGTCGTCGCTCCTATTAGCGTAAATTTGGGCAAGGTGAGCTTAATGCTTCTTGCCATGGGGCCCTTTCCTATAATTATGTTCAGAAAGAAATCCTCCATTGCGGAATAAAGCACTTCCTCGACCTGTGGGGAAAGCCTGTGTATTTCATCGATGAAGAGCACGTCTTTGGCTTTCAATGAGGACAATATAGCAGCCAAATCTCCCGTGCGCGAGATGGCTGGCCCCGTTGTTGTCTTAAGCTCTCCCCCCATCTCGTGAGCAACCACTCCGGCTAAAGTGGTCTTACCAAGACCCGGCGGACCGCAAAAAAGGGTATGATCCAGCGGTTCATCCCTCGATTTAGCCGCCTTAATGAACATGCTCAGCTTATCAATGACTTTGGCCTGGCCAATAAACTCACATAATCTCTTTGGTCTGATAAATACGTCTTCTTCCAGGGCAAGAGGCTGCTCGCTCATCAGCCTGGCCATGTTTTTCTTCATGATGCATCACTCCGAACTGCTATCCGCTCAAAACCTTGAGAGCCTTCTGCAACAACACTTCTTCCGATTCTTCATCGATTTTGGCGTTTGTTTGCAGGCTCCCGATAGCTCTGTCTATTTCCCCTTCGCTGAAATTGAGCTCCTTCAGAGCCAATCTAACCAGCATAAGTTTATCGCTTCTCTCATATGTGCCCTTTTTACCGGTGAAGAGCTTTTTTGTCTTATCTTTTAGCTCGAAACAGATCCTTTCGGCGGTCTTACGGCCTACACCGGGTACCTTTTCGAGCTTTTCCAGGTTTTTCTCTGCTATGATCTCTATCAACTCTCGAGCCGAGAGCCACCTCAGTATAGAAATTGCCGTCCTGGCCCCCATGCCTTTGACGTTTTTCAACATCAGGAAAAATTCCCTTTCAAAATCGTCACCAAAGCCGTAAAGAGACGGACCGCTTTCGCTCACAGCCAGATAGGTGGGCAATGTCACCTTTTTGCTCGGCTTGCACAAAGAAAGGGCCTCTCTGGAACAAATGATCTCCATACCAAATCCGGATACATCTAAAACAACTATATTTTCCTCGACGCTTACGACCGCTCCGGAGACGAACTTTATCATTCCCCCACACTATCCTTCATCTCGACATTTCCCGCAAACTCTCGATCCTCCAAAGAGACAATCCCGCAATGGCTATTGCCAGGGCATCGGCAGCATCGTCAGGTTTTGGTACGGACTCCAGGGACAAGATGCATTTGACCATCTCTTGCACCTGGGATTTACTGGCCTTTCCGTACCCGCATACTGCCATCTTGACCTGCGATGGAGTGGGCTCAACGATAGGAAGCCTTTCTTGGGCAGCTAACAACAAGATTACACCCCTGGCCTGCCAAACGTTTTCCGCAGTGGTCAGGTTTTGCCCGAAGAAAAGCCTCTCCATTGCCAAAACATCGGGCCTAATCGTATTGATATGATTTTTAACTTCGTCATATATCATGTTGAGCCTGTCCTGCACGGAGAGGTCGGGGTCGGTATCGATGCATCCAAATGTCAAACCCGACAACGCGCTGCCTTCTTCGTTAACATACCCAAAACCCACTCGACCAATTCCGGGATCTATGCCCAGGCACAACATGAATCTAAGCGCTCTCTAGTTGTTCGAAGATCTCGTCCGGAATATCAAAATTGGCATAGACATTTTGAACGTCGTCGTGATCCTCCAAGGCGTCCAAAAGCTTCAGGAGCTTTGATGCCTCCCCCGTATCGGACACCTGAACCGTAGTTTTAGGTATCATAGCCATTTCGCAGCGATCTATTGGATATCCTTGTTTGGCGAGAAATTCGCTGACTTCATTCAGAGCCGACGGCTCTGTATATACAATGAAAGACGAGTCTTCCTTGACAACGTCCATGGCACCTGCCTCTGCTGCAGTCAGAAGCAGTTCGTCTTCGTTAACCTGAGAGGGAATATAAATAGCCCCTCTCTTTTCGAAGATCCAGGAGACGCAACCCGCCTCTCCCAAGGAACCTCCATGACGGGTAAAGATAAAACGCATCTCCGATGCTGTGCGGTTTCTGTTGTCGGTAGTAGCCTCGACTAGAATGGCCACTCCGCCTGGACCGTATCCCTCGTACATAACATATTCGTAGGAAGCTCCCTCTAACTCGCCAGTACCCCGTTTTATGGCCTTTTGTATGTTTTCCATGGGAACGTTGGCCTCTTTTGCCTTTTCAATGGCATTTTTAAGGGCAACGTTAGCAGAGGGATCTCCTCCGCCCTCTCTAGCGGCAGTAATGATGGCCCTCACCAATTTTTGAAACAATTTACCGCGCTTTGAATCCTGCGCAGCCTTTCTGTACTTTATATTTGCCCATTTAGAATGACCGGACATTTACTATCACCCCTAGTCAATGTAACTCGTTTTACGAGTCCTCAAGGAAATTCAAATTTTACAAATAGGAGGCATTCTCCGCTTGTGTTCACTGCTCCTTCTTGCTCGTTCGACGATATCTCTGACTCTCTCATCCCCCTCCCCAGTAGCCAAATATCTGTCTATTGCATCGTAAGATGCTCCTATTTCATCTTCATCCCTTTGCCCAGGCCACAAGCCTGCAGAGGGAGCTCTATCAATAATAGGAGCAGGTACTCCGAGATGATCCGCAAGGAGTCTGACTTCACCCTTCAGTAGATCGCCCATGGGAAGCAGATCTACACCGCTGTCGCCGTATTTGGTGAAATAGCCCAACTCCAACTCGTCCCTATTGCTCGCGCCACACACGAGAAAGCCGCAATTTTGGGCGAAAAAATAAAGAGTTGTCATTCTGAGCCTCGGCTTGACGTTTGCTATGGCCAAAGGCTTCATCATCTCTTTCTCAAAGGGGAGGATGCCAATAAACGAATTGAACGTCGCAGTCAAGTCGACCTTTTGAACGGGTACTCCGCAACGTTCGGCCAATAAAAGAGCATTCTCCTCATCCTCCGGTTGGCTCTCGCATGGCATTACTATTCCCAAGATATTATCATACCCTAAGGCATCCTTCGCCAGCAAGGCAAGAACGGAGGAATCCAGGCCGCCGCTCAACCCAAAGACTATTCCCCTGACTCCTGCTTCTTCAACTTTATCCCTTATCCAGGTCGTTATTCTTCCCCTCAAAAATTGAGGGTCTCTATAGATATTCTTCACGTTGGCACCCCCCGAAAATTTTACTATACTTAATTTTATCTGCGATGTTGATATAAATTTTAGCATAATATGGAAAAATCGCCTGATAATGGGCAAACAAAGCAGAAGAACTGAGGTGTTTGCATGCCCCTAGGATTGATATTTGACGGATACGTAGACGAACCGGCTTGCTTTGGAGTGCCTCCTTATATATCGCCTTACGTCCGCTATTCCGCCGGCGTTTTAAAACTTTTTGGTTACGAAATAGCCTATTACACCTGCGATCAATGGAGAGAAGATTCGAAGCCTGTGGAAGAGATATTGAGAAGGGCAGACGTAATTGTAATCGCAGCCGGACTTTCCGTGCCCGGCCGCTACAGAGGCGGCACACCTTTGCTCTTAAGTGAACTTCAAAAAATTTCCTCCTTGAAGAGGCGGGGCTTTCTTTTTCTGGGAGGCCCGATAACTTCCGGGTATGCTTTGCGGGGCGGGAAAGAAGCCATGGCCATTTCCGCCGACAACATCGATTTTGTCGTAACAGGCGACCCTGAAGAAGTACTATATCAATTTTTAACAAAAAATGATATAGACCTTCGCGCCAGGAGGACGTACGAAAAGATTAGGCTTTGGAGCGTCTTTGGAAGTGAAGTTGTTAAACTGCACCCCTGGTACCCATGGGTGATGGCGGAACTTGAGTTATCCAGGGGATGCGACAAAGGTGGTACCCCTTGCAGCTTCTGTACCGAAGGAACTTCGATGAAAATTGAGGAAAGGCCTATCTCAGATGTCTTGGACGAGATGAGGGCACTTTACAATTTTGGCATCAGAGCCTTCAGATTTGGCAGATGTTCAAATATACTGACATATCAAGGCACAACTCATGATAACAAAAGAAAACCAAATGCCGATGCCTTGAGAGATCTTTACAGTCAGGCACGAGAAACGTGCCCCCAACTGATGACGCTTCATACCGACAACGCAAACCCTAGAACGATAGTCGATTTTCCCGATGCGGCAGCAGAAGCTATTGAGATAATATCAAAATACAACACCGAGGGCGATGTGCTTTCCTTTGGCATCGAAAATTTACACCCCTTCGTAAGGAATATCAACAATTTAAAGGTAAACTTCGATGAGGCCCTCTTTGCCGTAAAAGTGGTGAACGAAATCGGAGGATGGAGACCTACCCCAAGAAGCCTGCCCAAACTTTTACCGGGGCTGAACTTCCTGGTAGGGCTTGCAGGAGACAGCAACGAATCACTCGAGCTGCACGCCGAATTTTTGGCCCGCATCCTTGAAGAAGGACTAATGTTACGAAGGATAAACATCAGAAAACCAATGCTATTTGAAAACACCCCTCTTAAAGTCCTTATCGACAAATATCCCAGCAAAATAAAAGAAAACCCTTACAAAAAATGGAAAGAATGGGTAAGAAGCCAAATCGACCAACCCCTTTTAAAGCGCCTGGCTCCATTGGGCTGTATAATAAAGAATCTGCGGATCGAGGAAAAGGTAGGTAATCTTTCCTTCGGCAGGCAACTTGCTACATATCCGCTTTTGGTTGGAGTTGTCGATGATACCTTGCCTCTGGGGACCGTAATTGACGCAGCTGTCACAGACTACGGAAGACGTTCCCTTACGGCCGTCCCCTTCCCGCTGGATGTAAACAACTGCCCGCCCGGCTCCCTCACCGCCATACCCGGAATAGGAAGAGCCCGAGCATCTCGCATAATAAGCGAAAGGCCTTTTGCCTCCTTTGAAAAGCTTAAGGAAGCAATTGACGACGAAGAGGTTGCTGAAGGTTTGAAAATATTTACAGCTTTATAGAAGTCGATTTTACAACCGAAATTCAAACTCTCCAGACTGCAAGTGCGGAATCTTGAAAACAAACTTCCTCTCCCTCGGCTGAAAAGGCCCCAAATCGTCGCTCTCCCTTCGAAAGGGAAAAAGCGCAGGCGATATTAACTTTCCAATCTCCCGCCAGAGCTTTAAGCTTAAGCCTCAATTCCGCAATTTCTTCAGCGATCGTAACGCTTGAAAGAAGTAACAAGTCAGGGGCCATATTATATATCTTCCACCTCGATGGGATTTGCAATGCATCGTAGGAAAGGAGCAGGACTTTGTTGCCAAACAAAAAAAATGGATAAACGTCGAAGCTGTCTTTTTCCAAAATGCCGGCATCATTATATAGAAATTGCCTCAATAGCCCGTCTTGACCGACGGTAGAACCGGCAATCCAGCATATCTTTTTTGAGGCAAGGTTGGATATGTTCCGCTCCTCCCCTTCGACGCTTAGCGGGCATATAAAAACCAAATTTGTACTGCTTAAATCTTCTTTGGCGAGTTCTTCGACAGATAAAGCGGTTAATGCTACACTTAAATTGTTTCTCATCTTTCCAGATCACCTTTTTTCGAGGGAGGCAAACCTACATGGAAGAGCTCGTTAGGTTTAGCATATCCATACCAAAATCATTGTTGGACGAATTTGAGAGATGGCTTCATGACCATGGCATGGTCAACCGTTCCGAGGCCCTGAGACAGATGATGCGATCTTTCATAACCCAATCTAAATGGGAGTTCCAGGAGGGAATAGGGAGCGGTACTGTAACGGTAATATACGACCATCACAGACACGACGCCGTTTCCGAAATTACATCCATTCAACACAAATACGGTCATATAATAGTTTGCACTACCCACGTTCATATAGATCATTCCAACTGTCTTGAGGCAATCATATTATTAGGAGAAATCGACGAGATCAAAAGATTCCTGATCGACTTAAATTCATTAAAGGGGATAAAGGAAATAAGAACTTCAATGGTAAATATATAAGCACCTCAAGTGCAACCCTTTGAAAAAACGCGAGCAGGTATCCTGCTCGCGTTTTTATGCCCTTTATTGTTTATAGATTGCCTATTGTTGCCACAATTACAGCCTTTATAGTATGAAGCCTGTTTTCGGCTTCGTCGAATACCTTCGATTGCGCAGATTCAAAAACTTCTTCAGTAACCTCATTGCCCTTGACCGCCGGCAGGCAGTGCAAAAATATGGCGTCTTTGTCAGCAAGACTCATTAAATCGCTATTTACTTGATAGGGCCTCAGCAACTTGATGCGTTCGGCAAGTTTTTCCTCCTCTCCCATGGATGCCCAAACGTCAGTATAGACCGCATGAGCCCCCTTTACGGCTTCACGAGGATCTTCAAAGACTTCTATAACCGCACCGTGCTTTTCTCCTTCCGACCTGCACTCTTTAAGCAGCGCTTCGTCAGGATAGAGCTCTTTGGGGGCAGCTATAACGAAATGCATCCCCAACTTGGAGGAAATTATCATCAAAGAATTGGCGACGTTGTTCCTTCCGTCTCCAACGTAGACAAGTTTCAATCCCTTTACGTCACCGAAATTTTCCTGGATTGTCATCACATCGGCCAAAGCCTGCGTCGGATGGTAACTATCGGTAAGCCCGTTCCAGACGGGAACACCGGCAAATCTGGCCAGCTCTTCCACTGTAGACTGCTTAAAACCTCTAAACTGTATTCCGTCAAACATCCTGCCCAATACCCTGGCAGTGTCTCTGACATCCTCCTTGTGGCCAAGTTGGATGTCATTCTTGCCCAGATATTCGGCATGACCTCCTTCGTCGAGGCAGGCCACGGTAAAGGCGCATCTGGTCCTCGTCGAGGGCTTTTCGAAGATCAATGCCACGTTTTTTCCGGCTAACAAATTGCCCTTGACACCTGCCCTTTTCTTTTCCTTCAGCGAAACGGCTAAATCCAAAAGAAACCTTATCTCCTCAGGCTGATAATCTTTCAACCACAGCAAATGGCGTCCACGCAAGTTAACAGGCATGGTTCAAAACCCCCTTCTCAAATTAATCTCTAAGCAAAGGCATGGACATGCATCTAGGTCCGCCTCGCCCGCGCCCAAGCTCTGCCCCTTTAATCTCATACACCTTTATCCCATTGGCTCTAAGCTCTTGGTTTGTGACCGTATTTCGCCTGTATGTCACTACCACTCCCGGCGCTATAGCAAAGGTGTTTGTGCCATCGTTCCATTGTTCTCTTGCGGCAGCAATGGGATCACCGCCACCGGTTTGAACGAAGTTGATCGTATCCAGTTGCAGGTTGCGTTTCATGGTCTCTAAAAGATCTTCAGATTCAGTCAAATCTACTACCTTTCCATTTTCGTCATAGGATATTTCCCAGACTCGAACGCTGTCCCTAATGCCCGGATATATCACAAAACAGTTTCTATCTACCATTGTGAACACTGTATCCAAATGCATATAGACTCGAACCTTGGGAATGTCAACAGCCAAGACTTTCTTTATGCCCAACTCCTTTGCAAGCTTACGCCCCACTACCTGTATTGCCCCGGGGGTTGTTCTCTGGCTTATCCCAATGGCTATGACCTCGTCAGATAAAACCAATATGTCTCCGCCTTCTATGAAATAGGGGTGTACATTGGTCGTTTCCTCCCCATAAATTATCTTCAAACCCGAAAAATAGGGATGGTGATTGAATATGTACTTTGCATATAAAGGCTCTTTCCTTCTAGCTTCGAAACGCATGACGCTTATAACGACTCCGTCCTTTATGAAAGAGAAGGGGTCGCGCTGGAAAAGGACATTCGGAAGGGGTTTGATCAGAAAATCAGTCTCTTCGGCCGTCAATAAGCAGAGGCTTTTTACGTTTCCTACGAGATCCTTGGCTTCGGAAACGGTCAAGCCAGCAATGAGTACTTCGGAAAGATCGGCTGGAGGCATCTCAAACAAAGCCTTGGTAAGGGATTCCTTCAAATGATGATCCAGCGCCTCCAAAGCTAGCACCTCATCGAGCAGACACTTACGAGTTTCGTCTTCCTTCAATATATGAGCTAAGCAATTACGAAAATAAACTACCTCAATGCCGTTATCCCGTAGCAGATCAGCGAAGGCATCGTGCTCCTTTTGGGCTTCTTCCACCCAAAGGATATCGTCAAAAAGCAATTCGTCCTTGTTATCGATGGTCAAACGGGACAACTCTAAACCGGGCCTGTGAAGAAGCACCCTTCTAAGCTTTCCAATTTCCGAGCCTACATACAATTTTCTGCCGCTGTCATCCACTTCTCTCACCACCGTCGGATGAAATATAATAAACAAACTTACCTCAAAAGTTTATCATATTTATTCAGAGCTTAAAAGGGCGCTTCCACTAAATCAATAGTACAAAACCCTCACCGTCGATGTCCTTCTTATCCGGACTGTTATTTCATTCGCCGCTGACGGCCTCTTTTGCTGAATCAATCGATACGCAATTTTTATTATCAGAGGCTATGAGATTACCCCTCTTTATCTCCATTGTCGTGATCTTCTTCGGTTTAAAATGACTGGACAAATATTCGAATGCTCTCCAGGGATCCGCTTTATCACCGCAAGTGAAGAGGTCAATAGCAGCGTAACCAAATTCCGGCCAGGTATGAATGGCCAGGTGCGATTCCGAAATCACCACAACACCGCTAACACCGTAAGGTTCGAATTTCCTGAATGCCACATCCACTACAGTGGCACCGGTACGTTCTGCTGCTTCGATCATGGCATTTTGAATTCCCCTCATATCGTCGAGCACATCGTACTCGCAATCGTAAGCTTCCATCAAAATATGTCTTCCAAGCGCTTGATTATTGGTCAACGCTGTCACCTCCCAACGTGATTAAAACCTCGCGTACAATTTTTGCCCCCAATAAAGACGTTATATTATTCACGTCATTTGGGGGAGAAATCTCTACCAGGTCAAAGCCTACTACGTTCAATCCCTTGATATCCCTAAGTACGTCGAAAAGATCTGAAACGCCTATGCCGTTCGGTTCAGGAGTGCCGGTTCCGGGAGCTACAGAAGGGTCCAGTACGTCTATGTCCAGGCTTACATATACTGGGCTATCGCCAATTTCGTCTTTCACCTTCCTCAAAGGCTCAGACAGTTGCATCAAATAAAGATCGGTGTTTCTTTTCCCCCATTCGATTTCCTCCATAGAACCAGAACGTATCGCAAATTGGTGCAACATTTTTGTCTTGGTCAAACATTCGGCTACCCTTCGCATGACGGTAGCATGGCTGTATCTGCTTCCTAAATAAAAATCGCGCAGATCGGCATGGGCATCGAAATGAAGGACGTGCAGATCGGAATACTTTGAAATCACGCCTCTAACCCCGGCAAGACTTACCAGATGATCTCCTCCGATCATCAAAATCCTTTTTCCTTTGCCTGCAAAGGAAGTGACCACCTTTTCGACTTTCGTCAAATAGCTTTGCACATCGCCGGGCGATAGAAAGACATTTCCCAGATCAACAAAGGATACATCCTTAAGATCTCCATCGAGGGACGGAGAATAGCTTTCGATGTGATGGGATTCACATCTGATGACATCAGGAGCATATTGAGCTCCCCCTCTTCTCGACACCGTCGCATCGGAGGGAGCGCCAAACATAACCCATTCGGCACTAGCGAAACCAGACCCGCTCTCCAAAAATCGAGTCAATCCGCTTTTGCCTCCTTCAAGTTGTCCCCATCTATAATTTCCCAAACAAAGGGAGGCAACTTAAAGGCTAAGGAATGCATATCATCACTATAATATTTTGTACCTTTTGGTGCCGATCTTCTTTGAATTCTGGGATCTATATTTTTGCTTCCCACTGAATAGGTCCAAAAACCGGTGGGATAGGTTGGTACAACACCCCAAGCCAAATAAACGTTTTCGAAGACGCTCCTTAAACCCTTAACGGCCTCGCTGAGCAACTTGGGCTCAGCAAAGGGGGATTCCGTCTGAGCTATCATTAACCCATTGTCCTTTAACGCCTTGTGAACATCCCTATAAAATTCGGGTTCGAAAAGACCGCTGGCAAAATCTACGGGATCGGTGCTGTCGATTATTACGATATCGAACTCGTTGAAACGCTCTTTTACGTATAGAAGGGCATCCATGGGCTTGATTTCGACTCTCTCGTCCTCTAAAGCGCAAGAAACATTTGGAAAAAAGGTCCTCGATGTATTAATGACGTCTTCGTCAATGTCCACTAAAGTAACTTTTTTCACGGCCTCATGCTTTATTGCCTCGCGCACAACTCCTCCGTCCCCACCTCCGATGACCAATACCCGCTCAGGACAGGGGTGTGCGCATAGCACCAAGTGAGCCATCATTTCGTGGTAGCAGAATTCATCGTTTTCGGTGAGCTGAATCGCTCCGTCCAAAACCAAGACCTTGCCGTATTGATCCGTATCAACTACCAATATGTGCTGATAGGGCGATTGTTTATTCAAAAGCACATCCCTGATCCTCAGGCCAAGCCTTAGATTCGGCGTTTGATATTCCGTAAACCACAGATCTGCTACCCTGCGTTCCATCGCGCCCATCGTTTAATATCCTCCACCTGTAGTTTCATAAAAGAGAGGGCATGCCGCGATTACAGAACCGCATCGTTCTACTTTATGCTCTATTGACTTGACCTTTACCTCTTTCAAGGCCAAACTGCGCATTGCAAATGCTTCACGGACCATTTCCTCCACCTTAAGCGCCGCTTCATCCTTAGTGCAAAAGCCGGAAAATTCCATGATCATTCCAAAAGAAGAGGGATCTTCCGGAATCCCAACGCCAATTGCCGCCGAGATGATTTCACCGGGAACATCGCTCGTCAAAGATCCATATGCTATAGGAAGCAACGAGCCGGCAGGTAGTTTGAAAACATTTTCAAAGGCACATTTCGGAGGCAGTACACTGCTAACCCGAAGTAGGTTCATATTTCCTATGCCAGCATCCAGAAGAGCGGCGTCGAAGGCGGTCAACTTCTTATCACCTTCTCCATGGCCAACCACCAGGGTAAATTTCGTTGGAATTGGTAGCATTGGGCATACCCTCCTTGCTTGAATTTTTAGTTTCCTTCCTTTAATTAAGAGCGGATTACATTATAACCCCCAAGGGGGGTGTGTCAATCGGAAATATAGCATTTTTTTACAAAAAATACATTCAGCTTTATTCCCGTCAAATATGCCTCGCAGGCCTTTCTGTTAACCCCATAATATCAAACATGTTATAATCACTTCTGTTATGAGGAAGAGGTGTTTAGGAGGTTTGATTAAATGAAAAAAACCGACAAGGATGCGAGAAAGGGTCGATTTGCCCTCATCGTAATATACGGTCTGCTATTTCTGTTTTCCATCCTCTTTATTGTCGGCGCCGGGTGGGCTTTGAAGCTGTCCTTCGATTTACCTTCATCAGAGGAGCTTATCGCCTTCGATCCGAGCCTGTCCACAGTGATATATGACAGAAACGGAAAGGAGATTGCCAGGTTATTTAAGGAAAACAGGACCTGGGTGTCGTTGGAGAAGATATCTCCCTGGCTGATAAAGGCTGTTTTAGCTGCAGAAGATGATAATTTCTACAATCACAGAGGAATAGATATAAAAGGAATTATCAGGGCTGCGTGGGTAAATTTGACAAAAAAGGGGACATTTCAGGGGGGCAGTACCATCACCCAACAACTTGCAAGGAATTTATTTCTTTCCAGAGAGAAGACATTGGAGCGAAAGATGAAGGAAGTCATATTGGCCTACAGAATGGAAAGGCTTTACTCTAAGGACCAGATCCTTGAGATGTACCTCAATACTGTATATTGGGGACACGGAACTTACGGCATATACGCCGCTTCCTATAACTACTTAGGAAAGGACCCTTTGACTTTGACGTTACCCGAGGCAGCCATGTTAGCCGGTTTGCTTCCGGGACCGGAATACTACACCCCTTTAAGGCACCCCGACAGGGCAAAAGCAAGACAGTCTTACGTACTTAGGAGAATGGAAGAACTGGGATTAATTGCCTCGGAGGATGTCGACAGGGCTCTTGAAACGGAACTGTCTTTCACCCAAAAAAGGCAACCTACGTTAAACGAAAATCCGGCTCCATATTTCGTTTCTTATATACTATTCAATCATCTGCTCCCAAAATATGGACCGGAAGTTGTATATCAAGGCGGTTTGAAAATTTACACGACACTCGACCTGGAGCTGCAAAAGGCTGCTCAAAGCGCCGTATCTAAACTCAAAAGCGAAGGGGCCCTCGTGGCAATTGATCCAAATACCGGCGAGATTCTCGCTATGGTTGGAGGCAAGGACTTCGACAAAAGCAAATTCAACAGGGCCGTCCAAGCTTACAGAGAACCGGGGTCAGCGTTTAAACCCATCGTATATACGGCTGCCCTCAGCAATGGAATCCGACCTGTAGACCGAGCTCTTGACGCTCCTTTGTCCTTTTCAAATGGTTGGCAACCAACTAATTATGGAAACAAATATAGCGGAGAATGTACCTTGCTTGACGCGCTGACCTATTCTTACAACACGGTAGCCGTTCGCGTTGCCCAACTGATAGGTATAAACGAAATTATCGAAACGGCAAGAAAGATGGGCATAGAAAGCCCCTATCTGCCTTACGACCTGTCGATAGCTCTTGGGTCAGCCAGCGTGACGCCAATGGAACTGGCAACGGCATACAGTGTTTTCGCTAACGGCGGATATAGAATAGAACCCTTCTCGATCAAAAGAGTGGTCGATTTCAGGGGAAAAACCCTGGAGTCAAAGGGCCCAAACCTGGTGAGTGCCATAGACCCCTCGATAGCTGTATCCCTTCGATCCCTTTTGATGGACGTGGTAAACAACGGAACTGGGAGATCGGCCAAAATTCCCGATTACGAAGTTTTCGGAAAGACGGGAACTACTAATGAGTGGCATGACGCATGGTTTGCAGGAGGAGTCCCCGGTCTGGTCTGCGTCGTATATGCCGGACATGACGACCATAAAACTCTTGGTCACGGTAATACCGGAGGTCGCGTAGCTGCTCCCGTATGGAAGGATTTTATGTCCCAAGCCGTAAAGATTGCCGATCTGCAAAGACATTTCTCCCTTGCGGGGATAATAGGCGAAAAGGTTTTGCAGGTGGAAATATGTCGTGAAACTGGATATCCTGCAAGTCCGGGCTGCCCAAAGGGGGCAACGATTTTGCTTCCCGTCGATCAAATACCTACAAGAAACTGTCCTTATCACGGAGATTATAGCAGTATGTTTCTAGAAGCCTACGATCCTAACGAACCAAAGCTTTATCTCATATCCGGAGATGACCTGTTACTTGCGGAATACGGGATGAAATCGCCTTTCTACGCATCTTTCCCAAGAACCGATGAGCCCGCTTCGAAAAGGGAGTCCTTCCCGTCACCTTCAGAGATTCCCAAGCCTCAAATAGTTGAACCCAAGGGCGAACCGCCCTCTGAGGAAATCAAGAAGGTACCCCACGAACCTACTCCGGAAGATATCGAAAAACGATATCAGGAATTGCTCAAGGAGTATGGGTTGGTAGATTAATATCGAGAGGCCAAGGAGTGGGCACCGCTATGGCTTCAAAGAAAGCCAGGGCATATCTATCGGTCATGCCTGAAATAAAATCTATGACACGTGTTGTTTTGTTTGCCTCCGCGTCGGTGAACTCCATGGAATCCAAAATTTGAATGTTCGACATAATATAATTGAATATAGCGCTTAAAACGTACCTTACCTTGGGCCTTTCCTTCTCGGCCTGAGGCCCGGAATATACCCGATTGAAGAGAAACGTCCTGAGCAATTCCATTGCTTCCAGAGCAGTGTCGCTAAAATAAACGCCACTTTCGCCGCTATTTTGAATTACGTCGGTGACCAAGGTTCCAATCCGTTGGCTATGCCTATCGCCCAATATACAGATCACGTCCCTTGGAACTTCTTCCAGGGCAACCAAGCGAGCCCTTAGAGCATCATCCAGATCGTGATTCAAATAAGCGATAGAATCGCTCACCCTCACAACCCAAGCTTCCAAAGTCGACGGGGTTGACAACTCCAAACCCTTATGTACATCTATTTGCCCCTTGCTATGCTGCAATATCCCTTCCCTGACTTCCCAAGTGAGGTTTAGCCCCCTGCCATCTCTCTCCAAAATTTCGACAATCCTTAGGCTTTGCCTGGCATGGTGAAATCCCTTTAACCCATTTTCCCGCACCAACACGTCCAACGCCTCTTCTCCCATATGACCAAATGGCGTATGCCCGAGGTCATGACCCAGAGCTATTGCTTCCGTCAAGTCCTCATTTAATCGCAAAGCCCTGGAAATCGTCCTAGCGATCTGAGCAACCTCCAGGGTATGGGTCAATCGAGTCCTGTAATGATCACCTTCGGGAAGCAGCAGGACTTGCGTTTTATATTTCAACCTCCTGAAGGCCTTACAATGGATGATTCGATCTCTGTCCCTTTGATAGCACGTCCTTATTGGACAGGGCGATTCTGGAACACTTCTTCCTCTGGATTCGGCGCTTTTGGAAGCGTAAGGGGCTAATATCTGTCTTTCCGTCGCTTCCCAAACTTCTCTTGAAGTCAACTCTCTAACACCTCATAGATTTAGATAATCCATAATTTCTTGAGCCGTTTCCTCGACAGCCTTGTTGGTTACATCGAAGATCTTCGCCTTTAGCTCTTCCATTATTTTCTTTGCGTAACCGAGCTCTTCTTCTATTCGTTCCTGTCTGGCATACATAGACACGCCGGGATCCAACCCGAGAACTCTCAACCTCTCTTCTCTAATTCTCCTTAACTTTGCAGGATCAATGGTCAACCCTATTATTCTCTCCCCTTCAACCTCGTAGAGCTCGCCGGGGGGAGGGCTTTCGGGAACCAATGGCATGTTGGCGACCATTAAGCCCTTATGGGCCAAATACATTGCCAAGGGCGTTTTCCCGCTTCTTGAAACCCCGACAAGGACTATATCTGCATCCTTAAGGAGCTCGGGGCTTTTGCCATCGTCGCATTTAATGGCAAACTCGATGGCCTTCACTCTTCTGAAATATTCTTCGTCCATCCTCCTCATTAGACCGGGAGTTTCCCTTGGCGGCGTCCCTATTTTCTTTTCCAATGTCCCAAGAATGGGGCCAAGGACGTCTATAAAATCTATATGGTGGATTTTCGCCTCCTTTGCCAGCAGATTTCGCAACTGATGATCGACTAATGTGGCTATGATCAGGGCATTCTCCCCTTGAGCCCTTCTTATTATTTCCATAAGGCGATCCTGATTGTTCACATATCTGAAACGCACCATCTCGCTATCTTTTCCGTTGAACTGACTCGTTGCCGCCTTAGCCACATGCTCAGCCGTCTCGCCGGTAAAATCAGACACTATGAAAATTTTTACACCCATATCAGTCTCACCCGATTTATTCTCTTATAGTCCCGAGATCGCCGATCAAGCGGAATAAAGCGTCGCATTCCGCAAGCAAAGCAAGCCTGTTCATTCTGAGAAGGGGGTCATCGGCCATCACCAGCACTTCCTCGAAAAACCTTGATATAATAGGTTCTAATTCCAAGAGCGAGTTAATGATCCTATCCCAGTCAAAGCTTTTCAAAGCATCCCGCAAAACCGGAGCTATCACGCTGATTTTATGATATAACTCCTTCTCGACCTCGCTTTGAAAATAACTTTCATCAACCTTGCCCTTGCCAGTGTCAAGAGCGGAGGCCTTTGCCAAAATATTTCTTACTCTAACGGCAGCGGTAGCCAGACGTTGGAACCACTCCTCATTTCTTACCGATTCCAGCTTTTCGGCAAGCTTCAAGGCCTGCAAGGGTCTCTGCCCTATTACGGCAAGGGAAAGCGTTGCCACGTCGTGGGAAAAACCCTTTTCCCTCAACTGCACATATAGCCTTTGCTTTAAAAAATCCATAACCTTTTGCCCAATGTTCTCCTCACATTTCAGTATAACGGCAGCTTTCTCGACAAGGCTTCCTAAGTCTACGTCCATTTCTAGGCCAATTATCAATTCGTTTAAACACCTTGCGGTCCTTCTCAAGGCGTATGGATCTTGAGATCCTGTTGGAAGCAAGTCCATTTTGCCGCAAGATACAATGTTGTCGATCCTGTCAGCTACACCGATGATCGCTCCAATTACATCCTTTGGCAAGACATCTCCCACGAAGGCAGGGAGGTATTGTTCGTGCAGGGCACGGGCCACTCTTTCGTGTTCACCGTTTGCTTTTGCATACTCCCTACCGATCACACCCCTAAGTTCGGGGAATTCGTAGACCATATTTGTCACCAAATCCGCCTTAGAAAGAAAAGCGGCTCTCTCCACCAGATCGGCCACTTCCTTACCATAGCCTAACTCCTTGCATAAATGAAGGGCTATATCCTTAACCCTAACGACCTTATCCAACAATGTACCGAGAGATTCCTGGTAAACTATGTTTTGCAGTTCGTTAACCCTTGCTGCTAACGGTTTTTTCAGGTCCTCGTTATAGAAGAAGACAGCATCGGAAAGCCTTGCCCTGAGAACCCTTTCGTTTCCTTCCTTTACAACGTCCATATCGGTAGCCATATTATTGCTCACTCCGATGAAGGCGGGTTGCAATTTCCCCGAGTCGTCTTTTAGGGGAAAATATTTTTGGTGATGAATCATAACAGTAATAAGGACTTCCTCGGGAAGGGACAAAAATCTTTCTTCAAATGTTCCCATGAAGGGGAAAGGATACTCAACGAGGAATACGTTCTCATCTACCAAATCGGGAGGGAGCATAGCCTTGACATGGTTTTCCCTTTCTATGGCTCTTATTCCGGAGAGGATCTTCTCCTTCCTCTTAGCATGATCTACGATTACGTAATTATCGTAAAGCTTCTCAAGATACTCGTCCGCGGAGTTTATCTCGACGTTGCTGGAGCCTAAAAACCTGTGACCACGGCTGATATTTTTGCCGACTAGATTGCCCAATTTCACAGGAACTACCTCATCTCCGTAAAGACACAAAAGCCAGCGGATGGGCCTTACAAATTTGAACCCCGGATCCATCCAATACATGTTTTTGGGAAATACCAACCTCCTGACCAATCTTTCAAGCAGCGAAGGTAAGATCGAAAGGGTTTCCCTGCCTTCCTGTCTTATAACTGCAAAAGCATAAAACTGGCCGTTAATCTCTTGCCTTTTTAGAGATTCAACGGGTACCCCTCTGCTTTTGGCAAAACCTATAGCTGCCCTTGTGGGGTTGCTGTAATCATCAAAGGCTTGACTCCACAGAGGACCTTTGATTTCTTCGATCAGATCTTCCTGCTTCTCCGCAAGTCCTCTTAAGAGTAACGCAATCCTACGCGGAGTTCCGAAGCTTTCCATAACATCATAGCTCAGACGCTCCTTTTGAAACTCATCGTCAGCTATTTTCTTGATCTCCTCTAGTGCCCAGGGCATAAATCGGGCCGGAATTTCTTCTGTGCCAATCTCAAAGAGTAAATTTCTCGCATTCATCTCCCGATCCTCCCGACTAATTAAGGATTAACTCGCGCAAACTTCTTCATAAGCGGATAACCTGCAGCTCTGCGTTGTTCGAGATACCCCTGGCAACATAAAGAAGCGATAGCCCTTACTCTGCTGATAAAGCCGGTCCTCTGAGTGATGCTTATTGCATTTCTTGCATCCAACAGATTAAATGTATGAGAGCATTTTAAAACGTAGTCGTAAGCCGGAAGTACCAATCCTTTTTCTATTAGACGTTTCGCTTCGGCTTCATACATATTGAACAACTTAAAAAGCATATCTACATCGGCTTCGTCAAAGTTGTATATTGAATGCTCGACTTCCCCTCTATGATGTATGTCTCCATAGGTAATTTCGTCAACCCAGCGTAAATCGAACAAGCTGTCGACTTTTTGAACGAACATGGCTATACGCTCAATTCCGTAAGTGATCTCAGCGGGAACGATGTCCATATCTATTCCGCCAACTTGCTGAAAATATGTAAATTGCGTGATCTCCATGCCATCGAGCCAAACTTCCCAACCCAATCCCCATGCTCCAATGGTGGGGGATTCCCAGTCATCCTCGACAAATCTAATATCGTGTTCCGCGGGGTCGATACCAAGCGCCTCCAAGCTCTGGAGATATATCTCCTGTATGTCTTCAGGGGCAGGTTGAATTATTACTTGATACTGGTAATAGTGCTGCAACCTGTTGGGGTTTTCGCCATAACGACCATCAGTAGGCCTTCTGCAGGGTTCCACGTAGGCAACCCTCCAGGGCTCAGGACCCAAAACTCTCAAAGTAGTTGCGGGGTTCATCGTGCCAGCCCCAACTTCAATATCGTAGGGTTGCTGAATAACGCAACCTTGTGAAGCCCAAAATCGCTCCAATCTAAAGATGACCTCTTGGAGGTTCACATCAGATTCCTCCCATCCCTATTAAAAATTGAAAGTTCTGAAGATAACCTTATGCCAAACTCAACCTCAATATATCCCTGAGCTTTCTATTATAAACCACGTAATTGGCCCTTAGCTCTACCCGTTGAATCCATCGGACCAGACTTTCGCGGGGAAGGGCGAAGGCAAAAACCATTTCACGCAACTCCTCTTTGGGAATGATCAACTCGTCTTTATTAGAGCGACATTCCTCGCAGAAAACGACATCTCCGTCCCAATAGGCGGTCGTGACTTCTTTCCCACAAGAAGCGCACCTGATGAGCTCCGGTGCCAATCCCCATTTTTTCATCCATCTGTAAAGGAAACGCCATTCTATCATACTCTCGTCTATATCCCCTTCCAAGAGACATAGAGAATCGTAAAAAACAGCCATTACTTCGTTGCAAGGTTGTAGCGGCAGCAAGTACTTTGTCAGAAGATTGGCCCAAATCATGGCCCTCTCCAGCTTGTCGGGATTTGACCTGATGTTCCAATGATCTTCCTTGACCTCTATGTCCCGCAAATAAAGCTGCTTAGGGCTTTTGTAACAGCTGAAATGACCCCAAATTAAAGGTTCTGTAGCTCCACCAAAACGCCTCCTGCCCCGGGCAGCTCCGGGAGCTAAGATCCACTGGGGACCAAAATCTCTAAAAAGGTTATATAGCCTAATATCGCCCTCGCTCGTCTCATGTCTTTTCAGGACGACCCCCGTCAACTTATAGAAACCCTGTCTCATGATTGCCAATCAAACGATGCCCACTCGATAAAATTTAAGCATCTCTATCTTCTTGGTATTCATCCCTCTCCGACTCATTGGAGGGGATATGAACTTTACTGAACCTGAGTCTTTTAACCCTATGTTGGTCGACCTCCATAACCTCGATGTTCCATTCTCCGTAAATAAAGGACTCCCTTGGGACAGGAAACCTTCCGAAGTGACTTAACACAAAACCGGCCACGCTGTCGGCGTCTTCGCATTCGAAGGGGTAGTCCAGATATTCGCTCAGGTCCTCCAAATTCACCAACCCATCCACAATATATATGCCCTCGGATTCTTTATAAATGGGAGGAACCTCTGTATCATATTCGTCCTGTATCTCACCTACGATTTCTTCCAACAAGTCCTCCATGGTTATCAGCCCGGCAGTGCCGCCGTACTCGTCGACCAGTATGGCCATATGAACTCTCTTGCTCCTCATGATGTCGAAGAGATCGCTAATCTTGATGCTCTCGGGAACAAAAAGAGCTTCTCGAATATAATTGATCACGGCATCGTCGTAGTTTCCGTTATATAAGGGCATGATGATATCCTTTACATACAGTATGCCCTTTATATGATCGATATCTCCTTCGTATACGGGGACTCGGGAATGTCCGTACTGGCGAAAGGTCTCGATAGACCCTCCTACCGTAGTCATATCGGGTATGGCAACCATGTCCATCCTAGGGACCATGACTTGATATGCCCTCGTATCCTCAAAGGAGATGATGCCCTTTATCATTCTCCTTTCATCGTCCTCAATAGCCCCCGATTCCTCGCCTATCTTGAGCATTTCTTCAATGTCTTCTCTGGTTATGAACGCTCGTTGTAAAGAGAGATCGAGATGAATCATCTTCCCAAGAATTTTCGTTATAAGTGTTACGAGCCAGACTAAGGGGGAAAGTATCAACCAAACAAACCTCAAAAAGGGCAAGAAAAAAACGACAGCCTTTTCCGCATGGGTAATGGCTAGAGTCTTCGGCAATATTTCGCCGAATATCAGAATAATGAAGGTCATTAGAAGAATAGCGATGGGCAAGCCCTTATCGCCGAAAAAATATACGGCGACCGAGGTGGCAACAGCACTAGCCGCAATATTCACCAAATTGTTGCCTATCAGCGTAACCGTTAGAGCGCGATGAATATCTTCGATTAACCAAGATATTGCCTTGGCTCTTCCGGCAGGCCTCTTTTCCCTTATGGCAAGCAGCTTACCTCTGCCTGTCGCGGTAATCGACGTCTCCGAAGCCGAAAAAATTGCCGATAGCACTAAACAAAAGACCAACAAATAGATACTACTAGGCAGGTCGGTATCCACCTTAAATATCGCCCTCCCTATTTGTTATTAAATATTCCTCTTGTTTTTTCCACATTATAGCCTCTTCTTCCAGCGTAGCATGATCATACCCCAACAGATGCAGCAACCCGTGCACATAGATCAACTTAAGTTCTTCCTCGGGGTTTTTCCCCAAAACACGGGCATTTTCCGCAACTACATAGGGACATATTACGATATCTCCCAAGGACACCTCGCCTGCAATTTCTTCCGGCATGCAAAAGGTTCCCTCTTCTTCCCACAAAGGAAAGGACAGGACATCCGTCGGTTCGTCTATACCTCGATGCCTTTTGTTCAATTCCTGCATCCTTTCCGGCCCAAGAAGAGTCAAAGATATCTCTATTGATACATGAGGGTCAAGGCGTGAGGTCCTCAGTTCTTGGCTTATAATTTTATCAGACAGTCCCTTGAATTCTTCTAGCATTTTATCGGTAATTTCAAAGTCGCGCAATTCTTCATCGTTGACGTCTAAATTGATGTTCAACCCTGCCCCTCCTCCACTATTTTCTTTCTTTAATTTGTCTAGTATGATACATTGACATCAACGTCTTGACAAAGGCCTGCTGTATGTCGTTAAGATCTCTCATCGTCAAGTCCACCTCGTCAAGCTGTCCTTCCTTTTTTTTGACCTCTATTACCTGTCGTATGGCATCGTTCAAAGCAGGAACGTTAAGAACCGAGGAACCCAAAGCACGGACTGCCGCTTCAGTCGAGTCTGCCAGCATAAGCAAGGCAGTTTCCTTCGAGCGTGGCTTGGGGCCGGGATAACAGTACTGATCTCTCTCAACATGTTCCTCTCTTTCCTTTGCCCTATTATAAAAATAGGACAAACAGGTCGTGCCGTGATGTTCGGTGATAAAGTCTATCATTGCGCTGGGCAACCCATACTCCTTGGCCAGATTAACCCCATCTTGAACATGAGAGAGTATCACCAAGGCTGAAATAGAAGGAGACAAGGTGTCGTGGACATTTTCTCCCTCTATTTGATTTTCTATGAAATAATGAGGCCTTTTAAGCTTCCCTATATCGTGATAGTATGCCCCGCCTCTGACCAAGAGGGCGTTTGCCCCTATCCTCTCTGCTGCCGCTTCGGCCAATGTACTCACCGTCATGACATGATGATACGTACCCGGAGCCTCAATTTGCAACCTTTTGAGCAAGGGATTGCTGGGATGGGTCAATTCCATCAACCTAATTGGAGATACGACATCAAATATGCCTTCGAAAAGGGGCAACAACAATACGAAGGCTCCGCTCAAAATAAAAATCGCTATCAGTATAATCAAGGTTTCTTTGGCCGTGGGGACATTGTAGAAGACTCCTATGAACACAAACCATAAGGCCATGGCTCCAAGGCCAACAGTAAGAATCCTTAAAAGGGCCTTCCCCCGCGTTGTCGGCTTATCTTTGAACAAGGCATGGGCTAACACGGTGATCAGCACTACGGGTAACATGGCATATAAGTAAGTAAAACTGTTAGAGGAACTCACCATTACGCCCAGTAATCCACCGCTTAAACCCAGATACATCGCACTTATAAAGGGCATTGTCATGTAGCTTAACCCCACGATAGGCAAAATGCCAAGCCCGATGCAAAAGTGATTTACTCTTGCCATACCAAACTGCAATATCCAAGCCAGGAGCAGGAGGGTGACGAAATAAGTCATCTTTCTGGCCGAGGTTTCCCTCCATTCCCGAAGCTCCGTATACCTGTGCAAGAAAGTCCAAAGAAAGACGATAAAAAGCGACAGGAGAAGCTGCATCCAGGGAAAACGCTCCTCCAAATACCCTTGAGATTTTAGGATCTCGGCAATCTCCGGAGTTATGACATCTCCTTTTTTGACTAACAACGTTCCGGGTTGAAGCAACCTCTCTATCGGATCGATGCCTGACCGATAAAACTCCCGAACCAGAGAAGTCGCCTCTGCGTCAACCTTTACCGCCAAATCAAGGAGATAGCTAAGTATTTGATAGACTATGTTCTGATCTGCTATGGATAAATCGGTATCCGATAAATACCTCCAAAGATCCAGCTTGAGATCATTACCGTCAAAGATGTCTCCGTTAAAGACCATGAGCCGAAGCCCCAGATCGCGGGTAACGCCCAAGACCACTTCTCGTTTCTGAGCAGGCATGGTGTTCAATATATCTGCCAGCCCCTGCGGAAAATAAAGCCACGTAGAGGACTTATCTATCTCTTCAAGTACGGTCTTTACAATGGGAAGAAGAGAAACGTCATGGACGACCACCCCCAGAACCCTTGAAGCCTGGCTTTCCCTTAATTGCTCGGTGACCGCCTCGTCCACATAAGCGACATCGGAGAGGACATAATAATCCCTTGGGGATGGAGAGCCTACCTTGAAGCCCTTGCTGGCCACATCCAGCTTCCATCCCCAAAAGAGCAATATCCCCGCAACAGTAATTACAATTAGGCGTAAAAACCATTCTAAACGTAACGAATCTCGAGTTAACGCAACAGCTACCTTTTTAGGATAACTGTTGATCGTTCCCCCTTTTCTTCTCGTAAACTTCATATGCCTCAACTATCCTTTGCACCATATCGTGACGTACGACATCGTAATTTGTAAGCCAAACGAACTCTATCCCGGCAACTCCCTCCAAGACATTTTGCACCACCTTGAGACCCGACTCTTTCCCGGGAGGTAAGTCGATTTGCGTTATATCTCCAGTTACTACGACCTTCGAGCCAAAGCCCATTCTCGTGAGAAACATTTTCATCTGCTCCGGTGTAGTATTTTGCGCTTCATCCAAAATTATGAAGCTGTCATTTAGAGTTCTACCGCGCATGTACGCCAATGGCGCCAATTCTATCACATTTTTTTCCAGATATTTCATAAATCGCTCCGGAGAGAGCAAGTCGAAAAAGGCATCGTAAAGCGGACGCAAATAGGGCTCGACCTTTTCTTTTACGTCTCCAGGCAAAAAACCCAGCCTTTCTCCCGCTTCCACCACAGGCCGCACCAAGACTATCCTGCTTATGGCAGAGGCTTTAAGGGCAGCTACCGCCATAGCCACCGCAAGATATGTTTTGCCAGTACCAGCGGGACCTATGACGAACACCACATCATTACGCTTGATCGCTTCTATGTATTTTTTTTGCCCGGCTGTCCGGGGTCTCACCGGTTTTCCCCGTGAAGTTAAATATATTATCTCCTCGTAAATGGAAAGGAGGTCGACCTTACCTCCTTCGGTCATGACGTTCATTCCATACTTGACCTCGGCAGGAGTAAGCCTGTAACCTTTTTCGGCAACCTCCACCAGCTGTTCGAGGAACTTTACGACCTGCTTGACGACTTCAATATCCGGACCGTGAACTTGAATTTCGTCTCCCCTCACCGTTATGCGAACAGGAAACCTCTCCTCCACGGCCCTGATGTTCTCGTCCCTTTGGCCCAATATTTTCTCCAGAACCCTTTCGTCCGCCACCACGAGGATTTCGGGCCTGGATTCTTCGCGACTGGTAGCCTCACCTTTAGAACTCGAAGAACTCATCAACGATGAATGAATTCCCTCCCCTTATCTTATTGAACGCTTTCCACGGACGCCACGATGTCCGGAAGGCGATCTTTCAAGACGTTCTCAACTTGAAATCTCAAAGTTTCCCTGGCAAAGGGGCATCCTCCACAAGCCCCCGTGAGCCGCACCATAACCTTCTTTTCGGCTTCATCGTAGCCTACGAATTCTATGTCTCCTCCGTGAGACACCAGAGCCGGCCTTATATCTTTCTCTATAACATCAGTTATGTCCTTTTGCACTTGAGTCATGATCGATATTTCCTCCTTCTTACGCATCAAATATAACCCTATACAGGGTAGGCTACTCCTTCGATAACATCCTCAAACCCTACATCCCTTTTTAAGGTCCTGGCGAATTTTCTCATCAGAAAATCCTTGGCCACGTTTGGAAATAAAGCATAGCTCAAAACGTCTTCCGGTTGCAATATCCATGGTTCTACGGCCTTGCGGGCTTCCTCCAAACCGGGCGGCAAAATCTCTCCAGGTCTGCATGTTATGGGCTTTTCTTCGCCAATGACCTTCTTCGCCACTTCAGGGTCAACCGGCGCAGGGGGCTTGCCATAGTAGCCCAGGAAGTACATTTTAACTTCATTTGGAACCATATGCCACCTTTTTCCTACCAATACGTTCAGCGTGGCTTGAGTTCCGACGATCTGGCTTGTAGGGGTAACCAGAGGAGGATATCCCATCTCCTGACGAACCTTAGGAACTTCCTTCAGAACTGAATCGAGTTTATCCAAAGCATTCTGTTCCTTAAGCTGGCTTACCAGATTCGAATACATGCCCCCGGGAATTTGGTAGATGAGGACATTGATGTCCACTCCGGTCAAGCCTACGATTAGGTCTTCGTTTTTCTTTCTTACCTCTTTGAAGTGATTGGCTATAGGCACCAGATCCTGAAGTTCTATTCCGGTATCGTATATGGAATCCTTCAAAGAAGCCACAAGGGATTCGGTCGGAGGCTGGCTTGTGCCCATGGAAAAAGGCGAAATAGCACAATCGACTACGTCAGCCCCTGCCAAAATCGCAGCAAGATACGCCATGGATCCCATTCCGCTGGTGTAATGAGTATGGACTTGCACAGGCAGATCGCACTTTTCTTTTATGGCTTTTACCAGGCGATAGGCAGCAACTGGCGACAACAGCCCGGCCATGTCCTTTATACATATGGAATCCGCACCCATCTCTTTCATTTCTAGTGCAAGCTGTGCAAAGGACTCCAATGTATGGACCGGCGAAATGGTATAGCAAATGGAAAGCTGCAAATGAGCGCCCTCTTTCTTCACTTGATCTGCTGCAACTTCCATGTTTCTAAGGTCGTTCAAGGCATCGAAAACTCTTATGATATCCAGCCCGTTACCGACAGCCCTCTTCACAAATTCTCGCACCACATCGTCAGGATAGTGTTTATATCCCACTATATTTTGGCCACGCAGCAACATTTGAAGTTTAGTTTTTTTAACTACCCGTCTGAGCGCCCTCAAGCGCTCCCAGGGGTCTTCGTTCAAGAAACGCATGGCCGCATCAAAAGTGGCCCCTCCCCACATTTCGAAGGAGTAATATCCAATCTCATCCATCTTGGCAGCCACGGACAGCATATCTTCTGTCCGCATCCTGGTTGCCATTAAGGACTGATGGGCATCCCTTAAAACGGTCTCGGTAACTAATACCTTCTTTTTTTCGCCCTTTTGTCCCTTTATGGACTCCCCAAATATGTCAATGCCGCTCAGGTTAATATCATTATTATCCATCTAAAATTGGCCTCCCCTTGGTCCTTTGTGCTTTTTTCGCAGATTGCCAAAGCGTTTCCAGTTCGTCTAGCGAATATTCATCAAAACTTCTTCCCTTTCCCTCCACAGATTCCTCGATAAACCTAAACCTGGCGGAAAATTTTTCATTTGCCCCTTGAAGGGCCTCTTCGGGATTCACTCCAATGTGTCTTGATAAATTAACCACGGCAAAGAGCAAATCTCCAATCTCTTCCTTAACCTCTCCAGCATTGCCCTCATCTAAAGCTTTGCGAAGCTCACGAATCTCTTCGTCTATTTTAGACCAAATGGGATCCAAATTACCCTTCTCCCAGTCAAAGCCCGTCTTCGCAGCTCGCTCTTGAATGGCATATGCCCTTAGAAGCGCCGGCATTGATCTGGGGATACCCGTAAGTCGAGAGGGCTCCTCTTTTTTGGACTCCCGCTCCTGCAATTTTATCATATCCCAATTCCGTCTCACCTCTTCGCTATCTCGAACCTTGAGATCTCCGAATACATGGGGGTGTCTTCGTTTTAATTTGTCGCAGAGCGATTCTATTATTGCCTGAACGTCGAACCAGCCGTTTTCAGCAGCTATCTGAGCGATGAAAACAATCTGCAGGAGAAGATCGCCGCATTCCTCACAGATGTTTTTTTCGTCTCTAGAGTCGATGGCATCGATCAATTCGTAGCTTTCTTCGATAACGTACTCCTTCAACGTATCAAGAGTTTGCTTCCTATCCCAAGGACAACCTCCCGGCGCCCGCAATTTTTTCATAATCTCGACAAGTTCCTCGAAACTTCCTCCTATATGGCGCTTCGGTTCCATTGTTCAACCGCCCCCTCGCCTCGTTGCAAGGCATCCATCATATATCGGACCAATTCCTTTATTCCCCTTGACCCACCGGGGCCCTTGGCCACAGAGTCGGTGATTATCCAACCCGGGCTTCCTCCGACCAGTGCGGAAAGACCCTCTCTTGCACCCTTCAAATATATCTCCTTCACATCCGCCGCGATCTCACGAACCATAAGGCCGGGCAATCCCGCTCTCAGTTTTGTTATATTCAACAGCAACTCAATTTCTTCAGGAAAAGGTCCGAATCTATCGACAATTTCCCGATTAATTTCCTCAATATCTTCAAAATTCAAATCCCTGAGCAACCTCCTGTACAAAGCTAATCTCAAGCTTGCCTGGGGAATGTAGTGCTCTGGAATGCCTATGGGAATCTTTATATCCATAGAAAGGGCCTCGGTTCCTTCTCCCTTCAAATTCTTCATAGCATCTTCGATCAGTTTATAGTAGAGTTGGAAACCAATTTTTTCAACGTGCCCATGTTGCTCTATACCCAAGAGGTTACCTCCGCCCCTAATTTCCAGATCCCTTAAGGCCAACATATATCCTCCGCCCAACTGATTGCATTCCGAAATGGCCTCAAGTCTCTGCATCGCCTCTTTTGTCAACACTTTATCACTGGGATACAACATATATGCAAAAGCTTGTCTGCTCCTTCTGCCTACCCTTCCGCGCAACTGATGAAGTTGAGAAAGTCCAAACATGTGCGCATTATCCACAATAAGAGTGTTAGCCCTAGCTATATCGAGGCCGCTTTCGACAATAGTGGTGCAAACGAGAACGTTGATGTCTCCCCTTAAAAATTTAATCATCGTCCTTTCGAGAACGTTTTTGGGTAGCTGGCCATGAATAATTCCTACCTTTGCCTCGGGGACGAGCTTCTTTAAGCTCTGCGCCCTTTTCTCTATCCCTTTAATTCGATCATATACAAAAAATACTTGACCGCCTCGAGATATCTCCCTTACGATGGCTTCCCTCACAAGGCTATCCCCCCACGGCCCGACTACAGTTATAACAGGCTGTCTTTCCTTGGGAGGGGTGCACAGAAGAGATATGTCCCTAATCCCGGACAGTGCCATATAGAGTGTTCTGGGTATCGGCGTAGCCGATATGGAAAGCACATCTACCTCGGCTCTCAACTTTTTTAAAAGTTCCTTTTGTTTCACCCCAAACCGGTGCTCCTCGTCTATAATGACCAGACCCAAATCTTTAAATTGAACATCCCTCTGCAATAATCGATGGGTACCTATCAATATATCCACAAGTCCCTTTTTCGTATCCTCCAATATAAGGCGCTGTTTTGCCTGCCCTTCGAAGCGCGAAAGCTGTTCCACCCTGATCGGCATGTCACCTATTCTGGCAATGAAATTTTCGTAATGCTGTTCTGCAAGAAGAGTAGTGGGAACCAATACCGCAACCTGTTTTCCTCCCTCTACGGCCTTTATTGCAGCGCGTAATGCCACTTCCGTCTTGCCGAAACCAACATCTCCAACCAGGACCCTGTCCATGGGAACCGGCTTTTCCATATCCCTCTTTATCTCTTCAATCGCCTTCAACTGGTCAGAGGTCTCTTTATAGGGGAAGGTCTTTTCAAAATGGCGTGACATATCTCCGTCTTTGGGAAAGGGAAATCCCTTTTTCAATTCCCTCAATGCATAGAGCGATACCAGATCCGCTGCAACCTTTTGAGCCTTTTCTTTCGCTCTTTGGAGGTTCTTTTTCCACGACTTCCTGTCAAGGCGATCAAGCTGAGGTTCAACTCCGTATATTCCTTCGTAAGGGGCAATTTTGTACAGTTGATATACCGGCACCAATAGTCTTTTTTTATCGCCGTACTCTAAAATCAGATATTCCCTTTCACCTTCTCCTGTATCCGTAGAGGTAACTCCTTTGAAAATAGCTATCCCGTAATCCTCGTGTACCACGTACTGGCCGACCTCTAAAGTTTCTTCCCAATCCGACGGAGGGCGATAGGAGAAATCCAAAAGATTTGACCTGTCGATCCCCATAATCGAAGATTGGGACAGTATGACCTTTTTGCCCTTTATATCCAGAAAACCGCTGCTAATGGGCCTAGGTATGAATTCGATATCCCGACTGCGCGCCCAATCGGCCAGATGTTCCATATCCGCGTAGAGGCTAACTCTGTAACCCTCTTCTTTCCACTTGAGCAGATAAGCATTGGCCTCTTCTAATTTTCCTTTAAAATAAGGCTCGTTCAATATATCGAACCTATATGCTGCACCTTCAGGCGATGAATCGATTCTTATCTTGGGCAACCTTCCGATGATTTTATAAATCTCTCTCCAGCTCGGTATGGAAGGCAAAGACTTATCATCGTCGCATAACTTATCCCAAAGCCAACTATATATGTCTCCCTGCGACTCGAGCTCCTTTGGGTCGAAAAGTATTACGCGGCAACCCTCAGGGATCGTCTCGAAAGGAAAGGACAATTTGCTGCCGTAAATTCTATGAATTTCTATCTCATCATGATGGGCGATGCTTTTTTGGGTCTCGCCGTCAAAAGCTCTAATGCTCTCCACTTCATCGTCAAAGAATTCCACCCTGATGGGATATCTGTAAAGCGGGTCAAAGAGGTCCAATAAATTTCCCCTAAGGGCAAAATGGCCAGGCGCCCACACCAGATCGACATGTTCATAGCCACTGTTTTGAAGCCATCTGGAGAGATTGTCTCTGCCGATGGCTTCTCCAACAGCTATGTTGAAGCTGTCGTCGGCAAAAGAAAGGGGCGTCATAAGGGCCCCCGGTGTCGATATTAAAAGCTTATTGCCCTCGCCATGACGCCACTTTCTATAAAGCTCTCCTCTGCTAACCCACAATGCGGATTGCCCCACCTGATCTGCCGTCAAGGGCAACTCCGGCAAATAGACTATTTCTCTTTCTCCGAACAATGCCTTCCAGTCGAAATAAAAGTCCAGTGCCTGCGAATTGTCGGGGAATATAGCTATGCTTTTAAATTTACAATCTCTCAAAACCCAGGGCCTTGCGGCGCCCTTCGTTTGGAGACAAAGGGTGTCTCCCCTTATCCAATTTTCGAGGTCGACATCCCAAACCTTTTCAATGTATATCTGCAATTCATGCATCACGTCCTATAGGCTGCTGTTTACGTAGGATATGGCATGTTCTATATCCATTGTAACCCAGGCCAAAATTGCCTTTGCTGCTCTCTCTAGCACATCGGGCAAGGCCTTCATTTCCTCTTCGTCGAAGGGAGATAAGACGAAGCCGATTAAATCCTCTATGGGTTCCTCTCTCCCCGTCCCTATTCTAAGCCTAGGTATCTCCAATGTGCCAAGCGCACCTATAACGGAAGCCATTCCATTATGGCCGCCTGCACTGCCCTTGGCGCGCAGCCTTAATTTGCCAAAGGGCAAATATATATCATCATAAACTATCAATATATTATTATTATCTATATTTAACTCCCTTTTTGCCTGAACTACAGAACGGCCACTTAAGTTCATAAAGGTGAGCGGCTTTAACAGGTAGACCCTTTCTCCCTCTACGTTCAAGGGTCCCCACATCATGCCATTACACCGATACTGGAAACCGGCAAATTTATTTAATTTTTCCAACAAGGCATCCATGGCCAGCCATCCTACGTTGTGCCTTGTCATGCCATATTTTGCTCCCGGATTACCAAGGCCGACGCAGAGTCGTACGCCCACTCTAAAATTATTCCTCCTCTTCTTCTGCGGTGGGCTTTTTGCCTATTACTTCGACTTCCCTTTCAACTTCCTCAGCCGCTTCTTCTTCTACTTCTTCGACTGCTTCAACGATCTGAACGACAGTGTCTTCAAGATCGACCGATACTAAAGCGCTTTCCGGCAAGTTGATATCGGATATCCGAAGGCTGTCTCCTACATCGAGTCCAGCTATGTCTACATGTATCTCATCGGGCATTTCCGTAGGAAGAACTTCCATCTCTAATTCGTGAAGAGATTGAATCAAAACTCCACCCTTCTTGACGCCCAGACAGGATTCCCTGTTTATAAGGACTATGGGAACAGCTACCAATACCCTGTGTCCTTTTACAAGTTGATAGAAGTCGATGTGAAGGACCTGCCTGCTTATAGGATCCCTTTGGTAGTCCCTTATCATCGCCATCTCCTTCTTGCCGTCGGGGAAAATTACGTTAAACATCAAGGTCTTCCAATGGGAAGAATGTATGTGTGGCAAAATCTCATCGACGGACACCTTGACCGGGACTGCTTCTTTATAATCCGGACCATAAAAGACTGCCGGCAAATATCCTTCTTTTCGTAGCCGTTTTGATCTGTTCTTTCCCAGATTTTCCCTATATTCCAACCTTATATCAATGTTCCCAACCGTCATATCGAATTCCTCCCTCGAAACAGAACTAAAATTATGATGGTAAATGCCCTAAACGAAAGCAACCCTATGTAAAATGAAACGCAACGATTGCCAATATTGCCCGTATTTTAAAACATTATAGCCTATCGAAAGAGTATGCTCACCGAATCATTTGAATGTATCCTGCTTATAGCCTCAGCAAAAAGTGGAGCAATGGACAACACAGTGATTTTATCCAATGTCTTTTCTTTGGACAACGGGATGGTATCGGTTAAAACCACTTCTTCTATTGGCGAATCCATGAGCCTCTCTATGGCCGGGCCGGACAAAACGGCATGGGTTGCAGCCGCAAAGACCTTTTTTGCTCCCCTTTCCATCAATGCCTCAGCTGCTTTTACAATAGTGCCGCCGGTATCTATCATATCGTCCACCAAGATGGCCACTTTGCCGTCGACGTGTCCTATTATCTCCATCACTTCGCAATGATTGGCTATGTCATAGGATCTCCTCTTGTCAACAATGGCAAGATCAGTATGCAAGGGCTCTGTAAAACGCCGCGCTCTCACCACTCCGCCTATATCGGGCGATACGACAACTGCTTTCCCCGCCTCTATTTCATCCTTCAGCTTCTCCTGGAAATAGGATGCCAGCAACGGAACGGCCGTGAGATGGTCTACGGGAATGTCGAAAAAGCCCTGAATTTGTCCGGCATGAAGATCTGCCGATACTACCCTGTCGGCTCCGGCTTTCTCCAGCAAATTCGCTATCAACTTTGCTGTGATCGGCTCCCTGCCTCGTGTCTTTCTATCCTGCCTTGCATAACCAAAGTAAGGAACCACTACGTTGATCTGATAAGCAGATGCCCTTCTCAGGGCATCCAAAAATATCAACAACTCCATCAAGTTTTCGTTCGAGGGGTAGCATGTCGATTGTATAACATACACATCGGCGCCTCGAACGCTTTCCTCTATAGATATGCCTATTTCGCCGTCGGAAAACCTATAAATCTTGGAAGCCGCCAAAGATATATGGAGGTTTTCGCACACCTTCCTGGCAAAGTCCGGATGAGATTGCCCCGCAAAAATTTTGAGCTCCCTATCCTTAAAGACCATAAAGACCGACCCCCACCTTTATTATTAGTAGTTGATGCCTTATTTTTTCCGTTTCCACCCCAATATGTTCCGCTGCCGCGCTCTTGCCAAGGCTAAGGCTCCTTTGGGGACATTATCGGTAATTACGGAACCGGCTCCTGTAGTGACATCGTCATCGAGCTCGACTGGCGCGACCAACATCGTATCACTGCCGACGAAACAGCGATCGCCTATTTTCGTCGGATGTTTTTTAATTCCGTCGTAATTACATGTTATAGTGCCGGCACCGATGTTGGTGTCTTCTCCAATAATAGCATCTCCTATGTACGATAAATGAGGAACTTTGCTCCTCGCCCCTATTTTTGACTTCTTTATTTCGACGAATTTCCCTGCAAAGGCTTGTGCCATCAATTCCGCTCCGTCCCTTAAATAGGCAAAGGGACCTACGACAGCTTCACGTCCGATTGAAGAATTTTCAATTATCACGTGGGAGTTTATGTGAACCTGACTTTCAAGCCTGCAATCCCTTATTATCGAGAAACTGCCTATGTTGCAACGATCTCCAACGACGGTCCTGCCATATATCTGGACATTTGGAGAAATAAAAGCTTCTCCTTCAAATAGTACGTTAGGACCAATCCAAACAGTTGAGGGATCAACGCATTTGACACCCCTTTCCATCCACCGAGCAAGTATCGATTCCCTTAGCAAAGCGGTTGTTCGTGCCAATTGAAAGGGATCGTTGACTCCCAAAAACTCTTCTTCTCTCTCTCCGAGCACCACTTCAACACGTTCCCCAGCACTCTGAAAGATTTCCACCAGATCAGTTAAATAGTACTCTCCCTGTGCATTTTTACATTCCAAACTTTTAATATGACGTTTAAGGGCATCTGTTGAAAAGGCATAGACGCCGCTGTTGACCTCAGAGATCTTCAATTCTTCTTTGGTTGCATCTTTTTCTTCGACGATTCGAACAACGCCGCCGGCTCTAACGACCCTACCGTATCCAACCGCATTGGACGCCTGAAAACTGATAAAGCTCAACGCCGAACCTTTCTCCAAATGCCGTCTCATCAACAAGTCGATGGTATCGCTGGTAATAAGGGGAACATCGCCGGGCAGGACCAATAAATTGTCGTAATTTTCCCAGAAAGAAGAACTAACCTTAACCGCATCTCCTGTACCTTTTTGCTGCTTTTGCTCGATCGTAGCGATATGGGGCCAATCTCTTTTGAGATAAGCTATTACTTCTTCTTTTCCATATCCTACTACTACTGCAGTAGCAACTTGCTGACACCCCTTTAAAGCATTTAGAGGATATAAAAGCATGGGCTCGTTCAAAATGGGTTGCATCACTTTCGCGGTAACGCTTTTCATTCTTGTGCCCTTGCCGGCGGCAAGAATTAAAGCTCCCCAAGTAAAATTCATATCTTCTAGCCTCCCAATGCAACAAAGTGGGGGGAGTCTTTCTCCCCCCATTTATATACCATATTTATGGCTGGGGTGGCAGGATTCGAACCTGCGAATGGCGGATCCAAAGTCCGCTGCCTTGCCGGCTTGGCTACACCCCATCGTAAAGCAAAATGAATTATACATGAAACGTTGCCTCCTTGTCCAGATCAATCGGGCAAAGGAAATCCTATTTTTTAAACTTTTTGAACGGTCCCTCTTGAAAATTTACCTTTAAATAGTTATAAATTAAATTACAGATTGGAGGGGTATCAAAACATGTGGAATGTCGATGAAATTTTGGATAAGTTAAAAACAAGGGGGTATAAATTGACAGGTCAGAGAAAGGCAATCGTGGAAAGGCTGTGCGGGCGCAAGGATCATCCAACGGCAGAACAGCTTTACAAAGAACTTAAAAAAGACTATCCGACCATATCCTTTGCTACCATATACAGTACCGTGCAGCTCTTGGAAGAAATGGGCTACCTGCAAATACTTACCATCGACGAGAAAAAAACCCATTTTGACCCAACGTGGGCAGCTCACGCTCACTTCTTCTGCCAAAAATGCGGCCGACTGGAAGACATCGAGATGGAACAGGAGGAAGTGGACAAACTCAAAAATTTGAGCGAATACAGAACCCAAAGCTTACAGGTCTATCTATATGGATTATGTCCAGAATGCAATAACAGGTAATCTAAAAATTTTGTGCTTCCTAATAATTGCGCTGGTAGTTTTGTCTTCGGTCTTGGGTATATTGAACCAACGCAGAGAATCCTCTTTACTGCAAGGCCTCTTTTGGTCGAGTTTTGCCATGATAATGGTGTTAAGCTTCTTGGTATTGCTGGCTATTGCGCCATTTTATATAGCTATAGCCCCTCTGATACCTTTAGCGATGTATATCTACATACTGACTAAACGATCGAACCGCTCGGGTTAACAGTCCACCGAACAGCGGGCTACTTGCTCTTATCGCGATCATTTTACAAGAAGCCCGCTACAGTTATAATTCAAATTCATTTTTCAAATTCATTTAATGATATTTTCATCTCTTAATATTTCTAAGGCAACGTCTTTCAGTTCGGGATCTTGAAGTCCCCTTCTTATGGTCGATCTGAACCAGGAAACCTTGGTCCCGCAATCGAGACGCTCTCCTTCGTAAACAACTCCCCAGATTGGCTCCTCCTGTGCCAAGCTTTTCAAGGCATCGGTGAGTTGATATTCGCCGCCTTCGCCCATACTTATATTCCTTATATGGGAAAAAATAGACGGAGACAGAACATACCTTCCCATTATGGCAAAATCGCTTGGTGCCTTTTCTTTCTTCGGCTTTTCAACCAAGTCATTTATCCGATAAACGTTGTCCGAATAGGGGGTAGCATCTACAATGCCGTACCTTTCCGTTTCTTCGTGAGGCACTCTTTCAAGTGCGATCACCGAGCCTCCAAATTTCTCCCGCACATCGATGAGCTGTTTAAGGACCGGTTTATCGGAGATCATGACATCATCAGTCAAAATAACCCCGAAGGGTTCGTTGCAAAAGGGTTCGGCACAGAGTATAGCATGCCCCAATCCAAGGGGTTCAGGCTGTCTTACATAGGCAAAGTCCGCAAGGGTGCTTATAGACGTGATTAAACGGTACAAATCTTCCTTGTTACGTTCCTTCAAAAGTTGTTCCAATTCGTAGGATCTGTCGAAATAATCCTCTAGTGCCCTCTTGCCTCTTCCGGTTATAAATATAATTTGACTACATCCCGATGCTACAGCCTCATCCACACCGTAATGAATAATGGGTCTATCGATTAAAGGCAACATTTCTTTCGGTATTTCCTTGGTAACAGGCAAAAAACGAGTTCCGAGACCGGCCACGGGGAAGATGCACTTTCGAACGCCAGACATTGACATACCTCCTTTATACTTAAGTAAAATGTCAAATAACCTCATCAAGCTCTTTATCTATCTTGTGAATTTGCGAAACCAGCTCTTTAGCTAAAGAACCCAAATCGAGACCCTTCCCCTCCAATAAAATTCGCACCATGGGCTCAGTCCCGGAAAGCCTGACAAACAGCCTTCCCCGGCCCTCTATTTTTCTTTCGTACTCTCTGAGAAGTTCCAAAAAAGCCGGATGAGATAATATTTTGTCTTTACTGCTCACCCTGACGTTTTGTAAAAGCTGAGGGTATGGAGAAAATTCATCGTTCAACTCGCTGATGGGAAGTCCGAGTTCATCGCAGGCTCGAAGGAACATCAAGGAGGTGCACAACCCATCGCCCGTTTGGACATAATCTTTAATAATTATATGACCCGATTGCTCCCCTCCGAGCAAGGAATTGGTCTTTTGCATAGTTTCATAGACGTAGCGGTCGCCTACGGGACATCGAAATAGAGGAATGCCTTCTTTGTTTAAATGCTCTTCCAATGCCATGTTGCTCATCACTGTAGCAACCACACCGCTACCCAGCGCTCCTTTTTTCTTAAGCCACCTGGCCAGCACCCATAGAATCAAATCTCCGTTTATCAGGCGACCTTTTTTGTCGACGAACAAGACCCTGTCGCCATCACCGTCGAAGGCAACTCCAAAATCCGCCCCCTCTTTCAAAACAGCCTCTTGGCATGTCTCGATAAACATCACGCCGACGCCCTCGTTGATGTTGAGACCATCCGGTTTATCGCCCAAAAAAACCGCTTTTTTTGGCTTCAGAGCTTCAAATACATCTTTTGCCGATTTTATCATTGCTCCATTCGCACAATCGATCACCATTTTGTATTCGGACAGAGAAAAACTGTCGACCTTTGCCAACATGTATTTTACGTAATCACCTATAGAGTCCTCGGCCTCAATGGAGACACCAATCGATGCCCCCGTTGGCCTCCACTCGTCCAACATGGAGTCCCCAAGGTACTCTTCTATGGCCGCTTCGTCGTCATCGCTCAGCTTTACGCCCCTTTTATCGAAGAATTTAACCCCGTTATACTCGGCAGGATTATGCGAAGCGCTGATGACAGCACCGCCCGCCAACTCGTATTGCCTAACTGCAAAACTGACCCCGGCCGTGGGGATAACGCCTAAAAGCAGCACATCAGCGCCAGCAGACATGAACCCTGCCTCCAGTGCGGATTGCAGCATTTGGCATGATAATCTGGTATCGGTTCCTATGGCAATTGTGGGTTTGGGTATCCCCCTTTCGGCCAAAAATAGGGCATAGGCTCTGGCCAAACGCAGCACCATTTCGGGGATCATGACTCCCTTATTCGCCACGTCTCTTACTCCATCTGTTCCGAATAAGCATCGTATTTTCTTGCCCATTGGACGTTCACTCCCATATTTATCATGAATTGTAATGCCTTACAGTTATCAGTCTAATCCAAAACCGTAAAGGTAACCCTGTCAGGATCGACCTTCTCGACGCTGATCCCTTTAACCTTTACTTCCACGTTTACGGGTATGGACAATCTCCTGGACACTATATTCGTAATATCTACATAGGCTACTATTGCGGGCTCCTTGCCTTCAAGGGAAGAAACAATGGACGGGGGCCCCTCAATGATCACATCCACTTTAGTGGGATCTATCTTCCAATTTCTATATATACCTCTGCCCCTTATCTCTATCTCCAAATTTTCGTATTTCATAGTAGCAATCCTTTGCTTTAATGTTACCTTCACGGTTACGCTTTTATCTCCCAATACATTGATCCCTTTCGGGACTGAAATGGGAAGTTGCGCTTCCATGTCTTCTTTTATTCCGCTTATATTCAGAGACTTTGTAGTGATGGAACTGATCCCGTTAAGTGTCACTTTCGACCCTTCCAATATCACGTTCCCGGGAGTAGTCAGAATGGACGTAACGATATAATCGGGATGAGGCTCCCCTTCAATGGGAACAAAGATGGGAACTTCTTTTTTTATCTTTACGATATCGACCTCAGCCTGAAAATCAACCCTGTCAGGGATCACTGTTACGCTCGACCATTCCTGCGATTGAGGCTCAAGCATCACCTTAAGACTTATCTTTTCGTTGGCAAGCAGATCGGCAAGAGAGGGAACGACGACTGCACCCGTTATCCTTTTCACATCGCTTTCTGTACCCCGTACGATCACTTGGGAGGGAGACACGATAACGCTTCGTAAAGCATATCCGTCGGGCAGCTGAGGCAATTCCGGCGTAACAGGGATCGCCCTTTCCGCACTCTTTTCCAATCTGAGATCCACCGTTGAGGGATTTACTGTTATCAATTGCAATCCCGTTGACAAAGATATCTTTACTGGGAGGGTATGTCGCCCCGGCTCCAATCCCTGAAGGTCGACATAACAAACTATGTCCTTTTCGGGAATAATGTTCGATGCCAAAAACCTGTTGGCAGCCACTTGAACCTCGACTTCCCTGCTGGGAAGTTGGATCGTAACCCCGCTAGGGACATTTCGAAGCTGCAAAGCCAGTCTGTAAGATCTTACCACATCGGTATTACTGTCTCCCGTGACATAAAACCACAGAAAAAAGGCGAGTACCAAGGAAAATACCTTCAAAAATGTCCTGGAGGAAAACAGATTATCGATCCATTTCATCATCTTTTACACCTCCAGAACGAAATGAAGCAAAGGCCTCACGGATCCTCTCCCACAGCGATGTGGGTTCGCTTTCGGAAAGGAAGTAGTGAAGGAGCAACTGACGCAATTGGTTTTCTTTAAGACCTCTGGAGAGGTGACCGCGTATTGCAAAGGAAACCTCTCCCCTCTCTTCCGAAACCACCAGAGATATGGCATCCGATACCTCCGTTATTCCTAAGGCTGCCCTATGCCTCGTACCAAGCCATCTTGAAATATCCGGATTATCGCTCAGGGGTAAAAAACATGAAGCCGCAATCACCCGTTCCCTGTCCAGGATGACAGCACCGTCATGGAGGGGATTGCCCGGCCAAAAAATGGATACCAACACCTCTTGAGAAATTTCAGCGTCCAGTTTTACCGCAGATTGCCACACGTCTTTGAGTCCCGTGCTCCTCTGAAGAACTATCAAAGCCCCTATTTTTTGAGATTGGAGATACAGTAGGGCCCTTAAAACCTCATCCGCCAAAGACTGCGCTTTCTCCCTGGATATGGCCCGTCTCCACAGGCTTCCTTTGCCTATTTCCTCGAGCATCCGTCGCAGTTCAGGTTGAAATACAATGGGAATGGCTATAAACAAAACGCCTAAAAACTTTCCTAATATCCACGACAAAGCTTCAAAGCGCAAAGTCCTGGCAAATACACTGACTAAGGCCAAGAGCAACAGCCCCTTTACAAGCTGCATGGCCCTTGTATCCATCAGCAACAAAAGGATGCGATATATGAGAAAGGCAATAATGAGTATATCTAAAATATCGCGCAAGGACAGAAATTTGATCATTCTGCTTCCGCCACCACTTCCACATAGGGCGACGTAGCAACTGCCAGCATCGCCCCATAATCTACCCTGAAAGCCAGAACGCTTCCCGGGGAAATTTTTTCGTCACACTCTTCGACGTCTAATATCATATGATCGCTCGACGCACCGAGGATGTGGATGCCTTTTTGAAGAGGTTTGATTCCTTCAAGCCTGACGTCTTGCTTGCCCAAGGCTAAAACAGCCCTAAGACGCACCCCCCTGTCCTCAAAAAAAGGCACATTGCCGAAGGCATCTGCTCCTATTTCGCCTACAGGCACACTCGGCTTTCGCCTGACCTCTATTACTTCGGCCTCTAGAAACATGGTATCCTGGTTCAGATAGGGAATTTTCCTTCCGCCCGTTACGTCAGTACCAAGCAAAATAGCTTCTCCTATTCTCAGCTGATTTATTTCCCGAGGCATCTCTCTCTTTTCTATCAACGCCAAAGAGGAGCTGCTTCCCCCCGAGTAGACCGCCAACTTGTAGTCAAGCAGGTCCTCGAGTTTACGACCAACCTCGACCAACCTGCCCATATTTTCGCGGGAGGGTAAAACGCCGCCATAACATCCGACATTAGTTCCAACTCCAAGGCAGTGAACCCTTTTACACTTCTTCAAAGCACTGGCGATCGTTTCTATTTCGACATCAGATGGCCATATACCCTCGCGCAGATCGCCGACGTCAACCATGACTACCACTTCATGAAACTTATTTTTAATTTTACAGGCTTCATCTAAGAGTAAGATCGTCTCACCCATGGAAACCAAGCTTACATCGGCCCAAGTCACCACAGCATCTGTTTCGCTTGGCATCGGCAGGCGCAAAAGCATACAAGGGACATTCATGCCTTCTCTTTTGAGATTTGCGATATTTTTTACGCGACTGTCGGCCAAAAAGGAACATCCTCCGTCGACCATCGCCTCGGCTACCTTTAGATTTCCGCAAAGCCCCTTTGTAACGCCGCCCGCCCTGATGCCGGTTTTTTTGCAAAGTTCTACCACTTTCGAAGCGTTATCCCGGATTTTTTCGAGCCCTATCCTAAGTTTGGGATTACTCCCCATGATCGTCTTCCTTTCGATAATCAATGTCCCCTCAGTTTCCTCAATAAAGCCAAATTACCCTCGTCGCCGCGGCCTTCCTTAGGGGTCTCCAAGAGACATGGCACCCTCTCCCAACGCCGATCGGTAAGTATATTTGCGAAAGCATCAATGCCAATATTGCCATCTCCTATATGAGCATGCCTGTCTTTTCTGCTTCCTCTCTCAAAGCGACTGTCGTTTAAATGCCAACATCCAACCCTTTCAAGACCGACGTACTTGCCAACCATTAAGATTAGGCGTTCATAACCCTCCATAGAGGAAAGCTCGTAACCGCTGGCAAATAGATGACACGTATCGAGACAAAGACCTATTCTAAAGTGGCCATCCAACAACTCCAAGATTTCGCCAAAATGAGCCAGATCCCCACCAAGGGAAAAACCTTCGCCTGCAGTGGTTTCAAGAAGCACTCTTGTCTTAAGCTCCTCGGTCCTTTCTAATACCTCCTTGAGGGCCTGTGCCACCCTTTCGATTCCCACGTCAACACCTGCGCCCCCATGAGAACCGGGGTGCAATACTAAAGAGGATATCCCCAGTTCGTTGCACCTCTTCAACTCCTCTACGGCAGCGCATATGCTCTTAACTCTCAGATCTCCCTCCGAAGCCAAATTGATCAAATAAGACCCGTGGGCTACTATTGCTTTGATGTCGCTCTCTTGCCACTTTTTGTAAAAGGCCATACTTTCTTCCAATTTTATGGGAGATGATTTCCACTGCAATTGATTTTTAGTGAATATCTGTATTGCCTCGCATGAGAGGCTTTTTCCTCTGTCTATGGCCTTCGAGAGGCCACCGCGAACGGATATATGAGCTCCTATCAAAGCCATCTACGCTCCAATGCTCCTCTAAAATATACGCCTGAATTGACCATTATCTTAAGCAAAATACGTGCCGTCGCACCCCATATCCTTACTCCGCTTTTGAGACGGTAAATAGGATATAGAAGGGAAAATCCCTCGCTCAGAGCAAAGGTCTCTAACTCAAACTTACAACCATTCGGGTCATCCAAAAAGAAGATAATGATCCTTTTGATTTCATTGGAATCTACTTTAACCTTTTTTAAATTATCAATATTTTTCAAAAAACCTACGACGGGAACTATCACAAAACCCGTCGTGTGAGTAAGCTCGGGATCTAACATGTCAACTACGCTAATTTCGCTAGAGGGCAAACCTGTCTCTTCCTCAAATTCACGTAGTGCTGTCTCGACGGGCCCTTTATCGTAGGGCTCCATCTTACCGCCGGGAAAGGCAATTTGCCCTCCGTGTTTGGGAAGGTCATCCCTTTTTTCGACCAGTAAAAGAGACGGCCTTCCCGCTACAGTCAACAGAGGCACCAACACGGCGCTTTTAAACAGAGAGGAGACCCTTACTCTGTCTCCATAATGTCTTGCCATCTCCTTTTCCATGCTCCTCCAATCGGAGGAAAAGGCCTTTCTGCGAAAGCCGGAGCGATGTCCCGGGCAAAATTCATCGCAATTTCTTCTATCATCAAACCCTACATCCACATCGCTACTCCTATCTGCTATTGCAATATCCTATTAATGAAGTTTTACATTCCCCTGATATACTACACCTCGCGAGCCATCTACCGTTATAACCATGCCATTTTCTAAAATGTTGGTCGCCCCAGCGGCGCTGACAATGCAGGGAATGCCCAATTCTAGGGCAACTATTGCTGCATGGCTGGTGAGGCCGCCCTCCTCCGCGATGATAGCCTGAGCCTTTTTCATGGCCGGTACATATGCCTTGTCAGTCTGCCGCACTACTAAAATATAACCGTCCTTCATCGTTGCAATGGCCGTATCGGGATCAAGGGCTTTGCAAACGACTCCCGAAACTACTTTTTTGATCAAAGACAAGCCCTTGACCAAAATTTTGCTGACCGGACGAACTTCTATCATGTTCGTCGTTCCGGGAATGCCCATGGGAACGCCTGCCGTCACTACGGCTAATTCCCCTTCTTTCAGAAGATTCCTTTCCTTGGCCGAAGCCAAAGCCCTTTCTACTGCTTCATCAGTGGTAGATATCTGGGGCTGAATCATCGGAATTACCCCCCACACAAGGGAGAGCTCGCGACAGGTCTTGACCTTTGGCGTGGCTGCGATAATGGGAGGAAGAGGCCTGTACTTGCTCACCATTCTTGCCGTGCTCCCGCTGCTGGTGAGAGAGAGTATAGCCCCTACGTTCATCTCCTCAGCTATTGAAACTGCTGCATGGCTCACGGCATCGGGCACGCCCCTGGCCTTTATGGGGATCGTCGCAGGCCTTTGCCACATACGATACTCCTTCTCTACCCTCTCCACAATATTTCTCATCGTCCGCACCGCCAGAACGGGATATTTGCCCTTTGCTGTCTCACCAGACAACATAACCGCATCTGTACCATCGAGAACTGCGTTCGCCACGTCGCTGGCTTCCGCCCTCGTAGGCCTCGGATTCCTTATCATGGAATCAAGCATTTGCGTCGCCACTATTACAGGTTTGCCGTGATATCTGCAAAGGTCAATAATCCTTTTCTGAACCAGCGGGACCTCCTCGGTTTGCATTTCAACCCCCAAATCCCCTCGGGCAACCATCATACCGTCAACCACGGAAATGATATCGTCCAGATTCATTACAGCTTGTTTTGTTTCTATCTTGGCGATGATCTTGATATCGCCATCCAGCTCTTCTACCACGCGCCTTACGCTAATGATCTCATCTCTCGTGCGGACAAAGGAGACGGCTATGTATTCCATGTCATGTTCAAGACCCCACTTTATGTCTTCAATGTCCTTTTCCGTCAATGCCGGCACTGAGAGATTGGCATCGGGGACATTAATCCCCTTATGTTCGCCCAACTCTCCGCCAACAACCACGCGACAGACGATATCATGACCTCTAATGTCTTCCACTTTTAAAGCAATAGTGCCATCGTCTATAAAAATATTCATCCCCGGTTTAACGTCCTCGAAAAGCTTTGTATGACTTATGGATACCCCGGACTCATCTCCTTCGACGGATTCGGGCGTCAACACAAAGACATTTCCTTCATGAAGGATGACCGTTCCGCGGTTAGCAAGAGAGCCTGTCCTGATCTCCGGACCTTTGGTATCGAGCATTGTCGCTATTGGACGCCCCAGTTCTTTTTCTATGCTCCTTATGTTTCCCAAACTTTTAGCATGTTGTTCGTACGTGCCGTGACTGAAGTTCAATCTCGCCACATCCATGCCCTCTTGGGCGAGCAGCTTGAGGACTTCGCGATCGCCACAGGCGGGACCTAAAGTACATACAATTTTAACCTTTCTCATACTCATCACTCCATAAATGCAAATTTATCAGGTGCAAATATATGCTTGCAAATAAAATGCAATCTCTTGATCATCAAAATCAAATCCCTGTACGGGTTAAACGGCGATCTCCAAGAAACTTCCCATCATACCCTCTATTTTTCCCTTAAGCTCTTCGCTTACGGTTACACGGGTATCGTTCAATAAGATGAAGGCCGAAAATCGGTCGTTATAGACCTCCACAAGAACTTGGTCTTTCCCGGGATAGCTCTTGCAAGTTCTGATCAAATTTCTTAGGATCGTCTCGTCGCAAAGGTGGTAGGGAATGCGAAGCCTAAAAATTTGACCTTTTTCTCTCTCGGCAACTTCTAAAGGAACAACGTCCTCGGCGATCATGGTCAACCCCCCTCCTCTTTCCTCGAGACGCCCCGACACCAAAATTACGGTGCCCGCCTGACAAAAGGCCTTTACTTTACCCCACATTCTTGGAAAGCACACCACTTCCAGCTTGGCATCCAGGTCTTCTACTCCCACAATCCCCATGAGATCGCCCTTTTTGGTATATTTCTCGGCTACATCTGTTACGATGCCTCCGACCAAGGGTTTCGCCTGAGGAGAACACCAATGGATGAGTTCGGAAGGGGTACAATATGCATATTTTCGTACCCTTTCTTCGTAGGCCTCGAAGGGATGCCCCGAAATATAGAGTCCCACAGCATCTTTCTCAAGCTCGAGCTTCTCGTGAAACTCGAAGTCCTCGATATCCACCAACGCCGGCTCTACATCTAAAGAATCGTTCCCATCGAGACTGAAGAGGCGCTGCTGAAACTTATCCTCGTCTAAGCGGGCACGCGCCTCCAGTAACACGGGAAGGGATTCCAGTATCTGGCGGCGATTGCTGTGCAATCCATCGAAGGCACCCACACCTATAAGGCTCTCTATAACTGATTTGTTCACCGCCCTCAGATCTATCCTCGAAACGAAATCCCACAAAGATTTATAGGGGCCTCCTTCCTTTCTCGCCTTCAGTATGGCCTCCACGGCCCCGGAGCCGGCCTTGGCGACGGCGGTCAACCCAAATCTTACAACATCGCCCACGGCCGTAAAACCGGCTTCGGATTCGTTCACATCGGGAGGAAGGACTTCAATGCCGTCACTCCTTACTTCCCTAACGTAACGAGCAAGGATTTCTTTTTTTGCGCCTATGTGACTTGAAAGAAAGGCGGCCAAAAATTCAACGGGGTAGTGAGCTTTAAGGTACGCCGTTTGATAGCTTATCATCGCATAGGCAGCGCTGTGAGACTTATTGAAACCATACCCGGCAAAATATTGTATCAAATCAAATATTTCGTTGGCCTGTTCTGCACTTACGGCATTTTCAAGGCAGCCTTTGACAAATACCTGTCTTTGTTCTTCCATCTCTTCGACCTTTTTCTTTCCCATTGCCCTACGCAGTATATCGGCTTGCCCCAGGGTATAACCCGCTAATCTAGCGGCAATCTGCATAACCTGCTCCTGATATAAAATAATTCCGTACGTTTCTTTCAGGGCCTCTTCCAACGCAGGATGGGGATAGCTTATGGGGGATCTCCCGTGCTTCCTTTCGATATACTGATCCACCATTCCGCTGCCCAAGGGTCCGGGTCTATAAAGGGCCAGAACTGCGATGATATCCTGGAACGAATCGGGGCAAAGTTTTTTGAGAAGCTGTCTCATCCCGGAAGATTCAAGCTGGAAGACGCCCATGGTATCGCCCCTCTGCAACATCTCGAAGGTTGCTCTGTCGTCCATGGGCAGTTGTGTCAGATCGGGGACCTTTTTGCCGTTTTTCGCTATATTCTTCAAAGTCTCTTCTATCATGGAGAGAGTTCTCAAGCCCAAAAAGTCCATCTTTACCAACCCAAGTTTTTCAAGGGGCTCCATGGGATACTGCGTCACTATTTGGGTACCGTTGATGGCTTTCAAAGGAACGATATTAACCAGAGGTTCGGGCGATATGACCACCCCGGCGGCATGCTGTGAGCAATGGCGGGCGATACCCTCGATGTGACTTGCGTAATCCAACAACTGTTTGACCTCTCTGTTGCCGTCATATAACGCCTTCAATTCGTGGGATAACTCTAACGCTTCCTCTATAGAGGAGACATTGAAGGGTATCAACTTGGCCACTTTGTCCACATCAGGATAGGGCATATCCAAAGCTCTACCTACGTCCCGCACGGCCGCCCTGCTTTTCATCCTATCGAAAGTTATTATCTGGGCTACTTTATCTCTACCGTACTTTTCCACCACGTAATCGATCACTTCATCACGCCGCTTATCGGAAATGTCCGTATCAATATCGGGCATGCTTATCCTTTCGGGATTCAAAAAACGTTCGAAAAGCAGATTGTATGTAATAGGATCGATCTCAGTTATTCTCAAGGCATAGGCCACCAAAGAACCGGCAGCGGACCCTCTGCCCGGCCCCACAGGTATACCCCTTTCTTTGGCTGCATTTATGAAATCCTGGACTATCAGAAAGTATCCGGCAAACCCCATTTGTTTAATAACGCCCAACTCATATTCCATTCGTTTTATGTACTCTTGCGGTATTTCCCTACCGCCGAACCTCCTGGCCAATCCCTCTTGGGCCTTCAGGGCCAAATAGCTTTCCAGCGTCTCGCCTTCGGGAACTTTGTACTCGGGAAGCATGTATTGGCCGAATTCAAGCTTGACATTGCATCTTTCCGATATATCGACAGTGTTATGCAGGGCATCCGACAGCTCATCGCCAAATATCTTCCACATTTCCACGGGTGAACGCAGGTAAAATTCCTTGGATCCGAACTGAAACCTGTTCTTGGAATTGACGGTGGAGTTGGTCTGGACGCAGAGCAATATTTCATGCCAGTCTGCATCGTAGCTTTCCAAATAATGAGCATCATTGGTGGCAAGAAGAGGAATGTTAGCCTTTCTGGCGAGCTCTATTACGTGCTTGTTGGCTACCGCCTGCTCCGACAGACCGTTGGACATAATCTCTAGGTAAAAATTCCCCTCGCCAAATATATCGCGATAAAGCAGGGCTTTTTCCTTCGCCTCGTCGTATCTGCCGCTCAAGATCAAAGAGGGAACCTCTCCGGCAAGACATGCCGAAGATGCGATCAACCCCTTGGAATATTTCGACAGCAAGTCATAATCGACCCGCGGTTTATAGTAAAATCCCTCCACGTTGGCTATGGAAACCAGCTTTACGAGGTTCCTGTAACCTTCTTCGTTTTCTGCCAAGAGCAGGAGATGGTAGTTCCCTCCCTGCCCTTCGCGTCTGGTATGCCCCTTTGGATCTACGTAAACTTCACACCCCATGATCGGCTTGACACCTTGCTTCATGCACTCGTAATAGAATTCTATGGCGCCAAACATCACACCGTGATCAGTCACCGCCACGGCTCCCATATCCCATTCCTTAGCCCTGGAGACCAGGTCTTTTATTTTTATGGCGCCGTCTAAGAGGCTGTATTCTGTGTGAACATGTAGATGAACGAATTTATTATTCAATATCAACGCCTCCATCTTCGTCTAGATCTTCTTCAATCCTCTTATACATCAACACATCGCCGTTAAGAAACATAGCTATATGTTTAAGAACCGCATCATCTTCTTTAACATTATATGCACGGGCCGAAAGAGGTTCGTCCCTTTTGGCTTCGACTTTTTCCTCGTCTTCTTCGGGTTGAAGAAGTTCTATTTGACCTTTTTCGGCGATATCCTCCGCATCGGGCACCCTTTTGGAGTATCTTATTTCTTCCTTTCCGCTCTTTACGACTATTTCCGAAATTTCGCCCATATGCCTTGATATTAAATCATAAAGATATACTCTATTTCGGTGTAACTTCAGAATATTATAATCGAAGGCTCGCTCCTCTGATACTTCTATAACAACCTCTCCCTCGCCCCGCTCGACCTTGGAAGAAATCAATGCGCAATAAATGGGAAGAGCTTCCTCAATTAATTGATTCATAATTTTTTGCCATTGAACGTTTACTGTTTGAACATCGACCTCATCCCTGCTGCTTTCAGTTGTCGCAATCTCCGGTTCTTTCACATGCTCTTGAACATCGTTGCGAAGGGAAATGACGGCTTGCTCCATTTTTTTCGTTCGCGCAAAGAACATGCTCGCAAGGATGTCATCTTTTACGCCCAACTTTGCCTTTAAGCTTAAATCAGCGCACAACTCCATTGCCGAAAAGAGATTTGAAGTGTCCCAGGAAGAAGTCTCCTCCTCCAAAAACCGCTTTTCCTTTTCGGACAGTTCCAACTCTTCAACGACTTCATCCCCTAAGGCCTTATAGGCCCACATGTCCCTGAAGATAGAGAAGGCTATTTCAAAAAGCCTTTCGGCCGTTAAACCCCTTTTCAAAATCTCCCTCATTTTTGCATAGCCCTTTGACGGATCAAGGGCCATCAACTTTACCATATCCTCCAAAGTGCTTCTGCTGCCCCCAAAAAGGAGAACAACGGAATTTAAAGTCAGGGCTTTTTCTTCCAGCGAGAGTGCCTGTTCAAGCAAAGTCAAAGCATCGCGCAACGACCCGTCGGCCTGTCTTGCCAGCTCCCAGAGGGCCTCTTCCTCGTAATCAAAGCTCTCCTCCTGTGCTACGCGACGCAGTCTGTTTACGATATCGACAGAGGAAAGTCGGTTGAAATAAAAACGAAGACAGCGAGACCTTATGGTAAGCGGGACCTTTTCCGGCGCCGTCGTGGCCAAGATGAAAACCACTCTCTGCGGCGGCTCCTCAAGGGTTTTTAAAAGAGCGTTGAAAGCAGCATCGGTCAACATGTGAACTTCATCTATTATGTATACTTTATAAGACAACGAGAAGGATGCAAGACCTATCTGCGACTTCAGATTTCGTATTTCCTCGATTCCTCTGTTGGAAGCTCCGTCTATTTCTATTACGTCCAGGGATTCTCCCCTTGATATTGTTTTGCAAACCTCGCAACAGTCGCAAGGTTCCCCTTCCCAAGCATCGGGACAATTGAGCGCTTTAGCAACAATCCTGGCCACAGTCGTCTTGCCGCAACCCCTGGGCCCGGAGAACAAAAAGGCATGCCCAATTTTTTTCGACCTTAAGGAGTTCCTCAGGATTTTGACAATACCTTCCTGGCCGACCACATCGCTAAAACGACCGGGCCGATATTTTCTGTAAAGGGAAATGTACATTGAGAGGCCTCCTTGTCATCCTCAAATCTTACTTCATTTTACAACAAAAGGTCGAGGGCGTGTCTCAGCGGACGAAATTGGTAAAGGTATGTTTCTGCCTAGCCCTTTCCAGAGCCATAAGAATGCTGTCCCGCATCTTTTCGAGGGATGGGCCTTTTGCGGGAAGATCCGGCTGGCCTAAAATTTTCTCCGGTCCGACGCAAAGAGACGGAACCCCATCTATATCCACGACTTTGACCTCATAGGGTTCCAGTTCAAGCTTTAATGATCTGTCGAGCCTGTCTTTTATTTCCTCCAGCAGGCTCAATGACTTTGGACTCTTTTCCAACTCCAAAATTTCGACATCGTCTATTCTCAACATATATAACTCCGGGCCTTCTTCTATCATTACGTTCAACAAACCCAAAACTACCTTGCGATTTAGGGTGAATCCCTTTGATTTGATCGCTTGCTTTAAATAGGATATCCTGTCCTTCAGCTTCGGATGGCTCTGATATATTCCGGGGTCGAAATAAGGCCTTTTGAGTTCTTCCTCGGCAAGACGCTCAAGCAATGTGATCATCGCCGACGGGTGATAACCTGCCTTGATCAAAAGCTCTAATCCAAGCATATCGGCCTCTTCCTCCAGATCTCTGCTGTAGGAATTCATTATCGCCACTTGAGCAACGTTAGTCAGCAGAAGTGCTGCTGCCTGCCCTCCTGTAGCAACTATGATCCCGAGGCTCAATAGAGAGAGCTTCTGATTTCTGGCAACTTGAATCATCACATGTCTTTTCTCGGTATGGGCAAGCTCATGGGCCATGACTCCCGCTATTTCGGCATCGCTTTCGGCCAATTCGATCATACCCGTGGTGAAATAAATTATTCCGCCCGGAAGCGAAAAAGCATTGGAAACGTCATCTTTTATCGCCCTGATCTCATAGGGCAAGTCACGTTCTAAATGGGGCTTAAAGTTAGCAAATATCATGTTTAGCCTTGCAGTTACAGAAGGATCGGTTACCCTTTCCCAGTTTTTTTCGACTTCCTCTGCTACTTTACGACCTAAGGAAATTTCTTTGGAGTTATCGTTTGAAGCGCTTTCCTGAGCCCATACATCAGCAGGAACGATCATTACCAATATGAGACATAAAACTGAGATAAGTTTTTTCAGACTCTGATCACTTCCCGACTAAAAACAATTAGGTTTATTTGGTATAAGCCTTAAAGGCACGCATCCCGTCGTTTAATTTTAACAAATTTGACCTCAATTTCTCCAAATGGGCTTCAAGTTCCTTCTGAACTTCCGTCTCCTTCCGCAATGTCTCGGCAGCTTTTTCCCTGATCTCTATAACGGCTCCTATAACCTCCTGGTAACCTTTTTCGCCCAACTTCGACGACAAGATATCCCAAAACTCTACCGTTTCTCTTGAAGACTTAACGCCCATTGCAGATGCCAGCTCTTCCCACCTCTCCAACAATATCTCCTGGCGGGATATAATTTCTTGTTTTCTTCTCAGGACATCCATAAGGGCTGAGGCGTTTCCTTCGCGAGCGTATTTCATCTCCTCTTCCACCAGGGCCAGCAAATTTTCGTAAAGCCCCTTCTCTTTTTTTGCCAAATCCAGTATATCGTCAACGTTAACCTGCAAAATCAAGACCCCCTTGCGGTCTGACTTCGCCACGACGCGCTTCGCCTTGGGCGAGGCTTTCTACGCGGCTTTTTTCCATAGCCTCCTGCCAAAGGGCACGCAATTCCTCGAGCATAGACCTTACGCTGTCCATGATGTTGGGGTCCTTTTCCACGTTAGCTTTAACCAGTTGTTCATACATAAATTCATAGAGACTCATCAATGCCGTCGCCCATTCTCCCGCACTCACATCGAGTGCGCTCATAAGTTCCCTTATGACCGCCTGTGCCCTCTGCAACTCCCTGTTTGCAACTTCGTTATTTCCATCTCTGAGCGCCTCTTTAGCAACTTTAATCGCACCTATGCCTATATCATAAGTAATTAGAAGCAGTTGTTCTCTGCTGGCAGTTTGAATCTGGTTTACCCTATAAGTTATTTGCGCTTCGTTCCCGCTCGGCAACATTCTCCAGCACCCCCTATAGATTGTAATCGGCCATTTTGCCTATTAAAATTAATACTGCCTTCTAAGGTCTTGGGGGTAAGAGGTGTTTTTCTATGAGATCCGCAATTTTGCAACAATAATCCCACAGCTGCCGAGCAACCCTTTTGTATTCACCTATTTCGCGACCGTAAGGGTCCTCAACTTCATAGGATCTGATTTTGTCCTCGTATAATCTCATGTAATATGTAGAATATGGGTCAGTCGCCGACAGGTATTCTTTTACTGCATTATCGACATCCCTTGAGACAAAAGACCCTATGAAATAAATTTTATTTTTATATTGGCCGTACTTAGACGCAAGCCATTGAAGATGCCTCAAAGTCAAGGCAATTACATAATCATGATCGGCCATGAGGGAAAGGTCTACGGGCTTTGAGCGGTGGCTCCCGATGTCGATACCGAAATCTTCCATAAGAGCTCTCTTTGCGTTCTCGCTCGCAGAATTGCCCGGCATGGCCATAAGGCCTGCCGACGACACCTGCCACCCCTCTATACCTCTCATATCTAAGGCCTTTTTCATCAAGGCCTCCGCCATGGGACTTCTGCAGGTGTTGCCGGAACATACGAATAATATTTTAGGCATGGCTCACTCGCTCATTAAGTGCTCAATAATATCTGCTCTGTTCACGACCCCGACCAAAATGCCTTCTTTAACGACGGGAGCACGTTTTAAGTTTTTCTTTATCATGATCAAGGCTGCATGAAAATCGCTGTCATTCGTACTAAGGCACACGACTTCCTTAGTCATATGCCTTCCAACCGAATCCATGCTGGCTCTTTTCATTCTTACCTTGAATTGTCCCATGTCAGGAACGTAAGAGGGATCTTCCAGCAAGTCGATATAACCTGGCAAAGCAGCCCTAACTATATCCTTTTCGCTTAAAAAACCGACCACGCGTCCCTCGGCATCTACAATAGGAAGTCCTGGAATTCTGTGCCTTGACAAGACCTCTATCGCTTCCATTAATGTAGCGTCCTCTCCAAGCGACGTCAAATCCCTATCCATAAGATCGCCAACCAACATGAGAAACACCTCTTTAATCGAGCTTTTCGACCAATATCTTTGGCATCAGCGACTCCACCATATCTCTGCCTCGAATTCCCTTTTTGACGTGAAGGGTATCCTCTAGACTGCATGCCTGGGCAAAACGAATTGCTTTTTCTACATCCATGTTTTCCAAAAGGGCCACCATTAATCCCGCCATAAGGGCATCGCCTATCGCAAGAAGGGACACCATCTGCTCCTTCTCTTCCCTCTCTATGTCTACCAAATAGATTCCCTCGGGCGTATAAAAAATATTGCCTACGGCTCGATAGGTTGTAACTGACCACTCCACGCCACTGTCGTGTATTTTGGATACCAATTCAAGCACATCGTCAAGGTCGCCCATAGGGTAGCCGAGGGTGGAAAACAAAAATCGGTGATCGAATTTAACGACCCTAGGCACACCCTCTAAAGCAGCAGTCAAGGCCGGACCGAAAGCATCCACAAATACAGGTACCTTCGCTTCCTTGCAACGCAGGATCAGGTCCTTGTAAGCATCCTGAGGAACTCCGGGAGGGAGGGATCCTCCCAAATAAACCAAACGGGCACGACTAAGTATGCGGTCGAAATTTTTCATGAATCTATGCAATGCCTCGTCAGAGATATAAGGTCCTGCCTCTGCCACACCTGTCTCGATATGTCCAACTTCATCGACGATATACACGTCCGTTCTGGATTCGCCTATTACGTTTACGAAGTTTGTGGTCAGTTTCAAGCGCCTCAATGTATCCCTTATATATTCTCCAGAAAAGCCGGCCAGAAACCCCATCGCTGCGCTTTCGTATCCCAACTGCTGCAATATTATTGATACATTTATACCCTTTCCTCCGGCTGACCTGTCCACCTCGGAAGCCCTGAACCATCTTCCGGGTCTGAAATCGGGAACGACGTATTGAATATCTACAGCAGGATTCATGGTAACGGTGACGATTGTTTTGTCCAAAACCTCTCCCCCTTCTTCAATAAAATTAAAAATAAAGGGCCCACCTGCAAAGATAGGCCCGGCACATTAGGGTAGAGAAGCTAAAGCAACCCCTCTATCGCTTGAGCGTCATTTATCGCTTTAGATTTAACCAAAGAGCCCTTGTTTAATACTACGACCTGCGGCAGGTCGACTATGCCAAGTTTTTCGCACATCCTTTTATTTTTATAACCGTCTATGAGCAAAACTTTTTTGGCGTATTTTTTCTCAACTTCATTGGCCAGCTTTATCTGCTCCTGATCTATGCTTGAATAAAACAGAGAGACAACCCTTTCAGGCTCAAACAATACTTTCTGCAGGTGAAGCTGCTCTGAAATGTAGGAATATGCAGCCATTGCTGCTGTGGCCCCGTCACCTGCAGCTGTTACTACCTGCCTGAGGAACTTATCGCGAACGTCGCCGGCGGCAAATATTCCCTCCACGGAGGTCTCCAGCATTTCATTGGTTACGATCCATCCGCCGTCCTTGGTCTCTACCAGGCCTTTCACAAAATCGCTGTTCGGATTCATCCCAACGAAGACGAATACACCGGCAACCGGCAGTTCGCTCGTCTCCCCCGTCTTGACATTTTTCAATACGATGCCCTCGACCATATCCGTTCCCTTTATTTTTTCTACGACCGAGTTCCATACAGGCTCTATTTTCGGGTTAGCCATGGCCTTTTCTACGACGGCTCTATCGGCACGGAAGGAATCACGACGATGTATTATGTACACCTTAGAGGCAAATCGGGTCAGATAGTCTGCCTCTTCTACGGCAGTATTGCCTCCTCCGACCACTGCGATAACCTGATCCTCGAAAAAGGCACCATCGCATACGGCACAGTAGCTGACACCTCTTCCGGTGAATTCCGCCTCGCCGGGACACCCGAGCTTTCTGAAGCTGGCGCCTGTGGCTATTATAACTGCTTCGGCCTCTATATCCCCCTTGTCGGTTGCGACGACTTTTTTGCCGGCCTCTATGGATACTTTCTTGACTTCGGCCTCCCTGAATTCGGGAGAGAATTTCTCCGCATGCTCCCTGAAAGCCCTGGCCAGCTCTTCTCCGCTTATCATGGGTATCCCCGGCCAATTCTCTATCTCGGCAGTAATTGTGATCTGACCTCCTGCCATTCCCTTTTCAAGGACTAACACGTCAAGCCCTGCCCTTCTGCCGTATATGGCAGCAGTAAGTCCGGCGGGCCCCCCGCCAACGATCACCAATTCGCGCTTCTCCACGACAACACCTCCCTAATTTATCCAATCTGCGCTAAAAAGATTTTTTACCGCTAAGCCTCCAGGCTATAACGCAGACCCCTCCGCTTAATTTCTTCATCTCACAGAGGCTAAAGCGGTCCGGCGCCAAAGACAGGATCTCCTTCTCCTTCCAACCGCCGGTTTCTACGATAAGCCAGCCCCCTTCTTTCAACCACAAAGACGCCTTTTCAAAAAGAAAACGGTACCACAACGTCCCGTCATTGCCTCCATCGAGGGCCGAAATCGGCTCGAAACATTTAACTTCAGACATTAAAGTGTCAACGAGATTCGTCGGTATGTAAGGGGGATTGCTCACTACGGCATCGACACCCGATTTTGCGAATTGAGCCGGCAATTTCCCGCTCTCATGCCACAAGATCAATCGGTCGAACAAGTCGTATTTGTCGACGTTTTTCCATGCCCAATACAGTGCCTTTGGGTTTACGTCCAACGCTATCCCTCTAAACTTTGGGTTTTCAAGCAACAGCGAAATCACGATACATCCGCTTCCTGTTCCCCAGTCGACTACAATCCCTTCATCCACCAACGAAAGGACGATCTCGACCAACGATTCCGTTTCTGGCCTGGGCACCAAAACGCCCTCGCCGACATAAAAATTTCTGCCGTAAAATTGAGCTTCGTTAAATATATAAGCCAAAGGCTCCTTATTGCATCTTCTTTCCAAGAGAGCATTTAAATATTGCAATTCGTAGTCGAATATTGGCCGTTCTTTATGGGCTATCAACCACGATCTATCGCAGCCCAACACCTTACATAATAGCAAATCGCTCTCTATCGACGGCCCGGAAATACCCGCTTGTTTTAATCTGTCAATCACATACTCCCTTGCTTGAGAGAGAATCAACAGGTCCTACGCTCCCAAGAGCTTTAATTTTTCCATTTGGTCGGCCGTGGCCAGCGCGTATAACAACTCATCCAAATCGCCATCCAAAATTTCGTCCAGGTTGTAAAGAGTCAAACCAATCCTGTGATCGGTGACGCGATTTTGCGGAAAGTTATAGGTGCGAATCCTTTCGGAACGGTCACCGCTGCCTATTTGACCCCTGCGCTCCGATGCCATTTCCTCCTGCTGTCGGCGAATCTCCACGTCGTATAATTTTGCCCTCAACAGTTGCATCGCCTTGGCCCTGTTCTTAAGCTGCGATCTTTCGTCCTGGCAGGTAACTACGATGCCCGTAGGGATATGGGTTATCCTTACGGCCGAATCGGTCATGTTCACATATTGCCCACCTGCTCCGCTGGCTCTGAAGGTATCTATCTTAAGGTCATCCGGACGAATCTCCACGTCGACCTCATCGGGCTCGGGCAATACAGCAACAGTGGCAGTGGAAGTGTGTATACGCCCACTTGCTTCCGTAACGGGGACGCGTTGGACGCGATGGACTCCGCTTTCATACTTCAATACGCTATACGCACCTTGCCCTTCGACCCTGAAGACAATTTCTTTATAGCCGCCAATGCCAGTCTCGTTGGCCGTCAAAAGTTCTACTTTCCACCCCTTTCGTTCGGCATAACGTACATACATCCTGTAAAGATCGGCTGCAAAAAGGGCTGCCTCCTCGCCTCCGGCACCGGCTCTTATCTCCACAATCACGCTTCTTTCGTCGTTCGGATCCTTGGGCAAGAGAAGAAGGGCCAGCTCCTTTTCGAGCTCTTCTACGGTATCTTTGAGCTGATTTGCCTCTTCTCTGGCGAGCTCTCTCAGGTCTTCGTCATCCTCTTCGGTCAAGGCGAGCGCCTCTTCCAACCTCTTTTGAGCTTGTCTGTACTCCCTGTATTTTTCCACGACCTTTGACATTTCAGAATGTTCCTTCGCCAGGCGCTGTAACATTGCCGGATTGGAGATGACATCGGGATCGCTTAACTTCGTCTCCAACTCTTGGTATTTCCGTTCCAAATCATCCAATTTTTCGTTCAAATTATCCACCTATATCATCACCTCCCCTTGAAGGGAAGAGCCTCTCTTAATTTAGCAATTCTTCCATACTGCCATATGGTTCTCCGCAGGGATTGACCTCCTCGCACTTGCCCTTTGTAATGCAACTCGGACCGGCGATGTCGAATATCCCCCCTGCGACCCCTCTGACCTCTGTCAACATCAACTTCGCAAGCCTGCGTATCTCCCATTGAGCTCTCTTACACAGCCTGAGACTGAAGAAATGATGCAATTCCCTGGCGTTCATAGTGACAACTATCCTCGTCTCCCAAGCATTGGGCAGGAGATACCGCGCATCCTCCAGAGGAATACCCGACTCTACCAAGGATTTGTAGGCTTCATGGGCATAGCGAATAGCTTCTTTGAAAATCGATAGTGCCCGAGCATCAACTTTCACGGAATCCGGAAGGATATACCTTGCTTCATCCATCGAGACATATCTTTGACTTTGCTGACTGTAACTTGCTATGCGATGACGCACTAGCTGATGCGAGCAAGCCCTGCTGATGCCGTCGACGGCAAAGGTAAAAGAGGCATGTTCAAGCGGTGAAAGATGACCAGAATTTATCAACTTCCTGATAAAAAGACCGCTCTGCCTCTTTCCCTCTCTAAATTCAACCACTAAATCTTCGGCCGTGGACGGACTGTAACAAAGTCTCGCTGCTGCAGCGACAACATCGTCGGGCGTGGGCGTGAAGGTAAGCAGTTTAACCCTTACGCTACTCTCCATCGTTCGACTGTACGTAATCCGTTCCTGCATATTTCTTGCGGAACTTTTCGAGCTGTCCTGCTTCTGTCACCAGAAAGCCCCTCTTTCCGGTGTAAAAGGGGTGACAATTGCTGCAAACCGATACGCGGATTTCCGATTTAGTGGACCTCGTCTCAAAGGTATTGCCGCAGGCACAACTTACTTTGCAAACATCGTATTTTGGATGTATATCCTTTTTCATCTAAAATCCCTCCATTTTCTACATTCATAATTATAGAGCAAAGAGCAATTTACCACACTCAACAAGGACCTGCAAGCCTTCTCTTTGTTCAAATGTGCATGACGCCCAAACCGCACCTGTCGTGGTGAGCGGCAGCATGATAGGCACTGTCACCAATTATAGCAACTCCTATCCATTTTTTGCTTCGAACAATGGCCAATTTTGCGCCAACGCTCGCTTCCAACAGGCAAATCGGCAAAAAACTGTTTATTGCTTCCATTGAGGCGTGCATCAGAGCGTGCATTTCGCTACCCGTCTTCTTGACCACATTGCCGTTTAGCGCCGCCCCTACCAGGGAACGCGTCAATTTGCCGGATATGTTACCGACTAAACCTCCTACCTCAGTAGCCACAGCTCTCCAGCCGAGCCTTTTGATCTGCTCCTTGAGATATTCTTCCTCGTTTTTATTAGTAGTGGCAGCTAGCAAAACCGCAACCCTTCCAACCTGGCTCTCCTGACGGATATCGTAGGACACCTCGAGAGTGCCCAATATTTCTTCGTCCTCTCCCAGTTCTTCGACAGCCTCCGCAAACCTTTCGCTCTCTTCTCTTTTCTCCAACATCGAACCATCGCTCCTTCGCATCACTTTTATCATGTTAAATCAAGCAAATGAGTCTTGAAATATTCCGGCTTATCGTTTATATTTTAAAATAACATAGAGTTTTGTGCATTAGGTGGCAATAAGATTTATCAATAACAATGAGGAGGGGATTAAATGAGAATAAGAAAAGTTTTATTAATGGCTTTGGTTGTAGGTCTCGTTTTTTCGGTAGGCACGGCTCAGGCCAAGACCTTTGTTTCCATCGCCACGGGCGGCACGGGAGGGACCTATTACCCGATAGGCGGAGGCATTGCCGACGTAGTGAGCCGTTATGCGGAAGACATCCAGGCCACGGCAGAAACCGGAAATGCCGCAGTTGCCAACCTTAACCTGCTTGGAACCCACAGCATCGAGTTTGCCTTCGTACAAAACGATACGGCCTGGTGGGCTGCTAGGGGCGAAATAATGTTTAAAAATGCCTTTCCCAATATCAGGGCGATAGCAACCCTCTATCCGGAAACCAATCACCTGGTTGTGATGAAAAAGGCCAACATAAAAAGCATTTACGACCTGAAGGGCAAGAGAGTCTCCGTGGGAGCCCCTGGTTCGGGAACTGAAGCGGACATGCGCTGCCTTCTGGATATCGCAGGAATCAAATACGATGACATGAAAGTGGATTTTCTCGATTTCAACAACACCGTTGACCGCATGAAGGACGGTCAGCTCGATGCCGGTTTCGTCGTCGGAGGCTATCCTGTGGCTGCCATAATGGACCTTGCTACCACCCACGATGTCGATCTCGTGAGTTTCGACGATGATTTCTTAGCCAAGCTGCAGGAAAAATATCCGTTTTACATTAAAGACACCATTCCTGCCGGCACCTATAAGGGGATAGATCGCGACGTTCAAACTCCTGCGGTCATGGCCATGCTGGCTGTCGATGCCGACGTTCCCGAAGAAGTTGTATATCAATTCACCAAAGCGCTTTGGGAGCATATCGATGATGTACAGCGCGTTCACGCCAAGGCCCAGCTAATAACCCTTGAGACCGCATTCGACGGATTATCGGTTCCTCTCCACGACGGAGCTATTCGCTACTACAAGGAAATAGGACTAAAGATACCTGAGGTAAAATAAGGATACTCAAATCGTCATAAACATAACGGGGAAGCCTCCGCTTCCCCGTTATGTTTATTTTGCACTTAAAACAACCCCGTTATGTTCCCTTCTTCGTCTATGTCTATGAACTCTGCGGCAGGCTTTTTAGGAAGGCCCGGCATGGTCATTATGTTACCGCATATGACAACGACGAAGCCGGCTCCCGCTGACAGCCTCACTTCTCTTGCCGATAGCTTGTATCCTTTAGGCCTTCCAAGCTTTTGAGGGTCGTCGGATATGGATAGCTGGGTCTTCGCCATGCAGACGGGAAGACCGCCGAAGCCCTTTTCCTCCAGGTTTTTTATGGTCTTTAAAGCCTGAGGGGAGTATTCCACGTCGTCTGCTCCGTAAACTTTGGTCGCTATGGTCCTTATCTTTTCCGTAAGGGGAAGGTCTAACTCGTAGAGGGGTTTGTAGCTTTTTTCCTCTTTCGTAGCCTCAAGCACCTTCTTTGCCAGATCTATGCCTCCCTCTCCTCCCTTCTCCCACACCTCGGAAAGGGCTATACTGGCGCCTCTTTCCTCCGTAGCCTCCATGACCATCTCTATCTCCCCATCGGTGTCGGAGGCGAACTTGTTTAATGCCACCACTACGGGAATGCCGAAGTTGGAGAGTATGTCGAGGTGGGCTTTGAGGTTTTCAAGGCCCTGGGATAGCGCCTCAAGGTTTTCCTTGGAGAGGTCTTCCTTTTTCACCCCTCCGTGGTGCTTTAAGGCCCTGACGGTGGTGACCAACACGACTGCCGAAGGGGAGAGGCCCGCAAACCTGCAGACTATGTCGAAGAACTTCTCCGCTCCCAGGTCGGAGGCAAAGCCCGCTTCGACTACGGCGTAATCCCTTAGCTTCAAGGCCATCTTCGTGGCTATTATGGAGTTCGTGCCGTGTGCTATGTTGGCAAAAGGTCCTCCGTGGACGAAGGCGGGCACGTGTTCTATGGTCTGGACCAGGTTTGGATTTATGGCCTCCTTAAGGAGGGCTGCCATTGCGCCATGAGCCTTCAAGTCTCCTGCCCTTATCATATTACCGCTTTCGTCGTAACCTACGACCACCTTGGAGAGGCGCTCCTTTAGGTCGGCTAAGTCCTTGGAAAGGCACAATATGGCCATCACCTCGGAGGCCACGGTGATGTCAAATCCCGATTCCCTGGGAAATCCGTTCGCCCTCCCTCCAAGGCCTATGACCACGTTCCTCAAGGCCCTCTCGTTCATGTCCATGGCCCTCCTCCAGGTTATCTCCCTGGGGTCTATCTTAAGGGGGTTTCCCTGGTGCAGGTGGTTGTCCAGCAGGGCTGCAAGCAGGTTGTGGGCCGTCTCCACGGCGTGTATGTCTCCCGTGAAGTGGAGGTTTATCTCCTCCATGGGAAGTACCTGGGAGTAGCCTCCTCCCGCAGCTCCCCCCTTAACGCCAAAGCAGGGACCAAGCGAGGGTTCTCTAAGGCATAGCATGGCCTTTTTGCCTAGCTTCACCAAAGCTTGAGTAAGCCCCACCGTAGTGGTGGTCTTTCCCTCCCCCGCAGGGGTGGGGGTGGTTGCGGTGACAAGTATGAGCTTGCCGTCGGGCCTTTCCTTTAAATCCTTCATGTAGTTTACGTCCACCTTGGCCTTGTAGTGGCCGTAGGGGAGTAAATACCTTTCGGGTATTCCTAAGTCTTGTGCTATATCCCTTATGGGTTTTAGCTTTGATCGTTGGGCTATTTCGATATCGGATAACATGGGATCTCCTCCTGTTCAAGAAATGTTATAAAAAATTATAATAGGCCCTTCGACATCCTGGGCAAGTACTCGATATCGCTTATCTCGTACAACTTCTTGCTCCGATGTATTGCCTCCACGTACCTTACGGTACCGCTTTTAGATCTCATTACGAGGGAGTGGGTCGTTATCGTGGCGCCCCTGTAACGGACTCCCTTCAGAAGCTCACCGTCGGTAACGCCCGTAGCTGCGAAGAATACGTTATCGCTTTTTACAAGATCATCAATATTTAACACTCTATCTATATCCATGCCCATTTCAAGGCAACGTTCTCTTTCCTCGCGGTTTCTCGGCCAAAGTTTGCATTGAAAATTACCCCCAATGCATTTAATGGCGCATGCCGATATTACGGCTTCGGGGGAACCCCCAACGCCTAAGAGAAGATCTATGCCGCTATCTTCCTTGCATGTCATCAACGCACCCGCAACGTCCCCGTCGGGTATTAATTTTATCCTGGCGCCTAAAGACCTTATCTCCTGAATCAAGCTCTCGTGACGAGGCCTGTCAAGCACTACTACCGTAACGTCTTCTACGGCCTTGTGTTTCGCCTTCGCTACGCGCCGGATGTTCTCCGATGGAGACAACTCAATATCAATGACTTCTGCCGCCTCAGGACCGGTAGCTATCTTATTCATGTAAAATATGTGCTTCGGACTGTAGAGGCTTCCGCTTTCAGCTACGGCGACTACACTTACGGCATTTGGCCTTCCCAGCGCCGTAAGGGTAGTACCGTCAACGGGATCGACGGCAATATCCACCTCAGGTTCACAACCCAGACCCAACTTTTCGCCGTTAAAAAGCATGGGGGCCTGGTCCTTTTCTCCCTCGCCAATGACCACAACTCCATCCATTGAAACGGTGTTCAACATATACCTCATGGCATTGACGGCCGCATTATCCACGGCGTTTTTGTCGCCACGTCCCATCCAACGCCCTGCAGCCATGGCTGCAGCTTCCGTTGCCCTTACCAACTCTAAAGCCATATTCCTGTCGGGGACGCCCAAGATGCACACCTCCATTTATTTGTCGAATCTGTCAAATATATCATCAACATATCGCAAGTAATAGCCGACATCGAAAAGCTCACGCAATTGATCCGCCGAAAGCAAAGAGGATATTGCTGGATCTTGAGACAAAATCACCCTGAAATCGCCCTCTCCGTTCCAACATTTCAGGGCGTACCGTTGAACGACCTCATAAGCCTCATCTCTGTTCATACCCCTTTCGACGAGAGCAAGCAACACCCTCTGACTGAAAATCAGCCCTCTGGTCAGCTCGATGTTCTTGGCCATCCTTTCAGCATCTATTTCCATAAACTCCACAATGCGCTTAAAAGTGCGAATCATGTAGTGGGTGATGTGAAAAGCATCGGGCCAGATGACCCTCTCGACCGAGGAATGGCTAATATCCCTCTCGTGCCAAAGCGCCACGTTTTCCATTGCGCTAAGGCTATATCCCCTGAGCAGGCGCGCCATCCCGCATATGCGCTCGCATAAAATGGGGTTTCTTTTGTGCGGCATTGCAGAGGAGCCTTTTTGTCCCTTAGAAAAAGGCTCCATGGCCTCCAACACTTCGGTACGCTGTAGATGCCTGATCTCCAGGGCCATGTTTTCCAAAGAGGAAGCAAGCAAAGCGAGGGTTTGCAAAAGGAAGGCATGGCTGTCTCTCTGAAGGATTTGATTGGATATGGGCGCCGGCTTTAAGCCTAAAAGCAAGCAGGCCTTTTTTTCTATCGACGGCGGACAGTGGGCGTAAGTACCTACCGCTCCCGATATTTTTCCGTAATTTATCTGGTCATGAGCCAAACTCAAGCGCTCCTCCGATCTCTTCAGCTGAGAATGCCAATTTAGGAGTTTAAGGCCGAAACTCATTGGTTCGGCGTGAACCCCATGGGTCCTGCCTATGCAGGGCAAGTATTTGCAGGAAAAGGCTTTGTCCAACACCAGCTTGGACAGTAAGGTCAATTCTTCCATGACAACTTCGAGAGATCTTTTTAAAAGTAGGGCCGATGCCGTGTCCAGGACATCGCTGCTTGTGAGGCCCAGATGGATGAACCTTCCCTCCTCTCCTACGCTTTCGGCAACACAGGAGACGAAGGCTATTACGTCGTGATGAACTTTAGATTCTATTTCCTTTATGCGTTCGATATCGAAGGTCGCCCTTTCCTTGATAACCTCGTAAGCTTCCTGGGGTATTACTCCCTCTTCCTTCCAGGCGCAACAAACCGCCAATTCCACTTCAAGCCAGGTCCGATATTTATTTTCATCGCTCCATATGTGGCGCATAACTTCGGTTTCGTAACGTTCTATCACTGAAGAGTCCTCCTTTTCCTCATGTCGGAAAGCCAATCCCTACGCACTGCGTCAAGAAAGTCGTCGTAAAGGCCGCTCTTGAAATCCGGGAAGGTATGATCGTAGGAAACCCACTTGCCGAACATATAACGCAGGGTCACCTCAGCAAATATGCCCTCCGAAATGTAAATCCTATGGGCATGATCCTTCGTTGATGCCAAAACCAGCCTTGCTCCGTCGACGTAGCCCGGATCAACGTTTATCTTGCGTTTGTGCCCGCTCTTTTTTTCCAGGGCAATGGCCTGCACTTTCCACCTTACAAGCTGATCTGCAGGCCAAAGGCCCTCTATGCTGACGAAAGCCTTATAAAGGACGGGGGAAATATCCCTGTAATAATCGGTATGGTCAAAGGGATAAACCGGACTCCTCCTCTCTACGGACCCCCACAGCGAGGATATGCCGTCGATCGTCCACCTATAAAAAGCTTCATCGGGGAATAAAAAACCCACCAGCAGCTTAACCAGAGGAGGAGCCATTCTTGGGTTCCTTTCCTTTGCTCGGGCTCTTTCTTTTTTTTCGGCAAGTCAAAAAACCGAGGTCTAATCCATTCCATCTCAAAGGAACAGCCCCCCTCTTTTCCCTCTCCTCGACCTTCAAAGCCATATCCTTTGCCTCGAGATAGTTCCAGAGGGCTTTGCCTATAGCTGCCCATCGGGCTGTACCGAGCATCTCTTCCACTTCATCTCTGCCCAACTCCTTGACCACGAAATACCCGTTGCCCACAGGTTCTATAGAAATGACACTTCCGTTGTCCATATGCAACATAGCACATTCCGACGACGATTCATTGATTTCGCAAAGCTCTATTGAAGCGCGGTCTATGAGTTTTTTGGCCGCCTCATTAACAATAACCGTGCCATCCTTGACCCTGAGCAAAGGCAAGCGCAGTTCCTCGTCCGTTAAGCCGTCGGTGCAATACAGAGGGCCGCTGGAAATCACCCTCCTCAATGGCAAATCTCCAAGCCCCTTCTCCAAAGCTGTTACCAGCTCGTCCTTAGATATCAAGCAGGTCTTGTCGCCGACGGAAAAACTGGCTGCTTTGAAGGCGGTCCCGTAAAGTGCTCTAAGAGAATCTCTAACGGTCGCATCTTCGCTCAAAACGATATGATCCAGGCTTTCTTCTTCCAAAGTCAGACCTCCTTTGCCGCTCAACTAAGACAGAAGCGCCTCTACAAAAGATCGTGGCTCAAAGAGCTCAAGGTCTTCGCTACCCTCTCCCAAGCCCACATATCTGATCGGAAGGGACATCCTTTGGGCGACCGCAAGAATTATACCACCTTTCGCAGTGTTATCATATTTAGCCAAGATGACCCCCGTCAAACTCAGTGCTTCGTTGAAAACCTCAGCCTGATAGAAGGCATTTTGCCCCATTACTGCGTCCAAAACCAGCAGCGACTCGAAGGGCTCGTCGGGCAGTCTCCGCTCCACTACCCTTTTGACTTTTTTCAATTCCTCCATTAAATTGTGCTTTGTGTGAAGCCGACCTGCGGTATCGGCAATCACCAAGTCCCCATCGGATGCAACGGCGCTTTCTATGGCATCGTAAATAACAGCTGCCGGATCTCCTCCGACATCGTGGGCCACGACGCGAACGTTTATCTTTTCACCCCACACCTTCAGCTGGTCGATAGCGGCCGCGCGATACGTATCGGCAGCGGCCAACAGGACCTTTTTGCCTTCGCTTGCAAGTTTGGATGCCAACTTTGCCGCCGTTGTAGTCTTTCCGCTTCCATTGACGCCTACCAGCAAGACAACTGCAGGTTTGTTTTTTGTCTCGATTGGTTTTCCCATGCCGGGAATTTCCTCCAGTTTTCGGACGATCAGATCGACGAATTTCTCCTTTAGAGCCGACGCATCCTTTATATTAGATTTCCTGGCCTCCTGTCTCAATTCGGCAACGAGTTCATCCGTAAGGTCGACCCCCACATCGCCAAGCAAAAGCTGCTCCTCCAGACCATCCCAAAAGGATTCATCGATTTTCTTGTCCGGGGCAAAGAGAGACCCCAGACCTAACCAGCCCTTTTTTACATTTTGCAGTTTTTCTTTTAATGCGTCAAAAAACGCCATCATTTCACCCCATTAAATTTTACTTTTACGCTTTCTACTTTTTGTTTTTTGCTTTGTTTTGCCTTTACCGTTGCGCGTGTTTTCGTTCTTTTCTTCTCTTTTTCTTCTGTCGTCATTCGACGGTCTCGATGGAGAAGATTCGACACTTGAAGTAAATGTCTCGCTCAATGATTGAGCAACTTCAGCTATATCACCAGATTTTGGATGCAAACTCCATTTACCTCCATCCTCGACGGTCTTTCGAAAAAGGACAAATTCACCGACAGGCACTAAAAACTCAACGCCTTCTGGGCTTCTGATTCTCACGGTACTGCTCGCCAAATCGACGCCTGATATATGGTAATTTCCGGAGGGCGTCTTTATTTTTGTACCGGGATTCGGCAAATCCTTCCATAGTTGCTTATACAAGTCATATTCGTAGCTCATGCAGCACATGAGCCTGCCGCAGAGGCCCGATATTTTCGATGGGTTAAGCGCTAAATTCTGCTCCTTTACCATACGGATGCAAATGGGGAAAAATTCAGACATCCAATAACTACAACAGCAGGGACTTCCGCAGGGCGCCAAACCCCCGAGGATCTTCGCCTCATCCCTTGCCCCTATCTGCCTCAGCTCTATTCGGGTTTTAAACTCCCTGGCAAGATCTTTTACGAAGCATCGAAAATCCACCCTCTGCTCCGAGGTAAAGTAAAAATACAACTTTTTTCTGTCTAATACATATTCCACATCCACTATCTTCATCGGAAGATCGTGGTTCTTGAGTATTTTGCGCACTAAGGGGAGGGCCTCTTCCTCTTCCCCTCTCTGCCGTTCTGCTTCGGAAAGATCCTCCTCATCGGCCAACCTCAAAAGGTTGACACACTGCCATAAAGGCTCTGCCGACCTTATATTATCGCCTTCGTCGTACTCCTTGGGAGACTCGAACTTTTCTTTATATTTACGCACCTGTTCTTCGCTCAAAGTCCCCGCGACATATCCTAATTCGAGCCCTCTGGAGCTTTCTATCACGATTTTAACGTTTTTTTCGAGATGTTCTTCGCAATTATATATCAACCCCAAAAATCGAGGCTTACCAAAGATTATCAAATAATTCATCGGATAATTCCTCCTCCAAGAAAGCATAAAGGAGATCAAAGGCCATATAGTTAGGGATGTGCCCCTTTTCGGCTATCAACCTGATCTTATCGATCATCGCAGCCCTTTCGATCTCGCCATTTCCGAGGCACCAGTTAATCCACATATTCATCATAACAAGGGCTTCCTGCTGCGTCATCTCTGAGGCTGACGCGATCAATGACAGCCAACCGTCTTTTCCCTCGGGCAACGCCAGCGGACTTACCTCTTCTTTTACGTCAATGGTCAATTGCCAGGTACGACTTTTAATCGTTTCGGGCAATCCCCCACCATCGGAAAGTATGAGGAGAGCCCCCCAAGTTGGAGGTTCTTCCAATATTTTGAGCAAACTGTTGGCGGCAGGAAGGGACAATCCGCTTCCCCTGGGTATGACAAGGAAGCGCCTCGGTGCAACAACAGGAGCTAAATATAATTCAGCGGCCATTTTCCTGCAATCGTCTATCCCGGGCGACTTGTCCCATTCAACGGGCCTTATAAAATCGGGGTGATCCCCTTCGTTCCAGCTCCTGCATGAGGGGCATTCGTCGTCTCCATTTCCGCTTTCGCACAGATAGAGGCGTGCCACCTCCACGGCAATTTTCTCATGAAATGGATCTGGTGCCTCTATAAAAAGCGCATGGGGTGCTCTGGAATACATAATTGCCGTAGCAATCGTTTTGAAAGCCTCGCTTTTTCTTATAACAAAAGCGATATCAGACATCCCTTAATCTCCTCAATTATATTCAGTATGACGATCTTTTCTCTCTCTTTGTCCAATGCATCCTCGAGCTTCGACAAAGAGCTCTCTGTCCTTTCCACAATCGTATATATTTTGTTGCTGCGCGAAGAAAATCCGTACTCCCTTTTAACACGCAACTTCTCCAGTATTAAGGCAATAATCTGACGAACGAGCAACCTATATTTATGTATCAGCTCTTTGGAGGGATACCTGGACAAGGCCATCCCCAGGTCGTCCAGCTCTCTCAAAAGAGAATTTATCTCTTCCCTATCGACGTACCCATCGAAGGATTCCCCCTTTTTCGCCTCCACCCTGTGTTCCCTTGTCGAGCTGTCCCAATCTGCAGCCGTTACGCTATGGCGCCTTTCTTTGTAATTTCTCCTTTCCACCTTCATCCATAAAGTCCTCCACTACTCTGGTAATTTCTTCAAAAACTTTTTCTTCTTCGTCCCCGGAAAAGACTCGCCTTATCCTGACAGGGTTTCTTTTGGACAGCTCTTCGTATCCCCTTCGTACCACCGCGAGAAACCTCTCTTCCTCAAGTCTATCTGAGGCACTTCTCGCTTTGATCCTCTTCATCGCCGTATCCACGGAAATATCTAGCCATATAGTAAGATCGGGGAGGGGAAAATCAAGCAGAGAAAAAAGCCTTTCCATCTCTTCCAAGAGCAGTCCCTTGCCCCATCCCTGATAGGCTAGAGTGGAATCGGTGTAACGTTCGCATATCACTATCTGCCCCTTCGCCAGGGCAGGTTTTATCTGCTCCTCAACGTGCTCGCACCTGTCTGCCATGAAAAGAAAAAACTCGCTCCAGGGTCTCCAATTGCTGTGCAGCAAGATATCACGAAGCTGCGATCCCCCGCTCCATCCTCCCGGCTCGCGAGTGATCAGCACTCTTTCGTTCCCAAAAATGTTCGACAAATGTTCGTACAATCTTTTGGCGTGAGTCGATTTTCCGGAACCGTCTATGCCTTCAAAAGTAATAAACAACCCGATCACCCTTAAAATTTGTAATAAACGCCTACGGATTCGCGTCTCTCGTCGTCCAATTCGTCATGGCGAAAGAGAAGGCCGTATCGATTGTTGAGGTTGTAACGACCCTCCAACGACCATGCGCCCGATCCGTCGTCCCACCATTTTCCGATCAACTGTATTGGAAAAGAGGTCGGATCTCCTAAGCCGAGACCCACTCCCAAATCGTCCCTGACCAGACCCCCCCAGAGGGATATCCATTTCCACCTGTATCCGTAACTAAACGTAAAGTCACTCCCGTCGCCCAGATCGTCGACGCCAAAGAGCAGAAAATCCTTTCTGTTTTTCATGCCGAGCGCCACGTTGACATCCATGTAGGCATCTTCTCCCCTTCCAAAGGTCTTGCCCCTAAGGGAGACATCTCCTTTTACCTCTATCTTCTGAATGGTCTTTAAAGTCCTTTGGGCTGCTTCCTGGGTTTGCCTCACATCCTCGAGCAATTTGGGAAGATTGCCCTTACTGTCGCCATCCTCGCTCTCGCTGAAAAAAGTCTTTTCGAGCTCGACTACGAATCTCTCGAAGGCAAGGGCGGCATCGGAGGCATTTTTTACAAGTTGTTTGACCTCAGCAGCAAAGGGCCCTTCCCGATCCAATTCCTCCGCCATGGCACTTAATCTGGTGACCAAATCGCTTGCGTTAGCCATTGTCTCTTTGAATGCCTGTCTGTTTTCGGCCAGGATCTCGTTCATATTTGAAACCATGCCGTTGGCATTATCCAGAAAAGTCCCCATCCTTCCCCTCATGTCACCCAAAAGGACTTTGCCCTCGTCGGACAATCCCTTCAAGCTCTCCGAAGCCTCTTCGGCACTTTCAAGAAATGAGGGAATTCTTTTCATGGCCCTTTTCAGGTCTTCTAACTCTTCATCGCCTACGAGACCGCTCAGATTGTCGATGAAAGACCGCAGGGAATTGAGGTTTCTTTCCATCTCCTCAAGAACGCTCCACACATCGGGCGTCGTCGTACCTTTTACTGGACCTGGGGGGATTATAAAGGTATCGCTACTCCCTCTTCTGATCTGAAGGGACGCTTCTCCCAAAAGCCCTCCTCCCTGCACGAAAAATTTGCTGTCCGAGGGTATATTCACACCTTCTTTGATGAAGACAGAAACGGTTACGCCCCTGTCAGTGAGGAAGACGTCTTCCACATAACCAGTCTCCACACCGGATATATAAACCGGGGCTCCCGGAGGCAACCCCTTTGCCTCTGGCAATTGAACTTCCAAGATATAGCCCCTCTGACGCACTAAACGACCACCCGACACAAATATCAAGCCAGCCAAGAGCGCCAAGCCAAGGAACACAACCAGGCCTATTTTAACCTCCCGCTTCATGGGGCACTCCCCCTATGACGTATCGATTTGGTTCCGAGAAGAAAAGAGGTCACCTCTGGATCCGAGGAGGCCTCCCACTCCTCAGAGGTTCCCATCCATACGATGTCTCCCTCTTTCATCAAAAAAACCCTATCGGCAATCCCCAGCGCCGACACTACATCGTGCGTAACGGTCATTGCGGAGAGATTGTGTCTTCTGCTCAAATCGGCTACCAGGCGATCGATGTGCCTTGCCGTCTGGGGATCAAGCCCCGTCGTCGGTTCGTCCAACAATAAAAACGACGGTTTATAGACCAAAGCCCGAGCAAGGGCCACACGCTTCCTCATGCCGCCAGATAGATCGGCCGGCATGAGATCTTCCGTATCCGGGAGTTCAACGGATTCCAACATGGAAGAAACCATTTCCCTCATTAAGCCTTCGTCTTTGATGTCAAGGCAGTATCGGAGGGGAAATGCCACATTTTCAAAGACCGTCATGGAATCAAATAAAGCTCCGCCTTGAAAGACTATGCCTACCTTCTTCCTGATATCTATCAGTTCTCTTTCTGAAAGATGCGTTATATCCCTGCCGTAAAGATGGATTTCTCCTTCATCGGCCTCGATAAGCCTCAATATAAGCCTCAGGACCGTCGTTTTACCGCAACCGGAAGGGCCCATGAGGGCAACCACTTCCCCCTTCTTCACGGAAAAGCTTATATTCCTCAAAACTTTCTTATCACCGAAGGACTTACTGACCTTCTCGAAACGCAAAATATATTCTTCCACTAAACCCTTCCTCCAAATAAAAGGGTTGACAGCATGTAGTTCAATATTAATATTAACATATTGCTCCACACTACCGCTAAAGTGGTAGTCTCGCCAACCCCTTTAGCCCCTCCCTCAGCCCTGAAACCGCAGGCGCAGGCTACTATTGATATTACGAAGCCGTAGACCAGGGATTTCAATAAGCCGCCATTAATGTCATAGACGTTGACCAAAAGTTTTATGGAATCCTTGAATATGAGAGGGTGGATGCCACGAAAGGCGACGTAAAGATAGCCGCCAAAGGTGCCAACGGTCATCGAAAATATCGTTAAAATGGGCACCATAACCAAACTTGCCAAAATCCTCGGCACCCCTACGAAAACGTATTCGTCCAGACCAAAGGCTCTCAGGGCATCGAGCTGTTCCGTCACCTTCATAGTCCCTATCTCGGCCGCCATGGAAGACCCCACTCTGCCGGCAACCACTATGCCCGTTAAGACTGGCGACATTTCCCTTATCATGCTCAAGGCAATGACCCCTCCGATATATCCCGAGGCGCCAAACTTGAGAAATTGATCCAAAGTCTGGACAGCCATCACCATGCCCGTAAAGGCACTTATGACGGAGACCATGAAGACCGACTGCACTCCTACCCGCTCCATCTGATCTGTGATGGAACGAAGATCCACACGAGCACGCGGCAAATGAACCAAAACATGAAAAGCCAACGACGCGATCCACCCCAAAAGATCTAGAAAAGATGCGATCGCCTTGCCCAGGGTCTCCAGCCATTTGACCATGATTTAAACCTTTACCCTCTCGTCACTAAAGTTTTAATTACCCTCAATATTCTGAATAGTTACTGTGCGCCTCAAGAGCCCCTCCACATAATAGTTCGTGTCGAAAACTCTGAGGGTGCCCTCCTCCATTCTACGTTTTTTCATCTCCGAAACCAATTCGTAATTTTCGTCCAGGGGCATGCCCCCTTCCTCTTCCTCCTCGAGAAGAAAGCCGTAAAGCAACTCCACGATCACCTGATTATTGGACTCCTCGGCTTTGATCTCGCTTAAAAGCTCATCGAAGGAAGTTATGGCTCTCCAGCCGGACATCAATGAGACCTGCGATGGTTCCGCAATTCCGCCGCCTCTAACGACGACCTCGCACAATCCTGTAGCCTTTTCCGGAACCTTTAGTTTCAGCTTCTTCACCTCGGGTTCGCCGCGAAAATTTCTTAAAGTCACGTGAACATCCAAATCTTGCCCTTTCTTGACCTCATCTTTGTTGGGAATCTCCAACTTTTCAATATATACGATCTCCGGTTTCCTGGTGACCTGGAGCTCAACGTGTATACCAAGCGGTTCAATCTCCTTGAACCTATTCAGCGAAAGAGAGGAAACTAATCTCATAATTTCCTGGTTTACAATTTGTCCTATTATATCATTATCTGAAAAGTAAACATTTTTTCTCGAGAATCCTTCCGTGAAGCCCTTACCCTCTATTTTCACGGAAACGTAACCCGTTCCCTCGCCTACCCTTCCCCAAAGATCATCCAGAAGCCCGAGCAAAGCGCCGGGTAGTACCCTGTTCATCAAAAAGGGGTCATTTACTACCTGGAATCGCTTGGAGGTGCTTTTTCCAGATTCATCAGTAAACTTCACCGAAACTTCCACGCCATAGGGAAAACTCCCTACCCTTCCCGCAATAGCCTGTGGTCTGTCCTGGCTCACTACACCAACTATGGAAAGGGGGCTTCCCAGTTTAAAGGGGCTTCTTATGCTGGGAATCACCTCGTGCACCCATGACCGTGTAAGGGGAAAGGAAACATCGCCGCGATTTAAAAAAGGGTGTGCGAAGGCCAAAAAATTACCTTTGTCGTCCAATGCCGTCAGGGTTCCTGTGGCACCAACGGTGACATCGCCCCAGGCCAGCAAAACCCCTACGGAATCACCAGGATTAAGCTTTGCATTGTAATCCACGGAAATTCCTCCCTGCGGCAGATCGAAGGGCAAAACCTCCGCTCTACCCTTTAAATCGTCGGATATCCTCTCTGCCCCCCTTCTGCTTACTCCCGATGCTATCATGGGGGCATTTTTGCCTTCATAAAATCCATGTTTTACTACGCCCTCTGCCCCGGAGGATCTTTCTAAGGCCTTGGTCATCTCTTCGATTGGCGTCACCAGGCCGAGGTTGTGATCGCTGAATTCCCATCCATATCCGATTGCTCCAACGAGCTTTCCCCCTATGAAGAAGGGGCTTCCGCTCATTCCGGCAGCTATTCCGCCGATTTTTTCCACCAAAGGCCCCTTTGCCCTGATCAAGATTAGGCTTTTTGGCTCGTTTTGGCTGGGGATTATGCTCACCACTTCGGCAGGAAAGGAAACCCGCTCCAGACCCTTCACTACCGTGACGACCTCTCCTTGCATTCCCGGTTTAAGCTCGCTCAGAGGAAAGACGGGAACCTTTGGGACGAAAGCCGCGGCAAAAACCGAACCGTTAAAAAAAGCGTGCCCAAAGACCAGAAACGACGACAAAACAAAGGCGAGGTAAAATCTCCTCCTGCCTAAGCTCTTAAACAGCCCATTAAAATCCATAATTATTAAGCCCCCTTAGCCTTGATGGTATCTTTGCGCATCCTCAGGTAAGCTATTACAAAATCGTCGATGTCTCCGTCCAGCACAGCATCGACGCTATAGGACGTATAGCCCGTACGATGGTCCTTAACCATCGTGTAGGGGTGTAATACATAAGACCTTATTTGACTGCCCCATCCGATTTCCTTCTTCTCTCCGTGGAGATCATCGAGCATTTTCTGCTTTTCCTGTTGGCGCCTTTCGTACAGCTTTGCCTTGAGAAGCTGCATCGCAACCTGTCTGTTCATGTGTTGGGATCTTTCGTTCTGACAGGTCACAACTATACCCGTCGGGATATGTATCAACCTGACAGCCGAATCGGTCATGTTGACGTACTGGCCGCCAGCTCCGCTTGCCCTAAAGGTCTCCATTCTTATCTCTTCCGGCCTTATCTCGATATCGGCATCGTCAGGCAATTCGGGAATAACCTCAATGGAAGCAAAACTGGTGTGCCTCCGCTTCGACGAATCGAAGGGCGATATTCTGACCAACCTGTGAATGCCCTTTTCGGCCTTCAGATAGCCATAGGAACAAATACCCTTAATCAAGATAGTAGCATATTTAATTCCGGCCTCCTCGTCGGGGAGTATATCGATTACCTTAGTTTCGTAGTTATGCCTTTCGGCCCACCGCAAATACATCCTCAAAAGCATTTCTGCCCAATCCTGGGCGTCCAAACCGCCGGCCCCTGCGTGAACGGTCAAGATGGCGTTCGATTCATCATACTCCTCGTCCAAAAGAAGCTCCATTTCCATGGAATTTATCTCTTTTCTCAAGCGAGATGCCTTATCGTAAAACTCACCTATCAACTCTTCATCTTCGGTCTCATTAAGCAGTTCGGTCAAAACTTCCAGTTCTTCCCATTCCGCCTTCATCTTTTGCCACTGGCCCAACAAATCTTGAAGGTGGGACAATTTTTGGGTAACTTTCTGAGCATCGGAGGAATTCCAAAAATCAGGAGAGGAAGTTTTGTCGATGAGAGCTTTTATCTCGCTTTCCAGTGTATCGACGTCAAAGACTTTCCCGCAACTCATCCAAAGATGAGCGCAGTTCCTCCAAAACCGTTGAAATCGGCTTTAATTCCATATGCATACCTCCATATAGTCTTTTAGTTTTTTTCCCTCAAGGTAAAATTTATTATATCATTGACGGAGATTTTAATAGCAGGAGAGACATAGCCCATGGAAGAAAGCCGTATTAGCAACGAAAGACCTAAACTGCCCATCTTCAAATTCGACGTCCTTCAATCGACTCAAACTAAAGCAAGGGAGCTTTACGATAAAGAAGGACTAGACCTCTTCGTCGTTTGGGCAGTAGAACAGGCTGCAGGAAGGGGAAGGAGAGAAAGGAGCTGGCACTCTCCGAAGGGGGGTTTGTACTTTTCCCTTTTTTCCAAAAAATTAGGGAACTTGCCCTCTCCCCAACTGATAAGTCTGGCCGCAGGGGTAGCCATAAAAGATGTGATGCAGAAATTATACGACATAACCTGCGAGCTAAAGTGGCCAAACGACATACTATATCAGGGAAAAAAACTATGTGGTATATTAAGCGAGGTCGCAAGCCGCGGCCAAGAAATCGATCACGCCATTGTAGGCATTGGGATAAACGTCAACACAGATCTTTCGGGCTTGCCCGAAGGGATATCGAGGGAAGCAATTGCTGTTAAAAATATCGTGAATCGCGAGGTCGATCTTGAAGTCCTTTTAGCTACAGCATGCACCGAAGTCTTGGACCGAATATCAAGGCTTGTGACACAGGAGGGGCGAAGTAAGACAATAGCCGATTACAAAAAACATTGCCTGACCTTGAACTCTCAAGTGATCGTTTATCTGGACAAGGGAAAGGTGAGCGGACGTGCTCTTGATATTACCGGCGAGGGTGCACTTTTGGTCGCCACGACGAAAGAAATTCTTACGCTTACTACAGGCGATGTAATCCATTTAAGAAGAAGGTGATCCGATGCGCTTGACCGAACTGGCAAGGACGAGTGGCTGAGCCGCAAAACTTGGTCCGGCGGACCTGAATAAATTGCTCGATAACTTTACGGTACAAGAACATCCCAGGCTTCTTTCCTCCTGGAAGGGGGGAGAAGATGCTACCCTGTGGATCCTCTCCGACGAAAGGGCTGCCGTGCTGACGGTAGACATAATTACACCCGTCGTGGACGATCCCTATACCTGGGGGCAGATAGCTGCTGCCAACTCGCTAAGCGATGTGTTCGCCATGGGAGGAAGACCTCTTCTGGCTTTAAACGTCGTCGGTTTTCCCATAAATTGCCTGCCGCTGGATACCCTTTCCGCCATCCTGGAGGGCGGCATGGAAAGGGCGACGAAGGCCGGTGCCATAATGGCCGGAGGACATACCGTTGAGGACGATGAACCGAAATATGGCCTCGTAGTTTACGGCGAAGTGGCCCTGAACGAAATATGGCGCACTACCGGGGCGAGACCGAAGGATAAGATCATTCTCACTAAACCGCTGGGCACCGGCGTTTTTTCTACGGCCCTGAAGGCCGATTTGCTCAGCAAAGAAGAGGAAGAAGTCATGATATCTCAAATGATGAGTTTAAACGATCTGCCTTTGTACCTGCCCCAAGAGGTGCGCCGCAAGGTCCATGCCTGTACCGATGTAACAGGTTTCGGCCTCATCGGTCATCTTTTGAACATGTTAGACGAAAACATTGATATAAGAATTGAAGCCAAAAGGGTTCCCCTTTTGGCAGGGGTGACCGAGAAAATATCGATGGGGCTCGTCCCGGCAGGAGCCTACCGTAATAAAGACTGCTATAAAAGTACTGGCAAGGTTACAGGGTTGGAATCTCTTGACGAAAACTTAGAAGACGCGCTGTTCGATCCCCAGACTTCGGGAGGCCTCCTTTTGGCCGTCGACCCCGACGTCGAGGATGTCATACTTGACGTCGCAAGGAAGAAGGGCTTTGTGGGAAGCAACGTAATAGGAGAAGTGACGGAGGGAAAGGGAAAAGTAAAGATAAATTAGCCATAAACCGCTTTAAATCGGTTCCAAATGGTGAGGTAGATATCGTGCAAATAGGTGGTCCACATCTCATCGACCTTTGGCGTCGGCAATAGGATGGCGCATGATAAACTTGAAAGGGTTTCTCTTATCAAGGGAGGAGACCATACGTCGGCCACGACGAGGCCTCCTCTTGCTTTTGCGTATTCTATATATTTTTCCAGTTCAACGATACCTTCGCCCCTTCTCCAATCATCAAAACAATTTACGGGCGGTCTCAACGTTTCGGCACCAGAGGCTTTCAGTAAAAACTCCATTCTTCCTGATAAATCGAGGATGAAAAGGCCGTTCATTATTTCCCTCCCCACCCCGATCACGCTGTCCAACCTGCTTTGAAATTCCGCCAAACGTCTTTGAAAGTAGTCGTACATGGACGGCTCTATCTCAGTGAGCAAAACCAATATACGACTTGACATAAAAGAAATGGTGGCCGGGTCGAAGAAATATTTATCGAAGACATCTCTATCGTAGGGCAAAAAGTCGTACATGTACTTCACCCTTTTTTCGCCCCTCGGTATCCCCCTCTCTCCCGGCGTCAAGGCAATCAGGTAAGCATCTTTCGGCCAACTCCTCAGGCGCCTGGTCAGGGAGCCGTCTTCGGCCCAGTCGAAAAGCGAGTGCACCTCTACTACCGGACCTCCTACAAATCTGACAAGGACAGCAACTTCGGGAGGTGTTACCACAACCGTGGCAATCTTACCCTCGACCGCCATGGCCCCCGAGGGATAAAAAACCAGGACAAGAAGAAAGAGGACAAGAAATGTTTTTTTCACAAATACAGCCATCGCAAAAAGACCGCCCTTTTCGTAGCTCATTATTTTATATCCTTTGTTTTTTGCTGCCGGGCTTCACTAGGGGAAGCCCTTTTTTACAAAGTGGACATTCCTCCGGTTTATAGACGGGAAAGACCTTCTTGGCAAGGCTAAACAGCTCCCCTTTAAGACCTGTGTTTTCCGTGCTTCTGTCCACTATACACCCCGAGGCAACCCATTTACCGCCAAGTGATTCTAATGCTTCTCCAACTTCCTTTATCGATCCTCCCGTCGTCACCACATCCTCTATGACGGCAAATCTCATCCCCTCGGGTGCGGGAAACCGACGCAACCTCATCTTACCCTCTTCTCTCTCGCAGAATATAAAGGGGACATCTAAGGCCCTGGCCACCTCATGGCCTATTATTATGCCCCCCAGCGCGGGGCTGGCTATGATATCGGGGGCGCTGGGTCTTATTAAGTTCGCCAACCTTTCGCCGACGTAAGCTGCATAGTGCGGAAACCGCAAAAGCAAAGCGCATTGTAAATAGTTACAGCTATGAAGGCCGGAGGACAGAAGGAAATGGCCTTCCAGCAAAGCACCGCTGTCGGCAAGCATCTTTTCCAGGAGATCTCCGTCATTTACGCCACTCACGAACACGCCACCTCCCCTTTGATTGCAGTAAGCGCCTCTAGGGGGTCCGAAGCCAGGAGGATTGGCCTGCCTATCACTATAAAGTCGGCCCCCTTCTTCTTGGCTTGACCGGGAGTCATAATCCTGGCCTGATCGTCTTTCGAAGTACCCTCAGGCCTAACGCCGGGCACCAAAGTAAGAAGCTTGTCTGAAACTTTCTTTATCGATTCCAAATCCCTAGGAGAGCAGACGACACCGTCTATACCGGCCTCGTCGGCCAGTTTGGTCCTCATTTCGATCGCATCTTCGATGCCGCATCCCGGAGAGACGGCTTTCCACTCTTCTTCGTTAATGCTGGTCAGGACCGTAACGCCAAATAATTTCATATCGGGGTTCGCTTCGTTCCGCCCCTTCACCGCCTCACACAACATCCGCTTTCCTCCGGCGACGTGGAGGGTAAGCCCAAAGATTCCCATTTCGGCTATGGCTGAAACGGCATCCTTGACTGTGTTGGGTATATCGTGCAACTTAATGTCCAAAAATACTTTCCAGTTCTTCCCAACAGAAAGTATGAACTCTCTACCTCCCTGACAAAAAAGCCGCGGCCCTATTTTTACGTATTTTAAATCGGGCCCAAGCATCTCCAGGATTTTTTCTGCAGAAGTCAGGTCCTTTACGTCCAAAGCCAGTACTATTTCGCTCAAAAGTGATCACCTCTTCCCTTTCCTATTATATCCGCCACGGAACCGACGCCCCAAAGGGCCATCCTTTTAGTCAAACTTTCATGGATATTAGATATGCATTTCAGGTCATGCATCAGCATGCTGCCAATCTCTACGGCGGCAGCCCCGGCAAGAAGCATGGCCAACACATCTTCGTCGCTGCAAACGCCTCCACAACCTATCACAGGTATGGAGACCGACCCTGCCACTTCGTAAAGACATCGCAATGCAAGAGGAAATACGGCGGGGCCGGACAGGCCCGCAAATATCCTGTCGAATACGGGCTTTTTGGCTTCCACGTCGATGGCCATTCCAAGCCAAGTATTGGATACCACCAAGGCATCAGCACCGCCACCCTCGGCAGCCCTTCCGACGGCCGGCAAATCGAAGGCCTGAGGCGTGAGCTTAATCCAAAGCTTTCCTTCCCAAACTTTTCTTGCCGCCATAAGAACGCTCGAGACACCTTCCGCACTCATTCCCCATGCCATACCGCCGCAATCGACGTTAGGGCAGGAAACGTTTAATTCCACGGCCGCTATGTCCTTCTCTACGGATTTGAGCAAGACCAGGCTCTCTGTCGTCTCTTCAAGGGACTCCACGGCCAGGTTGACGATTACGGGAATCCCGCTTTTTGAAAGATGGGGCAACTCTTCTTTTATAAAGACCTCTACCCCCCTGTTTTGAAGCCCTATGCTGTTAAGTACTCCGGATGGAGTTTCCCATATTCTGATGCCACTGTTGCCTGCCCTGGGGCGACGGGTCAACCCTTTGCTGCAGATTGCTCCAACGCCTTCACTATAGGGCTCCTGCCAGAAGGAAGCATCATGAGGCCAAAGGCCCGACGCTATTATCAAAGGGGAGGGAAGGGTCAATCCGCCTACGGAAACGCTCAAATCGGGTAATCTTTTCGAGACGTCAGATAAGCTCATCCAAAAATACCTCCGAAAGATCGAAAACAGGGCCGTCATGGCACACTTTAAGCATGCCCCTTTGCGTTTTCACTGCACAGGAATGGCACCCGCCGATGCCGCAACCCATCCTCGACTCAAGCGACGCCATGATAAGAGACTTTCCCCCAAATGTCCCGTATACCGCCTTAAGCATGGGAACAGGACCACAGGCCCATATCTCATCGATGAAATCCCCTTCTTTTTTTAAAACGTCCGGGGCAGTTCCCTTATAACCCAGTGATCCGTCGTCGGAGGCCACGGTCAGACCGGAGACTTTACTGCTTGCCCAATCTGCCACGCCTGCCCAATCCCTGTTTGAAACGCCAAAGACGAAGCTGCTTACAACATCGGAGTGGAATTTCCAGGCGCACAGCAAAGGCGCCACTCCTATCCCTCCTGCGACCAACGCCAAAGACCTTCCCCTTGTGGCAGTAAAGACACCGTTTCCAAGGGGTCCCCGAAGGCGAAAGGGGGTGCCTCTTTCGCAAGAGACGATATCTTTCGTACCTCTGCCCACAACCTTCACCAAAAATTCGACGTCATTTTCCGACCAATCGACCACGGCAAAGGGCCTGAGCAAAAAGGGGTCGCTTTTCCATCGATGAGGTCCTAGCATAAAAAATTGTCCCGGCAAAATTTCGGGAAGAAGTTCTTTCGTCTCAAATCTCAACAAATATACGCCTCCGCCCAAAAAGGCCTTGTCGATCAAAAAACCTTCCAGTTCCAGTCCGCGGCTACAATGCATGACATACCTCTTCTTTTAGACGATTATAAACTATTTTACCTTCCAGGATGGTCAATACCGGCCATCCCTTAAAGGTAAAGCCGTCGTATGGCGTTATCCTCGCCTTGCTTTTCCAGTTTGCCACATCGACTTTCCCTTCAAGGTTCAAATCAATTATCGTCAAGTCGGCCTTCGAGCCGAGCTTCAGTTTTCTCTCAAGTCCGATTACCCTTCCCGGTCCCGTCGAAAAAAGCTCGAAGAGCCTTTCCTTTGGAAAGGGCCTGCCCCTTCTATCCCATCTATCGATGACTGCAGCCACGGCGCACTCAAGGGAAGCTATCCCAAAGGGTGCAGCCTCAAAGACAACATCCTTTTCGTCTACGTGATAGGGGGCGTGATCGGTTGCTATGGCATCGATCGTCCCATCCTCCAGGCCACGCCAAAGCGCCTCCACATCCTCCCCGCTCCTCAACGGAGGATTGACCTTAAGGGAAGAGGAAAAAGCAGAATGCAATATCATCTCTTCGTCAAAGAGAAGGTGGTGAGGTGTCACATCGCACGTAATTGACAATCCCCGTTCCTTGGCCCGCCTTATGGCCTCCAAAGCCTCTTTGGTGCTTATGTGGGTCAGATGAAGACGACCGGAGGTCTCCTCGCACAGCCTTATCGCTCTTTCTGCTCCTATTATCTCGGAGCTTCGCGGTATCCCCTTAAGACCGCAAAGGGCACTCACTCTGCCTTCATTAATTTGCCCCCCTTCGGAAAGACTTAACTCTTCTGGATGTTCCATGAGGGGCACCCCTACATCCTTGAGGTATAAAAGGGCTATTCGCATGGCCTTAGCCGAAATCACCGGAGAGCCGTCGTCGGTAAAAAGCACCGCCCCCTCTTCTTTCATTGCTAACATCTCGGTGATCCGCCTGCCCTCTCTTTTCACCGTCACGGCACCCGACGGAAGCACCCTTGCTCCCCCGGCAACCCTCCCCTTTTCTGCAACGTAACGGACGATCGAAGGTTCGTCCACTGCCGGAGTGGTGTTAGGCATGGCAACCACATGGGTAAAACCTCCTGCCGCGGCAGCAAGAGAACCGCTATAGATATCCTCTCTCCAAGTCTGGCCCGGATCCCTCAAATGGGCATGGAGATCGACGAAACCGGGACAAGCCACGAGGCCTTCAAGATCGTAAAATACATCCTCTTCTTGCAAGCTGTTGCTTTCTGAAGGAACCAACTTCGTCACACTGCCCTTCTCAAGGAGAAGATCCCATTTGCCATCTCTCAAACTACTTCCATCATAGAGGAACACTTTACGCAACCAAATCATCTGCCCGCACCTCCGGCTAAATACAGGAAAAGTAGAGCCATCCTGACGGCCACACCGCTTCTCACCTGATCTAACACTAAACTTCTGCTTCCGTCAGCCACAGAACTTTCTATTTCGACACCTCTGTTCATGGGGCCGGGATGCATCACTATTGCATTTCTTTCGGCATAACGCAGAAGTTCTGTCTTCACGCCCCATCGATTGTGATATTCATCGATGCTGGGAAAGAGACCCTCCTCCTGCCTTTCGCGCTGAATCCTCAAGGCATATACAATATCGGCGCCTTCTACGGCCTTTTTGGGATCCGGTTCGTATTCGGCGAGATCGAAAACGTGAAGAGGGATCAAGGACCTTGGGCCTGAAACCACCACATGAACTCCCATTTTCGAGAAGGCGTGGATGTCACTCCTTGCTACCCTGCTGTGCAGTATGTCGCCAATTATCGCCATTTTGCGACCCTTCAAATCTCCAAAATGTCTCCAGGCGGAATAAAGATCGAGCAAAGCCTGAGTGGGGTGAGCCCTCGCTCCGTCGCCTGCGTTGATGATGCACGTTCCCAATAGCTTGTTTATCAGATATTCCGGCGTCCCGACTTCCCTGTTTCTAACGACAACGGCATCCACTCCCATTGCTTTGATCGTCTTGGCAGTATCCTGAAGGCTCTCCCCCTTTGATACGCTTGATCCCGAGGCGGACCAGTTTATCACGTCGGCGCTCAAGAATTTTTCCGCAAGCTCAAAAGACGTCCTGGTTCGCGTGGATGGCTCGAAAAATAAGTTGGCAACGACCTTTCCCCTCAAAGCGGGGACCTTTTTTAATGGCCTTTCCATGACCTCTTCCATCTTACAAGCCTCTTCCAAGACGACGTAAAAGTCGTCTTCGCTAAAGACGTCTACGTCTACCAGATGGCTGTGTTTCCAAGGCATAAAACCACCCCCCTACTCCTTCTCCGCTATGACTATGCCGTCCTTGTCGTCGAGCTCCCTGACGTAAACTTCTACGACTTCATCCCTTGAAGTGGGAACAACCCTTCCTACCACATCGGGATGAATGGGAAGCTCTCTGTGCCCACGGTCCACTAAAACGGCCAGCAAAACCTTCCTCGGTCTTCCCATATCCATCAAGGCATCAAGGGCAGCTCTCACCGTCCTTCCCGTGAAAAGAACATCGTCAACCAGCACTATATCCTTGCCCGTTATGTCCACGGGCATGGTCGTGCTGTGCACCATCGGATGATCGGCCATTAACGAAAGATCATCCCTGTAAAAGGTTATATCCAGCTGTCCGCAGGGAAGTTCCTTATAACCCGAGGATTTAATGACATCCCTGATCCTGTGGGAAAGATATACCCCTCTTCTTTGGATCCCCACCAGGACTGCTTCGTCAGTGCCGCCAAGTTTCTCCAAAACTTCATGGGCCATCCTTCTTATCGTAAGATCCATTTCCTTCTCGTCCATCACTACAGCCTTGACTTTCACTCTCGCCACCTCCCTAAAAAAAGAGCTTCCATGAAAAAGACCTCATGGAAGCTCTCGAAACTTTTTAAGACAACCCCTTCGTTGGGCTCTGCCTTTATTATCAAGTATTTGTTTCACAATAATTTACCTCCCCGCAAAAGATATCTCCTTTAGGAGAGAGTATATCAGAGGGCAAACTTTTATGCAACCGGTTGCATAAAAGTTACATAAAAATAAAAAGGGAAGACCACATGCTTAACATTCGGCACATGAGCGGATCTTCCCTTCTTGATCGTCCGACAACGAAAAAGAGAGCTCAGTACTTTAACCTTCATAACTTTGTATTGCCAAAACAGCATTATGCCCCCCGAAGCCGAAATTGTTCGACAAAGCTCGGCTGATCTTCTTATATACTGGAGATTTTCCCACGACATTGATGGGGCATTCTTCGTCAATTTTTTCAAGGTTGATGGTTGGATGGACGACGCCTTTTTCCAGGGCCATCAGTAGAGCGATTAACTCGAGGACACCAGCCGCACCCAAGCCATGTCCCACCATTGATTTTGTGGAATGGACCAAAATATCGTCTGTGTGCTCCCCGAAGAGGGCTCTTATCGCCTTGGCCTCCATCGTATCGTTTAAAGGCGTGGACGTGCCGTGGGCATTTATAAGCTCAACCTCCGCAGGATCCCAACCCGCCATGGCTATAGCCATCTTCATGGCCCTGACTGCTCCTGCTCCATTGGGATCCGGAGCGGTAATATGATAGGCGTCGGTGGTATTTCCGTAACCTACAAGTTCTCCGTATATCCTGGCGTTCCTCTTTTTGGCGTGTTCAAGCTCCTCCAGGACAAGCACTCCCGCACCTTCGCCCAAAACGAATCCGTCTCGGTCGACATCGAAGGGACGCGATGCGTGCTCGGGGTCGTCGTTCCTGGAAGAAAGCGCCTTCATGGCGGCAAAACCCGCTACCCCGACGGGAGTAATGGCCGCTTCCGCACCTCCTGCAAGGATTACGTCTGCTTCTCCCCTTCTAATGGCGTATATGGCCTCACCTATGGTATGCGTCGCAGTGGCGCAGGCTGTTACCGCACATAGGCTTGGACCCTTGGCGTTGCATCTTATTGCCACGTAAGCAGCGGGCATATTGCTTATCATCATGGGAATGAAAAAGGGGCTAATCTTGTTCGGGCCTTTCTCTACCAAGGCCTTGATGTTTTGAAAGCTCGTCCCTATACCGCCTTCGCCGCTCCCCAAGTAGACTCCAACCCTCGTCGGATCCTCCATGCTCAAATCCAAAGCGCTGTCTTTGATTGCCATATCCGAAGCCGCGACGGCAAAATGTATGACCCTGTCAGTTTTTCTGGCTTCTTTTTTTTCAAGCCACTGTCCCGGATCAAAATCCTTCACTTCGGCAGCTATTCTTACAGGATAATCGGAGGCGTCGAAAAGCGTGATATATCCCACGCCGTTTTTGCCCTCCTCAAGGGCTTTCCAGAATTCATCTTTACCGTTTCCGATGGGACTTACGACGCCAACCCCAGTTATCACCACTCTTCTCAAGTTGTTCACTCCTTCGATTGGTGGTGTAGAGGCTCTTGCGGGATGACCTGCAAGAGCCCTATGCCTTTACTCTTCTACACCAAGTTTGGTCTTAATGTACTCCAATGCTCCTCCGACGGTAGTAAGCTTTTCTGCGTCCTCGTCGGGGATCTCGATATCGAACTCCTCTTCGATGCCCATGATGAGTTCAACGATATCGAGCGAATCGGCACCCAAATCCTCCACGAAGGAGGCCTCCATCGTGATCTGATCCTCATCGACATCTAATCTGTCCATTACTATTTGTTTGAGTTTTTCCTGGATTTCTTCCAATCTCATCTTTATTCACCTCCTTCCAAATTACTAATACATGACCATTCCGCCATCTACAGCTATCACCTGTCCGGTGATGTATTCGGCATCGTCGGAGACCAAAAAGGCCACCAAGTTCGCCACATCCTCAGGTCTGCCGGCACGACCGAGGGGCACACGGCTCAAAAACTGCTCTCTATATTGGTCTCCCAGCTTTTGAGTCATATCCGTCTCTATGAACCCCGGCGCTACCACGTTTGCCGTTACTGCTCTGGGGCCGTACTCCCTGGCGACGCTTTTGGCAAAACCCACCAACCCGGCCTTGGCTGCAGCGTAATTGGACTGACCTGCGTTTCCCATCAGGCCCACTACAGAACTCACGTATACTATCCTTCCCCATCTCGCCTTCGCCATATCCCGCAGAGCTTCCCTCGTACAGTAGAAAGCAGAGGTAAGATCTGCCCTTAACACATCATCCCATTCTTCGTCCTTCATGCGAAGCAAAATGTTGTCCCTTACGACTCCGGCATTGTTGACCAGGATGGAGACAGGTCCCAGATCCCTTTTGATGGCCTCAAACATCCCTTTGACGCTTTTGGCATCCCCTACGTCGGCGAGGAAAACTCTCGCCTCGGAATTCATCTTTCTTATCTCAGATGCTACCTCCTCGGCCTGTTCTGCCGAGGATCTGCAGTTTAATGCAACGACATAGCCCAGACTTCCCATCTTCAGTGCAATAGCCCTTCCTATACCCCTGCTGGCACCTGTTATTAAGACCACCTTACAAACCGAAGTCATTCTACTTGAGCACCCCCCAAAAAATCAAGGGCTCCCTTTAATTTTTCCGGGCTATCGAGGGAGTAAACCTTGACGTCTTTAGCGATTTTTTTGATCAAGCCCGTCAACACTCCGCCGGGGCCGACCTCCAGGAAGGAATCTGCTCCCGCCCCCCTCATGAACTCCACCGACTGGGTCCATAACACGGGACTATAGCTTTGAAGGAGCAGGGCCTTCTGTATTTCTTCCACGCTTTCAAGAGGTTTGGCGTTTACGTTTGCCACTACAGGCCACTTGGGCCTTCTCCATTCGCAACTTTTAAAGGCCTCGCTCAACCCCTCAGCAACTGGGCGCATCAATGAGGAGTGGAAAGGGGCGCTTACCTTTAACGGAACAGCCCTTTTTGCCTTTCTCTCCTTGGCCAGTTCTATAGCGCGATTTACCGCTTCGGCATGTCCGGAGAGGACGATCTGTTGCGGCGAATTGTAGTTTGCGGGCTCACAAAAAGATTCGGCCGTCGAGGCGAGGCTGCATATTTCTTCGACCGTTTCCTTGTCCAATCCTATGATGGCAGCCATGGCACCGACGCCGAGGGGAACGACCTGTTGCATGAGCTTGCCGCGAATATTGACGAGCCTCACTCCATCCTCAAGTTTCAAGGCGCCCGAAGCGACCAGGGACGTATACTCCCCTAAACTGTGACCGGCAACGAAGGAGGGATCCAACTCTTTCCGCATGGACTTCAGCGCTTCGAAGGCGGCAATAGAGACGGTTAGAATAGCCGGCTGGGCGAACTCGGTCTTGGTCAATTCCTCTTCGGGACCCTCAAATATGACCCTGCTAAGAGGAAAGCCAAGGGCTTCGTCGGCTCGCAAGAACATCTCCCTGGAGACGGTAAATTCGTCGTAAAACTCCCTTCCCATGCCCACTTCCTGGACACCTTGGCCCGGAAAAACGAACGCATATGCCAAGGGATTTCACCTCTCTTCCGCTTTTACTCTAAACGATTTTCTAGGCCTCGAAGGATCCTTTCAGCGTCGCTGAAAAGCTCTTTGATAATCTCTGCAGCGGGCTGAACCTTTTTGACTAGACCGGCGGATTGGCCGGCCATCACCGACCCCCACTCCACGTCGCCATCTGTCACGGCTGCCCTGAGCTTTCCCGCTCCAAGCGCCTCCAGCTCTTCCAGGCTGACTCCTGCTGCTTCCATTTCCTCAAATCTTCTCGTCAATTTGTTCTTAATACACCTTACGGGATGGCCCGTCGTGCGTCCTGTAACGACGGTAGACCTGTCAGTGGCCTCGATGATCATGCGCTTGTAGGCCTCATGGGCAGGACTTTCGACGGCACAGACGAAACGCGTCCCTACCTGCACGCCCTCGGCCCCAAGAGCAAAGGCCGCAACGACGCCGCGTCCGTCAGCTATGCCGCCAGCGGCAACGACGGGAATGCTAACGGCATCTGCTACCTGAGGCACGAGGACCATTGTCGTTAGCTCGCCTATATGACCTCCGGCCTCGGTTCCTTCGGCAACCACAGCATCGGCTCCCTGCTTTTCCACCCTCTTCGCATGAGCTACAGAAGCTATCACCGGAATTATTATGGTGCCCAAGGGTTTCAGCCTTTCTATCACCTTCCCGGGGCTACCTGCGCCTGTGGTCACCACGGGGACGCGATTTTCGGCGACCACCTCGATTGCGGCCTCTGCCGTGGGAGACATGAGCATTATGTTAACGGCAAAGGGCCTGTCGGTCATGCTTTTTGCCCTCTTTATCTCCCTGTCCAACAATTCCGGAGGCATGTTCCCCGCAGCTATGACGCCGAGCCCTCCTCCGTTGCTCACTGCGGCGGCCAGATCGGCATTGGCGACCCAGGCCATACCGCCCTGAAAGATGGGGTACTCCAATCCAAGCAACTCTTGAATTCTCGTCTTTTTAAACATCCTCATCCACCTCATACCTCTATCAATGTGGCCCCGTAAGTCATCCCCGACCCGAAGCTCACCATGACTACCTTGTCTCCCCTCTTCACCTTTCCCTCAGCCTTGGCCTCATGGAAGGCCAGAAAAACGGAGGCTGAGGAGGTGTTCCCATACTTATCCACGTTCAGTATAGCTTTATCCATGGAAACGTCGAGGCGCCTCAGTACGCTTTCCACGATCCGGTAGTTTGCTTGATGAAATATCCACCAGTCCACATCGTCAAGAGCTAATCCCGATTCATCGCAAAACTCCGACAAAAAGGGCGGTAATTCCTTGTTCACGAACTTGAACACATCGTTGCCCTTCATATGAATCGTATGTAATTTTTTCTCTATCATCTCCACCGAGGCGGGGCATTCCACCAAACCTCCGGGCAAAATGATCAGGTCGCTTTTCGTGCCATCGCTTCTTAGGGAAGCCGATATCACCCTGTTTTTGTCGTCAGGGCTAACTCCCAAAACAACAGCTCCGGCGCCATCACCAAATAAAACGCAGGTAGACCTGTCCTCCCAATTGAGCAGCCTCGTCAAAACTTCGGCCCCTATCACCAGCACTCTCTCCCAGAGAAACGAAGCAATACCTGCAGCTGCATAAGTTAGGGCGTAAACGCTGCTGGTGCAACCGGATTGTATGTCGCTTGCTCCCGCTTTTGTGGCGGCTAACCTCCCCTGAACCTTGGCAGCCACAGAAGGAAATATGGTGTCGGGCGTATTTGTCGCCACGATAACCATATCTAAATCTTTAGGGCTAAGAGAACATGACCTCAAGGCCTCGAGGGCCGCCAGGTAAGCCAAATCGCTAGTAACTTGATCGTCGGATGCGACCCTCCTCTCAACGATGCCTGTACGCGTCCTGATCCATTCATCGTTAGTATCAACAATTTTCTCGAGGTCTTTATTTGTCAAGACCTTCTCGGGAACGTACATGCCGCTACCCAATAGGGATACCGGCCTTCCGTTAAAAACAGCCACACTACATCCCCCCTCGATCCAAGCCGTCTCTAATCAAATCAACGCCTCGATGATTTGCAAAATCACTGGCGACCTTCAATGCGTTGTCAATGGCCCTCGCTTTCGACCGTCCGTGAGCCTTTATGACCACTCCGTTAACGCCGAGCAGGGGGGTCCCGCCATATTTTTCGTAGTCGAAACGCCCCCAAATCTCCTTGAGCATGGGCAATAAAAAAAGAAATCCGACTTTAGGGAGAACCCGTTGTTCCATCTCTTCTTTTAACAACTTATACAACGCTTCGCCCACGCCTTCGATGAACTTCAACAACGCGTTTCCCGTAAAGCCGTCGCAAACAACCACATCGGCCACTCCCAAGGGTATGTCCTTGCCTTCGACATATCCCATAAACTCCATGTTGCCTCCGGCCAACATGTTCCTGGCTTCGCAGACGACCTCATCGCCTTTTATCTCCTCTTCGCCATTGGAGAGCAAAGCGACGACAGGGGATTTGACACCCAAGGTATTCTTCATGTAGATCTCCCCCATGATGGCGAACTGATAAAGGTTAATGGGCTTACAGCGAACTGTTGCCCCAACATCTATGAGAAGGGTAATCCTGTTGGGCAATGGTATGGGAACTCCCAAGCCGGGCCTGTCTATGCCCTCAATTCTGCCCAAAATTAACACGCCCCCGGCCACGACAGCTCCCGTATTGCCCGCCGATATGCACCCCTGAGCATCGCCGCTTTTCACCATATCCATTACCATCCTAATGCTGGCCTTTTTTTTCTTTCTAAAAGCTACTGTTGGGGATTCGTCCATGGTAATGAACTCATCGGTATGAACGATATGAATCCTTTTCGTTACAAAAGGCTCCGCGCCCTGTATCGACATTTCTATTTGGCTGCCGTCTCCCACCAACACCACTTCGAGGTCGGGATATTTCGAGCAGGCTGCCAACGCTCCCTTACACACTTCACCGGGAGCATGATCTCCTCCCATAGCATCTAACGCTAAGATCAAAACACTCACCCCTATCGGTCGAACTCTCTACACTTGTTTTTATGTTTTACCCTTTTTTAGGGGTAGTTTTCAAGAGCTGCAACGATGAACCTGCCAATGAAAATTTCTTTGCCCTCGACCTTCGTTCTGACGCTGACTATGTATTTATTCTGCTTGTGGGTCCCCACCTTGGCCCTCGCCACCAGCATATCGCCGACACGAGCTGGAACCTTGTATCTTATGTGAGCCGAAGCGGTTATCACGTAATCGGCCTCCACTACCGCGATCGCCAGAGAGGTCGCCTGAGCATAAATATGGTGATCGGCTACCAGGTCGGTATCGCGAAAGGCCATATCTCCGGTGGTCTGAAGTACCGACAGGGCCAGTTTGTTAGGCTGAAGCTCCACCAATTCCCCCACCACTTCGTCGTACCTCAGGGATCTCAACCTGCTTGTCGCCTCTTCGGCCATTTTTCTCATTCTCTCCCTGAACTCCGGGATCCCCAGAAGCGCCCTGTCCAGCCTGACAGTGCTCAAAGAAACGCCCAGGGCATTGGCCAAAGCCTCGTCAGTAAGTAAGGGGTTTTCCCTTAAAAGCTTCAAAATCCTCTGGTGCCGACGCTTCCTGTCGCCCGATGTTGACACGAAATCGACCTCCGAAACTTAATATCTGGTCTTAATAACTGATGTTAAAGGTACTATAAAACAATCCTTTGCGTCGGTCAAGACTGTCCTTTAATAAAAAATACAGGGGAAAGGCTCCTTTCCCCTGTATTTTAGACGATCGATTTCTACTCTTCTTCTTTTTTGGCTAGCTTTCCTACAGAACGCCCTCTATAGTATCCGCATTCAGGACAAGCCCTATAAGTCATCACGACTTCAGAGCAATGGGGACAGATAGTCAGCTCGGGTCCCTTTAGACTCTTAATCCATTGGGCGTATCTTTTAGCCGTTTTTGCGTGAGAAACCTTTCTTTTGGGGATGGCCATCTCTTTCTTTCCTCCTTTCGAGACCGCTTAGCGAAATCTTTGCCTTCTTCAACGCTTCCAGGCGAGGATCAACCTCACGGAAAGCACAGTCACAGGAATCGACATTCAAATCTTTGCCGCAATGAGGACAGAGCCCCCTGCAATCGGGATCGCAAAGAGCGACAGAGGGCAAAGACAGGATAATACTCTCCCATAACTGGGGGCTCAAGTCAAGATGCGTAGGCCAAAATTTAATATGCACCATTGACATTTCTTCCTCGGTCAGTTCGTGGTCGGGTTCGGAGCTTGGTTTTCTAAGGGTGTATATGTATTCATATCCTTCGGAAATATCCAATAATACGGGTTTAAGACATCTGGCGCAGGGAACCTCTACCCTGAAGGCCGTTTCCAGGTCAACCCTCAATTCCTCGTTTGCCCAATGAGCCTGCACATCGAAGGTCAGGGGAAATTTTAATAGGTATTCCTGTCCCCAGTAACTGATAGCGCTGTCGGCTTCATCGAACGATACCGACGTGCTGAAAATTTCTCCCTTCTTTATGTCCTCGAGATTTAAAAACCAATGCAAATCCAATTTATCCTTCAAAAATATCCTTCCTCCCGGGGATTGGAGATCCCCAAAAGATATTGCTTTACCTGTTGTCGATCAGCTCAAAGGTATCCCTTGCGATGACGAGCTCCTCGTTGGTTGGCACCACGAGAGCCTTCACGGGCGAATCCTTTATGCTGATATAACCCTCCTTACCTCTGATCAATGCTTCATTTTTGGCCCTGTCGAATCTAAGACCTAGAAAGCTCAGGTATTCGCACACTTTTTCCCTGACGATGGGGCTGTTTTCGCCTATGCCTGCAGTAAAAGCAACGGCATCCAACCCCTTCATCGCTGCAGCGTAGGCTCCTACGAATTTCGCTATGCCATAGACCAGCATTTCCATTACCAAAGTGGCCCTTTCATTCCCCTTTTCCATGGCTTCTTCTATATCGCGAAGGTCGCTGCTTATACCGCTCAACCCCCAAAATCCGCTTTCCTTATGAAGGACGTGGCTCATTTCGGCCGGGCTCATCCCTTCTTGTTCCATTATATGCAAAAGAAGAGTGGGATCCACATCGCCGCTCCTGGTGCCCATTATGATGCCGGGAACAGTCCCAAAGCCTAAAGAGGTGTCCACGGATACTCCTCCATTCACCGCAGTAATGGAGCTTCCGTTCCCCAGATGGCAGGTGACGATCTTCAATTCTTCAATTGGTTTTCCCATGAGCTCTGCCGTCCTGTGGGCAACGTAATAATGGCTCGTTCCGTGAAACCCATATCGGCGACCCTTATAAGTCGTATAATATCTGTAGGGTAGGCCGTACATGTAGGCCTTTTGGGGCATCGTCTGATGAAAGGCCGTATCGAAAACGGCGACTTGCGGAAGATCGGGAAGAAGCTCCTTCATCGCCTTTATCCCGGTCAGGTTTGCCGGGTTGTGCAGCGGAGCAAGGGGGACGCATTCGTCTATGGCTTGAATTACATCATCGTCTATGACCACTGAAGAGGCGAACTTTTCTCCCCCGTGGACGACACGATGTCCTGCAGCGCCAAGCTCGCTCAGGCTTTTCATTACCCCTGCATCGCCATCCAAAAGAAGGTCCACAACATACTTGAGTGCGACTTTGTGATTGGGTATATTTGCATCCTTTACCGTCGTGTCCGAATCCGTCTTGGTGTGTTTTATCCTGGAGCCTTCGATGCCGATCCTTTCGACCAAACCCTTGGCAGCCACCTTCTCCTGAGGCATGTCGAACAACTGATATTTCAAAGAAGAACTACCGCAGTTTAGAACCAGAATTTTCAATTTACAGAACCCCCCTCAAATAATTTATAATTTAGAAGAGGTCGATTCGATGAAAGAAAAAGTTTTGGGAATAGTAGCCGAATACAACCCCTTTCACAACGGACACCTATATCACATAGGCAAAGCCCTCGAGATAACGGGGGCGAGCGACGTCGTCGTGTCCCTTTCTTCCAATTTCGTCCAGAGGGGAGAACCCTCGATGGTCGATAAATGGGAACGCGCAAAAATGGCTCTGTTGCAAGGAGCAAACCTGATATTAGAATTGCCCTCCGCCTTTTCCTGCCACAACGCCGGCGTCTTCTGCTCTGCCGGTGTGGACCTGCTTGCTTCCACGGGTCTGGTAACCCATATATCCTTCGGAATGGAGGAAACGTCTTTCCATTCACTTAAAAGCGTCATCGATATATTAATCGAGGAACCGCCATCTTTCAAGAAAAAATTGAGACAATATCTTAACTGCGGAAATTCCTTCGTCGAGGCCCGCTCCCTCGCCATGGAGGACATGATACCAGGCTCCGGCGAACTTCTGTCCCAATCCAACAACATTCTGGCCATAGGCTACATGATGAGGATCGCGCAAAAAGGCTACGCTCTGACGCCGCTTCCCGTAAAAAGAATCGGAAGAAGATATCTCGACGAGGCACTGTCCGACCTCGCAAGCGCTACGGCAATAAGAAAGGCGGTCAAATCGAAGGGCCTCGACGGGATAATCGCCCAGGTCCCGGAAAGCACTTTTTCAATCTTAAAAAGTGCCTTCGAAAGAGGAAGATGTGCCGTTGAAGACGATCTTCTCTTCAGGATGATAGTATCATCCTGTCTCAGGTCCTCTAAAGATGAAATATCCCATACGGCCGAGATAAGGGAGGGAATCGAAAACAGAATTATCGAAGCCGCGAAAAGATCCTCAAACTTGGAGGAGCTTGTGGAAAAGGTCGCCACAAAAAGATACCCCAAAGCTCGGGTGCAACGGCATTTAATCCACATCCTCCTTTCCTACGACCACTGGACGAATGTGGCGGTCCAAAGACTGTCCGTTCCCTATATTCGAGTCCTGGGTTTCGACGACAGAGGAAGACACCTTTTAAAGAAGATGAAAGACAGGGCAAAACTTCCCGTTATAGACAAACCAAGGCATATCCCCTCCGCCTACGGCGAAACGATAACGAACTTCGAATACAGGGCCACGGAAATTTGGGAAATGCTTTGCACCTTTCCTCAAAGGAGAAGGGAGATCGTCCAAAAGCCCGTTATCATATGAGGTCCTTGGGCGGAAACCTCTCTCTCAGCCTCCTGTAAACGCCGGGCGGAACCATACCCTGGACCGATCCGCCGAACTGAAAGACCTCCTTCACGGCACTGCTGGAAAGATAGGAATATTGAGCGTCCGTGACGATAAATATGGTCTCGATCTCAGGCGCCAGCTCCCTGTTCATAAGGGCCATCTGGAATTCGTACTCGAAATCGGAGAGCGCCCTCAACCCTCTGATAATCACCCTGCAGCGTTCCTGCCTCATGAAATCCACCAAAAGGCCCTCGAAACTTTTGACCCTCACGTTGGATACGTGGCTTAAAGCCTCACGAGCCATGGTCTTCCTTTCCTCCACCGTGAAGGTGGACTTCTTTTGGGGGTTCACCAATATGGCCAAAACCAATTCGTCAAAAAGGGCTGCAGCCCTTTCCGCCACGTAGAGGTGCCCGTTAGTTATAGGATCGAAAGAGCCGGGATAAACGGCCTTGAGCACTATAAATCCTCCTTTTTCTTCAAAAAGGACAACACGGTATCGCCATAGTTCCTTTCCCTGGACATCTCCCAACCTTCTAAGGGAGAGGGCATTTCCTCCCTCTTCGACCGTTCGATCACGAGCAAAGAATCGCGCCCCAAGAGGTCGCCGTACTTGAGAAAAAGGGACAGCAATTCCGCTACCCAACCCTGCCCGTAAGGAGGATCGGCGAATACGACGGTGAAGCTGTATTCTTTCTTTATCAGGTTGGGCAAGGCTCTTCTAACGTCGAGGCAAAAAATTTTAAATTCCTCTTTGCCCTCCGCAATTGCCCTTAAGACACTGCAGAGCCTGCGATCCGCTTCCACAGCTATGACGGGCCTTGCACCCCTCCTCCAAGCCTCGTCGGCAACCTGTCCGCTTCCCGAAAAAAGGTCCAAAAAAGCCTTCCCCCGCATATCGCCCAGGGAATTAAAGAGAGCTTGCAAGACTTTTCCGGTGGTCTTTCTCAAAGTTTTCCGATCTCCTCGGCGAGGGCTTTAAAGGACTCCTTGACGGCAGGCGTCCTGTAAACGGTAGAGGCATCATCGAGCTTTATCAAGACGGAATTTTCGCGGGGTATGACTCTGACGTAAAACTTCTGCTGAAATCCGTCATCCGCTGTTATAACCTGCAAAAGGCCCGTTTCGTCGTCGCCGAAGAAAGCGTCCTTGAAAGTCCATTTAAATCGATCGTCTCCCCCTGTTTTATTCGTCATGAAACCCAGTTTGCCCATCCGCCACCCCTTGGGCATTTCCTTATTAATGTCCAATGTAACTTCCTCCCAATCGACGATCGAAGTTGTCCTGAAGAAACTTACTTTAGTTGCCCTAAGTCTGTAAATCGATTTGCCTAAGGATATCCACTTTTGTTCGTATTTGGTCCCTATCGGTCCGCCTAAGTGATGTTGGATTTCCTCGACTTCCAGGGCTCCATTTTCAAGAAGACAGCCCCTTGCCTCATCCACGAACCACTTTTCGTCGCTTGCCAGCTCAAAGAAACCCCCTATTTTGAGGGCTCCCGCGAGATTATCTGCGAAAAGAGAATTGATCAACCGCCTCTTGGAATGCCTTTTCTTCGGCCAGGGACAGGGAAAGTTTACGAAAACTCCCTCTACCGTTTCGGGCAGGAAGAATTCCCTAAGCAAGAAGCTGCCGTCACCATTGAGCAGTTTGACGTTATCAATTCCTCCTCTAAGCACCTTTCTCGCTGCCTTAAGAAGAGATGTAAGCGAAACCTCTATCCCGACGCAAAGAGCATCCCTCCGGGCTGACGCTAAATTTACCAAAAAATCGCCGTTGCCAAAACCTATCTCAGCGAAAAGGGCTCCCCGTCGCGGAAGCTCTTCTCTACGAAAAAGGCGCGCGGAGTCGGGAGAAAGTATGACCTTGTCCAAAGTCCAAGACATACAAACAGCCCCTTTATTTCAAGCCGGTGCTTCCAAAGCCGCCGGCACCCCGCTCCGTGGCGGTCAACCCGCTTGCATCTTCGAATTCCGCCCTTGCTACGGGAGAGATGACAAGCTGTGCGATTCTGTCTCCTACTTTTATCTCGAAGGGGCTGTCGCTTAAATTAACTAAAATGACGCCCACTTCACCTCTATAGTCGGCATCTATCGTTCCGGGAGCGTTTAAAACGGTCACCCCGTGTTTCAGGGCAAGGCCGCTACGGGGCCTTACCTGCGCCTCATAGCCGACCGGTATCTCAAGGTAAAGTCCCGTGCCCACCAGAGCCCAACGTCCCGGCTCAATCACTTTCTCCTCCGCTGCCCTCAAATCTACGCCCGAGGAGGAAGGCGTCATGTAGTCAGGAAGGTCGAACTTAGTGGCATTGCCCTTACGAAGTACTTTGACTTTCAAGGTATCTCTCCTCAATTTTCTATTGCTCCCTTTTATGTCTTGGGTGACGCGTCTGCCCCTTGTCGTTTTCCCTCTTCTTGGGCGCCAGCGAGGAATCTCTCTTCCTCTCTTCCTCCAAGAAGGTCTGCATGTCTGGACCGAGGGGGTAATCGTCGGGATTTTCCATTATCCTCTTCCTGCTCAGGTTCACGCGTCCAAGTTCATCGATCTCCTTTACGACGACCAAAACGCGGTCTCCCACTTTAAATATGTCCTCTATCTTGGGCACATGGGACGAACTGACTTCGCTTATGTGAAGCAGGCCTTCCTTGCCCGGAAGCAGCTCGATGAAGGCTCCGAAATTCATCAGCCTCGTCACCTTTCCGATGTACACCTCTCCCGGCTCGACGTCCTTCGTTAAGGACTTTATTATTGACATGGCTTCGTTTGCCGCTGACTCGGAAGAGGCTGCGATATGGACCACGCCGTCGTCTGCTATGTCTATCTTCACACCTGTCTTCTGAACAATACTTCTGATGGTCTTTCCTCCGGGCCCTATTACATCCCTGATCTTGTCAGGATCTATGTTCATGGTGTATATGCGGGGAGCGTATTGAGAAAGCTCGCCTCTCGGACGACCTATCGCCTTTTCCATTATATCGAGGATTTGAAGTCTTCCTCTTTTAGCCTGATCCAATGCCTGGACCAATATTTCCCTGGTAATGCCGCCCGCCTTGTTGTCCATCTGAAGGGCCGTGACGCCGTCGCGGGTCCCTGCAACTTTGAAGTCCATATCTCCGTAGTGATCCTCAAGTCCCTGGATGTCCGTCAGAATGGCGTATTTATCTCCTTCCTTTATGAGGCCCATGGCTATGCCTGCCACGCTCTTCGCTATAGGGACGCCCGCATCCATGAGGGACATGGAAGCGCCACAGACGCTGGCCATTGAGCTCGATCCGTTGGACTCGAGTATGTCCGAAACCACCCTAATAATATAGGGAAATTGCGATTCATCAGGAATCAGGGGCTTTACTGCCCTCTCGGCCAAGGCGCCGTGACCTATCTCGCGCCTTCCGGGCCCGCGCATGGGGCGGACCTCTCCGACCGAAAAGGGAGGAAAGTTGTAGTGCAACATAAAGCGCTTAGGAGGCTCATCCAGCTTCAGGCCATCCAAAATCTGTTCGTCCTCTCCGAACATTCCAAGTGTTGTAACCACCAGAGCCTGGGTTTCGCCCCTGGTAAATACGGCCGATCCGTGGGCCCTGGGCAGCAGTGAAACCTCACAGGAAATGGGACGGAGCTCGTCCATGGCCCTGCCGTCGGCCCTCAGTCCTTCGTCCAATATCAGAGAGCGCATCGCTTTCTTGACGTATTTGGTAACGGCATTGGAGACGTAACCCTCCTGCTCCGGATAGGTATCTTTAAACTTCTCCCAGACCTTTTCCTTTATCGCCTTAATGGCATCGCTTCGCTCTTTTTTGGCGTGTATTTTGACGGCTTCGTATATTTCACCGTAGTGGTCAGTCTTGATGCACTCATCTATCTCGGGTACCTCTTGGGGCGCAGGGATCTCGCACTTAGGCTTACCGACCTCTTCCCTCATCTTGAGCTGAAAATCGACCAGGCGCCTTATTTCCTGCTGAGCCAGTTCCAACGCGTCGACCAATACCTCTTCCGGAACTTCGCCGGCACCGCCTTCGACCATGGTGATGCCTTCTTTATGCCCCGCCACGACCAGATCGAGAGTGCTGTTTTGCATATCCTCCTCCATCGGGTTGATCACCAAAGAGCCGTCGATGTAACCTACCCGCACGGCACCCACGGGGCCGTCCCAAGGAATATCGGAAATGGCCAAAGCGGCAGACGCTGCATTTATGGCCAACACATCGGGTGGGTTCGTCTGATCCACCGACAGGATTGTAGCAACGACGTGCACGTCGTTTTTCATGTGTTCGGGAAAGAGCGACCTTATGGATCTGTCGACGAGCCTGGCACTCAAAATCGCTGATTCCGACGGCTTGCCCTCCCTTTTAATGAATCCGCCGGGTATTTTGCCCGCGGCATAAAACCTCTCCTCGTAATCAACTATCAGAGGGAAGAAGTCCACATCCTCGCGGGGCTCGTCTTCCATGCAGGCCGTGACCAATACCGCCGTATCCCCGTAACGGGCATAAACGGCGCCATTAGCCTGTTTCGCAAGGTGCCCCGTCGAAAATACGAGGGTTCTGCCCCCTATCTCTACCTCAAAGCATTTATCTTCATTCATCCTCCCGTTTTCCTCCCATTGTCTCAAACGTTAAGCTCACGAAACGCCCGAGCAATTTAAAGGCGAGGATATCCTCGCCTTTATGCCCCTTTATCGGCGCAACCCCAGCCTTTCTATAAGCCTTTTATACCTGTTAAAATCCTTCTCCTGCAGATACTTAAGGAGCTTCCTCCGCTTTCCGACCATTTTCAGGAGACCTCTTCTGGAGTGAAAATCCTTTTTATGTACCTTCAGGTGCTCCGTAAGGTAACGAATCCTGTAGGTCAATATGGCCACCTGCACCTCGGGCGAACCCGTATCGGCGTCGTGAGTTTTGAACTCCTCGATGATCTTTTGCTTCCACTCTTCCATCGCACTATCACCTCACTGAAAATTCCCCCGACCAAGAAAGACGTCTCCCGTACTTACCTAGTCGAGGGTATTTACATATTATCACTACAATTTGAGGGTCGCAAGCCTTTGGGCCATTCGCTTAGCGGCTAATCGGCCTTGAAATTCCTTCTTGCTCCCTCTTTTTTTCGGGCCGACGTCGGTTTCGGAGATACTATCACCCTACGTCTGGGCTCCTGCCCCACGGAGCGCGTCTCCACCTCGTCCATGGATTGAAGCGCCATATGGACCACCTTACGCTCCCAGCTGGACATTGGTTGCAATCCCACTGGCTTTCTCCTGCTCAAGGCCTTTCTTGCCGCCGACGTCGCTATCCGCTTTATGCTCTCCTCCCGCCTGGTCCTGTATCCGTCGCTGTCAAGCAGCACTTTGAAGTTCGAATCCATATTCCGATTGAGCATGAGGTTGATCAGATGCTCCAGGGCCCTCAAGGTCTCCCCGTACCTGCCGATCACAATTCCTGCGTCGCCGCCGCTTATATTTATCGTATTATCCTCCGTTAGCGAAAGAGAGACATTTAAATCCATCTTCTTCAACAATTCGCCCAGCATCTTTTGCGCCCTGATCAAATCCAGAGGGTAAAGGGGCCTGACCTCGACCTTCAGGCGCTTGCCCAAGATTCCGAATAACTTTTTTTCCTCCTCGACCAGATTAACTACCACATCTCCCGGGCTTATTCCCCACTCCTGCGCAGCAATAACTTTTGCCTCTTCCAGCGAAGAGGCCTCTATGACAATAACACCTTTTTCTTCGCTCAAGGGATAATCGCCCTACCTTTCTCCTTAAAGATCCTTCGGTTTTTCTGCCGAACGGGGCTTTTCCTTATACAACACCGGCTTTTTGGCACCTTCAACCGAGGCTTTGCGCTGCACCCACGCCTGCTGGACAACTCCTATTAGCGAGGAAACACCCCAGTATAGGAGGACGCCTCCAGGAAGGCTCAAACATATAAACATCATAAAGAGGGGCATGAACCAGCCCATGAAGGCCATCTGCTCGCTCGCCGCCGAACTTGTGGTCATCTTCTGTTGAAACCAAGTAACAAAGCCCACTCCCAACCAGAGCAACAAAGTGCCTCCGTATATTCCAAAGTTTAAAAGGCCTGCAGGATTTGAAGCGATTGCTCCCAAGACGGTCGTTATTCCCGCCCTTGCCGTCTCCGAAGCGCCAAGGGCCTGGCTCATTAGGGCTAAAAGCGAGTGCTTCAGGGATACGCCGACGAAGAACTCTTCTCCAAAATCATAATTCATTATAACCCTGAAAAGAAGTATGAGGATGGGAAGCTGCACAAGGAGGGGCAAACAGCCCGCCGCCGGATTCACGCCGTATTCCTTATATAGCTTCATCACCTCCTGGTTTAACTTCTGTCTGTCGTCCTTGTACTTCTCCTGCAAGGTCTTCAGACGTGGCTGAATTTGCTGCATCTTCTTCATGCTGACAAGCTGTTTATGGGAGAGCGGGTACAGCAAAATCCTGATCAAGATGGTCAAAAGAATTATGGCTATTCCGTAAGAATTGCTGATCTCGTAAAAGAAGTTGAGAACCCCCAACATTAAATCAGTACCCAATTGCCACAAAGAACCCACTATACGTTCACCTACCCTGTCTTTCGATCTGTCCCGGGAACCGGGTCATATCCTCCCGGATGCCAGGGACCACAGCGACATAATCTCTTAACGGTCAACCAACTTCCCCGAATTGCGCCCCACTGCTCAATAGCCTCAAGAGCATATTGAGAACAGGAGGGATAAAACCGACAGTTGCGCCCAAGCAGGGGCGAAAGAAAAATCTGATAAAGCCTTATCGACAGAATGAGCATACGCTTAAAGGGCTTTTCCAGGAGATATCCTGTTTTATTCATTCTCCTCACCCTTCGTCCAAGGGGTAAAATCGGCACCGGGCCAATCTGCCCGCATCAAGCCTTCTCGTCTCCACAAATCGGCCATATCGAAATAGATATCCCGTGCACCCTTTGTCAAACCCGCCGACGAAAGCTGAAGGACAATCCAATAGTCCTCCTTCAGCCAAGGCAAGAGGCGTCTTGCAGCTTCCTTGAGCAAGCGCCTCCCCCTGTTTCGAACACACGATTTTCCCTGTCTTTTCCCCACTGCAACGCCAATGCGGGTACCAGTGCCTTCCGGAGCTTTTATGTACAACATCCTCACGTATGCTCCGCGGGCTCTCTTGCCCTCTCGAAAGAGGAGGTCGAACTCCTCCCTGCGACGCAACCTCACCGATCTGGGATAGCGGTAGGACATGGCTAAACTGCCAACCTTTGACGTCCTCTACGCCTCCTGTTTCTGAGAATGCGCTGTCCGCTGGGCGAGCTGGAACGAGCCAGGAAGCCCATTTTGCGCTTGCGAGGTTTGACGTGCGGCTGAAATGTCCTTTTAGGCACGAATAAGCACCTCCAATCTCGACATTTAAAAAATTATGACGAACCTTAACCAATAAATGAGCCAGGATACTATACCATATGGGGCGATCGGCTAGCAACACTTTATTACAGAACGAACCACATCCCCATAAAAAGACCTATGAAAGCTCCCACAATTCCTCCCCACATCTCTATCCAGAAAAGGTACTTCTGTGCCAGCTTTTCCAGGTAGACCTCCACGTCTCCCTCCTCGACCTCCCCTAGGGACTTTTTGGCCAGCTCTCCCAAGTCTATCTTCATCAACACCTTATGAACTATCCGTTCGAAGGCCTCCTTGAAGATTTTAATCGCCTCTCCCTCATCCCAGGAGGCTTTAGAAAGCATGAGCGCAACCTGCTTTTGGAGTTCCTTCAACCCCTCTTCTCCTTGTAAAAAATATCTCCACCTTTCTTTAACCAGCGAGACTATCCATTTGGTCAGGTTTTCCACTTGAAACAACCCTACCTTAGAAGCAAGAGATAGGGCGAAATGAGATCTCTCAACCTCGATCAGCCTCTCTCTGACCATATGTTCGAAACCGGGGCTGTCGAAAAAATCGGTCAAGGGCTTTTCGAGCACTCCCAACAGGGCCCTCAGGTTGTCCCTCCTCAAGTAAAGCCGCATTATCTCCCGCTGAAGGACCGGACTTACGGATTGAAAAAAGGCCTCGTCCTCCGCCGCCTGCTTCAGGGCGTCGGGGGTAAGGAGCCTGTTTCTCACCTCGTTGGCAAAGGTGTTTAGAATCTTTTCACGATTTTTGGCGATGACGCCGCTTCCCGGGACGGGAACCTTGATTATCGGGATATACATGGGGCGGAAAAGCATCTTCACCGCCAATATGTTCGTAAATATACCCACCCCGCCCGAGACGCCAATTGCTGCAAAAAGCTCTCCGTAGGAATTCCCAGCCGCTGCCAGATAAAACCCGGCGGAAGCAAGAATTACGAAAAAGATAGCTGTCCCGTTCCTGATGAAGTTCAACGCTTTAGCTTCCCTTTCGCTATCGGCGATTTGAGCCATATTTATGCCTCCTTAAGCTGTGAAAACTCCATAGAAAGAACATGCGTGGAAGATGTCTTCCTGTCAAGGGCAAAATGTTGCCTTTAAAGGGCAAAACATGATAGAATGAGCATCGCGCAAATACCAGCGACAGGGAGGTGAATTGCGAAAGATGCCCAGCACGAAATCTGCACTTAGAAGAATGCGAATCGCTGAGAGAAACAGGATCTACAATCGCGCCTGGAAGACTAGAACTAAGACGATAACCAAGAAGGTCATGCAAGCCGTAGAAGAGAATGATTTGAATTCGGCTGTCAGGCTTTTCGACGAGGCACAATCCGTAATAGATAAAGCCGTCGTCAAGGGCGTGATCCACAAAAACACGGCCGCTCGCCGCAAGGCGATGCTTGCCAAGTTGATCGTCAACCTCAAGAAAACCACCGGAGCGGAATCCCCCTCTCAAGAGACCGTTTAACAGGATAAAGGAGGTTGGGTCCGGATTAAGTCGCAAAGGACCAGCTCCAGGCCCAACCAACCCTTTCCCCTGCCCATCTTTTCGGCGGCCGAAAGCAATCCCAGCGAAACGGTTGCATTCCAGATCGCTTCTTTGGTGTATCGGCATGCCGCCTCCTTGGCCATCTTGCTCTGATAATATCTGGCACCTGCGGCATCCGGCCCTCTCCCTCCAAAGGAAAGAAAAAGCGAAGCCAACCTCAGTCTGTTGTATAAAGAGGTGACAACGACCAAAAACTCCGTCTTTCCCTGCAATTGTTTCAAAGAAGACAGAATCGTCTTTCCGTCCCGCAAACACACACCGTCAAGCAGCCGAATGAGAGCCCGCGATCCCTCGTCCTTCGACAACTCTCTGACCATATCGGCAGTCACCGACTTTTGTTCCGCGAGGCAAAACTTTTCGATCTCGCTTTCTATCTCTTCGACGTCCTCAATCCACTCGTCCAGAAGGTAAAGGGCTTCCCCGGTCAAGCTCAGCCCCTTCCTCTGGGCAACCTCCTCCATCCACCGCAAGCGCTCCCTTTTATTCTTCAGCTCTCTTCCTACTGTGACGATCCTGACCTTTTCCTTCAGCGACTTTGGGAAGGCGTTGCATTTGCCGTTGTAAAGCAACAAAATAACGTTCCTCGCCCCTTCTTTCTCGAGCAAGGCCTCCAGCCTATCTGGAAAGGGACCCAACTTCTCGGCTTCATCGACTATGTAGAGGAGTTTATCCCGGAAAAGCCCCTGCGTCGAAGCTAGGGCAAAAAGCTCGCTCCAGCTTCCCGGCTCCTCAGGTCTCCCAGCCTTCTCGTAACCTTCGGACTCGAATTCCCTTAAAATATCTTCGATCCGACTGCGCCTCTGGGGCGCTGTCAGCTCTATAGCTACCACATGGGGCACTAACCCTTCACCACCAGGTTTACCAGTTTATCGGGAACGACGATAGTCTTCAAAACCTGCAAACCCTCTATCCTTTTTCGCACCTTGCCGTCTTCAAACACCCTCTTTACGAGCTCATCCTCGGACAAACCCGCGGGAAGGGTCATCCTTTCCCTTACCTTCCCGTTAATCTGAACGACAATAGTAACCTTGTCTTCAACCAAAGCGCTTGCATCGACTTCGGGCCAAGGCTGTTTTAAGACCATGCTGTCATGCCCCAGCCTCTCCCAAAGCTCTTCGCAGAAGTGAGGAACAAAGGGCGAAAGACATACCACCAAAACCTCGGCGGCCTCGCGAAGCAAAGACCAGTCGGCCCCGTCCTTTGGTTCGCAGGAATACATCTCGTTGAAAAGCTCCATGAACCTGGCTACAGCCGTATTAAACTGCCTTTCCACTTCTATGTCTCTCGTCACAAGCTCTATAGTCCTGTGTATCCTTCGTTTTAGATTTCTCTTCTTTCCCTCCCGCAAGGATTCCATGGATAGGCGGGCAGGGTCGGCCTTTTTCAGGTCTTCTATTTTGTCTTCCATGTAACGCCAAACTCTGGACAGAAACCTGTATACCCCTTCTACCCCCTGGTCTGACCACTCCAGGTCCTTGTCGGGGGGAGAAGCGAAGAGTATAAAAAGCCTCGCCGTATCCGCTCCGTAACGTTTAATGATGTCGTCGGGATCCACGACATTGCCCTTGGATTTGGACATCTTGGCGCCGTCTTTTATCACCATACCCTGGGTTAGCAGGTTTACGAAGGGCTCCCTGAAACGGATCATTCCCATATCTGCCAAAACTTTAGTGAAGAAGCGGGAATATATCAGATGGAGACAGGCATGTTCGATGCCCCCTATATACTGGTCCACGGGAGTCCAGTAATGCACCTCGTCGTCGAAGGGAGCTTTGTCGCACCAGGGAGAGCAAAAACGCAGAAAATACCAGGAGGAACAGAAAAATGTGTCCAGAGTGTCAGTCTCCCTCTTTGCCGGCCCGCCGCACTTCGGACATGTAGTGTTGACCCATTCCTCCAATGTTGGCAGTGGACTGCTTCCGCCCTTGGGCATCCGAACGTCCGTCGGAAGGATGACGGGAAGGTCTTCTTCGGGAACGGGAACGATGCCACAACGGTCGCAATAGACGATAGGAATGGGCGTGCCCCAGTAACGCTGACGCGACACCAGCCAGTCCCGAAGCCTGTATTGGACCTCCCTCCTCCCGAAGCCCTCTCTTTCGGCCCAATCGGCCATGGCCTTCAGAGCTTCAGACGTGGGCAGGCCATCGAACTGACCGGAATTGCAGGCCACTCCGTCCTCTTCAAAGGCACGGACAAGCTCTCCAAGCTCTCCCCCCTCGGGCTTCACGACGGGTATTATGTCTATGTCGTATTTCTTTGCGAATTCAAAGTCCCTTTGGTCATGGGCGGGAACGCCCATAACGGCACCCGTGCCGTATTCCATCAGCACGTAATTGGCCAACCATATGGGGACGGCCTTTCCGTTGGCGGGATTTACGGCGTAAAAGCCTGTGAAGACGCCTTCCTTTTCCGTATCCTGTATTCGAGATCCGGCATTTGTCGCCGCAAAGGCTTCTATGAAGGACTCAAGTTTCTTTCTGTCGGCACAGGAAGATAGGATCTTGGGTACAAGAGGATGTTCGGGGGAGAGGGCGATATAGGTTACTCCAAAAATCGTGTCGATCCTTGTGGTGAAGGTCTCCAAAGTCTCCTCGAGCTCGGGGACATCGAATTTGAGCTTTACGCCTTCGGAGCGTCCTATCCAGTTCCTTTGCATTATCTTGACCTTCTCGGGCCAGCCGGGAAGATCCTCCAGGCTGTCGAGCAACTCCTGGGCATATTTAGTTATCGAAAGGAACCACTGTTTGAGCTTTTTCTTCGTTACCTCGCTGCCGCACCTCCAACAATGCCCCCCCTCTATGACCTGTTCGTTGGCCAAGACCGTCTTGCAGCTGGGGCACCAGTTTATGGGCGCTTCCGCCCTGTAGGCCAAACCTTCTTCGTAGAACTTAAGAAAAAACCACTGGTTCCAACGATAATAGTCGGGATGACAGGTGGCTATACGCCTCCTCCAGTCGTAGCTGCACCCCATGCTCTTCAATTGAGCGGTCATCCTCTCTATGTTATTCCAGGTCCATTCGAAGGGATGAACGCCGTATTTTATGGCAGCATTTTCAGCGGGAAGGCCAAAGGCATCAAATCCCATGGGATGAAGAACGTTATAGCCCCTCATCGTCAAAAACCTGGCCATGAGATCGCCTATGGAATAATTTCTCAAATGCCCCATGTGCAAGGCCCCGCTCGGGTAGGGGAACATCTCCAGGCAGTAGAATTTCGGCCGTTTATCATCGGGGTTTACGTAAAAAGTTCCTTCTTTTTCCCACCGCTTTTGCCATTTAGCTTCGATGGCAGCAAAATCGTAGGGCATAATCTTCGACCTCCTCTAACAGGAAACTTGAGCCCAATTATACATCAACTTGCAAATTTGCAGGATACCCCGCATCATACCCCTACTGCTCTTCGTCCCTCTTCGCGACGGCCATAAAGGCCTTCAAAAACTCCACGGGGAAGGGGACTATTATCGTCGCGTTCCTCTCGCTTGACATCTCCTTTAAAGTCTGCAGGTAGCGCAATTGCAAGGTAATGGGAGAGACCTCCATCAACCTGGCGGCCTCGGACAACCTCTCCGCCGCCTGGTATTCTCCTTCGGCGTTTATTATCTTGGCTCTCCGTTCCCTTTCCGCCTCAGCTTGCCTTGCCAGTGCGCGCTTCATGTTCTCGGGCAATTCGAGTTCCTTTACCTCGACGGCCGAAACTTTGATGCCCCAAGGATCGGTCCTCTCGTCGATGATCTGCTGAAGCTCTACGTTAATCCTCTCCCTCTCGGAAAGTACTTCGTCGAGCTCCGACCTGCCCACAACTGACCTCAAGGTAGTCTGAGACAGGAGACTCGTGGCCATGATGTGGTTTTCCACGGCAACCACGGACTTGATCGGATCGATTACGCGAAAATAAACGACGGCGTTCACCTTTATGGGGACGTTGTCCTTGGTCAATACCTCCTGCACCGGCACATCCAGGGTAAAGACTCGAAGGTCAACCCTTACCAATCTATCGACTATGGGAATTATGACTATGATGCCCGGCCCCTTCGGATCCATTACCCTTCCCAGCCTAAAGACGATGCCTCGCTGGTATTCGGGAATTATCTTGATAGCCGAAGCTAAAATTAAGACAACTATGATTATCGCTCCCAAATAAGCTCCCAAGCTGAATACCCCCTCTAACAAAGCATTTAACATACTAATTCCTCCTCGCATCGCTCTTTCTGACTATGAGGACGAAACCGTCCACCGACTCAACCTCCACCCACTCGTCCTTTGCGATGGGACTGCCGTCGGAGCTTTTGGCTTTCCAATATTCCCCGTGACAAAATATCGTGCCCTCGGGGTTCAAGTCCTGCACCACCTTGCCGGTCATTCCGACCAACTCCTCCTGGCCTGAGACGATTCTTCGCTTCATGGCCCTCAAAACTGCCCAGGCAGCTACTGCGAAAAAGGCTGACAACACGACTATGGCACCAGCCAAAAAGGTCATAGAAAACCTCAACAGCTCACCCCCCGGCGCCCTGTATATTATGAGGCTTCCCACGATGAGGGATAAAGCCCCGAAGGCGCTTAAAATTCCTATACCTCCGACCAAAAGGTCGACTACCATTACCACGATCCCGGCTATTAGCAAGATGATGCCGGCGTAGTTCAGGGGTAACATCCTCAGGCCGTAGGCTCCGAGGAGCACCATTATGGCTCCAGCCGTTCCCATTACGAAACCACCCGGCGACAGGACCTCGAATATGATGGCATAAATCCCCAAGACCAAAAGCAGGTAGGCAATGTCGGGTCTCGAGATGAATTCCAGTATCTTCAGGCGGGTCGGCATCTCTTCGCGAAGGATCTCGTAGCCCGATAAATCCAGGACCGTTTCCCCGTCTGCAAGCTGCACAGCACGTCCGTCGACGGCCGCCAGAAGGCTTCCAACGTCGGAGGCGATACAATCAATGACGCCTTCTTCCAGTGCCTCCTCGGCCGTCAAAGAGAGGCTTTCCGTCACCATTCGTTCGGCAACCCGCGAATTTCTTCCCCTCGTACCCGCCAAAGAGCGCATCTGCGCCGCCAGGTCATTCGTTATCTTTTCTCCCATAGTCTCGTCAACGTCACCGCCGGAGGCGAGCACCGGGTGAGCCGCTCCTATGCGCGTGCCTGGAGCCATCGCCGCGATGTGGGAGGCCATGACCAGAAAAGCCCCCGCCGAGGCGGCCCTGGCGCCGCTGGGGTAGACCCACATGACCACGGGAACCCGAGCCTGGGTGATCTGCTTTGTGATCTCCGTCATAGAGGAGACCAGGCCCCCGGGCGTATCCAACTCAAACACCACCATATAGGCCTCTTCCTCGGCCTTTCGGAGCACGTCGATCATGTAGGTCTCCATGACCGTACCCACCGTTCCCTCCAGGGGCACCACCATAACTACGTTGCTTTTTTCCCCTGCCCAGCCCGGACCTACCGTCAAAAGAAGAAGAATCGAAAAAACCCATATCAAGCGCTTCACGGAAACATCATCCTCACCGCCTCTTTCAGGCTCTCAAACTCTATTTGCCTTATCTTACCGCTTCTTTCGCACTTTTCATACCGACTCACGGCGATTTTTTCAAAACCCATCCTCTCCGCTTCCTTGATCCTCAAAGCCGTTCGGGCAACGGGCCTCACCTCCCCAGCCAAACCCACTTCACCGACAAAACAACATTCCTTCGGCAGGGGACGATCCAGCAAAGTCGAAGCGATCGACATGCAGATGGCCAAATCTGCTCCCGGATCTTTCGTCGTAAGTCCTCCCACGACATTCACGTAAACGTCGCAGTTTTTCGAGATAAGGCCCGCCCTCTTCTCCAGCACCGCCAGAAGGAGATGCAATTTATTCAAGTCTATTCCCCTGGATGTTCGACGAGGATACATGAAGGGGGTAGAGGAAGCCAGGGCCTGAAATTCGGCGACAAGCGGCCTCGATCCTTCGAGCACCACTCCCATGGCGACGCCCGCCTCCTTAAGGGAAGTTTCGTTCCAAAACATCCTGCCTGGGTCGAAAACTGGAACCAGCCCCCTCTCGGTCATCTCGAATATTCCCACCTCATCGGCGTTGGCAAATCTGTTCTTTTCCGCCGAAAGCATCCTGTAGCGGGAAGACCTGTCGCCTTCGAAAAACATGACGACGTCAACCATGTGCTCAAGAAGCTTCGGTCCGGCTATCTGGCCGCTTTTGGTTATATGCCCAACCAGGACGCAGGGAATTGCCCTACTTTTGGCAATCTCTATGCACCTTTGGGCCGTCAGCCTCACCTGCAGGGGGCTGCCGGGCCAGCCGCTTTCGTTCTTATCCCTCATCGTCTGAACACTGTCGACAAAGAGAAACTCCACGTCTTCCGCAGCGCTCAGGGCCTCGTCGATATCGTCAGTGCAGAGCAGAAACAGCAAGCCATCCTTTGCTCCCAGCCTCTTGGCCCTCGAGGCAACCTGAGATGCAGATTCCTCCCCCGATACATAGAGAACTTTTTTGCCCTCCTCTGCCATTGCTATAGCGCTTTGAAGAAGCAGGGTCGACTTGCCCACGCCTGGCTCTCCGCTCAAAAGTACCACGGCACCTTCCACCCATCCTCCACCGAGCACTCTGTCCAACTCTGTTATCTTTGAAGAAAAGCGTTTTACCTCCCCGACCTCGCTCAAGAGGAGCTTTTTTACCTGCGATTTAGGAGAACCGCTCGCGCCTTCCCTTTCCTCGTAAAGCGTGCCCCAGGCGCCGCAGGTCTGGCATCTTCCGGTCCAGGTAAGGCTTATGGCGCCGCAATCGGCACATCTGTATCTTTTGATCTTGGAGACTTTAGCCATCCCAATCCTCCCGTCCTATTCCTATCTGCTATTATGTTAAATAATAGCAGATGATCGCAACAAAGTCGATTTCATACCCACAGATCCCTCTTTACATATGTCGTAACCCGTGATATCATTGCCGACAGGCAATTCCTCGTATTAATATCATGCTAAAATATTATCTTACAAAGGTGGGGTATCGATGAAATTGACACCGCGGGGTTGCAAAAATATCGGCGGCGACGTAGCGCTGAGCGTTGAAGAGCTGCGAAGGGATTTCATGGAGGCCTTTATCCCTTACGGTTACCGGCCCTTTTGGCCCTCGGGACTGCAGCTGCTTGAAGCCATAACGGACAAGATAAGCCCCAACTTGCACAACCGTTTTATGGTGACTAACTCCTTCTTCGGAGAACCCTGCGCCGTAAGGACGGACGTGACGTTGGGCGTGGTGGATTACTGCGCTTCCCACTTCGAACCCCACGAACGGCCCCTCAGACTCTGCTACACAGAACGGATATACAGGAGGCCCAAATCTCCCGACAAAAACGTCGAGAGGCTGCAGATGGGTGCCGAGCTCATAGGATGGGAGGGAGAAGGCGCCGACGTGGAGCTCATCTCTCTCCTCCTTTCCTTCTTAAACGGGCTCAACTGCCCCAAGATCGCCCTCACCCTCGGTGACGTTTCCCTTATACAAAGGGCCATTAAGAGCTTGCCATCACCCCACGGCAAAGTCCTTTTGGACTGCCTGGAAAGGGGAAGTCTCGACGAATACGCGGAGGCGGCAAAAAACCTGCCTCCCTCTCCACTTTCGTCCTTTTTCGAGGAGCTTCCCTGGCTCAAGGGCAACGCCGAGGTGCTGTACAGAGCATCGGAGCTTCTCGGCGAAATGGAAGAGGCCATAAGGCCTTTAAAGTTCATCTACTCCGAGCTTGCAAAGCTTGGCCACGAAGATTCCATCGTCGTGGACCTCTCTCTCGTAAGGGAGCTCGACTATTACAGCGGTCCCATCTTCGACGTTTACTTCGAGGAAACGGGCGTATCCGTGGGAGGAGGGGGAAGGTACGATCGCCTGCTCGAAGCCTGCGGCATGCTAGGACAGGCAGTGGGGTTTGCCCTCGACCTTGAGAGGCTTGCCTTGAGCGTGAACAAAAAGAGAGGCAAAGCACAGAAGATACTGCTGTGGGCACAGAAAAATGCACCCTCCTACGTCCTAAAGTGCGCCGAAGAGCTCATCTTACTCGGTTACAGCGTCGAAATTCTGTGGCGGGAAAAGGACCCCGATATTAGGGAGCTCGCCAGGATCAAAGGATACGACCTCCTTTTGGACTTAAACAGGGGAAACATTATAGAGCTGTCTTCGGGAGACGAGACATTTTTGGACGATTTTCTCGGAGGGGAAAACGATGATTAAGATTGCCATACCTACTGGCAGGATTCAAAAGGAGGCCATCGAGGTTTTAAAGCGCGCTGGGATACCGACCAAAAACCTCGAAAGCGCCTCGAGGGAGCTCGCCATAGATGAGGAGAACTTCCGCTTCTTCCTGGCTAAGCCAATGGACGTTCCCCTTTACGTTTACTACGGCACCACAGACCTCGCACTGGCGGGAAGCGACGTGCTGATGGAAGTCTCGGCGGACCTCCTCGAGCTCGTCGATACCGGCTTGGGGCGATGCAGGATGGTCGTTGCCGGGCCAAGAAGCCTGAAGGCCAGGTTCGAGGGAAACGAAAAGGAACTCATGTGGCTTCGCGTGGCCACGAAATATCCCAACATAGCGGAACGGCACTTCGCCTCCAAGGGGGTGCAAGTCGATATAATAAAACTTCACGGCTCCGTGGAGCTTGCTCCACAGCTTAACATCGCCGATTGCATAGTCGATATAACCCAGACGGGAACCACCCTCGAGGCTAACGATTTGACCATCTTAGAGGAGGTATGCCCCGTTTCCTTGAAGCTCGTAGCAAGAAAACACGGCAGCTCCTCCTACTGGAGGGAGTGCCTAAACATAACGGAAAGCATAAAAAATATTGTCGGGAGGATGAAAGATGTATGAAGCTTTTCGCCGGACCGAGGAAACTACGGTCAAGGTCTCTTTAGCCTTAGAAGGCGAGGGAATCGAAATAGACGTGCCCGTCGGCTTCCTGGGGCATATGCTTGAACTTCTGCTTTTCAACGCAGGTGTGTACGGCAGGATAGAAGCAAGGGGAGACGTCCACGTAGACGATCACCACACCGTGGAGGACGTGGCGATTACACTGGGAAGGGCTTTGAAGGAATTGTGGACTTCAAGGCAGATCGAAAGGTACGGCTGGGCAGCCATCCCCATGGACGAAACGCTGGTTTTGGCGGCGGTCGACGCCAGCGGAAGGGGAAGTCTCTCCTGGAAGGGATGTTTTCCCTCTCCCAAATGCGGCAACTTCGATACGGAACTCATACCGGAGTTCTGGCGCGCCTTCAGTAGAGAAGCTGCCCTTACGCTGCACCTTCAGGCTTTAAGCGTAGACAACTCCCACCATCTTGCCGAGGCGACCTTCAAGGCCGTGGGAAGGGCTTTGAAGCAGGCGCTGAAATCTTCTGAAAGACCTTCGAGCACTAAGGGGGCGATCATTTGATCGGCGTAATTGATTACGGAGCCGGAAACATAGGAAATGTCATGAGGGCCCTTGCAGCCCTAAAAATGCCGGCAGAGGTCTTGAAAAAACCAAAGGACGAAAGAAAGCCCCTCTCCCTTTTAATCCTTCCCGGCGTCGGGTCATTCCCCGCCGCCTACCGCCACCTGAAGGAGGCTGGGTGGACGGATTTTTTAAAGGAATATCGCGATGCCGGAGGGGCCATTCTCGGTATTTGCCTTGGCATGCAGATGCTCTGCGAGGGAAGTTTTGAGGAGGGCTACACTCCAGGGCTGGGATTCATTCCGGGTGAGGTCGTGAGGCTTGAGGCGAAGCCCTGGCCCCATATCGGCTGGAACGAACTTCGCTGGCGCAAGGACAGGGCAGCCGAATTTGACGCCAAGCCCTTCGAGGGCGCCGACGTCTACTTCGTCCACGGCTACTGTCTGCTCGAGTCGCAAGCCTGTATTGCTACCACCAAGCTCGGTGAAAAAAGCTTCGTCTCCGCGGTGAAATGGGGCCCCATCATGGGCTTTCAGTTTCATCCCGAAAGAAGCGGCAAACTCGGCCTGGCTCTTTTTAAGTCGGCCGTCCTTTCGCTAAAGGGAGGCAAAGGGAAATGAAGATATATCCTGCCATAGACTTATATGAAGGAAAGGTCGTAAGGCTTTATCAGGGCGATTTCGACCGCTCCTGGACCATAAGCGGCGACCCCCTTCAGGTGGCAAGAACTTTAAAGGAAATGGGGGCAAGGGAAATCCACGTCGTCGACCTCGAAGGAGCAAAGGAGGGAAGCCCAAAAAACATCGGTCTCCTTCCCAAGCTAAAGGAGATCTTCCAAGTCATTCATTTCGGCGGAGGGCTAAGAAGCCCCCAAGAGGTGCAAAAGGCGCTTGAAATGGGCGCCGACAAGGCTATGGTGGGAAGTCTCATCTGGACGGAGGGCGCAGGAGAGATAAGTAAGCTTGCGCCCAGAGTAATCCCTGCCCTGGACGTAAAACAGGGAAAGGTCGCCCTGGCGGGTTGGCTTAAGACTGTCCCTTTAAATCCCCTTGAAGCCGTAAAGCGCATTTGCGAAATGGGCTTTGAAACCATCTTGGCAACTGCAACGGAAAGAGACGGCACTAAGAGGGGACCCGACTTGGCCCTTTACAGTGCTTTGGTCAAAAATTCGGACATGAAGATCATTGCGGCGGGCGGAATAGGCTCCATCGAAGACGTTAAAGCCCTCAAAAAACTAGGCCTTTTCGGAGCCGTCATAGGGAAAGCCCTTTACGACGGCAGCCTTGACCTTAAAAAAGTGCTCGAGGAGGTAGAAGATGCTTAAAAAAAGAGTTATACCCTGCCTTGACGTCAAGGACGGCTGCGTCGTCAAAGGCGTTCGTTTTCAAAATCTGAGGCAGCTGGACGAACCGGGAAGTTTGGCCGAAAAATACATGGAAGAAGGGGCCGACGAGCTCGTGTTCCTCGACATCTCCGCTTCAAGCGAGAGGAGGACCACCCAAATGGAGTGGGTGCGCGCGGTAGCAGACAGGATATTTATCCCCTTCACAGTCGGCGGCGGGATTGATTCCGTCAAAACGGCAAAGGAGATAATATCCCTGGGCGCCGATAAGATATCGCTTAATACCAGAGCCCTTGAAGACCCTAATTTGATAAGGGAATGCGCCCTCCTACTCGGAAACCAGGCCGTCGTTTTGGCCGTCGACGCTAAGATGACAGGCGAAGGCAGGTGGGAGGCCTACGCCGGAGGAGGAACCGTACCAACCGGCAGGAACGCAATCGAGTGGATCGAAGAAGGATGCAGCCTGGGGGCGGGAGAGGTGCTGCTTACCTCTATCGACAGGGACGGCACCGACTCAGGTTATGACCTCAAACTCATAGAAGCTGCAAGAAATGCCGTAAGCGTTCCCATCATCGCCTCTGGAGGCGCCGGAAAGCTGCAACATTTCGTCGAAGCCCTGAAGGCAGGAGCCGATGCGGTGCTGGCGGCGTCGGTCTTTCACTTTGGTATCTACAACATCGCAGAGGCAAAAGACGCGCTGGCGGAAGCCGGCTTTCCCATAAGAAGGACGTGGTAAGACCATGAAGGAAGGGACAACCGTTAATTTCGACGAAAGAGGCCTCATCCCCGTCATAGTGCAGGACAGCACAACAGGAGAAGTCCTTATGCTCGCCTACGCCGATGAAAAAGCTTTGGAGCTTACGCTCAAGAAAAGAGAGCTTTACCTTTTCAGCCGCTCGAGGGGCAAATTGTGGCACAAAGGGGAAAGTAGCGGAAACATAATGAAGGTGCGGGAAGCCAGGCTCGACTGCGACGGAGATGCGCTGCTTGTCATGGTAGATCCTGCCGGCCCTGCCTGCCATACGGGCCAAAGAAGCTGCTTTTTCAACATACTCTTAAAAGGGCTGAAAGGAGACGTGACCTTCCCCAGCCGGCTGTGGAGGTACCTTCTCAAGCGAAAAGACGCCAACCTTGAGGAAAGCTACACAGCCAGGCTGATCGCCCAGGGCCGCCCCAGAATAGCTCAAAAGATCGGGGAGGAGGGAGTAGAAGTTGCCATCGCTTTGACACAAAACGATAGGGAACAAATCATATACGAGGCATCGGACCTCCTCTATCACCTTTTCGTGGGACTGATCTCTTCCGGCGTTTCCCTTGAGGAGATTTGGCAGGAGTTGGAGTCGCGTCACGGGAAAAAGGACATATGACGCTGCATCGTTGCCCGAAAAAAGGCCTAAAAGACCGGCTCAAGCTCGAGGCGTGAAGGGATAATAAGCTCCTCGTCAAGGACAAATTTCCCCTCTTGAAGTTTCAGGATGGCCACCTTTCGCTCCCTGGGCCTGTGGGTCGCCGCATCGGGAAGAAGCACCTGCGAGCCCAGGGCGAAGGGCGACGCCCTTTCCATTCCTCGCCTCATCCCATCCTTCGACCCCGGTTGATCTTCTCTTTCTAGGGAGTATTTCAATGCATTTCCAATCCACGAAGCCGCTGCATAGGCGCGCAGGGCCCACTCGGGACGCTCAACGGACTTTCTTGTGAGGTCAAAGACCTTCGTCGCAAAACTTCTTACGGCGGGATCTTCCTTCAAAGGCCACCCCTGGTCGACTGCCACCGTTCCCTCGAGAAGGGGAGAAATGGCCCAAAGAGACAGGCCTGAGAAGAAATCAAGATTTTCTTTTTTGCACATAGCCCAAAGATATTGAGTACCTGAAGCGCCAAGGAAGCTCACCACTCCGTCGACTTTAAGCTTTTTCATCTCGGCAAAGGCACTTTCCATTGAAATGCCGCTTTGAAGCCAAAAGGCCGACACCTTTAAGCTTTTCGTCTCGTCCATAAAGCCTTTTATCATCGGCCTCATATATCGGTCGAGTGGATCGGCCATGAAGGCAAAGGACTTGCCTGCATGGCCAAACCTTACGTGCCTTCCTAAGGCTGCACCTTTACATCCCCTTGGAAGGTCCAGGGCGAAGGCATAGGGCAACACCTCGCCATCTTTTTGTTGAAGGGCAAGGTCTTCACCGAAGGCCGACAACACAACAGGCCCCGTCCTCCCAAGGGCTTCAACCTGCTTCATGCCTTCCCTGCCTTCGACGAAACTGAGAAAGGCAATAGCGCCCTCCCTGCCTTCTTCCACAAAAACAATGTCGTAACCTCCAATGCCCCATCTGGCGCGGGAAACTTCTGCCTCATAGGCTGTAAGTCCGCTTTTAACAGACCGACCCTCCGGGCTGTCCCATCCCTTTTCGGGCGGTATGACGACCACGGGAAGGGCCCACCCTTCCTTTAAAGGATCGTATAAAGGATCGTAACCCCAGGCCTCGGAGGGTAAAACCAACAATACAGCCAGAAAAAAGGCCAAGAAACCTAAGATGAATTTCACGCCTTCCAAGAAAACAAAATTGGTATAAAAGGGGAGCTTGCTGCTTTTTTCGCTCCTCCGTCTACATGGGACATTATCTTTTGTAGCCAATTATATCCCTCAAGAGGGCCTTTCTTTCTGCGATGTGGGATTCCTCTTCCACGCCCTTGGAGGGGTAGCCGTCTACGACGCCCGCCACGCCACGCCCCATGTCGGTCTCAAACACCAACAGTTGAAGGGGATTTGCCGTCGCTGCGTATATTCGGCAGACCTCCTGGACGTCCTTGATCCTGTTTAACACGTTGATTGGATATCCCTTGCGAAGGAGTATTACAAAGGTGTGGCCCGCCGATATCTTTTGGGCGTTCCTTATCGCAGCATCGGTGAGATCCTTGGCGTTGCCGTCCCACCTGATCAAGCAGGGCCCCGAGGCCTCGCAAAAGGCTATCCCAAACTCAAGAGTTGGAGAAGCCGTCGCCAAAGCCTCGTAAAGGTCTTCGACGGTCTTTATGAAATGACTGTGACCAACTATTATGTTACAATCATCGGGCATTTCCATATCGACTACTTCCCATTTGACCGGTTCAGACATTTGCATTGCACCTCCTGCTTAAATTTTCTTCGAAACCGTCGCTCGAAAGCAGTTCGCAGAGCTCGCAAAAGCCGCATTTCGACGAAGGGGGTATTATCACGTCGGCCATCTCGCGAATTTCCGAAAGGGCGTCCGCCGGCGCCGCCCTAAAGTCCGACATCCGAAGCATCTCAAGGTCGTTCATGTGATCCCCCACGCCCACGATGAAAGCATCTCTTTTGCCCGATATTTCCTTTAAAGCTTCCAGGGCCACCCCCTTGGAGACCCCTGCGGGAAGGACGTCTAAAAAGTCGTCTCCGGCCAGGGTGAGGTTCACCGCTCCCTTTAGCCTCTCTTCCAGCAGGGACTTCAGCTTTGAAGCCAGAAGGGGCTTGCCGAAAAATATCACCCTGAAGACCTCTTCATCCAGGCGCGAGGAGACGAGAAAGGGCTTCAACTCCACGTCGAGGGATTTGAAATAGGTTATGGTCAAAAGGTCGCTGGGCCGACAAATCACCGACTCGTCGCCGTAGACCTGAATTTCCAAGGGCAAATCAAACCCCAGGCCGATCACCTCTGCGGCGATCTGTCTTGGTATCTTTTTTTCGAAGTAGACTTTCCCCGTCTTTGGGTCCATGACCCGCGCACCGTCGTAAACGATGGCAGGACAGGCCGTCTTCAGGGCCTTTATATGAGGAAGCGCTCCGGCCAGTATCCTACCTGTGGCAACGATCAGGCTCCACCCTGCATCTTGAAGAACTTTTGCTGCCCTTGCCACCTTGGTTGGGACTTTGTCGTTTCTGATTATCGTGCCGTCGAGATCGACGACCACCCATCTATCCGTCAACAAAAGGTCCTTTTTCATCTCATCATCCTTTTTCGCTCTCATGCCTTATTCTTGCGTCTTATTTTAGACCAGAATCGCGCTTTATAAAACCCTTAAACTAAAAGGGGAAGCGAAAACCCTCAGTGCGTTTTCGCTTCCCCTTTAGCCTAATTGACCTTGCTTGATTGCACCGATCGAAAAAGCTACTTTTTCTTGTTAAGCTCCAGAATCACGTCGTTAGTGATGTCGACGCCTCCGAAGAAGACCTGGTTTTTATCCAGCACTAATGTAAAGCCCTTCGCCTGGGCCACTACGCGGATGGCCATGTCTATATCCTTGAACAAGCCCTCCATCATCTTCTGTTCCTCGATGGCGGCCTCCTGCCTTTTCTGCATGAAGATCCTTCTCTGCTCTTCCTCGGCCTTGACGGTTTCCATGGCCATCTTCGTCTCCTGCTGTTTCTTGTCCATCATGGCTTGGATCTGCTTTTGCGTATCCTGAAATTTCGGATGATTGAACAGCACCTTCTGGGGATCGATAATAGCGATCTTCTCAGCCGCCACGGCCGCGCCCGTCACTGCGACGACACACACTAATGCCAACATGATCACAGACAAATATTTGCGAACCACTACAAACCACCCTCCTAAATATGAACGCATAAAAATAAGCCCATAACAACAGTCTCGACTTCTCCGTCGATTTTGCAATTTTGCAATAAAGAAATTGTACTTCGACTGCCAAGTTAAGTCCAGGTATAATTACCTATGATAAGATATCTAAAGTCAAGAGGTGAAGACTTTGTCCTGCATAGCTACCTTCTACGTGACCCATATGGCCCTGATGTTCGAAAGGGAGTGCAAAAATGCAGGCTACGACGTGCGAATTGTTCCCGTCCCGAGGAAACTCTCGGCAAGCTGCGGACTTGCCTGCAGATATCCCTGCCAGGCCGAAGATGAGATAAAAAAGCTTTGCCTTTCGAAAGACATCGAAGTCGAAGCCTTTCACCGACTGGAGGATTGAAGATGATAGTCAAATTTTACGCCACCCTTCGCGATGTTACGGGAAGCAAGGAAAAAAAGGTCGAAGGATACGAGACCGTGGGCGAACTTCTCAAAGACCTTGCAAAAACCTACGGCAGGGACTTCGAAAGGCTGGTGCTTAAAGGCGACGGTCTCGTGCAGGGAGCGATGGTCCTCGTAAACGGAACCCACATAGCCCACCTGCAGGGCTTCGACACCCCGCTCGGGAAAGGCAGCGTCATAGACGTCTTCCCGCCCGTAGCCGGCGGCTAGAAACCTTTTAGCCTTTCTTCGTACTTTCTTTTGAGCTCGCGATAGGTATCTTCCGAGATGCGACCGTCGAGCAAAGCCCTTTCCAAAACATCCAAGCGCCTTTCGAGCTCCTCTTTATCGGCCAAAGGAGCCCTATCGTCGTAGCCGAAGGGCGTTTTTTCGTTTCCTTCGTCTCTTATTGGCGGGCTCGGGGGACTTTGCGTGGGAAAGTACTTGTTCCAAAAAAGCGACGACATGAGCCACCAAAGCCCCAAACCCACCAACACCAGCACCAAAGCCATCACAATCATACCCGGGAAAGACATAAAAGGCGCCGCCCCCCACATGTGATACATCTCATATTCTCCTCCTAAAACGAACCTGTAAAAGAAAATTGCCCAAAGGACGACAAAAACTATTGCCAAAAAACCAAGTATTAAGGTGATCCACCTCCCACACCTGGGAGCAAAGGGCCAAAGGGGGCCTCCACAAAAAGATCTCATTCCGGCCTGCCTCCTCTTCGACCTTCTTTGATATATTTTTGGATCAACTCCCTGAGACGGGAAACCACCTCCTGGGATAAAGACAAGGGCAGGCCGTCGACGAAGGGGCTTCGCTTAAGGGTCTTTCCGTCTCGAGCTTCTGCGTCTAACATGGCAAGCATCATGTGAAGCTCCTCTCCCTCGTCGTGAAGCAAGTCTTCTTTCAAAAGGCAGGAAAGCAAAGCGACCAGCCCGTAACACCCCCAGTTCGAGACGTCGCAGGCTATCGCCCCATCGCTTTTAACTACGGACAAACACCTACCAAATTCCGGCGCCGAAAGGGCGAGCTTTTGAAGGAAATTTCCCATTCCCGCCTCATTTCCCCCGTCGCCTATACCTAAAGACCTCACTTTGAGGGAAAAATCCTCCGCCAAGGAGAGGGCATCGTCCAAGGGATCGGTCACGTCTGTTATGTCGATGCCCCTCATATTGTAGTAGCGGCCGTCTCTTGCCCTGCCGGGCCTTTCGATAAAGATCAAAAGGTCGGGGTTAAACTTTAAGATATGCTTTGGTTTTGAAGCGATAAAGACCTTGGGACCTTTCAGGGCAAAAGAGGCGGCTTCCACAACGCCCCGACAGCGCCAGTCCGTAGCTATCAGGACCCTTTTTTCAAGCGTTTTCAGGGCCCTGCCCAAAACGGCCGCCCCCATAGGACCGTCCGTCTCGGGAGCCCCTGCCTCTGCGACGAAAAAACCCGTGATTATCAAAGGCCTTTCCGAAGAAAGCAACAACTTCAAAGCTTTGAGAAAATCCCCTGTCTTCGAAAAACGGGAAAGCTCCCTTCCCGTAAAGCCCGAAGAAACCAACGACATTACTTCTTTTAGGACTTCTTCGCCGAGGGTCGGGTGTCTTTTCAAATCGAATTTCGAGTCAAACATGTCGAAAACAAGCCTTCTGTCCATCATATCGAAAGCATGTCCATAAGGGAAAGAAGGTCGGCGCTTAAGGGCTTTTTTTCCTCCCAGGCCACCGACAGAGGAGGCGTCGCCATCTCGTCTTTTTGCACAGCCGTCATGACGCCGCTTTTGCCTTCCACGAGGGCCTCTACGGCGCAGGCTCCCATGCGCGAGGCCAAAACGGTGTCGAAGGCCGTGGGGCTTCCGCCGCGCTGGATGTGGCCCAAGACGGTTACTCGCGCTTCGTAGCCTGCCGTATCCTTGAGCCTCAAAGCCAAATCCTGGGCGCTCATGACGCCTTCGGCAACGACGATCAAAGAATGGGTCTTGCCCTGGCGCCTGGCGTTGTAAAGTTTATCGCAAAGTTTTTCTATGTCGGAGGGTATCTCCGGTACGAGGACGTATTCGGCGCCAGAGGCAAGAGCCACCATGGAAGCCAGGAACCCGGAATTTCTGCCCATGACCTCAACTATAAAAAGCCTGTCGTGGCTTGAGGCCGTGTCTCTGAGCTTTCTGACGGCCTCTAAAGCGGTGTTTACTGCCGTATCAAAGCCAATTGTCACGTCGGTGCCGGCTACGTCGTTGTCTATGGTCCCCGGGATTCCCACGACGGGAAATCCTTTTTTATAAAGGGCCCAGGCACCCTTAAAGGTGCCTTCCCCGCCTATCAGGATAAGTCCCTGAAGGTCTAGCTTTTTTAAGCGGTCTAAGGCCTCAACTTGTCCTTCGGGCTTTTTAAAGCGCTCGCTTCGGGCGGTGCGTAGGATGGTGCCTCCCCTGTGAATGATGCCCCCGACGGAGCGGCTGGTAAGGGGAACGACGTCGCCTTCAAGCAAGCCCTCAAAACCTCGCCTGATGCCTATGACCTCAAGTCCCTTGTAAATAGCGCACCTCGTCGCCGCCCTTATGGCGGCGTTCATGCCCGGAGCGTCGCCGCCGCTGGTGAGAATTCCTATGCGTTTAAGCTCCATGCCTTCTACTCCTTTTCAAGCTCTTCGATTCGCCCTTCGACCATCTCGATTTCCTTTTCTATGGCCGCTATCTGCTCCTCGAGCTTGCTTTTTTGCTCCTTCAGCTGGTTTAATCGCTTGATCAGCCTCTCGAGCTCCAGGCGCGAAGCGGCCCGTCCCTCGTAAAGCTTTGAAGGATCGTCCTTGGAGACGTCCCAGTAAAAATCTATTTGTTTGCCCATGGTTATGGGGCCTATGTTGCCATCTATCGTAAGCCTCAGGGTGGAAACTCCTTCAAGATAGGATTTGCCGCTTTCGTCGTAGCGTGGAAAATATACAAGCCCCTCGCGCTTGCCCGAGAGCTTAAAATTAAATCTCTTGTCGTAGTCGGCAGGCGACAATTTCTGGCCTCCCACCCACAAAATTGCTTTATTATCGAAGGGTGCCATCCTCAAAGGTGCGCCCTTCATGTCGAAGGAAAGCATTACGGGGATGTACTCCTCAAGCTGCAGGGCCTTTAGCAGCTCGTATTTGTAGTTTTCCACCTCGCTTTCGGTCCAGAGGTTTTTTTCCGCTTCACGCTGGACCAAAGCTTCGATGTACTCGGCCGAATAGTAGGTAGCGACTATGGTAAGTTCGTCTCCCATGTCGCCTTTAGTCGTATAGGTCCTGCTCCACTTTTGAAGGATTGAGTCGAAATCAGCGGCAAAGGAAGGGATCCCGCAAAGAAAGAGCACTGAAAATGCCAACAATATACTTCCAAAAAAACGAATTCTTTTATTCATTTCAATACCTCCGCAAAGCTCAAATTTTCTTTAAAAGCAAGGACACGTGAAAAATTATAGCTCACGTCGTGATAAAAAAAAAGACCGGGCAAACTGCCCGGTCTTTTTTAGGCCTTATTACTGAGTCTAAGCTTAGAAGAATATGTGAGTGCGGAAACGGATCAAGCTGTCGTCTTTAAGGTCCCCGTCAAGTTCAGTCCATCCTCTGTCGTAATCAACATCGTCGTAAGCAAGTTCGAACATGACGGTCGGGGTGTACCAGTACTGAACGCCAAAGGTCCAGTTGGTAATATCAAAGCTGTCGGTCAACCCGACTTCCCTGGCGGCATTCCTGGCAAAGCCTTCAAGGCTATGGTCAAATTGGCCGTAGCGCTGATACGTTGCCCACTTGTCGCTCCACCTTTGCTCCAGCCTCACGAAGAAAACTTCCGTCTCCCACACGTTAGATACAGCAGGTATCGTCAAGTTAGGAGTAAGCTCTGCACCATAGGCATCCCACGGAGCAAGGGCAGTTTGGAAGTTAGGATCGAACTTAGCGTATTCAATCCACAGGCTCGTGAACTTCAAGGTATCCTGAGATACGTCGATGATTGCCTTGTAGGCGTTAGGCGAATCGTCGAATGGAAGGCCAGCAATATTGGGCCCATCGTGATCCTGCATGTAGTAAGCGCCCTTGAACTCAAAGCCTGGCGTGAAGGTAATGCCGAAGTCCACCCAGTAGGTGCCGTAGTCAAATAATGGGACAGACACACCAGTATCACGTATTTCAGTTGATGCAGTGCCGTCGTTATCGTAGTCGTAGTACAGACCGCTTAAGGCGATGCGGAATTTGTCGTTGAGCTGGAAGTTGAAACGGGCACCGTAGTTGTACATGTCGCCAAGATCTCTGTAATCATCTACATCACTATTGTCCTCGTTGTGAGCGACAAACAGGGTTATATCACCCTTTGCCAGGTTCTTCCTCCAGTAGAAGCCGGTTAACACTTGGTCTGTAAACCACGCATCTTCGTCGTTATACAGGCCTGCTTCGCCTTCCCAGTCGTAGAGCCACCTACCGAGCATCAACGAGGAATCCCAGGGCATCTGAATCGTTGCGAAGTAACGATCCCAGTTCACGCCGGTGGTTCCGGCGCGGCCAAGACGCGCGGTAAAGGTCGTCTTGTCGTCGATCTGACGGCTCATCCAGAGACGGAACCTGTTCAGATCGAATTCTGTTTCGCCGTTATGCCTGTACCCGCTTGGGCTGTCGCTGTTGGCGTATGCTCCGTCGCCTTCATCGGCCCAGCGGGCGTCGAAGCGCAGTTCGCCCCAGAACCTCCAACCGCCAAGGTTCTCTTCGAGGACAGCTACGCGCTCGTCAAGGGCATCTACTCTTACGCCTAGGGCATCGAGCTCGTCCTTGAACTCTACGACGAGTTTTTTGAGCATCTCGACGTCTTCTTTGCTGGCCTTATCCATATCGACAGTAGCAAGAGCCCTTGCCACGAGCATGGACATCTCATACCTCGTCATGGGTTGATTGCCCCTGTAGGTGCCATCGGGATAACCCTGAATTACCCCCTTTGCGGCCAGCTGAGATATGGCGTCGTAAGCCCAGTGGTTCATGGGAACGTCGACGAAGGGATTGGCCGCAAATGCGGGAGCCGCAAATGCCACAAGGGCAAATACAGCTACTAAAGCTAATAACTTCTTCATGTTCGTTTAACCCCCTTGGTTAATATATATTTTGCGGATCGGCAAGGACTTTGTGCTTTCGGGGGTCTTTTAAAGAAGTTTCCTCGTTTCCTTCTCTTTCCCCACGAAAGAGGTCTTTCGTCCTGCCCTTTTTCCGCCTTCCTCACCCGCTCTCCCTTTTTGGCCGGGGGTCTTCGCACCTCCTTTCCGTGCCTTCGGGGATCGACGCAGGTGTTAGAAGCAAACCCAAGGTTATGTTGTCAAGGTGCTTCGGGGAACGCGGCCAAAACCAGGCCATTAGGAAATCCCCATCTTGACTCAGGCTAACCTCTAGCCTTTGCTACGCTATATATGCTAGCTGTTGGCGCAAGATAAAACAATAGGTCTAAAGTCCTAATTTGCGGTACAAAGCCGCATATTGCCCTGCGATTTCACTGACGTCAAATTTTAAAGCTTTTTTGGCAGCCGAGGCTCCCTTTACCTTTCTTGTTTCTTCAAAGCTCATGGCATCCTTTATGGCGACGGCCAACTCGCTTGGGTCGTTTGGCTTGACGAGCCAGCCGCAGGTTTCATCGGCGAAGTCAAGCACCCCTCCTGCCTTCGTAGCAACAAGGGGCAGGCCGCTGGCCGCAGCTTCCAAGGCCACTATGCCAAAAGGCTCAGGTGTCTTGGAAGGAAGCACGAAAAGGTCGGCTTCCCACATCAAGGGCCTTATGTCTTCAAGAAATCCCCAAAAGGTGGTGATGTCTTTTACGGCAAGCTTTGAGGCCAGGTTTTGTAGGTCTTTACGCTCGGGCCCGTCGCCAGCAAGCCAGAGGCGAAAATCGAAAAATTTGGCAAGGTCAGCGCAGGCTTTGATCAACACGTCAAAGCCCTTCCAGTCGACGAACCTGCCCGCGGCCAAGATGACGAAAGCTTCTTCAGGGGTGCCCGAGTTTTTTCGCATCTTTGGCACGTAACCTTTTGGCCTTTCGTAGCGGGAGACATCTATGGGATTTGAGACCACCGTTACCCTTTCTTCGTCAAAGCCCAGGGAGATCATATGGCCTGCCACGTCGCTTGAGCAGGCAGCCAGGTGCGTGGCGTACCTGTAGTATTTGGCCTTGGGGTATTTATCTACGGTGCAAAGCACAGGTATGTCAAGTTTTTTTCCCCAATATCCGCCTATCAGGGCGGCCTGGGAGAGGCGCGTGTGGATGACGTCAGGCTTAGCTCTTTTAATTGCGTCTTTTACGCTGACACAAAATGGGGGCGCCCAGGGCAAGAGGGGCTTGCAGGCAAAGGCGGTAAAACCTACCTTTGCGAGCATGTCCTGCAAGCTGCCTCCGGGGCGGCACAGGACGAAGTTTTCTATATCCTTTTGTCTTAAGGCTTCAAGCAGCTGTATCCAGGCCTGCGCCCAGGACAGCCTGTTTTCGTCGACGTAATGAAGTACGCGCATTTTACCCTTCTCCTTGGATTTATCTGATAAATTCATGAAATTTCAGCTTGGCTAAAGCTTTAAAGACATCCTTTGGCTTTATCGAAGAAAGACAATCTCTGCCACAGTCCCAGTTTTTGCATCCTGCGCATTTGCAGCCTGAGATAAGCTTTACGTCTATTCCCTCTAAACCTACCTGATTTGGCAACGTCGGGCCGAAAAGCCCCACGACAGGCTTATGCAAGGCCAAAGCCAAATGCATCGGCCCCGTATCTCCCCCTATGACGACGTCGCAGGCTCCTATCACGGCAGCCATTTCGTCAAGCTTAAGCTTTCCTGTCAGGTCAACTGCTTTTTCCTGAAATTCCTTGGGAAGCAACGAGGTTATTTCTTTTGCCATGTCGCATTCCTGCTCGCCGTGGCCCAGCAAGACGGCGCTTCCGCCCGATGAAGCGACCATGGACGCAAGCTCTGCCCAACAGCGAGCGGGCCACCTTTTTACGATCTTACTTGCCCCTATAACGCAGGCGACGCGCGGCCTTGAGGTGGCGCTTAAAAGCTCATCGGCAAAACGGTGAAGCTCATTTGAAACCTGATAATAAACGCGCCCCTTTTCCACCTTTACGGGACGGCCTAGAATTTGGGCCATATCTTCGCTGGGCATATTGTAAACGAAAGAGGCCCAGTTGTGCCTTCCTGCACGGTTTTTTATCCCTGAAAAAAGGGCCATCACGGCCGACCTGTCCGTGCCCTGCATGGAAACCATATGCGTAAAGCCACCTCTTCGGATATTTAAGATGAGGCGGACAAAGCCCTTAAACCCCTGTTTTCTGTCCCATACTAAGACGTCGTCGACGTAGGGCTGACCTTCGATAAGCTCCTCGTAGGGGTGTACCAAAAGCCATGTTAGGCTCACCTTGGGCAAGGCTTCCTTTATAGCCGCCGCCATCGGAATAGCCCTTACCACGTCGCCTAAGGCGCTGTAGCGTATAAAAAGGATCTTTTCGTCCTTCGTCCCTAAAGGGGGATTGTATCCGGCCAAACAATATAACCTCCCAAGCTAAAACTCGATCGACTCATACACCTTCAGCAGGTTTTCGGCCATGCTTTTTGCCGAAAAAAGCCCGCTTCTTTTAAGGCTCAAAGACGAAAGCTGTTTTCTCAGGCTTTCATCTACGATTACCCTCTCAAGCGCCGCAGCCAAAGCTTCAACGTCTCCCACGGGAAGGAGGAGCCCTTCGTCTCCCATTGCCTCTACGATGCCCGGCTCGGCGTAGCCCACTACCGGCAGACCGCAGGACATGGCTTCGATCAAAGTCAGGGGGAAACCTTCGGCGTAAGACGGAACGCAGGCGACGTCCAAGGACTTCCAGAAGGAAAAGGCTTTTTCGGGAGGAACGGCTCCAAGGAAATTTACTTTATCTTCCACGCCCAAATCCGAAGCCAATTTTTTTACCTCAGAAAGCAGGGGACCCTCTCCTCCAAGCAAAAGCTCGACGGGCAAACGCCTGCTAAACGCGGCAACGGCTTTCACGAGGTCTGCATGTCCCTTCTCGGCCTTAAAGGAGGCAAGAAGCCCTATCCTAAAGACGCCCCATTTTTTGGAAATTAGAGGCTCGGCCAAAGGAGCACCGCTCATATCTATGCCGTTATAGACCACCCAGGTCCGCTTCGCCCAGGGCATAGCTTTTTTAACATAATCTTCCACAGCTTTAGACACGCATATAATCTGCTTATGCCCCTTGTAGTGCTTGGGCTTGTGGTAGAGGTGCATGTGACAAAAAAGCTTTCTTCTAAGCTCTTTTGGCAGAAACTTCGCCGCATAGCCGCTTAACAGCGCTGCACGGCCCAGGTGCACGTGGACTACATCAAAGGTCTTAAGAGCCCTTGCAAAAAGAAGGGGTGTAAAGGGCTCGTAGTCGTTGATAAAGGGCACAACCTTGACTTTGACCTCGGAAGACAAATGCTCTACCAAGAGGGACCCCCTTCTGACCCAGACTTCCACGTCGTGACCTATGTCAGCAAGCCCGTTTGATATCATCACAACTACCTTTTCAGCACCACCCCAGCCTCCCGCATCAATGGCTTGAAGGATCTTTTTCATTGCTTCACCTCTTTGCCTGCAAGCAACATTGCTACAGCCTCATATAAAATCTGTGGCGTAATTCCCTTTGCGCACCAACGCTTCCCCCCGCAGGCTCTCATGTTTCTGTCGGGGCAGGGCGAACACTCGATCCCGGGATAAATGCTCCAAACCTGCCTCCCTACAGGCATAAACTTATCGACACGCGATAGCAAGCTGATCACCAATGTCTTCGTGCCCAAGGCGGCGGACAAATGGGCCCCGCCCGAATCCACCGATAGGGTTAAAGCTGCCCTTTTAAGCAAAGCCATGGAAAGATACATTTCCTGGTCTATCGAAAGATCCGTTAGAAGGTAAGGGACATAAGCTCCTTTGCCCATGAGATCGGCCAAGTTTCTTAATTTTTCGAAATCCACGGGGCCGCCGAACAAAAGCACCCTGAAGCCCTCTTTAAGCAACATGCGGCCCAGGGAAAGGAAATATTCGCCGTCCCAATCCTTTACGGGCCACGCGCTGTAGGGAAACATGGCAACGGCCTCGCCAAAGCCGTACTTTTCCCACAGATCACCGGCAATTTGCTCGAAGTTTTCGGGTATGACAATGCGGTGCAGCGGATCGGGGGGTGTGATGCCAAGCCTTCTTGCCAGGATCAAAGTTTGAAAGCTGTCATGCACCTTGTGCCTGTCTGGCTCATCGAACTTCCAGTCGCTGAAGAGACATTTGCTAGAGTAACCTATGCGGTGTCTATATTTAAAGCACAAAGAAAAAAGCAAAGACGGTACGAACTGACGTTGGGTGTCTATAAATAAATCCACCTCGCCCATTCGCCTTCCCTCGCGCCACCACTTGGTGTACTCGGGAATGGCAGAAGGCCTGTGTTTTCTTACGTGCGTACAAAAGATATCGTCGATAAGGCCGCTTTCCTCCATGAGACACCTTACGGGGTTCTTGTATTCCCCTATCCATGTGATATGGCTTTCAGGCCACACCTTTTTCAAGGCGTTGAATAAGGGATTTATCATGACGATATCCCCCATGCCTGCGCCTCCGACGTAGACCAAAATGCTTTTTACGTCAAGATGCCTGTAGAGGGGGTCTTTATACCAAGGTTCGTAAAGCTTTTTGGGATAATCGTCGGGCCTTGCCCTGTAAAGGACAGCTTCAAACTCCTTGCCCGATACGGACGTAGGCCAGCTCTTAACTGCGGTCAGCATTCTGTCGTTTCCCCTTTCCGGTTTCGTTGATACATAATTGGTATACACTAACGACACTTTTTGCCATATCGTCGATGGTACCTATTTTATCGCGGTCGAAAAGCTGCAAGGCCTTTCTTTCGCGAAGAATATCTTCAATACCCTTTTTCCAGGAAGCTTTGTCTTTTGGCTTAAGCAGAGCCTCTGGGTTGAGGCACAGCTCCCTGACGGAGGGAATGTCCGAGGCAAGGATGGGAACCCCCATATCTATCGCCCGAATCAGCGTCATGCTCATCCCCTCCTCGAAGGAGGGAAACAGAAGGCAGGAACAGCGGGCGATCCACTCGTCGGCGTCCTCCCTGAAGCCCCAAAACTTTACCCTTTGGGAAAGCCTGAGTTTTTCGACGAAATCCTCAAGCTCTGCCCGCATAGGACCGTCTCCTACCACGTCTAAAAGCCATCTGCCCTCCACGTCAGCTAGAGCTCTTAAAGCTACCTGCAGCCCCTTTTTGGGACTCAGGCGTCCGACGAAAGTAAATTTAAAGGGGTCGTCTCCTAGGCTGCCCTGCCACCTGACGTCGGTCGACAAAAGCCCGTTATATATCACAAAAGCTTTGTCCGACAGGTAGGGCGCAAGGTGGTCTTTAACGGTTTGGCTTACCGCTATGCAGGCACAGGCTTTTTTTAATGGGGCCAGGGCGCGGGAGTGCCTGAAGGTAGCATGCAAGGTCGCGACCCAGGGAACGCCGCTAAAAGAGCTTGCCCACCAGGCGATCCAAAAGGGAACGCGCGAGTGGGCGTGAATTATCTGCCAGCCTTCCTTTCTTGCCCTTCGGGCAAGGAGCAAAGCACACCAAAGGGCGGTAAGGGGATTTTTGGCGTGAAGGGGAAGGTGCCAGACCTTTACTCCCTCGTCAAGGAACTTTTCGAGCTTTCCCCCCTTGCTTACGACCATGACCTCATGGCCCTGCTTTGCCAGCGCATCCGAAAGCCACAACACGTGGCGTTCCACGCCGCCTTCGTGAAATTCCGGAAGCATCTGAATTACCTTAAGCGACTCTCTTTTCACTTTGCCGACTCCCCTTCTTGCCAGGATGAGGCAATCCATTCTGCCGCCCTTTTAGCCTCGCAAAACTGCACGCCATGTTTGCCCGAAAAACTTCCTTCGACGAAACTTTCGAAGTCGGCGAAGTCTTTTATAAAGCAGGCGAGACCTCGCTCGCAAAACCTCTCTATGGCCAAGACGAATTTCGGCACGCCAAAAAGACACCCCTCCGACAGAATTTTCCAGTGGACAAGATGTTTGCTAAGGCCTTCGGCAAGTCTTTTTACGCTTTTTTTTCGTTCAGCTAAAAGGACGCCCACCCTAAAGCCAGCAGTCGCTGCCTCGGATACCATGGATACGGAGTCCTCGGTGGCCAAAAGGTGGGTGGCAAGGCCGAAGATGCCGTAAAGGGGGTTGTAGGGATCATGGGAGGCCAGGCAGAGATACCTGACACAGGGGTGTTTTTGCGCCAGGCCTTCCAGGGCCTTTTCGCTTTCTTCGGAGGTACGCCTGGAGGTCGTAACGTAAAGGTCGGCTCCGTTTTTATCGGCATGCTCGAATACAGGCTTTACGACTCCTTCGATCCAGCGGGGCGTGATGCGGTAGTTTCCGTCGTCTCCCCCCAAAAGAAGCCCGATCCTTTTTTCAAAGCGGGGAGGAAAAAGCTCTTTTAGCCTTTCGGCTTCCTGTCTTATCTTTTCTTCGGTGACGAAGTTTGGGGCTCCTAGGGTGACCAGGACGTTTTTAGAAGGCTTCGGGAAGTCGTGTTCCGGGACGACGGCAAAATCAAAGGGCCTCGTCCCCAGCAGGGCGGGAGTCATTATGGTAGCGCACCCACCCTTAAAAAGCCGTCCCAAAGAAAGACAAAGGGGCGCAACTCCGCTTCCTGCGGAAAGAAAAAGCGCCTCTTCGCCCGCCGCGCTTAAGGAGCGCAAGGTTTCTTTTACGGCTTCCAGGAAAGACAGCCCTCCTGTCTGCTTAAGCCAACGCACAAGCACTTTTTCGTTACCCTCTTTATCGGTTGCCCTTTTGGCCTTAATTTTTGAAAGAAATCCTGCAGGGTTTGCCTCCAGTTCCCGCACCTCGCACCCTGTAATAAGGGACAGAAAATGAGCGACGCCGCGGCTTTGGTTGACGTGCCCACGAATGCCGTCGCTTATAATGAACACTGCTTTCAATCTTTTGCCTTGAGACATATTTGCGCGACCTTCATTCTACTCGTTGTATATGGTTTCCCTTCTGTCAGGACCGACGCCGAGGATTATGACGGGAAGGCCCGTCTCCTCTTCTATGAATTTAACGTAGTCTTGCGCTGCCGGTGGAAGATCTTCCATGGTTTTAGCCTCGCTAGTGTCTTCGCTGAAGCCCTTGAAGGCCTTGTAAACAGGCTTTACTGAATTTAAAACTTCCGTATCGGCGGGATATTCCTCGAACCGTCTGCCCTCCTGTTCGTAGGCTACGCAGACTTTTATCTCCTCAAGACCAGACAGAACGTCAAGCTTAGTTAGTGCCAAATGAGTAACGCCGTTGACCCTGATGGCGTACTTCAAGGCCACCATGTCGAGCCAGCCGCACCTTCTGGGACGTCCCGTCGTGGCGCCGAACTCTTTGCCCTTTTCTCTAAGGAAGTTGCCCTTACCTCCAAAATCCTCCGACGGGAAGGGCCCCTCGCCGACCCTGGTGCAATAAGCTTTGGCCACTCCTATAATTCTGTCCACGCCTTTCGGCCCCACGCCCGTACCCGTAAAAACCCCTCCACAGCTGGGATTGGAGCTCGTCACGTAGGGGTAGGTTCCGTGATCTATGTCCAACATGGTGCCCTGAGCGCCCTCGAAAAGCACCCTTTTTCCCTCCTCCAGGGCATTGGCCACGACCAGCGAGCTGTCTCCCACGTAAAGGGAGAGGCGCTCCTTCCACTCCATGGCCCTTTCGAAAACGGAATCGAAGGATATGGGCTTTTCATCGTATATCCTGGTGATTATCTGGTTTTTCAAGCCGAGGATGTAATCCAGCTTTTCGCGAAGTGTCTCGGGATGCATCAGGTCGTAAACCCTGATGCCCGTCCTGTTGAACTTGTCAACGTAGCAGGGGCCTATGCCCTGCCCCGTCGTTCCGATGCGTTTTTCGTCCCTTCGGCTCTTCTCTTCCAGCTGATCCAATATTTTGTGATAGGGCATCACGACGTGAGCCGAACCGCTGACGATCAGCCTTGCCCTGTCCATGCCTTGAGAGGAAAGCTCGTCAAGCTCCTCGAAAAGCCTGTCGGGGTCTATAACCACGCCGTTTCCCACAACACAGGTCTTTCCGGAATAGAGCATCCCCGAAGGGAGGATGTGAAAGATGTATTTCTTGCCCTCTACTATGACAGTATGCCCTGCGTTAGCTCCTCCCTGATAACGAACTACCACATCGCATTTAGACATTATGGCGTCGACGACCCTGCCCTTTCCTTCGTCGCCCCATTGCATTCCTAGGATTACTTCTGCCTTGCCCTTCATTTTCACACATCCCTCCCTTGAATTTGGTGGGATTAAAAACGCGATCAATTGCCGTGAGATTGGGATAAAATACGAACGAGTTCGTCGACGGTCACTAATTTTACACCTATGTCGGGATTCGAGTCCAGTTGATTTAAAAAAGTCAATGTGACGGGGCGAGCGTGGCATATGGCGACGGCATAACCCCGCCTCTGCGCCTGACCCGCCGCACGCTCAAGCTGGGACCACATGAACTTAATGTCCTCCAGGTGATCGATAAAGGCTCCGTTTTCCAAGGCAAAAATGCCCGCCTTTCTCGCCTCGATAGCTGCTACGGAGGAGGCCGCCGTCCTGCTATCCAAAAATATCATGTTATCCTGTCTCAGCTCTTCCATGAGAGCTCTCATCGCCCTCATGTCGGAAGTCGCCGCAGAGCCCCTGTGGTTGTTCACGCCGATAGCGCCCGGAAGAGACTCTAAGGCCTCCCTTACGTTTCTTCTTATCGTTTCGTCATCCATGGAAAGGGCTACAAGATGCATTTGGCTTTCATTGTCCCCGAAAGCCTCCATAGGGACGTGTACGAGAAAGGGGATGCCCTTATTTCTCGCCAACTCTGCCGTAGCTTTGCTGCTCCTCTGAAAGGGTATTATTGCCCAGGTCAGGGGAATCTTAAGCCCGGCAAGCTCCTCGGCCCTGGCATAGGAAAAACCCAAATCATCGACTACTATGGCAAGATAGGCGCCCTTCAAAGATTTTGCCTTTGAGGGTTCCTCAGTCAAGGCCTGTTTTTCCTCCTCCCTTTCTGAGAGACGCCCATCCTCTGCTGTATTTGAATCTAGGGTGACTTTTTCACCGCTAGTAGAAGATAAGTTGTCACTTACCTCTTCCCTGACGATTGCTGCCCGGAGGTCTTTCGATGGCACATCTTTTCTTGTGGCCGCAAAGATCAATCCTAGCCCAGTCGCCATGACGAAAAGCATTATCACCCAAAGGTGTTTTTTCGAGAAGTTCATCTCCTACCCTTTGGCCTCTTTGGCTTTAACTAAAAAAGCTTCGACTTCTTTCAGCGCTTCCTTGAGCTGTTCGTCGTCTTCGAGCTTTCCCGTATACTTTCCTTCTACCTTAACGTGGGGCTCGATGCCCACCCCGTCGATCACGACGCCCGAAGGCGTGTAGTATTTAGCAATTGTGACGAATAGGCCCGAACCCTCGGGAAGTTTGAAAAGGGTCTGAACTGACCCCTTGCCGAAGCTCTTTTCGCCGACGAGGACAGCTCTATCCCTGTCTTTAAATGCCCCTGCAACTATCTCTGAGGCGCTGGCGCTTCCTTCGTTTATCAAGACAGCAACGGGACCTTTAAAGAGCACACCGGGGTTGGCATTAAAGACCTCGTTGGCCCTATCGACCCTCCCTCGTATGCTCACCACTTCGCCGCCGTCGAGGAAATAATCCGCCACGGCCACACAGGCGTCGAGCAAGCCGCCGGGATTGTTTCTCAAATCCAAAACAAGCCCCTTTGCCTGGGTATCCAGAGCTACCTTTAAAGCGCTTTTCATCTCTTCAGGTGTCTTTTGCGTGAAATGGGAAATCCTGATATAGGCAACGTCGCCCGTCAACCTTTTCTGGCTCACGGAATCTATCTTTATAAGCTCCCTGGTCATCTCAAATTTTAAAAGCTCGTCGTGCCCTTCGCGCCTGACCCAAATGGTGACTTTACTGCCCGGCTCTCCGCGCAACATCTTGACCACATCGTTTATGTTCCAGCCCAATACGATATCGTCATCGACCTTGACTATCTCGTCCATGGGCTCTAAGCCGACCTTGTGGGCAGGGGTGCCCTCTATAGGGCTTATGACGAGGATTTTGCCGTCCTTGCTTCCTATGTATATACCCAGGCCGCCGTATTCTCCCTCGATATCTATCTCTTCCTGTTTTAACTCGTCGGGATCGACAAATCTACTGTAGGGATCTCCCCAGGCTGCCACCATCCCCTTCATGGCGCCGTAGAAAAGCTCTTCGTCGCTTTTTTTATTCTGGTCGTTCACATGATAGGTCTCAAGGATCGACCTGGTCTGCTTCATCATCCATACGTATTGGGCCTCAAAGGGAAGTATGTCCTTGAACTGAAACTCACCCCTAGCCCCAGTTACAAGAAGGCCTAAGCTGCCGAAAAGAATCAGGAGGAGCAGCCCTAATAGGAATCCCTTTTTCTTGCTAATGAACTTTTTCACTCCCATCCCTCGCCTTCATTTGCATCATGGCAAATATTTAAGAGGATCAACTGCATTGGCGTTTATGCGAACCTCGAAGTGAAGATGCGGGCCGGTGGCTACGCCGGTATTCCCCACCCTTCCTATGACGTCGCCCTGGTTTACGACCTGCCCTTCCCTCACGTTTATGGCGGAAAGATGGGCGTAAACGGTAGTCATATCGCCGCCGTGATCAAGTATTATAACCTGTCCGTAACCTTTAAGCCAACCCGTAAAGAGGACTTCTCCCCTCGCCGCGGCCTTCACGGGCGTGCCGTGAGCAGCGCCGATGTCAATCCCCGTATGCACCGTCTTCGTCTTGAAAACAGGATGGACCCGCGTCCCGTATCTGTCGTTTATGCTCCCCCTTACCGGCCAGAGCAATTTGCCCTTCGGCGCGACTAGTGCAGTTCGGCCGCTCGAAGCTGCTGCCCTTCGCCTTTTTTCAGCGATGAGGGATTGTATCTTTTCCTGAAGCTCCCTTTGAGAAGCTGCGAGCTCGGCAGTGGCCTTCTCGTGAAGGCTCTTTTGCTGCCTTATGTCCGAAATAAGTTTTTTCTGTTGGCTTTGCGCCTGAAGCAGTTTTTTTCTCTCCGACTCAAGGTCCTTCTTGTTGGCCAAAAGGTCCTGTTTTTGCTTTTGAAGCTCAGCCTTGGACTCCTCGAGGGAGCGTTTCCTTTCCCTGACTTCGCCTATAAGTTCGCTGTCGGCCTTGGCGACCCTTCCAAGAAGATAGCTCATGCTCATGGCTTCCTGCACGTTTCTTGCCGAGAAAAGCAGCTTATACTGGCTCACCGAACCGAACTTATAAAGGCTAACCACACGACTGCTCAAAGCCTCTTTCGCCCTGGCCAGAAGCGCCTCTTCTTCCTCGATCTTTTTGCTTAATTCATTTATTCTTTCGTTAAGCTTTCTTTCCTTCAGCTCCAAGACCTTTATCTTCTGCCTGGCGACCTCCTCCTTTTGATTGATCTCTTCAAGCTCCGCGAGGAGGCTTTTTTCCTTTTTCGCGTAGGAAGCTGCTTCCTTTTTGTGTTGTTCGATCTTTTTTTGTATGTATTCGAGCTTTTGCTGTTCCTGAGCTATTCGGGCATCGAGATCATCGGCGAAAGAGGGACCGGTCAAAGCCAGGGTGCCCAAAAAAAGGGCGAAAATAAAGACGAACCAAACAGGGAGCTTCTTTCTCTCAAAATTCACCGCCCTCACCTCCCAATTTTTTCATCTTGGTTTTAAAGCCCTGCGGACATATTTATACACAGCCGTCCAACTGCACAGCCACCCAAGTGCCACTCCGCCGCCTACGAGGAGACAAAAAAGCCAAAGAGATATCTCGGGCGAATCGAGCATGGTAAAAAAGGGCAATACCCTTGACAAAACATCTATTAGCCATCTGTAGGCCCTGAGTAGTAAAAAAAGGGCAATCAACGCTCCAACTCCCCCCAATATGACGCCCTGCAGGAGAAAGGGAAGTGATACGTAGCTTGGAGTGGCACCCACCAAAAGCATGACTCCTATCTCCTCTCGCCTGGAGTAGAGGGCAATCCTGATGGTGTTCATCATGATAACGAGGCTCGTAAGCAGCGCAACTAAGAACACGGCCATGGCGAACCTGTTTAAAAAATAAGCCAATGAAGCCAGCCGCTCCGCTACCTCTCCTGCATATACTACGTCTTCCACCTCGGGAAAGGCCTCTATCTCTCGCGCAACGGGGGACAGGTTCTCTGCCCTGTCCACCGTTGCGATGACGCTCGGCGGAAGGGGGTTGTCGCCTAAAAGAGATATTATCTGTTCTCCCTGGCCGATCTTGGCGTCCAGGCGCTTCAAGGCCTCTTCGGGAGATATGTAGCGCACCTCTATGATTTCGGGCATGTGTTTCAGTTTTTCAAGGACCGCCGACCTCGCTTCCTGATCCTTGAGATAGGCCTCTACGGTGAGGTCGCTTTCGATCTGGGAGGCGAGGGACGCTACATTTACGGAAAGCAGGATGCTCATCCCCACGGCTAAAAAGACCGCCACTACAGTAAGAAGCGTCAGTAGAACGACGCCAAAATGGCGCGTCAGCAGCCTCATCGTGTCTCTTATTATATACTTAAAGGTCGCCATAGAGCTCCACCTCTCCTCTCGGCTCGTCGCTTACAATTCGCCCCCTGCTTAACCTGACCACCCTCGCCCTGAAGGCGTCGACAACATATTGATTGTGCGTAGCCATCAGCACGGTCGTTCCCGAGGCGTTTATCGAAAAAAGGATGTCCATTATCGACTCGGCCGTCTCCATATCGAGATTGCCCGTGGGCTCGTCAGCTATCAAAAGCGAGGGCATGTTCACCACAGCCCTGGCTATTGCCAGTCTCTGCTGTTCTCCTCCCGACATCTGCTCGGGATATAAAAAACGCCTCTTCCAAAGGTCCAGCTTGGTCAATATGGCCTTGACCCTCTCTGCGACCTGCCTTCCGGGCATGCCTATGGCCTCCAAGACAAAGGCGACGTTTTCAGCTGCGTTGAGATGGGGCAAAAGCTTGAAATCCTGAAAGACCACGCCGACCTGCCTCCTATAAAAGGGAAGCTGTCCCAATCTCATCTTCCTCAAGTTGTGCTTTCCGACAATAATTTGCCCCGACGAAGGAGAAAGCTCCCTGTTTAACATGCGCAGAAGCGTGGTCTTTCCCGAACCGGTGTGCCCGACGAAATAGACAAATTCGCCCCTTTTTACATTGAGATACACGTCCTCCAAAGCTACTATGTCGGGGTGAAAGATCTTCGTCACACCGGCCATCCTTATGTCCATTCTATCACCGCCTTCTGGTTGCCCAGACTTGAGCGACAGCCCCAACTATCTCCCTGTGGGTTAGGGAATAGTACTCCTGAAGTTCCGCAGGCGTCCCGCTTTCTCCAAAGCGATCCCTTATGGCGACGAACCTCAGGGAAACGGGATAGCTCATTCCGAGGCTTTCCGCTACAGCGCCGCAAAGGCCTCCTACCTGATTATGCTCCTCGGCAACGACACAACACCCCGTCCTTCTTACCGAGGACTGTATGAGGTCTTCCGGCAAGGGTTTAACGCTATAGCAATCTATCACCTCGGCCTCTATGCCCTGACGGGCAAGTATCTCGGCTGCCTTCAAGGCCTCGAACAACATGATACCACAGGCGACGACGGTGACGTCCCTGCCTTCCCTGACGATCTTTCCCCCGCCCGGCTTAAATTCCTCCTTGGGCGAATAAAAAAGAGGAACGTCCATGCGCCCCAGCCTGATGTAGAGAGGTTTATCGTATTTGAAGGAAGAGACTATCAAATCGCGAGCCGACCAGTAATCGGCCGGTACCATGACCGTCATGTTGGGAAGGACTCTCATCAAAGCCAAATCCTCGAGCATCTGATGGGTCCCGCCGTCCTCCCCCACGGTGATGCCGGCATGGGTGGCTATGAGTTTTACGTTCAAATCGGGCATGGCGACGCAGCACCTTATCTGATCATAGGCCCTCCCGGCCAAAAAAGAAGAGAAGGCGACGGCGTAGGGCTTCATTCCCCCCAGAGCCATACCGCTTGCGACTTCCACCATGTTTTGTTCCGCTATGCCCACGTTGTAATATCGGTCGGGAAATTCCTCCGCAAAGGTCTTGGCGTAAGTGGAGGAAGCGACATCGGCATCGATCACCACGACGCCTTCGTCGAGCCCGGCAAGCTCAGGCAAGGCATCTTTAAGCGCTTCGCGTGTGCTTTTTCTCTCCATTATGATCACTCCTTTTCGTTTAAAGAGGCCGACTCCTTGTTGAGCTCGTCGAGCAACAAAGTTACGTCGTTTCTGGTGAGGCTGGCCTTCACGGGAATATCCCCTCTTTCTGCCAAAGTAACGCCCCTTCCCCACTTGGTGCGGGCAATTATGGCTTTAGGCATTCCCCTGCTGTCCGATGCCTCGGCGAAGGCTCTATCGATGGAAGGATAATCATGGCCACAGGTCTCGCTGCAGAAAAATCCGAAGGCCTGGAACTTCTCCCTCAGAGGTTCCAGGGCCTTTATCTCCTCCGTCCTTCCTTCCATTTGAAGGCCGTTTCGATCAACGATCACATAAAGGTTATCAAGCTTCCAGTGGGAAGCCGTCATCAAAGCCTCCCAACAGGAGCCTTCCTGAAGCTCGCCGTCTCCTACCAGGCAGTAAATCCTGCTTTGGGGCGAAGTTTTTCTCAAAGCAAGGGCCATTCCGCAGGATATCCCGATCCCCATGCCCAAAGATCCCGACGGCGCGTCAATTCCAAGGGCAGTCATGTACGCGGGGTGACCCTGCAGCAACGATCCCAATCTCCTGTAGTTCCAAAGCTCCTGTCTCTCGAAATACCCCCTTCTGGCCAATACGGCATAAAGGCTGGGACAGGCCTGCCCCTTGCTCAAGACGAACCTGTCCCTCTCCCGCCATCCGGGCTCATCAGGGTTTATATTCATAAGATAAAAATACAGATAAACCAAAATGTCCACGCAGGAAAAGGCCGATCCCAAATGGCCCGAGTCGGCCATGGATATCATGCGCAATACGTCCTTTCTTATATCCAGGGCTATACGGCGCAGCTTCAGCTGTTGTTCACGTTCCAATGCTCCTCATCTCCCAACGCAATCTTTAAAGCCGAATTGAAACTTTTCCGCAACACTTCTCTCGCCTCGGCAACCCTTTGCCCTTCGGCCGGCCGTGCCTCCAAAAATAGGGAGTCAAATCCTTCACCTCTCCCCCAAAGGGGGATATTCCAGGTCAGGGCGAAGGACCTTACCTTCGGATCGTAGGGAAAAGCGACCAGGGGAATGCCTTTCAGCAGGGCAAGAAGGCAAAAATGCAATCTCATCCCTACTGCCTTTGCAGCTCCCTCAAAGGCAGGCTCTACGTCGCCGGCCTTTTTGAGCAAAAAAACCTCGCAATCGGGGCTAACGCCTGAAGCCTTCAACTCCTCCAGATCTTCCTCGGCCATGCACACCGCCCTAAGCTTATATCCTTGCATTTTAGCAAATCGCTCCGCTTCCCGCACCAGCAATTTTACCCCTCCCTCTCTCTGAGGCAAGGGCCTCACGTTGAAAACTAAAACGTCCCTGGCCGAGGTTTTTACGGCTTCTTTGAAAGAAAGTGCGAACACGGCATCGGGCGCCAAAAAAAGCTCAAGCCCCCAGGATGAAAGGAGCGCTGCCGAATTATCGTCCCTGACGTACCTGGGACTGCAATGCTTTAAGGCGTTTCTTGCGAGTTTTGCCGCCAATTTAGAACGGAAGGGCCCTACGGACTGACCAAAAGCCCAGGGACGAGCTCCGGCCATTCGGGCAAGAAAGACCACACCCCAGTAGTAAAAAGAGGACCTAAGGCTCGTAGAATCCTGAAAGAGCCCGCCTCCACCGAGAAGCAGGCTCCTGCTTTGCCTTAAGGCACGAAACACCTCAAAGAGGTTCCACCTGTCAACGGCGGCAACACCAAATTTCTCGGACGTCTCCTTAGGATTTGCGGAGAGCACGCAGAGGCGGGACTTGTCAATTCCCGCCCTAAGGGCCATTTCTATCAATGCTTGGCAAATGAGTTCATCGCCCATATTACCGAAACCGTAGTATCCACTAAGTACTACGTCATATACCTTCGCCACCAAAAAATAACCTCCTGAAGGCCTTGATCCTTAGGGCCAAAAGAAAGACTCCTATGGCAATAAGCCCGAAAAAGGACCCCACCCAAAGGCCGTTGAACACCCTCCAACAGATGAAATATATCCTCGTGTGAAAATGGCAAAAGCTGTTTACGGCCGAGGCAAAAGCAAGGGAAGAAGCCATCCTGAGCAAGAGGTGAATCTGATGTCCAAACCTCGTAAGGGAATACTTCGATTTCATGACACCAATAAGCAGGGCCAGCCAAAGGGCCGGATAGCCGACGAATATCTCCTTGTTTCTCGGCCGAGCCACGAGGTAACGTTCGAAGGCATCCCTCAAGGCCACCTCCCACTTTGGCACAAAGGAAACGTTTCCGCTTCTTATTAATAGCACAGTAGCTGCGGCAAGAAGAAAAAGAAGCAGCAAAAGCTCCTCCCATAGGGGTGGTCGTTTCAATACATCTATCGGGCTTTCCGGATAGCGCCGCTTAGTCATATCGTAAAACAAAACAAAAATCGGCGGAAGGGCAAGCGTCGCCTTGACCCCCGAAAAGGTCAGCAGGCGAAGCATATAATGAGGTGTCCCGAAAAATGACGAAAGGGCAAGGCCTACGGCAAGGACAAGCGCCATACCCTTAAGCAACCCGTAAAAGGGCTTTTTGTCCTCGAGAGCCGCTACGGTTGCGACGGAAGCACCAAAGGCAGCGAGCATGGCGCCCATTATCCTGGCAAGAAAGTTCGCGTAATTTGCTCCAAGGGCAAGCGCTGCTATGATGGCGGCTGCTTTCAAAAAAAATCCTTTTGATTTCAAGCGCTCTTCGGCCATAGACGTCAAAAGGGCGAAGACGAGCAGATTGGCAGCCAAAAAAGCGATCACAGACCACATGTTTCGCTGCCAGCTGCCGTAAGGTTCCCCAAATTTTATCTCAAAGCCGTCCCTTTGGAGTAAACCTTTCAGAGAGAGCAAATCTTCCTCGAAACTGTTAATCCAGGGGGCGGAGGCGATATCGTAGGGCCTGAGCAACAAAACCCTCACGGAACGCTCCCTTGCGGCCCTGGCAAAGCGCTCCACCAAGACGGGACGGGAGAGGTTTCTTGTTATTACCTCCTGCGTAGTTACGCTGTGAAGGGGAAGTATGTTGGGAAAGGATTGCCAACTTAAGGTGTTGCCCCCAATTTGACGGACGAATTCCGGCTGCAACAATAGGGCATCATATCGTCTCATTACTTCTACGACGGCAGGAGTATCGGGATATCCGAAGACCACCGTTCCCTGGGGCAAGACACCCCTTAGCCTCCAAAGGGAGGCAAAAAGCAGGTCAAGGGACGAGGCCACGTTTTCCGAAGCTATGCCGAAGGTGGGAGAGGGCCTGTAAACCAGGGGGACGTCCAGTCGGGTGAGACGCTTCATTGCCTCCGGGTCCGGCACTACGCCCACTTCCAAAAACTCCTTTGGCTCCCCCGGGAGGACATAAACTCTCCCCCCCGGTGCATCATAAACTTTGCAGCCGGGAAAGCGAGCGTGCAAATACTTTCTGAAAAACCAGTCGTCGTATTCCAGGGGAACGAAAAGGGCCGCCTTTCCCGACAGGCCGTTTAATCTCTCTTGGGGCAAAATATCCCTTAACGTGCCCCACAAAAAGGGCGAATCGCCGTCCCGCAGGTCCGCTCCCGTCAAATCTTTAAAGGATATGGCCGAAATCCCCTTTTCGATCAGGCGATCCAGCATGTCATCGAAGTCAAGACCCGTCTGCCGGGCCATTATCTCCACATCGGAGTATTCCATGAGCAGGGCGACGTCCTTTTTTGCCATTTCTTCTCTGAATCTGTATTGCAAGCCCAATATTCCTGTGACAACAGCGCACAAAAGCAGGACGAAAGAAAGCTTCCTTAAAAAAGAACTCACTTGACACACCTCCACTGGGCCTCAAGGGGCCAACCCATGCGCTCCAAAACCTTAGATAGAGTAGCGAGCGGCAGGCCTACCACGTTAAAATAACATCCTTCGATCCTTTCCACCAATAATGCGCCCTTGCCCTGAATTCCGTAAGCGCCGGCTTTATCCATGCCTTCCTCGGTGTCTAGGTAGGCCAAAAGGGCTTTTATGTCCATCCTTCTGAAGGTAACCTTCGTGACCTCATGATCGGAAATTATCCTGTCAGCTTTTGCTACGGCCACTCCCGTATAGACCTCATGCGTAGAGCCGTTGAGGAGGGAAAGCATGTCCAGGGCCTCTTCCTTGGAGGTGGGTTTGCCCAGGGTACGTCCGTCCATATAGACCAGGGTATCGGCGCCTATGACGTAACGCTCCGGATAAAGCTTTGCTCCAAAGAGGGCCTTCTTTTCGGCCAAAAGCTCCACAGCCTTAGAGGGAGAGCCAAAATCACCGACATTCTCCTCCACGTCGGGAGATATGAAGAAAACATCCCAGCCCAAAAGCTCGCTCAGCAAGCTCCTTCTTCTTGGGCTGTTCGAAGACAACACTATCGGCACCGATCGATCCATGTTTTCGCTCCTTCCGACAAGGGGTGATTAGACTAAATAATGCCGATCGCAAACCCTAAAGCCGCCACCAAAAGACAGTAGAGAGCAAAATATTTCCACTTTCCGAATATCACAACTCTTTTCATCAAATGAAGCGACAAAAGTCCGCAAACAAAGGCCACAGTGCAGGCTAAAAGCCAGCCGTCGGGAAGAGAAGTTCCCATTTTCGACGCCTTCATTCCTTCAAGGAGAGTAGCTCCCATTATAGCTGGAAGAGACAGCAAAAAGGAAAACCTAAAGGCTTCCTCTCTCTTCGCGCCCGTCATGAGAGAAGCCACTATGGTGCTTCCCGACCGCGAAATCCCGGGCATCACGGCCAGCCCCTGGGCAAGCCCCGCCGCAAGCCCCGTCCAGAGGCTTACTTCTCTGTTTCCCGCCGGAATGCGGCCGGCCCACCTCAAAAGAGAGGCCGTCACAACCAACCCGCAGGATACCGCCAGGGGAAGGCCAAAGGCCTTCGTGGCCACATCTTCCAGGGCGAAAGCAACGACGGCCGTCAGGAAGCTTCCCAATATTACTGCCCAACCGTATGTCCAGCCCGCGCTTTTTCTTCGTTCCCTGAAAAACAAGCCCAGGATCCATTCTTTCAAAAGCCCGACAATATCAAAAAAGAAATAGACAATCGTTGCCATCATAGTAGCAAAATGAAGATAGACATCAAAGACGAGAGGTTGTTCCTCGAGATTGAACAGGTGCTGCGCCAGGGCCAGATGTCCCGAGCTGCTGACGGGCAAAAACTCCGTGACGCCCTGAAGCACAGCGAGGACTAATGAATGAAGGGCGCTCATTTCGCAAACTCCCTTCCGGCAAGCCCCGACAAAATTGCATTTTCCTTCACTTCGTTGACCAAGACTAATATCACGGGAGAAGAAAGGGAATATCTTCTCAACACGCCCTTTATCGCACTTCTGATGCGAGAGGCCAGGTCCTCATCCTTTCTATCGCGTTTTTCGCGGGCGAAAGCTTTCACGGCCTTTTCCACGGCATCTTCTATCTGACGGTAAAGTTCGTCTGCATCGACGCGATGCAGAAAACCCCTGCTTTCAATTGAAAGTGGGGCGATTACGTTGCCTGACGAATCCAGCACCACCGATATACAGAAGACTCCCTCTTCGGCCAAGTCCTTTCTCTCGCCAAGGAGCCCCCCCTTCAAATCTCCGTAGGTGCGACCGTCCACAATGTAGGCCCCGGCCGGGACTTTGCCCGAGATCCTGGCCTGCCTTTTTGTGATACTTAATACATCTCCTTCCTCCATGACGAAGGCATTTTTGGCGGGCACCCCCATCTCCTCGGCAAGCTGCTTATGCTTCACGAGATGCCTGTATTCGCCGTGTAGGGGAACGAAATAGGAGGGCTTTATAAGGCTCAGTATCATCTTAAGCTCTTCCCGAGAGGCATGCCCCGAGACATGTATATTCTGTTCCGCCTCGTATATAACCTCGCATCCCTGCTTGAAGAGATCGTTTATCGTTCGGTGGACGAGCCTCTCGTTTCCCGGAATGGGGAGAGCGCTTATGACCACCAGGTCTTTAGGTCCTAGCTTGATGAACCTGTGGTCTCCGCGGCTCATGAGCACCAGCCCCGAAAAGGGCTCTCCCTGGCTTCCCGTCGTTATGACCACTAACCTGTTGTTGGGAAAGCCTTCGATCTCCGAGGGCTGGATGAACACGTCATCATCGACGTCCATATATCCCAATTCCCTAGCCCTGGCGACGTTCGCTATCATGCTCCTTCCTATTAGGGCCACCTTTCGGTTAAACCTTACCGCCGTCTCTATGACCTGCTGAACCCTGTGGAGATTGCTGGCAAAGGAAGAGATGATGATTCGCTTGTTCTTGTAAAGTCTGAAAGTCTGCTCCATCGTTTTTCCCACCATTCGCTCCGAAGGGGTGAAGCCGTCGCGCTCCACGTTTGTAGAATCCGACAGCATTAAAAGCACGCCCTTCGTGCCCAGGGATGCAAGAAGGGCATAATCCGTCGCCCTTCCGTCTATTGGGGTTGGGTCGAGCTTGAAATCCCCTGTATGAAGCACCACGCCCAAGGGAGTGTGGATGGCGTAGCCTACGCCGTCAGGAATGGAATGGCATACGCTGAAGGGCTGAACCTTGAAACAGCCTAGATCGATCACGTCTCCCGCCTGGATTTCTTTAGCTTTAAGCTCGTATTTTGGAGCCCTCTCTTCCATCCTGCTTCTTATAAGCCCCAGAGTGAGCCTGGTAGCGTAAATAGGGCAGTCCAGCTCCGGGAGGATGTAGGGTAAAGCCCCTATGTGGTCATCATGTCCGTGGGTGATTACCATCCCCCTTATCCTTTCCTTGTTGGCCAAAAGGTAGGCCGGGTCGGGTATCACGAAATCGACACCCAACATCTCCTCGTCTGGAAACATAAGCCCGCAATCGATTACCAGGATATCGTCGCCATATTCCAGGACACTAATATTCTTGCCTATTCCACTGACACCTCCCAGGGGAATAAACTTCAAAGAAGCGCTTTTGCGCTCGTCCGGCGAACGCCTTCTGCGCTTTGTCGCGTTTTTTTGCACCAAATATTTCACCTCCACGTCAAAATGGAGGGCGACAAAGTCTCCCTCCATAGCCTACGCAGTCCGTAAGCTCTTTCTCGTCGTTTTTAATCTGAATAATCTTTATCGTCTTTCTTCTTCTCCCTGTTTGCATCGGGAGCCTTCTCGGGAGCAAATTCGCTCCTCGAATGGTAGATCTTTCGCTCGGGCGTGGAATTGTAATCCCTCCTGGAAGACGCTACCTCCAAGACCAACTCCGCCGTGCCTTCGCTTCCAAAGGCCTTTATAAACTTGGTCGCCCACTCCTCCGTCTCGGCCACAATCCGCTCCTGTATCTCTTCCGGCAGGGCCATTATTTGGTCGTGGAAGGGCTTGTTCGCCTTCTTGTAGTCACCGGATTTCCTGTTGAAGCCCTGTTCGTCGGCCCAGGCAACTATTTTATTCCAAAGCTCCACTGGAATGCCCCTGTTGGGATCCTTGACGTAGGAGCCGTCCTTTATGACGGCGTTGCCCGTCTCGGGCTCCATCTCCAGCCCGAAAACGATATTTTGCCACAGTGTCGCTACATTTCCCTTGTTAATGCCGTATTTCGAGAACATCGAAGCCTTGTCGAAGGGCGTTCCAGATATGCCATGCTGGGCTATGGAAACGCCGTAACGAGCGACGGCATCGGCTATCTCCTTCGTGCGATTTAAATCTATCCCCTCTATCTGTCCGGCAGTCTTGTCATAGGTGCCGTGCATGCTTCCATTTGAAATGGCAAGCAGGTCGGGGAATATACACCATGAGTTGAGACCGCCCACGAAAAACAAGGCCTCTTCCACGGTCGTCAGTTCTCCCGCTCCTTTTATCTCTCCCACCTCGACTTCCAACCCAAGGTAGGCCGGTATATGCTGAGCCACGTCACGGGTGAAAGTCAGGTTTTCCCAGTCGGGATTGTGAGAGGCGTCAACGGCGACGGATGTCCAGCCTCGCTCTACGATCTGCCTCAAATGGGCTATGGCCTTATATACGTCGGAAATGGATTTAATGGCGTAATGATCCACATGGAGACCGAATACCACGCCGTGCCCCAATTCCTTCGAATACTTTACCGCATAATCGGGCACGTTGTCATAAGTGCACCCGCAATAGGTGGATTCCGACTTGGCAAGCTCGATCAAAACAGCAGAATTAAGTTTCTTAGCAGCTTGCAATACTCCCTTTACTGTCAGGGGGTTTCTAGCGTTGGCAGCCAATATGACGGCTCCCTTTTTCCTCGCCGCCTCGATGATATCCCTTCCGCTTACCAGCGCTACTGGTTCGTCTCCATATATGGCTTGCACGTTTAACGGTCTTTTCTTGAGCAATTCTTTGTAAGACAGACTTTCCGTCTTCAATTGATACACCTCCTGCTTTACTTTTCGCCCTCTCTGAAATTGGGAGCGAATAAATTGTAACACGCAAAACAAAATCCGTCCTTAAAAGATTTTCAACAAGCCCCTTGCACTGCAGCTGAAGTCATGATAACATAGCTTTCGCCAAAGAGAAGTTGGGGGATCGTCTAATTGGCAGGACGCATGACTCTGGATCATGTAGTGGTGGTTCGAGTCCACCTCCCCCAGCCAAATTCAAAGCGGCCCCATCGTCTAGAGGTCTAGGACTCCGGGTTCTCAGTCCGGCAACAGGGGTTCGAATCCCCTTGGGGCTGCCATTTTTCTTTAGGGGCATTTCAAAGATGGCCAAAAACTACCTCTCTATAGGTCTTATAACGATAATCATCATAATAAGTTTCACCCTAGGTATCGTCGTAGGGTTCTCCGTAAACTTGGGAAACGCTTTATTTGCCCACCCCGATAGGTATAAACTAATCATAAACGACGACGGAATGATGAAGTTCGACTCTTCTTCCGGTAAGCTCTGGATATACGACCCTTCCCGAGAGAAGGACGAAGAAGGGCCCTGGATTCTGATGAACGGAGATTGATCACCTCCGCAACATCACTTCTCCCTTGGGTTCGAAAAGCACCCCCTTTTGTACCGCAATTTTACCGCCTAAGACCACGTATTCTATCCCCTTTGGCGGAAGGTTAGGCTCTTTAAAGGTGGCACAATCCACTATCTTTTTCGGATGAAAAACGACTAGATCGGCCTTGCAGCCTTGCTTGATTACCCCCCTGTCCTCAAGCCAAGACGCCTTGGCAGGAAGAGAGGTCGCCTTGCGCACGATCTCGGGCCAGGAAAGCCCTTCCTTTAAAAGGATCCTGAAGGCCTTTGGGAAGGTGCCGTAGGCGCGGGGATGACCCTGGCCATTTTCCATGAGTGCGTCGGAGGCTATCATACAATCGGGGTGCTTCAAAGCGACCTTTACTTCCTCCTCGTTCATGACGTGGGCTATGATCAGGGTGTCGGGTTCTTCTTTTCTAAGTTTGACGTAAAGTTCCTGCGTCAGCCTTTTGCCCCTGTTTTTCCCCGAGGCAATCTGAAGCGAGGAAAAACCCTTTTTCCACCGCTTCTCAAATCCAGGATCGAAGACGGCAGATCCGATACGAGTGCAAAATGCCCTGTAGGGATAGGAATCGAAGGTAACGTCGGCGTGAGGCTTAGCCTCCTCTATCATCTCAAGGGCCTTTTCGAGACATCCGAAGGAAGCCATGCTGGCCAAATGGGATATTTGCACCCTGACGTCGCACTCGCTTGCGAGGGATATTGCTTCCTTAACGCCTTCAAGCGATCTTTCGCCGTCGTATCTTATGTGTATCGAGACCCACTTCTTGTCGTATTGCCCTACCACCTTGGCAAGCTCGCTTATCTCGCTGTAACTTGCCCCAGGAACGTATTCAAGTCCGAGAGAAAGGCCAAAGCTGCCCTTGGACAACTCCTGCTTTAAGATCTCGACCATCTCTTTTATGGCCTTGGAATCGGCAGGCATGTATACGTCGTTTAGCCCCACTTCTTGCCTCAAGGTCTGATGGCCCGTAAAAAAACCAATTCTCATATAGCGAGGTTTCGACAAAAGCTCATCGCTTAAAATGGGGCCCAATCCGCAGTTTCCTGCCACAGCCGTGGTAACGCCCTGAAGAAGCAGAGCCCTTTCGACGTCGTCTTCATCGAGCTTTTCGTCGTGAACGTGAGTATCTATAAAACCCGGCGAGACGTAAAGCCCCTTAGCGTCGATCGTAACCTTGGCATCCGTGGGAACATCGCTTCCGACGTAAACTATGCTGTCGCCTTCAACGCCTATATTTGCCTTGTATATCTCGAGCTTTTCCGGATCTACGACAGATCCGTCGAGTATCAAAAGATCCAACTTCATCCTTCCTCCTTGCCCCAATGGGATTCAACGTATTTCGGACAAAGCTTCCGTCAGCCTTTTTAGGCCTTCCGAAAGCGTATTTCTCGGACAGCCTATGTTCATCCTGGCAAAACCGATTCCGTTTGACCCGAAAGCGGAGCCGTCGTTTAAGGCCAACTTCGCCTTCCTGACGAGAAAGTCCATTAACTCCTCCTGCTTTAAGCCTAATTTTCTGAAATCAAGCCAAAGCAGGTACGTTCCCTCGGGCTTTACGACATCTATGCCCGCCTCTCGCAGGATCGGGAGGGCAAAATCGCGATTTTTCTCCAGATAAAGTATCAGCTCATCGAGCCAATCCCTCCCGTATTTGTAAGCCCTCTCAAGGCCCAGTATACCAAAAAGGTCTCCCGAACCGAAATGAAGGCCTCTTAGCACCTTGGTAAGCTTTTCTCTCATCTCGGGATTTGGAACTATGGCGTAGGCGTTTTTAAATCCCGCAATATTGAAGGTCTTGCTGGCCGACATAAATGTGATGCTGTTCATCATGGCCTCGTGGTTCAGCGATGCCATGGGTATGTACTTCCTTCCGGGGTAGACGAAATCGCAATGTATGTCGTCGGAAATGATCGGAATTTCGGCCTTTGCGCAAAGGTGCGAAAGGGCAGAAAGTTCATCCTCGGTCCAGACCCTGCCAACCGGGTTGTGGGGGTTGCAAAAGAGTAACGCCTCGGCCGAAGGAAGAACTTTCTCGAGGTTTTTCAGGTTCATATGCCAACCTTCGTCCTCAACCAGGAAATTGGGCAAGACTTTCCTGTCAAGGGATCCCGTCACCTCAAAGAAGGGAGGATATACGGGAGGTTGCACGACGACTCCGTCGCCTTTGGAGGTAAGGGCAAGCAGGCTTGCGGCGATGCCAGGCATGACACTGGGAACGTCAACTATCCACTCCCTTTTTATTTCCCAGCCGTGGCGCTTTGAAACCCAATCGACTATCACGTCATGGTAAGACTTGCCCTTGGAAGGATAGCCGAATACGCCATGCTTTGATCTCTCGACAAAAAACTCCACTACCTTAGGAGGAGACTTGAAGTCCATGTCAGCCACCCACATGGGAAGCAGATCTTCAGCCCCAAAGTTATCGAGCAACCCGTCCCACTTTTCGCTACAGGTTCCCCTGCGGTCCAAGACCTCGTCAAAATCGTATTTGGACATTTCCATCCCCCTCTTCTTTGGACTAACGATCCTTCAACCCTTATCGCACTAACGCCGCCCATAGCTTAGCATGATTACGATTATTTTAAAATGTATTTAAAAATTCTAAAGCTTTCCGAAGGCCTTGGTAATGGCTTCGACAATCCTCTCGGCGGAGGCAACGTCATTTTCGGCTTCCCGAGGAGTAATGGCCGGCCAGTCCCCGGGATGCCCCGCCTCAACGGCCCATTCGGAAAACTTCGCAAGCTCTAGGGAGTCAAGCTTCAGGCTTTCGACAGATATATGTTCGGAAATGAGCTTGTAAAGGGCGTTTAAGTCATGGCTTCGCGGAAAGGGGATACCATTTGAAATTAAGAGGGCTTTTAACGCCCTCTCGGCACCCATGGCGGACAGCCAGCAGGCGTGGCGATAAAAGCCCAAGTCCAGCAATTTTTTCGCGGCACTTAAGTCGTCGGAGGCACAGCCCAGCCAGATACGGGCTTCTTCGATATAAGGAGTCATATCTTCATACAGGACCTTACCCTCCTTTAACATAGAATAAAGCAGGGTTCCGGGAATGCTGCCTTTAACGGCCAACTCTTCAGGTGTGGCGATTACCACATCTTTCCCGCAAGGAAAATCGCTCAAGGCAGCGCGCATGGCCACCGCCACATCCCGCTTGTTCACTTCCTTTTCGACTACGATGAGAAAATCGACGTCGCTGTCCCAAGTCTGGGTGCCCCTGGCGTAGGAGCCGTAAAGAATGATTTTAAGAGGGTTGAACTTACGTCTTATCATTTCTGCGATGGAGCGAATTATTTCCTCCATATCGCTCCTCCTATTCCGATCCCTCTGAAGCAGGTTGACCTTTCAGGGATACGCTTATCGGCTCGGCTCCGGAGACGTAGATCGTCTGAGTCGGGTAGGCAAAGACTATATCCCTCTTTTTAAACTCCTCAAAAAGGGCAAAGTTTATCCTCTGCTGGATGTCCATGTAGACAGTGTAATCGGGAGAGAGAACGTAGTAAACCACCTCGAAGTTCAGCGAAAAGTTGCCGTAGCTTGCAAAGTGCGCCCTGTCAAAGCGGGCGTTTTCTATCGAAGTGATTATATTTTTGACTATGTCGGGGATTTCTTTAAGCTTTTCAAGGGGGGTTTCGTAGAGCACTCCAAAGGAGAAGACGATGCGCCTCTCTTGCATGCGCTTGTAGTTTCGTATTCTGCACTTCAACAAGTCGGAGTTGGAAAATATGAGCTGTTCCCCGGTCAGGCTGCGCAATCTCGTCGTCTTAAGGCCAATGTGCTCCACCGTTCCCAAATAGCCGTCTATGATTATGAAGTCGCCCACCAAAAAGGGCTTGTCCAACACTATCGACCAGGAAGCGAAAAGGTCGCCCAATATGTTCTGGGCCGCCAAAGCTACGGCGATACCGCCTATCCCTAAGCCTGCAACCAGAGCCGATACTTCTATGCCCATATTCTGCAGAGCGATTAAAATTATTATCCCCCAAAAAAGGAGCCTTCCCATGAAGCCAAGGGCCGAAAGCATGGTTGCCGCCGAGGGGTCCTTTTCGACCTTTCTTTTTATATTCGACGTCAGCCAAAAGTTGATCGCCTTATTACCCCAGAGCCCAACCTGTAAGAGCAAAAAAAGAACCACCAACATGGAGATGGCCCTGGATAGCCTCAGTGGCAGGGAAAGAAAGGAAGAACCCGCGAGTATGGCAAGGAGGATCAAAAAGTATACGTTTATCTGTCTTACAAGGTCCAAAACCAGGCTAATGGCCGTAGTTGGCCGTCGAGAAAAGAGAAAAGAGATATATTTATCGGCTATCTTTTTCAAGTAGTAAAATAAGAAAAAAGAAACAACACCAACAACAAGGGCAACTATCCATGCCCCCACGCTGTTGCCCCAAATAATAGTATCCATCGACATGACCTCCTTTGGTAAAGGCTAAAGAATTTCCTGATCCTTGGACTTGGGCTTCTTATCCTTCTGCCCATCGTCGTTTTGACGAAGTTGTTCCTCCCAGGTTATGAGAGAGTGATAAAATTCCCGATCTCCGTCATCAAGACCTCGAGTTATTTCCGTAACGTGGGTGTGTTTTGCCTTCACTTTCTCCAATACATAGTCCACTGCCACGTCGGGTCGGGTATCGCTTCCGCAGGTGTATATGTCCAAGGCCATATATTCAAGCTCAGGCCATGTGTGTAAGGACAGATGAGACTCGCTTATCACCACCACGCCGCTTACCCCGTTCGGTGGAAAGCGGTGAAAGGAAACGGCCCATACCTGAGCGTTCGCACGGCGCGCCGCTTCGACGAGGATTTCCTGCATCTTGTCGACTTCCCCAATAACTTCCGCACAGCCGGAGGCTTCAACGATATAGTGATGTCCCCTCGGATTCATGCAAAACACCCCCCTTTGTTTATTGTTCACGAATCGGTTTTAAGTTTAATACAAAGGAGCGGATATAAAAAGACTTTTCGCATGTTCGATTTAAATTAAACACAGGAAAGTCTGCGTAACAAAGCTCATTGTATAATAAAAAAGTAAAGATGTTTCCAGCCTTGGAGGTGAAAGGGATGCTTACAGAATATATCGATGCAGCATTAGAAAGAGCTGAATACGAGATTATCGAGGACGACGAGCCATACTATGGCGCCATTCCTCAGTTAAAAGGTGTCTGGGCCACGGGAAAGACCTTAGAAGAATGCAGGCGCAACTTAAAGGAAGCTCTCGAGGGCTGGATAATTATAAGGCTGCAACGAGGACTTGCAATCCCTCCAATAGGACAGTATTGCATAACTGAGCCGAAAGGATTTGCAGCTAATGGCTAAACTTGTGCCGATTGCGTGGCATGACTTGGTGGGAATGCTACGAAAATTTGGTTTCGACGGTCCATATACTGGTGGAAAACATCCGTATATGATCAAAGGAGATTTAGTTTTAACTATCCCCAATCCACATAGAAAGGAAATAAGCGTCGATCTGTTGACTCGAATTTTGAAACAAGCCGGAATCACAAGGGAAGAATGGTTGGAAAATGATAAATAGATTCTGACATTCTTTACATAAGGAAAAGCCTCTTTCTCGCCTTTGCCTGCGAAAAAGAGGCTTAATTTTCACTGGTGGAGCTGAGGGGATTCGAACCCCTGACCTCTTCCATGCCAAGGAAGCGCGCTCCCTCTGCGCCACAGCCCCAGAACAGTGCCCATTATAGGGAATGGACCGGGCTTTTGTCAACGGGAATTTTGAAATTTTTTATACTGACTTATTGCATTCTCATAGAAAGCAGTGCTTAATATTAATATTCAAGATGCGAACCCAAAATTTTTAACCTAATATTTTAAGCACTTCCTCCTTGGATTTGGCGTCAAATATGGCTTCGATCGCAGCGTCGAGTTTAACTTCGTCGGTAACGGAGTGGATTATCTTTTCGTCAGAAGACGACAGACCGAATTTTCGGCGCAACAGTTTTATAAGCACATCTTGTTTGCCTTTGATTGTACCTCTAATCTCGCCTCTTTCTTCCCCTTGTTTTATCAGCTTTTCTGCAAAAGACGGCATAACTTTTTCACCTCCAAGTTCTTTTACTATCCGTTGCATGGTGTCTTGGTCTACGTCGAGTGTGTAAAATAAATATAGGATCAGTATTATCCTTTCTTCTTCAGACAGCTTTATTATAACAGCTATCCTTATGATTCCCTCTATGTCATGTAAGGCTACAAGCTTCATCAAGAGTAAACTTCCCATCAAAAAGGGGGTGGACTTTGCCTTTTGTTCTATCTCGTCGTTAGGAATTTGAGTTAAGTCTACTAGTACATAATTGAATTCAGGGATGTAAGGTTTTATGGATTCACCTATATTTTGAAACTGTCCTTGAAAATGAGTCGTTATGTTCCAGCTTGAAAAGCCGTGATAGATGACTACGGGAATTACAGGTGTAAGTGGTACGTTTTTCTTTCTCTGTTCATCCCACGTTACGGTCATATAGCTTAATATTTGAAGTAAAACTCCGGAGTCAGGATATGACTTATGTTCAAATACGAAGTAAAGCTGTCCTTTTGTGTCTGATATATAGCATTCAACAGCTATGTCCATGTAGTATTTGTTATAGCCTTTGATCTTTTCTGTGGGAATTAGTTTCATTTCCTTTAAATCTATCTGGCTTGAAATGTCTTTTGGAAGAAACTCCTTTATAAATTGTCTTACGTTTGCTTCCTCTGACATTACCCTTTTAAATAGCCTGTCGTGGGGGTCTTTGGGCCTTAGGTCGTCTTTTGGCACTAGAGAAACCTCCTTTGGTTGAAGATGATTTTAATACAGCAATCAAGGCATGAAAATGCTAAAAGCTGACATATGTTGTATTATTTGCTAATGATATCACAAAAAACATCGAAGGTAACTTGATCTTTACTCTAAATTAAGCCTTGGGCATTTATATACAAAAGAAACAATTAAGCATTTTGGCAGCATCGTCAAGCTGTTATACTAAAATTCAAGATTAAAGATCCGACCCCGGGGTTCACGCACACCCTCCTGCCGCGAGAAAACCGCACCCGGGTTTCCTCAAGCGCAGAGGGGGGTCGCCAAAAAACCCACCCCGGGTCGCAGGACGGCCACATAACTATATCCAATATAACTAGATCTAAAGAACAAGATTCAGGGGAACTTCCGCAGTGCCATCGAGTCGCAGAAAAACCCCAGGACTCCTGGAAAGCTGCCCTTTATCCAGGAAAAGCCAGCGAACCCCCTTCACCTTCTTTTTATAATCAAAATACGGCCCCCTTAGAGCGGGAGATGAAGCATCCTCCCTATGAAGAAGTGGTCGAGTGAAAATATTTGGGGTTTACGATATGCAATCCCACGAAAGCGGTGTCCCGCATTTTATGTCCCGTGCGGATTTTCGGCCTAAAACTTCCTTTAAAAATTTGGGAGGGAGGCCGTAGCCGGGGCGGATGGAACGTACGTTTTCTTCGGTAAAGGTTTCGCCGGCTTTCATGTCCTTTACCACAAACAAGGATCGCCTAAAGACCCTGCTTTGCGTTTCCTTTTCGCTGACGCCGTAGTAAACCCTGCCTAAGGCCTTTTCGGCCCTCCTTACGGCATCGACCAAAGCCTTAAGCTCGTGAGGTTCTATGGAAAATGCCCTGTCAGGGCTTGGGATATCGCGTGACAATGTGAAGTGTTTTTCTATTATGCAGGCTCCTATAGCAACGGCAGCAATGGGCACTTCTATGCCCAGGGTATGGTCGGACAGCCCTACGGGTACGCCAAAGCCCTCGGCCATGTGAGGTATCGTGCGCAAATTCATCTCCTCAGGGGGCGCCGGATATGCGCTGTTGCACTTAAGCAGAGCAATTTGTGTAGCTCCTGCCCTTTTGGCCGCGGTTACGGCTTCATCTATTTCAGCCAAAGTTGCCATGCCGGTGGAAATTATCAAAGGCTTTCCCGTTTTGGCCATCTTTTCGATCAATGGGATATCGACGATCTCAAAGGAAGCCACCTTGTGAACAGGGACGTTCATTTCCTCCAAAAAATCAACGGCCGTCGGATCGAAGGCGGTAGAAAACAGGTCAAGTCCCATATCGTTTGCTATCTCCTTTAGTCTGGGCTGCCATTCCCAGGGCATATAGGCTTCGGAATAAAGGTCGTAAAGAGATTTGCCCTCCCAAAGGCTACCGGATTTATGACAAAAAAGGGGAGAATCCGATTTAACGGTCATGGTATCGGGGGTATATGTTTGAAGCTTTATAGCGTCAGCCCCTCCCGCCTTGGCAGCGTGTACGGTTTCCGCGGCCTGCTCGAAAGACTGACTGTGGTTAGCCGACATCTCGGCAATTATGTAGGTAGGATAACCAGGTCCTATATCACGATTATTAATTGCAAAAGTTGTACCCATTTACCCCGGCTCCTTTCACATTCCATCTATTCGATAAAATGCGCAATTTGTTTCATTTTATCTTCATCAACAAAGATATCGTCGGTGTAACGAAGCATATACAGATTATCCTTAAAATCTCCGACACATGGTTTGACTTCTCTGCCTAAAACAAGGCGCACAAGCATTCGAGGCGTAAACGTACCGGCAGCGAAGCCAAGGTTTGCTGCCCCTCCGTAGCGGGGATTGACTTCTATGAACTTTACTTCTCCGTTATGCAAGAAACATTGAATAGTGTTATGGCCGATTAAATTTAAGGCTTTGGCCAAGCGCATCGATTCGTTAATTATATCCCAATTTTTGCACGTCCTGCCTATGAACGACTCACCTCCAAATACCGACAATCGCTGACGGGGAACTACGCTCAATATATTACCCGCGAAATCCGCAAACAGATCAACGGTATATTCCGGTGCCTCAACATATTCCTGAACGATCGGGTCCTTTAGACGGCTTAAAAAGTAATCCAGTTCAGGTTTTGAATTCACGCGAAACGCGCCTTTGCTTCCCTTGCCAAACCTGTCCTTGACGAAAAGGGGGAAATCTAAATCTATATCCGTTTCTTTATAAGTTTTAGGCGCTGAAAAGCCGTGTTTCAAACAAAATTCAACGAACAGACCTTTGTCCTGACATACTTTAATAGTATGCGAGCTTGAAACCATCACGCATACACCTATATCTTTCAGCCTTCCCAGCTCCCGGGCAAAGAAGGGCAGCTCTTCGTCCCTCGTAGGTATGAGAAGTTTAATCTCGTGCCTAACGCAAATATTCTGCACTATCTCACGAAAGTTTTCACCCAAACCTGTCGGGACAATGTATGCCATATCCGCAAAATACAGCGCTGCGGACTTTGGGCTTGCGTCTATTGCTATTACTTTTCCCCCGCCTTCTTCGCTTAAAGCCCGGCGAAAGGCTTTTACGAGCGATACCTTACGGGAAACGCTGGTGATTAGGACGTTCATCGAGCGTTGTCCTCACTTAACATTCATAATTCGCTAAACTTCTGGTTAAAAGATTTACTATTCTTTTGTCACCGCTACCATCGATTGATACCTGTCCAAGCCAAGACATATCAATCCTACGTTTTTTATCTAGCAATAAACTCATGATAACTTCATTTAAATCTGACAGCGATAGGTTACAATACCATCCTAAGTTCACGGCATAACCAAGATTGTCAAGATATTCAGCTGCCAATCGTTGATTTTCTGCAAGAACCACAATAATGAACGGTACCCCCATAAACGCCAGTTCCCAACAGGTTGTGCCGCCTGCCGTTATAGCCACATCAGCCCAGGCCATCAGCTGAGACATATCTTTAACGTCTCTTTCGATGCGAACAGGCAAATTTGCAGTTTCAACAAAATCTATTAAGGCACCGTAGTGAGGATTGCTGCCGCCAACTACGCAAAGTGCTTCAAAGCCGTCTATGTCGATATTTTTTAACGCCTGAAGCACCTTTAGCGTAACGTTTTGCGGGTCGCTTCCCCCCATCGTGACAAGCATCTTATGGGCAATCTTTGGTATTTCCCGCTTGTAACCTTGCCAGCTTAAAAACTCACGCCTTAAGAGCACGTAGCGGGTTCCAAGCAAAAGTTTCGTATAAGAAGCCCTGTTTAAGTAAAGATTTTCGTCGGCATGTATGTTTTGGTTTAAGACTATGTCGGCCGGGTAATAGTCTGCATGTCCGTAGTCGTCGATGAACAAAAGATTTAAGCCTGCTTCTTTTATGATCTTTTGATAATCTCCGCCAAAGTGATATCCGTCAACAACGACCCATGATGCCCCATATTTATGCGCCAGTTTCGTCGTCAAACGCGCATCCTCCGCACTGCCTGGCTTCGCGTTTATATAAAGGACCTCAAACCCTTCGGCAGTGAGTCTTGCTTCTGCGTTAGGTGATTTCGGTGCTAAGACAAACACCACATCTCCACCGCCATCCTGCCAAGCCTGAGCCAGGGCAAGACAGCGCATTACATGGCCGCTACCTATATTTATGCCGGAGTCGACGCGTACCAATAAAACGTGATTGTCTACCAAACTCATGGCAGTGTCTTTTGCACAATGTGTTTATTAATCTCAAGCCATTCGGGGTGTTCTTTTAACAAATCTAGCACCTCGCGCCAGGAGAACAAATCGTGCCCAAAATGGTCGTAAATGCGGCGGACGAATTCCAGATCTTCCTGGGTGTCCACCGTCCAGCGCATGAAAGACAGATCTTCATCGTAGCAAACGTCCTTTATGCTAAATTTTTCTGGATGGCGGTAAATATAAGGCGTAACATGCTCGCGCCAAGCGGGGTTTTTGTCCTCATGCCATATTCGTTCCAAAACGCCAAAGCCAAAGACCTCTGTATCAAGTCCGCGCGGATAATTACGGGTATGTGCATAATCCGGTTTTGTCTCGATGAATTCTTTAATCACCAAATTAGTAACTTCAGGCTCTATCAAAGGACAGTCCGATGTGATACGAACGACCACATCGGCAGAAAACTGTTTTGCCGCCTTGTAATAACGGTCCAACACATCCTCTTCGCTTCCGCGAAACCAAGACCAGCCTTCGCTTTTGCACATGTCTACCAGGACATCGTCTCCGGGCTTTGTCGTGGTTGCCACGACGACCTCGTCCAGCAAGTTAGCCCTTCGCACGCGGTTTACGACTCTGGTAAGCACAGGTTTTCCTGCCAAACCCTTTAACACTTTACCCGGTAGGCGCGTGCTTCCCATGTGGGCTTGAATTATAGCTACTATGCGAGTCATGTTCATTCACCCCAAAAGGCTTTAATTTATTCAGCGTACATGCTTAAGCACTTTTTTAACTGCTTTTATAACATCCTCGGCGTCACTGTCACTCATCGCAGGAAACAAGGGAAGCGTAACGATTTCTTCGTAAGCCTTCTCCGCCACAGGACACAAACCTTTTCTGTAACCCAACTTATTGTAATAAGGATGCCAATAAAGGGGAATATAGTGCACGTTAACGCCGATGTTTTCGGCCCGCAGGGCGCCAAACACCTGAAGGCGACTCGCGTTAAGCTTGCTTAAATTAAGCCTAACTACGTAAAGATGATACGAAGACTTTCTGTCGTCCCGTTGGGCTAATGGAGAAAGTGCGGGCATATCAACAAAGGCCGAATCGTAAAGGGCAGCTATTTGCCTTCTTCTTGCCACGAATTTATCGAGCTTCTTTAACTGGCTTAATCCCAAGGCGCAGTTTATGTCGGGCAACCTGTAGTTGTAGCCCAGTTCGGCCATCTCGTAAAACCATGAGCCACTTACCTCACGCTCTCTGTGGTCCGTGGTAATGCCGTGGTTTCTAAAGGCACGCAATTTTACGGCAAAATCAGGATTATCTGTTACTACCATGCCGCCTTCGCCTGTAGTTATGTGCTTTACGGGATGAAAGCTGAAGACGGTCATATCGGCAAGCGTTCCGACCTTACGGTCTTTGTACGTAGCACCCAGCGCATGGCAGGCATCGGCTATGAGGATAAGACCGTGTTCATCGGAAAGTTTTTTTAAGGCATCGTAATCGCAGGGTTGACCGGCGTAATCTACTGCAATTATCGCCTTAGTTTTGGGCGATATCTTTGACTCCACACAAGAAGGGTCCAAAAGCAGCGTGTCAGCTTCAACATCGGCAAAGACGGGGCGTCCCCCACAGTAAAGCACACAGTTTGCGCTTGCAGCAAATGTCATGGGCGTCGTTATGACCTCGTCTCCCGAAGTTATGCCTGCAGCAAAGGCTGCGGCATGAAGGGCTGCCGTGCCGCTGTTTACGGCGACGGCATATTTAGTCCCGACCGTTTCGGCAAAGCGCTTTTCAAACTCCGCCACTTTGGGCCCCGTGGTCAGCCAATCCGATCGCAGCACGTCGACGACCGCTTTTATATCGTCCTCGTCTATATACTGACGCCCGTAAGGCAAGAGAGTAACTCTTACGGGACTACCTCCCTCTACAGCTAAAATATTTTTATCGTCCAAGCTCAATCCACCTTGCCTTGTTTTGCGTAGTCGTCCAGGCTTTCGACCATGTTTTTAAGTTCTTCTCCCGTAAGCCACCAGCCGTTGCTATCGCTGGTATAGCAAAAACCGTCTGGCAAAGGCGTACCGCCGTCGTCGTCATCCTTCTTCCAAAAGGAATGCTCCGGTTCGATGACGTAAAAGCCATCATATTCTCTGGCGTGTCTTGCCTCTTCTGCCGTAATCAGGCATTCGTGAAGTTTTTCGCCCGGACGTATGCCTATGGTCTCCTTGCATATCCCCGGAGCCAAGACGTCAGCAAGGTCAACTAAGCGCATGCTTGGAATTTTGGGCACAAAAATCTCACCGCCCTGCATCCTGCCGATGCAGTCGATGACAAAACACACCCCCTGCTCCAGGGTGATCCAAAACCTGGTCATCCGTTCGTCGGTAAGCGTTATCCTGCCCTTTTCCCGCTGGGTTAAAAACAAAGGCACCACGCTTCCTCTGCTTCCCACGACGTTTCCGTAGCGAACGACGCTGAATTTAGTCTTTCTGCTCCCAGTGTAGGCATTGGCCTGAACGAAGAGCTTTTCCGCGACAAGCTTTGTAGCTCCGTAGAGGTTGACGGGCTGCACGGCCTTGTCCGTGCTGATGGCCATGACCCTTTCAACGCCGTTATCTATTGCAGCATCTATGACGTTTGCCGACCCGTCGATATTGGTCTTTACGGCTTCGATGGGGTTATACTCGCAGGTCGGGACCTGCTTTAAGGCAGCGGCATGAACGACTATATCTACGCCGTTCATCGCACGGTATACGCGCTCCCTGTCCCTGACGTCTCCTATGAAAAACCTTAGCCTAGGATCATCATCGAATTCTTGGCGCATCTGGTACTGCAAATATTCTCCTCTAGAAAAAATCCTTACAGCCTTGGGCTTTTGGGTTTCAAGGAGTGTGCGGGTAAATTTTTTTCCAAACGACCCGGTCCCGCCGGTAAGTAAAACAACTTTGCCATCTATATTCATTGCAACTATCCTCCTGGGTTACGACGAGTGCATATAAATACTACATAAATTATCGGCACCGTTGCAATTTTTCATAAGCAACGATGCCGCTCTTTTGAGCTTATAAAATTACCGCTGGCATCCAAGTAATTTAGAAACTTCTCTGTAACCATTGAATACTAAAACACACAAACTTTCGCCCTGAATAGCAAAAAGTGTATGTGGTTTAACCGATTAAATGAAAATTCAAGATTAAAGATCCGACCCCGGAATTTTAAATTTCGGTGTCGAACAGAGCACCGAGCATTTGGTTGACGGCGGCGATGAAATGTACCAGTTCGTCGGGAGGGATTTTTCGGATGACCTTGTCGTCGTGGGCGTGGTCGATGACGTGGACTTGGTAGATGTCGGCTTCTTCGACGTATTTGAATTTAAGGCTTCGGTCGAAGATCATCGCCATCTGTTCAGCCTTGCGGATGGCGGATTTGATGTCCTCTTTGGAGTATTCCCGCAAATTTGTTTCGTCATTTGCTTTCGCTTGCAACTTTTCCAAATTGATGCTTTCTTTGTAAACAACGCTCCCCAGGCCAGCTTCAGCTGCCTTTGGCATGCTGTTTTCCTGAGGGAAAAAACCTGACCTGCCGATGCTGTCTACGCTCATGCAAGCCCCCTCCTCGAAGTCGATCTTAACTATTTTGCAAGGGAGGAAAGTTCTTTCCTCCCTTGCAAAACTTAAATTAACTGCTTAATTGAGATTAATAAGCGCTTTCACCGACTACCGCAGCAACTGCAACACGGCCTGAGGCAGGGTGTTTGCCTGGGCGAGCATAGCGTTGCCGGCCTGCATCAAGATCTGCAGCTTCGTGAAGTTCATCATTTCCTTTGCCATGTCGAGGTCGCGGATGCGACTTTCGGCAGCGGTCAGGTTCTGAGAAGCGGTGTTAAGGTTATTTATGGTGTGCTCCAACCTGTTTTGGTAAGCGCCGAGCTTTGCCCGTTGGCTTGAGACGCGGTCCAAGGCGGAGTCTATGATCGTGATGGAACGGGCCGCTGAATCGCGGTCGGTCACAAGCACCCTATGGATACCGAGCGAGCGCGCAGACATGTCGCCTATGTCAACACCCATGTCTTCGCTCTCGTTGGCGCCGATCTGGAATACCGTGGAGTTGTCCGCCAAGTGCAAGGAAGTCTCGTAAGTGCCGCTTTCGGCAGCGAGCTCAAATTGCCTCGTGTTGGCATTCCACGACACACCAATGTCAGCCATTGGGTCGAACTCGACATCAACGTTGGGGTGCACTATGCCGATGAGCAGGTTTCCCGTCACCTTTACGTTTGAGGCGACGGTGGCACCGCTATGGGCATCCTGGGCGGACACGCGGAACTCGTTTTCCTTCGATTCTTGAATTACGCTCAAGCTCAAAGCTTTTATGACATCTTCGTCGCCGGCGAAGGATATTTCGCCGTTGGTGCCGGCAATTACGCTTCGGATAACGAAGGTCCCGGCGACGGCCTCGGGCGTATTGGACGCCTCGTCGTCTTCGGACACGTAGGTCACAAACTTGTCGGCATTGCTCGACACGTATTGACCTTGGCCCAACTGGTCACGAATAGCGTCATTGAGCTTTTCCTGGACGTTTCTGATCGTGTCCGTGGCGTATAGCGTAACGGAAGCCTTTGTTCCGTCACCCTGTATAAGCGTTATGGTTTGAGGGTCTTCAAGCAAGAAGCGCCCGTTGGGATCCCAGAAGCGGTCGAGGTCGCGCAGCATGACGTCGTTAGCTGCGACTTGCCCGACGTAAGCCGCGGTGAAGCTCGCGCCCGTCACAGTCTCGCCTGATGCAATATTTGTCAAGTCACCGAAGCGGGCGCTGATATCGCCCTCGTAAGTGACGCCGTTTGCGGTATTGAGGTAGAACGTCCTGAAGTGGACGGTCTTGTTGTCGACACCTGCCTTGTTAAATGCAAATTCGAACTTATTTGTCCCGGCCCAGCCGAGAGGCCAGTCGGAATTAATAGTTGCGGACCATGTTGCTACGATATCATCTTTTGCTACATCAGCATTGACTTGATAGACGAGCTTGTCACCTTCATTGGCATTTACGATATTAGAATCGCTAATTCCCGATAGAACAAGTGTAACTCCTAAGCCAGTATACGACGACAAGCCTTCGATTCCTACAACGATATTCTCATCGACGTAGTTCGTTAAATTACCGTTTTTGTCCAATACGTAAGAAACGCCGCGGAACGTTACCTGTTTCGCTTCGGTATCAACATTGACGACCTCAAAAAGGATGTTGGCGTTTGCGCTAGCGCCGCTTCCCAAGGCCTTAAGACCATTGAAGCCATACCAGCTCACCCGGTTCGCAGCTGCAGTTATTGCAGTTGCAGTGGTCATCCTTTCGAGGTTAAGCTTGTAATCCCCGGCAGGCAAGCCGTCAATGCTGACATCGTTTACGCCTTCGAGGGTATTCACGCTCACGTTCATCATGACGTTTTCGTGCTTGATCTTGAAGACGTCGCTCTTCTGGATCTGCCCCTGGCCAGGGGTGGCGTTGATGGAAATCTTGAAGTTGCCCTCGGCGGCCGCCTTTTGGCCGAACTGGTCGACCTGGCGCAGACTGCCTCGCACAAAGGCCTTGGTTTCTAACTTATCCGCAGACCAAAGGACGGAAGCCGTGCCGTCGAGCAGTTTCTTTTTGTTGAACTGCGTTGTGGAGGCGATACGGTCCACCTCTTCTTTCAGCTGATCGATTTCAAGCTGGATGACCTGGCGGTCGTTTGCCGTTAACGTGTCGTTTGCAGCCTGGACAGCCAGTTCCCTCATCCTTTGAAGGATCGAGTGGGTCTCGTTTAAGGCGCCTTCTGCCGTCTGGATCATGGATATGCCGTCCTGGGCATTCCTTACGGCCATGTCGAGGCCTCTCACCTGAGCCCGCATCTTCTCGCTTATGGCAAGACCAGCGGCATCGTCAGCGGCCGTGTTGATCCTTAAACCTGTAGATAGCTTGTTAATGGATTTCTGCAGGGATTCATTGGTGCCGTTTAAAGCATTGTAGGTAAATAAAGCAGGAATATTGTGGTAAACTCTCATAATCGCTTCACCCTCCTTGATAGTTTTTCGAGCAGGGCATCCTTACCCCACCCATACAAATACCCCATAAGCCTAATCTATCCCGCATTTGAAGTTAAAATTAATACATCTCAGACGCGCATCACCTCCTCTTACAAATTATTCGGCCTTTGTCGGCAAAAACTTTAATTCATATCCCGGATAAATTTTTTGAGCCAATTTTGGCGTAACGGGAACTTTAAGCTCTTCTATAATTGGAAGGCCATTGCGCACACGACGCATGAGTGATGTTAGCTCTGCGCTTGCCTCGGCACGAATATCCAAGAGCTTTTCCGCCGTAGAAAGGCACCAATGAGCTATTTCTCGGCTTTCATTCGGCAGTACCTCATGAAACATTTCGACCATGTGCCATGCTTTATGTAAGGCTTCGTACATTTCGCCACGGATAACGAACTTTTCCACATCTGCCTTTTCTTTACGCCACTTAATGACTGCATTTTCAGGGTCCAACCCCTTAAGATCCCCGAAGAGTTGACCTTCCTGTTCTATCAAAAATACCCACATCTTCTGTATCTCTTCGTCATTGGGAGCGTAACGAAGGGCGTTGCTTAAAATAAGCCTTGCCATCTCAAACTGAGGCAAACGACAGAGGTCGGGGGCTGCCAGAAGCCGTGCCCAAGTCTTAAGCACCCCGGCGGATTCTGTTCTTTCCACTTCGCGGTCCTCAAGAAGACCTGCAATCTTCTGCATGTAGGCACACCCTTCTTCAGCCCGTCCTTCACTCTCGAGGTGGAGTGCCAATTTCCAAAGCAGTTTGTAAGGCCAATCGGCAGAGAGGGGATCGCACCTTGCAAGGAGGTTGTCGATCAGAGGTTTGCGAAATCTCCCCATGTCTCCTTCGTCATCCGTATTGCTTTCAAGCAGTGATTCAAGGCAACCGCGGGCAGCCTCTTCGTCTGCAGGGGCAAGGCCAAAGGATAAGCCTTTTTCTCCTGCCTCTTTAAAGCCCTGTATGGTGTCTTTTATGTAGGTCAGCCATTGAATCGTAAAGTTGGCGGCCACACGATGGGCGGCAATGAGATCATCATGGGCCTTTTCCCATCTGGTTATCATCTCCATGTTTTCCAGGGTGCGGGTCTTTACTATCTCAAGCAAAGTAGCGTAGGCGTAAGTTTGTCCTAAAAACTCCAGGACCCTGTTTTGGGCATGCAAGGCATCTATTACGGCCGAAGTCTCATAGGCAAGCTTTTGCCTTCTTGCCGGCGGAAGGCCGGGGGAGACAACTCGCTTTTTTTCTTCCTCCAGCTTTTGCAGCAGCTCAAGCGAAAATGCAAAGCCCTTAATGCCATCATCGATGTTTTTAAGCAGGCTATCCGCCAACCCACGCCAATCCTTATCCGTATCTTGAATGACGACTTCTTGCGGTAAAATAGGAAGACCCTCAATAGAGTCCACGAAGCCATCTGTAAAATCCTTAAATGACATCACTTCCGTGCCCCTGATCAAAGCGCCGCCTTCGGTACAGTCATAAACCCGAAGGCCTCCTTCAGCCAAGGAGCCTATCATCTGTTCAAAAATACGCAGGAACATGAGCCATATGCCGTGAGTGAATACGCTGCCTCCCAACGCTCCAGGAACCGGGATGCGATTTTCTTCGGAGATCATTGCATCGCCCGATTTTTCCTTGGACCATGCCGTATCGCTGCTGTGGGTAGTACCTTCCTCTCCGTAGGCAAGGTCTTGCCCGATAAGGGCAATCTTATCGGATCCAAGCAAGGCGGCTATATTCATGCACATGTGGGCAACGGAAGCTCCCGAAGGAATTACGTCGCCGTCCAAAAGCTGGCCGACCACCCAGTAGTCAAGGGGCAAACCTGCCTTTCCCACGACGATTTTAGGGCCGGGCCAGGTGCCGACTATCTGGGGCACGCACACGGACTGGACAATAAGCAAAACGTCTTTGAGCTCTTCTTCGTAATCTCTTATGACGTCACGGAAGTGTTTGTCGAGCACGGCAAGGCCCCTTTCGAGGGCGCATACGATATGAGGCCTTATGCCGTTTTTAAGAAGCTTGCGCAGCACCGTATCGGTGGCTATTATGAGTAACCTGTCTTCTCTGCCCTTGAGGAGATGAAAATTTTTATCCAAAGAGGGCCCCGCAGAGACCACGACGGAAGGCCTTCCCTTGAAAGCTCCCTTTAAAGTCCTTAACTTGGGACCGAAGGCGATCCACGGAGAAGACAGGGCCATCTGTCTTAAGCCAAGCAAAGTGTCTTCGACGGAATTTCCGATCATTTGAAGGTTTATCAAAATGCGTTCTTTGAGCTTTGCCAGGATTTCGTTAAAAGGTTTTGGGTCCTCGCATTCGCCTTTATGAATCACGTATCCCAAATCGCCTGCAGTAAAGGTCCCAAGAGGTGTAACGGTCGTGTCCAAAAGCTCCAAAACGAGATCGTCTTCGTCGCTTATCGCAAAGCCCAAACGAATAAACGGCGGAAGAAGCTTATATACCGATACTTCTTCAAAAAGCCAAAACAAGAGGTCAATGTTCGGCTCTACTACTATGACAGCCATGGCCGACCAGCTCATGGACTTAAAGAGGGCCGTAAAATAGCTGGGGCTGCCGGCACCGACCACAAAAAGGCAGGCATTTTTCGGGACATCTTTAGCGTTGTTGCCCTTAAAGGGCTCGAAAAAAGGCCGATTAGGGCTTTTAATCCAAAGGCCGCTAGGGGTCTGTGTAATATCCGGGATCAGGCGCGTCCTGCTTTCGATATAAGATTTCCTTTCTTTTTCGAGCAACGCGGCCAGTTTAGGCTGGCGTTTCTTCAACTCCTCGATGTTTTCCTGCCAAATGCTTAATGACATATAAATCACCTGTTCCTTTAAGTCAAAAAGTCCACCAGCGTGGGCTGTATTATCCTGGCTATGGTTGCCAGGCTTGCCTGATATACGGATTGTGCCATGGCAAATTTTGTTGCCGCTTCGGCGAGGTCGGTATCCGACACCTTGCTGTAAAGCTCGTTGTAGTTTAAGTTCATCTGCTTCAATCTAGAACTTGACGTTTCATACCTCTTTTGAAGAGCACCGGATTGAGTCCGAACGCGAAGGACATCATCGATTGCATCGTCAATTTTTGGCAAGATATTGCCGGATATCCCTTCCACATCGCCCTGCCTTAAAGCCTGCACCAGATCGTCCAGCAACCCGAAAAAGTCGGTGGAATTTATATTCGCCGAAGTCCTAACCGTTATTGTCTGATTATAAGGAAAAATGCCTCCCCTGATAGGAGTATGCGCAGGGCTAGACAAACCGGGAACATCTCCTTGCGCTTCGATTGCGTAACCCCTCGGAGACCATAATACGAACCGCAAGTCTCCGGTGTCGTTTTCTACGACCTCCGCCCTTACGTCGCCGCTTTGAAACCTGGCGTTTACGGTGTCCGCCAGATCGTTTGCGGTCATACCCGCGGTGTCTATGGTATGGGTATAGCCGTTTACGGTAATGCTCAAAGTCCCGCTTCCGCTCCATGTCGAGACGTCGGAAGCGCTGCGCAAAGCAGTGTCTATTTGCAGAAAGCTTTGTGCGATGCTGCCCTGGACATCGTAAACGGATAGGGCTGAGCCGTCCTTTGCCGCCAGCGAAATCCTCTGGCTTCCCGACGAACCGCTTAAATCGGCGTCGTATAAGCTCACGTCAAGCCAGGAACCTGCCAACCCCTTTATCTTTTTTGCGATCTCCTCGGGAGTCTCTCCCGCCAAGACGGCTACGTCGACCGTGCTGCCGCCCGAACGGATACGGATCACGCCGCCGCTTGGTGCGGTCGTCCCGTTAATTTCGCCTCCTGCAATGCCCGAATGAACCCTCAAGTTTGCGGCGATGCCTGACGTGTAATCGGAAAACTGCGGATCGCCGAAAGGAAGGTCAGTGACCTTTAACGCCTGGCCCGTCTTTGAATAAAGGGCCACACGGCCGTCCTCAAGCTCGCGGTAGCCGATCAAATCCTCGCCGACTTGAGACTGTATGGCCTTGGCGACCTTTAGGGCATCCACATTCCAGGTGCTGCCGGAAAGGCTGCCAACTTGGTCGCGATAAAGCTTTACGGTGTAACCTTTTCCTCCAACTTCGACATTGACTAAGGCTGGCATATTGGGATCAAGTCCGTCCAGGGGAAATACGGCATTCGCGTCATCCATGACCAACGCCGTTTGTAAACCGAATTCGGCAGCTGAAGCGCTTACCGTCGGATTTAGATCGTATATATTAAGTGCCGAACCATCCAGTGTGCGAAATACAAGTTTTTGAGTCGGCTCTTCAAGATCTGCGCCCGACGACGTTTCTTCCTCGTCCGTCTGAACGACAACCTGTAACCAATCTCCTGCAGCGCTATTGAGCCTATCGGCCAGGTCCTGAAGGGAAAGCTCAGGTCCGCCGTCTATACGCACCTCGACAAAGTCATCGCCGCTTTCAAGCCTCCAGTAAATTGGGCTGTTTGTCGGGTCTATGGTATGACCCGTCGGAAATTCCACGCTTTTCAGCGATGTCTCGATGCCCAAATAGGAGGCCAATCCTATGTGACTGTGATCCATGGGCTGACCCGCGGTTTCATCGCTCGGCAATGGTTCAAAGTCAGGAGAAGGCCATGAGGTAATCGACAAAGGCTCGCCCGTATGCCCTTTGATAACGAGCCTTTGAACCCCGCGATCATAGTCCTTTTCCACGGACACTGACACAAGTTTTCCCACGTCTCCCATGGCAAGACTTTCGTTTATGAGGCTTGCCAATTCATCTAAGCTGTAGCCTGTAAGTTCTCCCGGGTCTCGAAAGTCATTCATATCGGACACGTCTTGTAAGCCATTTTTATTATCGTCGGCCCATTTTTCGGGGATCATAACCTTGGCCGTCCTGTCGCCTACTCTGACCTGGAGTATCTCGCTTCTGCCCGTCCACGAAAAGGACAGGGGAACCTCGTAGCTTTCCAAAACATACTGTTCGTAATGCTCCGGAAAAACTTCGCGACCGTGGAATGAAACTTGCCCAGTAACTTTTCTTTCGACCTCGTATTCGACGTGAATTTCGTTTCCCATATATACAACCTTTCCGCGCTCATCCCGCAAGAAAGGCTTCTGGGTCGCATTTAATCCGGAAAACAGATATCTACCTTCAACAGAAAAATTAGCCGTATTTATCAGCTCCTCCTGAAGCTGATAAATTTCATCCGCAATAGCATTATATTCTGCCTCCTCAAAAGTCCCGTTTCCAGCGTAGATGGCCAGCTCCCTAATGCGATGCATTACGTCGGTTATCTGGTTTAATGCTGCATCGGTGTTGGAAAGCCACATCATCGCGTCGTCTAAATTTTTCAAATATTGTTCGTTTTCAAATATGGTTGTTGATATAGAGAGCTCTCTGCCGACGGCTAAAGGGTCGTCCGAAGGTTTTTGATGGAGCTTTCCCGTCGACATCTGCCTTTGAAGTTTGAGCATTCGTTCCAAGTTGCTGTGCATGTCCGACAAAAAGATCTGGTTCATCATGGAGTTAGTCACACGGTTCATATCTCATCCCCTCCAAAGGCAGGCTACCTGCCTACTATTCCCATGCGGTTTATTATGGTGTCCAACATTTCGTCTATGGTTGTAATATAACGCGCCATAGCATTAAATGCCTGCTGAAACTTGACGATGTCCATCATCTCTTCGTCTATATTGACCCCCATGACGGACTGCCTTTGGGCATTGATCTGATCCGTCAAGGCCCGTTGGTTTTCGGCCATGGTTACGGTCCTTCGCCCCTGCGCACCCAATTCTGCGATGAAGCTCAGGTAAAATTCGTTGAAGTCCGCACTCCCTCCCGATAGCACCTTTGTCTGTTTGAGACGGGCCATAGCCAGGGCCTTTGTGCCGTCGCCGCTTCCCAGGCTGTTTCCTTCACCATCGTCTGCAGCCGCGGCAATAAGGCTTGAATCCTGCTCCAGAAGGGGGTTGACCGTCAAGGATCGGGCGGCACCATATTGCCTGAGCAGTGGCACGAAAAAGGCCGTTCCCGTCACGTCTGCGTTTTCTCCCATGCCGTGGCCCGAATAGTGAAGGGCATTCATCTCCAGGGCCAGCCTGTAGGCCAGCTCGTCAAAAGTCGAAAGGTGTGACAATATCAAGTCATCTCTGGCCTCAAGCATGCCGTATATCTTCCCGCCTTGCACGTGGTGTTCCACCCTCACGGAAGCCATCCCCGTTCCCGCCAGTTGCAGCGTAATGCCCGAAGAGACCTCGCTCATGTTCTTTGCTGCATAGCCGTCTGAAGGAGTGATCTGCCTCGCCTCGGTAAACCTGTTTACGGAAGATAGGTACTTTCTCCCGTCGAAGGATATGAGAGCATCCTCTGCCGTGGTCATGAAATTGGTAGAACCGTCGGAATTTAAAAGCCCCAGATTATGGGCCACGTAAAGGCCTCCGTTTTCGTCGCCCGTGACGTTAATCCTTTGAGCTTCTCCCATTACCTGGCTTTCCAGTGTAAGGTAGTACGTTCCGTCCGGAGCCTGTTCGACGGAAGCTCTAAGCCACTCCTCGGGACTGGAGGGACCGCCCTCGGTCATGTAGGCTCCGTTTATCTTGTTTGCGATAGCATTTAAACTGTCTTCCTCTGTTACGCTTACGGTGACGGTCTTTGCACTGTCGGAAATGCCAAGTTGTGACGTCAAATCGCCTTTGATATCGACAAGGGAGATCAAATGCCTGTCCGACGAGGCTATGGTAAGGCGGTTATCGGATGTGACTGACGCGTTCAAATACGAAGAGTAGTTTGCGTTTATAAAGTCGGATAAGTCCTGTAGGGAAAGCGTGGAGGACGCAGAGAGGGCGTTGTTTCCTGCATTGTCTCTTATCTCCCATTTGGAGGCACTGTCATTCCAATTTACGGAAATAACCCTTTCAAATCCGCCCGCGGCAAGGCGAAAGCTGTAATCCCTAGATTCATCTGAAGCCGGAGAAGGCAAAACGCCGCCACTGAACTGATGGGATGTCTTGACCACACCTCCTGAACTCACCTGAAGGGAAAAGTCGCCGTGCAGGTTGAGCGCCTGGTCGGGACTTACGACGTTTGACAGGCTGCCCGGGGAGCCTACCTTCCAATTCGTTTCGCTTGCCAGCCTCTCCACCAGCACCGAATGCACTGCCGTTGGCGCCTTTTGCTCAATTACGGCAAGAAGGACATCGGTGTTGTCCACGTGATCGAAGAGATTGTCCTCGACCTGGACGTCGTAAAAACCTTCGTTTCCGGGCACAGAAACCAGCACTAGATGTCTTGTCTGCGAACCCTGCACCAGGACCTTGCCGTGGAGATCTATTTTAAAATCTCCGTCCTGCTCCTGAAGGGGAGTGGATACGGATATGTCTATAAGTTCGCTCAGTTTCTCGGTAAGCAAGTCACGCCTGTCCAGCAGATCGTTGGGATTTCCCCCGACGGCCTTGACTTGTGCTATCTTTTCGTTCAGGGCCGCTATCTGGTCTATCAAAGAGTTTACCTCGGTTACGAGGGATCCCAGATCCTGGTTTAACGACAGGCGATATTGATCGTAGTTTCCCGATAGCTGGTCCAAAAAAACCGTGAGATTTTTCGTGCTTTGGATAACCCCTTCACGTGCTGCAGCATTGTCGGGCCTTTTCGACAACTCCTCCAAAGCAGCCCAGAACTCGTCCAGGGCGACCTTCAGCCCCTCGCCTGCAGGTTCGTTCACGAAAAGCTCTATATGCCCTATGGCCTCCTCAAGGGCTTCCCAATAACCGAGAGTAGACATCTCCTCGCGGTATTGAGCATCCAGGAAGGAATCACGCAAGCGCCTTATAGCTTCAATCTGAACGCCTGTACCGATCTGTCCCGGCGTGGCCGGCCTATTGAAAGCCGGGTCGGTGAAAGGTATCGTGGTACCCGCCTCTACCCTTTGCCTTGAGTAGCCGTCGACGTCGGCATTGGATATGTTGTGTCCTGCCGTTTCCATACCTCTTCTAAAGTAATCGAGCGCCCTTCGGCCCATTTCCAAGCCAAAAAAAGAATTTATCATCGTAAGTACTCTCCTCTTTAGTTTAGCCTTGTATGCTGAAGGTGCCCCCTCCTGCAAGGCTGCTAAGCTGGGACAGGATCATTTCGCCGTACCTTTTGGACTCGTCGAGAAGACGTGAAGTTATGTCGAGCTCGGACTTCAGGACGGCCATGGAGCTTTGTAGTTTCTTGGCAGCTTCAAGAAGAGCGGCTGCTTCGGCTTCATCCGTGCAAGATGCCAGGGCGGATATCTTGGGTTCGCAGTGCAAAAGTGCTGAAATTTCGCGCGCCAGGCGATCGCGGTTGCCCTCCAGGGACAAAAAGTCAGAAGCACTTCTTTCGAGCTCCTTGATCGCATTCTGCAACGCGAGGTAATCGCCACCTCCGATGAGGCGCCGCTCTTTTTTGAGAAGCCCGGCTATGCCCTCGAGCCGGCTTGCCATTTCTTCAATGACGCTGGCAAGTTCGAGGGCAAGGTTTTCCGAGGATTTCATTTCCCGAAACCGGCCTTGTAAAGGATTTTGGCCAAAGCTCCGAGGTCGGGCTTGTAGGTTCCGTTTTGTACCTGTTGCCTTAAAATTTCGACTTTGTCTTCCCTTACTTCGGGAATCTTCTTGGCCTCTTCCACTGCCCTTTTTAACGTCTTGGCAACGAAGCTTACCTCCAAGCCGTCGGCTTCGCTTTCCTTGGCATCCCTGTATCTGGGGCGCACCTTTTTTACGGGTTCCGTCTCATGCGCTCTGTTTATAGGTTCAATTGGCTCCACCATGGCCATCACCTCTTTTCCTTTCTGTTAATTTTATCGGCACATTTGCGGGAAATCTTGATTCAAATTAATTATATGTTCCTTTTTGTCCAAGGGTAAAACTGATGGAGGCCACCACTTGTATTTTACCTTCGCGAAGGGCCGACGCCGCTTTTAAGATAGTAGCTCCTGTTGTGCAGACGTCATCACATAGGATCGCGGTTTTTACACCACGGGGAAAATATTTCATCTTAAATGCATTTTCGGGGAGAGGGTCTCGGTCCTTAGCTGCCTTGGGCGCCCTGGGGGACACCCTGACGTTCCAGGACAGGCAGTCCTGTAGCGGTATTTTAAGTTTACAGGATAACCCCTTAACTATTTTCTTGGATTGATTAAAAAGCCTGGGGCTTCCCATGTGAAGCGGAATGGGAACCAGAGCGTCTGCCCTCGTTTCGGCAAGGAGAAAAGACAGTGCGACCCCCAGGGAAAAGCCTATGGCGCCATCGTGGCCATATTTGAGAAGATGCACGAGCTTTCTCGCCTGGCCTTCGTGAGCGGCACCGTAATAGTGGGGAAAGGAGTCGCTGTGTTTATCGCAGGGATAGGGTCCAAAACACTGAATGCATATAGGCAAATTTGGGGACAGCAAACCTTCCGCGCAGTTAACGCAACAGGAAGACGCGATCTTTCCGCAGATGGGACATGTGACGGGAAAGATCAAATGCAGGAACAGGTCCGCTATCCCCGACACGACCGTTTGCCGCCTACTGAGCTGCTTTTTTCATCGCTTCCGCCTTGTCCGTCCTCTCCCAGGCGGGAATGGGATTCAAATCGATCCTGCCCATATGGCCGTAGGCAGCAAGGGGCATATATTGAGGCTTCCGCAGGTCGAGATCTCTTATCATGGCCGCGGGCCTGAAGTCGAAATGCTCCCTCACCAGATCCGTAATCCTTTCGTCGGAAATTACGCCAGTTCCGTATGTCTCTACGGAGATGGAGACAGGTCTTGCAACCCCTATGGCATAAGCAACCTGAATCTGACACTTGCGGGCAAGGCCTGCGGCCACCACGTTTTTGGCGGCGTACCTTGCCATGTAAGCCCCGGAGCGATCGACCTTCGTCGGGTCTTTGCCAGAGAAACAGCCACCGCCGTGGGGCACAACACCGCCGTAGGTATCGACGATTATCTTTCTGCCCGTTAGCCCCGTATCGGCAAGGGGCCCTCCCAGGACGAACCTTCCAGTGGGATTGACGAGCACTTTAGGGGAATCCTCCATGAGATCGGGAGGCATGACAGGTTCTATGACGTGTTCCACGATATCGGCTTTGATCTGCTCCTGCTCGACCGATGGGTGATGTTGGGCAGAGACTATGACCGTGTCCACTCTTACCGGCCTTCCGTCCTCGTACTCAAGAGTCACCTGGGTCTTGCCGTCAGGACGGAGATAGGGAATTATCTTTTCCTTTCTGACGTAGGCAAGGCGCCTGGCCAGTTTATGCGCCAACGCTACGGGCATAGGAAGAAGCTCTTCCGTCTCATCGCAGGCATAGCCTATCATCATGCCCTGATCTCCCGCCCCTATTAAATTTATTTCGTCATCGGTCATATCGGTTTCCCTCACCTCGAGGGCTCTGTTGACTCCCTGGGCTATATCGGGAGACTGCTCGTCAATGGCCGTTATGACGGCGCAGGTATCTCCATCGAATCCGTACTTTGCACGGGTGTAGCCTATATCTTTGACGATGCTTCTTACAAGGCGGGGAATATCGACGTAACAGCTGGTAGTTATCTCCCCGGCTACCATGACCAGCCCCGTGGTGACCAAGGTCTCGCAGGCAACTCTTCCCATGGGGTCTTGGGCGAGTATGGCATCCAAAATGCCGTCGGATATCTGATCTGCCAATTTGTCGGGATGACCCTCGGTTACGGACTCCGACGTCAGCAACAGCCGCTCTTTAGGCATCAATTCCACCTCCGGTTATCAAAAATAGTGGACCCCGATGCCGACACAATAGAGCACCAGGGCCCAAACGGGCATTAAAATAAGGGTGCAAGTTCTTATAACCTGCAACGGGCCTTTCTGTCAAGTGCATTTTAAGAATATTCTATAGGGCTTCGAAGCAAAATTACCGCTCCGGGCATCTCCTTGAAGCCCCACTTCTCCAGGAAGGGGTAAAGGTCGCTCGTATAGGTAATTACCAGCGGTATATCCTTTATAGCCGGATGTTCGAGGACGTAATTCATCAGGGCAGTGCCCAATCCCTGTCCCTGATGGTCGGGATGGATGATTATATCCCACAGCGATGCTCTATAGACGAAATCCGTGAGAATACGGCAAAAACCCACCAGTTCACCCCTATATCGCACGGAAAAACACATACTGCTGCCTTCGAGCATGCGAACTATGCCTTCATCGGTGCGACTTTTTCCCCACCATATGTACCTGTAGAGGGCTTTTATCTCCTGCGGCGAAACGGCGAGTTTGTTATCGTAAAAAGTGTATTCGCTAAGATCCATATTTTAGTCGCGGTCGCCCAAAAAGACGTATTCACCTGACGAAGCGTGAAGGGTCATGCCCTTTAAAATTTTTCTCAAATCCACACCTCGGGCATCGCTGCTCACGGGCAACTGCACCAGCTGGCCCGTTCCGCACTTGGCGCATATCCACGACGCCCTGGCCATGCCATCGTAATCGGGGTCACCGGCCAAAACCTTGACCTCCCCGCAAACCTGACATTCCACTATGAGCATGGATCCAGCGCCTCCTCTTTGCATGATTTACATTTAATCAACCTCTATTTTAACGCGAACCGGACCTTCTGTGTAGGTGTCGGCGGCGGCGATAACGTTAACCCTGAAGGGGGGCGTCGTGTTGCTCAACTTCTCCACGGCATCGAAGAACTCAGTGGCCTCAAGGCTGCCCACCGTTCCCGAAATGGGATCGGGAAGTATGCCGTCCCTTTGAGCCTTCAAGTTAACTTGCCTTAGCAGGTTATAAAGCTCGGTCTCGGCCTCTTCTTCGCTCAAGGGCTTCAGAAAAACTTCGCTGACCAGGACCTCTCCCGAGGCGTAAATTTTCACGCTATCGTGAACGCTCACCACGCAATCGATCTTCTCACCCACCACGGCATTAGTGGCAACTTCCAACCTGATGACCTTCCTTCCTTTGCTTTCTCTTATCTGCTTTAAGGCATCCTCAAGCTCGACTTCGTCTATGCGAAGGTCTATAGCTTCAGGTCGCAACCCCGTCCGCAGTGATAAGACCAGCCGAGCATTTTCCTTCAATTTGCTTATAGCGTCGCCTATTTCCAAATCCTCCGCCGAAGCGGGATCAATTGGCATCTGGGTCAACAATTCTCCCGCAAGGACCAATATCCTTCCTTCCTTGACCCTTTCCAGGTTTTCTCTAAGCTCCGCAGCTTGGGCCTTAAGTTCGGCTATCTGGCCTTCGAGGTTGTCCCGTTCTTTTTTCATTTCCTCAAGCTCCTCGCTCAGTTTCCTTTTATCGACCTCAAGTTCCCTGGCTTTATCGTTAAGCCTCGCAACCTCTTCTTCCACCTGACGCAATTTGTCCAGGTTTTCGGCGAGGTCTTTTTCAACTTTTTGCAACTGCCTTTCCTTCTCGGAAAGTTCCGCCTGGCTTTTGAATAAATCCAACTGAAGGTTTTCGAGCTCGCTTCTGCTTTTGCCCAACTCGACGGTGAGGTTTGATATCTCCCTTTGGATGTATTTCATGTTAAACAAAGCCACCCTCACCGTATCGGATGCTACGGCCATGACGAAAAGCGTGACAAGGGCAATGAAAACACCCGTCACGACAGTTATAAAACGAGACGTATATTTGGGCCTCATGCCAAAGAGGCTTATCCTCTTTTTGCCAAGCTTCATTCCCAAAATATCGCCGATGTAAGCGACTATCGCGCTAGCAATGACGAGGGAAAAGACCAACTCCCAGTTAAGTTCACTCAAGCCGTATCGCAATTATCCACCTCCCATTGAAACATACCACGAAGGATAGGAATTTGCCATAAGCGAAATGTGCGAAATACTAAAAAGAGGCGGATGTGTCCCATCCGCCTCTTTTTAGTATTTCAAAAACCTAAGGCCTTTCGGGAGGTTAAACTTCTTTGTTCAGCTCTGCTAGTGCTTCCTTTGCAAGGGAAAGGCCTCTGTCTATCTCCTCAGGCGTTATGTTAAGCGCAGGACGGAACCTCACAGAACGAGTGCCGCAGGGGAGGATCAGGACGTGTTTTTCCTGCATCTTCTTTAAGAACTTTGACCTTATGTCGGCGCAGGGCAAATCGAAGGCACACATGAGCCCCTTGCCCCTGATATTCGACAGAAGCTTTGGAAATTCCTCGCCCAGCGCTTTCAGACCATTAAACAATTGAGGTCCGGCTATGTTTTCGACGTAGTGCAAGACGTTGTCGTCGCGATAGATCTCCAGGTACCTGGTGGACCTTACCATGTCACAAACATTGCCGCCCCAGGTGGAGTTGATGCGGCTTGAGACTGTGAAACAGTTTTCGGGCACCTCGTCGACCTTAGGACCGACCATGATGCCACAGACCTGGGACTTCTTTCCGAAGGCCACTATATCGGGGGTGATGTCGTGATGCTCGAAGGCCCACATCTTACCCGTTATACCCATGCCGCACTGGACTTCGTCCAAAATGAGCATGAGGTCGTATTCATCGCAAATCTTTCGGAGCTTCTTGAAGAATTCGGTCCTGAAGTGGTTGTCTCCCCCCTCGCCCTGGATGGTCTCCAGTATTATAGCGCAGTAGGCGTCGGGGTCATCCCAGAGGTGCTTTAATATCTGGCTTTCCGAGACTTCCTCTTCCCATCTCACGGCATCTATATGCTCCTCGAGAGGCCAAATTATCTTGGGGTTTAACACCCTCGGCCAATCGTATTTGGCGAAGTACTGATGTTTGTTGGGATCGGCGGTATTGGTCAGGGAAAGGGTGTAGCCGCTCCTTCCATGGAAGGCCTCCCTGAAGTGAATGACCTTCGTTCCCTTTTTGCCGTCCATGGCCGCACCCTTGGTGATCTTGCCCTGGGCAAGAAGCTTTCTTACTTTCCAGTCCATCGCCACTTTCAAGGCGTTTTCTATGGCCAAAGTTCCGTAGTCGATGAAGAAGAGGTGATTAAAACCTTTCGGCAGGGCCACCTCGGAAAAGGTCTTAACGAACTCTGCCATCTCCACGGTATATATGTCGGAATTTGCCACCTTGTTTATGGCTGCCCTGAAGATCTTTTCCTTGAATTCGTCTGTCGTAAGTTTAGGATGGTTCATGCCGAAAGGAGCAGAGGCAAAGAAGGTATAAAAATCAAGCCACTTCTCTCCCGTTCGGGCATCGACTATCCAGCTGCCCTGGGACTTTTCCATATCGACCACTATGTCGAATCCGTCGCGCAACATCCACCTTTCCAATGTCGGAAAGACTTCTTCCGGCGTAACCGACCATTTTACATTTGCCATGCCTAACGCCTCCCGTTTTATAATGATCTTTAACTCACATGTTGCATCAGTTTACATTTTACATTCTAGCTCGGAAGGCAAATATATACAAGTAAATTAGGCACAGTTAACTTATCGTCAAAGTCCCATAGCGGAAATATGGGAAAGAAGACGATCAATGGTCTCTTGCGGGTAAAAGCTTCCCTGCCCGATTCCAGGGCATCTTTGTCCCTCTAGGCGCCACGAGCGTGGGCTTTGAAGCACCGAAGGCCAAAAGGGATAGGTCCGACACTGAAGCGGCCTCACGGGGTATATCCGACACCTTCCATCGGCCAGGAACACGCAGTCTCCGTTTTCAAGCTCCATGAGGCTGATGCGGCCCGATACCCTTCGGGCAAAGGAACGAAGGGTATCGACAACGTCCATTTCGAGAAAGTTGGCGATAGCAAAAATCTCATTTGTATCAAGCCAGACGTAACCCGGCTCTCCCCCGCAACACCGCCCGCATCCAAGGCAGGAAAAATATAAACCGTCCTTCCACCACCGTTTATTTTTATACTCCTTCATCGTTCCTTTTGCCCTGACATCTCCTCGTAGAGAAACTTCCACAATCCCAGGCCACCGCTGTTTGAGATCTCATCGCAAACCATCTCGATGGCAACCTCCTCCATCTGACGAAAGGGTCTTTTGGTGTTTGGTCCAAGGGCTCTGGCGTTAGCCATCTCGGATTTCACGATCTCGGCAAGAAGTAACCCTTCGAAGGACTTGCAGGCGCTTTCCAACTCTTCCTGCAAATGCCTCCCACCGGCTTCGACTTTATCCAAGGCCTTGACGTAGAGGTGTTCCTTCAGATATTCCCTCTTCAGGAGACTTGAAACCTCGACTACGGCCATTATCACATCACCACCAGTTCGCCGTGAAGGGCGCCTGCTTCGTTGATGGCTTGGAGTATGGTTATGACGTCTCTGGGGGTTGCTCCGATGGAATTTAAAGCATCTACAAGCTCGGTCACCGTTGCCGTGGTAGGCATGGATATAACCCTGCCCTGCTGTTCTTCGATGGCGACTTCCGTCCTGGGAACTACTGCCGTGCGTCCTCCCGCAAAGGGTTCGGGCTGCACCACCTGCGGTGCCTCGGCCACAGCAACCGTCAGATTTCCGTGAGATACCGCGACGGCACTAATCTTCACGTTTCCGCCCATCACGACCGTTCCCGTTCGCTCGTTTACGACAACTCTGGCCACTGAATCTGGCCTGACCTCGAGCTGTTCAAGGGAGGCGACAAAACTGGCTGGGTATTGCGCGTAGGCCGGCGGAAAGGCCACTTCCACCCTCGCAGCATCCAGGGGTACCGCAATCTGTCCGAATTTGTTATTTATAGATAAAGCCAAACGCTGAGCCGTGGTGAAATCGGGCTGGCGAAGGAGGAGTGAAAGCTTTGAGTCGCTTGCATATTCCATGGGAACGTCCCGCTCTACAATCGCTCCTCCCGGTATTCTTCCCGTAGTGGTGATGTTTCTCGACACCTGGGTGGCAGCTCCCCCCACGGCAAACCCTCCCGTCGTAACGGGACCCTGGGCCACGGCATAGACGTTGCCATTGGCAGCCTTAAGGGGCGTCTGGAGCAACACGCCGCCGTCGAGGCTTTTTGCATCACCAAGGGTACTTACCAATACATCTACCGTCTGACCCTCTCTGGTGAAAGGAGGAAGATTGCACGTCACAGTGACGGCTGCCACATTCCTAGATCGTATCTCCCTGGTGCCAAGGGAAAGGCCGTATTGTTCTGCCATATTCCTGATCATACGCGTTGCCATTCCACTCCTGTCGCCCGTCCCGGGCAAACCGACGACGAGACCTATGCCCGTCAACTGGTTGCTCCTGGCGCCTTCGACCACTGCAAGGTCTTTCAGTCTGACACTTGGGGCAAGCTCGCTTGCTTCGCTTTCGACAAGAATGGCACCCAAAATACCGAAAACACAGAGAAAACAAAAAACAACTTTATATAAACGCCGAAACATGGAAATTGCACCCTCTTCCTAAATTTCCCAATTTTCTCTAAAAAAGCGCCTGCAGGATTTGTGTGATCAGTCCTGGCTTTTGTACCCGGGAAAGGGATCCCTTTCCCTCCACAAAAAGCTCTGGGTTTGCCATTTTCGTGCTCGATATAGTGTTGTCGTAGGACACATCTTTAGGCCTGATCACCCCACGCAACGTAAGCTTTAGCGTTTCGTCGTGGGTTTTCAAATCCCTGTAGCCCTCTATGACTAGATTGCCGTTTTCCTGAACTTCGGTCACCATGCAGCTTACGGTAGTATTCAAGGAATAATCCCTCTCCGTGCTGGTGTCGCCAGACATATCAGTATTTGCACTGACTCCAAACCTGCGAATAAAATCGAAAATGCCCGTTCCATCATCTACTCCGTGATCTATTTCTTTCGTCAGATCCGTATTGGCCTCATCATTGGCGCTCAAACTTTCATCCACGATGACAGTGACTATATCGCCCACACGGGAAGGTCTCGGGTCGGCGTAAAGGTTAGCGCCGTCCTGCCAGAGGGATTGGGCACCTGCGGAGCCCGCATAAAAAAAGAGAAAGATAGAACATGCAGTAAATATCAACTTTTTCATGGGTTTACCTCCTTTGCGACAACCGCCCCTTTGCCTGCCACTTTCGCCGAGATGGTCCTGCGGCTGTCCAAATTAATCACCCTTATAATATCGCCTAATGCTCCGGAATCAAGGGCCTTGGCAACTGTCTCTACGGATATCATTCCACTGTTTACATAAAGGCGCACCCTGTCGCCCCTTTTGACCAGGTATAAAGGCTCCACGTCATGGAGATAAATAGGACTTCCTGCCTCTAAGTTGGTCTTCAGCTTTTTGCCCAGAATTGCATCGGCGTATTGGGGGATATCTCCGCCTTCGTATTTGGACGTTTGAATTGCGATGTGAGAAAGCTCCAAGGTGCTGTCGAAATCAATACGACTTCTTGCCGTAAAAAGAGGGGCAACCCAGCTCACGTCGAAGCGCTTGTACCTCACGGACCCGTCTTCGAGCCTGACCTTCGCGGTCACTTTATTCATCCCCGGTTTTATCCTGGAGAATTCGATTAATTCCCCTTCCGAATCGTCCCGTGCCGTCACTTTAAGTTTCCACGGCCAACCCGTTTGGCGCCTGATGGCTGCACTTAAGGGATCTTCACAGAGGGTTTCGATCCTGTCGGGTATGATAAGGGAGAAAGTCACGCCCTTTAGCCCCGAAGACTTTATCGAATCGATGATTACATCTTTCGTTACGACCGACTTGCCCTTCATATCTATCTTTATCCTTGCAACGGCGGCGCCAGAGACAGCGTCGCCCGTTATCTCCGATATGGCCCCCAGGTACAGATCGGGCAAAGCGTGCAATACGGGCCTTTCATCGATCTTTACGGTTACATCACCTTGAGCTATGGCCGAAGCGACTCTACAAAAAAAAGATATGCTGAAAAAAACTACAGCCAGAAAAACCAAAATAGCGTACCTCGGCCTTTGCCGAGCCATGATCTATCGCCTCAGGTTATTGGCTATTTGGAGGAGTTCGTCGGCAGTCTGAATGGTCTTCGAGTTCGCCTCGTAGGCTCGCTGTGAAACGATCATGGACACCATTTCCTCGACGACCTGAACGTTTGACATTTCCAGAGCCCCCTGACGCAGTGTCCCGAATCCCTCTTCGCCCGGTTGTCCCAATATGGGAAATCCGCTGGCAGGGGTCTCCAAAAAGAGGTTTTTGCCCATGGCCCTCAAGCCTTGGGGATTAACGAATCGGGCAAGTTCTATTTGTCCTATTTCGTCGGGCTCCACATCGCCTGCCTGTCTTGCATAGACCTCACCCGTGGGGCTTACGGTGATTTCGACGGTGTCCTCGGGTATGGCGATCTGAGGCTCCAGGAGATAACCGTTGGAAGTGACTATCTGCCCGTCACCGTCGACATGCCAAGTTCCGTCTCGGGTGTAGGCCATGGTGCCGTCGGGAAGCGTAACCTGAAAAAAGCCGTCTCCCTCAATGGCGATATCGAAGGGATTGTCCGTTACCTGCAGGTTGCCGGGGCTCATTATACGGCTAGTGCCAATAAGCCGTGTACCGAGGCCTACCTGAACACCTGTGGGTATCATCGAATCCGGCTCGACGGGAGCTCCCGGCTCTCGCCCTATCTGGTAGATCAGGTCCTCGAACTCGGCCCTAATCTTTTTATATCCTGTTGTGTTTACATTGGCGAGGTTGTTAGATATTACGTCGAGGTTCGATTGCTGTGCAATCATCCCCGTTGCTCCCGACCATAAAGCGCGTATCATGTTTATCACCCCTGAAACTTAAAAATTATGACTACCTTCCGTAGGTATTTATCATAGATCCTGTCTGCTCGTCCTGCATGGTAAGCGTCCTGGCCGATGCCTCATAAGCCCTCTGCCCTTCTATCAGCCTGACCATTTCATACACGACGTTTACATTGGATTTCTCTAGGGCTCCCGGCACTAGCATAGGTGTTTCGACCAAAACAGGTTCGCCAGCGGCTTCGTTTGCCTGAAAGAGGTTTTTGGCGTAGTTTCGCAGATAGGTTGGATTTGCGAATTCAAAAAGCTGAATCGCACCCAGTATTTCGCCGTCGGCCACCACGGTGCCCCTTTCATCAATCGCCACAGAAGAGACGTCACCAACATTTATGGGAACGCCGCCGTCGCCAAGGAGCGTGAGGCCTTCCTGGTTCACGATAAAGCCGTTAGCATCTAAAGTAAAGTTTCCCGCCCTCGAATAAAAGATGTTTCCCGCTCCATCCCTAAGGGAAAAGAAGCCCCTACCGGAAATGGCTACATCCAGCGGATTGTCGGTGGATACCACTTGGCCCTCTGAGAGATCCACGGTTGTCTCGGACAAGACCACGTTGAGGCTTGCTGAACCTATGGGCCAATAAACCTGTCTTTCAAAGGGCCCGACAGCCTCCCTTCTTTCAATCATTACCTCAGGGAAGGATTTGTTGACACTAATCCTTCTTTTGAACCCTGCAGTATCCACGTTTGCGAGGTTATTGGAGGCGACGTCTATGACCTTCTCCTGAACAAGCATTGCCGACGAGGCGCCATAAAGTCCGCGAAACATAGAAATAACCACCTTCTTTAATTGTTAGATGCAATCTGTAAGACTAACGCCCTGAACTTTTCTTTATTGCCGAATACACCGAGCCCGATTCTTTGAGGGCGTTCAGTTCGTCCAAAGCCTTTCCCGTTCCCAGGGCTACGCATTCCAGGGGCGAGTCGGCTACGTAGGTCTTTATGCCCGTCTGGTCGTGTATGAGCTCGGAAAGCCCCTTAAGGAGGGCTCCTCCCCCCGTAAGCACTATTCCCCTGTCAATAATATCGGCAGAAAGTTCCGCCGGCGTTAGCTCCAATACGCGCCTTATGCTCCTGATTATCGACGAAACTATGTCCTCTATTGCCTCCTTCACATCCTTTGTAGTCAACTCTACCTGCCTTGGAAGACCGAGGACTACGTCCCTACCCTTGACCGCCATCGTTTTCTTTTCTTCCTCAGGGATATTGTTGCAACAGTTGCCGATCGATATCTTCAATGCCTCGGCCGTTTGCGACCCTATCTCCAAATTGTATTTCTTTCTGACGTACCTTATTATCGCCTCATCCATGGCATCTCCGCCCATGCGCAGCGACTCGGCCACTACGAGCCCCCCCAGGGATATTACGGCTATATCCGAAGTCCCGCCTCCTACGTCCACCACCATGTTGCCCCGCGGTTCCTCTACTGCCAGCCCTGCACCAATAGCTGCAGCCATTGGTTCCTCTATGAGGTAGGCCTCCTTGGCGCCCACTTCGAGGGCAGCCTCCAAAACGGCCCTTCTTTCCACGTCCGTGGCTCCCGAGGGAACGCCTATCATCACGCGATGGCGCAAAAATTTGTTCAATCCTGACATGGTTTTTTTCAGGAAGTGCCTTATCATGGCCTCTGTCATGGTATAGTTGGCTATGACCCCGCTTTGAAGCGGTCGAACGGCTACGACGTTCCCCGGAGTCCTACCGAGCATTCTCTTGGCCTCCGAGCCAACGGCCAAGATCTTGTTGTTGTTCTGATCTATTGCCACCACCGACGGCTCCCTCATAATCACGCCCTTTCCCTTTACATAGATCAATATTGTCGCCGTTCCTAAATCTATGCCTATATCTAAACCCAACACTTGAGGTAACCTCCTTTTGCCTTAAAGAATAAAATTGCCTGTTACAGCGTTGTATTCTTCGCAACCGAAGGGCATGGGATCGTAGCGAACTTCCCACAAAAACAAGCCCTTCGCTGGAGCCGTAGGACCCGCTTCACCGCGAGAGCCGCCATCCAAGAGACGACAGACCTCCTCCAGGCTTTTTCTCCCCGTCGCTATCTCATCCATTGTACCAACTATTATCCTTACCATATTCGTCAAGAAAGACCTCCCCGTTACGGAAACCTTCAAAAGGGGACCCTTCTCTTCGATTCTGGCTTCCATTATAGTGCGCCTCGCATCGGAAGGACGATCGGCTTTTCTGCAAAAGGCTCCAAACTCGTGGAAACCCTCTATCATCGTTAAAAACTTCTTCGCCAAGTCCATGTCCCAGCCTCTTCGGTTCCACCAGACATATCTGCCTAAATGGGGAAGTCTGCAATCGCCTTTCCAGATAAAATAGGCATACTTTCTCCAAAGGGCGCTCCTTCTGGCGTGGAAAGCAAAGTCCACAGGAACTACTTCATATACGCCTATAGAGGAAGGCAAATTTGCCTCCAGTGCTTTTCTCAAAGCAGTAGGGCCGTGGGGCCAGGAGATGTCAAAATGAACTACCTGCCCCAGGGCATGCACTCCCCTGTCGGTTCTTCCGGCTCCCGTCACCTTCACTCTTCTTCCCTTTTTATCAAGCAGGTTTAAAGCTTCTTCCAGAGCCAATTCCACGGTGGGCAGGTCTTTCTGCCTTTGGAAGCCGTGAAAGGCAGAACCATCATAGGAAAGCAGCGCAGCAAAACGACCTATAGTATCCACCTATCCAAAATCACCCCGCTTGCTGAGATAAAAAGAATGGCACTCAAATAAAGGCTGTCACAGGCACCCCACACAAGCGGTCTCATCCTGCTTCTGCCATAGTCGCCCCTGTAGCATCTGGCCTCCATTGCTACGGCAAGTTCTTCGGCCCTTTGGAATACGATCACAAAAAGAGGCACCAGCACAGGGATCAAAGCCTTAAACCTCTTTATAATTCCGCCGCTGTCCAGATCGGCTCCACGGGCAAGCTGGGCCTTCATTATCCTGTCCGTTTCGTCCAAGAGGGTCGGTATGAACCGCAGGGCTATCGTCATCATCATGGCGAATTCATGGGCAGGAAGCCCGTAACGCTTGAAAGGCGAAAGCAAAGACTCGATGCCGTCGGAAAGCTCTATTGGGCTTGTAGTCATCATCGTTATATTGGCAAACAATACTAGGTAAAAAAGCCTTAGGCCCATTTTAATTCCCGTCAAGAGACCTTCCTCGGTAATTGAAATGAAGGCTATCCTGAACAACTCCCTGCCGTCGGCGAAAAGCAGGTTTATCGCCAAGGTAAATACGATCAATATTAGCACGGGCCTCGTCGACGTCACGACCGTCTTAAAAGATATATTACTCAAGGCGCTGATAATAACGATCAAGACAAACCATATGACGTAAGGCCACAGAGTAGTGTTCGCCAGAAAAACAGAGGTGATCAAAAACATGACGGCCAGAACTTTGCTCCTTGGGTCCAACGAATGGATGAAAGATTTAGCGGGGACGTACTGTCCCAAGGAAAGATGCTCTAGGAAATGCACGAAGAAACCTCCCTTTCTATGGCTTCAAGCAAGGACTTCTCATCCCACGTAAGAGGCACGTTCAGTCCAGCATTTCTCAGTGAATGGGCAAACTCCAGGACCTCGGGAAGGACAAGCCCCTTTACCGGCTTTTCGGCCAGATCTTCTATCACTTCTGCGGGCCTTCCCCACAACTTTTTTCTCCCATTCTCGAGCACCAACAGCTTGTCGCAGTGACCCAAAACCATCTCGATATCATGTGTTATCTGTACGATCGCGATTCCTTTACTCCTGAAGTCCTCAAGTATTGAAAACAGCGCTTCCCTCCCCTTCCAATCCAACCCTGCCGTCGGTTCGTCCAAAACGAGATAGTCAGGCTCTACCACCATAATCGAAGCAAGAGCGACCTTTCTTCTCTGTCCTCCCGACAGTTCAAAGGGATTTTTTGAAAGCACATTTTCGTCGAGATCGAAAAGCTCGAGAGTCCTTTCGATATTTCTCCTCGCTTCATCTTCGGGGATGTCGAAGTTTTTGGGAGCATACATCATCTCGTCCAATACGGTTTCGGCAAACAGTTGATGCTCAGGGTATTGAAATACGAGACCTACCTTTCGTCTAAGGGACTTTAGATGAGGAGCCTTTGGATAGAGCTTTAATCCGTCGACGACGACTTCTCCCGACGTGGGGAAAAGCAACCCGTTGAGCATTTGGGCCAGAGTGGTCTTTCCACTCCCCGTATGCCCCACAACAGCTATCCATTCTCCAGGATCGACATCGAACGAGACATCCCGAAGCGAAACCGTCTCCAGGGGAGTATCCCTATGATATACATAACTTACGTTGCAAACCCTTATAGACATAGCCTTTCCACCAGCTCTTCGACCATATTCCGAACAGTGGGATAGGTAGATTCTTCGAGCAACCCCCTGGACTTCAAGTTGCGCCACAACTTAAACAAGGGGGGCTCTTTGATACCCAATCGGGCAAAGGTCGTGCTATCCAAAAGGTCTTTCGTCTCTCCGTAGAAGGCCAATTTACCCCGAGAGAGCACGGCCGTGAGATCGGAAAACAGTATCTCCTCCAATCTGTGGGTAATCATGACCACCGTCATCCCTTCGTGGTGCAATCTGGTTAAAACTGCGACCAAATCCTTTCTTCCTTCTGGGTCCAACATGCTGGTCGCCTCATCGAGGACAATACATCTGGGCTTCATGGCAAGCGCTCCTGCAAGAGCAAGCCGCTGCTTTTGCCCGCCGGAAAGGGCATAGGTTGGCCTATGTGCAAACTCAAAAAGGCCTGTAACCTTCAAGGCCCACCTCACTCGCTCCTCAATTTCCACGCTCGTAAGTCCCAAATTTTCGGGTCCGAAGGCGACTTCTTCTTCGACCACAGAGGCGACTATCTGATTTTCTGGGTTTTGAAAGACCATGCTGACGTCTTTTCTGATTTCCCATTGTAGGGATGGGTCTTTGGTGTCCTTGCCCATGACAAAACAAACGCCCCGCGTTGGCACCAGCAGGGCGTTCAATTGCTTTGCCAGGGTAGACTTGCCCGATCCGTTGTCTCCTACGACCGAAACCCACCGACCTTCCTCTACGTCCATCGTTATGCCCGATATGGCGGGTTTGTCCGAGCCGGGATAACAAAAAGTCACATCCCTTAAAGAAAAAATTGTCCTTGCAGTCATATCGGATTACTGAACAAATTCAATTATGGCCGTTGGGGCAGCGTCTCCCTTGCGGTATCCAAGTTTCACTATTCGAGTATAGCCTCCCGGGCGATTGGCATAACGGGGCGCAAGCTCATTGAAGAGCTTTATCGTCGCTTCCTTGTTGCGCAATCTCGATATAACTATCCTTCTGTCGTGCAAAGTCCCGCCCTTGGCGCGAGTAACGAGCTTTTCAACATACCTGCGAAGCTCTTTCGCCCGCGGAACCGTGGTCTCTATGCTCTCGTGAATTATAAGGCTTGCAGCCATGTTTATGAGCATCGCACTTCTGTGTGCTCCATATCGCCCAAGCGTCCTAGAGCGCATTCTATGCCTCATCCTCTATTCCTCCTTGCCTTCGTTTTCATCATCCAAGTTACCTTCGGCGTCATTTTCCTGGGAATCTGTTCCGGCCTTCGAACCTGCTTTGGGAGCGCTCAAAGACAGGCCGAAGATATCCAACTTTTCCTCTATCTCCTTCAGGGAAATCTTTCCAAGATTACGTATCTTCAAAAGATCGTCCCTCGTGTATTGGACCAAATCCCCTATGGTGCGCACTCCTGCGCGAAGCAGGCAGTTTTCGCTTCGTATGGATAGTTCCAGATCCCGAATGGGCCTGGAGAGAATGGGGTCTTCCTCCGCTACAGCCTCAACGACAGCCTCAGGAACCTCCGCCGCTACGGGAGAGACGGGCTCTTTTAGCAACAGGGAAGCTATATGGCCAAAATATTGGTTCAATATCTTGACAGCCTCAAGAAAGGCTTTAGCGGGCTCGACCGTCTCGTTTGTCCACAATTCGATGAGCAGGCTCTCGTAGTCGGTTCGCTGGCCAACCCTTGCAGCCCCGACGTTGTAGTTCACGCGCAAGACGGGAGAAAATACAGCATCGACTAGTAAAACATCTATGGGCAAATAGTTAGGTCTTGGCCTGTCCATTGTCAGATAGCCTACACCCCGCTCGACGTAAAGGTCCATTTCCAATTTATGACCTTCTTCCAAAGTACATATGTAAGCCTCGGGGTTGGAAAACTCCACCTCGCTGTCGGGGATTATATCGGCGACCGTCACGACCTTGGGCCCCTCTGCCTCCAGCCTCAACATGCGAACGTCATCGCTGTGGGACACGACGGCTAGCTTTTTTATGTTCAATATTATTTCCAATACGTCCTCCATTACGCCGGGCACTGTACTGAACTCATGCAATACGCCATCGATCCTGATGGCGGAGACGGCAGCTCCCGGGATGGACGACAGCAGGACTCGCCTAATGGCATTCCCAAGCGTTACGCCGTACCCCCTCTCCAGGGGTTCTATTCTAATCCGTCCATATCCCGAACTGCTTTCTTCTATATGGATATCCGGCACAACACGTTCCAAACTGATCCTCTCCTTAATAATTATCGAGCGTAGTATTCGACGATGAGCTGTTCGTTGACGGGAACGTCGATCTGCTCCCTCGTCGGAAGAGATACTACTCTACCCTCCATCCGCTCGGCATTGAGTTCAAGCCACTCCGGTATGGCCCGGGCCGAAGCGACTTCCAAGTTTTCCCTTATAGTAGGAATGTCCCTGCTGTTGGGAGCAACGGCTATGACATCGCCGACTTTCACCAAAGCGCTTGGTATGTCAAGTTTCTTGCCGTTGACGGTTATGTGACCGTGGGTCACGAGCTGTCTGGCTTGAGCTCTGCTCGAGGCAATGCCCAAGCGATAGACCACGCTGTCAACGCGTCTTTCCAACAACTGCAGAAAATTGTGCCCCTTCTGCCCGGCCATTCTGCTGGCCTTTTCGAAGAACCTCTCAAACTGCCGTTCCGTCATTCCGTAAAACCTTCTGAGCTTCTGCTTCTCGTGCAACCGCAAGCCATATTCGCTGAATTTCGCTCGCCTCTGCGAGTGCTGACCCGGTAAGGAGTTCCTCCTCGCTATGGCACACTTCTCAGAATAGCATCTGTCTCCCTTTAGAAATAACTTTGTTCCTGCCCTGCGACACAGCCTGCAGGAAGGTCCGGTATATCTGCTCATATCGCGATCTTTCCCTCCTTCAATGTTCCCCTGTTGGGCTTATACACGTCGTCTTTTTGGAGGACGACATCCGTTATGAGGAATCGGCGTGGCGTCTTTTATCATGTTGATCTGCAGTCCTGCGGCCTGCAAACTTCTAATGGCCGACTCCCTTCCCGGTCCGGGGCCCTTGACGACTACGTCTATTTCAGTGACGCCGTGATCCTGTGCCTGTTTGGCCACAACCTGTGCTGCCATCTGAGCAGCATAGGGCGTCGATTTACGGGTACCCTTGAAACCTACTGTCCCCCCCGATGCCCAACCGACAACGCCGCCCTGCTTGTCTGTTATGCTTATGATCGTATTATTAAATGTAGAGTGAATGTGGGCAACGGCATAATTTATATTCTTTTTTTCTTTTCTTTTGGTCCGTCTTTTGGTGCTCTTGGCCACTAAATTTCCCTCCTTAATTTATAGGCTTCCGTTACTTTTTCATTGTGGCTTTCTTCTTGCCGGCTATCGTCCTCTTTGGACCCTTGCGCGTCCTTGCGTTGGTGCGCGTCCTCTGTCCCCTTACGGGAAGGCCGAGCCTGTGCCTTAAGCCCCGATAACAGCCTATGTCTATCAGGCGCTTGATGTTCGCGTTGACCTCGCGCCTCAAATCGCCTTCTACCTTATGGTTGTTTTCAATCTCTCTTTGGAGCTTGTTGATCTCGTCTTCGGTGAGGTCCTTAACCCGCGTATCGGGGCTGATCCCCGTAGATGCCAATATCTTCTTCGCCGAAGGAAGACCTATGCCGTAGATATAAGTCAACGCTATCTCGACTCTTTTGTCCCTGGGCAGATCAATACCTGCGATTCGAGCCATGCCCGACTACCTCCTTGCTCCCTGTCTTTGTTTATGTTTAGGATCTCTTTTGCAAATTATCCATACCTTGCCGTGACGCCGAATGACCTGGCAATGTTCGCAAATAGGTTTAACGGAAGGTCTGACTTTCATCTTTTTACTTCCCCCTTTAAAGCTATTTATATCTATATACAATTCGTCCTCTTGTCAAGTCGTAAGGTGAGACTTGAACCAAGACCTTATCCCCGGGCAATATGCGAATGAAATGCATGCGCATCTTGCCCGAGACATGGGCTAACAAAATATGACCGTTTTCAAGCTGCACTTTGAACATCGCGTTGGGCAACGGTTCAAGCACCGTACCCCGTAACTCTATTACATCTTCCCTCGCCATGCGCGCTGGCCTACCCCCTCTTAATTTGAGCCCCTTTGTCTCGAATCAGGTTTAGCAGTTGCTGACGTAGCCACTCATCGTTATTTTTCGAGCTGTCCCTCAAACGTTCCTCCAATCTTGGCAAAGACCAATTTGTCATCTGAAGATGCTTCGGGTTTTTGGGCTTGGGACGAGAGACTGAGTGCCGCCACCCGTCTGCCACGTATACCCTGTTTTTCAACCGATCCATGCCAATCACTGCATAAAAAGTGCCCTTATCCTTTCCCTTGCGGGATATGACGACCCTTCCTGTTTGAAAGTCATCTAAATCCAATATCGTCACTCCCAAGGCGTGAGTATGATTCCTCTCTCGTCGAAAATGAGCACCGTATGTTCAAAGTGAGCTGCATCCGAGTGATCTGCCGTTACAACCGTCCATCCGTTTTCCAATACCGCCACATCTTCGTTTTTACTGGCGATGACCATTGGTTCGATGGCGAGGGTAAACCCCTTTTTAAGGGTTATGCCGTCCCCCCGTCTTCCGAAGTTAGGGACCTGGGGAGCCTCATGGAGGCGCTTCCCTATCCCGTGGCCCGCATAGTCGCGGACCAGACCGTAACCCTGCGAAATGACATACTGTTCCACGGTATGCCCTATATCTCCGACGGTATTGCCGTTTTTAGCCGCATCGACTGCCAAATAGAGGGCCCTTTTCGTAACTTCAAGCAACCTCGATCTGCTATCGCTTATGAGTCCGACGGGAAAGGTGCAAGCAGCATCCCCATAATATCCGTCGATGCAGACTCCCACGTCGATGCTCACAATATCGCCTTCGACCAAAACTCTCTTATTATCGGGAATGCCGTGAACTATCTCATCGTTGACGGAGACGCATATACTACCGGGAAAGGGAAAGGGTGCCCCAGGAAAGGAATACCCCTTGAACGCCGGAATTCCTCCGCTCTTTAATATCATATTTTCGGCCTCTGCATCGAGGCTTTTCGTGTCCACCCCGGGTTTGACCATATCCCTCATAAGTTTTAAGACGTCTGCGACCACAAGTCCCGCCCTTCTCATCTTTTCTATTTCCCAATCTTTCTTAATTCGAATCATCTTTGCCTCCGTACAAACTCACTATGGCGTACAATACGGCGTCGCTTTCGGAAGAGGCATCGACAGATATCAGGCTGCCCTTATTTCTGTAATAATCAAGCAAGGGGGCGGTCTCTTCCTCGTAAACCTTGAGGCGCCGCCTTACCACTTCAGGTCGGTCGTCATCGCGCTGTATAAGTCCATTACCGCACCTTTTACAACGACCATCCTCAGGATAATCGCTGTTATGAACGTTGTAAATCGCATTACAGTTTGGGCAGATGCGCCTTCCTGAGAGGCGTCGCACCAAGGTTTCTTCGTCAACGTCGAATAAAACAACGGCATCGAGGGTAATGTCCTTGGACTTTAGAAGAACTTCCAGAGCTTCCGCCTGATTCACGGTCCTGGGAAATCCGTCCAGTATAAAGCCCCTCTTTGCGTCCTCTTCTTCCAATCTCTCCTTGACCATCTCTATAATCAAATCATCGGGCACCAACCGGCCCGAGTCCATATAGGCCTTCGCCTTCTCGCCAAGATCGGTGCCGTTTTTAACATGATAACGCAACATATCACCGGTAGAGATATGGGCTATTCCATATTTGGATGCCAATTTTACCGCCTGCGTTCCCTTTCCTGCTCCCGGTGGCCCTAGAAATATCATGCGCAACTTCTCTTCCTCCTAACTAGTCCCAAAGCTGTTCTATAGTCTTAGTATTCCGCCAGCTTTGTTCCTTCTTTTCATAATCCCTTCATAATGGCGCATCAACAGCTGGGCTTCAATCTGCTGTACCGTCTCAAGGGCAACGCCGACGACGATCAAAACTGCAGTGCCTCCAAAGTAGAAAGTCGTTATGCCCAGCATTTGCGTCAAAAGCGAGGGAAGCAGAGCTATGCCCGCCAAAAATACCGCCCCTCCCAACGTAACTCGTGACAACACCCTTTCGATGTAGTCTGCCGTAGGACGTCCCGGCCTTATTCCGGGTATAAAGCCCCCGTATTTCTTCAAATTGTTGGCCACATCGACAGGATTAAAGACGACAGCCGTATAAAAGTAGGTGAAAAATATGATCAGCAATACGTAAAGGATCATATATATTGGACTACTCGGCGAAAAGATCCCTGCAATCGTCTGGGCAAATCCAGCCGAAAAAAACCTGGCCACGGTAGTGGGAAAGAGTAATACAGAGGATGCAAAAATTATAGGTATTACCCCTGCGCTGTTAACCCTCAAAGGAATGAAGGTCGACTGTCCTCCGTACACCCTGGTTCCGACAACTCTTTTCGCATACTGAACCGGTAATCGCCTTTGGCCCTCCTGAAGGAGTATACATCCGGCAATTACTACGATCATTATTGCAATGGCAATTATCAGAGTTAAGAAATTCATCTCGCCGGTACGAAGCAATGTAAAGGTTCGCATTATTGCCTCCGGTATACGAGCAACTATTCCGGCGAATATGAGCAGCGATATTCCGTTGCCTATGCCGTGGTCAGATATCATTTCACCCATCCACATAACGGCTATTGATCCAGCAATAAGAGTTACTATGGCCACCACTATAGAGATGCCACCTACATAAATGATGTCCATGCTCCTGAGCCACAAAACCATTCCTACCGCCTGGATGCCTGCGAAAAGGATCGTAGACACCCTCGTGTACTGAACGATCTTGCGCCTTCCCTCTTCGCCCTCTTTTTGCATCTTTTCTATGGCGGGCACGACAACGGCCAGAAGTTGCATGACGATACTGGCATTGATGTAGGGCGTTACGCCAAGAGCAAATATGCTGAATCGCCGCAAAGCACCTCCCGCAAAGAGATCGAAGAGACTCAATACCCCGCCCTGTTCAAAGAGACTTGCCATTGCCTTCGCATCCACTCCGGGAGTTGGGATGTGCGCCCCCAAGCGAAACACCAGCAGGACCCCGAGGACGAACAAGATCCTGCTTTTAAGGTCGGGAAGGCGAAACATGTCACGCAAGGCGCTAAACACTTAAATCACCTCTGCCTTGCCGCCGGCCGATTCGATCTTGCTTTTCGCGTTGGCACTGAATTTGTGCGCCTTTACCGTAAGCGGTTTCGTGATGTCCCCTTTCGCTAATATCTTAACAGGCGTTTGGAGATCTTCTATGATGCCAGCCTCGTACATCTGCTCAGGAGTGACTGTTGCATTTTCTCCGAACTTCTCGTCGAGGGTCACAATATTGACGTACTGATATTTTCTTGCGAATCTCGCATTATTAAACCCTCTCTTCGGAATTCTTCTCACCAGAGGCATCTGCCCGCCTTCGAACCTGGGCGATATATTTCCACCGGCACGGGCTTTTTGCCCCTTATGCCCTCGCGTAGCCGTACCGCCGTGGCCGCTTCCCTTGCCCCGACCAACCCTCTTGGGCTTTTTTCGGGCCCCCATAGGGGCGCGTAAGTCATGAATTCGCATACTATTCCCTCCCAGCTATTCGACGATTTCCCAATCTATGAGATGCTCGACGGCTCTTATCATTCCTCGGATTTGAGGCGTATCGTCATGGGTTACGCTATGGTTCAACTTCTTCAGGCCCAAAGCTCGGATAGATTTTCTCTGTCTTTCCGGGCGTCCTATGGTGCTTTTTTTCCAAGTAACTCTAATTTTGGACATAACCTCATTCCTCCCCGCTAAGCCTGTTGTTGGTCTTTCCCGCGTAATTTCATGATCTCGTCGGGGCTTCTCAGAGCCTTCACGGCCTCAACAGTAGCGTAAGCGACGTTGATAGGATTAGACGTTCTGCCTATGACCTTCGTCAACACGTCCTTTACGCCGCCCAACTCCATAATGGCGCGCACAACTGCCCCCGCAATAACTCCCGTTCCAGGAGCGGCAGGCCTGAGCAGCACCTGGGCCGCACCAAAGTTCGCAACTATCGGGTGGGGAATGGTATTTCCTACTTTCTTTACCTCTACAAGGTTCTTCTTTGCCCTTTCAATGCCCTTACGAACCGCTTCGGGTATCTCCCTCGCCTTACCCATGCCTACTCCTATGTATCGTTCCCCGTCTCCAACTACGACAAGAACGCTGAATTTAAATCTCTTGCCGCCTTTGACGACTTTGCTGACCCTGTTTATGGCGATAACCCTCTCGGTTAGCTCCACGCCTTTTGGTATCGTTATCCTGACCATGCAAAGACTCCCCCTTTATAACTTCAAGCCGGCTTCGCGAGCGGCATCGGCAAGCGCCTTGACCTTCCCGTGATAGGCGTGTCCGCCACGGTCAAAAACGACTTCAGCAATGCCACGCTCCAGCGCTCGTCTCGCCACAAGCTGCCCCACTGCCTTGGCCGCCTCTATGGAGCCGGAGCTTGCCTGAAAAGGCCTAAGTTCCTTGTCTAAGGTGGACGCGGAAACCAGGGTATGCCCACGCTCATCATCAATGACTTGGACATAAATGTGTTTCAGGCTCCTAAAGACGCTCAACCTAGGTTTTTCCTGTGTACCCAATAGCCTTTTCCTGATCCTGCGATGCCGAAGAAGGCGCATATCGTTACGCGATTTACGCTTAATCAAAATGGTCCACCTCCACTATTTCGCACTAGCTTTACCGGTCTTTCGCTTGACAACTTCGCCAACATACCTGATCCCTTTGCCCTTGTAAGGTTCGGGGGCCCTGAAGGATCTTATTATAGCGGCGACTTGACCGACCTCTTGCTTATCTATGCCCGAGATCTTTATCTTGGTCGGGCTATCTGTAGTAATCGTTATCCCTTTAGGCGGAACATATTCAACGGGATTTGAATACCCGAGGTTCAGGACCAGTTTCTGCCCTTGCATCTGAGCTCTGTATCCCACTCCCACTATCTCGAGCTCCTTTTCAAACCCCTGCGTAACGCCCGTGACGATATTGCTCAACATGGCCCTTACAAGGCCGTGAAAGGCCTTCGTTTTTTTGTCTTCCCTATTCCTCATGACCATTATCTGCTCATCGGCCAACTCAACGTTTATGTTGGGCAACAAATCAAAACTCATTTCTCCCTTTGGACCTTTTACCCTAACGGTGCGACCGCTCAACGTCACATTTACCCCTTTAGGGATGGAAATCGGTTTCCGACCAATCCTCGACAACGTCTTTCCCCCCTTACCACACGTAGCAAAGGACTTCGCCGCCAAGGCCCTTTTTTCTGGCCTCCGCGTCAGTCATCAGTCCGCTTGAAGTCGATATTATCGCTACCCCCAAGCCCCCCATGACCTTCGGCAAGTCTCTGCTGTTGACATATATTCGCCTGCCGGGCTTGCTGACCCGACGAAGACCCTGTATGACCCTTTCCTTGTTTGGCCCGTAGTGCAAATATATCCTCAGCATTTGATAGGGCTTGCCGGGGTCGTTTATCACTTTATAGTTTTTTATATAACCTTCGTCCTTCAATACTCGCGCAATACGATGCTTCATGTTGCTCATGGGGATGTCCACTACTTCGTGGTAAGCTATGTTCGCATTGCGGATTCGCGTCAACATATCAGCAATCGGATCTGTAACATACATCGCCGATCCTCCTTTTGTTTCATAGGGCTACCAGCTGGACTTGACGACTCCAGGGATCTTGCCCTGTCGCGCCAAATCTCTGAAGCAGCACCTACACATGTTAAACTTCCTCATAAATGCCCTCGGGCGACCGCAAAGCGGACATCTGTTGTATTTTCTCACCTTATACTTCGGTTCTCTTTGAGCCTTTATCTCAAGAGCTTTCCTAGACATCGGATTTTAACCTCCTCATCGCTACTGCCTAAAGGGCATACCCAGCTCTTTTAGCAGTCCGTAAGCTTCCTCATCGGTTTTCGCCGTAGTTGTAATGCTTACGTTCATACCCCTGATACGCATAATATCGTCGTATTCGATTTCAGGGAATATCAGCTGTTCCCTCAACCCCAAGTTATAGTTTCCGCGCCCGTCGAGGCCTTTTCTCGAAACGCCTTGAAAGTCCTTTATGCGGGGCAAAGCCAGAGAGATTAACCTGTCCAAAAACTCCCACATCTTAGCCCCTCTGAGCGTAACGGTGCATGCCACGGGCATGCCCTTTCTCACCTTGAAGCCTGCAACGGACTTCTTCGCTCTTTTCAAAACTGGCCGTTGCCCTGTGATGAGGGCTAGCTCATTAATAGCAGCGTCCAAATATTTTATATCCTGTTTCGCTTCGCTTACGCCGATATTGACTACGACCTTTTCTATTCGTGGAACCTCCATGACGTTTTTGTAATTAAAGGCCTTCATCATTCGCGGAACTACTTCACTTCTGTATTTTTCAAGTAATCGCGGAACCATTTGCCTGTTCCTCCTCAACCTAAAGCTTATCCACTATTTCGCCGCACTTCTTGCATAGGCGAACCTTGCGTCCGTCCTCCAAAAAGGCGCGAGATACCCTCGTCGCCTCACCACAGGCAGGACAGACCAGCATGACCTTGTCCGCATGGATAGGGGCCTCTTGGCGCAGGATTCCGCCCTGGGGATTTTTCTGAGAGGGACGCGAATGCTTGGTTACGACGTTCACTCCCTCTATCAGCAACATGTTCCTTGTGGGTATGCGCTGGAGGACCTTTCCTTCCTTTCCTTTATCTTTGCCGGAAATAACGCGGACCATATCTCCCTTTTTAATTCGCATCTTGGACATACAAACACGCCTCCTCATACGACCTCAGGAGCAAGCGATACTATGCGCGTATAACCCTTGTCCCTCAATTCCCTGGCTACAGGGCCGAATATGCGTGTACCGCGAGGGTTTCCCTGGTTATCGATTATAACGGCGGCGTTGTCGTCGAAGCGAACGTAGGAACCGTCGCGACGCCTTACCTCTTTGCGAACGCGCACAATTACGGCTTTGACTACATCGCCTTTTTTGATATTGCTGTTCGGTATGGCTTCCTTAACGGAAGCCACTATTACGTCGCCAACCGTCCCATATCGCCTGTAACTACCCCCGGTCACCTGAATGCACCTTATTTTTTTTGCTCCCGAATTATCGGCCACATTAAGCATAGTATGTAACTGTATCATGGCCTTTATTCCTCCTCGACTGGTCCAGTGTATTCAAAGAGAGGAGCACGCTCCAGGATCTTTACGACTTTCCATCTTTTCTTTCGCGAAAGAGGTCGAGTTTCCTCTATTAAAACCTTATCTCCTATGGAGCAAGAATTTTCCTCGTCGTGAGCCATGAATTTCTTGCTCTTGAGAACAGGTTTGTCGTATAACGCGTGCTTCGCCATCCTGTCTACTCTGACCACTACCGTTTTGTCCATTTTATTGCTTACGACAATGCCTCTTCTGACCTTTTTTTGAGCCTTGCGCTCCTCCATAAAACTCCCTCCTTTAATTCAACACCGAGGAGCGATCTCGCCCGGTCTCTTTCTCGCGCATGATAGTAAGAATCCTGGCGATCGTCCTCTTCACTTCCGCTATTCTTGCCGTATTGGAAAGCTGACCAATGGCATGCTGGAAGCGAAGATTGTATAGTTCCTTTTTATATTCCCTGTGTTTTTCCTTCAGTTCTTCGATGGTCAGGTCGCGCAACTCTTTAGGATTCATTATGCTTCACCACCCATTTCTTCCCTTTCGATAACCCGAACCTTGATGGGCAATTTATGTGCGGCAGAGCGAAAAGCCTCTTCTACCACTTCTCTGGAAACGCCGGCCACTTCGAAGATAACCCGGCCACGTTTAACGGGAGCAACCCAATACTCAGGAGCGCCCTTACCTTTGCCCATCCTGGTCTCCAAAGGCTTTTTGGTATATGCGACGTCGGGGAAGACTCTTATCCAAAGTTTTCCGCCCTTTTTCATTTTTCGCGTGATGGCTATACGGGCAGCCTCTATCTGCCTTGCAGTGAGCCACACGTTTTCAAGAGCCTGCAACCCGTAATCTCCGAAGGCTACAGTTGCGCCACCCTTCGTCCTGCCTCGCAGAGGCTTGCGAAAAGGTTTTCTATACTTCACCCTTTTTGGCATCAACATAATCTATTCACCTCCTCTCGCTCGAAACCTCGTCGTGAGGCTGCTCCTTGAGCGAGGGTAATACATCGCCGTTGTATATCCATACCTTTACTCCGATAACGCCGTACATCGTCTTGGCCTCGGCAAAACCGTAATCGATATCTGCCCTTAGCGTGGACAGAGGCAGGCGACCTTCGAGATACCACTCTCTTCTGGCAATTTCGGCGCCGCCCAATCTGCCGGAACACTGCGTCTTGATGCCCAAAGCTCCTGCCTTCATGGCACGGAATATGGCCTGTTTCATCGCTCTTCGGAAGGACACCCTCCGCTCCAGGGCTGATGCTATGCCCTCGGCCACTATTTGGGCGTTTTTGTCGGGATTTTTTATCTCCTGGACATTGATCATTACCTTGGATCCCGTCATCTTCTGCAGCTCATCCCTGACTTCCTGTATTTCGCTGCCGCCTTTTCCTATTACGACACCGGGGCGGGCGGTCCAAATCGTGAACCGGATTACGTTTCCGATCCGCTCTATTTCGACCGTGGAGATGCCAGCATGTCCCCATCTGTCCTTTATCCATTTACGCAGTTTGATGTCTTCATGCAATTGCTTGGCAAAATTTTTCTTGTCGGCATACCATCTCGACTCCCAATCACGGATGACTCCCAGACGATAGCCAACGGGATGTACTTTCTGTCCCATCTTAGTCAATACCTCCTTGCCTTTCGCCAACTACTATAGTGATATGACAGGTACGATGATTGAAAGGATGGGCCCTTCCCATGGATACCGGTTTCCATCTTTTCAAAGTAGGACCTTCATCCGCGATGGCCTTAACTACATAAAGTTCGTCGACGCTCATGCCCAGGTTGTGATCAGCGTTTGCAATGGCGCTGGTCAAAGTCTTCTCAATATATCGCGCGGCCTTTTTGGGGCAATAGCGCAATATTAAAAGAGCTTCCCCGGCTTTCTTGCCTCTGATCAAGGACAACACCTGTCGCACCTTAAAGGGTGAAATCCTTATTTGTTTGGATATAGCTTTTGCTTCCATCATCTCTCACCCTACCTTACCCTGGTGGTGCGTTCCTGCCCGGCATGCCCGCCAAATTTTCTGGTCGGGGCAAACTCTCCGAGCTTATGGCCTACCATATTTTCGCTTATGTAAATAGGTATGTGAGTGCGTCCGTTGTGAACCGCGACAGTATGGCCAATCATGCTTGGCACTATTGTAGATCTCCTTGACCATGTCTTGATCACTCTCTTGTTTCCGGACGCGTTCATTTCCTCTATTCGTTTCAACAATTTTTGATCCACGTAGGGACCTTTTTTTACCGAACGGGGCATAAGTCAGTTCCCTCCCTTACTGAACGTTCCTGCGACGAACGATGTATTTGGTCGATGCCTTTTTAGGCTTACGGGTTTTATACCCCTTAGCCGGAACGCCCGTTGCCGAAACGGGGTGTTTGTTCGACTTCGTTTTACCCTCGCCGCCACCGAGGGGGTGATCGACGGGGTTCATGGCCATAGGACGCACCCTTGGCTTCCTGCCAAGCCACCTCTTCCTGCCGGCCTTGCCATGCACCTCGTTTTCGTGTTCCACGTTACCGACCTGGCCAACCGTAGCCATACACTCCTGCAGAACATACCTTATTTCACCGCTCGGCATGCGCAGCAAAACGTATTTTCCTTCCTTTGCCATTATCTGCACCTGTGCGCCGGCAGATCTGGCCATCACACCGCCTCGCCCCGGCTGCAGCTCAATGTTATGGACGAAGGTGCCGACGGGAATATCCCGTAGCTTTAATGCGTTGCCAGGTTTAATGTCAGCCTTTTCTCCAGACATTACCACATCTCCTACGCTCAAGCCCACAGGGGCCAGGATGTAGCGCTTCTCACCGTCGGCATAATGTACGAGCGCTATCCTCGCCGATCTGTTGGGATCGTACTCTAACGCGGCTACTTTTCCGGGAACGTCGAATTTATCTCTCTTGAAATCTACGATTCTATAGAGCCTCTTGTGGCCCCCGCCGCGATGGTTCGCAGTGACCCTTCCCTTATTGTTCCTTCCGGCCGTCTTCTTTTTTAACGAAACTACCAGGCTCTTTTCAAATTCATCTCTGGTAATTTCCGAAAAGTCCGATGTGGCCATCTGGCGTCTGCCGGGAGTCGTCGGTTTGTATTTTCTAATTCCCATTGGACTTCCTCCTTTAAGTCGTCCGTACGCCTTCAAAGAACTCAATGCGTTCGCCTGGCGCTAATGTTACTATCGCTTTTTTCCACCTTCTCGAGCGTCCTAAAAAACGCCCGAGGCGCTTCGGCTTTGGCTTGACGTTTACCGTATGGACCTTTTCGACCTTCACGTCGAAGATCTCCTCTATTGCCTTTTTAATTTCCACCTTATTGGCGCTCGGATGCACTTCAAAGGTGTACTTGTTGTATATCATATGACGGCTGCTCTTCTCGGTTATTACCGGCCGCAAAATTATATCATAGGAAGTCAATTTCACGCTGAGTACACCTCCTCCAGCCTTTGTGCCGCGCCTTTGGTCAATATGAGGTGTTCATGATTTAAAATTTCGTATACGTTAATGCTGTCAACATGTAACACTCTCGTTCCGGGTATGTTTCTCGCCGCCATATAGATTGAAGGCAACGATTCGTGTATGACGATCAACGGTTTGGCTTGGGCTTGAGCGTTTGCTAAAAAGGCACACATATCCTTCGTCTTGGGCGACATTGTTTCGATTCCCTCGACCAAAATAAGCTTATTTTCCTTAACCTTAAGGCTCAGAGCGCTCTTAATCGCCAACTGTTTCACCTTTTTATTGACCTTTTGATCGTACGAGCGCGGTTTGGGACCATGGACAACTCCACCCTTTATCCACAGAGGAGAGCGTATGCTTCCATGCCTTGCCCTTCCGGTGTGTTTTTGTCTCCAGGGCTTCCTTCCGCCGCCGCGCACCTCTCCTCTAGTCTTCGTCGAATGCGTTCCTTGCCTTTGTGCTGCCAAATAGGCTACGACGACCTGATGCATAGCGGGAACGTGAATTCTCGCCGCAAAAACATCATCGGCAAGGGCAACTTCGCCCACCTTTTGTCCATCGATTCCAATAACATCGACAGTAGGCATAAACTAGCCCTCCTTTTTATGCACCATAACAAGGCCGTTACGCGGCCCTGGGATGGCTCCTTTAATCAATAGCAAATTATTTTCTTTATCGACAGCAACGACTTTGAGGTTTTTCACGGTCACTCGTTCGTTACCCATCCGACCGGGCATCGTCTTGCCCTTAAAGACATGGCTCGGAAAGCTGCTGGCTCCCGACGAACCGGCTCGCCTGTGAAAGAGAGAGGCACCGTGACTTGCTGGGCCACCTCCAAAGCCGTGTCTTTTCATGACACCGGCAAAACCTTTGCCTTTGCTGGTGCCCGTAACATCGACGACTTCGCCTACTTCAAAGATAGTTACGTCGATAGTCTGTCCAACTTCATAACCCGTAACGTCATCGAGGCGGAACTCCCGCAACCATCGTTTGGGTTCGATCCCCGCTTTCTTGTATACGCCTAGCATGGGCTTGTTCAATCTATGGGCTTTCACCTTCCCAAAACCCAAGACTATGGCCGAATACATCTCTACTTCGGGCCTTCTTAAAGCAACCACCTTACATGGACCTGCCTCTACGACAGTAACGGGCACAGCCTGACCCTCTTCGTCGAAAATCTGGGTCATTCCAACCTTAACACCTAAAATCCCTAGACTCATCAAATTTCTCTCCTTTCAGCTCAGAGCTCCCCTACAGTTGTATCTGTATATCTACTCCTGAAGGGAGGTTCAGCTGCATCAGCGCTTCCATGGTCTTCTGCGTAGGATCGACTATGTCTATAAGCCTCTTATGAGTGCGCACCTCGAACTGCTCTCGTGCATCTTTATCCTTGTGAGGCGACTTCAAAACCGTGTACTTATTGATCGCCGTGGGCAATGGTATGGGGCCTGAAACCTTAGCCCCCGTCCTTTTCGCCGTTTCGGCAATCTGCAGCGCCGATGCATCCAGGACCCTATGATCAAAGGCCTTCAACTTAATCCTGATATTTTGAGCCATTCATATCCCCCCTTTCACTTTTAAGGGGACTTATTTGTCCAGTATGTCCGTTACTACGCCGGCACCTACTGTACGTCCGCCTTCCCTTATGGCAAACCTCAAGCCCTTCTCCAAGGCTACGGGAACTATGAGCTTCACTTCTATGTTGGCGTTGTCTCCGGGCATTACCATCTCTACACCCTCGGGCAGGGTTATCTCACCGGTTACGTCGGTGGTCCTGAAGTAAAACTGAGGTTTGTAGCCGTTGAAGAAGGGGGTATGTCTTCCGCCTTCTTCCTTCTTCAGTACGTATATCTCAGCTTTGAAGTGTTTATGGGGAGTTATGGTGCCGGGTTTTGCCACTACCTGGCCCCTTTCCACGTCGTCTTTGCCCACGCCCCGAAGGAGTATTCCTATGTTGTCTCCCGCTATGGCCTCGTCTAAGATCTTTCTGAACATCTCAAGGGAGGTGGCCACGGTCTTTGTCTTGTCCTCCCTCATGCCTACGATCTCCACTTCCTCGCCTGCGTTTATCTTTCCTCTTTCGACCCTGCCGGTGACGACGGTACCGCGTCCCGTTATGGAGAAGACGTCCTCAATGGGCATGAGGAAGGGCTGGTCCACGGGACGCTCCGGAAGGGGTATGTAGCTGTCGCAGGCGTCCATGAGCTCCCATATCCTGCCGCACCACTGACACTCCCTTTTGCCGCAGCCGCACTCCAGGGCCTTCAGGGCGGAGCCTCTTATCACGGGGACTTCGTCTCCCGGGAAGTCGTAGCTTGAAAGGAGGTCTCTCACTTCCATCTCGACAAGGTCGAGCAATTCCTCATCGTCTACCATGTCCACCTTGTTCATGAAGACCACTATGGAGGGGACGTTGACCTGCCTTGCCAAAAGGACGTGTTCCCTCGTTTGCGGCATGGGTCCGTCGGCAGCGGATACGACTAATATGGCTCCGTCCATCTGGGCTGCTCCGGTGATCATGTTCTTTATGTAGTCGGCGTGTCCGGGGCAGTCTATGTGGGCGTAGTGTCTGTGTTCGGTCTGGTACTCCACGTGGGATATGCTTATCGTTATGCCGCGTTCCCTCTCCTCAGGGGCCTTGTCTATCTCGTCGAAGGGGGTGAAGTCAGCGAATCCCTGGGTAGAAAGGGTCCTGGTTATAGCGGCGGTCAAGGTTGTCTTGCCGTGGTCGATGTGCCCTATGGTTCCTATGTTTAAATGTGGTTTCATCCTCTCAAACTTTGCCTTTGCCATGCTTGTCAGCCTCCCTTAAAAATTTATTCCTCAATAATTTTAAACGTATTGTATTAGAGCATCTAAGATGCCGATGCTAATAATTTTTCCGCCACCTCGGAAGGAACTTCTTCGTAGTGGCTGAATTTCATCGTAAACGTAGCCCTTCCCGAGGTTTTATTCCTCAGTGCACTGGCATAACCGAACATCTCGGACAGAGGAACGTAGGCCTTGACAACCTTTGCTCCCGATCGAGTGGCCATGCCCTCGATCCGCCCTCTGCGCGATGAGAGGTCTCCCATAACATCTCCAAGGTATTCCTCGGGCGTTACTACCTCCACCTCCATAATAGGTTCCATCAAAACAGGATCTGCCTTTTTCATTGCCTCCTTGAAAGCCATAGACGCAGCTATCTTGAAGGCCATCTCGGAGCTGTCGACTTCATGGAAGCTCCCGTCCACCAGCGCAACCTTTATGCCTATGACGGGGTATCCCCCAACGACACCACTGGTTAAGGCTTCTTCTACACCCTTTTGTACGGCAGGTATAAATTCTTTGGGTATCACGCCCCCCACGATCCTGTCTTCAAACTCGTATCCCGTATGTCCCGGGAGGGCTTCTATTTCAAGCACCACGTGGCCGTACTGGCCGCGACCGCCGGATTGGCGTATGAACTTGCCCTCTCCTCTGGCGGGCCTCTTTATGGCTTCACGGTAAGCAACTTGAGGCTTGCCAACCCTGACGTCAACTCCAAATTCCCTACGCAGCCTGTCTACTATAATCTCCAGGTGAAGCTCGCCCATACCGGATATGATCGTTTGCCCCGTCTCGTGATCTATGGCAACCCTAAATGTCGGGTCTTCTTCCGCAAGGGCAGCCAAACCCTTTGACAGCTTGACCTGGTCGGCCTTGCTTGCCGGTTCGATGGCCAAAGAAATGACCGGTTCGGGTATGTTCATCCCCTCCAATACGACGGGCCCCTTTTCGTCGCAAAGCGTATCTCCCGTCCTCGTGTTCTTAAGGCCGGGAATGGCCACTATCGTGCCGGCCAAGGCCGATTCGATGTCCTCACGTTTATTGGCGTGCACCCTCAATATTCTCCCTATACGCTCCTTCTTCCCGGTGTTCGTATTGAGCACCGACATTCCGGTGTGCAGCTTTCCGCTATATATCCTCGTATAAACGACCCGACCGACGTATGGATCCACCAACACTTTGAAAGCCAGTGCCGTAAAGGGCGCCTCCGCATCGGTATGGCGGATAACTTCCTCTCCCGTTCGCGGATCGACTCCCTTTACAGGGGGAATGTCCAAGGGAGACGGAAGGTAATCGATCACCGCATCCAAAAGCAATTGAATCCCTTTGTTTTTGAGGGCCGATCCGCAAAGCATGGGAACCAGCTTTAGACTTATGGTACCGAAACGCAGAGCCCTTTTTATGCTCTCCTCCGATATTTCCCGGCCTTCGAGGTAGGATTCCATGATTTCGTCGTCAACTTCGGCTAAGGCCTCTATCAGGCGCTCACGCCATTTTTTGGCCTCTGCCAGAAAAGCCTGAGGTATCTCTTCCAACTCCAAGCGGGTTCCAAGCTCGTCGGCGTACTCGATTGCCTGCATCGTTATGAGGTCGATGATGCCCTTAAAGGCATCTTCGGCGCCCATTGGCAGCTGTATGGGAACGGGGTTTGCCCCTAACCGTTCCTTAATCTGCTTCATAACGTCGAAGAAATTTGCGCCCACCCTGTCCATCTTGTTCACGAAAGCAATTCTGGGCACCCTGTACTTGTCCAACTGGCGCCAAACCGTTTCTGACTGCGGTTCAACTCCTCCTACAGCGCAAAAGACGGCGACCGCTCCATCCAACACTCTGAGCGATCTTTCCACTTCCATAGTAAAGTCCACGTGCCCGGGCGTATCAATCAAATTGATCATATATTCCTTCCAGTAGCACGTCGTAGCTGCCGAGGATATGGTAATGCCCCTTTCGCGCTCCTGGTCCATGAAGTCCATCGTAGCGGCGCCTTCGTGCACCTCGCCTATTCTATGTATTTTCCCCGTATAAAAAAGAATGCGCTCCGATGTCGTCGTTTTGCCTGCATCTATATGCGCTGCTATGCCAATATTGCGTATTTTGCGAATATCTATTCCTGCATCGCTCATGCCTTACAAATCACCACCCTAATTACCATATTACCAGCGATAATGGGCAAAAGCTCGGTTTGCTTCAGCCATTCTATGGGTATCTTCACGTTTCTTTACCGCTGATCCTTCTCCCTTGTAAGCATCTACAAATTCCCTGGCAAGGCGCTCGATCATGGGAATGCCTTTACGAGATCTGGCGCTGTTTATTATCCACCTTATCGCCAAGGCCTGAGCTCTGGCGGGGTCTACTTCCACTGGAACCTGATAAGTAGCTCCTCCGACCCTCCGCGGCCTGACCTCTATGAGGGGTTTAACGTTCTCCAAAGCTTTATCGAAAACCTCATCGGGAGATACGTTTAGCCTCTTTGCAGCCACTTCTAAGGCTCCGTATACTATACGTTCGGCAATGCTCTTCTTGCCATCGTACATGACACAATGAATAAACTTGGCTATTGCTTCGTTCTTATATAAAGGATCGGGGTGAACCTTCCTTTTAATCACATGCCCCTTTCGCGGCATGACATCAACCTCCTTGTTCTCTATTTAGGTTTTCTTACGCCGTACTTAGACCTTCCTTGACGGCGATTTTCGACTCCGCCGCAATCAAGAGCCCCGCGCACAATGTGATAACGAACGCCGGGAAGGTCCTTGACGCGCCCTCCGCGAACCAATACCACCGAGTGCTCTTGCAAATTATGGCCAATCCCGGGAATATAGGCCGTAACCTCTATGCCGTTCGTCAACCTCACACGAGCCACTTTCCTCAAGGCGGAGTTTGGCTTCTTTGGTGTAACGGTATAGACCCTCGTGCAAACCCCTCTCTTCTGCGGATTACCCTGCAATGCCGGAGCACCGGATCGCTTCTTCTTCTCCTTACGCCCTTGGCGTATTAGCTGATTGATGGTAGCCACAAATGTCCCCCCTTCGATCTGCTTAAAAACTATCTTATATTATTGGTTCTTCGAATCTATTAATAAGCCGGCTACTGCCGCCGGCCTCTCGATCAAACAGGCCCTTCCCAATATCTTAGAGTCATCCGCCCATTCCACCGGGATGCTCCTAGCTTCTGCCTCTTTGAGCACTGATTCGATGACCTTTTTTTCGGCGTCACGCGCGACGAATACTTTTACGATCTCCGACTTGATCAACTTCCTACAGACGCTTCTGGCACCAACTACGCGTTTGCCTGCAGCCAGCTCCTGTAAGGGCACAATAAATCACCTTCTCGTGACATAAGGCACCGAGGAATAATAACAACGCCGAAGCGCAATGTCAAGTGGGCCCTTTTTGGAACCCACTTGACGAGGCTCCTACCCCGCTCGATCCGCCGAAACGGATTCGAAAGCGGGCTCTCTCTCCACTTCGACTACCTCGAAGTTGCGATTCACGGTAGCGCCTGTTCCAGCAGGTATCAAGTGTCCTATTATGACGTTTTCCTTCAAACCTTTAAGGTAATCGACTTCGCCGCGAACGGCAGCCGATGCCAACGCTTGAGCCGTCTGTTGGAAGGACGCGGCCGAAAGGAAACTGTCCGTTGCAAGAGCAGCCTTAGTTATGCCCAATAATACCGGCTTCCATATCGGCTCCTGGCGAAGTTTTCTCACGAAGGTCACCTTTTGTATAAGCCTTTCGACTTGAGACAACGCCAGTATCGGCCTGATGACGATCTTCGTCGGCTCCAGCTCGGTTAGGCGTTCTAGAACCTGCTGATTGACTTCTGTCCCTGCAGGTACGACAACGTTCCCCAACTTATCCTTAACAGGCTCGAGCAGGACCTTTCCGTAAATTTTTTCGGTAAGGACGCTGTGAAGTATTTTCTGGCGCGAATATATCTCGCCGTCAGCCTCTATAGCCGTTATATCGCCTTCAATTATACCGCGAACAATGCTGCCGTCCACTATAGGCGGGACATCTATGGGTTCGTTTCCGCTGGCATCAATAACCTTGCCAAGCGGCCTGCCCCATATCTTGCTGATCAGGTATTCCTGGATGGCATCGGGCAGATCTATCGTCTCGGGGGCCTTCCATACCTTGATTTCTTTAATGAAGCTCTCCTTTATTTTTAAAGCGGCTTCCCTTGTCAAAAGAGCATCCTTGGCAGCTATAACCCTATCGCCGCTTACAACATCCTCGGCTAAGTAGGTAACGTCACAAAGGGAGAAGAGCTTGTCCGTATCCAGGATCTGCAAGGGCCTTCGCAGGTCTTTGGTGATAAGTGTAAGCTGTTTCATCGAAAGCGAACTCCCGGCATCGATCTTCACGCCATCGCCGGATTCGTAATCCTCGACGAGCTCCAACCCTTCAAGCTCGCGTCTGAAAAGGGATTCGCCCACTATAACCCTTACTAATTCTCCCTCATCTTCAACTATCAATTCAGTAAGGGCTGTTCCTGGTTGCAACAGGATCTTAATGGCCCCTTCGTCGAGAGCCTCTCCTTTGTACTGAGCGGCATGGTCCAGCGACCCCTTGCCGATAACATCCTTGAGGATTTTACCCTTCAACATGGCTACGGAATCATCTATGCATCGCTGGTTATGCTCTCTGATTTCCCGGACTTCCCCTTCCAGCTCGTCGATCCACACTATTTCACCAACCACGTAGGAGGTATCTCCTTCATCGGCTATCCGAACTTTGTTGACAGGCGCAACCTTGCGCAATATTACCTCTATATGTTTATTGTTTATGGAGACGCCTTGAGATTTGTAAACCTCCTGGATGCCGTCCACCATGTAGGCGTGCACGGCCTCGATACCATTGACCTCCATCAACTGCTGGGGGTCGATGTAACCTTCGGTCAGCACTTGGCCCTTCTTGACCTCGTCTCCCTCTTCGACGAGGAGCATTTGAGCCGTGGAGACGTTGAAGCTCATCTTTTCGTCGGAGTTGTCGGCGGATTGTATGACGATCTTTCTTTTGCCCTCCATCTCTCGAATTTCAGTTACGACTCCGTCGACTTCGGATAGTAAGGCCGTCTTCTTTGGCTTTCTCGCTTCAAAGAGCTGTTCCACCCTGGGAAGGCCTTGAGTGATGTCCTCGCCCGTAATCCTCACGCCACCGGTATGGAACGTCCTCATGGTGAGCTGGGTGCCGGGTTCACCGATGGACTGAGCTGCCACGACTCCCACGGCTTCGCCTATGGCTACGGGCTTTCTCGTGGCCAAATCAAGGCCGTAACATTTCTGGCATATGCCATTGCGCAATGCGCAAGTCATGGGACTTCTGACCCAAAGGCCCTTTACTCCCGCAGCCTCTATGGCGTCTGCCTTTTCCTGATCTATGATCTCGCCCGCCCCAACTAAAACAGTCCCGTCGATAGGATGGCGCACATCCTCCAGAGCCGTCCTGCCGTAAATCCTTTCGTTCAAAGGGATCACGACCTTGTCATCCTGAAGCAGAGGAGTGATGTAGACGCCTTGATCTGTGCCGCAATCTTCCTCGAGGACAATGATGTCCTGCGACACATCGACAAGTCGTCTCGTCAGATAACCAGACTTGGCTGTCCTCAATGCCGTGTCGGCCAACCCCTTCCTGGCGCCATGGGTGGAAATGAAGTATTCCAACATGTTCAGCCCTTCCCTAAAGTTGGAAACGATAGGATAGTCGATGACTTTACCGGAAGGATCGGCCATGACTCCCCTTATGCCCGCCATCTGGGAGACCTGGCTCTTGCTGCCGCGAGCGCCGGAATCTATCATCATGCGAAGTGGATTTAATTCATCCATATGCTCCAAAATGCAGTCCGCGATTTTGGCTGCGGCCTCCGTCCAGAGAAGCTCCGTTTGCCTCAAATATTCGTCCTCGGTGAGGATACCCATGCCGTACTGGTTGTTGAGCTCGCTCTCCTTTTCCATTACTTCCCTGACAATCTCTTGTTTCTCGGGAGGGATGACGATCGAATCTATGTTCAGGGAAACTCCAGATTTAGTAAACCATCGATAGCCCAGAAGTTTAACGTCATCTAACATCTTGACCAGGTCTTCGTGTTCTACTCGGTCGAAGGCCATATCCAGCAGGGCCCCCAGGTCTTTTTTGGCAATCTGTTTATTGATATACCTCAACGACGAGTGAAGCATGCTGTTAAATAACGCCCTCCCCGGCGAGGTCTCAATCAGCTGCCCGTCCCACAACATCTTCACCTTTGCGTGGGGGTGGACCATTCCGTGATCCAGAGCCGTCAATACGTCTTCAATATCCCTGAAAACCATACCCTCTCCCTTGCGCCCCTCGGTCATTGCAGTCAAGTAATATATCCCCAAAACGACATCCTGCGTGGGCGTCACTATAGGTTTACCGTGGGCCGGCGACAACAGGTTGTGTCCCGCCAGCATCAATATCCTAGACTCCGCTTGAGCCTCCAAAGAAAGAGGAACGTGAACGGCCATCTGGTCTCCGTCGAAGTCGGCATTAAAGGCGGTACAGACAAGCGGATGAAGCCTTATAGCCTTGCCTTCCATTAGCAGGGGCTCAAAGGCCTGAATTCCCAGACGGTGCAAAGTGGGCGCGCGATTGAGCATAACGGGATGGTCTTTGATTATCTCTTCCAGGGCTTCCCATACCTCATCTCTCCTGCGCTCTATAACGCGCTTTGCGCCCTTTACGTTTGAGGCTATGCCCTTCTCAATAAGCTTGTGCATTACGAAAGGTCTAAACAGCTCCAGTGCCATTTCCTTTGGCAGGCCGCACTGATAAAGCTTGAGTTCCGGACCAATGACTATTACGGACCTGCCCGAGTAGTCGACGCGCTTGCCCAGCAAGTTCTGACGGAAGCGTCCCTTCTTCCCCCTGAGCAAATCGGTCAAGCTCTTAAGGGGACGGTTGCCTGCGCCCAAAACGGCCTTACCAACCCGTCCATTGTCTATTAGGGCATCCACGGCCTCCTGAAGCATTCTTTTCTCGTTTCTTATGATCATCTCCGGGGCTCGGAGTTCCTGTAACTTTTTCAGACGGTTGTTCCTGTTGATGACCCTCCTGTACAGGTCGTTCAAATCGGAAGTGGCAAATCTGCCGCCGTCGAGTTGCACCATGGGGCGCAAATCCGGGGGAATGACGGGAAGAACGCTCATGATCATCCACTCCGGCTTGCTGTCGCCCTTCCTGAAATCTTCCACAACTTGAAGACGTTTTATCAGCTTGCGCTTCTTTTGGCCCGTCGAATTCGCGATCTCTTCTCTAAGGGATATGGCCAACTCGTCTATATCTATGTTCTTGAGTAACTCTAAAATGCTTTCCGCCCCGATGCCTGCTGAAAAATCCTTGTCGTAAGCCTTGCACAGCCTTTGTTCTCTTTCAACTATGATGTCGCACTGATCAAAGGGCGAATCGCTTCCGTCTATCACTATATATGAAGGATCCTCAATGGCCACCGTCTCCTGCTGAGAGGTAAATCTGCCCGGATAGTTTTTCATATAAAGCTGCAACTCGGAAGTCGAAACCACATCGTCCTTAGAAAAAGGCAGGCGCACGGCAGCGACAACCATAAAAGCCTCCTGGTTTTTGATAGTCGCCCTCTGGAATTCGACCTTGACGCCATGTCTTTGGAGTCGTTCGATGTCGCCCTGGCTTACCACATCACCAACCCTGAAATTGGCTTCTTCTATCTCGGTGATCGTGTAAGCCGGCTCGACTTTAAAAAGGTCATCGCCGTACTCCGTTCGATAGCGAGATACCTGTTGGGCCGAAAGTATATCCCCCTCTTTTAAGGGCAAATCGTCTACTCTAGTGATACGATACGCTTCCTCAGCTTTGAATTTAGGATCGTAGTGCCTGTGTATGCGCTCTTCGCAGGCAGGTATTAGATCGCCTTTTTTGACTAGATCGGGCCTTTTGCCCTCCATGACTACTTTGTAGAGGATTTCCCTTCGCCTTAAAGGGGCAAAGTACACCACTCTCTCCAGATCTTTGGATGTCGTTCCTAAAAACAGGCTCAACCTGCTCGGGATGCCGCGCAGATACCAGATGTGAACGACCGGACAGGCAAGCTCTATATGGCCCATCCTCTCCCTTCTCACCTTGCTGTCGGTAACTTCGACTCCACAGCGGTCACACACTATGCCCTTAAATTTAGGGCCGTTCCGCTTGTATTTCCCACAGGCGCATTCGTAACTCCTTACAGGTCCAAATATGCGCTCGCAAAAGAGACCGTCCTTTTCGGGCCTAAGGGTCCTGTAATTTATCGTCTCAGGGCGTTTTACCTCGCCGCTTGACAGTTCCCTTATCCTTTCGGGACTTGCCAACCTGATTCGAACGCCTACAATTTCGCGATTGTTCATTTACGCATCATCCCCCTCAGGGTCCACTTCTGCTTCGTCATCGTCCGGATCGCCGAAGATCCTGGCTTCCAAACCTATCTTTGCCTCTTCCTTTTTTGTCTGAGGTCTTTTCTCCGTCTCTTTCTTCACTTCAACTATATTCTGCTCTTCCTCCTCAACGTAGCCAACACTGTCGTCATCGTAAAGGACCTGCACGTCAAGGCCCAATCCCTGAAGCTCTTTTACGAGTACCCTAAAGCTCTCGGGCACACCGGGGTTTCCTATGTTTTGACCTTTGACTATGCTCTCGAATGTCTTGAGACGTCCTTGCACATCATCGGATTTGATGGTGAGCATCTCCTGCAATATGTGAGATGCGCCATATCCTTCCAGGGCCCAAACTTCCATTTCTCCGAAGCGTTGTCCGCCAAATTGGGATTTTCCTCCCAGAGGCTGTTGCGTTATCAAGCTATAGGGGCCAACGGATCGGGCATGGATCTTGTCGTCGACAAGATGGATCAGCTTGAGCATGTACATATATCCCACGGTAACTTTATTCTCGAAGGGTTCGCCCGTCCTCCCGTCGTAAAGGACGATGCTTCCGTCCCTGGTGAGATCGGGAAGCTTGCGATCCCGAATCTCCTCCATATACTTGAATATCTCGTCCACAGAGGCACCTTCAAAGACGGGAGTCGCAACGCTCCATCCGTTGTGATAGGCCACAAACCCTAATATGGTCTCAAGAACTTGGCCCAAGTTCATTCGGCTGGGAACGCCAAGCGGGTTCAAGACCACATCTACGGGGGTGCCATCGGGCAAATAAGGCATGTCTTCCACGGGCAAGATTCTGGACACAACCCCTTTGTTGCCGTGGCGTCCTGCCATCTTATCTCCCACGGTAATTTTTCTGATTTGGGCCAAAAATACCTTAACCACTTCGTTGACTCCGGGAGGAAGATCATCGCTGTATTCATCCCGGGAAAGCCGCTTAACGGCTACGACCTTGCCACCTTCGCCGTGAGGCACCCTCAGAGAAGTATCCCTCACCTCGCGGGCCTTTTCCCCGAAAATGGCCCTGAGCAACTTTTCCTCAGGTGTCTGATCCGTTTCGCCCTTAGGCGAGACCTTGCCTACCAGGATATCCCCGGCCCTTACCTCAGCTCCTATGCGAACAATGCCTCTTTCGTCCAAATTTTTCAGCTGGTCTTCTCCCACGTTGGGGATATCTCTGGTTATCTCCTCGGGACCCAGCTTTGTATCCCTGGCATCTATTTCGTATTCCTCTATATGGATCGACGTATATACGTCCTCTTTTACGAGCCTTTCACTGAGAAGGATGGCATCTTCGAAGTTATAGCCCTCCCACCCCATAAAGGCAACCAAGACGTTCCTGCCCAACGCCAATTCGCCATGATCCACCGCCTGACCGTCTGCCAGAAAATCTCCCTCATTGACGAAATCTCCCTTTCTGACGATAGGACGCTGGTGTATTACCGTTCCCTGGTTAGACCTTCTGAACTTTATCAAAGTATAGGTATCCACCAAGCCATCCTCGGTAGTAACCTGAATTTTGTTGGCATCGACATAGGTAACCGTCCCGGGCCTTTTGGCCAATATACAGGCTCCCGAGTCCCTTGCGACCTTTTCCTCCATGCCCGTGCCCACAAGGGGAGATTCGCTCTGCACGAGAGGAACAGCTTGTCTTTGCATGTTAGAACCCATCAAAGCCCTATTGGCGTCGTCATGTTCAAGGAAGGGTATCAGGGCTGCCGAAACGGACACGATCTGTTTTGGCGTTACGTCGACGTAATTTACTTGTTCGGGAGGAACTATGACTATGGATCCGCGATGCCTGACGTGGACCTCTTCTTCGCATATCCTTCCCTCTTCATCCAAGGGTATGTTTGCTCTGGCGACAAAGGCCTCGTCCTCTTCGTCGGCGGGAAGATATACAACTTCGTCGGTGACATACCTGTTCCTGACGACGCGCTTTGGCGACATTAGGAAGCCGTATTCGTTGACCCTGGCGTAATTGGCCAAGGAGGTAACCAAACCTATATTTGGACCTTCCGGAGTCTCGATAGGGCATATCCTCCCATAGTGAGACGGGTGTACGTCCCTCGCCTCAAACCCCGCTCTTTCTCTGGTCAAACCTCCGGGCCCCATGGCAGACAACCTCCGCCTATGTGTGACGTCGGCCAGAGGGTTAGTCTGATCCATAAATTGAGATAACTGGCTGGAACCGAAAAATTCCCTTATTGCAGCCGAGATGGGGCGAATGTTTATGAGATCGTGAGCTGTTGCGGTAGAAAGATCGGGTATGGTGGTCATCCTGTCCTTTGCGATGCGTTCCATCCTCAGCAATCCTATACGAATTTGATTCTGAAGGAGCTCCCCTACCGAACGGACACGCCTGTTGGCGAGATGATCTATATCGTCCTCCCGCTCCAATCCGTCTCTCAAGTTGAGTATGCCCTTAACGATGGTCACCAAATCATCTATAGTGAGCAGACGAACCTCCTCGGATATATTGAGACCAAGCCTTCTGTTCAATTTATACCTTCCCACTCGGCCCAAGTTGTATCGTCTGGTATCGAAGAAAAGGGAATAGACGTAATCTTTAGCGTTTTCCACCCTCAGAGGCTCGTTAGGACGCATGCGCCTAAAAATCTCGAGCATCGCCTCCTCGGGCGTATCGGTGCCGTCGCGTTCCAGGGTAGCTGCGAATACAGGGTCCACATTCCACAATCTTACCTTCGTCCTGCCGCTGTTCCATAAAACTTCGACGTGCTCTTTGGTGAGACGATCGTTTTTGGGTATTACCACGTGGCCAGCGCTGTCTATTATGTCTTCGGCGATCAAGCGCCCTCTAATCTCTTCCTCTACGATATCAACCTCTTCCTCGACACCTCCGAATGTCCTTAGCAACTCCGTATTGTCCCTGATGCCAAAGGCCTTTAGAAGCGCTGTTGCGGGAACCTTGCGCCTGTTGTCGATGTTAACGGACAAGACGTCGCCTGGGGTAAGGTCGAACTCGAGCCAGGCGCCTCTGTCGGGTATAATCTTGGCCTTGTAAACCTCCTGACCGGGAACCCCCGTCTCAATGCTGAAATAAACTCCCGCCGAGCGAGCCAGCTGGTTTACGACAACCCTTTCCGTGCCGTTGATGATAAAGCTTCCTCTGTCCGTCATTACGGGAAAATCTCCGAGGAAAATCTCTTCCTCCTTGATCTCCCCGGAGCCGCGATTGATCAGCTGAACTGTAGCGCGAAGAGGCATGGACCAGGTCAAATCCTTTTGTCTTGCCTCTTCTTCCGTCAAGGTGGGAGGATCGATGTAATATCGAACAAACTCGATGACAAAGGAACCGTCGTAACTTTCTATCGGAAAGATCTCTTCTAGCAGCTCCTGAAGCCCCTGAGACTTTCTGTAGTCAGGGGCTTCATCTGGTTGCAAAAACCATTTGTAAGATTGGTGTTGCAGCTCGACTAAATAAGGCAGGGCGACTAATTCTTTTGAAGGACCAAAAAACAACCTCTCGCGTTTTCTCCCCATATTCACGAAATTTGACATGGGAGCAACGACCTCCCTATCTATGTTTTTGGTGGGTTAAAATGGGAACCATTGTTTATAATGCGAGCGAACATGATAACAAATGGCGAACGCTCTGTCAATACCATAGGAATATCTCTTTTCCATAACTTGAGGTGATTATGGATACATCTCACTCCTGAAGGGATGAATATAATTATGTAGTTTTAAGAATGGTGGGCAGGGGGGGATTTGAACCCCCACAGGCGCTAAGCCCACTGGCTCCTGAGGCCAGCGCGTCTACCTTTCCGCCACCTGCCCCTGCTTCGCATGGCGATTTATTTTACTACGTCATGCGGGTTTTCGTCAAATTCAGCCGACGAAGCTCTATAAAGCCGATCTCTGATGGCCAGACCTAACCCCTCTTTGACTGGATAATCGGCCACTATCACCTTTACGCCTTTTTTTTCGAGGTATCGCATAGCCATAAAAAGTCCGCGAGCGTAATGTTCAAGAGAATCGAACAAAATTACCTTCTCCGAAATATCCAGGGGAGGTCTTTTGATACCCATGTAGCCTACAGCTTCATCCCTCTCGAGGGGCCAATCATCGCCTTCTCTCCAAAGCACGACCCTGCACCGGGGAGCATAGTGCCTGTAACGAGTACCCGGGGACTTGCGCTTAACATCCTCTGCCCGGCCTGCTCCCAATTCATCGGGCAACATAACTTCTTCGCCAAACTCCTCTATGGCCTCAACGGGCAGGCCGCCCGGCCTTAAAAGAACGACTTTTTCCTGCGTCACGTCTATGACGGTAGATTCCACGCCCACGTCGGTCGGCCCGGTATCCAAGATCACATCCACGCAGCAACCAAGATCATCATAGACAACCCCTGCATCCGTGGGACTTGGCCTTCCGCTGGTGTTGGCGCTTGGAGCTGCTATGGGAACGCCGGATTTCTCTATCAAGGCCAATGCCACGGGGTGGGCGGGCATCCTCACCGCAACTGTCTCAAGCCCTCCCCTCGTAGCTTTGGGAACAATATCCTTGGCCTTCATGACCAGCGTCAAAGGACCCGGCCAGAAACGCTCCATCAACCTCAAAGCTTTCGAGGTGGTGTGGGCAATTTTTTCTGCCGATTCCACATTTGCTACATGAACTATCAAGGGATTGTCACAGGGTCGTCCCTTGGCAGAGAAGATGCCTCTCACGGCACTTTCGTCCAGGGCATTGGCACCAAGGCCGTAAACGGTTTCCGTGGGAAAGGCAACTAGTTTTCCCTTCACTATCGCTTCCGCGGCAATTTTTATTATTTCACGTTCCGGGTTCCATTTGTCTATTTTATATATTGCAGCTTTTTTCAATCCGCTTCATCTCCGAAAACCTCACGGCAATGCTCCAGAAGGTCAGGAAAGGTGCCATCTATAATGGCCCTTCTCGCCTTGCGCGCAAGATCTAACATAAAATGCAGGTTATGCCAAGTACAAAGCCTTGACGCCAAAATTTCGCCCGCTTTATGGAGATGGCGAATGTAGGCGCGGCTGAAATTTCTGCAAACATAACAACTGCAATTCGGATCCAGGGGAGAAAAATCCTCTTTAAGTTCTTTCTTGCGAACGTTCAACTTTCCCATCGAGGTCAGCACCGAACCGTTTCTCGCGTTTCTCGTCGGCAAGACGCAGTCGAACATATCCACACCCCTTGCTATCCCCTCCACCATATCAAGGGGATGACCTACACCCATAAGATAACGGGGCTTCGTCTTGGGCAAGAACTTGTTCAAGAGCTCTAAAACTTCATGCATGAGCGCCTTCGGTTCCCCAACGGCCAAGCCCCCTATGGCGTAACCGGGGAAATCCATGTCCACCAGGGCATGACAACAGTATTCGCGCAAAGATAGAAAGACAGAACCCTGCACAATCCCGAACAGAGCCTGATCCCTTCTCGAATGTGCCTTTTTACAAAGTCCCGCCCATTTTATGGTTCTAAGGGTCGCTTCCTTAGCGCCTTCTTCCGTTATGGGATAGGTGGTACATTCGTCGAAACACATGGCTATGTCACTGCCTATGGCTTCCTCTATGGCCATTACCAGGGCAGGCGTCAGAAAATGTTTGCTGCCGTCTAGATGGGACTGAAATTCCACGCCCTCATCGCTTACCCTTCTCAACGACGCCAGGGAAAACACCTGAAAGCCCCCGCTATCCGTCAAAATTGCCCTGTCCCACCCCATAAAAGCGTGAAGACCTCCCGCCTTTTCTATTACATCGACGCCGGGGCGGAGATAAAGATGATAGGCATTCCCCAAAATAATGCGAGCTCCCAAAGCCTCAAGCTCGAAGGGTGCCATGGCTTTAACGGTGGCCTGGGTCCCCACGGGCATAAAACAGGGCATCTCTATCACTCCATGAGTCGTATAGAACTTGCCTGCTCTGGCTCCGGTATGGGGACATTCGGCAATGATCTCATAGCTGAAAAGCTTATCCCTCCCCATGGCCTACCATCCTAAAAGCCTCATCGAATTATCGAACACTACTTCGGCCAATTCTTCCACCTCAATACCTCGCAAAGTTGCAATCGTCTCGTAAACGTAACCGACGTTGGCCGGCTCGTTTGGTTTGCCTCGAAGGCCCTCTGGAGAAAGGTACGGAGAATCGGTCTCGCAAAGGATGTTCTCCGGCTGAATGGAGGCGGCAATCCTCCTCAAGTTTTCGTTTTTTCTGTAGGTAATGGTACAGGCAAAGGAAATGTAAAAGCCCATGTCGATAGCTTTTTTTGCATGTTCCATCTCCCCCTGAAAACAGTGCAAAACCCCTCCCACCTCGGAGGCGCCTTCGACTTTCAAAATTTCTAGGACCTCATCGTAGGCATCCCTCACGTGACATATGAGGGGTTTGCCCACGCACTTGGCCCATTCTATGTGCTTTATAAAAAACTCCCGCTGAACATCCCGGGGCGAGAGGTTGCGATAGTAATCCAATCCGGTCTCCCCTATAGCCAGCACCGATTCGTTCTCTCCCAAGGAAAGGAGCTCCTCGGGAATGCCCTCTTTCAGATCCTTAACGTCATGGGGATGAACGCCAACGGCCGCAAAGGTCTTCACGGCCCTAACCTGCCTAGTCAAAGAAAGGGCCTCGAAGCTCGATGCTTCATCCACTCCGGGAACGAGCAAACGCTTCAAACCCCTGCCTGAGGCCCTCGCCAAGACCTCGTCCAGATGGTCTTTCAAGGGCGACATATAAATATGACAATGGGTATCGGCCAATCTCACAGCATCGCAACTCCCTAATGCACGCGGCTTCCCGGGGGTATTTCGTCGTTATCGACGGTAAGGAGAGCAAGTTTGGAACCGTCATGTGATTCTGCGGCCAAAAGCATGCCGTTGCTCATCACACCTCGCAGTTTTGCCGGCTTCAGGTTGCAGATCACTATGATCTTTTTGCCCTCCAGTTCATCAGGTTTATAGAATTCCTTTATACCCGAAACTATCGTCCTCTGCTCATAACCCAGATCCACCGTCAGCTTGTAAAGTTTATCGGCTCCGGGAATGGGATCTACGGATATAACCTTTGCCACCCTGAGTTCGACCTTTTTAAAGTCGTCAACGGATATCTCTTCTTCATGATCGCCGGGGTCGGGAGCCAACCCTTTTTTAGCGTCCCTTTCAGCCTTCTTAGCAGCCCATTTTCTAATGTCTATCCTCGGAAAAAGGGCGCCTTTCCTCAAGACGGAAGTGCCTGCTGGATAGGGAATCTTTACGGTCTCGAAGCTATCGATTGACAATTTGCCCTTTAGGCCCAGCTGTTCCCATATTTCTAAGGCCTTAGCGGGCATAAAGGGGCGAAGGAAAAGAGCTATGCACTTCAGGGACTCACAAAGGTTATACAGCACGCTGCTGAGACGTTCTCGATCGCCTTCTTCACCAAGTTTCCAGGGCATGGTTAGGTCTATGTATTTATTCGCCAAACCCACATAACCCCATATCTCCTTTAGGGCATCATCGTAGGCAAAGCGCGACATGGACCGGTCAACCCTTTGAAGCAACGCTTCTACGACATCTCCTCCTATTTCTTGGTCCTCTTTCGTCGATTTCGAGAGAGGTTCCGGAACGATACCATCAAAATATTTGACAACCATCTGCAACGTCCTGGACAGGAGGTTACCAAGATCGTTGGCCAGATCGGAATTAATCCTCTGGACCAGGGCCTTTTCAGAGAAGTCGCCATCGAGGCCGAAGGGCACTTCCCTCAACATGAAATAACGGAAAGGATCGGCTCCGTAAAGATCGACGACCTCAAAGGGATCGACGACATTTCCCCTGGACTTGGACATCTTTTCGCCTTCCACAGTCCACCATCCGTGGGCAAAAACCTGTTTCGGGGGGTTGACTCCTAGGGCAAGAAGCATGGACGGCCAGACGATGCTGTGGAACCTCAATATGTCCTTGCCAACCAAATGGCGGACGACGGGCCAGTATTTCTTCCATCTTTCTTCGTCTTGGGGATAACCACAGACGGTCAGGTAGTTGATCAGGGCGTCAAACCACACGTATATTACGTGGGCATCATCGCCAGGTACGGGTATGCCCCACTTAAGGGTAGTCCTGGAGACCGACTGATCTTTAAGCCCCATCTTTATGAAGCTTACTATTTCGTTATAGCGGGACTCCGGCATGACAGCCGTAGGGTTTTTTTCGTAGTACTCCAACAATGGTTGGGCATATTTCGACATGCGAAAGAAATAACTTTCCTCAGTCATCCTTTCAAGAGGACGCCTACAATCGGGGCAAGTTTTCCCTTCTCCCATCTGGCTTTCCGGAACATAGGTCTCACAGGGGACGCAGTACCACCCCTCATATGTTCCTTTGTATATATCACCCTGATCCATCAGCTTCTTGAAGATATATTGAACTACCTCGATGTGCCTTTGTTCCGTAGTCCTCACGAAATCATCGCAGGATATGTTCAATGCCTCCCAAAGCTTCTTGAAATTCAGCACAGTCCTGTCTGCCAGCTCCTGAGGGGTGATCCCCTCCCTTTGAGCGACCTGCTGAACTTTCTGACCATGTTCGTCAGTTCCAGTAGCGAAAAGGGTATCAATTCCGCACATCCTTTTGTATCTCGCCATTACGTCGGCGGCCACCGTCGTATATGCGTGCCCTATATGAGGGACATCGTTCACGTAATAAATTGGAGTGGTGATATAAAAACTACTCTCGCGATTCATCTCTTCCTTCCTCCATTCTTTCCCGACCTAGTACGAATTTTCTAATCCGGTTTTTCTCTATACCATAGCTCTCGGACAGAATTTTTGCAATATCCTTTATGGCCATGCCCTCTTTTCTCATGTTGACGGCCACCTTCTGCCATGATTCGTCCTCTTCCTCAATCGCTGTGTCTCTAAGGCCATCCACTACAAGGGTTATTTCGCCCCTTACCTCCCTTGAGCCGTCGAGAATATCGGAAAGAAAGCCTCGAAGGCATTCCTGGTGTATTTTCGATATCTCCCTCACTAGCGCTGCTTTCCTGTCGCCCCAAATCTCGATGATGTCTTCCAGGTCTCGCTTTAATTTATGGGGCGCCACGTAAAATAGCGAAGTATGGGGCAAATTTCTCAAGGATATCAAAAATCTCTGCCGCGAGGCCTTTTCTTCGGGTAGAAATCCCAAAAAGGAAAATTGAGACGAAGGAAATCCCGACATGACGAGGGCGGGAAGTATCGCAGAAGGGCCGGGCAGAGCATCCACTTCATGACCTGCCTTAATTGCTTCACATATCAGAAGTTGTCCTGGATCGGATATGCAGGGCGTGCCTGCATCGGATATCAAGGCAACCTTCATTCCGCGATCCAGCATGCCCAAAATCTCACAGAGGCGACTTTTCTCGTTATGCTCATGGTATGAAAGCATCTTTACTTTAATATTATAGTGGTTTAGTAGTTTTATCGCCCTTCTCGTGTCCTCGCAGAGTATAAGGTCCGACGTCTTCAGCACCTCTATAGCCCTGAAAGTAATATCCTTTAAATTTCCGATCGGCGTCGGGACAACAAAAAGAGGCATCAGTTTTCCTCCAATTCATAGGCAGCAAGAAGTTCGGGGGTGTAATCTCCCCTCTCGTCGCATATAAAAAGGGGAGGCTCCAACCTCAGACCTCTTCCTGCATTTCTTCTGGCCTCGATCAAAACGACTGAGGCTTCTGTCTTTGGCTTGGGGTAGACGATTTTCAACCTCTTCAGCGGCATTCTGTTTTTTTCAAGAAGGTAGCACAATTCAGAGGTACGTTTTGCCCTCAAAACCATATAAAGCCTCCCCCTGTCCTTCAATAAATAAAATGAGGCCCTTATTACGTCCTCTAAAGTGCAGGCAATTCCCTGTTTTGCGAGGGCAACGCCCTCCTTTGGACTGGTCCTACTTTTGAAAGCTTCATCGTAGGGAGGATTGACCACAACCGCATCGAAGGTCTGGGGGGGACAAATTGCCGATATCTCCCTTACGTCACCCCTTTCGAAGGTGACTTTGTCCTCAAGATCGTTGGCTAAAGCATTCTCTCTTGCAATTTCGATCAGTTCCTCCTGTATGTCTATGCCCTTTATTGCAGACACCTTCTGCCACCTCTTGGCCAATATCAGGGCAACGGCACCGCTTGCCGTGCCAAGCTCCATCACCCGATCCTTCGACCGCAACCTTACAAACCATGACAACAACACGGTATCAACCGATACCCTGGGACCGTGCAGCGGTTGTTTTAATTTCAGCTTGCCGTAAAGTATATCATCCAAAGTTATCTCCATCGCTCGCCTCATTCCCAATCGGAAAGCTTGATGCTTACGATTTTCGACAGTCCGGGTTCTTCCAGAGTCACGCCATACATTATATCCGCCCTTTCCATTGTCAGCCTTCTATGGGTAATTGCCACAATTTGGAGGGATTTGGAGTATTGCTCCACCAAATCGGCAAAACGCCTTAAGTTGGCTTCGTCCAGGGAGGCATCGACTTCATCCAAAATGGCCACGGGGACCCTGGCTTCCTCCATGGTGGAAAAAAGGTAGGCGATGGCTGTCAGGGAGCGTTCGCCTCCCGAAAGTTGAGCCAAATTTTGCGGCATCTTGCCCGGCGGTCTAGCAGCTATCTCAACCCCTGAATTCCACAGATCAAACTCGTCGTTTAAAGCCAAATTGGCTTCTCCGCCCCCGAAGAGCTTGACGAAAATGGCATTAAAGCGATCGTTTATAGCCTTCAAGGCCCCCTTGAACAATAATCCCGCCTGCCTGTCGGTATCCCTTATAATGCCATCGAGCTCTCTTTTGGCTTCATTAACATCATCATATTGCTCGGAAAGGTAGTCAATACGGCCGATCAGCGAGGCGTCCTCCGACAAGACACCGTAGTCCACATCACAGTAATCCTGAAGCTCTCGCTGCAATGTTCTTGCTCTCTCCTTAAGGCGTTCCAGTTCGACAGGGCTCACGTCGCAAAGAGAACCTTCTTTGCCGTCGAATCCGCTATCCTCAAGTTCTACTCTTTGGCCATACAGGTTTTTCAGCCTTTCCTTCACCAGGGCCAACTGGGACTCACATTTCCTCATTCGTTCCCTTGCTTCTTGAAGCTTCGAAGAGGACTTGTGAAACATATTTTCGATTTTTGCCCTAACTTCCTGTGCTACTTTCATATCCCCAACAAGGCTCCGACGCCTAAAAAACAGCTCTTTATACTTGTCTTTCAACTCGGATATTTTGAGATCGCTGTCGGCCAATTCCTTTTCGGCTTTAAGGATTTCCTCCCCCTTTTGCTGGATGCGCTCCCTGTGGGCTGATAATTCATCTTCTATCCTATCCAACACATCCTGACGGCCCCTTATTCTCTCCTGCAATAACTCCACCTCTCGATCAAGGGAGGAAAGATCGTTCTGCAATCTATCGTTTAAGCCGATCTCTTCCATGCTGGACAATTCTAATGAGATTTTTTCCAGTTCGGCCTTTCTTTTTTTCATATCCACGATGAGGGATTTTATTTCTTTTTTTAATTCGCCAACCTCGGCTTCCGCGTCCTTAATCCGACTCTCGCTGTTGGATAAAAGGCTCGAAATCTTTTTCATCTCCCCCTTCAGCCGATCTACCAAAGCGAGCTGCTTTTGAGTGTCCTCCTTTAACCTTATCTCCCTTTCCTCCGCCTTGGACAAGGTGGAGCTTAATCTTTCTATCTCTTCATCGAGCAATTCAAGAAAAGACGACCTTTCTCTCAGATAGCTTCTTAGCTCTAAAACGTTTTGTGAAGACTTGTTCGCGCTGCCCCCGGATATGGTACCACCTGGCAAGAATACCTCTCCGTCAAGGGTCACTACCGGAAAATTCCTGTACATGCCCGATATCCTGACGGCCTCACCGTAATCGCTCGCCAAAAGCAGGTTGCCCAAAAGGTGCATCACGCAATTTTCCCATTTGGGGTTGTAGGAGATGAGATCTATAAACCATCCTATCGCCTTCTTTCCATCTACGCGGATGGCCTGATTCTTCCGCTGAGGGTTGGCCCTGCTCAAGGGTAAAAAGGTAGCCCTTCCCGCATTGCCCACTTTCAGGTACTCGATACATTCGCCGGCCGCATGCTCGTCGGGCACTAATATCCAAAATTGCCTCCCACCCAAAAAGGACTGCAGGGCTGGGATATATTCCTTGGGGCAGGATATTGCATCGACGAAGGGGTCGAAATCAACCTTCAGCCTTCCCAATCTTTTGGCGGCCATCAGATATTCAACGGGTCTCGGATAAACTCCGGATGAGAGGGCGTCTTTGGTCCTTTCGATCTCCGAATTCAGCTTCGTCCTCTCTTTCCTTTTGGACTGCAACTTGGCGGCTATCGCCTGAGCTTCGGCAAGAGCCTTCATGTGTTGAGAGGATAATTCCTCAAAGACCCTTTCTTCATTCTGCAACTTTAAAGCTATATCACTCGCAGATTTTTGAAGATCGGATAATTCCTCCTTCGCCTCCAGCATTTGCAAGATCAGGCTGCCGTAACTTTTTCCGGAATAACGAACCTTGCGGTTCAACTCAGTGAGAGATGTTTCGCAAAGGGCCTTCCTTCCGAGCAATTCTTCTTTCTTTCGGGAAAGTTCTTTTATCTTCGAAAAGCTGTCTTTCAATTTGGCCTCGAGATCATCGCGCAGTCGCCTTTTCCAGGCCAATTGTTCCTTCAGTTCTTCTACGGCGAGCCTAAGGCCTTCTTCTTCAGGTCGAAGCTTTTCCATCGACATATATGCCGACTCGAGTTCCTCCTTAGTACGAAAATAGAGGTCCCTTGTTTTGCTGCGCTCCAAAGCCAGGGAGGAGAGCTTCTTTTTTAAGTTGCCGATTTCACTGGAGAGTCGGTCAAAAATCTCTCTATTTCTTTCGTCCCCGGAGGCCAAGGCATCGATTTGGTTTTCAAAAAAGCTTAAAGCCTTCTGCCATAGCAAAACCCAGAGCCGGGCAGCAAAAAGGCTCCCGGAAATTCTCATTTTGGCATCCTCTGCGTCTTTGATCTCCTCGATAACCCTGCAATACTCAAGCCATTTTATCCTTTTCGATAAACTTTTAAGCTCTTTATCCAATTCGCGTTTTTTTCTGGCACTTATAACTTGGGGGTGAATGTCGCTGCGCCTTCGCTTTAATTCATCGATCAAAGTTTTTAACCTTAGGGCCTCTTCATCAGCCCTGATCAGCTTTAAAAAGGCCTCTTCTCTCTTCCTGCGGTATTGGGATATACCGAAGAGAACTTCCAGATTCTCCCTCCTTTCGGCGGGCTTTTGCTTAATAGCTTCTAGAACCTCGCCCTGGCCGATGAAGGCAAAATCGATCCCTTCAAGCCCCAACAGGCGCTTTTCTTCCTCCATCTCGTAAAGTTTTACCTTTTTGCCATCCACGAAAAAGGAGGAACCACTTTCGTCGAGAACGCGCTTAAAGGCTTTCAGTTTTCCCTTATCGTTGATTACGAAAGAAACCCGGGCCTCCCTGGCAGGGGGGCGCGAGGGGCTGCCTTGGAAGAGAAGATCGCTTTGCTTCGATATCCTCAAACGGCTCGGAGACTGCTCCCCCAAAGCCCATCTTACGGCATCTAGAATATTGCTCTTTCCGCTTCCGTTAGGACCTGCAATTACCGTATATTTTTCGGAAAGCTCGATATCGACCTGTTCCCCGAAGCTTTTAAATCCCTTAAGAGCGACTCGCTCTATGAACAACGAGATCTCCATCCTCTTCCAACAATTTGATCTTATAAAGAGCTTGGTCCAGAGGACCTTGGAAGATAAGGCGATACTTATCCCACGCCAGCTCCTTCGACTGAAGGACGAACAGGGCCTTTTCAAATTCCTGAGCCCATTGGGAGAGGAAGTGATTTCCTATGTATTCTGCTATGGCAGAGTGTGCCTCCAATATGAGGGCTTCGACCTTGCTGGACAATATCACCTTCCTCAGGAAACGCTTTATGTCCATGGCGACGGCATCTTCCTTTAACACCCAACCCATATTGGCGCAAAAAGGACAAGGCCTGGTCATATAGGTCTTCAAGTCCGGCCTCGAGCGCTTGCGCGTAATCTCCACAAGGCCGAGTTTGCTCACGCCGTAAACCTTGGATTTATACCTGTCCCCCTTGAGCAGCTCTTCCAGATAGTCTAAAAGCTTTTGTTTGTCCTCCTGGTAATCCATATCTATGAAGTCCACTATGATTATTCCGCCAATGGAGCGAAGCCTCAGCTGCCTTGCGATCTCCTTTGCCGCCTCCATATTTGTATCCAATATGGTATGTCTTAAATTATCCGTTCCGACATACTTGCCCGTGTTGACATCTATGACCGTCATCGCCTCCACCTGGTCTATGTATAAAAAACCGCCAGATGAAAGCCAGAGCTTTCTTTCCAGGGCGGCGCTGATATCTTTTTCTATGTCGAAATGTTCAAATATGGGTATGTTCCTGGCATAAAGTTCCACAACGGGCTGTACCCTGTGGGAATGCCTGGAAATGTAATCAACTACGAGCTTGTGTTCGTAAGGATCATCTATAACCACTTGAGAGACCCTTTCGTCGAGCTCATCGCGCAAAACTTTTCCCAGCAGGCCGGCATCCCGATAAAGAAGGGAAGGAGATGGCATTGTCAGCGCGAGGTCGCTTATATCTTTCCAAAGTTCCAAAAGCTCTCCAATCTCCTCTTTTATGACCTCTTCATCCACTCCCGAAGCCACTGTACGCACGATGACGCCAAAACCATCGGGAACCAATTCTCTTGCGATGCCCTTCAACCGCTCCTTTTCTCCCGATTCGTCGATACGCCTGGAAACGCCGATGTCGCTAGCTCCGGGAAGCAAAACCACATACCTTCCCGGCAAGGAAATGCGAGCCGTTACTCGCGGCCCCTTCCCCTTCCTGGCTACCTTGGTAACCTGAACGACTATCTCTCCGTTTGGCTTTATTTCGGCATTCTTAGCGTCATCGAGATATAAAAAAGCGTTTCGCCCTTCACCTAAATTTACAAAGGCCGCATTCATCCCTGGAAGTATATTATCTATCCTGGCCTTATATATCTCTCCCGCTCTCTGCCTTTCCCACATCCTTTCGGCAAAAAGCTCTACCAGACGCCCTCCTTCCAAAATGGCAACGCGAGATTCTTCCGGATCGATGACATTTGCTATGATCCATTTATCGTCGTCATTCAAAAGCGTTACCCCCTAAACAGCAATTTATTACAAGAGGGAAAGTATCTTTCCCTCTTCGTCTTTTCCTAGTTTTGTTCTGACTATCCTTATGTCCTCCCAGGAGGAGATTACTCCGCCCTTTGAAAGGGCTTTTACGAAAAGCGTTGGGCTTATTTGATAAGGATTGCCGGTTACGGCTTCTATTTCTTTTCCGCAAAGCGTCAAAATCTCGACCCCAGGGACATGGTTTTGCAAAAGGAAGCAGGCATCGCTCCCCTTCTCTTTGCTTTTAAATTGCAAAAGATATTGGGCTTTATCGCAGGATTTGCTCAAAGACAAGCCCTCTGTCGGGACAGCCTTTTTTGCCATCAAACCACGGGGCAGTTTTTCATTCAAAGCCTCGAGATCTTCTGCACTCCAATTTTCTACCCAAATATCGGCCACTTCGCATAGAGAAAAGACTCCCACGGGCAAAGGAGGACCCAAACTTATCTTAGGATGGGGCGACATGCCTTCCGTAAAAATCTGCCTTATTCCTGACCGCCTTAGGGATCTCGACAGAAGGGTGGGCATTTCGACATGGGGGACAAAACATATGGGCCCCATTTTTTCGTAGAGCATTCTAACTCTCATGGCGTACATCACCTGAGAAACAAACATCCCGGAGGCCACATCCGTTGCATCCGCTCCATCTGCAGTCACCCGTTATTTCGCCCTTTAAGGCTTTTTCCCTCTCGGACCACAGAAATTCCTTCGTTACGCCTACATCGACATGATCCCAGGGGAGCCTTTCCTCGTAGGGAATCTGCCTGGCCGTAATATGGTAGGGGTCAACTCCGCAATCATCGAACGCCTTTAGCCAAAAAGATAAGTCGAAGGTCTCGCCCCATCCGTCAAATCGCGCACCGTATTTCCAGGCCCTCTCGATTACGTCGGCCACCTTTTCATCGCCTTTCGCTATAACGGCTTCTATAAAACTTTGTGCAGGCTCGTGAAAACTCACGGAGACGTTTTTCTGACGAAACTGCCTTTTAATCCAAAGCCCCTTATCCATCAACTCTTCCATCCGGTTCTGTGCTTCCCACTGAAAAGGCGTGTGAGCCTTAGGCACAAAACCGGCAATCGAAGCCGATACCGACGTCCTTTTATTGTACGACCTTCCCAGGAAACGGGCCATTCCTATTATATCAACTATGCCCCTGAGGTCTTTCTCTGTTTCGGTTGGCAGGCCCATCATAAAATATAGCTTCACCTTGCTCCATCCCGCTTCGAAGACCGCCTTCAAGGTGTTTTCTATATCCTTTTCGGTCACTCCCTTGTTGATCACATTTCTCAAACGTTGACTCCCCGCCTCAGGGGCAAAGGTAAGACCCCTTCTTTTCATCTCTTCAAGCTTCAAAGCCACGTCAATGGCCTTGGGATCCATCCGCAAGCTGGGAAGGCTTAAAGCAGCCCTGTATTCGAAAAGCAGCGGACCTAATCTATCCATAGTCTCCTCAAGCCAGGGATAATCACAGGTAGAAAGCGATGTCAGGCCCAATTCCTCGTAACCGCTTTGAGATAGGATCTTATTCGCCAGCTCACAAACCCTTTCCGGATCTCTGTAGCGAACGGGCCTGTATATCATCCCGGCCTGGCAAAATCTGCACCCCCTGGTGCAACCTCTGAAAACCTCTACTGATGCCCGATCATGAACAATTTTATCGGAGGGAACCATGAATCTTTCGGGGGCATAGGCCTCTTTCAAAGATATTATCCTTCTTTTGACTCTGCCCGATCTCCCTGCCATGAGCGGAACATGACACCCATCTATCTTGGAAAGCAATTTAAGCTTTTCCTCTCTGGCAAAAGATCGATGCTCATACAGGATAGATAAAAGCTCCACCAACAGCTCTTCGCAGTCACCCATGCAAAAGACGTCGATAAAGGGGGTGTAGGGCATTGGCGCAAGGGCTCCGGGTCCCCCTGCTATGACTATTGGGTCTTCATCCCCACGATCGGCAGATCGAAGGGGAATAGAGGATAAGTTAAGCATGGTGAGGATGTTAGTTGCGTTAAGTTCGTACTGTAATGTAAACCCCAATAGGTCGAAATTCCTCAGGGGTTTCTTCATCTCCAAAGACCTCAATGGCACTCCCTCTTTAGCAAGCATTTCCTCCATATCGGGCCAGGGGGCATAAATCCTATCAACATCGGCAAAATCGAGGGATTTAACCAAAAAATACAAAATTTGATATCCCAAGTAGCTCATCCCCACCTCGTACACATCGGGATAGGCAAGGCAGAGAGAAATGATATTTTCTTCATCATCTTTCGGGGGCAAAAGACCCCACTCTCCTCCAATGTATCGGGAGGGTCTTTTGACCTTGGTAAGATAATCCCAATCTTTATTCCACTCCAAATCCAAAGACAAATTCTCCATCTGATCTCCTCGCAAACTTATCTTTTATTCGTATCTTTTGGGAAAATCCAAACATGCGCTTAGGAGAAGGCCAAAACCGCAGCTTAAAGAAATGATCGAGCTTCCTCCATAGCTCATGAAGGGCAACGCCAAGCCCGTCACCGGCAATAACCCCATGCTCATGCCCACGCTTTCGAATACATGAAATAATATCCACCCCGTAAATCCGCCGACAAAAATCTTAACCCTCAGATCCTTGCTCTTTAATCCTACAAGAAGAATTCTCCAAAGGACGAAGGCATAAAGGCAAAGCACCAGAAAAGCGCCTACAAACCCGAATTCCTCGGCGAAAACACCGAATATAAAATCAGTATGAGGTTCGGGAAGAAACTGTAGTTTGCTTTGAGTTCCCTTCAAAAAACCCTTGCCGAAGACACCTCCGGAACCGACAGCAATTCGAGACTGAATCACGTTATACCCCGCTCCCAAGGGATCGATATTGGGGTTTAAAAAGGTCAAAATACGAAGCTTCTGGTAATCCCTCAAAAAAGGCCATCCAATCGGAATACACGCAAGACACGATCCAACGAGGGCAGCGAAATACTTCTTCGGCAAACCCCACACCCAAAGGCAGGATATCGTAATAACGACATATATGATCGAGGAACCGAGATCGGGCTGCAATAGGACAAACAATCCGCTTGCAGCGGAGAGTCCGAGAACCTTTAAAAAATTCGAGAAGGACTTGTCTTTTTTCAATGCCAAAAAACGGGCCAAAGCCAAGCATAATATGAGCTTTCCCATCTCGGAAGGCTGAAAAGCAAATCCTCCAAGATAGATCCACCTGTGGGAACCTCTCGTGGCATCGCCCAAGAACAAAAGAGCGATCAGGGATATTACGAGCAACCCATACAACAGGTAGGACCATTCAAAAAACCGCCTGACACCTATAAAGAAAAAGACAACCATTGCCATCGCAGCCACGATGCCGTTAATCAACTGCCTTTCGACATATCCCAGCCCCTGACCGTAAGTTGCGCTGTATATGGTCATAACCCCTAGACCATATAAAATTGCAATTGCCGCAATAAGGGGCAGATCGAGAGAGGCAAAGACCTGCTTTAATTTGCTGCTTTCCGCCATTTATCCTTACTTGTTCTTTGCGTTAGGAATGTATCTTTTGATGTTTTTGACAGGTATATTAGCCACGAGCGCTACGGTTCGATCTTCCCTTTCGAGCCCGAGTTCAATTTTTTTATCGTCTACTTCCAAGTAATTACATATGACTTTTATGAGCTCGGTTCTGAGCTGCTCGAGAAGTTCCGGGGCCAGATCGGTCCTATCGTGAATCAAGACAAGCTGCAGGCGTTCCTTTGCCTCATCCTTCGTCTTGTTTCTGCCAAACCATCTATCCAAAAAAGCCATATCTCATGCCTCCAAATCCATGTTAAAAAATTTAAACTACACCCCAAACAACTTTTTGACGCGTCCCAATATGCCCTTGTTGTTCATGTGCTCAAGTTCATCGAAGGGAACCTTTTCGCCCAATATGCGTTTCGCCAGATTGCTGAATGCCCTGGCAGCAGGGCCGACCGCCTGAAATGTCAGAGGCTCTCCCCTGTTGGTGGAAGTTATCACAGCCTCGTCTTCGGGGACGATACCGATCAGATTGATCGACAGTATCTCCACGACATCCGATATGTCCAACATATCGCCCCTTTTTACCATTTTTGGGGAGAGTCGATTTATCACCAGAGAGATCCCCCTCTTTTCCATGGACTCCAACAGACCTATGATGCGATCGGCGTCCCTGACTGCGGAAACTTCGGGAGTGGTAACGATAAGGGCTTCCTGCGCAGGAGTTGCGGCGTTCCTAAACCCGCTTTCTATGCCGGCGGGACTATCGATGAGTATGAAGTCGAATTCATCGGACAACATCGAGCAAATTTCGCACATTTGTTCTGAAGTTACGGCATCTTTCGTTCTCGTCTGTGCCGCCGGAAGCATATACAAATTTTCGATCCTTTTATCTCGGACAAGGGCTTGATTTAACCTACATGCCCCTTCTATGACATCCACTAGAGTATATACTATTCTATTTTCGAGCCCCATTACCACGTCCAGATTTCTCAAGCCGATATCTCCGTCTATGGCAACGACCTTTTTGCCGATCTTTGCAAGCTCTACGGCCAGATTAGCCGTAGTCGTGGTTTTGCCAACCCCCCCTTTACCAGATGTTATTACTATCGTCCTAGCGACCAACGCCCCCGCCTCCCTGTAAACTATTGAATTTCCTTAAAAATGATCGTATTTTCTTGCACATAAACTAAAACGGGTTTGCCCCAATAGGAGCAGTCTTTCTCAATACTGCTATAAAGCTTGCCTATTCTAACCTGGTTTGACTCAAAGACCTTGACAAGTACATGAGCATCTTCGTCCCCGTGACAGCCGGCATGAACCAGGCCTTGCAGTTTTCCCCAAACCCAAATGTTGCCGCCTGCCCAGACCTCTGAGCCGTCATTTACGTTGCCCAGTATGAATACATCGCTATCGTGTTCAACCTTCTGCCCCGATCTCAGAGATTTAAATATAAAAAGACCCCTTACGCCGACGCTTCCGTAACTTGGACGATTTTCTATACAAAAACCTGCCGACTTCAAGATCCTTCTTACGTTGGGATTGTAGGACATCCAGACAACTTCCCTTGCACCGGAGGACCACACTAGGTTCTTCAAGATAGCGACAATTTCGCCTTCGTTGCTTTCCCGTCCCTGCAAATCCACGATCAAAGTTCCGTCTCGCAAAATATGGCCGCTCTCTCTTACGACCTCATCGCACATCTGCTCGATGCCAATTATATCTTTATCTTCGGGAAAAATACAGCGTATGCCTTCCCTGGTGCCCTTTAGGAGGATATGCGACCCCATATGTTATTCCCCTCTCTCTTTTAGCAAATAGGCCAATATTTCGCCCGCCAGGGGCGCCACTGCCCTTCCTCCGGATTCTCCCTCTTCTAATAAAACCACAATGACGTACTTCGGAGAATCCGCAGGAGCATAACCCACGAAGAGGGCGTCGTTTTTACCTCGTGAAGTTTGCGCCGTTCCCGTTTTGCCAGCGACTTTGACACCATACGCCCCGGCAGCCCGCCCCGTTCCGGATTTGACCACCTCTTCCAGGCCTTTTCTTATAACGCTTAAAACCTTATCGTCTATCGATATCTCTTCGCCATCTAGGCCTTCTGCTTCGATCAACCTGGGCCTGGGCAAGAACCCTCCATTTGCCACAGCAGCATAGGCCCTTGCAAGCTGAATTGGGGTTACGAGCAAAAAACCCTGTCCTATTACGTAATTGGCAGTATCTCCAAGGTACCAACTTTCGCCGAAAGTGTCCTTTTTCCACTTACGACCCGCCAAATTTCCCGTCACCTCGCCCGGCAGAGAGATACCCGTCGGCCGGCCGAAGCCCAACCTGTAAGCCCAATCGGATAACACGTCCACACCAAGTTTTAAACCGAGCTGGAAGAAAAAAACATTACAGGAATCCCTCAAGGCGCCAACTATATCTTCCCTGCCATGTGGCCTTACGCAACGAAATCTCCTGTTGCCCACCTCCAAATAGCCGGGGCAATAGAAAGTTGTTTTCGGTGTAATGACGCCTTCAGCCAGCCCGGCAATCGCAGCGACGATTTTAAAAGTCGAGGCGGGCGAATAAAGGCCACCTATGACCCTATTCATCATGGGGTAAGAGAGATCCTTGGTCAAGGCCCTCCACTCAAAATCCCTTAAGCCCCATGCCAAGGGATTGGGATCGTAAGAAGGAGAAGAATAAAGCACCACTACATCGCCACGCTGTACATCCATAACTATGACGCCCCCCTTCTTTCCTTTCATCAATTCAGAGACCTTTTGTTGGGCAATTAAATCCAGCGTAAGAACAACATCCTTACCGGGTTCGGAGGGTTTGAAATCTAACTTACGAACCAGCCTTCCCCTGGCATCCACCTCTATGGCCTCCCCGCCAAAATTACCGCGTAAAAGGTGTTCGAACTTCGCCTCAACCCCAGATTTGCCTATCTCATCGCCGCCCTGATAACCTCTGCTACCGTATCTTTTAAGCTCCTCTTTGTTAATGCTGCCCACATAGCCAACGACATGAGACATGACCTCCCCTGCAGGATATACGCGACGCCACTGAGAGACGGGCACCAGCTCCTGGGGAAATTCAGGGTCCGCCACTATCGTTGCCATTTGCGCCAGGGTAAGGTTATTGACCAATGTCACCGACCTGTAGGGGACCGTATATTGGCTCTTCAATGTTTCTTTGAGATCCTCAGGCCTTTTTACGATCCCGTGTTTTCCAAGGAAGGATGCGATCCGTTGTATGGTTTCCTCGCTCTGCATGGAGAGAGGGTACCCTTGAATGGAAAAAGTGCTGATGCTTACGGCTAGAGGGATTTGGTTAGCATCGAAAATAGTCCCCCTCTGAGGGGAGAGCCTGATCACTCTGAGCCTGTTTTCCGTAGCCAATCTGACATAATCGTCACCATGCATCACCTGAAAGACGAACAGAGCGATCGTCAAAAAAGCCAGTATAGCAAATGCAAAATAAATACAGTACAAAAGGCGTTTATCGATCGTCAAAGGAAGATCGAGGCGTTTCAATTAGTCCATCTCCCGATGAAATATATATGCATTCATAAGGATACAAAAAAGAAAAGCGCCAGCTTGCTTTACCACAAAAGCAAGGCCTACATGCAAAATTGGGGCATCGAATATAAATCCTTCCGCTATAGAAATACAAATATGGGAACCAAGAACGAGAAGCGTCGCAGAAAGACGTGTTCTCGCTGTTTGAGAAATCGCCCCCCAGATCAACTTGACTGCCAGTATAGCGGAAACGTAGAAAAGGGAGCTAAAGCCTAAAGGGCTTCCCCACCGCAGATCCCAGAGGAGTCCACCGACAAATGCGGCAACCAAAAGATGAATCTCCTTTCCCTCTCTATTGCTGACAAGAAGCATCCCTAAGGTTAAAACGTAGAAATCCGGAATTCCCGAAAAGGGATTAGCCAGGACTTGAAAAAAATCCTGGACAAGCCAAGTGACAATAGAGGCGAACCAAAGGAAGGACACTTCACCTTACCTCCAAAATCCTGACTCTTCGAAGGCGAGAGAAATCTATATCGGGCTTTACTTTGTATGTAACAAAATCTCCCTCGACAAAATCTTCTTCCGGACCATCCACAGTACCCACCAACAATCCGGGGTAGAAATTGCCCACGGCAAAGGCCGTAGCTATTTTCATGCCCCTTTCCAGAGGAGCTTTCCTGGGCATATAAAATAAGGACATGTTCCCTTTCCCATCTCCCGAAAGGACGCCGACATCCCTCGTGTCTTCTACGATAACGGGGATCCTAAGGTCGGGCGACGTCACCAGCTCGACAACAGCCGTCGCATCTTCTACTATGGAAACTCTTCCTACGACGTTTTCGCCACTCAACACCGGCATGCCTCTCTTTAGGCCGTCATCTCGGCCTTTATCGATGGTCAAATATCTCCACCACCATCCGGGGTGTCGGTAAATTACTGTCGCATTCAAGAAATTAATCCCCTCTGCCGCTAAATAGGGGGAGACTTCATAACCTTCTGATCCATAAAACTCCTTAACCCTGTTTAATTCCATTCGCAGGGCAACATTTTCCTTTTGCAATGAATCTATCTTTTCTAAAAACATCCCCTTATCTCGGCTAAGAACTAACGCCCTATTTATGCCCTCTCGAAGGGCCAGGGCAGGTAATTCAAGGTGCCTCAGACCTTTATAAATGAAGCTTCTCATTCTTACATCAATACCCGATTGATGACCGACTACTGCCATTAGCACCATGGAAAAAGCGATTAAGGAGATGCCGACTTGCCAAAATTCAACCCTCTTCCGATCTCGCATCGGGAAGCAGCACCTCTTGTTTAAAATAATAAAATATAGCCATCGGAAGCATTAGCTAAACTGATATTAAAATCCGTTTCATCCTCTCCAGTTCTGACAAAACCTTCCCTATGCCTATGGCTACGGCATAGAGAGGTTGATCGGCGCACATGACGGGGATGTTAAGAGACGAAGATAAACGCTTTGGCAATCCCTTTAACATAGCTCCGCCTCCGGTTAAAATTATGCCCCGTTCGACGATATCCCTAACGAGCTCCGGAGATGTTCTTTCAAGCGTCTCCCGAACCGTCTCTTCTATTCTTTTGATCATCGGCTCTAAGGCTACGCGAACGTCGGATGAGGTAATGGTCAGGCTCTTGGGCAATCCGTTGCTCAAATCGCGCCCCCTAACCTCGGTCGAAGGCTCCTCATCCAGCGGGCAGGCAGATCCCAAGGCGATCTTTATTTCCTCAGCGGTAGCTTCTCCGATGCACATCTTGAAGCTTTGTCGGAGCAACTCAATAATTGCCTCATCAATATCGTCCCCCGCCACCCTGAGGGAAGAGCTTTCCACAATGCCGCCCAAAGAGAGAACAGCTACCTCTGTAGTGCCTCCTCCTATGTTGATCACCATAGACCCCTTCGGTTCATGAATGGGAAGCCCCGCACCCAAAGCAGCCGCTAGGGGCTCTTCTATGATATAAGCTTCTTTTGCTCCCCCACCCAGACAGGCATCTATTACAGCTTTTCTTTCCACCTCGGTAACGCAGGCAGGCACGCTCACCACCACTCTCGGATGGGCAAAGAGACGCCTGTCTCCGTTGATCTTTCTTATATAATATTGCAACATCGCTTCAGTAACATCGAAGTTAGCGATAACGCCATGCTTAAGAGGTCTTAAAGTAACAATACTCTGGGGGGTCTTGCCGATCATTTCCTTTGCCCTCATCCCGATGGCAATTATCTCATCCTTGGAATTCAAAGATTTACGGTAGGCCACAACAGAGGGTTCGTCAACCACTATTCCTTTGCCTTTCTGATAAACTACCACATTGGCCGTTCCCAAATCAATTCCCATATCTCTAGCGAACAATCCCGACAAAAACCTAAACAAGGAATTTAGACCTCCTTCTCGATCTCCAAAAACGCTGAATTATAATGGCAATAGATGTAAAGGCCAATTTAGCGCACATCGCGCTTTCTCGGCCAGAAAGGATTTTCTCGCCTTTCTCTGCCCAGCGTCGTCTCCGGTCCGTGTCCCGGAAGGACCTTCAGATCATCGGGAAGATAATCCAATTTTCTCAACGATGACTCAAGGGCGGCAAAATCCCCTCCGGGCAAATCAGTCCTTCCAACGCTAAGGGCAAAAATGGTATCTCCCGAAAAAAGAACCTCTTCGCCCTCATGGCTTGCTCGATAGCAGACGCTTCCCGGAGTATGGCCAGGGGTATGTATAACCCTTATTAAAATCGAGCCTATATTTATCGACTCCCCGTCGGACAAGGGTTTCACCCTGCCATCCACTTTCACACTTTCACCGGCAAATTGAGAAAGGTTCTTCATTGGATTGGCCAACATGCCGGAGTCGTCTTCATGCACCGCTACTGGACAATCGTAGCGATCCTGCAGAGCCTTGACCCCGGCTATATGATCCACGTGGCCGTGGGTCAAGAGAATAATCTTCAATTCAAGTGAATTGCCCTCGATGACAGCAATGACATCATCGGGGTCTCCGCCAGGATCCACGAAAAAGGCATTGCCGTCTTCATCATATACTAAATATCCGTTCGCAAACAGAGCTCCTAAGGGAAATCGCATGACCTTCATTTATTCAACACCTCTTTGCTGTCTATTATCAATGTAACCGGGCCGTCGTTGCACAGACTCACCTTCATGTGGGTCTGAAAACGTCCCGTCTGGACATCGATCTTGCTTCTCCTCAATTCATCCAAAAACTCCTCAAAAAGTCGATTGGCCATATCGGGTGGCGCAGCGCCCAAAAAGGAGGGCCTTCTTCCTTTGCTACAATCTCCAAAAAGGGTAAACTGAGAAACGGCCAAAATGGACCCCTTAACATCCATTAAGGAAAGGTTGAGCTTGCCCTCGTCATCAGGAAAAACCCTCAGATTCGGTATTTTATTCGCCATAAACCTTACATCTTCCAAGGTATCCTCTCGAGATACACCAACCAAAAGGCACAAACCGGGGCCTATTTCCCCTAGCATTTCACCTCCGACCTCGACCTTGGCCCAGAGCACTTTCTGCAAAACGACTCGCATATACTTACCCCCTAACAACCATGAGCACACCTTCGATCGAATTGATGCGCGCCATTATTCGGTAAAGCTGCTCTACGTCTTTGACCAATATCTCCATGTTCATTCTGGCCCTGTTCTTATCGACCACGTGGGCGCTTATGGATAGAATACTTCCCTCGGCTGCGTTTATCGCTTGTGTAACATCGGCAAACAAGCCTGGCCTGTCGACAGCCTCCAGCCTGAGGCGAGTAGAGTAAAAGGCCTTGGTCTTCTGCCCCCAGGAGACCTCAACCCTTCGACCATCCGATGTTCTCAGCAAATTCGGACAATCGGACCTGTGCACTGTTATCCCTCTGGTTGTCGTAACATAACCGACAATTTGATCTCCCGGGACTGGACAACAGCAGTGGGCCAGCGAGACCATCACTCCTCCAGCCCCTTCAACTAGGATCTCCGAGTCCGTCTCCTTCGTTTTTGGTTGTCCCATTGCCTTTGTCGCACCCTTAGACCTCGCAAGTTCCGAGTCTATAAGCTTAGACACCACAGAGGAGGGCGAAATACCCCCCTCTCCTATAGCGACGAAAAGCTCTTCTTTATTTGACAGGCCAAAATCCCTTGCCACTTTATTCAAAGTGCTGGAAGAGGATTCCAAATCCAAGCCTTTAAATTCTTCATGCTTTGAAATTTCAGACAGCAGCAGATCCCGCCCTCTTTCCAGCCTTTCTTTTTTCTCGGTCTGCTCCATTGCCCTGAAATAGGCTCTTATCTTCGATCGGGCCCGCCCTGTGTTTACAATGCTTAACCAGTCTCTGGAAGGGTGTCCCTGCGGAGATGTAAGAATTCTAATTATATCCCCGTTTTTTAACTCGTAGCTCAAGGGAACAATACGGCCATTCACCATGGCGCCTACGCACTTGTTTCCAATCTCGGTGTGAATATTATAGGCGAAGTCCAGAGGAGTTGCGCCCTTGGGCAGAGATATCACATCGCCCTTGGGAGTAAAGACGAAGACCTCTGTCGATAGCACATCTGCCTTCAAGTTCTCTAGGAATTCGGAAGGTTCCGAAGAATCTAGCTGCGTTTCCAGGACTTGTCTTATCCACGTTAACTTGGTATCCAGGTCGTCTGGCTTTATCTGACCTTCCTTGTATCTCCAATGGGCAGCAATGCCGTACTCCGCTATCCAATGCATATCCCAGGTTCTGATTTGTACTTCCAGGGGTTCTCCGCTTGGTCCCACCACTGTGGTATGCAAAGATTGATACATGTTGCTTTTAGGATTTGCAATGTAATCGTCGAACTGACCGGGAATAGGTTTCCATATGGTATGGACAATGCCCAAAACCTGGTAGCAATCCACAACAGAATTTGTGATAACCCTTAAAGCCAGAAGATCGTACATCTGCTCTATTGTCAGATTCTTACGCTTCATCTTTTCGTAAATGCTGTAAAAGTGCTTTGCCCTCCCTGTAATGAAGGCCCTTATTCCCCCTTCATCCAATTTTTTGGATAAGGCGTCTATAGCTTCTTTTATAATGGCTTCCCTTTCGGGAAGTTTCTTTCTTACCCTCCGCCTAATCTCATAATACATGTCCGGTTCCAAGACTTTAAAGGCCAAATCCTCGAGCTCACGTTTCATATGATAGATGCCGAGCCTATGAGCAAGAGGCGCGTATATTTCAAGGGTTTCCCTGGCAATGCGAAGCTGCTTTTCCCTTCTCAAGACCTGTATTGTACGCATGTTATGAAGGCGGTCGGCCAATTTGATTAGCACGACCCGAATGTCTTTGGCCATCACTAAAAACATCTTGCGCAAATTCTCAGCCTGATAGTCCTCTACGGTCTTAAAGTCGATGTTTCCAAGTTTTGTTACCCCATCGACAAGCACTGCAACGTTCGTGCCGAATTTAGCCTTAACTTCCTCGAAAGTAGAATCGGTATCTTCAATGACATCATGCAAGAGCGCGGCTACAAGAGTTTCAACATCTATATTGACATCGGAAAGTATACCGGCCACCGAGAGGACATGCACCACATAAGGTTCCCCCGTAGCCCTTTTTTGGTTCTTATGCTTGTTAGCGGCATACACAAAAGCTTCCCCCAGGAGCTTTAATTCGTTCTTATCCAGGTATTTCGCCGCCTTACTCCAAAGCTCCTGCCAAGCTAAACTTACGGCAGTCGTCCTGCTCTCTTCAGGGATGCGACCCATGAAGCTATCGCGCAAAATCCGTAGGGCCTTATCCATCCCCTGGGATGAGGGACTCTGCATCCCGCTCCACTGGTAGCCGTACATCATGCGACTTTCGCTACCTTCATTCATTTAGCTACTCCCCTGACAATTCATATGACTGCTTTTTCTGCTTTCATGGACAACTTAAGCTTTCCCCCAAAGGCATCGACGAAGGGGCGGTACAGCCACCCTTTGATTCTGCCTTTGTACTTTTCTGCTTCACTGAAATTAAATATCAATACTTCGCCACTCCTTGATAAAAGACGATAATGACTCCCTCCTCTTAGAGGTTTCATTACATCATCATATTGATGGCTTATAAAGAAGTAGGGCATCTCGTTGCCCTCGCCGAAGGGGGCAAGCTCCCTAAATCGCTCCCATAGATGCAAATCCCACATCTTAGGCTCAAACGATATTGCGTCCTCGTTTTCCGAAACGCTCCCGAGTAAACAGCACTTCGACAAGCTTTCTTCGAGCTTTTTCTTTACCTCATGCCATCCTTTCGCATCGACACTGAAGCCTGCCGCACCCTTATGGCCTCCCCAGCTTTTTAAATGGGAGGATATCTTTTCCAATATTTCTATAGCGTTTAAACCCTCCGGCACCCTCAAAGAAGCTCTCACATTTCCGCCGTTCTGAGCAGCCAAAACTATAGGCCTGTTGAACTCGTAGCACAACCTGCTCGCCACACTGCTCAAAAGCCCTAAAGGCCAATGAGCTGAATCCACAACGAACTTGAAACGTCCATCACGCAATCCCGTAGTGGCCTGGTTGTACAGCTCGCCGCTCAGCTTTTTGCGCTGATAGTTTAAATTCACAAGTTCCAGGGCAGCCTTGATGCTCTCCCTGGAATGTTCGAGCGCCTTCAGAGCCGTCTCTGCAAGGGAAATCCTTCCTGCCGAATTTAAACATGGATTTAGCTTCATCGCTAACTGATTTTCATCGATAGGATATATTATAGAAAGTTTGTCGAATAGATATCTCAAGCCCGGCCTTTGAGTCGTCTCTAACCGTTTAAGACCTTCCCTCACGAGGGCTCTATTCAGCAGGCCAAGGGGCATTGAATCGCCAACTACTGATAGGGAGACTATATCCAATCTGTCCAACAACCAATCCTGCGACACAAGGCCGCTTTGCCACAGCCAACACCACAAAACTCCTGCGGCAGACAGCTTCCTCGCTTCTTCATCTCCCCCTATGTGAGGATTAATTATACATTCACGATGGCAAATTTTGTCAACAAGATGATGATCGAACACCGCCACTTTCAAACCCATATCGAGGGCAAGATCGATTTCCTTCTCATTTTTGCTTCCGCAGTCGGTAACGATCAGAAGATCAAAACCCATACGCGCTATTACCTTAACGACATTAGGATTTAAACCATATCCGTCTTTTAGCCTATGGGGGAGATAATATCGAACATGCCATCCCTTTTCACGGGCAAATTCACTGGCAAGCAATGCAGAGGCCACCCCATCCACATCGTAGTCCCCGTAAAGAGCAACCTTGCTGCCCTTTGGAAGTGCTCTTAAAGTTGGAAAAACTGCCTCCCCTCCCTCACAAAGGAAAAGACTAGCCAATAACGAATTTAGGCTCGGGCGCAACCATGCCCGAGCCTTTGAGATATCCAAGCGGTCACCATATTTAATTCGCAAAGTTAAGGCCGTTAGCTCATGACACTGCAACGAGTCTACCAATTCGCGCGGAGCATCCTCTATCCCCCAAATACGAAGACGCGCGTTATCTTGTAGGGGAATCACTTCTCAGCTTCTACCCCTTCATTTGCAACGTATTCTCCCTGGGGGAAGACCTCTCGCGAACCGGCATTGCCTTCTCGTTGCAGGGCGTTCAAAAGGGACCGCTTTTCGTCTTCCAGTTCTGCAATGCGCCTTTTAAGTTCTTTTGTGTCGCTTTTGTATCTGTTCTTATATTCTAACTGAGCAAATAAAGAAGTTATCCACATCAAAACGGCACCGGCAGCAAAGACCAACACTTCCCATATGCCTTGATGAAGAGACCATTGCCACGTCAGAAATTTTACGATCACGGTTCCGCTATTTTGGACAGCGTAGAAGGCTGCCAACAACATTCCAAGTGCAAGAGCCACAACATAACTTTTCATGAAAGCCCCACCTTCAGTCCATAAAATTTACCTCTCGCCCTTTGTGCCGCAATTAACGCATCTTTTCTCATATCTTCCCTTAATATCGGGGTTATCCTCCTTTTCAAGGTTTTTAAGGTACTTTTGGCGTTCTCTTTCCTCCCAAATCGGATCGTAAATCGCCTTCATCCTTCTGGCGTATTCGTCCAATCCAGAAGCAAGCTCATCGAGAAGCTTGTCGGCCCCGGGATGCGTGGGATGTGCTCCGTACTCTATGACCAATTCCCTCAGCACTGCCGGGTGGTCTATGATAAGGCATGGTCTGAGTAAATTGTCATCATCGTAAGGTTGCCTCGAACGTATCGCCTCGAAGAAAGGACTAGACAGCACCTCAACGAGGCTTTTCTCTCTTATGTTGTCTACGGCAAAATGACAGAACACGCAGGGCTCGACATCTCCGTTGGATATCACGTGCAGGTAACGAAAACCGGCGGCAATGCAGCCATCGACATAGGGGCCGTCGTTCCAGAAGTCGCCCAAAAATATGGGATACTTCGATCTCCACTCTTCAACTTTTTCCTTAAGGTGAGCTCGCTGCTCAGGCGTTGCCATATAAGAGAGATCCGGATTGAGACCGGTTGGGATATATTGGAAGAACCAACCAACCTTACAACCCTCTTCGAGCATGCACTTGATGAACTCGTCGCTGGAAATGTAAGAAGCGCTAGAACGCGTACATGTCGCACTGAAGCCGTAAAGAACACCTTTCCTCCTAAGCCTTCTGTAGGTCTCTATGATCTTGCCGTACATTCCCTGGCCTCGTCTGTATTCTGTCTCTTCCGGCGTTCCTTCGATGGAGATCATAGGGGCCACATTCCCAAGCTCCACCAATTTGTCCGCAACCTCATCCGTAATCAACGTCCCGTTGGTATATACTTGAAAATAGCAGTCATCATGCTTTGCCCATATGTCGAAAAGGTCCTTCCTCGTAAAGGGCTCTCCTCCGGATATAGTGAAGAAGTACATTCCCAATTCCTTGGCCTGCGTTATCAGATCATCAATTTCCCCGGCAGTCAAATCGGTCGACGTGTCATAGGATCCGGCGTAACAACCTTTGCATTTCAGATTACACCTCATAGTCGGGCTGATCACCATAAAATTGGGTATGTGTATATCAAGCTCTCTCATCTTTCTGTCTCTTATGCCGCGAGAGAGGACCATGAAATTAACTATAAGGTTCACGATGAGCTTCTTTCGACAGTTAGGATGAAGCTCCTGGAATACCCTTCTAAATACGCCAACAAAGGGATGGTTTTCTCTGGCCATTTGTGCCATTTCACTGAAAGTTTCCCGTTGAAATTTTGCCGGTGCCAAACGAGAAATCGTATCGAACAGCGAAGCTAGCTTTTCGTCGTTGCCCTCTTCCACCAACTTGACGATCTGGTTCAAGAGGGCAATCGAAACCATTCCCTTTAGTCGATCCGTTAAACTCATAACCATCGAAAACGCCTCCTTTAAGCTAGCACGACCCTAATTGCAAGTGTTTTCTCTTTCCTCCAAAGCTTTCACCCTTGCCTCTAATGCTTTAAATTGCTCTATTGTAACCAAGGGCAAAAAGGAGAGAAATTTCTCCATCTCGCTTTTAAACCCCTGGATCAACGCCTCACGTCTTCTTGCAAGCTCTTCCTCGAGCTGTCCTATCACCCTATCCATGGCCCACTGTTCCATGGCGCCCTCTTCAACCAGTGTGCTCATATAAGACTTACATAGAGATACAAGGTCGTCGCTAACGCCAAATCCTCCCAAAATCAACTGAATTACCGAATCCATATAGGACGACCCCCTTTTTATATTGTAAGCATTTATATCAATTTTTATTCTAACCCAAAATGCAATTTAAACAACTGGGGCGAAAATTCGTGCCTAACCAACTTTTATGCGACCGATTGCCCGAGAGTCTGAAACTCAAGAACTTAACGCCCCTGCGACAGGACTTTACCGCGCGACCTCATGTTCCACTCGACAACAACCGTTCCTGCTATATATATGGAGCTGTAAGTGCCAACTACAATTCCAACCAATAGCGCCATTGAGAAATCTGAGATAGCTTTACCGCCCCACAAAAAAAGAGCCAAGACGGGGAAAAAGGTCGTCAAAGACGTATTGATAGTCCGCGATAACACCTGATTGATTGAGCTGTTGAAGAGATCGACAAAAGCCATCCCCTTGGGGTTTTTTAAATTCTCCCTAACCCTGTCAAATACGACTATTGTATCGTTGATGGAATAACCTACAAGGGTAAGCATGCCGGCAATAAAGGGCATGGATATCTCCTGAAAGGTCAAGCTGAAAATGCCCAGCGTAATGATCACGTCGTGAACGAGGGCGATGACTGCGCCTACCGCAAACCTCAACCTAAACCTTATTGTGATGTAAGCAAGCATGGCAAGGAGGGCAAAGACGGTCGCAAGTGCTGCGCTCTTGCGCAATTGACTTCCCACGACTGGGCCGACCATTTCTGCCCGCAGCACCCTGAAGTCTTTGCCCGCACTACTCCTCAAAGAGTCCAAAACTTTCTTTTGGTCGCCCTCCCTGTCGCTTTTTACGCGGATCAAAACGCCTCTATCGCTATAAAGCTGTATGACAGCCCCACCGAAACCGGCCCTCTCCAAAGAAGTTCTGATCTCCGAAACAGATAGGGGAGAATCGAACTCCAGCTGAAAAAGCATTCCACCGGCAAAGTCTATGCCGAAATTTAAACCCCTTGTCGCCAGTAAAAGTAGGCTTGAAATTATCAGGCACAAACTGAGCCCAAGAGCGATTTTTCGGTATTTCATAAAATTAAAGTCCGACTTCAACTTAATGAACATTAGGATCTCTCCTTAAAAGCGGGGAACAATAGTTTTTTCCGCTTAGAGATGAAGATTCGCAGCAAAACCCTGGTTACGAAGACGGCACAAAAAACACTCGCCAGAATACCTATGCTCAATGTAACTGCAAATCCCCTGATTGGTCCTGTGCCGTAATAGAAAAGGAAGACGGCCGCGAAGAGTGTAGTCAAATTAGCGTCAATTATTGTAATAAAGGCCTTTCTAAAGCCGGCATCGACCGACGCCATGACGGTCTTTCCGCTCCTCAGTTCTTCCTTTATTCGTTCATATATTAATATATTTCCATCTACGGCCATTCCGATGGTAAGGATTATCCCGGCTATCCCAGGCAAGGTAAGGGTTGCCTTGAAACTGGCCAAACCCGCAAGCAACAACAGTATAGTCATCACCAAAGAGATATCAGCCACTAAGCCTATTGCAGAGTAATATATAATCATAAATATGAAGATCAAAGCAGCCCCGATAAGACCAGCCCTTACCCCCGATCTGATGGAATCCGCGCCCAAAGTAGGCCCTATTGACCTCGTCTCCAGGATCTCTACCGTGACAGGTAATGCTCCTGCTCGAAGCATTATGGCAAGCCTTTGGGCTTCGTCCGTGGTAAACCTGCCGCTGATCTGCGCCTCTCCGGCACTTATCCTCTCCTGTACCACAGGCGCAGATATGACAACTCCATCGAGGAGGATGGCTACTTGCTTGCCTATGTTTTCGCTGGAAAGTTCGTCAAAAAGGTTCGTACCCTCCTTGTTAAATTTGAGAGTCACCACAGGTCTTCCCAAATTATCGAAGGCTACTCTGGCATCCGTCAAATGTTTACCAGTAACCTCGGCAGGACCCAATAAATAGATCCTCCCATCCTCTCCCCTTGCCACCGTAAAAGAAGGATCGCTTTGGCTACGAACCCGCAGCTTTTCTTCCAGGGAAAGGGATTGATCGCGATACTCCTGCCACCTTTTTAATGCAGATTGATATTCCTCATCAGTATCGTAGTTTTGCCTTTCGGGCTCTCTCGGTATTGCCGGCGTTACATCCACCACAGGTCTAAACTCAAGCATTGCCGTCTTCCCGATCAGTTCGATGGCGGCTTCGGGGTCATCCAGTCCAGGCAGTTCGACAACTACTCGATCGCCGCCCTCTCGCTGAATGACGGGTTCAGCCACACCATACTGATCGATTCGATTTCTCATCACGGCTATCAGGCGTTCGATGCTATCGCCTGTGATCGGGTTATCCGGCGTTCCCTTGGCCTGTAGCAGTATATGAACCCCGCCCTTGAGATCCAAACCCAGCTTTATTTTTTCGTCCGGAGGATATATAGCTAAAACAGATGCGATCAGAATAACCAGGATCAGTATTATTTTCCAGCGTTCATGTCTGGGCAATTGATTTCTACCTCCTAAATGAAAAAGCAGCAACTAATATAATTTCGCTAGAAAAACATCGCGTCCTATCTATCGAATTGCATATTTTATTATTTTTTATCCTACCGTCGCCTCTCCTGCTTCTCCGCCGCCACGTTTCATTGATATAGCATTTTTCAACACCCTTACTTTTACTCCGTCGCTTACTTCAATGATGAAGCTATCGTCTTTAACGTCTCGCACCGTACCGAAGATGCCTCCTGCCGTGACGACCTGATCTCCGCGCTTGATGGAATTTAACATATCCTGGTGCTGCTTTTGGCGCTTCTTTTGCGGTCTTATCAGTAAAAAATAAAATATCACAATAAATAGCAACAGTGGCCACATCATACCTAACAATCCAGCTTGTCCGTTCAAGGAAATCCCTCCTATATTAATGAAAAATTAATTAAATTTACATCTAAGCTAATAAATAACTCGCAACAATTGCAAAAGATCTTTTAACCCCAAATATTTCCTCCCATTTCTTTCAGCTTTATATAAAAAAGCAATTTCTCGAGTTCTACAAATATATCGACATTGTAAAGTATAATATGCTCCGGCACAACCAAAGTTGTCGGCGCAAAGTTGAGTATCCCCTTAATAGGAACGCTTTCGGTCGCCTTATCGACGACATCCTGGGCTGCCGAAGAAGGCGTGGTTATGATTAAAACTTCTACGCCTTCATCATTTAACACTTGAGGCATATCCTCGACGTCATAACAGGGAATGCCGTGTATTTTGCGGCCTATTTTGGCCGGATCTATGTCAAATAGCGCAACAATTCGAAACTTATCGCTCTCGAAGGCTTTGTAGCCCAACAAAGCCTCCCCCAGGTTTCCAATACCTATCATGGCTATTTTCCAGGTCTTCGGTGGGGCGAAAATTGTATTAAGATGGCCATATAACTTCTCTACATTATAGCCTACGCCTCTTTTCCCTATTTCTCCAAAATAGGACAGATCTTTACGGACTTGGCTTGCCTTGATACCGAGTCCGTCGCCGATCTCTTGGGAAGAAATTACCCTTTTCCCAGCTTCTCTACAACGCTCGAGATAACGAATATATTGCACCAATCTCTCAACTGTTGGCTCGGCTATTCTCATCTCTCTGCCTTCCTTCCTCTAAAGGTTTTCAGCCCGGCAAACAGCGCAAGATCGCCCAAATCTTCTGCGATCCTTAAAAGCTGATTATATTTAGCCACTCTATCTACACGAGCAGGTGCCCCTGTCTTTATCTGCCCCACGCCAACGGAAACTGACAGATCGCTGATGAAAGGATCGTCCGTCTCGCCAGATCTGTGGGATATTATTGCTGAATAGGAATTCCTGACTGCCATGTCTATTACTTCGAGAGTTTCGGTCAATGTCCCTATTTGATTGAGCTTTACGAGCACTGCATTGGCCATTCCTTCCTCAATACCCACAGCAAGCCTCTTTGGATTGGTAACGAATATATCATCGCCCACCAACTGTATTTCGCCGCCGAGGGCCTGGGTCAACATCTTCCAGCCCTCGAAATCGTCTTCCGCCATGCCATCCTCTATGGACACGACGAAGGGATAATTTCGGCACAATTTCAAGTAATACTCAACTAACTGTTCGGGGTTATAATCCTTTCCCTCCCCCTTAAAGCGATAAAGACCATCGTCGTAAAGCTCGGAGGCAGCCACGTCCAATGCTAAACTAATATCTTCTCCCGGCTTATACCCGCAGCCGGCAATGGCTTCGACCAAAACCTCTAAGGCTTCCTCAGCACCGGCCAAATCGGGCGCAAACCCCCCCTCGTCGCCTACGGATGTATTTTTACCTTTGTTCTTCAGCAGCTTCTTTAAAGAGTGATAAACCTCCGTCCCCATTCTAAGAGCTTCGCCAAAACTTTCCGCACCATGGGGCACTATCATGAATTCCTGTACATCCAGATTGTTATCGGCATGAGCTCCTCCGTTTATAACGTTCATCATCGGAGTGGGCAAAAGGAAGGGGCCCAATCCGCCAATATATCTCCACAGCGGAAGTTCCCTTTCCATAGCTGCCAACCTCGCCACAGCCATGGAAACGGCTAGGATTGCGTTCGCTCCCAGGTTGCTTTTGTTTGGGGTGCCATCCAATTCGATCATTATATTATCTATAAGCGCCTGTTCGCCAGGATCGATCCCTATTATTTCGGGAGCTATCTTTTCTTTGACATTGACTACGGCTCTGCGAACGCCCTTACCCCCGTAACGTCCGTCTCCGTCCCTTAACTCGACAGCCTCATGCTTTCCGGTAGAGGCACCGGAGGGGACTGCTGCCCTTGCCATTAATCCGCTATCCAGCCAAACCTCTGCTTCAACAGTAGGATTACCCCTGGAATCAAGAATTTCGCGAGCATTTACGCCAACTATGTGGCCCATCAACTTCACCTCTCTTAAATGATCAGGTTAAGGTATATCCTTGTGCTCTACTACATGCTCCTCTAATACTTCGTAACTGCGATTGCCCTTTTTCAACAATAGCTCATCGTTACATATAACCGAAACCTTCAAAGTCCTCCTTGGGAAGGCAACCTCAACTATGTCGCCCACCTTTACCATAGAAGAAGCTTTGACAGGCCTGCCGTTTAACCTTACCACTCCTGCCGCAATCATTTCTTGCGCCACTGAACGCCTTTTTACAATATGGGATATCTTTAAATACTTGTCGATCCTCATTATCTATGCCCCTCTAGTGACACAAACGCCTTGGGAATGAGTATAAATATAACACAGGCTCCGATCAACACAAAGATTTTAATTTCTTATCAACATCAGGTTCATCTTAACTTATAATCCAAATCTCATAAACCGATGCTATTTATTTTAACAAAAAACAAAGTCGAGCGGGGACATACTCTTTGCCACTCGACTTTGTTTTCACATTATATTGAGAAGCGTAAAGTTGCCCCTACGCCTTCATACTCCCTTAAAGGAGACTCGCCCCCAATCACCCTCACATCGCCATCATCGCACAAAGTCTTGTAAATCAAAAGATCTATTACGTCTTCAATATCTTCCATCCTGCCATGACACAAGGGGCAGAGATCCTCGTCTAAGCCCAATGTACCACAAGAAGAACACCTTTTGCCGGCTATCTCCTTATGACTGTCGACAATGAGCTTATGTATGGCATGAAGATTAGAAGCGTGAATTACCCCCCTAAGCCCAGCAACGGCCAAACCACCTTTTTCATGCTCCGTTATGAGGCCTTCGATCAAGTTCGAACTCTCGGCTACAAAGGTCTGAAGGGCATGATTGGCAACAGCATCGACTACCGCCCTGGGCTGATCGGTAATTCCAAGATTTTCCAAGACTTCGACGGGAATTCCGGTAATTATCTCTTTAAGAAGATCGGCGACGACCAAAGCGTAATTAGTGTTGCCTCCCACCAATATAATTGAGTAATTGTCTTCATCGTAGAGGGCTCTCATGGTTGCCCCGACGTTTTTCAAATGTTTTTCCACGTGATCTTCGACATGTCTTTTAATTCTCGTCTCTTCGAGTCCATACCACCCTGCAGATTTAACCTTGGGAGGTACATCCTCTTCCAAGGTCATGAGCTTATCGACGGAACTTGCGTATACCCTGAAAAATGTAGCCCTTCTGGCCTCAACGACCGCAGCGAGGGCGAGTTTGTGAGGGGACAGGGCTTCGACAAGGGGCGCCAAAAAAGGGTGGTCCAGAAATTTTATTTTATTCTCTACCGATATGGGAAGTCCTATAAATCGACGATAATCTCCATGCAGGTCAGCAAAACAGGACACTCCTTTAGCTTCGCTGAAACCGCCGTGAGATAGTTCGTCGCTCAACTCATTAAATATCGAAGCGATGGTTTCGTTACATTGCTTGCAATTAGCATCTCCGCAAAAGTATTTCACCTCCTCAGAGGCCTTTTTTTGAAGATTTTTAAGATCGATCAGTATCTCCTTGGCCGACCTTTGCGCTCTATCGCAATCAACGTACAGCGACATAAGAAAGGGCTTCCCTTCGCATTCCCTCAACAATCCCTTGACTACGTCTTCGAACATCAACCGCACCCCCTCTTTAAAGGTTACATTATTTCATACTTCGCCTTCTTCAATTACAACCCTCATCGATCACATTAAGTAATCCTTTTCTTTATTCTAAATAATCTCGCAACCTTTTGCTCCTGCTGGGGTGGCGCAATTTACGCAAAGCCTTGGCCTCAATTTGTCTTATCCGCTCTCTGGTAACGTTGAAGCGCTTGCCCACTTCTTCCAGAGTATGGGCATGGCCATCCTCCAGGCCAAATCTCAAGCGCAATACCTCTCGCTCTCTCTCGGTCAGCTCGCCAAGCATCTCTTCCAGTTGTTCCCGCAACAATTGACCCGCCGTGGCGTCTTCCGGATTGGGAGATTCCTTATCCTCCAAAAAGTCTCCCAGTTGGCTGTCTTCCTCTTCCCCTATAGGCGTCTCTAGAGAGACGGGCTCTTGGGCAATTCTTTGAATGTCCTCGACTTTCTCCGGCGGCAATCCCAAAGACTGTGCTATTTCCTCTATGGTCGGCTCTCTACCCAGTTGCTGTACCAACTGCCGAGAAACTCGAATGAGCTTATTTATGGTCTCCACCATATGCACGGGAATTCTGATGGTGCGCGCCTGGTCAGCAATTGCCCTCGTAATGGCCTGCCTGATCCACCACGTAGCATAGGTACTGAATTTGAATCCCTTTCTGTAATCGAACTTCTCTACAGCCCGTATCAAACCAAGGTTGCCCTCCTGGATCAAATCCAGAAATGACAAGCCTCTTCCTATATACTTCTTTGCTATACTTACAACGAGACGCAGGTTCGCCTCTATGAGCTTTTTCTTAGCCTCTTCCTCTCCCTCTTCGACCCGTTTCGCCAGCTCCACCTCTTCTTCCGGAGTAAGCAGAGAGATTTTTCCTATTTCTCTCAAATACATCCTCACTGGGTCGGATATGGAAACACTTTCTATGTCCGAAAGTTCTTCCAGACTCACCTGAGGGAGAAGTTCGCCCTGCCTGATCTCTTGAAGTTTATCTTCTTCTTTGACATCTATTCCCAATTCCAAGAGATTGGAGTAAACATTGTCCATTATATCAGCCTCACTTAGGGCCTCCTGGGGCAAATATTTTTCAAGGTCATCATATGTGATAAAGCCCTTTTGTCGCCCCTCCTGCAACAATTCCCGGATATTTTCTATCAATTCTGCCATTTCGTGACTTTCCATGTCTTCTAATTCCTGTGACTCCTGATCCACGATGTTCTCGTTACGCTCCATTTGTCTGTCTTCGCCTTCGAATTTTACCGACTTTTCAATATCTTTATCTTTATCTTTATCTTTTTCTTTTTTGCTGTTGTCTTTCCTGTTCATCTGTCCTCCTTTCCTCCCTTCAACAAGGAAGCTATCTTTCGCATTTCCTTTATTTCATCGTAATTGGCTTCCCCTTTGAGCATCTTCGAATAAAGCTCGTCATATCTAAATTTAATCGATCTCAACCTCAGTTCGCCTACAATTACGTCCCAGGGGCTTATTCCTTCCTCGAATTGTTCGCAAAAGGCGTTACCCAGGGCCAAGGTTTGCAAGGGAAAGAGGTCCCCTGAATTCAACCATCGTTTCTCCAATTCTTCCGTGGATTCGCCGTTAATTAAGGCCGCAACCAACGTTTTTATCCTTTCGTCTGAAATTAGAGGATATATCTCCTCCTCCCTAAAATGATGCCTTTTTTCCGGATCGTTCCATAGAAGAGCAAAAAGAGCCGCTTCTTTCGCATCGACCGCCAAGCTTTTTTCATCCTGTTTCTTGCTTTCATTTATATATACGCTAGATTTGGCCGATTTCCCTTTTTTTTCATCTTCAGCCCTGGTTTTATTTGCCCCAAAGTTCAACAGCATATTCTCCAAGGCATACCTGGGAACCTCCAAGGCAGAAGCTATTTGGGACATAAAGGGGGCAAGGTCGGGCAATGAAATCCCGGAGAAAGATTCTAGCAATTCCTCTACAGCTTTCTTTCGCAGAGAGAGATCTTTTAATGCTTTCTCTCTTATTTTTAAATGATAAAGAGGAAGATGGAGGCTTTGACTTAAAAGCTCCTTGAAGGCCCTCTCCCCCTCCTTCGATAAAAACTCATCCGGATCGACACCATGGGGCAAGACAACTACTTTTACCTGTAAACCCGAAGCCTGCAACAGATACATCCCCCGTATTGCCGCTTCCTGACCGGCCGTATCGGCATCGTAGCAAACGTAACAAACATCGGCAAATCTGCTTATCAAATTTGCCTGTTCCTCGGTCAATGCCGTCCCCAGAGACGCCACGGATTCGCCAAACCCCGATATGTGCAGTCTGATTGCATCCATGTAGCCTTCGACTAAAATCGCCCGCCCCTTCTCGCGCATGGCATCCTTGGCCACATTAAGCAGATATAGGCATCGTCCTTTATGAAACAGGGGGCTTTCCGGCGTGTTGATATATTTGGCGCCCTCACCCGCTATGGAACGTCCTCCAAAGCCAATTAACCGACCTATTACATCCCTAATGGGAAAGATTATTCTACCTCTGAAACGATCGTACAAACCCCGTTGACCTTCGATAACCAAACCGCATTCGATCGCAGCTTTCGAAGGAATGCCGGCCTTATTGAGCAGGCGCCACAAATAATCCCATGAAGGAGGCGCCCACCCTATCTCGAAGCGGGACCACCACTTCTCCAGTAGCCTCCTCTGAATTAGATACTTTCTGGCAACTTCTCCTCCCGCGCTTTCCAGGCTGTCACGGTATATCTTAAGTGCTTTCTCCATGACTTCGCTTAGGTTCCACTCGTTGCGCCTGGTTTCATTGCTATCGATTTTGATTCCAACCCTGTTGGCAAGCAATTCAATGGCATCGGGAAAGCTCAGCCCCTCGATCTCCATTACAAAAGATATGACATCACCGCCTTTGCCGCAGCCAAAACAATGAAAGAACTGCCTGTCGGGCATAACGTAAAAAGACGGCGTTTTCTCGCTGTGGAATGGGCACAGAGCTCTATACCCTTTTCCTACTTTTTTTAATTGAACATAATCGCCTACAATGTCCAATATGTCGAGCCTTTTTTTTATCTCTTCTATTTGAAATTTATCCAAACCAACCCCTCCAAAGCCAAAAAGGGAGGGAACAACATCTGCCCTCCCTAAAATTTCCGATAAAACTGGGTTTTGTCAACGGCGAATATTTAAGCAGCAATTACATTAGCAGCGGGGCTATGACGAGAGCGATGATGGACATCAACTTGATCAATATGTTAAGGCTTGGACCGGCCGTATCCTTAAAGGGATCTCCCACAGTATCGCCGACCACGGCTGCTGCATGGGGAGGTGTACCTTTGCCGCCCAGATTGCCCTCTTCGATATACTTCTTAGCGTTATCCCAAGCTCCGCCAGCATTGGCCATGAAAATAGCAAGCATCACTCCCGTTACGATAGAACCGGCAAGCAGTCCGCCCAAAGCAGAAGGGCCCAGAAGCAAACCCACAACCACCGGAGAAAAGACCGCCATCATCCCGGGAACGACCATCTCTTTAAGGGCTGCCTTTGTAGAAATATCGATACACCGTTCGTAATCAGGTTCCTGCGAGCCTTCCATGATGCCCGGAATTTCTTTGAACTGACGCCGCACTTCTTCGATCATGCTCTGTGCAGCTCTTCCAACGGCTTGAATAGCCCTAGAGGAAAACACAAAAGGCAGCATCCCGCCTATAAAAAGCCCGATCAAAACTCGAGCATCCATTAGATCTATATACTTCAAACCGATAGCGCTGGAGTAGGCTGAAAAAAGTGCAATGGCCGTCAAAGCAGCAGAGCCTATCGCAAGACCTTTACCCACCGCTGCAGTGGTATTCCCTACTGCATCCAACCTGTCGGTGATCTTTCTGACATCAGGCGGCAAATGGCTCATCTCCGCTATGCCGCCAGCATTGTCCGCTATGGGGCCATAGGCATCGACGCTCAACGTCATTCCCGTGATGGCAAGCATGCCTACTGCCGCACAGGCGATGCCGTACAAACCTCCCGTCTGAACGGCTATGAAAATAGCCGCACATATCAATAAAACCGGCCACATAGTCGATTTCATTCCCACCGCAATCCCGGTCAGAATGTTGGTCGCATATCCCGACGTCGACGCGTTGGCAATTTCTTTTACGGAAGTGTAAAAAGAAGAAGTATATATCTCAGTTATATAACCTATGGAAACTCCGCAGATGACTCCGGCCAAAACTGCCCAAAAGAGGGACAAATCGCCGAACACAGCCATCGTTAAAAAGAAAGAACCAATTATCATCAAAATGCCCGTAGCAAAAGTGCCCTTTCTAAGGGCGAGCTGAGGATCTCCCTTCTCTTTGATCCGGACGAAAAAGGTGCCTATGAGCGCCGATACTATTCCTATCGCTGCAAGCAAGATCGGAAAGGACACACCGGTAATACCAAATATGCCGGCTCCAATAGCCATGGCAGCTATGATCGAATTAACGTACGATTCGAAAAGGTCCGCACCCATGCCGGCAATATCTCCCACATTATCGCCCACGTTGTCCGCTATGACGGCAGGATTTCGGGGATCGTCCTCGGGAATTCCGGCCTCCACCTTGCCAACCAAGTCGGCCCCGACATCGGCTGCTTTAGTGTAAATGCCACCCCCGACCCTTGCAAAAAGCGCTATAGAGCTTGCTCCAAAGCCGAAGGCGGTGATAATGTTCGGATCCCTATATAGCAAAAAGGCAACTATTATTCCTAAGATTCCTACGCCAACCACGGTCATGCCCATGACGGAACCGCCCGAAAAGGCAATCTTTAAAGCCTGATTCATACCAGTAGTGGCAGCAAAGGCCGTCTTCCCGTTAGCCCTCGTAGCCACCCTCATGCCCAAAAAGCCGGAAACGGCGCTACAGACGGCCCCCAACAGAAAGGAAACCGCCATGGGAAAGCCCAACTTCCAGGCCAAAAGGCAGGCCACTACGATCACGAAGGGAATGAGAGCCCTGTACTCTCTATACAGAAACGCCATGGCACCTCTTTGGATAATGTTCGAGAGGTAATTTATCCGATCATTATCCACTTTAAATCCGTTTATGCGATTAACTACTATAACAGCGTATAACAATGCTGCTATTCCCGCGCCTATCGAAGACCACAACGCAAATCCGTTCATTGCCAGATCCCTCCGTTTACGATAATTTCAAGCCCGCCTTTGTTTAGGCGGGCACATCTGATCATATAAGAAGCGACCCTAATTATATGCAGGTTATCCTAAATTTGCAAGATCGAATCCCATTTCGCATTAGTTAAACATGACAACGCCGCTATATACAGCGACCTTCAGGAAGGAGCGTTCCTTAAAGTTCATGCAGGAATTAATAATGTCCAAATATTTGAAAGAGTTATTATTTTTTCTCCTCCGGAATTACTAATAGCACCTCGCCCTTTTTATCCTCTACACCTTTCAATGAACCTATCATACCCCTAACGGTTCCGACGATGAAATCCATGACGAAATCGTTCAGGCCTATTTTCTGCCCTCCTATATACAGTAAAGCACTTTCCCTCCTGCTTCCCCTTCTTTCGACAATCCACTCCGCCAACTGACGCTCCTGCCCCGACCGAAAATGTGGCAGGGCAGGAAGGACGTCGTCGGTGCAATCGAAGAGGCAAAAAATTCCCTTTACTTCGCCTGAGGGAGGCTCTTTGCCTACCCAAATCTTAGGGATGGGCAGTGATTTTCCTCCCTCCAATAGGATCAAATCTCTGTCAGGAAAAAACTTCTTCTCGATCTCCTCTAAGGCAATACGATTGCCCTGGACTTCGACTCTAACCCCGTCTGCACCCCAAAGGGCTACTTCGACACCCAAGCCGGCAATTACCCCGCTGTCGGTGTCTCGACCGGAAATTACCTCATCATGACAGTGCTTTATATAGCCCACTTTCATGGCGAGCTCATCTTTGAATATCTCGATAAGCTTTTTACAAAGCCCGGTCTTTCCGCTATTTTTGTAACCACATAGGGAAATCTTGTAGGCCATCAAATCTCCTCCTCCGAAATTTCACTCATATTCCCTTTTCGTACTCCAAATTCTCCTGTAACAATCAAGAAAGAATATAAACAATGACAAAACAATAGGACCTAAGAAAATCCCAAGGAATCCCCACACGTGAATTCCGCCCACCACTCCTAAAAAGACTAAGAGAAAATGAACCCTGCTTCCCTCCGATATGAAAAGGGGGCGTATCAAGTTATCGATGGTGCTAACGACCAAAAGAGCCCAACCCGCCAATATAATGCTTTCTTTTACGTTGCCCATCAGAAAAAGGTAAACGGCGGCCGGAATCAAGACGAAGGGAGTGCCTATAAAGGGTATCATGGCACAGATAAAAAGAAGAACACCGGCCAACAGCGGTGCGGGCAGGCCTAAGAAGAACCAACCAGCCACGCCAAGGCAGGCCTGAATTCCCGCCGTCACCGTAGTCCCAATGACTACCGCTTTCATCATTCGCGTCGCGCTCGTGAAAAGGGATGCCCTCTCCTCCTTTGGCAGGGGCAGGATGTCATCGAGGTATTCTATGACCACGTGGCCATCACGAAGCAGGTAAAAGGTCGAAACCGATATGACGAACAATTGATAGACCATTTTAAAGGCATTGCCCAAGAGGCCTCTGGAAAAATCACCAAGCGACGAAATAACGTAATTTACCGCTCGATGAGTGAGATCGCGCAAAAAGGAAGGATCGCCTTTGATGCCGAAATATTGGATGACGTAATCGGGAAGCCTGTTAACTAACGATGCCCACGCCCCGGCAAATGTCTCCTGTATCGATTCGAGATTGTCGGAAAGGCTGGAGATGAACCTTAAGGCCTCTCTAGCTAAAGAAATACCTATAAAACCCATAGGGACACAGATAAGCAAGACTACACACCCGGCGGTGATCAGTGCGGCCAGGTTTCTGCGCTTACCTCGAAAGACCTTCACATATAAAAGCTTGTTTAAGGGGTGAGAAAAAAAGGACAAAATGACAGACCACATTAGAGGGCGCACTATTGGCTCCGTTATGGAAATCCCCAGGAGGGCCAAGAGGGCAAAGACGATCAAAAAGGGAAGATAGCCTCCCTGAGGTGATCTGTTGGCAAACGATCCGTTCATATTTTCATCACTCTCCGCTTAAATCAATCGAAAACAGATCCCATTGGCGCTTTTGTCGACCTCTACCAATTGCACATCTACCATATCGCCTAAACGAAATACCATTCCCTTCGACCCCTTCAGACTAAAATCATCCTCGTCGTAGTAAAAATCGCCCCATGAATCCAGGCTTTCCTTTGACACAAACCCCTCTACTGTGTTATCCAGCTCGACAAAAATACCTCTATGTGTTATCCAGGATATTACACCCTTGAAGCATTCGCCAACTTTATTTTCCATATATTCCACTATCTTCATTTTGACCGAGGTCTTTTCCAATTCATCGGCTTTCTCTTCCATAATGCTGGCATAGGAGGCAATGTCCTTCAGCTCCTCAAAGCTGTAGGGCTCTTTGAGGGATCTTTCTTCTTTGATCAATTCGTGGACGATCCTATGTACAACCAGGTCGGGATATCTCCGTATAGGCGATGTGAAATGCAGATAATATTTGAGAGCGAGGCCGAAATGACCTAGACAAACCGGGTAGTAACGAGCTCGCGACAAGGATCTCAACACCAAGGTGTGAACCAACCTTTTGAAAGGAAGGCCCTCCACACGCTTCAACAGGCGATTTATGGTCCTGTTAGACCGGTTGATCCTTTTAATCTCAATTCCCATCGACGCAAGGATCCGTCTAAGCTGTTCCAACTTTTCTCTATCGGGCCTCTCGTGAACCCTGTATATCGCCTGAATATCGCTGTTAAATACATATTCGGCTATCACGCTGTTTGCTAGGATCATAAAGTGTTCGACAATCCGATAGGAAAATATCCTCTCTACGACCCTCACGTCTACCGCCCTGCCCTCCTCGTCAAGCACCACCTTCGCTTCCGGAAAGTCAAACTCTACCATACCCTCTTTTTTCCGCCCGGAATACAGCTTCTTCGCGACTCGGGATAGCCTCTGCAGCACCCCGTCGATCTCTTCCCCAAAGGTGTTCCTGCCATCTAAAACCTCTTGAGCTTCCTCGTAGGTGAGGCGCTTGCGAACTCTTATCACGCTTGGAATGACTTTGTATCTCAAAAGCTCGCCCCGATGATTCAACACCATTTCCACGGTAAGACATAACCTGTCTTTTCCTTCTATCAAACTACAAAGGTCCGACGAAAGTCTGGGTGGCAGCATCGGGATGGCTCTATCGACGAGATAGACGGAAAAGCTCCTTTGCCTTGCTTCAATGTCAATTTGACTTGCCGGCCTGACGTATTCCGACACATCGGCTATATGAACACCTACTAGCCAACCCTCTTCTACCTCCTCTATGGACAAGGCGTCGTCAAAATCCTTGGCATCCGACGGATCTATCGTAAGAGCGACCTTTTTTCTTAAATCTTTTCTCTCTCCAGGCGCACAGTAAAATGTAGAAAGTTCGCTCAACCTTTCGGCCTCTTCAACTACTTCCCGCGGGAAATCGGCACTAATTTTATACTCTTCCATTAGGGCCAATATTCCCACCCTTGGATCTCCTTCGGATCCCAAAACTTTTACGACCCTTCCCACGCCGGGATTAGGAAAATAGGGATATCTTTCAATTGCGGCAACCGCTACCTGGTTCTCTTCGAATTCACCTTCGTCATCCAAAAGAAGGGTAAAATTATAGCGTCGATTTAATGGAATTAAGTGAAACTTATTCCCTACACGCCTAATTAAGCCAACGATTTCGGAAGTGCCCCTTGAAAGGATTTTTCTGATCTTTCCATAGGGCTTTCCTTTACCTCCATACACTACGACCTTTACTCTATCACCGTGAATCGCGCCGTCCATATCGTCTTCGGCAATGTAAACGTCAGGGATACCCATGGAGCTTACGAAACCAAACCCACGGGGATTGACTTCAAGCACTCCGATGACCAAGCGGCCTCGCGACCGCCTGGGCCTATGTTCGATGTTTTTCTTATTCTTATTTTTATCCTTACTATCGCGCTTCATCTTTTGCCGCCACTAAGGCCGCTGCTATTCCTGCCCCGACGCCGTTATCTATATTTACTACTACCACGCCACCGCTGCACGCATTTAACATAGATAACAGTGCAGCAAGGCCTCCAAAGCTGGCACCGTAACCTACTGAGGTGGGAACTGCTATGACGAGAGTCGAGACCAACCCGGCAACTACACTCGGCAGGGCACCTTCCATTCCTGCAACAACGACGATAGCACTCGACTTTCTTATCTCGGGAAGATAGGGGAAGAGTCGATGTATGCCTGCTACGCCTACATCGTAGAACCTTTTCACTTTACAACCCGCAAATTCGGCCACCCCCGCAGCTTCTTCGGCCACCGGCCGGTCGGAACTGCCGGCCGCGATAATCGCCACCCCCCCACGCCCTATCGGCGTTTCAAAACGACAGAGAGCTAACCTCGAATCATCTCTGTATTCCATATTTGGAAGGAAGGATTTCAACATTTCGTATTTATCCTTTGTCATACGACTGAAGATAGCATTAGCCCTATGTTCCGATAGGCTTTTTGCTATCTTAATTAACTGTTCATCAGATTTTCCTGGGGTGTAAATAATTTCACCTATCCCACGCCTTATAGATCGATGCCAATCTAGCTTCACATCGTCAAGGTCTTCATAGGGGAGAAAAGACAACTTTTCCACAACTTCATCTACATCCAATTCTCCTCGTTTTAAAGAATTCAGTAGCTCTCTCAAGCTGTTTTGCAAATCCATGAATGCTTACGCCTCTCTTTCCTGTACCGTTTTCCCAATTATATTACAAAATCAAAAAGGCTGTGGTTAGTGTACCACAGCCTTTAGGTCAACAAGTTTTGTATTTATCCTTAAAGGATTTATGCCCTTAGTCGTAATCTGGCATATCAGGCATCTTTGGAGTTTCTTTCTTCTCCGGCTTATCAGCCACGAGAACCTCAGTCGTGAGAACCATGGCAGCAATTGAACCAGCGTTCTGCAAGGCGCTTCTCGTAACCTTAAGAGGATCTATGATACCCTCCTCTATCATATCTACATATTCGCCCGTGGCAGCGTTGAGACCCTGTCCTTTCGGCAAGCTGCGCACCTTCTCCACGATTACGTCACCCTGGTAGCCAGCATTCTCGGCTATTAAGTGTAGAGGTTCCGAGAGGGCACGCAGTACTACTTGTGCGCCGATTTTCTCGTCACCCTCAAGATTTTCGATGAAGGATTCCAACGCCGGGATGCAGTTGATGAGAGCAACGCCGCCTCCGGCAACTATTCCTTCTTCTACGGCAGCCCTCGTCGCGCTTAAGGCATCCTCGATGCGATGTTTCAGTTCTTTCTGCTCTGTCTCGGTAGCAGCGCCAACCTGTATGACAGCCACTCCACCGACCAACTTGGCGAGCCTCTCCTGAAGCTTTTCCTTGTCGTACTCTGAAGTTGCCTCTTCCAGCTCGGCTTTTATCTGTGCAGCGCGTTTCCTTATGGCCTCGCTGTCTCCGGCACCTTCTACTATGGTCGTCTCCTCTTTGGTTACGCGGACTTTCTTAGCGCGACCAAGCATGGAAAGATCTGCATTTTCAAGCTTGATTCCCAGCTCTTCGCTTATTACCTGCCCGCCGGTAACTATAGCGATGTCCTGCAACATAGCCTTTCTTCTCTCGCCAAAGCCCGGGGCTTTCACAGCACAAACCTGCAAAATACCGCGTAGCTTGTTGACCACGAGCGTAGCCAGAGCTTCGCCTTCTACGTCTTCTGATATGATCAAAAGAGGCTTCCCTGTCTGTACAACCTTTTCCAATACAGGCAGAAGGTCTTTCACATTGCTGATCTTTCCGTCGTTGATCAATATATAGGCATCCTCAAGGGTAGCCTCCATACGCTCGGGATCGGTGATCATGTAGGGGCTAATGTATCCCTTGTCGAACTGGAGACCTTCCACCATTTCCAAGGTGGTTCCGACGGACTGGCTATCCTCTACGGTTATTACGCCATCCTCTCCAACCTTGGACATGGCTTCGGCTATCAATTCGCCAATGCCTCTGTCATTAGCGGAAATAGAAGCCACTTGGGCAATCTTGGCCCTGTCCTTTACGGGGATAGACATCTTCTTAAGCTCGTCTACGATTACATCGACCGCTTTCTCGATGCCCCTTCGCATCAACATGCCATTTGAACCTGCCGCTACATTTTTCATGCCATTGCGTATCATGGTCCTCGCAAGCACCGTAGCAGTGGTGGTTCCGTCGCCAGCCACATCGTTGGTCTTGGAAGCCACTTCCTTGAGAAGCTGTGCTCCCATATTCTCAAAGGGCTCTTCCAGTTCGATCTCCTTAGCTATAGTAACGCCGTCGTTAGTTATCGTGGGCGATCCAAACTTCTTTTCCAAGACCACGTTTCTGCCCTTAGGTCCCAGGGTAATACCTACAGTATCCGCAACTTTATTTATTCCACGCTCCAAAGCTCTGCGTGCTTCTTCATCAAACTTCAATACCTTGGGCATATTAGTTCCCTCCTTTACGACTTTAAGTTAATATTTCACCGTTGGACAACTACTTGTTTACTACAGCCAAAATATCGCGCTCGCTCAATATAAGGTACTCTTCGCCCTCTATTTTGACCTCGGTCCCAGCATACTTGCTGAAGATTACCCTTTCGCCAACCTTCACCTCAAGGGGTAACTTTTGACCGTTTTCAAGCACTCTGCCGCTTCCCACGGCGACTACTTCTCCTTCTTGAGGCTTCTCCTTAGCGGTATCGGGTAACACGATTCCACCTTTGGTCTTTTCTTCCTGACTTAGAACCTTGATTACTACACGATCTCCAAGTGGCTTGAGCTGCATTTTCATCCCTCCCTGCTGATATGAACTGTATCACGGTCCTCCTTGTTAGCACTCAATCATGCTTAGTGCTAACAAGCGATACTAATGTTAAGGTCCTTATGGCAAATAATACAAGTATGAATATTGGCGTTTATTCATTTTTATTGACGGCTATAAACAAATTACTGTTTTATTCTCGTTTTTTTGGGCTTTTTCTAGACCAATGATTTGGAGGGATCCGGCATGAAGGACAAGGATGCTCTCTCACCCCTTTTGTATGCGTTATAACCGGCAGCGGCAATCATAGCCCCATTGTCCGTGCAGAGTTCTATGGGCGGAAAGTAGGTCTTCCAGGGCACGCCTTTCATCTTCCTCCTCAGCTCGAGGTTTGCGGCAACGCCTCCGGATACGGCTACTTTGCGAATGCCCGTCTTCCTCACAGCCAGCTCCACCTTGCACACTAAAGCTTCAGTAGCAGCGTGCTGAAAGGAGGCACAAAGATCCTCCAGTCTTAAATAGGGATTTCTTTTCGACGCCCATATCACTGCGGTCTTCAGGCCACTAAAACTGAACTCTATATCAGGACTATCCGCCATGGGCACCGGAAGGGCCACAGCCGCAGGGTCTCCGCCCCTTGCCGCCTTTTCTATGGCCGGTCCCCCAGGATAGCCAAGGCCCAAGAGGCGAGCGATTTTATCGAAGGCTTCTCCAATTGCATCGTCTCTCGTGGCCCCAAGCAATACATAATCCCCGAAGGACCGCACCAAAATCAACTCGGTATGTCCGCCGGAAACTATGAGCGTTATAAAGGGAGGAAACAAATCGTCATGGGCCAAATAATTTGCGAAAATATGTCCTTCGAGATGGTTAACCGTTATTAAGGGGACCTCCCAGACTTGAGCCAGAGCCTTTGCTGCGGTAGTTCCGATCAGCAAAGATCCCATCAAACCGGGCCCGTCAGTAACCGCTATTAAATGAATCTCCCTCGACGGGTTTTTTATCTCACATTCCGTCAGAAGCCGCGAAAGCAGGGGCAAGAAGTTCTCGAGATGCTTGCGCGATGCGAGTTCGGGGACAACTCCTCCGAAAGCCTCGTGATCTTCGAGCTGGCTTGCCACAAGAAAACGACGCAAATGCCTTGCGCCCTCCAGAAGTGCTACGGATGTATCATCGCAGCTGGTCTCGATACCTAAAGTCAGCATTATCGATCACCTGCCGCAACCGTTACAGGAAGAACAACTCCCCCCGGAGCAAGCAGCGGATCTTTTTTTTGGCGATTCTCCTTCTAGGTGAATTAACACCTTTCCGCGACAATGAGGACATCTCTGGGCAAAACTGGCGCTTTCAAACTCCTTGTTACAACTGGCACATCGATATTTATGCATTAAAAATCCCCTTCCCTGATTATTTCGTTCTCTTTATCTTTTTGACATCAATCTCTATATGGTCTTCGTCGTAGGATATATTATATAACCCATCGGGTGACCGAGGAACGGTAAAGGCCATACTGTCTACGGTACCTGTAGGCAAAGCCCCTGAGGCAAAACGATTGAACCCAGTCAATATATCTTCTTTCGTCAAACAAACGCCGTTGACTGTTATCTTAAAAGGGTCGAAATCCCAGGGCTTGTAAACCTCGTATCGCAGCACGAACAGTTCTTTGCCTTCGGTCTCGAGACTTCCAAAATGACCGAGATGCCACTTAAGCCAATCGGGGGTTTTCCCCGAAGAAATGGAGGCCTTGACGAGCACATCATCAATGTAAAGAAAATCCAACCTCGCCCTTGCTCCCAAAATAAGGTCCCCAAGCATTTCTCCCTCCAGGAATATGGTTCCGGTACGTTCCGCAGACAGAGATTCAAGCTTGTCTTGAGAGCCTTGGGCCACTTCGACAAAGGAGAGAGCTCCGAGGACAAGCAAAAAAAATACAACTAATGGCAGTAGGGTTCTTCTCAATTTCATTCACCGCCTTTTAATTTCTTTATTTCATCCCTAGAAAAGCTATATACTCTATTGCAAAAATGACATCTTACCTCTATAACATCATTCGCCTCTTCTCCCTCCGAGGTGGAGAGCAACAGGGCTTCGGCCAGCTTCCTCGAACATCGACAACCGAATTCGAAGGTCAAGCTATCGAGCCATTTTTTATCGATGCCATCGAAAATAGTTTCCAATATATCCCTTGGAGATTGAGAGCTTTCCGCCAACCTGCTCACAGAGCCATGCTTTTTAAGCAATTCTTCCAACATTTCTGCAAAGGCCTCGTCTGCACCGGGCATCAGCTGGACCATAACGCCACCTGCAGATATAACACCCAAACTAGGCCTTTGCAGAACACCAAGCATTACAGCAGTGGGCATTTGTTCCGATTTTACGTAATAATAGGCAATATCTTCTGCAATTTCGCCCGATATCAAGGGCACTCTTGAAACCACAGGTTCCTTTAGGCCGACATCCTTTATTACAGTTAAATAGCCCTTCTTTCCTACTCCGGCGCTTACATCCCATTTGCCCTCTTCCGAGAGGGGCAGCTCCACCCATGGTTTGCTCACATAACCCCTGACCGATCCAGCTCTTTCCGCATCGGCCACTATTTCACCCAGGGGGCCGTCTCCTTCTATCTTCAGCGTAACTCTGGCCCTTTCACCCTTTTCCTGGGCCGCCATCATCATAGAAGCCATCACCAGCCTGCCTAAGGCGGCCGTCGCCACAAAGGACAGGTTGTGAATCTGACGCAACAGCTCCACCAGTCCCGTTGCCTCTACGACTATCGCACGAGCATCTCCCTTTCCAAGCAAACATTTGTGTAAAACAGCTTTCTTGGCATCACTTTCAGGCATCTTACCTTCTCCTTTTAAATGATCGCTCTATCCACTTCCACTCCTGCAATCCGCACGCTAAGGTCGTAAGGCCATAGACAGACATGCCCGCTATGCCTGCGCCAATTAACCATAAGACCTTAAAAATTGTACCCCACTCCGCCCGATAGGGCACGAGAAATTTATAGGATAAAGTCGTTACAACCAAGATAACGGCCGAAAGACATAATTTTGCCAACCACTTATAGTTAAATATCTTAAGATTCATCTCCGTCGCTTTGGAAAGATAATACATACCTATAAAAGCTCCACTGGTGAAGGCGCAGGCCACCCCCAAGGCAATGCCGCGATAAGATAGCCACTTCATTGTCGAAGCGCTCACCAAAAGATTTATAATTACCGTAGAGGCGGTAACGATTAAAGCCCCCTTGGGCAATCCATAAGCGTACAGGGCACGGAGGGTAACATTAGTCAAAGCCATGCCCAACATTCCCAAGGAATAGATGGCCAGCGATTGGCTTGTAGCTCGCCATGCCCAATCGTCAAAGGCTCCCCTGTAAAAGACGCAGTTGACGGCCTCAGAGGAAAATATCACTGCCAAGACGGATATGGGCAAGATGAGGAAAAAGGAAAATTTAAGGGAGTCGCCAAAGATCTCTGCGAATTCCCCTTTATCGGAAGAAGCCTTTGAAAGGGTGGGCAATACGGCCTGAGATATCGCTATAACGAACAATCCCAGAGGAAGCTGCAAAAGCCTGTCGGCATAATTCAGCACGGATATGGAGCCCGCTTCCAAAAAAGATCCCATCACCCTGCTGATGATGGGATGCAGCTGATTAAAGGAAAGCCCCGCTACGTAAGGAAAAAACAGTCGAGTCATCGTCCTTAGCTCATCGTCACCACGATCGATCTTTACGGGATAAAGGACAAAACCCTTCTTGGTGCTCCAAATCCATTGTACCAAAAACTGAAAAAAGCCGCCGGCCAAAACTGCTACAGGAAGGGCCGAAATGCCATGCTTTCCGTGTAAAATTAGGGTGATGCAGATGAAAACGACGTTGCTGACAGCCGGAGCTATGGCGGGAACAAAAAAAGAACCGAGACTGTTAAGAACACCCATCACTAATGCAGACAGGGATATTATAAGCAGGAAGGGAAAAAGCCTTCTGGTGAAAGATATGGCCAACAGGCTTTCCTGCCCTGAAAAACCGGGCGCTATCAGAAAAACCAAGAAAGGTGCGAGGATCATGCCCAATAAAACTACAAGGCTCCCTGCTATAATCAACAATGTAAGGGCTTGACGCCCTAATTCCTTTGCCCTTTCCTCTCCCTGTCGGTTTAGGACTCTGGAAAAAATGGGTACAAAGGTGGCAGACAATGCCCCCTCCGCCAGAAGCTGCCTCGCCAGGTTGGCTAAAGTATAGGCCACCAGGAAGGCATCCAGTTGTCTTGAGGCGCCAAAAAATGCAGCTATGATGGTTTCCCGAACCAAACCCAATATTCGACTGGCAAAAGTTCCGATGGTCATCATCATAGAATGTCGTATAATTGTATCAATTGCTTTGGCCAACCTTATCCTCCTAACTTTGTCCAAATCTTTTGGTGATGGTGGTATCAGTGAAGACAAAAACTCATGTTTGGGGAATTGGAAACAGCATATTGGGAGATGACGGTGTCGGTATTTATGTTGCCAGGATGCTAAAAAGGCTGTCTCCTCCGGGCTTTGAAATTGTAATATGCGAAAGCGTCCCCGAGAACTTCGCCCCATTGTTGAAAAGAAAAAAACCGAAACATCTAGTCATCGTCGATGCGGCACAGATGAACTTGCCTCCTGGATGCATACGAAGGCTTCCCCTCGATGAGTCGACGGGGCACTCCGAAATGACTCACGGAATATCCATTTTACCTTTGCTAAATTACTATGACTTGAGCTGTTTAGTAACTACGATAGGAATACAACCGAAAACCTTAGATTTTTCCACCGAACTTTCGACTCCGCTACGCAAAGCTGCAAAAAAAGTTGCCAAAATCATCCTCAGGTCCAAGTACGACGAAATACCCTTTCTTACCAGCTAAATCTCTCTCCAAGATAGTATTTTCTTGCTATGTCGCTCCTTGCCACCATATCAGGAGGGCCTTCTACCAAGATTTGTCCTTCGTGAATCAAACAGGTCCTGTCGGTAATGGCCAGTGTCTCGCGGACATTATGATCCGTGAGGATTATTCCATATCCTCTTCGCCTCAAACCAACGATGAGCTGTTGAATATCGTAAACGGCAATGGGATCGATACCGCTGAAGGGCTCGTCAAGCATCAAAAAATCTGGCTCTATTGCCAACGTGCGGGCAATTTCCACCCTTCTTCTCTCGCCACCGCTTAAAGATTGTCCCCTCACATCTACGATCTTTTCCAGACCAAATTCTTTCGTGAGACGAGATACCCTTTCTTCGACTTCTTTCGCCCCTAAACCCTGCTCCTCCAACACCAGGCGGAGGTTTTCTTCAACGGTCAAAGATCTGAAGACCGAGGGTTCCTGGGGCAAATAACCCAAACCCAACCTGGCACGATTATGCATGGGAAAAGATGTAATCTCAACATCATCGAGATAAACTTTTCCTCCATCGGGATAAAGCAAGCCGACGATCATGTAAAAGGAAGTAGTCTTGCCAGCTCCGTTCGGCCCCAGGAGACCGACTATCTCTCCTCTTCTGACCTCAAAGGAAACGCCCGATACCACCTTTCTCTGTTTGAAGGATTTTTCTAATTTAACAACAGAAAGCAAGTCGGCCATATCAGGCTTATTCCTCCTTGACTTCCACTGTAACTTTAGGCCTGCCCAAGGCCTCTATGTGCTTATCGTCCACGTGATAAATTATATTTTCTGCCTCTATAGTCCTTCCCTCCTGAACTGCTCTGGCATCGCCGGTAACTTCCAAAACCCCCTTACTTTTTATATAGCGGGCCCTTTGACCTGTTATGTGAGTCTTTTCTCCCTCTTTGGGCTCATGATCTATCACTACGCTTCCGCTCGCTAGCAGTTCCTCTATCATCTCGTCTTTTATTTTCCCCGTAACCTCGAGGGCACTCACCTGAAGGCCGCGCCCCCTGTCGACAAAGCGGCGGACCTTATCGGCCTTGAAATTCTCCCCTTCTCTTACCACCTTTTCCGCCACTATGGTCATTTGACCGAATTGGGCATCGACATCTCCCGTAGCGCTGTAATAAATCTTCTCACCCTGCAGCCATTCCAGCTCATTTGAGCGTATGTCGTCTTCCTTGCCGCGCACCAGATGGCTGTTGCCGACAGAGCGCAGCAAAGTCCCCCCTTGAGTTTTGCTTATCTGCAGCTCAAGGCAGGTCAATGTCGCCTCTTGGGAAGGCCAAGAGGCGACGACCTGGTCCCAAAACCTGAATTCCTCTGTATTTATAAACCCTTCTACAAAGGGAGCCTTTACTATCAGGTCTTCTCTGGTAACTTCCACGTTTCCCTTGGCAGTGACCTTGCCCGTGCCGGGATCGTAATAAAGCTCGTCGGAAAGCAATATAATTTCCGTTGTAGCCCCCTTTTCCTCTCCCAAACAAAGATGAGGATCAGAAAAGAGCATTAGGGAAAGAAAAATCGCAAGAAGGCCTAAAGCCTTGTTCGCCCTCATTTTGCTCCTCCTAGGAAATGTCTTTATTTTAAAGCCCCTAAATCGGAGATAAGAAGTTCAGCTATCTGCACCGCGTTTAACGCTGCTCCCTTTCTTAAATTATCGGATACGACCCACATGGACAAGGCCCTGGGCAATCCCATATCATACCTCAAACGACCTACATAGACAAAATCGCTTTCTGCAGCCTGCAAGGGAGTTATGTATTTATTTTCCAACATTACGACAACGCCGGAAGCATCGGAAAGCAAGGCGTATGCCTCCTCGAGCGTCACCTGATCCTCAAATTGTGCCACGATGGCCTCGGAATGTCCACGCCTTACGGGCACCCTCACTGTAGTACAACTAACCTGCAATCTATGATGGTGCAATATCTTTCTTGACTCGTTCAACATTTTCCACTCTTCTTCGGAAACGCCCGTCTCGTCGATATCCCCAATGTGAGGCAAGACGTTAAATCCTATGGGTAAAGGATAAACATGGGGTTCAAAGGTGTTTCCCTTCAAAATTGAAGAGATGCTATCGTCGAGCTCTGCCAGGGCTTCCTTTCCTGTCCCCGATACCGATTGAAAAGTAACGGCCGAAAAATACTCCAGACGAAACCTCCTGTGAAGAGGAGCCAGGGCTACAAGAGCTTGGATGGTGGCACAGTTAGGATTGGCTATTATTCCTCTGTGCTGCCTTATGTCTTGGGGATTTACTTCAGGGATAACGAGAGGAACCTCCGGATCCATTCTCCATGCGGAGCTGTTATCTATCACAACGGCACCCTTAGAAACGGCTATGGGAGCCCACTTTTTGGATGCATCGGCTCCGGCCGAAAAAAGCGCTATTTCCACTCCTTCAAAAACATCCTGTGACACTTCTTTTACCTCAAATTGGCTTCCGCGAAACGCAACGAGCTTGCCAGCCGACTTGCTGGAGGCCAGAGGTATGAATTCCGTAACCGGAAAATTTCTGTCCTCCAGAGTCTTTATCATCTCTTGTCCTACCAGACCTGTTGCTCCTAAAATTGCTATCCTCATTTTACTTTTCTCCTTCCAAGAAATGTCTGTGCAAAGCAGATACAGCCCTATCTATCATCGACGATGAAATTACACAGGTTATCGAGTTGGAAGTGGATGAAATCATATCTATGTTAATGCCCTCCCCGGATAAAACCGAAAACATCTCGGCAGGTATTTCCGGATGAAGGGACAACCCTACCCCGACTATGGACACCCTTCCAACCTCAGCATCGTAGGTAACCCCCTGAGCATCGATCTCGCGGGCATAATCTCCGCATACTTCTATGGCCTCTCCCAAGAGCGTCTCCTTGACCAGAAAAGCGATATCGTTAACGTCTCCCCGCATAACGCTTTGTATTATCATCTCCACTCCGACTCCCCTATCTGCCAGTTTGCTGAACAAACCGGCAGCTATTCCGGGGACGTCGGGCACTCCCAGCACAGCTATTTTAGCAATATTTTTATCATGAACAACAGCTTTTATAGCAAGACCTTCCTTAATTGTTTTTTCTTTCACCCACGTTCCCTCCCCTTCCAATATGCTGGAACTCACATAAATGAGCATGTCGTATAAAGACGCGAATTCAACGCTTCTTGCCTGAAGGACCTTCGCGCCGAGGGCTGCCATTTCTATGCACTCCTCGTAGGAAACGTTCGTTAATTTCCTCGCAGTCGAAACAATTTTCGGATCCGCTGTGTAAACCCCGTCAACATCTGTGTATATATGGCAAAAGCTGCTCTTCAGGGCAACTGCCAAAGCCACCGCAGACAGATCCGAACCGCCCCTTCCCAAGGTTACGAAATCTCCGGCTTCGTTAATCCCCTGGAAGCCCGTTACAACCGCTACTTCTCCTTCTCCTTCCAGCCAGGAAAGCACCCTCTCAGGGTTTACGTCAGCAATCCTGCCTTCCATATGGTAGCCCGTCGCCGAGATACCTGCTTGAGCGCCATTGAAGGACTTTGCCCTGAAGCCAAGCTCCTCTATGGCCATCGCCAACAATGCAGCGCTCTGCTGTTCGCCCGTGACGAGAAGCTGATCCAATTCCCTGCCGTTTAAAACATTGGAGGTTCTTTGTGCGAGATCTATTAACCCATCCGTTGTCTTGCCCATGGCCGAAACGACAACCGCGACCTTAAGGCCTCGATCCAAGTAGTCGTTTTTCACTCGACCCGCCACATTACGGATCCTGTCGACGGTAGCCAAGGAACTTCCACCAAATTTCAACACTACGAAAGGGAGGGACATTTATCTGCCTCCATAGAGATGTTCGTTTCCGAGGTTTTGATCCTGGCTCCCTCCTGATCGACATCCAAGACGAAAAAGCGAGATCTCAAGCCCTTCTCTGTGAAGACGGAGCACATCTCCTTCGCCGTTCGCGTAGGATTTCCCCTAACAAAGGCCAGGACACTCGGACCGGAGCCGCTTATGGCGGCCCCAAGGCATCCCGGAGCGGATTTGACGCGTTCCAGTATCTCCTCTCCTCCCGGGAAAAGCTTGGCCCTATAGGGCTGGTGAAGCTTGTCCTCCATAGCCCATGGCAAGTTTTCCAGTTTTCCCGTCATCCATGAAGCTGCAAAGAGGGCAGCCCTGCTCAAGTTGAATACGGCATCCTGAAGGGAGACGTCTCGGGGCAACACCTCTCGGGCCTGTTTGGTGTCCACAGTCACATCGGGCACAGCTACGACCACTTTCACCTTCTCCCTGAAGGGCGGTAATTGCACGAATTTCACATCTTTATCATCCCAAGAGCTTATCACGAAACCGCCAATACAGGAGGGAACTACGTTGTCGGGATGCCCCTCCAGCTCAACCATGATGGGAAGGAGTTTCTCTTTCGGCAAATTGATCTTGCCTATTACATTCGCCAACATGACGCCTCCCACCACCGCTGAGGCAGAGCTTCCAAGCCCCCTTGCGAGGGGAATAGCGTTATAAGATCTGATCTTAAGCCCGACAAGAGGAACATCGAATCTCTTCATGGCCGCTTCGTAAGACCTAATCAGCAGATTGCTCTCGGGCGATGCTAGCCCCTTTCCGCCTTCTCCAACAGCATCAATGTCATATCTTTTCGCCGGCAATAATCCAAGCAATTGATATTTATTATACAAAGACAGGGCAACGCCGAAGGAGTCGAAGCCCGACCCTATGTTTGCACTTGACGCCGGCACTATGACGGTCAACACGAAAGGATCGCCTCCTTTAAAACATCATATTTTGCCTCTATCTCTCTGGGCGAGGACGTTACTCGATCCACAATTTGAGGATCTTTCAGGCCATTGCCGGTCAAAACCATGACAACCCTGATGTTCTTGGGCAATTTCCCCTCTTTTTTTAATTTATAAAGACCGGCCAGCGTGGCACAAGATGCAGGTTCGGCAAAAATACCCTCTTTCCGGGCAAGCTCTTTCTGGGCATTTAAGATCTCCTCGTCTGAAACGGATAAAAACATACCGTTGCTGTTTCTAGCGGCAGCTAAAGCTTTTTTTGCATTGACGGGATTGCCGATCCGTATCGCCGTCGCTATTGTCTCAGGTTCGGGAACGGGAAAGCCCTTCACAAGGGGAGCAGCTCCCTGGGCTTGTATGCCCACCATTTTCGGTATCGATCCGATCAAACCTTTTTTCATATACTGAAAGAAACCCGTCCAGTAGGCAGTGATGTTGCCCGCATTGCCGACGGGCAAGACGCACCAGTCGGGAGCACCGATTTCATCGCAAACTTCCCAGGCGCCGCTTCTTTGCCCCCACAATCTGTAGGGATTTACGGAGTTGACTATCTTTAAGCCCAAATTATCGGCAATCTTGCGGACCATTTCGAGGGCTACATCGAAATTTCCCCGCAGGGCCAAAACGTTGGCGTCATATATCAACGCCTGGGCGAGCTTGCCTTTTGCCACCTTGCCGGAAGGAAGGATCACGTGGCATTTTATTCCCGCCTTGGCCGCATATGCCGCTGCCGACGCCGAGGTATTGCCTGTCGAAGCACATATGATGCCTGACGAACCCTCTTCAACTGCCTTGGAAACGGCCAACACCATGCCCCGATCCTTAAAAGAGCCTGTGGGATTTAATCCTTCAAATTTAGCGAAAAGCTCTATTTCTAGTTTCGCTCCCAAATTACAAAGCTCGACCAGGGGCGTATTTCCCTCTCCTATAGACAGAAGGGGCGTATTTGGGGTAAGGGGAAAAAACTCGGCATATCTTTTCAATAAGCAAACCATGTGGACTCTCCATCCTCCCGTAAAATTATCAAACCCCCCTCAAGCCTCCGCTTGGAGGCGAGAGGAGGGCTCTCGCGGTTCCACTCCAATTTCCGAAAGACGCCTTTCGGATCTCTCTCCGCTTTAAGGGGCGGACCCCGCCACCTTATCCGACGAGCATCGGCTTCGATGGCAGCTCGGGGGTGGTCTTCGCCCGCCCACGAACGGAAGTCTTTCACCCTTGAACTTCCTCTCTGGAGTTCGTCGAAACGGACTACTCTTCCCCTTCATCGCAAAAATCTTCGATATTGTTATTGTTGGTCTTTATAATACCTTTTTCCCGATATGTCAAGCGAATATTTTTCAAACTGACAGAATAAACAGCATCTGCATCGTAATCGTTTTATTCCGCCGGTTCGAACATATCCTTTCCTACTCCACAGACGGGACATACCCAATCGTCGGGCAAATCGTCAAAAGCAGTACCCGGAGAAATTCCCGAATCCGGATCGCCCTGAGCTGGATCATAAACATAACCGCAAACCGTACAAACGTATTTCATGATTTCCCCTCCTTATATAAAAATGAAGCTTGTAAATATTATAAACTAACGGAGACACTAAAGCCATCGGACAATTTTCCGGCAAATCTTTCTGTGTCTATTCAAAGACTTAACATTCGCCAGAGCTCTTCCTTCGCCATAAAATCCTGGGCACCCAAGCCCTCGCACTCAAAAGATCCCACTACAGAGCAACGAATTCCGGCCTTCCTCAAGCGCTCCTCTGCTATTTCGACTTTATCGGGCGAAAGGACGGCCAAGAGCACCCCCGAGGAAATCAAATAGAGGGGATCAAAACCCAAGGCAAGGGATACCTTTTTTGTAATGGGATGCAACGGGAAGGTATCTGTATTCAACTTTACCTTGAGAGAGGTCAACGAAACTATTTCCGATATTCCGCCCATAACTCCCCCCTCGGTAGGATCGTGCATAAAAGCCGCAAGATCCCTCAACAACCTCGCCTCAGGAAGGACCGACAGCATTGAAGCCCATCCCTTCACTTCTTCAATCTCATACGGAGAAAGGAGGTCGGCAAGCAAATCTTCCCTGTCGTTTGCCAGGATCGTCATTCCCTCCAAGCCAACGTGTTTTGTTAAAAGCAATACATCTCCCGGCCTTATCGAGCTTGCTCTCAATACCCTATAACCCATACCAAGCATGGTGCCGACCATAATGGGATGTTCATAACGATCGGAAAACTCCGTATGTCCGCCTATAACGGCTACTCCAATTTTTTTTGCCTCTTCGTTTACTTCTTTCATAAGAGAAGTTGCATCGTCTAAAGTCATGGTAGCGGGCAAAATTAGGACAACCAACATATAAGCCGGATCACCGCCCTTGGAGGCTATATCGTTGGCATTTACGTTCACCAACAGATTGCCAGCCCCCTTCACGGCACCGACTATTGGATCGGAGGTGGCCATCAAAAAAGCGCCGGCAGGCCACCCTACGACCGCCGCGTCCTCGCCAATTTGAGGTCCTACCAGCACCTCATCTCTATGTAATCCCCGCAAACCTTTCAAAAGGGGTTGCAGTAAATGAGGAGGGACCTTTCCTACCGATATTGAAAAGCCTTTGGTCAACGCACACTCACCTCCCGATGCTGTATGCTATATACGCAACCGCAATAACGTTGTCTGTATAATCCCATTTCTTTACTTTTTGCGACGGATTCGACGAACCCTCCGCCCTTCCTCCAAATGCGATCTATCCATTGAAGGCCCACCCTTAGAGACATGCGCCTCCCAATTGCATTGATCGACTCGGGATCCTTATGGGGGCTTATCGTAAGGGTCGTGGCACAGGCGTCGCACTTTAAGGCTTTAGCCAAAAATACGGCAGCCTCGATCTGTAACCCGTAACACAACAGACACCTTCTGCCGCCTTCGGGTTCTTTCGCCAGACCTCTGGTACTCCACAGCCAACGATCCGGGTCGTAGGGTGGAACTACTAGGGTAACACGAAAAAATTCGGCCAATTGCCTTGCGGCGCAAAGACGTCTTTCGTACTCCTCTTGGGGGTGTATGTTATGTCCGTAAAAGAAACAAATAACCTCATTGCCCTCGCAAAGCAATATGTCCAGAGGTACGGTGCCGTCTGGGGCACAGCAAAGTTGCAGTAAAATTCTCATTTCATTAGACACCGCCATCGAAATCAGTCACAGATGTCGCAAAAATGAGATACCCCGTATGTCCTATCATTCGATCTTCCGGCCTTAACCTGTTTGGATCAGTCTTAAGGTTCCTGTGAAATATCTCGATTACTTCGACATCGATGAAACCCTTTTCTTGCAAAGCCCTCAAAAACCTCTCTATTTGGTTGAAGGTGGGAAGCAAAGCCCCCATCCTGCGACCCAGGGCGAGAGCGTTTCTTGCCTGGTTAAGATAATTCCATGGATCGGGTAAATCCAGGAAAAGGGCATCCACATTGACTTCATCAAAACCTTCCGATATGTTTCTTGTCTTGAATTCTACCCTGTGGTCAACTTTCCATCTCTTACAGTTTCGGCGTGCTAGCTCAACAAATTCATCACGCTCGTCATAGGAGTAGACTCGACCTTCGTCCCCGACGAAATGTGCGAAGACACTGGTCATCCCTCCCGAACCTGTCCCGCACTCCAAGACTCTTGCACCAGGTTTTACATCCAGCTGAAGCAATATATAGCCCGCTTCCTTGGGAAAAACTATCTGGGTCCTGCGCTTTATCCTTCGTAAATATTCCCCCAATGAGGGTTTGGTAATGTAGAAGAGATTTCCGTTGTGCGATCTGACCCTGCCCCCAAAACCGGCTCGCATAACGTCCTCGTGTAAGATAACGCCCAATCGCGTTTCAAGCTTTCCCCCCTCTTCAAGGGAAATCAAAAATGTGTCCTTCTTTTCGGCAGAGGAAAGAAAAACTAGACTTCCGCTATCGATCATCGGCATCACACCTACCAAAAGACAGCATTACTTTTCCAACTCTTTGAGGACACATTCGGCCAAGGCTTTCGAGGACAAGCCCATGGCTTCAAAGACTTCGTCAAATGGTCCGGAATCGCCGTATCGCCAAACGCCCAAGGGCTTAACCCTGCAGTGCAGCCCTAAGCTCTGCACCTTAGAGACGATTTCCCGGCCTAATCCTGTCCCTGCGTGATGGTCTTCGAATGTGAATATGGGTCCCAATTCGGCCGCTTCCTCAATAGCCTTTTCGTCTATTGACAACGGGCAGGAAACCCCATAAACCCTCAGGGAAAGACCATGCTTCTCGAGCAATTCTCTGGCCTGAACCGCTCTATATACCATATGCCCCATAGCAAAAACGGATGCGTGACGACCATCCCTTATCAGGTCTATGGCGCCATATCTGAAAACATAGTTCTCTCCGTAAAAGGGAGTGTCCTCCCCCTCCCTTGTAAGGATGGGCACTTTGCTCCTGCCCATGGCAACGCATATGTTCCCCGCTTCGGAAAGAGCCCACCTCGTTATCCTGTCGGTCTGATTCGGATCGATGGGAACTGTCAGCTTCCATCCGAAAAGGTTGCGCAACAACCCGCAATAATCTATGCATTGATGAGTCATCCCGTCTTCACCAACATCCAAACCCACATGCGTCAAAAAGAGCTTCAAATTAGTTTTATTGATGTCGTTCAAGCGCTGTTGATTATATACTTCGGTAAGACCAAAGACCCCGAAGTCAGCCCAAAGGGCAATGACACCCCCGCAAGAGGCCGCTCCGGAAACCGTTGCAGTGGCATGTTCTTGAATGCCGGTTTCTACGAACCATTCGGGACACTTATCTGCAAATTCGTCCACTTTCACAGATGAGGCCAGGTCGCAGTCGAAGACAAGTATTGGTGTCGAAGAAGAGCCCTCTTTGTAATTAAGTTCGCCAATATTCGCCAAAGCCTTTCCAAAGGCGCTCCTGTTATCCGTCTTGGTCTCCCGGGAATAAGTAAAGGGATGTCCTGTTTGTATGGGAGGAGCACTCACAGAAACCCTTCGACCTTCCGGCAAGGGGCCTCTTCGCGCCCTTAAGGCCTCTTCCAAAATCGATGGATCCTCCCCCAGCTCTTCCATGGCCCTAAGATATTGTTCTTTGTTAAGTGCTTTGCCATGATAATCTGGAATACCCTCCATAAAGGATACGCCTTTACCCATCACCGTATTACAGAAGACGACGCTTGGTCCATCGTCCTCGTAAGCTTCTTTCAAAGCGCTATAGATATCAGATGGATCGTGCCCATCGCACTCGTAAACCTGCCAACCGTCAATTTCCCAAAGCCTTTTGTATTGAACGGGCATAACATCCTCAACGAAACCACTAATTTGAATGTGATTGAAATCTACTAGGGCCGTTACGTTGTCTAAGCCCTCCTTTGCCGCTATCCTGCGAGCCTCGGATACCTGCCCCTTCGTTTGCTCGCCATCACCCATCAGTACGAAGACGTGTCCTTCCCCTCTTCTCTTTTTCTGAGCTAAAGCGTAGCCGACTCCTGCCGCAAGGCCCTGGCCTAAATTCCCGCTTCCCCAGTCTATGCCGGGGACAGATCTTTCCACATGACCTTGAAAGGGACTGCCGGTCCTGCGAAAATTGCCCAAAAGTTCCAAAGGATCGAAAAAGCCCAGATAGGCAAGAGCAGAATAGGCTGCCGGTGCCGTATGGCCATGACTGATCACGACGTAATCTCTATCTGTTTCCTCTACCCTTTCTCTTCTGAGGTTGGAAACGGCATAGGTCACCAAATACATCTCCATGCTCGACATGGAGCCGCCCGGGTGACCGCTATTGGCCGCCGTGGTCATCGTCAGGACCCAACCCCGACACTTTTTTGCAGCGATGAGAAAGGCCTCTGTATCGACTTTGTCTAATTTATCTTTAGGAAAATGCGCTAATGCAAGAAGTGTGTCCCTCATTTAGTTACCTCCGGCAAACAAGAAATTATTAAGTTTCACTTAACGCATACCTTATACCAGCTACCCGAAGTTATTGCAACTGCATCGTTGCTTTTGACGAAGATGACTAATCGTGCACAGAAAATAAAGCGGAAGCTTTTGGCTTCCGCTTTATTTATAGATCGGATTTTAACAAGAATTTTTTAAAGGACTTCTTCGGTAGGTTTGTACAGATCTTCCATGCCAAAGGCCTCTGCCACAGGCTTGTAGGTTATGATACCCTTATACATGTTCAATCCCTTGAGAAGAGCACTGTTTTCCCTGCAGGTACGCTCAGGTCCTTTGTTTGCAAGCTGTAAACCATATCGTATCGTGCTGTTGTTGAGGGCATATGTCGCGGTCCTGGCATAGGCGCCCGGCATGTTTGCGACACAATAGTGCACGACACCATCGACTACATAAACCGGGTCCGAATGCGTGGTTGGCTTTGACGTTTCGGTACATCCCCCTTGGTCGATGGCAACATCAACGATCACGGAGCCGGGTTTCATGATTTTAAGGTGCTCCCTGCGAACCAGTTTTGGCGCCTTGGCGCCGGGTATCAAAACGGCACCCACGACTACATCCGCCTCTTTTAAGCCGGCTTCCAAGGTGTGGCTGTCGCTGAATACGGGAAAAACATTAGGAGGCATAATCTGCGTCAAATGTTCGAGAACGTTCGGATTTACGTCAAGTATGGTTACCTTTGCTCCAAGTCCCGCTCCCACTCTGGCTGCATTGCTGCCCACGCTGCCACCGCCGATCACTAATATGTTTGCAGGAGCAACGCCAGGAACCCCCGTAGGAAGCAGCCCCATTCCCCCGTGAGGCTTGCCAAGATAATATGCGCCCATGAGACAGGCCATGCGACCGGCAATCGTGCTCATTGGCTTCAACAGGGGCAGCGATCCGTCGGCTTCCTGAACCGTTTCATAAGCAACAGCGACTATCTTCTTTTTGAGACAGGCTTTGGTAAGCTCTTCATCAGCTGCAAAATGAAAATATGTATAGATCAGCTGATTCTCCCGCATAAGATCGTATTCCTGAGGAAGCGGCTCTTTGACTTTTACGATCATATCAGAGGCAGCCCAAACCTCTTTGGCCGAATCGAGTATCTTGGCTCCTGCAGCTTTGTACTCCTCGTCTGTTATGCTGGATCCAATGCCGGCACCCCTTTCGACTAATACCTCATGTCCGGCATCTACATATGCTTTGACTGCCGCAGGAATGAGCCCTACCCTAAATTCGTTGTCCTTTACCTCCTTTGGGCAACCTATCCTCATCTATACATGCCTCCCTTAAATTGAGATAATTAAAACTAGCACTTTAATATTCATTATACTATATTTTCTCACAAATATACACGTGGTACTCTTGGCGTAAAGAGATTTGGGACCTCATAATTTATCGTACCAATTATTTTGGCTATCTCTTCGGTCGTTACCTCTTCATCTCCCTGAGCCCCTATAAGAACCGCTTCGTCTTTCACCTTAACATCGGGAATATGGGTAACGTTTACCATCATTTGGTCCATGCATATATTTCCTACGATGGGAGCGCGTATTCCCTTGATCAAAACGGATGCCCTCATGGAAAGGACGCGAGGGTAGCCGTCATGATACCCTACGGGCAAAACGGCTATCTTTTCTTCGCCTCTGGTCATGTATCGCAGTCCGTAACCAACCCCGCTTCCGAGAGGCAGCGTTCTAAGGGCAGCTACTTCTGTCTTTATTTGAAAAACTTTTTTCAGGTCAAAGGGCTTTCTGCAGCTATCCGATGGCCACATGCCATAGAGGATCAACCCCGGCCTAACTGCATCAAGGTGATATTCCGGAAGATTTAAGATGCCGGCGCTATTGCATACATGGCGTAACCTAACTTTTATACCGAAATCGGCAAGTATATCCAGTGCTTTCATAAATCTCCGAAACTGCCAACGACTATATTCCAGGTTGGGTTCATCGGCAGTGGCAAAGTGGGTAAAAATGCCCTCTATATCAATACAGGACAGCCCCTTTAACTTTGGCAAAATATGGGGCAGTTCTTCAGGCAAAAAACCAATTCTACCCATGCCAGTGTCTATCTTGACGTGAAGTTGGGCCACTTTACCTTTTTCCTCTGCAACCCGACTTGCGGCACATGCAAATTCCATATCGGTCAGTGCCGCCGCAACATCGTGGTCGACGTAGTAGCCCGCCGCTTCAATGGGCGAAGGTCCGAGAACCAAAAGGGGCTCTTTTATTCCGGCTTCTCTCAAAGCCACCGCTTCGTCAGGCGTAGCAACGGCAAATCTCTGACACCCCGCTTCTTCCAGGGCTTTGGCAATAGGGACTATGCCCATTCCGTATCCATTGGCCTTAACTACTGACATTACCTGGACGCGGGGGCCGACAAAACTTTTTATCTTATCGAAGTTATGGCGCAAATTTTCGAGGTACACTTCGTACCTTGTTGGCCTTAAATTCAACGGGAAACACCTCCCATAATTCAAGGAGGAGGGGCACACCCCTCCTCCTTTACGCCAAAGACTTACAACAATTCTCCCCTAGCCCTTTTAGCATCAAAATCCTTGACCAGACGGCGAACCTCTCCCGATACCCACCATAAAGCTATAAGGTTGGGTATAGCCATCAGGCCGTTTAAAGTATCGGCAAAGTCCCAAATGTTCCGTAAAAACTCACTTCCACCCCAAGCACCAAGAACGATACAGATGATCCAAAGTGCCTTATAGAAGGGAATCACCTTCACTCCCAATATATAAGTCGCTCCTGTTTCTCCGTACCAGTACCATGCAAGCACCGTCGAATAGGCAAAACAGGCGAGGGAAACTGCCAAAAACATTGCGCCCGCGCGACCCCAAACGGTACTAAAAGCGGTTAAGGTCAATTGAGCACCCGTAAGTTCCGGATAACCAGTAAGGGTACCTGTGGCAATAATGCTTATAACTGTGACAGTACATGCTATAAAGGTATCCAAAAACACCTCAAAAATGCCCATGGTGCCTTGACGCACGGGATGATCCGTTATGGCCGTGCAATGAACCATCGGGGCCGATCCCAAACCAGCTTCGTTTGAAAAGATGCCTCGGGCGGTACCTTTTATCAATGCCTGTCTCACGGACCATCCAGCAATGGCACCTGGCATTGCCATAGGATCATGGAAGGCATAATAAAATATTGCACCAAAAGCAGCCGGCAATTTATCCATGTTCATTAAAAACAAGACTAAACCACCAACAAAATATAGCACGGACATGAAAGGAATTATGATGACGGTAGCGTTAGCTATGCTTTTTAGGCCACCTAAGATAACCAGGGCCGTTAGAAAAGCCAACGCTATTCCAGTATATATATGTGGGACGCCAAAACCTAAATTTACTGCCTCAGCAGTAGAGTTGGCCTGTGTCATGTTACCAATTCCAAAGGCTGCCAGTGCCGCAAATAGGGCAAAAAGCCAGGCCAGCCACTTTTGTCCCGTGGCCGCTCTTAACACGTACATTGTTCCTCCCCGCCAGTTACCTGCTTCGTCTTTTTCTCTAAAATGGGTTGATAGTATAACCTCGACCATTTTAGTTGTCATTCCAAATAGTGCACTTATCCACATCCAAAAGGCCGCACCTGGTCCTCCTAAATGGATGGCTGTAGCAGCTCCTGCGATGTTCCCAGATCCCAGAGTCCCCGCCAATGCCGTAGCTAAAGCCGCAAAGGGAGATATGGTGCCTTCTTTGCCATAGCCCTTGAGTGCGCTCTTTGTAAATACATTCTTAAAAGAAAAAGTGAAGTAACGTATCTGGGGTACGCCCAATATAATAGTCAAATAAACACCTGTGCCTAATAAAAAGGCACACATCCATGGTCCCCATACTATCCCGTTTACCATACCGTTAATTTTCAACAAAAGATCCATGCTCTCACTGTCCCTCCTCAAAAATATGATTAAAAGACAATAACGAAAGCACAATCATACATTTTTCGATAGGCATCACCTCCTATCGAATTAAATAATATTTTACCACTTTTGTAATACCAATTAACCTTTCATTTAACTAATAAAGAAGCGTGTAATTTTGTCATACTGTAGGCGTTATATGTTGACGTTGCGATATGGGATATTACGATGAAACATTACGAAATTTTTTGTAATTACTAATATTATACTACTCCTTTAAGTTAGAGAAAACAAAAAAGCGTTCTTCGTAAACCGAAGAACGCTTTTTTGTTTTAGCCTAACACGACAACTCTGTTTCTATAGCGATTACAGGTAGCCGCCCTCGGCCAAAACTTCCTTAGCCTTGTCGAGAAAGCGTGAAGGAACTTTTACGACTGGGCCAGTACATCCCATGGCCGATTCGGCATATATTCCTGACGCCCAAAGAGTTTTTACCGCATCTTCTATCGTCAAAACATCTATACCGTGGATTTCTTCGTCTGTCGGCTCCGGTTTGGGCGGCTCCACCCGTGATTTCCCACCCTCCCCCTTGCTTTCCAGTTGGGCGAGAATGCTTTCAAGGCCTGCATTTCTGGCCCTCTCAAGTTCGCCCCTCACAAGCGACGGCAGGCCGGCTAAGGACACTTCAGCCGTAAAGTAGATGGCATTTGCGATAACGTGGGCCCCGGAAGCCCTGGAAATGATGGAGACGACATAGCCCCACCCCTCTCCTACGGACGGCCCATACCCCCAACCTAAAGCTTCGTAATTCCCGCCCGTGTTGTAGGCGCTAAATATCTTGACCAGGACATTCCCCGTCAATGTATCGGTAACGCATACATCCACGGAACCGGCTATCAAATCGTTCCCTCTTAAAATAGGGCCTCCGTCACTCCTTACGCTGCTTCCAAAGGTAATATCGTAACCGCCCTCCGCCAATTTTCTGAGAGATCTGTAAACCATTTGCGCCCCATCCACGTTTAAAATGCCAACTTCCGGCTTCTTGATTCCTCTGGCTTTGGCAACTGCTACACCATAAATTGCATTCAACACCATGGCTTCGACTCTATTAGCGGAAGAAGTCCCCGTAGAAGTGGATATTATGAGGGGCTTCCCCTTGGCAGGCGCGTGTATCATTCCAACGGTAGCGACGCCCAAAGGAAAGGGATAATGGAGGGCAACGGCACCTTTTATACGACCCTCTTTTAAAGCTTTTTCCATTGCATTTTGGATGTCTGCCTCGCAATCGTCGGTCTCAATCCATTCTAAATCGTCGAAACCTTCGACACGAGGGCCTATCATAACCACTTTTATAAAAGGGTATTGTTGCTGGGCAAGCCTGCCCCCCAAAGCCATCTCTTCGGAACCAAGCTCGCTTCCGCTGCTCATCAGGCCGATAGGCACAAACTTACCTCCGCCTTTGGCCGCATCTACAATTTCAATCAACGCTTCGCCGATTAACTTTTTCAAATTGACATCACTCACAACATTTCACCTCTTAAGCCTTACTCTTTGGCAGAACCTTTAAGCGAACCGGCGAGATCGGCAAGCACTTCCAAAATGATCTCCTTTATCGCTTCTTTGCTTACGGTCTTTTCCTCACCGGCAAGAGGCGAAGGCGATTCTATGATAAAGGAAGCTCCATCAGATAGGTTCGTCAAACGTGCCAAAAAGAGGCTTCCCTTTCCTATTATCATCGACCTCTTCATCGTTCCCTTCTTTATCTTCTCGCAGGCATGCCCTATAAAAGGCACGCCGGAGGGTATATGTCCTTGCGTTGGTGCGAAGCCAGGCATTCCGCGTTCCTTTATAAAATCAGCCATATCGGCTCTTTCGAGCTCCTTCTTCATTACGGCAAGGGCTGCGATCATCTTGAAATTGGCCTCGGGGACATTTCCCGCTCCTGCCGGCAGCGTAATCTCGGGGTTTTGCAGCTCTGCCGCATATTTATCCACATCGGCAATGCCAAGCCCGATCCGCTTTAACGGCTCGTAAACAAGAGCCTCGGTTATGGCTTGGGGAGAGGCCCCGGCCCCAACGGAATGTTTCCCGATTGCATCGAGCCTTATTACGGGAGAGACCCCGTCTTCGGGAGTGAGCAATACTGCAAAACTACCCAAGACATCCTCCAATGCCGGGATATTTTTTTTCACGTGATCCCGTGCGTTCATGTAAAGCTTCGGAACGGCTCCTCCGGCTAACACCACTACGTTTTTCCTGATACCGGATGCCACCTGTCCCGCTGCGTTGATAAGAGCGTAGGCAGGCCCGGCGCAAAAGCCCCTTACGTCACACCCGCTTGCATTTATACAGCCGGCAATTTCACCTACTGATTTAGCGAAATTACCTCCTCCCCTTTGGTTCATGTCTCCTGCAGCTTCTTCGGAACATTCTATGATGAAATCGACTTCTTCAGGTTTCATGCCCGCACGTTTCAGTAGATGGAGCAAAGCCAATACTCCGCCGGCTTTGCAGGCTATGTTCTCGAGCAATACATAGGAGGACAGACATTCGTCAAATTCATGGGATTTTCTACAACAACCAACTGTTATGCCGTCGTAATATAATGGTAACGCCTCATTTTCTCTTATTTCCCTCTCTATTGCATCAATGGGATGACCCTTTTCCAGACGCTGTAAAATGTCGGGATTTATCAAGGGATGGCTTTGGAGCTTTTCCTTGACCTTTCCCGAAAAGGTTTCCTCAAGCCAGATGATGTCGAAGACGTCGGAAATATCCATAAGGGCCAAAAATTCATCTTCGGGCATTATCTCTCCAAATTGGCCCCAACGAGAGGCTCCCCTCATCGGATTTTGGTACCACGGAACAGGCTGAGCCTCCAGGTCCTCCGGATCAATCCCTCCGATGTAGGCTTGGTTTGGGGCGTAACTTACTGCCTCTTCAAAGGGGCGCATCGATTTTGACAGGGAAAGCAGAAACTCCGATTCTCCTTTGGCCTTCCTTTCCCAAAAGGGGGTATTGCCATAGTGATAGGCAAGTTCGGGGGTGTGGTTCAAGCAATAGGCATATTCTTTTATAGCAACCTTTCGCATGTAATCATGCACGCTCCTTATGTCCGAAATTACCGCCAATTTAATTGATCAAGGGGCCAATGGGACCTTTCTTTTGGCCCCTTGATCGGAGAGAAGTTAATCGTCAAAAAGGGTCTGTTCCTTGATATCTACCTGTAAGGCCTTTAATGCTTTGTTTAAAAGGCGGCGTCTTATTGCCCTTTCTTCTTCCGGCGACTTTGTCGGATCGCCAAGGGGGTGAGGAATTGCAACGGCCGGAACTATTCTGTTCGCTCCGACGGTCTGTGATATGGGAACTATAGTACATATATGCACGGTGGGTAAACCCGCTCTCTCCAATTCCTTTACCATCGTTGCACCGCAACGAGTACAGGTTCCTCAGGTGGACGTGAGGATGACGCCATCTACGTTATCGCTTTTCAACCTCTTGGCAATCTCCTCTCCAAAGCTCTTGGCATAGGCTACGGGAGTTCCGTTGCCCACGGTCGCGTAATATTTATCGTGAAGCGAGCCAAAGGAGCCCTCCCTTTCCAGTTCTCTTGCCACATCCACGGGCAACACCCTATCGGGGTCATCGTTTGCATAGGTAGGATCATAACCTCCGTGAGCTGTCTCGTGCGTTTCCGATGTGAGGTCCTGCAAGCCCGCTATGCTATATTCCCCGAACTTAGTGGCGCTTGAAGCTTCTATCCTGTCGGGGTTGTCCTTGGGAACTATGCCTCCTGAAGTAACAAGGGCAATTTTGGCTTTCTTTATGTCTTTTATAGCAGGAGCGGGCGGCACACGATCGAAGGATGGCATGGGATATTCTGAGACAAACTCCTCGCCGCGAAGCTTTTTCACGAGCATATCGACTGCCCTCTCGGCTCCAATTCGATCTCTGAATACGTTTACCCTGACGCCACGCTCTATGTAGCCCTCTTCTTTAGGGCTCCCAATAGTTTCTCCCTTCAATTGCTTCAAAACGAGGCGGGCCATTTTAGGTATGGCATCGCGCATTCCTCTGGCGCTATCCGCCGCTTCGATTATGTAAATGCCTTTTTTGTAAATCTCGACAGCGGGATTTTCCCGATACATGGCAGTAACGACGGGTATGCCAAGCCTTTTACCGACGGCATCGCATATGGCGCCACAGGCCATGCCGTATCGTCCCGCGTTAAAAGCCGGCCCCGCAACGAGGGCATCGGGTTTGTATTCCTTGAGCATCTCGATAATTTTGTTTATAGCCTCATCCATTTGTTCGGCGAAATAGCCGTCACCGCAAATTACCGTCGCCACTATAGTAGCCTCTTTTTCAAAGGCTGCCTGCAAGGCCTGCCCAGGGCCTACCACGCCATCACGAAGCTCCGGCGGATAATCCGCCCTTTCCTCGCCACCTATGCCGGCGAAAAATTGATTTATATAGTGCACTACCCTATAAGCCACAAATAATCCCTCCCCATCTCTCATCGCAACCCTAGAGAGTATACTTGCTGCATTGCTCTCGCATTTTAGCTACCGCTTGAGATAGGGCCTCAGGATCCAAAACCATCTCCATCATTCCCATTTGCTCTTCCCAAACAGCGGGATCCACTTCCTCTTTTATCTCCGGTTCAAACATGTGATAAACTGCGAGTCCCAACGGGACTCCTGCCAATGGACCTGCGTAAGTCGGATCTCCGTTTGTAACGGTTTCGGCGTAAATTTCTGCGCCCTCTGCATCGGAGCTGCCCAGTATTACTACGACGTTTTCAGCACCGAATTTCTCGGCTGCGTCCTTGACGCGCTGTTGATTCTGCAGGTCCATGGCTCCCGCGGCCGTTCAGACGAAGCATTCGGTCACGGAAAACACTATATCGGCTCCGCTGTCCTTTAAACAGGCCTCCATCACGGGACCGGGAATTCCATCCCGTTCGCCAAGGAGTATCAGCTTTTTACCGACCAATTTCCCCTTTGCCATGGGTTAACACCTCCTGTTTTTATTATTTATCTGGTTTCGGCAGACAAACAGGTGAAACCAAGCTCGTTGGTGGCACCCGTTATTGCCTGCAACTCAACTTCGATGGAACCATCTTCCTTTAAGCTTCCGGAAAAACCTCCCGCTATGACATTGGCTGATTCAGAAAAGCCTATCAGTTTTTCCATAGGGGGCAATTGGACCGTCGGGTTTGCGTTTCCGGCGCTTACGACGGCGTTCGCTTCAGGGGCCGCATCGGCGAGGGATTGGCTGACTCCGTCCCTTCCGGCATATTCGTCGGTAATGAGCACCGTCTTTATACCCGCACGCTCCGCCTTTCTGCAGTTCATGATCAAGTCAGTATCGGGATTTCCGAAACCTTCTTCCGTAATTATCAACCCGTCAACTCCAAGCATCTTGGCAAGCTTGACTGCATAGGAAGAGCTTCTCTTCTTATCTTCGAGCGTCACGTTCTCGTTGGTAATTATGCAACCTACGAAATCAATGTCTCTGCCATGCCTCTTGTAGAGGGCTTCTATTACAGGATTATTTTGATGTACATAGGTGCTATTCTTATCGCAGGCGGATACGCAGTTGCCCGACACGATAGCCCCATCGAAGACCTCATTAGGATGAATTAGCGTTGGAAGTATCCTCTTCGCGTCGACTCCATATACGTAGGTATCGTGAAGAAGACCCTGGGACTGCAACATGTAAAGATATGCTACCTTAGGCAAACTCTCGAGCTCCTTGGGCCTTTTCGTCATCTCCCCTAATTCGTAAAGCGATACTTCGTCGGGCGACGTTCCCTTCGCATTCACCGCCAAAAAGTGCGCGACCTTGAGCCCGGCCACGCGACATGCCGCCTCATAATCGTGCCTTTCAATACCTTCCTTGGGCGTCAGGACCAAGACCACGTTATTGGTCTTGGAGAAGGGCGTGTAATCGGCACCGGGACCCGACATATCTATAATCCCTTCCTGGAAACCGACTATCTTGCCGCAGGTCACAACTGCGGAACCTGACAACACTAATGTCTTGCCCCTCCCTACGTTACCCTCGACATCGCCGATGAAACCTGGAAAGACGTCGCCTTCGCCCTCGATCTTGCACCTGGGCTCTATCACGTCTTTGACCGGGATAATGCGAACCCTTTCTCCGGGACGAGCTAAATCCACCTCTACGGACTCAAAGCGATCATCCTCTAGCAGCATATCTGTAACTTCTTCGCGGTTGATGTAAAGGACGTTATTTTCGACCTTGGTGGCATCGCCCCATTGCACATCCTCGATCTTAACTTTATGCAATTCCAACCTCACCAACAGACACCCCCTTCTTTCTGCGCCTAAAACGGAATGCTACTGCAATAACTTTTCCATTCGCTCCTTAATAGCTTCTATAGTGACCTCTTCTCCGCTTATCCTGTCCTTTAACTCTCCCTCTTTATAGAAGAGAAAGGTAGGAACCCCCATGACCTTTAAACTGATCACCAAACGACGATTCTCAGCTACGTTTAGTTTACAGAACTTTACTTTGCCGTCATATTGAGAAGAAAGCTCCTCTACCTGAGGCATCAGAGCAAGGCAAGGTCCGCATTTGGGTCCCCAAAGATCCACCACGACTGGAAGATCGCTTTGCAAAACTTCGCTTTCAAAATTATCCTTGTTCAATTCGATCAATTTCAGTGCACCTCCCTATTGATAAGATTCCATATTGATAAAACACCGGCATCATGAGCTGTTCGTCGAGGAATTGCATATCCTCTATCGAACTTGGATCCAAATCGATATGATTACGATCTACCCTTTCGTAAATTTCGAGGGCTCTTTCGATTAAATTAAGAGATTCCTGATCGACGAAATCATCGTCAGATGTGGAACTGGCCAGAAGCACAGTTAAATAAAGCCTTCTTCCCGGAGGGATATTTCCCGTCAGAGGATGGGAGATAAGCCTATATCCGTCATGGACCTTATCGCGCAACATCGCCAACACATCTAAAGGACAGCCTTCTAGATATACGCATCCTGCGATGTGCTTCAGTCGAGGATTGTTCGTTACAACTTCATAAAAAAAGGACATGCGCCAAATCCCTCCTCGGTCCATTTGGCCCCTGTCCTCTTCACCCCCAGGGATTCACCATAAGCAATCATATGGCTTGCCCTTTTGGTAGATCTCTAAAGAAATCTTTTCCAGGGTTCCGTCACACCGCAATCCTTTTGCCTGAGAGATTGGGGCATCGCTGCCCTTGCACCTTCGGCTCCTCGCTTTCCTTCAAGCGAGATATCTCTTGCGGTGCTCATCCGGGTATTCTTACATACTTTATTTTATATATATCATTTCACAAAGTCAAGGCCGAATATCTCAAACATATTTCCAGCCTAACATATTCTGGGAACCATCTCTCCCAAGGGCATGTCGACGACGCGCATGCCGCCGATGCTGGTCTTAAGTCCGACAATTCCGACATGTTCATCAGCGACCTTGCCTATAACAGAACAGAGGGGTGCCTTCTCTTTCAAAGAAGAAAGGACTTCATGCAGGCAGTCGGGATCCACGGCGATGACAGCTGTACCTTCGCAGGCGAGGTGCAACACGTCAAAGCCCAAGACGTCGGCTAGGGAGATTACCTGTCGGGTCAGTGGGATGAGATCTTCATCAATTTCAATGCCCAAGGAGGCACCCTCGGCCCATTCGCACAGGACCGTTCCCAAACCGCCTCGCGTACAATCTCTTGCGCACTTTACGCCCGGTATCTTTGTCAGAGGTTCCATTAAAGGCCACAGAGGCGCACAGTCACTTTCCAATTCATCCACATCAAGGCCGTAGCGGAGCGCGGCTATAAGAGCACCGTGTTGTCCGATAGGACCGGTGGCAATGATGACATCTCCCGGTGAAAGCTCATTGACACCCCAGGGACGATCCGTCACGGATTGACCCAGGGCACAACAGGTTATATAAATGCCGTCAGCCTGTCCTTTGGGCAGCACCTTGGTATCGCCGGCGATGAACTTGACATCCAATTCCTTGCTGACACGATAGGCGCTATCGACGGCTCTAAAGAGCTCGTCCTTTGGCAATCCCTCTTCTATTAAGAAACTTACTGCAACATAATTTGGCTTTACCCCTCTGACGGCTAAATCGTTAGTACTTCCGCAGATAGCGAGTTTCCCAATATCTCCTCCCGGGAAAAACCGAGGGCTTACAGTAAAACCGTCAATCGTTACGCCTATGCCGTTTTCAATTAAAGCACAATCTTCCAAATCATTAACGCTTTGATCCTGATATATTTCGAGGATCTCCTTGATAAGCTCTTGGGTGGGCCTGCCACCGCTTCCGTGTTTTATTTCGATGAACATCGCTACATCACCCTATAATCGTACTTATAACATGCTGCACAGCTTCCCTCACTCGATACCATACAGGGACCAACAGGGGTATCGGGCCTGCATAGCTTAGAGAAAAGGGGGCATTCTTTTGGAGTTATCTTGCCCATCAATACTTCACCACACTTGCAACCTTGGGGGAGAGGGACATCCTCGATCTTCAAGTCGAACTTCAAAAGAGCATCAAACCGGGCAAAATCGCCCTTCAACTTCAGTCCCGACCTTTCGATAGGCCCCAAACCACGCCACTTTGAATCGCATTTATCGAATACTTCTTCTATCAACCCTTTAGCTTTTGCGTTCCCCTGGGGCCTAACGGCTCTCGAGTACAAGAGGCTGACCTTGAAATCACTTTCGCTTACCTGGCGGGCCAGCTCAACCAACCCCTCCATTATATCCAAAGGCTCAAAGCCAACTATTGCACAGGCAATATCGAAATCCCTGGGTAAAAATTGGTAAGGTTCTGCTCCCAGCACAACGCTCACGTGTCCCGGAAGCAAAAAGCCGTCAACTTGCAATTCCTCTGACTCGGCAAGTAGTCGTAGAGCAGGAGGGACCAGTTTATGAAATGAAAGGACGGAAAAATTTTGCACACCCCTATCCATCGCCTCAATGACCATGGCTGCAGTGGAAGGAGCGGTGGTTTCAAAGCCAACTCCCAAAAAAACCACCTCCTTAACGGGGTTTTTAAGGGCTAACGACAAGGCCTCGTCTGCCGACCTCACGACACGAACATCGGCGCCATGTGCCCTCAGGCTCTGCAGCGAACCCTTCGTGCCAGGAACGCGCAGCATATCGCCGTAGGTAGCGAAGATCAAATCCCCTTTGCCGGCAAGTTTTATTGCGACATCTATCTCTCCCTGATCCGTCACGCAAACGGGACAACCCGGACCGGAGACCAGCGAAATATCGGGCGGCAATAAAGACCTTATGCCGCTCCTATAAATAGCGACCGTGTGAGTACCGCAAACTTCCATAAACGTCATTGGACGTTCAGCAAAAAAAGTTAGCGCACGCCGAAGTAATTCAATTTTATCTTTCACTGCGCCCTTGACTAGCAACTTTCAACACTTCTTTCCATAATTCTTCTAATTCCCGACCATCCCTTTCTTCGCACTTTTCAATGACAAAACCAGCGTGCACTAACACAACGTCCCCTACGTTGATCTCATCCACCAGGTCCGTCCTCACTTCCACTCGCAACGACCCAGTGCGGGCGACAGCCCTGCTTGAATCCAAAACCTCCTCTATCCTGTGAGGAATTGCAAGACACATTTTCCTCATGCCTCCCTATATTTTTCATTAAAAAGCGGGACCTTACCAAGGCCCCGCTTTTTCCGTAATTTACGCCACATCGGAATCATAATATATCATAATAATCGAAGATTCTATTCATTCGGGGTTTCACAGCCTTCTCTCACGCTTATCCTTCGAATGCTCAAGGCTTTCCCACTCGACGGGTCTATATCTATACAAGCTCCGTTCAGCCGCAAATCTTCGTTGCATGCCTCAAATCGCGCCGGCATCGCCGTCAAAAACCGACTTATTACCGAATCTTTCTGCATCCCGATGACTCCGGCGTGCCCTCCCGTCATTCCCACGTCGGTTATAAAGGCAGTTCCGCCATCGAGTATCTCTTCGTCAGCCGTGGCAACGTGCGTATGGGTACCCAACAATGCAGATATCCGCCCGTCGAGGTAAAGTGCAAGGGCCCTCTTTTCTGAGGTAGCCTCAGCATGAAAGTCTACTAACACAGGAACTGCGATGTCTTGTAGAATTTCGTCGGCCCTCCTAAAGGGACAATCCACGTCGAACATAAAAGTGCGACCTATCAGATTAAGCACAACCAACCTGCCCGCCTCACCATCCAAAGTCATACACCAGCGTCCGGGGCAACCGGGGGGATAATTGGCAGGACGCAACAACCTGGGCTCCGTGTCCAAAAGGGAGACGCCTTCTTTTTTATCCCATATATGATTGCCCGAGGTCATGCAATCGATCCCCACTGCCAATAACTCATCCAAGATCTTTTGAGTGATGCCGAAACCGCCGGCAGCATTTTCAACGTTAGCTATAACAAAATCAAATGGGCCATGCTCTCTTCGGACCTTCGGCAAAAACTTCTGAAGAGCCTTACGCCCAGGCCTGCCTACGATATCTCCCACAAACAAGACTCTCATGAGAATTCCTACTTTGCGAGCTCGATTGCTCGTAATTCCTTAATTACCGTTACCTTGATCTGGCCAGGATACTTCAACTCTTCTTCTATCCTTCGGGCAACATCGTATGCAATTTTGTATATCGCACCGTTATCGCCGGCTTCGGGCGAGACCATTACGCGCACTTCCCTTCCCGCTTGAATGGCATAAGCTTTTTCAACCCCATCGAAGGAAGAAGCCAACTCTTCCAGCTTCTCCAGCCTTCTTATATAGGCCTCTATGCTCTCCCGCCTTGCTCCCGGCCTTGAGGCGCTTATGGCATCGGCAGCCAACACCAAAACGGCATATACGCTTTTTGGCTCCTCATCCTCATGGTGTGCGGCAATCGCGTTCACTATGACATGCGACTCGCCGTAACGTTTAGCAAGATCAGCTCCTATCAAGGCATGGGAACCCTCAACCTGGCAATCTATGGCCTTGCCCAGATCATGCAACAATCCAGCCCTTTTCGCAAGCCTCTCATCCAATCCGAGTTCAGATGCCATGACCCCTGCCAAATGTGCCACTTCCAAGCTATGTGCCAGGGCATTTTGGCCGTAGCTTGATCTATATGCAAGCCTGCCCAAGGTCTTCACTATCTCGGGATGTACCCCCTCTACGTTGGCCTCGAGCAACGCGTTTTCGGCTACCTCGAGCATGTGTTCTTCCACTTCCTTGCCCACCTTTTCGACGATTTCCTCTATTCTGGCAGGATGAATCCTACCGTCCAATATCAACCTCTCCAGAGAAATTCGGGCAATCTCGCGCCTTACCGGATCAAAACAGCTTAGCGTCACCGCCTCCGGCGTGTCGTCCACGATCAGGTCAACACCCGTCAAGCTCTCGAAGGCTCTGATATTCCTTCCTTCCCTGCCTATTATCCTGCCTTTCATATCATCGGATGGCAAATTAACGACGCTTACCGTGACTTCCGATGTATGATCGACGGAACAACGCTGAATCGCCGTAGTTATAATCTCTCGGGCCTTCCTGTCGGCCTCACGCTTAAAGGTCTCTTCCAGCTCTTTTAATTTCAAACCGATAGAACAGGATGCTTCCTCTTCCACCTCTTTGAGGAGAAGTTCTTTGGCCTCTTCTCTGGAAAGTCCCGCTATTTCTTCCAGTTTATGCACCTGTTCATGTAAAAGCATTTCGGCTTCTGCTTTTGCCCTTTCGGCTTCTGCCAGTTTTGCCTTTAATTCTTCTTCCTTCCTGGTCAAACCCTCGAGTTTTCTGTCGAGAGTTTCCTCTCTTTGCTCGATCCTTCTTTCGGCTCTTTGAAGTTCGCTTCGCCGCTCTCTGATCTCTCTTTCTACCTCATGCCGAATCTTAAGCGCTTCTTCTCTGGCCTCGGCAAGGATCTCTCTCTTCTTCGTATCGGCCTCTCTTTTTGCTTCATCCAGAATTTGGTCAACAATTTTCTTTGTGCTTAAAACCTTTTTTTCATCATGAAATTTTCGAACGTAATAGCCGACAGCAACTCCCGCCGCGCCGACTAATACGATCGATGCGATCACAACAAATCCCATTTAAAGATCACCCCTCATTCAATTGTCAAGGTACAAGACAAATTAGCATCTTCTTCGAGTCAGTTTTACTTAAAGCACAGGAAGTATATCCTGCGCATTATTTTACAGAATGTCTCATAATACCACAAGGGCGATCCCAAAAATCCCCATACAACAAAAAGTCGGGAAAGAAAATTCTTTCCCGACTCCGATGAGATGTATCTTTTTATGAGGGATGGAAGAAAGTACGTAAATCTTTTCTTAATCCTCCCACCCTCCTCCTCCCTTGCCCATTCTGCTGGAGCAAAAGATCAATCCACCTATAAGAACAACAGCCATGAACACCGTCGTTCCGATAGCAGCACTCGTCATCTTACCTCCCTCCTTTTTATTCCGTCTTGGATTTCATACTCTGCAATACGAAGCTAGCCACAAGCACTATGACCATGAGGATCCATATGAAGTTAGACCAACTGCCGTATCCGCCGTAAGGTTCCTTGAGATCCTGCATAAAGCCCCCGTAAACGACCACAAAAAGGAGACCTGCCGGGACTACTACCTTAATAAGAAAGTCCAGCCAGGGACCAACCTTGATGTCAGAGGTAGCGTTTACGTGTTCGCGGAGCTTATCGGCTCCGAATACCCAACCGACGACCAGGGAAGCTATGGCACCACCTATCAACAGCGTGTAGAAAGCCACGGTCCTATCGACGATGTCAAGCCAATAAAGGCCGCCCTGGGTACAATAAATGAGCCCCACCAAAAATCCAACGAGACAACCCCAAAAGGCTACCTTTTTTCTCTGCCAGCCAAACTTGTCGATCATGGGTACTATATATCCGGCGTAGGCAAGATAGTAGGCCGAACTTAGCCCGATGATCCAGAACATGATAAAGAACAGAACTCCAGTGAGGCGATTCAAAGCAGGCATCAGGGATATGCCTACCGGATAGGTCACAAAGGCAAGCCCTATTCCAGCAATAGTAACATCCTGGAGGGATACGCCAAGAGCTTGCATGATATAGCCAACGGTGCTGAAGACGGCAAAACCTGTCAGAAAGGCAAAGCCGCTGTCGCAAAATGCGGTGATCATTGTATTGTTCGTAATATCTCCCTTCCTTGCGATGAAACGTCCATAGGCATACATTCCCGCCATACCAACCGAAAGCGAGAAGGCTATTTGGCTAAAAGCTGCAAACCACACATCGGCACCTTTCAATACAGACCAATCGATGTCAAGGTAGTAATTTAGTCCATCAACCGCACCGGGTAGGGTCAAGCTTCTGATCAATATAGCTATGATCAAAACCCAGGCCAGAACCATGACAACTTCCGATACCTTTCCGACGATCTCGGCCCCACGGTATATTACGAAATAAATTATAATCCAGGTGAAGGCCAAAGCTCCGACGATTGGCCACTGCAAGCCGCCCAGCTCTCCTGGGCTCTCAGAAAGGTTGAGCACTGTTTTGAAAAAATAATCCCCAGCCTGGTGAGCGCCAGCTTCTCCGGCACCCCAAGCCAAAGTCATCGAACTAAACATGTAAATTAAAGTCCAAGCCATGATGACGCAATAATAAGTATCGATCAAAAAGGCCGATATGCTTGGAAACCACCCGACCCATTCCCATTTTTTACCGATGCTGCGAAACACCCCTGGAGCCCCCTTTTGGAAGTAATGCCCCATCCCAAACTCGGTAAGAAGCCAGGGAATCCCGATGGCAAAAAGACCGATTATGTAAGCTACCAAAAAGGCAGCTCCTCCGTATTCGTAACACATATAGGGGAAACGCCAGACGTTACCCAAACCGATCGCAGATCCTATCGCAGCAAAAATCATATGACGCCGCTTTAAAAACTTTTCTCTGCCGGCTTCAGCCATCTTCCTCTCCTCCTTTTTAATAATAGTAAAATATCCTAAAAAACATCAAAAGCATTTAAGCATCTTTACGCGCCCTCCACCACCCCTCTCGTTAACTGAAGAACTGGATGTAGCCCATAACCAATATAACGGCAATTATAACAGGCAAAACGTAGGTCATATAGCCCCTTAAACCCTCGGGAAATTTAGGGCCTATTCCGGTGTTAGCTTCCTTTATGAAGTTGTTCCAACCCCAACCGTATTTGGAAGTGCAAAAGAGCACGAAAATGAGGGAGCCGATGGGAAGGAGGTTGAAGCTGACTATAAAGTCCTCCAAATCCAGCACCACGGTTCCTTCGCCGAAGGGCTGAAAACCGCTCCAAGGGCCAAAACCCAAAACGCAGGGAAGAGAAGCTATGAACATGACAACTATGCCGATGTAAGAAGCTTTTTTTCGGCTCCACTTCCATTCATCCATTGTAAAGGCGATAAGATGCTCAAAAACTGCTATGACCGTGGTGAGGGAGGCAAAGGAGAGGAAGACGAAGAAAAGCGTCCCCCACAGCCTTCCACCCATCATGGAGTTAAATACGTTTGGAAGGGTCACGAAGATCAATCCTGGGCCGGCTCCGGCATCCACTCCGAAGGCAAAGCAGGCCGGGAATATGACCAATCCAGCCATCAGGGCTATAAGGGTATCCAGAATCACCACGTAAACCGACTCCCCGGCAAGCGTCCTCTCTCTGCTCAGATAACTTCCGAATATCAACATGCTTCCTATGCCCAGACTTAATGTAAAGAAGGCCTGGCTCATGGCTGCATAAACCGCTTCCCAATTTAGCTTGGAAAAATCAGGTTTAAGGTAAAAGGCCAAGCCCTTTTCAGCGCCGGGCAAAGTAACGGAACGTATGATAAGAACGATTAGCAATAAAAATAGGCCGGACATCAATATCTTGGTAACCCGTTCAACTCCAGCCTGAAGACCTATCGAACAAACAAGAAAGCCGATGACGACAGCAAGAGCCATCCACAGGGTTAACGCAGGAGCGTTGGATATGAAGGAACCAAAGAAGTTGCCTACTTCTTCAGGAGAAAGGAGAGATAGCCGCCCCGCCGCCATAAAGTAAGTGTAGGCCAGGCCCCATCCTGCTACGGTCGTATAAAACATCATCAGGATCATGTTTCCCATTACCCCCAGGTAGCCGTATATGTGCCATTTGGTGCCCGGAGGCTCAAGAGCGAGCATAGCGCCCGCCAAATTTCTTCGACTCGCCCTCCCCATGGCAAATTCGCAAACCATGATGGGAAGGCCCAATATAACCAAAAAAATAAGATAAACTATTACAAAAGCCGCTCCACCGTATCGTCCCGTAATATAGGGGAATCGCCAAACGTTACCCAGCCCTATGGCACAACCGGCAGATACCAAAATAAAACCCAGCCTTGAGGCCAACTGTTCCCTCTCGGCCACTTTAACCACCTCCTTTTTTATTGTGTATATCATTTTATCGCATATTAGATATAAAGTAAATTGGGGCTAAAGAACCAACAACCCTAATCGGTAAAGCGTATGTTAATTAAAGAACCAGTAATAAGCTATCCGGTAATTGCAAGGGAAAGGGTCTCACCAAGCGTTGAAATCAGCCGTGCTCTAAGCTTGGGATATTTGTCCAAGGAGGGATCGTTTTCCACTAAAACTTGCGCTTCTTCGCGAGCTATATCCAACAAATCAACGTCATTGACGAGGTCAGCTACCCTGAAGTCCGTTATGCCGTGCTGCCGTACGCCACAAAAAGCACCCGGTCCCCTGAGTTTCAAATCTTCCTCGGCTATAACGAACCCATCGGAGGTTGAGCACATAACCTTAAATCTTTTCCTCGCCTCGGGCGTCGGGGCTTCTCCCAATAGAAAACAATAACCTTGGCCGCCGCCCCTTCCTACCCTTCCGCGAAGCTGATGAAGCTGAGACAAGCCGAATCTGTAGGCGTCCTCTATGACCATTATATTGGCCCTCGCTACGTCGATGCCCACTTCTATAACGCTTGTGGCAACCAATATATCTAAGTCACCGCGGAGAAAGGCACGGTAGGTTTCGTCTTTGTCTGGAGCACCAAGGCGACCGTGGAGCAAGCCTACTTTAAAGTCGCTAAATATTTCACATAAAGATCGATAACGTTTCTGGACAGAGGTTGCATCAATGGATTCGCTTTCATCTATCAAGGGGCATACCCAATAGACCTGATTGCCCGCTAAGAGTTTTTTTTTGACGAATTCATAGAGCTCCTTTAACTTGCCCTTTCCTATCCACTGAGTACGCACTGGAGTTCTGCCCGGAGGCAGCTCATCGATTATCGAAAGCGAAAGATCGCCGTAAACGGTCAGGGCCAAGGTGCGGGGAATTGGCGTAGCAGTCATCACTAAAGTGTGGGGATAGCTGCCCTTATCCATTAAAGTTCGACGCTGAAGCACGCCGAAACGGTGTTGTTCGTCTATCACCACCAGGCCCAACTCTCGAAATTCCACGCCTTCCTGGATCAAAGAGTGAGTCCCTATTACTATCCTGGATCTTCCGGACTTTATGTCTTCGTACCTTTTGGCCCTCTCCTGGGGAGTCAGGGAGCTAGTTAGCAAGGTGACCTCGGCATTTAACTTTGACAGCCAATTTGTTATTTTCGCATAATGTTGGTTTGCCAATACTTCCGTGGGAACCATCATCGCTGCCTGATATCCAGTATCTACAGCAGCAAGCATGGCCAACACAGCTATGACCGTCTTTCCCGAACCTACGTCGCCTTGCAAGAGACGATTCATAGGAATTTTTCTGAAGATATCGACACATATATCTCCTAAAACCATTTCCTGTGCGGAGGTGAGTTTAAAGTTTAGACAATTTTCGACGAACTTCATTTGTAGGGGCCCGCCACAGCTGAGTTTCGGCGCAGAGGTTTCTTCTTCCATCTGTCGTCTTTTAATGGCCACTCCTAATTGAAGTAAAAAAAGCTCGTCGAAAGCAAGCCTCTTTCTGCATGATTTCCAGCCCCTCTCGTCATCAGGATAGTGATATCCGAGGATAGCCTTCTTTAACGGTGGAAATCCGTAACGTAAAACGATATCCTCAGGCAGGAACTCCTCCACATAGGACAGATACTCCGAAAGAGTTCTTCTTATCAAAAGCCTCAGCCATCTCTGGCTCAATCCCTCTGTGAGAGGATATATAGGAACTATCTTTCCCATTTCTTCAGGAAGAGCATCTTCTTCGATTATCTCAAATTCGGGATTTAATATCTGCAACATCCCGTAATTTTCTTTAATTTTTCCGAAAAGCGCGACCAAAGTGCCTATCGAAAGGAGATTTTCCAACCCTCTCTTGTTAAACCAAAGAGCTTGTGCAATATCGGTACCATCGGTTACTGTGGCAACAGTAAGATTGAGGTTGCGCTTTTTTGTGATCTTTTTTTCCACTCCAACCACTCTGACGAGCAAGGCGGCATAGGAATCGGGCTCGAGAGATTTGATGGGCGTTATTTGTCTTCTGTCCTCGTAACGCCGGGGGAAAAAATACAAAAGGTCCTCGACGGTTTCTACCCCCAACTTGGACAAAAGCGACGCCCTTTTAGGGCCTACACCCTTCAAAAATCTGACGCTCTTGCACAAGAGCTCTTCTTCTGCAGGACTAACCTTCGACATCTGACATTTCAGCCTCTATCATCTCAGCATATTTATTTATTATAGACTTAAACTCAGCCACAAAGGCCACCTTGAGCTTCTTCATCCTTTCGATCTCCATTTTATATTGATTTAAAAGCTGGCTCGTCTCCTCAAGCATCTTTTCGGACTTGGCCCTGGCCTCAGAGACTATAGCTTCGGCCTCCCTTTTCGCTGCCTCAACTTTATCGTCGGCGCTTTGTTGGGCCATGAGCAACGCCTCTTGGAGAGAATCCCTTAAATTTCTGTAGTCCTCCAACTGCCTCTCTAGCTGTCCGATCCTGCGCTCCTGTTCATGGCACTTTTCCGCGTAAAAGTGAAGGCTCTCGGCGACCAGATCCAGAAAGTCATCGACCTCTGCAGGGTCATAACCGCGCAGAGATCTTTTGAAATCCTTGTTAATGACGTCAAGAGCGGATAAAACTTCATTCATGATCTTTGGCCTCTACCCTTTCCTCCTCCCACAGATCGACAAGGTTTCGTTTTGGAGTGGCCAAAAAAACCGCAGGAGCGATCCTCATAACCACACCCCTCATGGCGTATGCCACACCGCAAATGAAATCCAGAGCGCTTTGTCCTTCTGCCTTCTCGACCCCCTTCAAGTCGATCACTACTATCTTACCGCCATGAAGGGCTTCGGCCAAATCTTCCCTACGTTCGACGCATTTTGACCCTTTGCAGTATATTAAGGTTACCTCGCCATATTGCGAGCCCGAAGCCCTGCTCTCTTCCTCCGACTCCTCTTCTAAGAGATCTTCGTCCTTTTGCTCCGAAATGCCCAACAAAGCAAGAAATCTTTCGAGCATTCCCCTCTCCTCCAGTAAAGATTTATTAGTCCACTCTGGGGCCGAATATGGCACGTCCTATGCGTACCATAGTGCTCCCCTCCTTTATGGCAAGCTCGAAATCGTCGCTCATGCCCATAGATAATTCGTGCAATTGAAGGCCGATATCTTTCTCCGTTTTTTCTTTAAGACGACGAAGCAGGACAAAGGATGATATTATTTTTTCTCTGTCTTTGACCAAAGGTCCTATGCCCATTAGACCCACCAGTTTTAAACTGGGGCAATTTCTTAAAATATATTCTGCCATAGAGGAAACATCTTTGGGATCGACGCCGTATTTCGAAATTTCCCCCGATATGTTGACCTCTATAAGTACTTCCATGTTCTTTTTCAGTGCAGCCAGCCTTTTTTCTAAAACTGCCGCAAGATCCATGTTATCGATGCTTTGTATTATATCAAATAATTGAATTGCCAGTTTAGCTTTATTGCGTTGCAAGTGTCCTATCATATGCCAGGGTAGCTTCAAATCCGATGGCCAGCGCTCCTTCTTGTCCTTCGCCTCCTGAACCCTGTTCTCCCCGATGCCATCTATCAGGCCGCTCCTAGAAGCTTGTAACATAGCTTCCAGGGGCTGATTTTTCGTGACTGCTATCAATTTAATTTGATCGGGCATCCTGCCGACGCTTTCGGCTGTTTTAGCGATTCGTTCTTTTACCGATTCGAGATTTTTTTGTATGTCCGATAAATTCACCAAAGGAATACCCTCCCCTCTCTGGCTTTATCGCCCTTCAAGACGACTATTTCCCCTGGCAATAATCCATCATCGACGAAATACATTTTATCCTCCGTGGGCACTCCGCTTATTTCTCTGAAAACAACCATACCCTTGGAGACAACGTATACCCCCTGTTTGCCCTCTTTGAAAATTACGCTTTCCTCCGGCACCAATACTCCCTGTCTTCTTCCCTCGTAGATCATAAATCTGAGCTTGCGATCTACGGTCAAATGGGCTGGGAAATAGGGCATGAGGGAAATGTTGACCCTGGCTTTAAGTCCAATAATTTCTTTAGCCAATACCTCCACTTTAAGGGGTATATCCCGCTCATCAAACCTGATCCACAGAAAGTTTCTCTCCAAATTTTCTTTAATTTTGGGAGTCAGGTATGTGTAAAAAACGCAACGCAAAGACTGCGGCAATGGTATGATCTTTCCGATTGGCGAGCCTTTTTTTACCTCAACCCCTTGCGGCACAGGCTTTGCCCTTACTTCTTTTGGCAAATCGTCGTAATCCAGCCATAGGCGACCAAAACTCCACTTACCCTCCTGTCCGTCCAGCGCCGGAACGAAGTATCCGGCCTCAGGCGCCCAAATTACCCTCCGATCCCTGCCCTGAACGACTGCGATCGCTTCGCCTTTGGCGACTCTTGCCACCTTGCCTCCGTTTACGAACTTTAGAGTCCCATCCAAAGGAGCAGAGATCACCTCTTCTTGCCACAACAACCATCCTTCTACGGGATATTCGTCTATATACAGGGCAGATTGCGCCGCCACTACACTGGGGTGCGTATAGTAATGGTGATTTTGCCAGGCCAAAAAGAATGTCGCGGCCAATGAGACTAAAATTACGCACCATATCGCATATACGGTTTGACTAGCGCTTTTGCCCTCTTTCATCTCGACATGCTCTTAAGAACACCTGCTATAATCACAACCGGTGCAGCGCTCGCACCCTTCGGCATGAATTAAAGGAGCCCCGCATACGGGACACATATCCCCTCCCTCGTTTACTTCGACGGCCTTACCGAGGGCCATCTCCAATCCTCTCGCGATTGCGTCGGGCAAACTCAAAATTAGGGCATCTCCTTCGAGAAAGGGGCTGCTTCCCCCAATACCCTTGAGTTGTTTTATGATCTCGTCTATGGGTATATCGCTCCTAAGCGCAAGAGATATCAGTCTCCCCAAAGCTTCAGTGTGGGCCTGAGTGTCCTTGCCCGACTTTCCCAAAGTGGCGAAAACTTCAAAGGGCTGTCCATCTATAAAGTTCAAAGTAAGATAAAGATTCCCGTAACTTGTACCTATCTTTACCGTCCTGCCCGAAAGAAGGGGCGGTCGCCTCCTTGGTTTTACGTAACCTTTGCCCGCCAAACCCTTCGGCTCCTCTTTCACCTCGGAGGATGGCACTTCGCCGGTGCCTATGTAAAGCACCTGGTCTTCTTTGCATCTGTCCCTGAATATCGTTATCCCCTTGCATCCCAGCTCATAGGCCAACAAATATGCCTTCTTGACATCATCTACGGAAGCCTCGTGGGGCATGTTAATGGTCTTGCTAACGGCGTTATCAGTGTATTCCTGAAATGCCGCCTGCATCCTCACGTGCCATTCAGGAGAAATATCGTGGGCAGTAACAAAAACTTTCTTTAAGCTGTCGGGAAGATCGAGTTCCTTTAAAGATCCTCTTTCCAAAATCAGTTCGATCAGAGCTTCCGAATAAAGTCTTTCCTCTCTAAGGGCATCCAGCAAAATTTCATTTACGTAAGTCAGATTAGCTTCGCCCTCAAAGGCCTTACGCCTGTAGGCAAGCGCAAAGACGGGCTCTACACCGCTCGATACCTCAGCCACGAGGGATATGGTCCCCGTAGGAGCAATGGTTGTCACCGTAGCATTTCTCATTAACATCCCTTTTTCTTCCCATCTGCTCCCCTTCCAGGCCGGAAAAGGTCCTCTAGTTTCAGCTAAGCGTGCGCTCTCTTCGTGCCCGATCTTTGCGATGAAAGACATAACTTTACGGGCAAGGTTTAACGCCTCATCGCTATCGTAGGGAATGCGCAACTTCAACAGGACGTCAGCCCAGCCCATAACTCCTAATCCGATTTTTCTCGTCGACATGGTCATATCGGCAATCTCTTTTATGGGAAACTGGTTGACCTCTATCACGTCATCGAGAAAACGTACGGCAATGCGCACCGTTCTTTCCAGTTTGCTCCAGTCGATTTCCCCCTTAGGTAGAACCATATTAGACAAGTTAATGCTTCCCAAGTTGCATGATTCAAAGGGCAAAAGGGGCTGTTCGCCGCAGGGATTTGTGGCAGTAATGCTTCCCAAATTGGGAGTAAGGTTTGAAGCTTCAATTTTGTCCAAAAATATTATCCCGGGGTCGCCTGTCTTCCAGGCCATCTCGCAGAGCAAATCAAAGAGATTTCGTGCCCCAACTTTATCGACAACTTCTCCAGTCCGCGGGTTTACCAGCTCCCACTCCTCATCATTTAATACGGCTTTCATGAATTTTTGCGTGGTTCCCACCGAAATATTGAAGTTCTTCAACTTCCCCTCTTCGATCTTTGCCTTGACGAATTTTATGACGTCGGGATGATCGGCGTTTAAGATCCCCATATTGGCGCCCCGCCTCATCCCTCCTTGCTTTACCACATCGGTAGTATGGTCAAAAAGCTCCATAAAGGATACCGGGCCAGAGGCGACTCCCTTGGTGCTCTTTACGATATCACCATAGGGACGAAGAGACGAAAAATTAAAGCCCGTCCCTCCCCCTGATTTATGGACGAGGGCAGTATACTTGAGGGCATCAAATATTTCATCCATACTGTCTCCCACGGGAAGGACAAAGCAGGCCGACAGCTGTGCAGTGGGCGTCCCTGCATTCATAAGCGTTGGAGAATTGGGCAAAAAATCCAGACTGGCCATCATTTCATAAAATTTATTGGCCCACTCCTCCTCCGACTCCTCATCGCCAAATGCTTTTTCTGCCTTTGCTATAGCGCTCGCTACGCGCCATAGCATATCCTCCGGCGTCTCTATGAGATTTCCTTTCTCGTCTTTCAATAAATATCTACGCTCTAATACTTTAGTCGCATTTTCAGAAAAAGAAGGTTTTATACGCGCTCCGCTGGACATGTCTAAATCACCCTTCCCTAAAAAAACTTTAAACTAATTGCCCACCTTTGCTTCATCTACGATCAAGAAGCCGTCACAGGTCAGTATATTTGAAATCTCCCTTATGTCGGATAAGACCATTAGGGCCCCTGCTTTCTTCAAATCCTCAGCCGAGTTTGGCCCCGTTGCAAGTCCAATCCCCATGATATCGGCATTATTTGCCGTTTCCATATCGATCACCGTATCCCCAACGTATATCGCTTCATCTTTATCGACACCAAGACTTTCTACAGCCTTGAACAAAATGTAAGGATCAGGTTTAGCTCTATCTACATCTTCCAACCCTAAAACGATATCGAAATATTTATCAATGCCCAAATGCCTGACAGCCCTTTTGGCCTTTCTCCTGTTCGACGTAATGGCCAACATTAAACCTCTATTCCTTAGGGCCTGCAAGACTTCTTCGGTTCCCGGGAAAAGCTTCATTCGTTCATATTCCAGAGGTCTGCATTCCTTTGAATAAATATCGAGCCACTCTGGCCTGAATTCATTCCACAAACAGCGCAAAGACTTTTCCATGGGAATTCCTATCGTAGACAACACCTCTTCGTAACTTACAGCTCTCAATCCCATTATCCTGGCAAAATAATTCATGGCGTAGGCGATGACATGGCTAGTATCGACCAATGTCATGTCGAAATCGAACAAAAGAGCTCTGACTTTCATAAAAACACCTCCAGGAGATTATCGAATGATGTTCTAGTGAGACTTAATATTCACGCAAGATAGGGGCAATTCTCCCTTCGAAAGCCTATCCACGTTTTGAGCTATGTAAGCAGGTATACCTTTTAATGCTTCGTCATTGGTTCCCCCTATGTGCGGGGTAACGTAGACATTTGGCATATTTAACAAAGGGTCCTCCTGATTCGGAGGTTCCTGCCAAAAGACGTCCAAACCGCATCCCGCAATCCTCTTTTCCATCAAGGCCCTTTCCAAGGCTTTTCTTTCCACAACATCTGCTCGAGCTACATTTATTAAAAAGGCATTTTCGTCCATACTCCCCAACACCTTTTCGCCAATCAACCCCTTCGTCTGAGGAGTCAGGGCCACAGTTATTACGACGAAGCGACAACCCCTTACGGCATCGCTCAACTTATCCAACGTGTAAAATCGCTCAAGAAAAAGAGAGGAAAATATATCTTTCCACGATCTGTTAACGCCAACCATAGCGACATCGAAGGAACTCAAACGCTTGGCCAGGGTCATTCCTACATTTCCTAGGCCAACTATACAAACTCTTTTCCTCCATATCGTCAAGCCCCTCGGGGAAAAGAGCTTTCCCTTCCTCAAATTCTCCTGTGACTTGTTGTATCCTTTTGCCAAAAGTAGCATGTGCAAAAGGGCAATCTCGGCAACCCCTTCGGCATTGCCCGTGTTGCCGGAAGGGACGTTACACACGTAGATTCCCCTAGAAGTGCAAGCCTCGATGTCTATGCTTTCCAAACCAACCCCCCATTGACAAAGCATCTTCATATTGTGAGCATGGGCTAGCATCTCTGCTGTGAAGGGCTCCGTTCCCTTCACTAGCACTTCGGCCCACCCCAAGGAATCCGGATCCTCAAGGATATCGGCGTAACGAACCTCGTGATTTTCGAAGAGAGTTTCTATTATCTCCCTGAGGCGCTCGAAACCTTTATTCGAAAAAAGCACCCTCATGATACGACCTCCAGCATACCGCGAAAATTCTCGAAGTCATTTTCATCTATGATCACTGAGCTTCCCGGACTTTCCCATACTTGAACGTATTTCAACCGCCTCTTGCCCGCATTAATGTGGGGTTCCATTTCCCCCCATATCCAGAGAGCTATATATTCCGCCGAGGGTCTTTTTATCACATCGTTAAGACAGGAATGATCCAGTTTCGACAGAATCCTCTCTTCGACCAAACCCTTGAGCTCGACAAAATCCATAACCATCCCTTCTTCATCGGGAGATCCCTCGACAAAAATTGCAGCTTTATAGGTATGTCCGTGCAACCTCTCACACTTGCCGTGATAATCCGGCAAATAATGGGCGGCATCGAAACTGAACTCACGTTTTAATATCACCATTATCCCCTCCTGTATTTTCACTGCCCAAGGGCGCCTCCAAGCCTTCAAGCAGGCTCATTTGCAACGGCGCTTCATCCTTAGTCAATCCCAACACTTTTTTCATCCAAAGGGCATTCTGGACCGCATAATCCCTGTAACAGTTGTTAAACATCATAAAAACCCTGCCCGGCAGCTTCATGCTCAAAGCAGCATCAAGCCACCCCCTTAGCTCTTCCTCTGTATACTTATATCTGTATTTTTCCAAAACCGTCGAACCCTTCTTCCATGCCAAAGCATTCCTCCCGTGAAACCTTATGACGCTGCCCCATGAAGAGGTTATATACCAGTCTTTCGGCACAGTCCAGGAAAGCTCGGGTTCATCGACAGCCACGTAAGCCATATTCTCCTCGCCGAGCAGGTCCAAAAACTTGGCCTTTCCATCCCCTTCAAACCACGAGATGTGTCTCACTTCGACAGCTATAGGATAGGAAGGCAGCAGTTCGCGCAATCTCTTTATGTATGCAAGCCACCGCTCGTGATATCTAGTTTTTGGAGAGAACTGGAAAAGCACGTAACCTAACCTTTTGGTAGATTTTAAGATCGATATAAGAAAGACAAATTGATCGAAAAGCCGTACTCTCGACTTTCTGTCGAGGTCCCAAAGGGTAATTCGCGAGGCTTGAAAGCCTTCATTCGATCTGTCGTCAAACTTTTCCCTGCACCAAGGGGGCAGATTTTTAACCGAAAGGGCATGATTCGTGAAGAGGGCAAAGGCCTTCACATTAAAGAGGAAATCGAGCGGTGTCGCGGCCATCCAAGAATAGATGACCGCCGGGTCAGGCAATGAATAAAAGAAGGAGTCGGCCTCCACGGTATCAAAGAAGGAGGAATAATGTCTCAGTCTGTCCTTGCTTTTTTTACAGCCCTTCGGATACCAGCCGCTCGAGAGAAGCGACTTGTCGGCCCAGGAACAGGTGCCAATCCTGAAATCCACATCCATGCCCATACTTCCCTCCTCAAATCATTTAGGCAAGCTCCATGAGGCCAAATTCTCAAATCGCGTATATTCTTTCATGAACAGCAGCTGTATAGTGCCCGTGGGGCCATTTCTGTGTTTAGCCACTATCAGTTCCGCAACGTTGTTTTCCTCTTTGTCGGCCTCGTAATATCCTTTCCTGTAAAGAAAGACAACCAAGTCCGCATCCTGCTCTATGGCACCGCTGTCTCTTAAGTCGGCAAGTTGAGGCTTTTTGTCCTGCCTCTGCTCCACGGCTCGAGAAAGTTGCGAAAGGGCTAAAACGGGTACGTTCAACTCCCTCGCTACACCCTTCAAAGACCGAGAGATTTCGGCTACCTCCTGCTGTTTGTTCTCAACTCTTCTGGCTAAACTCATCAACTGGAGATAATCGACTATTATCAAGCCCAAATTGTCGTGTTGCGCCTTGAATCTTCTTGCTCTTGCCCTTAGGTCCAGGGTGGACAAAAAGGAGCTGTCATCGATGTAAATTGGCGCCGTGGCCAACTTTCCCGCTGCATCGGACAGAATATCCCAATCCCCTTGAGGAAATGTCCCCGTTCGCATATCGTGAATGTTAACTCTGGCCTCAGCGGCAAGAAGCCTCTGCAAAAGCTGTTCCGCCCCCATCTCCAGGCTAAAAATCAAAACAGGCGTTTCCTGTTCGATAGCCACGTGCTGAGCGATGTTTAAAGCCAAAGCAGTCTTACCCATCGAAGGCCTGGCTGCCAAAATCGTCAAAGATCCCGGCTGAAAACCTCCGGTGACACGATCAAAATCTATATAACCCGAAGGAATTCCTGTGACGACCTTGCCCTTTAAAAATTGTTCTTCGAGGTATCGAAAGGTTGCGTTTAATATATCTCCTATCCTCTTGAAAACAACCAAATTTCCATGGGTTGCCACATCGAAAACGGCCCTTTCGGCCTCGTCCAAAACCTCATCCACTTCTACCTCTTCGGCATAGCCCAGTTTCGTTATATAGGTTCCCACTTGTATCATCTTACGATGCACCGATTTATCCCGGACAATCCTAGCGTGATACTCGACGTTTGCCGTAGTGGGAACTGTATCGATCAGAGAGGCCACAAAGGGTTGTCCTCCCAACCTTTCGAGAAGGCCTCGCTTTTTAGCTTCCTCCATAAAGGTCAGAGGGTCGACAGCTTTGTCTTTTTGCATCATGTCGGCGATTACTTCGAACGCCAGTTGATGGACCGCGTCGTAGAAGTCTTCTTTGCGCAGCGTCTCTACGACATAGAGGGCAGCGTCTTTATCCAAGAGACAGGAACCCAAGACGGCCCTTTCGGCATCCAAATTGTGTGGCATAACTCTGTCGAGCACCTGACTCAAACTTCTCACGCCTCCACTTTAACCGTCATGTCGATTTCCACATTGGGATGGAGTTTTATTTTAACTGGATAGGCTCCCAATTCTTTAATGGGGTTTTCCAGCTTAACAAGTTTTTTATCAACTTCAACTCCCAATTGCTCCTGTATGGCTTCACTTATGTGGGCATTGGTGACACTTCCAAAGAGTTTCCCCTTTTCGCCTGCACTGACACGTACAATAACTTGCTTGCCCTGCAGCATTTTAGCCTTTTCTCGAGCTTCTTCCTCCAGTTTTTTTGCCCTTTTTTCTTCTATCCTTTTAAACTCCTCGAGTTTTTTAATTTTTTCGGTCGTGGCTTCCTCAGCCAAACCGCGAGGTATCAGATAGTTTCTAGCGTATCCATCCGACACCTTTATCAGATCTCCCCTTTTCCCCAATTTATCAACATCCTGCTTAAGAATTACCTGCAAAGCAATTCACCTCCGAATTTTTACTCGCAGATCTATCAGCATATCAAAGAAACCCAACATTATCACAATTGTAGATAATATGGGCACCAACAAAGAAAATACCAAGATCATAACCCCGATCCATTTTCTTGCGTTGATGTTCAAAAAATTTGCCAATAAATACCATAGGGTTGCCAACCCCTGGATCAAAAAAATCATCATTGATAGAACTTTCAAGTTCAAGCTCAGAACGTCTAGCATACCAATATTATTACCCTTGCCCGCAAAAAATGAAAGGATGAAGGATGCAAAAAAGGCAAGCAATACACTTTTAGGGAAACGCCAAGTGCCGAAAGACGGTATCGAAGGCAAGGAGAGAACCTTAAATCTTCTGGCAACTTTTTCGCTTATGACGTAACTTACGGCGCAATCGAAGAAAGAGGCAGCAATTAGGATCGCCGGCAAGATATGAACCATTAATCGACTCATAGTCTCTACTTGTGCCTTCATGCTTTCCAAAAAGGTCTCTCCGTAGCCATCGGAAAAGACCGCTAAAGCGTTATCCAGACTTTTGGTGAGAAGATCGGGATCTATCGCAAAGGGGTTGATACCCGTCAGAAGCTTTACCAATGCCATAAGGATCAGTTTGCAAGACAGCGAAACGAGAAATCCGTAAAAGATAATATCAGATGCCTTTTGAATACGCCGACCGAACATCCCAAGAGCAACGCCCATGATGGCAAAACCGAATAGAAAGAAGACCCCTCCCAACAGTCCCATGAACATTGTGATCAATACAGCGGCGACAAAAGCCCCCAACAGCGCCTTCTCGGCGGGGACCTTTAGCCCCAAGATCACAAGAGGCACGGGGCAGAAGAAAGAAATTACAATGCCCACCAGGGGCAAGAAGTGGCTTGCCAAAAAAAGTACGACCGATAGCGCCACCAACAGAGATGACTCGACTAGACTTCGGGTATCTTGCATTAAAATACCTCCCAGTAAAAAAAGGGGGAGAGCGTATTCTCTCCCCAAATTATATTAATAAATGTTAATACGACGCTATTCCACAGTGAAGGGCAACAGAGCCATAAACCTGGCCCTCTTAATGGCTCTGGCAAGTTGTCTTTGATGTTTGGCGCAATTTCCCGTGACTCTATGGGGCAATATTTTGCCTCTTTCAGTCAGGAATCTCTTAAGCTGCTCAACATTTTTATAGTCAACATATTCTATCTTATTCGAGCAAAAGGTACATACCTTTGGGCGACGTTTGCGACGTTTAAAATCCGCCATGGCTATCGACCTCCTTCTTCAATAAATAAACTAGAACGGGATATCGGCCTCTTCTCCGCCGTCCTCCACCTCCGATATGTCAGTTGGAAATTCGTCGGGAAATTCGTCCCTCAGGCTTCCGATAGTAGAAGAGGGTTCCTGATATCCTTTGAAACTGCTATCATGTGAATCGCGAGAGCCGCTGCCGAGGAAGACTACGTTTTGGGCCACCACTTCGGTAACCCAACGCTTATCCCCGCTCTGGGTCTCGTAATTTCTAATCTGAAGCCTGCCCTCAACCAATATTGGGCGACCCTTTCGCAGGTATTTCTCGCAATTTTCTGCCTGATTTCCCCAGACAACTACAGGGATGAAATCAGTATGCTCCTGCTGATTTCCTTCGTGATCCCTCCAGGTGCGCCCCACAGCGACGGTCAGCCTTGCTACTGCCTGTTTTGAGGCCGTATACCTCATCTCGGGATCGCGTGCGAGATTGCCCATCAATATAATCCTGTTATATCCTCTAACCATCTTAACCTTCTCCTACTTCTCGTCGAGACGAACAATCAAATGCCTCAAGACCTGATCGCGCAATTTCAGCAAGCGATCGACTTCACCTATTTGAGAAGGCTCCAGGTCAAATTCGATCAAAGCATAATAACCTTCCACCTGTTTTTCCACAGGATAGGCCAGCCTCCTCTTGCCCCATATGTCGGATTTGTGGAACTCTCCGCCCAAACCTTTGATTACCTCGGAAATTTCATCGACCTGAGCCTTGACTTCTTCGACATCGGGGTGAATGAGTACCATTAATTCATAGGGTCGCATTTCTACACCTCCTCCCTTTGGCCTTAAAAGATCCCCTCACCGAAAAGGGGACAGGGATACACCAACGACAAAGCATTATAAACATAAACGCGAAATTTAACAACATCTCTTCTAAACAGACCAAGAAGATTGCTGTTATTTTTTTTGAGGTCCTTCCTCGGGAGTATAATATTCTAAAATATAGATCTTTTCTCCAGGAAGCACGAGATTGAACTCCTGCCGCGCTAACTTGGCAATTCCATCGGGAGTATTGTAATAGTTTATTTTCTCGTTTTTATCCTCGATATCCAGCTTCAACCTTACCAGGGTTTGAACGTGCTCGTCTATGCGGTTGGATAGCTCGTTCAACTTTTTAAGCTCCCGCAGGTAACCGTTAAAGAGCATTAAAAACAGGAGAATTGAACAAAGAGAAATAACTATCCACCTGAGCTTAGGCACTTACATCACTTCCGGAGCGTTAATTTTCAACAACCCCAAGACATTTAGCAACACCACCTGTACTGCACGCACCAAAATCAGCCTGGCATCCGACAAAGATTTTTCCTCGCCCAAAACCCTGTGGGCGTTATAAAAAGAGTGAAAGGCCTTGGCCAATTCATAGGCGTAAAAAACGATCAAGTGGGGCGAAAGCTCCTTTGCCGCCTTGGCAACTTCCTCGGGAAATTTGCCAAGACATTTAATTAGAGCTTTTTCCTCCTCCGTCTTCAACAAAGAGATGTCGACTTTCTCCGGAGCAGGCAACTCTATGCCTCTAGAGGACGCCTCTTTAAATATGCTATGTAACCTGGCACTGGCGTATTGGACGTAATAGACGGGGTTATCCGTCGAAGCGCTCTTCGCCAAATCTATATCGAAATCGAGATGGGAATCGCACTTCCTCATCAGGAAGAAATATCGCATCGCATCTACTCCCACTTCATCCATCATCTCCCGGAGAGTTACGAACTCCCCCGCTCTGGTGGACATGGAGACCATCCTGCCCTGTTTAATTAAACTAACGAATTGTATTAATAAAACTTGAAGGTCATCAGGCGATCTTCCCAGGGCCTGAACTGCAGCTTTCATGCGCGGAACATATCCGTGGTGGTCCGCGCCCCAGACGTCAATGACAAGATCAAATCCTCTGTCGAATTTATCCTTATGATAAGCGACATCGGAAGCAAAATACGTAGGTTCTCCATTTGACCTGATCAGCACCCTATCTTTCTCATCGCCAAATTTAGTCGATCTATACCATATGGCCCCCTCTTTTTCGTAGGCAAGCCCCCGTTTCATCAAAAAATCGACCATTTCGCGAATGAGGCCCCGTTCATGAAGCGTTTTTTCGGAAAACCAAACGTCGAAGAGTACCCTAAAGTCCTCCAGATCCTTCTTAATTCCATTTAAGATCACCTTCACGGCATAATCCTTAAAATAATCCAATGTCTCCTCGATGGGCAGGCCTAGAAATTTATCTCCTTCTATGTCTATGATCTCCTGAGCTATCTCGTGAATATAGTCCCCTTTGTACCCGTCCTCAGGGAAGGGGGCAGCCTCCGACCTTCCAAGCAACTCAAAGTAACGGGCCTGAACCGATCTCCCGAGCAACTTCATTTGAAGACCGGCATCGTTAATGTAATATTCCCTTTCCACATACCATCCCGCAAAGGAAAGTATGTTGGCCATAACATCTCCCACGGCAGCTCCGCGGCCGTGGCCGATGTGCAAAGGTCCCGTTGGATTTGCGCTGACAAATTCGACTTGAGCACGCTTGCCCTCCCCCAAGTCCCTTTTGCCGTAGTCTTCCCCTTTATCGATTATTTCCCTGATAAGCTCTGACATCCAAAGGTCCGATAGGAAGAAATTTATGAAACCCGGTCCTGCTACTTCGACCTTTTCCACGTATTCGCTTTTCTTTAAATGGGAAATGATTACTTGAGCGATGTCTCTCGGCTTCATTTCCCAGTTGCGAGCCATTAGCATAGCAACATTTGTGGCGTAATCGCCTTGATTTTCGCGACGTGGCCTTTCTATGATTATCTCCAGACCCTCAGGGTAAACTAGGTTTTCGTCTTTCGCAGTCGAAATTATGGCATCATTCAAAAGGTCCTTAATGTGGGATTCTACGTCAATCATAAAACCAACCCTCCATCATTTCTTGCGGATAGGAATAGCCAAGTTGTTCCACTGTTGCAAGGCTTTAAAGCCTGCACGCAATGTCAAAAAAGTTTCTTCGTTTATGGATGTTTCATTAACCAATAAACGCCAGTTCGCCTCCACAATTCTACCACGACTTTTTTTGTCGATTTTCTGTTCCCATTGAATTTTGCCGTCTTTTTTAGACTGCAACGAAGGCATCGAGAAGGCCTCAAAACCCTGGGGCAACCTAAGCGTTACAATGCCTTCGACCAAGAAGGGGAACTTCAATTTCGACCCTACATCCATTGAGCCCAAAGCTTCAAGAAAATTGAAGGCCGTCATCGGGAACCTCAAAAGCATTTGGCTGTCGCTGGGGATCCCCAATATACCCGACACGGGATACACAATCCTCACGCCCCCCTGTCTTTCCGATATCTCCCCCTCGTTCCATCTCACCACGATTTGAGTCGGATATACGCGCATGGAAGACGACAGGTCTAAAAAGGGACTTTGCCCACCAAATACGACGTAAGGCCAGCCTCCGTTGAGGTTCAATTCAAGCGTACCTTTGGCCTCTCCCAATTCCGTCAATTCCAGATTCCATTTTACTCGCAACCGATGATCGCCGACGCTTCCGCGATCGATTTGTTTCAACTGCACGCCATTGCCATCGTAGAAGCAAAGAGTCTCTCCCCACAGAGAATCTGGTACCGTAGCACCTCCTATCGCGGAAGATCTCAAATCGTAAACCCTATAGGCGCTACTTCCGGGAGTTCTAGCTTCCAGAATTGGACGAGATATCAATTTCGGCGTTCCAGGGACGTCCTCTTCGGGAACGACGAAGGGTAGCCAATTGATTCGCACATCCCAACCCGCCATGGAAAGCCAATGGGCTGCAAGAACTGTCCTTTCCCATGGCGTCCAGGGGCCTTCCCCGGGGATAGCTTCGGGGCTCCTTCTTACATCGGACAATTTGAAATCCTGCAGCAAAAGATCTTCTCTTCCAACCCATTGCAATATCTCCGTGCCAGCGCTCTGTTTGTTGTTGTCAATAAATTTCCCGACAGCCTCAGGAACAATTGACTTCAAGCCCGATGCCCAATCTTCAAGCGGCTTAATAGCGTTAAGCCAACCGCTGCGCATACTGAAGATGAGAAAGTTATCGTTTCCTTCCTCCAGCGCATTTATCCCCTCAGGAAATTGGTTTATAAATTCCCAGATATACGTGTCTTCCACTCCCCTTGCAAGTCTGTGGGAAACTCGTCGATCTTTAGGCGTTGTCCATGTCAAGCTGGAGCCGTGGGGAACGGATACCGCTATTTCGACCTTCCATTGCGGAAGATCGAGACCTATGGGTATTGCATCATCGACGTTCCATCTGCCGGGGTATTCCTTTTGGTAGGAAATGACCAGAACGTTTGGGATGTCCAAAGGGGGAACGTTTACCTCGTACCAGGATAAGCCTCCGCTTTCTGCCTTTTTCGGGGACAAAGGGGCATAGAGTTCGAAGCTAATTGGATCGTAAATCTTGGCCTCGTCGATCGTTACCCTTTCGTCGCCAACGAAGGGAAATTTCCAATTTCTCCAGCTTTCTGATAGTGGGGACTCAGAGTATATGAGCCATTTTGTCCGGACCAGCATACTTCCGTCGGCAAGCAGTTTATATTCGTGGCTTCTCTGCCATACCATTGCCTTGGTATCTTTGCCGTAGGCAGTCAGAGGAGGAACCTGCTTGACATATTCCCGAATAAGCTTCAAATTATCCTCGTCTCCCGCAAAGGCCACGGCAGGAGCTGCAAAGAAAAAAAGCATTATAGACAGCAAAATTGCAGCTTTAATAAAGAAAGCTTTTTCGATCCTCATGGCAAAGAACATGAACTATGCATTCCTTCCGCAACAGTATTTGTACTTCTTGCCACTACCGCAGGGACAGGGGTCGTTTCGCCCCACCTTTAGGGTTCGCCTTGTACCTTGCGTAGGTTCAAAGTTTCTTTCGCTGTTTGCTTTGCCAGCAGACCCGACCAAAGCGAGATCCCTGATTTCTCTTCTATTTTGAGGCTGAGGAGTCTTCCCCTCACGTGCCACCGAAACCTTTAGAGCCAAACGGGCCACACCCTCGCGAATGCTGCCGAGCATCTGCTGAAATAAGTTGTATGATTCGAACTGATATTCTAACAACGGATCCTTTTGACCTAAGGCACGAAGCCCTATACCGCGTCTCAGATCGTCCATTGCCAGCAGATGTTCTTTCCAGTGGGAGTCGACAACGTGCAGCAGGATCATCTTAAATATCGTATTGGCCGTCTCCCTTCCCAGCTCCTCAAGTTTTGCCTCGAACTCGTCTCTTAAAAGGGAAACCATCTTTTCCCTGGCCTCGGGCAAAAGGGAGCGATCGTCCACGCCGGTCAGGCATTCAGCTACTTTCCCGCTGAAAAGGGCTTTAACCTTTAAAACGGCTCCCCTCTGATCTGCTTCCTGTCCTTCAGGGTAATATGACTCGAGTATTTCATCTAAAGTATCCGTTATTATTTGCCACGTATGTTCGATCAAATCGTCGGCGAAGAGAATTCGTCTCCTCTCGTCGTATATGGCTATTCTTTGTTGATTCATAACGCTATCATATTGCAATAATTGTTTTCTGATGTCGAAGTGATATTGTTCGACCTTTTTCTGGGCCGACTCTATGGCCCTGCTCAAAAGAGGGTGATCGATGGCCTCGCCTTCCTGCATGCCCAGCTTCTCCATTATGCCCTGTATCCTGTCCGATCCGAAGAGACGAAGCAAATCATCCTCCAGGGAAAGATAAAACCTCGATGATCCCGGGTCGCCTTGGCGGCCGCTTCGCCCTCTCAACTGATTATCTATCCTTCTGGATTCGTGCCGTTCAGTACCAATGACGTGCAGTCCTCCCAGGGATACTACTTTTTTGTGCTCCTCGTCGCATAGACTTTTATATTCTTCTAATATGGCCTCATAGGCTTTCCTGTCACCTTCCACATCTACGCCCCTCTTTTCTGCCTCTTCCAGAGCGAGAAACTCTGGATTGCCGCCGAGAAGGATATCCGTCCCCCTCCCGGCCATATTTGTGGCAACCGTGACAGCACCCACACGGCCGGCTTGGGCAATGATCTTTGCTTCCTTTTCATGATATTTTGCGTTCAAAACCTGATGAGGGACGTGGCGCGCGGAAAGCAATTTGCTTAGTTTTTCTGAATTCTCTATCGATGTCGTGCCGATCAACACGGGCTGACGCTTTTCGTAGCATTCTTTGATTTCATCAGCGACAGCTGCGAATTTTTCCCGTTTGCTTCTGTAAATGATATCAGGGAAATCGCGGCGGATCATCGGCTTATGGGTTGGGATTACGACGACTTCCAGGCCATAAATCTCATTGAACTCCTCGGCCTCGGTGGCGGCGGTCCCCGTCATGCCGGCCAATTTTTCATACATCCTGAAGTAGTTTTGCAGTGTAATGGTCGCAAGGGTTTGATTTTCCCTTCCTATTCGGACACCCTCCTTGGCTTCGATTGCTTGATGCAGGCCATCGGAATAGCGCCGCCCGTACATCAACCTCCCCGTAAACTCGTCGACGATCACAACTTCTCCGTCCTTTATGACGTAATGGACGTCGCGCTTAAAAAGATATCTGGCCTTAAGGGCCTGCACAATCTTATGAAGCAACTCCGAGGTCTCCACCTCAGCATATATATCTTCGATGCCCAGAATTTTTTCGCATCGCTTAATTCCCACCTCAGTCAAAGCCACATTCTTTTCCTTTTCATCTATCTCGAAATCCTCGTTAACGGTCAAGGACTTCGCTATCCTGTCGGCAACTTTGTAGGGTTCAACAGACTCCTCTGATGGGCCTGATATTATAAGAGGTGTTCTGGCCTCATCTATCAAAATGGAATCGACCTCGTCCACTATTGCATAGTGATGCCCCCTTTGCACCAGTTGTGAGGGCAAAATTGCCATATTGTCCCTCAAATAATCAAAGCCAAATTCGCTGTTGGTACCATAAGTGATATCCGCTTCGTAGGCTTCTCTTCTCTCTTCAATGCTCATAAAGGGGTAAATTACCCCGACAGACAACCCGAGGAAACGATACACTTTGCCCATCCACTCGGCATCACGTTTAGCCAAGTAGTCGTTTACCGTCACGACATGAACGCCTTTGCCCTTCAAAGCGTTCAATACTACGGGCATTGTGGCAACTAACGTCTTTCCTTCGCCTGTCTTCATCTCCGCTATCTTTCCCTCGTGCAAGGCAATCGCTCCCATGACCTGCACGTCGAAATGCCTCATCCCCAAAGTCCTCTTCGCAGCTTCTCTGACTATTGCAAATACTCGGCACATCACTTCGTCGAGAGGTTGCCCTTCCTCGACAACCCTTCGGCGCATCTCCGCAATTTCCCTCGCGAGGTCATCGTCGCTTAAAACAGCAACTTCTTCTTCAAGAGCATTTATCTCATTTACTGTTTGGGAATATCTTTTCAACGCCCTGTCATTGGCGTCCAATCCCAAAATCTTTTTTAAACCGTTTAACATACCTATTCACCTCATAAAGAACCTGAAATTCGTAGAATAATATCACTTTTATAACCCGGAAACGCAAATAAGGGGATCCGCCTTTCGACTTAAGCAGCAAAATCCCCTGCATCCTGATATGGCTTATATGCGGCCGGCAACGGGTCGATTAAAGAGCTTAAAGCATCAGATGAGCGAAGACCTTCGCTTCGTTTACCATGTGTTCTATTACAGCATATTCGTTTGGCATATGGGCTGTATCGACCTCCTGAGCCCATACGGCTGCAGGAATACCCTGAGACCTGAAAAAGGCTGCGCAGGTACCGCCTCCAATTCCTCCGACGACAGGATCTACCCCCAAGACATCATTGACAGCTCTTTTCAATAGCTGCACCACGAAAGCTTCGGCATCCGTCGGAGGGGCGGCATCGTTTCTTTGGAGAATTCGATATTCTATTACAGCTCCGCTTACGCCGGATTTTCGCCTGCATACCTCATCTATGACCTTCAAGACATCGTCCAAAGAAGTGTCAGGCAAGATCCTGCAATCGAAGGCAAAGGTTTCCCTTCCGGGCACGGTATTGACGTTAGCTACATTTGCATCCCTTTTCGTAGGTTCAAAGGTGGAAATTGGTGGGGCGAAAATGTCATCCTGTTCCGGGAAAGCAGAATGCAAAGCTCTATCCAATTCCACGGCCAGCTCATTGGCTATCCTACAAGCGTTCAATCCCTCATGGGGTTTGCTTGCATGAACTTGTTTGCCCAGGACCTTAACCTCGAACCACAGAATCGACTTCTCGGCTATTTCTATAAAATCCCCACGTTCAGTTCCCCCATCGGGGACGACTACCATATCCTCGGGCAAAAAGAGGTCATTATTGAGCAAGTATTGAATGCCGTGCTTACTTCCCAACTCCTCATCGGCCACATAACAGAGACACACTTCTCTTGCAGGCTTTAAACCCAATTTCTTTAGAGCATATGCCGCAAAGAGAGAAGCGACGATCTCTTGACCATTGTCATTGGCCCCTCTGCCGTAGACTTTGCCGTCTTTAACGATGGGAACAAAGGGATCGGTATCCCATAGAGACCGGTCTCCTTCGGGAACTACATCCATATGGGCAACTATCCATAGGCGCTCTTTCGATGTTCCTGGGATTCTGACGACTATATTTGGCCTTAATCCTCCCTCCGCATCGGGATCACTCGCGTCAAAACGTTCGGGAGAACCCAATCCAATTTTTCTTATATACTGGCTTAAAAAGGCTGCCTTCTCGGCCTCGCCTTTACCTCCGCTCTCCGGGGAAACGGCGGGTATAGACACCAAATCGCAGAGGAGGCGAGTCATATCCTCCTCCATGGAATCCAAAACATCAGAGAGGTCTTTCATCAAAACATATCCTCCTTAACATTTGCATCACTTAAAAAGAAATTCCCTGCCTTTAATTAAGTAATCCATCCCTGACCAGATTGTCAGTATCATCGCCACCCACATCATGATCATGCCGCCTGGCAAACCGAACATGATCATAAATATTGCTATGATCTGACTCACAGTCTTGGCTTTGCCACCCTTAGAAGCAGCAATGACTTCGCCGTCAGCCGCGGCGACCATCCTTAATCCCGTAACTATGAACTCCCTGGACAGGATGACCACCACTATCCATGCCGGCAGCCTTTGAAGCTCCACTAAGGCAACTAACGCTGCCATCACCAAAATTTTATCCGCAAGAGGGTCTATAAACTTGCCCAAATTCGTGACCATGCCATGCTTTCTGGCGATATATCCATCGGCCATGTCGGTGAAGGCGGCCACCATGAATACCACGCCGGCCAAAATATCGCCGTACTTGATCCCCAGGCTCAAGAATACCAGCATCAAGGGAACCAAAAAGACCCTCGAAAGACTTAACGCGTTCGGAAGATTTATGCTGCCCATCTTGGTAACGCCTCCCTTTAAGTTGCCACCTCGAACAGGCCCTTCAGACACCTAAATATGCCTCCCTCACTTGTGGATTTTTTATCAACTCCTCGCCTGGACCTTTGAGAACTATTTGGCCCACTTCCAAGACGTAAGCGTAATGAGCTATATTTAACGCGGCAAAGGCGTTTTGCTCGACGAGAAGTATGGTCTTGCCCTGAGCATTTATCTCTTTTATTATATCAAACACTTCCTTCACCAAGATGGGCGCAAGTCCCAAGGAGGGTTCATCCATCATGACAAGTTGCGGATTGCCCATGAGCGCCCTGCCGAGGGCAAGCATCTGCTGTTCCCCGCCCGATAGAGTCCCTCCCTTTTGCCAAGTCCTCTCTTTAAGCCTCGGGAAAAGTTCAAATACCCACTCTAGATCCCTTTTTATTCCCTCTTCATCCTTTCTCAGGTAAGCTCCCAGCATCAAATTTTCCATAACAGTCAGATTCGGAAAGATCTTTCTGCCCTCGGGAACCAAAACGATGCCCTTTTCCACTATTTTTTCCGGAGATAATCTCGAGATATCCTCGTCATTATAAGATATTATTCCGTTCTTTTGCCTTACCAATCCCGCTATAGATCTCAAAGTGCTGCTTTTGCCAGCTCCGTTAGCTCCAATCAAGGTAATGATAACTCCCTGCGGGACCTCGATGGAAATGCCCTTTATGGCATGAATTCCTCCGTAATAAACGTGAAGGTCCTTAACCGTTAACATAACGAGCATACTCCTCTCCAAGGTAAGCTTCAATGACTTTTTTGTCGGATTGGATGAAAGAGGGGGGGCCTTCCGCTATAAGAACGCCATAGTCCAAAACCCATATATGCTCACAAATGCCCATAACGACGCGCATATCATGTTCTATCAACATGATGGTCAAGCCGAAGAGATCTCTGATATTTTTGATGAACTCCATCAATGCATGCGTTTCTCTAGGATTCATGCCGGCAGCTGGTTCGTCAAGAAGGAGCAGCTCGGGGTCCGTAGCAAGAGCGCGAGCTATCTCCAATCGTCTCTGCTGACCGTAGGGGAGAGAGGTTGCCGCTTCGTCGGCCAAGTCCTCAAGCCCAACCTTGCACAATAAATCCATGGCCTTATCCTTGATGGTGCGCTCCTTCTTAAAAACCGAGGGCAAGAGCAAAGGAGGTTCCCACCACCTTATCGGCAGTCTAACATTACATGCTATCATCACGTTTTGCAGCACCGTCTCATTTCCAAATAACCTGATGTTTTGAAAAGTACGCGCGATTCCTAAGGAACATACCTCATGAGGTTGTTTGCCAGATATATCCGTCCCTTTAAAAAGGACCTTGCCAGCAGTGGGTTGGTAAAACCCGGTTATCACGTTGAAAACAGTGGTCTTTCCGGCACCATTTGGCCCTATGAGACCCACTATGCTGCCTGTAGGAATCTCAATGGAAAGATCATTGACGGCCGTTAAGCCGCCAAATCGCATAGTCATGCCTTCCAGTCTCATAATATAATCATTCATCTTTTCCTGCCCTCCCCATACGACCAAATAACGCATCCCAAGTTAACTCTTTCATGCCCATTATGCCTTCTCGCCTGAAGAGTATTATGAATATAAGCGCCAAGGAAAAGATGACCATCCTCATGCCCGGAATTCCCGGTATATGTACGGGCCCAAAGTCCATGGGGCTTTCTACTATCCTCAACCACTCCAACAATATGGTTATTATTGCGCTTGCTATGCATGTTCCCGTTATTGAACCGAGACCGCCGGCCACAACCATCATTAGAACGTTAAATGTCATCGTAAACATGTACATCCTGGGATCAATGGTCGTGATGAAGCTGGCCTGCAATGCCCCTCCTATGCCGGCAAGAAAAGTACCCATTGCAAAGACCTGAATCTTGTATCTGAATACGTCAATTCCCATGGCCTTCGCTGCCATCTCGTCGTCCCTTATGGCCTTTAAGACATTGCCGTAATTACTGTTGACTACCCTAACCATAGAGTATAATACCACTAAGAGGAAACCGTAATTCCACCATATATTGGCATAGGGAGGAATACCCTTCAATCCAAGAGCTCCGTTGGTAATGCTCGGAATGTTATTGGCAACAACCCTCACTATCTCGGCAAAACCTAAAGTCGCTATGCCAAGATAATCTCCGCCGAGCCTTAAAATGGGAATTCCCACCAATATTCCAAAGACTGCGGCCATCGCTCCACCCAACACGACGGCAACCAAAAAGGGAGCGTGAAGCACCGAAAAGGGCCATCTCAGAGGCTGAAGTATGAAAATCATTTCCTTCTGTAAGGGAGGCAATATTAAAAGTGCACAGGTATAAGCGCCAATGGCCATGAACCCCGCGTGTCCCAAGGAAAACATACCGCCAAAGCCATAGATCAAATTAAGGCCCAACGCCAAGATGGTATTTATGGCTATCAAGTTCATGATTTGAATTTGATAGCCGCTGAGGTGGCCTTCCGCCCACCACAAAAACATGCCGAAACAGAGGACCGCCAAAATATTTAAAATTAAGTTTCTCCTGGAAGACATCATACCTTTTCCTCCAGTCGTTCACCCATGATGCCCGTAGGCCTCAGGAGCAAGAGAAATATGAGCAACACGAAAGCAAAGGCATCTTTAAAACCCGATAGGTTGGGGAAAAAGGCAACTATCATTATTTCTATAAATCCAAGCAACATGCCTCCGATGACGGCTCCCTGTATGGAGCCGATGCCTCCAACCACAGCCGCTATAAAGGCCTTAAACCCGGGGATCATGCCCATCATCGGATGCACCTGAGGATACCTCAAAGACCACATAATGCCTGATGCTGCCGCCAAAGCCGAACCGATCATAAAGGTGATAGCTACTATCTGGTCAACTGAGACGCCCATCAAACGACTTGTTTCGATATCCTTCGATATAGCGCGCATCGCCAACCCCGGCTTCGTTTTGTATACGATATAAAGCACCACCAACATTAAAACAAAGGATATAAAGGGAACTACCAGGGTGAGGGGTAAAAAATGCACTCCCTGTATCAATATTGGCGTTACCAGCCATCCCGGCCGATAGACGGGTCTGGGTATGGCAGAAAAGACCACTATTGCGAAGTTTTGCAAGAAGAAGGAAACTCCGATAGCACTGATCAATGCAGAAATTCTAGGTGCATCCCTTAAGGGTCTGTAGGCGCACCTGTCCACCAAAACACCGCAGAGGGCTGTGACCGCAATTGCAGTAGGGACAGCCACCAACCAGGGGAGGTGCAGAAGGGTAGTTCCCCAAAAAACGAAATAGGCTCCCAACATGAATATTTCTCCATGGGCGAAGTTTATCAATCTCAAAATGCCATAAACCATCGAATAACCGATTGCTATCAAGGCATAAAGACTTCCAAGGGTAACGGCGTTCAAAAAGTGTTGGATAAACATTTGATAAGACATGTCATTCCCCCTCTTCGACGGTCTTAAAAATTAGGGGGAGACAATACTCCCCCTAATTTGCTCAATTATCACCACACCTTAAAAAGAGCTTCCCCTTTTACTTGCTGCCTTCGGGCTGAACTGTCGCGACGTAAACTTGCTGCCCGTCCTTTACCATCTTTATTCCGACGGCCTTTATGGCATTGTGGTTTTCGTCGATCGTCGTTGAACCCGTAACGCCCACCCAATCCTTGGTCTTTTCGAGCTGATCTCTTATTGCATCTGGGTCTGCCTTGCCGGCCCTTTGTATGCAATCTACTAACAGCATATAGCAATCATACCCTAATGCTGCATTGGCGTTTGGTTCCTTTTTGTATTTTTCCCTGAAGGCCTTGGTAAATTCCTGGGCTATTGGATTCATGTCGGGCATTTCCGGAGCATAGGGGAAGGTGGTATATATGAATCCCTCGACGGCTTCTCCTCCAATCTTTATCATGTCGGGGTTGTCCATGGCATCCCCGCCCATGATATGGAAGTTTCCGCCAAGTTCTCTTGTCTGTTTCATTATTATGGCACCCTCGGCAAAGTAGGAAGGTATGTAAAGAAGCTCCGGCCCTTTGCTTATTATCTCTGTAAGTTGGGCAGTGAAGTCCTGGTCTCCCGATTGATAGTTAAGATCGGCTACAACCTCGCCGCCCAGGTCCAAGAAAGCTCTCCTAAAGAAGGCTGCAAGGCCAACGCAATAGTCCTGAGCAACGTCCTTTAGTATGGCTGCCTTCCTGACGCCCAGCTGCTCGTAAGCGTATTTAGCCGCAGCCGCCCCTTGAAAGGGATCGATAAAACACATGCGGAAATAATATTTCTTGCCCTGAGTTACCAAGGGATTCGTAGCCGAATCGGTGATACATGGTATACCATATTGCTCGGCAACCTCACCTCCTGCCATGCTGAGAGAAGAACCATAGCTACCGATTATAGCCACGACCTTATCCCTCTCGATGAGCCTTTTAACGGCATTAGCGGCTTCAACCTTGTCGGACTTATTGTCCACGATGACGAGCTCAACCTTCTTGCCCAATACCTCCGGGGCCTGTTCGTGGGCGAGCTGAATACCCTCAACAGTGAGCTGACCGCCAAAGGCATTTTGACCCGTCAAAGGCTCATATACTCCGATTTTGATGACATCTTCTGCAGCATAGGCACCCGTTCCCAACAAAAGCAAAATCAAGCCTGCAACTAAAATACGCCCAACGCCTTTCATCTAAACCCCTCCTCCAACTGTTAAAATGTAAACTCAAAAAACATTCTCAATCGTCATAATTATATACAAAAAGACAACCCAGGGAAAGCAATATCCCTGCTATTCGAGGAGGCTAAAATCAAAAGGGGCCTTCCCTTTCACGTGAAGGCCCCTTTTATTACGAGTTTAAAACTGTTTTGAAGGAATTTAAATTATGCTCAGCGCCTTTCCAACTTTCGCGAACTTATCTACGGCAAAATCCAAGTCTTCTCTGGTATGAGCAGCAGAGACCATGGCTCTGAGCCTCGCCGTCCCGACGGGAACGGTCGGAAAGGCAATAGACTGTATAAAGATGCCTTCCTCAAAGAGTCTAAGGCTGAACTCCTTTGCCTTATTTGCATCGCCTATCATGACAGGAGTGATGGGTGTCTGGGATCTGCCCACATCAAAACCTCTTTCCTTTAAAGACTTCTTGAGGTAGTCGCCATTCTCCCAAAGCTTCTTTACTAGGTCGTCGCTTTTCTCCAAGGTGTCAACGGCCGCAATGTTGGCAGCAACATCGGGAACGGTAAGGGCACTGCTGAAAAGGTTTGGACGAGCTTTTTGACGCAGATACTCGACAAGCTCCTTGCTTCCCGCCACAAATCCCCCCACGACCCCAAAGGCCTTGGAGAGTGTGCCCACTTCCACGTCAACTCTGTCGCCAAGGCCGAAATGATCGACAATACCTCTGCCTCCGCGCCCCAAAACCCCTTCGCCATGAGCATCATCGACCATTACCATGGCTCCGTATTTTTCTGCAACCTCGACAATCTCAGGAAGCGGAGCTATGTCACCATCCATGGAGAAGACACCGTCGGTTATGACCAGCTTGCGGCAATCTCTATCGGCATACTCCTTTAACTTCGCCTCAAGATCCCTCACATCGCAGTGAGAATATCGGATGATCTCGGCCCTGCTGAGCCTGCAACCGTCTATTATGGAGGCGTGATTCAGTTCATCGCTGAAGATCAAATCGCCCTTTCCCACAAGAGGAGGAATGGCCGAAAGGTTGGCACAAAAACCGGATTGCACCACAAGGGCTGCTTCTGCACCTTTAAAGGCAGCGAGCTTTTTCTCCAGCTCTACATGTATCGACATGGTACCTGCTATCGTACGAACAGCTCCGGGACCCACTCCGTACTTATCTATGTATTCCTTCGCCTTAGCACATAACCTGGGGTCATTGCAAAGTCCCAGATAGTTGTTGGAACACAAGTTTAAAACCCGTCTTCCCTCAATCTGAACCCAAGGTCCCTGAGGGCTTTCTATTACCCTGATATTCACATACAGCCCTTCGTTTTTAAGGCGCTTTAGCTCCTCCGTCACAAAACTCATCTTATTTGAATTGGAAGCCATGCTTTCGAACCCCTCCTTGAGATTGTTGTTTTCTATCTAATGATAGCACCGGGAAACTTTTCGCGCAAAATTTCACGCGAAGGCCCCTTGGTATTTCTCAAAGCCTCGTCCATGGCGTTTTCCGATTTAAAGCATTGCACAATCCATGGGGCCTTACCGCCCAAGAATCTTTCTATCTTCGAAAGATCATCGTAGTCCATGAGAGCGGGCACGAAGGTGGTGCGAAACTCCACTTCGATTTCAGATGAAATGAGAAGATCGATCGATCTTTTTATAGATTCTTTGTCAACAATACGACCGCAGAGCATATCGTACTTTTCCCATGGCCCCTTAATGTCCATGGCAACTGCATCGATCAACCCTTTCGATATCAGCATCTCCAATGCAAGAGGGTTACTGCCGTTGGTATCTAACTTTACGGGCAACCCGACTTCTTTCAGTTGAAACAATATCTTCTCTAATCTTTTAATATCAAGCGTCGGCTCGCCGCCGCTAATAACAACTCCATCTAAAAAACTTCTCCTAGATTTTATGTGCTCTAAGACTTTTATGTCGTTTAAAGCTGGCACTTGCTCATTTACCAGAAGGCCATTATGACAAAAAGGACACCTGAAATTACATCCCGTCAGAAAAATGACAGCTGACACGCGGCTATCCCAATCTATGAAAGATGACGGGATATAGTTCCCTATTTCACCTATATTGCCCATCTCTTCCTCTCCGCCAGCTCGGCCCTTTTGCCGGCATTCCATGAAGATATCTTAGTAAAGTACCCCGTTATCCTAGTCACGCCGTCCACATTAGAGGACTGGCATCTGACACAAGATGATCGCAAGCCCCTTTCCACTTTGCCGCAGTCGTTACATATAGTGAACTCGGGGCTGAAGGTCACCTGGGCATTTTCGGAATGCTCATAAATTTTACGCACAAATGACGCTAGCGCCCGAGGATGTGGTTTATGCTCGCCCATCCACACATGTGTTATGGCGCCGGCCTTGATCAGGGGATGGAAACGACCTTCCCTCACGACCCTGTCTATGGGATCAACAGGAGCATCATAAGGGATGTGCGTGCTGTTGGTATAAAACACCTCGTTGGTTTCCAGGTTACCTTTGACCACATCCCTGGCCACCGAAAACTCCTTGAGATCCAGCCTCGCGAGTCTGTGGGCCGCGCTTTCGGCCGGAGTCTGCTCAAGCACCACCTTAAAACCTACCCTTTCAGTCAACTCCTGACATTTAAGCTCCATAAACTTAACAATGGCAAGGCCCAGCTCTTCTGCCGTCTTGCCTTCGTGAAGCTGTTTACCCGCTAAGACCTGTACCGTCTCGTTAAGCCCAAGCAATCCGATCAAGTGGCTTGCCTTTTCCATCCTCAAATAGCTCTCGCCATCGTAGGCCACGCTCAAAAGCGACAAAGGACCTTTATCCTTTAAATCGAGCAAATTCTTGATAAAATTTCTCTTTTGTACGTGTGCCTTTAGGGCAAGCTCCATAAACTCCTCTAATAAACCAAAGAAGGTCCTCGTGTCTCCTTGAGACCGGTAGGCTATGCGGGGTAGGTTTATGGTAACGTTCTGCAATGCCGAATATCGCATCCTCCAGGGAGTCTTGGCTTCCAGTAAATCCTCCTCGGTAAGTTCAAAGGATAAACGACAACATTCGCTAAGCTTAGTAACCCCTCCCCGATCAAACACGAAATAGGTATTTCCCTTTTCCGCGGCTACAAGAGAGGCTAGCTCCAACATCTCCTCCCATCCGGCTTCCTCGAAAAAGGCGTCCGTAATGTGAAGAAGTGGTTTTGGGAAAAAGAAAGGCTGCCCCCGACTGTCCCCTTCCAGATAAACTTCAAATAAAGCCTTCAAAAAGCGCTTAGAAAGGGAGGCGTAGTCGCCATAGGTCTTTCCAGTATACTCTCCCCCAGGCCCAATGGCCGGCACATCACGGAAGTGTTTAGGCGTTTCGTAGTACAGATTGATGTCGGTAAAGGCGACCTGTCCGCCCCTCCCGCCTGCCAGCTGATTAAACTCGAATATCAACATCTGAGCGAGCTGTCGTATATCCTCGTCGCTCAACCCCTCAAGATAGGGAGCGAAAAACATATTCATGGCATCCCAGCCAATGGCACCGGCGAAATTGTTTTGCAGTACCGACGTCATTTTCAAAATATGTGCCAGAAAAACGTCGGGGTGTTTTGCCGGCGAAGAAACGCTCGTTATGGAGGGAAGGTTCAATCCGAACTTGGCAACGTAGGCAGGACTTTGCCCGCTACAGTAAGGTCTTATCACCATCCCAAGATCATGAATATGAATATCTCCGGCCAAATGAGCTGACGCCACGTCCGAAGAAAAGAGCTTGCTAAGGGCGTAATCCTTTATTATCCTTTCGGCAATGGTCAGGTTTATGGACTCAGGGTTATAGGCGGTGTTGCTGTTTTCCTTGTTTGGGGAAAACAGCATAGCCTCCAGATCGTAAAGGGGTATCCCAACCCTCGAATGATCAACCAAGGAAACGTCCAATCCCCTTTGGAATAGCTTTACATTTGCCATCTCCCTTATGATCGAGGTATTAAGCTTATCCTTACCGCAACGCAAGACCTCTTCTTCTATCTCCGCCGCTATGGAAAAAGCTGTATCCGGATCTACACCCGCCTCCCTGATAAGTGCGTCCCTTATCCTAGCAGCATCCCAGGGGCATCTCTCGTCCTTGGAATGAGTCTCCACCATCAAAGCTAAATCGGTGGACTCCCCACGATCGAAGAGGAATTGCTGCTTTCCATATCCTATGTTCCTGCTATGATCTGACCTAACGGTTAAAGTCATTGCCTATCTTTCCCTCCTTCTTCTTTTCTCAAAAGCTTAGATATCTCCTCGATAAAATTTTGCAGATCGGTAAACTCTCGGTACACGGAGGCAAACCTGACGTAAGCGACATGATCGATTTCTTTTAAAGAATTGGCAACCATATCGCCGATCAAGGAGCTCGGCACCTCGCCGACGCCCATGCCGAAAAGCTCTTCTTCTATTGACGAAGCGGCGTTTTCCAGCGTTTCGAGCGAAACGGGAAGTTTCTCGCAGGCGCGCACCATGCCCCTTAAAACCTTTTGTTTGTCGAAAACCTCCCTTCGACCGTCCTTCTTCACCACCAGAAGCACTTTATTCCTCTCGAGTCTTTCGTAAGTGGTAAAGCGATTCCCGCAACCAGGGCACTCCCTTCTTCTCCGTATAACCCCGCCATTTTCTACCGATCGAGTCTCTATGACCCTGCTGTCTTCGTAGTTACATTTAGGACAACGCATCGAGACACCCTACCTATATGGTTTATGTTATTGAATATCTCTATATATAGTGTAATGGTTTTTTTAAAAAGCTAAGAGGTCTGGAAGATTAAAATTGCACCTAAGGCTTGGTCTTTTTGCATCATCTTCTAAAAAACAAAGGGGGAGCAATCACTGCTTCCTATGAGACAAAATCAAAAGAGGAAGGCCATTTGGCCTTCCTCTTTTGATTTTATTCAACGCTTAATCAGAACTTATGGCCTGCGTCTCTTGGGGCTTGACTTCTTTTTCTTCTTGATTTCGCTGGGCTTTTCATAATGCTCATGCTTCCTGGCATCTCGAAGAATTCCAACCTTTTTTACTTCTTTTTTAAAGCGACGTAAAGTATCATCTATGGACTCGTTTTCTCTTCTGTAAACCGTAGTCATCTTTATCCCCCCTTTCGCCACCAAAACAAAACTACCCGGGGGGCCATCCGAATTTACGTCCTGATAGAAGATGGAGGTGAAGATGAAATATGCTCTGACACGCTTGGCTCCCACAATTTATTACAACCCTGTACCCCAATTCACTCAAACCCATCATGGATGCAACCGAAGTGATGGCATCCATTAAGTTGGCCCACAGGGTAGGGTCGCTGACATCTTGAGAGGTCGGTATGTGCATTTTAGGAATTATCAAATAATGATGGGGCGCTTGCGGCGCTATGTCCCTGATCGCCATGACATCGGCCGTCTCGTAAACCACATCGCTTTTCATCTCGCCCCTCGCTATCTTGCAAAAAACGCATTCACCTGCCACCCGTCATTCCTCCGCATCTTTCGATATATTTTACCTTACATTTCCCTTATCTACAACCCAATTTGCCCAAGCTCGAACGCTTAAGGACGGATGGTTAGTCGCCAAGTCAGCAACCGCAGATCGCATATAGGGAAAATGCTTGCTGCCCCGCAGTTTTTTAAGTATAGGAATTAGCACTTCTTCTTCATTTCTTTTAATCAAATATAACATGGTTTTCAAAGGCAGCTCTTCAAGAGAAGAGAGCATCGAAAGAACGATGGAAAGAACTCGCGGAGAAGGATGGATCAAAAAGGAAACCAAAGCGCCATCGTTCCATCCAACTTTCTTTCCCCAATTCAAAATCTTTATGCAGGCCCTCTCCTCGTCGGCACTAGCGTTCTTTGCAAGCTCTGGAAGAAGGCTCTTTTGAACACACAAAGGAGCCTTCCTAAAAAACTCGAGAAATAAGTCCACGAAGCAATCATCGAAGGGAATAGCCGAAACTGCCCCGGCCAGCTCTGCTGCATATCCCTCTTCCCATTGCAGTTTTCTTAGATGGCCTGCGGCAATAAACCTGACTTCAGGGTGCTTACTTTGCATGCGAAAAAGCAAAGCCGAGAGCCCCAAATTCTCGTCCCCTCCAACCGTTCTTATAAGTTTAGACATATCGAGGAGGGCTTCGTCTAATATATCTTCTATCTCTTTTTTTATTAAAAACTCGCGGGCACGCTCCTTAGCGGCTATGTCCTCGCTAAAGTGAACCTTCGCAGATTGTCTGTTGGTCAAAGCATTTTTCAAAACGGTATAGGCTTCGTTGATCTGCTGAAAGTGAAAGGCGTGCTCCTCTCCTGCCAAGTCGGGATGGCAAAGAAGGGCTTTTTTTCTGAAGGCTTTTTTTACTTCCGAAAAATCGACTCCGGGAGGTAAATCCAACAGCCTGTAACTGGCCTCTATTGATTTCACTTGTTTTTCACCGCCCGAGAAATTCTATCGACGACCGATTCAAGAATGGACACAGCATCCTGCCACAATTCTTCCTCTGCATCCTGCAGAACTTTAAGGTCATCAAAAAGCTCCTTCACTTTCCGCTCCAGGTTAGGGTCGAAAAGACAAGAAAGGGGGGCTATACTCTTTTCGAGCTCAATTATCTTTTTCTTGCGCTCCTCCGACGAATCATTCTGCGAAGAAAGCCCTCGTACGCTTACATCACGACTCATATATAACTTGCCTTTATCATTGGTTATTTTTATATTTAAAATCCCGCTGCCGTCTACGGTAAAAACTATTTTTACTACATCCCCGGGGTTAGCTTCCTTTATGGACAGAGAACAAAGGGGTTCGTCCCTTACTTCGAGGCCATATTCTTTGCGCTGAAAAACTTCAGTGTCTATCGCCCCGGTACCTACGACCATAAACCGCTTTGTAAGCTTAAGTGGCAAAGGCGTACCCTTTGAAGCTATGACCGTAACTCCGCCTTCTGCCGTTCCTATACAAAGATCGCAGGACAAAACGTCGATTAACGCCTCCCCCTCGCCTCTTGCCAGCCGCGCTGCTCCAAGGGCCACTGCTTCATCGGGGCAAACTCTGATGTTCAAAGTTTCTCCAAGGAACCGGGAAAGCAATCTCCTGAAAAGGGGAATTCGCGAGGAACCGCCGGCCAACAAAACTGTCTGACACTCGTATTGTTTCCACATGTCTTTCGCCATGTCGAGAAAAGAAGCGATTGTTGGCTCAAACAACCTCTCAATGTCCTCGCGATGAACCGTTATCGAAGTGTCGTCGCTACATTCAAAGCCGCTGGCTTTTGGAAACCAGTAAGCTTTATTTGAGAAGGACAGGGCCTCCTTTATCATCTCTGCTTCAGCCAAAAGCAGGGGCCATCTTTCATCCCTCTCAGGATCTTCTCTTTTGTCGATCAATCTCCATAGGTGCCGGGCTAGGATTTTATCAAGGCTCGCACCGCCAAAGCCTGCGTTCCCCACGCTGTCCAAGACATGACAAAAACCGTCCTTCTTCTCGATGGCGGAAATGTCCGCACTCCCTGTTCCGAAATCGATGACCAGAAGACAGCCCTCCGCCTCCGATGACATGGCTATAGCCGTAGGCTCGTTTACAAGTTTTACCCTACAAAAACCAGCCATACGGGCAGCATCCCTGACAATCTCCCTTTGCTTGAAATCGAAAGAGGAGGGCACAGCTATAACACATCCATTAACCAGGGAATGCGAAAAGGCCTCGGCATCCTCCCTCAAGTAAATCAAAAGGGCCTGCAGAAGCTTGGAAGGTGTAAAGAATCTGTTTCCCAAACGAATACCCTTTGAAGCTCCTAAACGTCGCTTCAAATCTGGGCAAGCTCTATCCGGACGAAGGTAAAACAGCGACGCCGCTTCATTGGCAGCATACAGCTTGTCATCGCCGTACGCCACATAGGAAGAGGTCTTGTCCTCGCCCCACCGGTTTTTGACGACCCTCGTCCCTCTTTCATCAACGACGGCCATGATGGAATACCTCGTCCCAAGGTCGATTCCTAAGATAACACCCTCCAAAGGGACACCTCCATCGAGCAGAGAAAAACTTGCTAGGTAGTGGAACTTTCCGGATCGTTGTAGATATCGCGATCAGTAAGGTCTTCGTTGGGCACTTCGACCTTCTCCACAACCTCCACTCTGATCATCGATGACTTATACCAATTACGATGGGGAGGCTGTTTGACCGGCGCCAAATCCCAGGCCAACATCTCGTCGACGTATTCCCAGTTCATGTATACGTTAAAATCAGTGATTATATCGCTGATCACCAAGCCTCTCTGCAGCAACGCCATCTCGAGCAAGCGCCATTTGTAAAAAGAGCTTTCGGCATGAGTGATCCCGAAATAGCCTGCACCACCAAGGCCCTTAAGCCCCACTACGCCCCGACCAACAAAGGCATCCAATGCCTCTACCGTCTCTGGTGGATCGCAGAAAAAAACGTCGAAACTTCCCAACAACTCTTCGGGCAGAGGCTTCCTCAAGTCATGTTTTAACGCCTTTAGAGGCAAACTGTATTGAGATGCCACCCCCTGCTCGAAGTCTATGATGCGCTCGTCTAGTTCCAAGACCACGATATCTTCAACCAACCCTGTAAGCCCCAGGGCTATGCCAACGAGATCGTCATCGCCCAATACCAAAGCCTTCTTGCCCCTCAAGTCGCCCCTGCTGTCGGCAAGGGCTATGCGGGCGAAGGTAGTATCAGGCGTCACGTATCCCTGATCGAACTTTCTGATCGCTTCAGGCCTGTCGAGCTGAATCTTCGCGAACTTGTCAAAGGCCTCTTTGAATTCGTCTATAACAACTGTTCTTCCTTCGCAACGGGGACAGGCGTGAGAATGAAGGGGAGATATCTTTTCCCTTTCTATAAACCTGCGCCCTCTATCGGTCAGCTCAACCCCAAGCTCGGAAAAGGAGACGATACCCTCCTCGGCCAAAGTCCTCAAGACAGCCGCCACAGCCGGCAACGGTTCAAAACTGAAGGAAACGATATCCCAAAAGTTACTCGACACCAATAGAGCCGACAGGACTCTTTCTACATTACGAGCGTTCCATGGAATATTTGTAATTTTAGTTACGATGCTCGCTAAATCGTCTTTATTCACGATAAACTCCCCTTTCAGATGACAGATCTTTCTCGACGGATGAGACACCGTATAAGATACCATGCTTTGCCTCTAATACACAAACTTCGCACTCAAAACCGACTCCCCCATTTTGAAAGGCCTCGACAGAGGGCGACGGTGTCTGATCCAGCGACGATTCTACTTCCAAAAAATGCCTGGAAAGACCCTTAACTTTTTCGCCGTCGTTATGTTCGACCAATATGTCGACCTTACGGTTTAACCACCTTTGAGCATAGCGCTGTAAAGACAGCCTTCCCCTTTCAGTAGCCCTTACGACCCTCGATTTGATCGTTTGTCCCTCCAGTCGTCCGGGCATATCGTAAGCCTTCGTTCCGGAGCGGGGAGAAAAAGGAAAGACATGGACTCTTCCAATGCCCAGTGCGTCAACGAGGTTTAGGGTGTTTTGGAAGGCATCTTCGTCTTCTCCAGGAAACCCTACTATTATATCGGTGCTTATATGAACATCGTCCCCCAGTTTGCGCCTTATCTTTCGAATTATGTTAATAAAATCCTCGGCCCTGTAGCCCCTCTGCATCAAGCTCAAGATTCTATCGTCCCCGCTTTGAAGCGGGACATGAAGGTGGCGGCAAAAGATATCACTTTCAGCCAAAACGTCGATCAGCCTGTCGCTTAAAGCATGGGGCTCTATCGAACCAAAACGAAGCCTTCTCAAGCCTTCGATCCTAGATAAGGCATTAATCAGGTCTCCAAGGTCGAAATCGCATCCATATCCATACAATCCCAGGTGTATCCCCGTAAGCACTACCTCTTTACAGCCATGGTCGACCAACCTCTTTACTTCTTCCGCCACTTCCTTCACGCTACGGCTCGTCGGACGACCTCTCAAAAAGGGAACTATGCAATAAGAACAGAAACGATTGCAGCCGTCTTGCACCTTCACAAAAGACCTGGTGTGAAAGGTAACCCGCGATAACTCCAAAGCATCCCACTTGTCGTTGCTCAACACGTCCTTTTTTAAAAAAAGAGGCCTCTCGATGGGATCATTAAGCATCTTGGCTACGATCCCAGGAAGATCCGACTTCAGCCTGTTTCCCACATAAAGATCAGCCCCTAGCGAGGCAAGCTCTTCCTCGGTAAGAGCTTGCACGTAGCAACCGCACAAAACGATCAGGGCATCGGGCGATTCTCTCTTCAGCTGACGAAGAAATTGTCTGCATTTTTTCTCGGCAGTTTTTGTCACGGCACAACTTACCAAAATACCTACATCGAACAGGTCTTCGGATATCACAGCTCCCTCTCTGCGAAAGGAGTCGGCGATAGCCTCTGCCTCGTAGATATTCGTTCTGCATCCTAATGTCTTGATCTTTACCCTGATGCCCTTTAGCAAAGTCAAACTAAACACCCTCTGTGCATAAAATAATATAAGACAAACCGGCTATGGCAGCGGTATTGGCACGCAATATGTTGGGACCAAGGGAGACGGGAAGAAATTTCAACCTCGCAAAATACGCCATTTCCCCTTCCGTCCAGTCTCCTTCGGGTCCAACGGCAAAGACGACATCTTCCTGTTGTTTGATATTGACGCTTCCCAGCGGTTTCGCATCGTCGGTCAAAGCGCCCAACAGGCGCAACGAGGGTAAGCTCTCATCCCTTAAATCCAGAACCTTCAAGGGAGTGTGTAAAAGTGGCGGATTACCTATACCGCTTATTTTGGTGGCCTCAGCTATTATCCTGCGCCATCTTTCCATCTTTTTTCGTTAATTGTCCTTTAAGCTGCACCACGGATCGTTCTGCAAGAATAGGAATAATTTCCGCAACGCCTAACTCCGTGGCATGGTTCAATATGTCTTCGAAGGCATTGTTTTTAACAAGGGCTATCAACAGCGAGATTTGTCTTGACCTCTCGTATATCGGAAGTTTGCCCGTTTCCTTGGCTATTACCCTCCCCTGCTCGTAGCCTTCTATTTTAAGAAGAAGTTTCCTTCCCTCCAGTAGCCCTTCGAATTCCTCTCCAATTCGACATCTCCTTACGTGAACGAGATGATGGGATTCCTTAAAATCCAAGGACCACATATTGTCGGAAATCTTTTCCGCCCTATCTAACCTGGCGCGAGGCAACGACACCCCACCATTCCTCCTTTGAAAGTTCCTCAACCATCGTAAGTCCTGCCTTGGCCATTTCATCGATGAAAGAGTCCCGTTCCTTAAACAGCAGGCCCGATAGTATTATAAGGCCATGGTCGCAGATCAACCTACTAAACGAAGTTAACATAGAAACCAAGGGCTCGTATAGTATATTTGCCGTTATAAGATCAACTTTCTCCTTCAATCCCTTGACTCCATCCCCAATATCAAGCTTAAGCCCAGAGGTTATGTCATTTAAAATCATGTTCTTTTCGACTTCCTCCCTAACGGCCGGATCAACATCCCTTGCCACGACCTCAGAGGCCCCAAGTTTGAGCGCAGCTAAGGCAAGTATGCCCGAACCTGTTCCCACATCCAAAACTTTCCATCCCGACTTCAAGTTTCTCTCAAGAAGCTCCAGAGCAATTTGGGTGCTTGCGTGATAACCCGTTCCAAAGGCAGTTCCAGGTTCTATATAAATGTGAACTCTGCCCTGTGGGGCATCTTCTTTGTGCCACGGCGCCAATACGACCAAACCCTTCCCGATGGGAAGTGGAGGGAAGGCCTCCAAGTGCTTCTTAAGCCAGGGGTGCCATCTTGCTTCACCCACTTCAATGATATCTACCCCTTCAAATCCTTCCAGCAACGACGATACTTTTCTAACACAATCTTCAATGCTTATATCGGATCGATAATATATCTTAGCCTCGATACAATTTTGTTTTTCGTAAACTTCGGCCCCCATGCTATCCGATATTTGGGCGATGTAGTAAAAGAGTTCCTCGCAATCAGATTTAGATCGTAAAATAATATACCACCAGAAGGATTCATTACCCATAAATATCATCTCCGTAGTCATCAATGTGCATTTTCCGAAAACTCAAGGGGAGCATTCGCTCCCCTTGAGTCGATTTTAACGGAATCTATCGTCCACTTTGAAGAAGTTACTGGGCAAAAAGGCCCTTAATCTTATCGAACAACCCTGAGGCCTTTATTGGTACGTCCATCTCCATGGCCAAGGCCTCAATTAATGCCCTTTGTTTGTCGGTGAGATTACGGGGAACGGCAATGTTTATGTGAGCTATCAGATCACCTCTCCCGCTGCCCCTCTGTCGAGGCATGCCCAGACCCTTCAACCTTTTAATGGAGCCCGACTGCGTGCCTGGATTTATCTCTATCTCCTCTTCTCCTTCAAGAGTGGGAACGGATATCTTGCCTCCTAAGGCCGCTATGGGAAAGGGGACCTCCACCCTCACATGGAGATCGTCTCCCTGCCTCTTGAAGACGGGATCCTCCTCCACTTCTATCACCAAATAGAGGTCTCCCGGCGGTCCGCCGTTTCTGCCTTCCTCGCCCTCTCCCCTTATCCTGAGGCGCATGCCAGTATCGATGCCAGGGGGAATGTTAACTTCCACTTTATGTCTGACCCTTGTCTTGCCCCGGCCACCACATTCCTTGCAAGGGTTTTTGATGACTTTCCCCGAACCACCGCAATGGGGACAGGTCCTTACGGTTACAAACTCTCCAAAGGGACTCCTAGACCTGGACTCCACCTGCCCCTTTCCACCGCAGTGGGGACAACGTTCCGGAGAAGTTCCGGGAGCCGCTCCACTGCCGCCACAGGTCCTGCAGTTCTCCCATCTGGGGATATACACCACTTTAGACGCACCAAAAGCCGCCTCCCTCAACGTAACGGTAAGGGGCATCTCCAGATCCATGCCCCTTTGCGGTGATCTGGCGTCTCTCCTTGACCCGAATCCTCCAAAAAAATCACCAAAGAGGTCCCCGAAAAGGTCTTCAAATCCGCCAAAATCCCAGGGGCCCTCGCCGCCCTGAGGCGGCACGTCGCCCACAAAGCCAAATTGATCATATTGGGCCTTTTTTTGCGGATCGCTCAAAACCTCATAAGCTTCGTTAATGAGCTTGAACCTTTCCTCCGCCTCTTTATTTCCGGGATTGGCGTCAGGATGGTATTGACGCACCAGCTTTCTGTACGCCCTCTTTATCTCCTCTTGCGATGCATCCCGTCCTACGCCTAATATTTCATAATAATCCTTCCCCTTAGAGGGACCTGCCAATTTTGGTCACCTCTTAAGCCTGCCCATGGTCTTTATATTGAGCATCTACAGTCGAACCATCACCGGAACCGCTCTGCTGTGAGCCTTCTTCGGCTGTTCCAACTCCTGCTTTTCCCTGCGAAGCCTGGGAATAGAGCCTAACAGCCAACTCGTTGAGATCTTTCGTCAGCTCCTCGCAGGCGGACTTGATCGCTAATACGTCATCCTTGCTTAAGGCCTGTCTGACGGCTTCTATCTTGGACCCCACCTTGTCCTTTTCTTCTTGGGTTACTTTATCTCCCAGCTCTTTGAGCAGTTTTTCGGCGTTATAGACTGCACTATCGGCTTCGTTTCTCGCATCGGCAAGTTCTCTTTTTCTTCTGTCGGCCTCTTCGTTGGCCTCCGCTTCCCTTCGCATGCGCTCTATCTCGTCCTCCGACAGCCTGGATGACTGAATGGTAATGTGCTGCGCCTTTCCTGTGGCGAGATCTTTGGCCGTAACATTTAGGATGCCGTTGACGTCTATGTTAAATGTTACCTCTATCTGAGGCACTCCGCGAGGTGCAGGAGGTATGCCGTCAAGGAAGAACCTGCCCAAAGAAACGTTATCCGCTGCCATCGGCCTTTCTCCCTGCAAAACGTGTATCTCTACCTGCGTCTGGTTATCCACGGCAGTAGTAAATATTTGACTCTTCGACACGGGAATAGCCGTATTTCTTTCGATGATCTTCGTAAAGACACCTCCCAAGGTTTCGACACCCAAGGACAGAGGAGTTACATCCACTAAAACGATGTCTTTATGTTCGCCCGCCAATATGGCACCTTGAATGGCCGCGCCTATGGCCACGCATTCGTCGGGATTTATCCCCTTCGTCGGCTCCTTGCCCAGAAGTTCCTTTATCTTGCGTTGCACCATAGGCATGCGCGTGGAACCTCCGACCAACAATATTTTGTCCACCTGATCCGGAGTAAGGCCAGCGTCGGATAGGGCCTTTTGTACCGGACCGACAACCCTTTCCAGCAAGTCTGCCGTCATTTCCTCGAATTTAGCCCTGGTTATTTCAAGCTCCAGGTGTTTGGGTCCATTCTGATCGGCAGTGATGTAAGGAAGCGATATTGTCGTCTCCGACATGGAAGACAACTCTATCTTTGCCTTTTCCGCCGCCTCACGAAGCCTCTGAAGGGCCATCTTGTCCTTGCTTAAGTCGACACCCTCTTTACGCTTAAACTCGGCGATCATCCATTCCACCAGCCGCTGATCCCAGTCATCTCCACCCAAATGGTTGTCGCCGCTGGTGGCCATGACCTCATAAACTCCCTCTCCTACGTCCAGGATGGAGACGTCAAAGGTACCTCCGCCCAGGTCGAAGACTAGCACCTTGAACTCTCCGCCCCTATCCATACCGTAGGCCAAACAGGCTGCCGTGGGTTCGTTAATTATTCGAAGAACCTCCAGACCGGCGATCTTGCCTGCGTCCTTCGTTGCCTGTCTTTGGGCATCGGTAAAATAAGCCGGAACCGTTATGACTGCCTTTGTCACCTCCTCGCCCAAATAATCCTCGGCGTCCTTTTTCATCTTCTGCAGGATCATGGCCGAGATCTCTTGTGGAGTGTATTCTTTGTCGTCAATTTTGACTTTATAATCGCTACCCATTTTCCTTTTTATCGACATAACAGTACGTTCCGGATTTATAACCGCCTGTCTTTTGGCCAACTGACCAACAAGGCGCTCTCCGTCCTTGGTAAAAGCTACCACCGAAGGCGTTAGCCTGCTTCCCTCGGCACTTGGAATAACTGTTATATTATCTCCTTCTTTAACCGCAACTACGCTGTTAGTCGTTCCCAGGTCAATTCCTACGACTTTACTCATCCTTACCCACCTCTTCTTCTGTTTCATCGGTCAATTTGCCAACTATAACCTTTGCCGGTCTGATGACTTCTCCCTTTAAGACATATCCTCGCTGAATCTCTTTGACGATCTTTCCGTCCAGTTCTGTATCAGATATCTCCTCTACGGCGACGGCTTCGTGCAAAGATGGATCAAAGGCCTCCCCGATGCTTTTAATTGGAGCCATATCAAATTTTTCAATAACGCTCAAAAGCTGTCGATAGATCAAGGAAACGCCTTTATAAAGGGGCGTGTCCTTGTCCTCCTCAGAGTTTAATGCCCGTTCGAAATTATCGACTACGGGCAATAGCTCAAGTATAATCTCGGTTAGAGCCGAATTCCTTAGCCTTTCGACATTGGACTCCGTCCTTCTTTTATAATTGTAAAAGTCGGCTTTTATTCTAGCCGCTTCGCTGTACAGGGCCTCGTATTGTCTCTTTAAATCGGCCAGCTCACCTTCCAGGGCAGCCTTTTCCTTCATAAGCTCTTCTGCATTATAGTCGCCTTCATAGGCCATATCGATGATATCTTCGATTTCATCGTGTTGATCTTTACAGCAAAGCTCTTCCTGCGAAACCTCTTCGCAGGGCTTTGTCTTCGAATTTTCACGGCACAACTCGCAATTCCCCCTTCTTGCAATCTTAGTTTAAAAGCTGTTCACAGAGAAGCTCCAGCACTCCAATCGTCCCCTCGTAGTCCATCCTGACCGGCCCTATAACTCCTATAATCGTCCTTTTAACTCCGCTTTCGGCACTGGCCAGGACCAGAGAGCAATCTTTCATAGCATTGACGGGATTTTCGTCCCCAATTATAACGGAAATAGGTTCATCGGTAGCACAGGCATCGACGATCTTTGCAAATTCCTCCTCATTTTCAAGGAGGACTAGCAGGGAGCGCAGCTTCTCCGTATCCCTGAAGTCGGGCAACAACAGTATGTTGCTGGTTCCACCAGTAAAAAATCTGTAACGGGACTTTTTTAACACATAATCTACCTCATCCAGGGTCTGCATACATATTTCAGCATAATGAACCAGCTCACGGAAAACCCTCTCTCTAATAAGATCCCGCGCTTCAAGCCATGTACGCCCAGCTATAACCCCATTGAGATAGGAAGTCAAGTCATTTAGTTCTTCCTGTGAGACATCGCGCTCCGTCCTGATTATGTCGTGATGCACGAGCCCGCCTTCGAGTATTATAACGAGGAGCACGTGATGACTGTCCACTTTGACCAGATCCAATCTGCGTAAAGTTGCATCGTTCAGCACAGTTATGCCTGCAAGCGATATATAATGGGTAATGCTGCCCAATAATTGAGTCAGATAGGATAGCATGTTCTCTATGCTTCTTTTCTCTTCCTTTAAAGACCTGAGTTTCTCTCGGGCAGTTACGGGAACCTGAAGCGAATCTCTTTGAAGTATCATGTCCACATATACCCTATAGGCCTTAGACGTCGGCACACGTCCCGCCGATGTATAAGGCTGGTGTAAAAATCCCGCTTCCTCCAAATCTGCCATTTCGTTGCGGATTGTCGCAGCGCTTCTATTGGTAAGGTATTTTTTAGATATAGTCCTCGAGCCTACGGGCTCTCCTGTCCGTATATATTCGTGAACTACAGAATACAATATTTCCAACTGTCGCTCCGTCAACATCTTATCACCCCCCGGAGCCGGGAACCGAATTAGCACTTACACCCTTTAAGTGCTAATTGTCCGCAAGATAGATTAGCAACTTTATATGCCAATTGTCAAGACAGGTCAAATAAAGCTCTCTTTGGGCAGCCCCGATGAATTGCGCAAGTTTTACGACATCCCTAACCTGCGTTTTGGCTGAATTTAGGTGTAAAATTATCTAAACGAAGACCCGTACCCTGGAGGATGATAGAATGGCAGATCCGGCTGAAACAACCAAAATTATACTCGTCCGACACGGAGAATGTGAAGGAAATGTAGAGGGTTTATTCAGAGGGCGAAGCGACTTTCCTTTAAACAAAAATGGAGTCAGACAAGCCCAATCTTTGGCAGAGGAGATCGCAAATTTGGAAAGGGTGGACTTCATATTCACAAGCCCCCTGAAAAGATCCGCAGAAACCGCTCAAATAATTTCCCAAAGAATGGGCAATATCCCCGTGACGGCACTGCAGGGCTTTACCAATATATCTCTTGGCCCCTGGGAAGGGAGAAAAAAGAAGGAGATAATGCAGGAATACCCAGAAGAATGGAGCCTGTGGATAAAATCTCCGGAACGCCTCAAACTTCCGAATGCCGAAAGCATTTCGGACGTACAAAAGAGAGCTTTCTCCACTTTGGAATTTTTGGTACAAAAGCACAGAGAAAAGACTTTATTAATCGTCAGCCATCGTGCCGTACTTAAACCTTTGATAGCAGCATGCATTCAAATATCCGATCCCTATTTTTGGCGGATACACGTCGATACAGCTTCATACAGTATAATCGTACACGACGAAGCTAGAGGCTATTGCCTAACCCTGCTCAATCAAACGAAACATTTAGAAAACTTTACGAGCGAATGGGTGTAAACCTTCTATAAAAAATACACAGCAGGGAGGTCAAAATCGTGGAAACTTTAATGCTACCGGGAAACCGCAAGTTGAACCTGGGGGAAAGACCCATGATTATGGGCATCTTAAATTTGACTTTCGATTCTTTTTACCCCCAAAGCAGGATAGGAGACGATAAAGAGACCCTACTTCAAAGGGCGGAGAAAATGATAGAAGACGGAGCAGACATTTTAGACATCGGAGCAGAATCGACCCGCCCTGGAGCCGAACCTCTGTCCCTCGAAGAGGAAATGAGAAGGTTGATCCCCGGCGTAGAATCCTTAAGAAAAAACTTTCCCGAGGCAGTGATATCCGTCGACACCTATAAAGCTGCAGTAGCCGAGGCCGCCGTCGAGGCAGGAGCTGATATAATAAATGACATATCGGGACTATCCTTTGATTCCAACATGGCGGATACAATTGCCCGTCTTGGGGTTCCCGTAATAATAATGCACATAAAGGGCACGCCGAAGGACATGCAAAAAGACCCGAGATATGACGACGTAATAGGAGAAATAAAGGAATTTCTTGAGGATAAGATGGCATTGGCTGCAAAATCTGGGATAAAAAGAGAACAGATCGTCCTGGATCCCGGGTTGGGGTTCGGTAAAAGAAACGAGGATAATCTATGCATATTGAAAAACATCAGGGAGTTCAGGTCTCTGGGAAGACCAATTTTAATAGGGCATTCGAGAAAGGGAACCATTAGTAAAGTATTGGGATGCAAGGGGCCGGAGGAGGCGCTCTACGGCACTTTGGCTATTTCAGCATATTGTGCTTTAAATGGCGTAGAGATTCTTAGAGTTCACGATGTGCTGGAAAACAAACAAGTCGTTACCATGATAAGCGCCATTCAAAGGGCCTGATGGACATGGAAGTGGTAGGAATCGGCCTTGGCAGCAACATGGGAGATCGTTTGAACAACCTGCGAACGGCGGTACAGCTGCTTAAAAACGCTGGTTTTATAGTAAAAAAACAAAGCGATGTCTTCGAAACGCCCCCTTTTGGCGTAAAGGAGCAACCATATTTTTTAAATGCATGCCTTCTGGCTGAAAGCGACATGGAGCCGAAGAAAATTCTACGACTTCTTAAAAGCATAGAGTTAAAGATGGGAAGGAAGCGACGGATGCGATGGGGGCCAAGGGAAATAGATCTTGATATTTTATTTATGGACAATTTGATCTATAGAGACGACGAATTGGCGATACCCCATCCGCGTCTCCAAGAAAGACCTTTCATAATAGTACCGTTATTTCAAATATGTCCCAAATGGAAGCATCCTTTGCTGGGGGTTACCGTAGAAGATCTTTATAGAAACATAAATATATCCGAGATCGTTAAAATAACGAACCTCTAATACGAAGGGAGATTTTGCCGGTGAAAAAAACACTTCTTTCTATTTTCGTTGTCTTTTACTTCCTGTTCATGCCTTTGGCCGAAACTGGTGCTTGGGCACTTACCGTTACGACCGCAAAAAAGTGTCCTCTTTATTTAGTTGCTGACGTTAAAAACGGCGTAATCGCTCAAGCTCATCTTGGCACACCGGCCGGTTCCTACCCAATTAAAACTATAGAGGGCTATCTCTTATCTCGCCATGAGATTTTCACCTTGAAAAATAAGGGGGAATCTCCAAGATATTTGTGGAGGCTGCACTTCGTTAAAGGAGACTGCTCCAATGAAACGATGCAGCTATGGATAGCCTATCTTCCCAATGAGCGAATAATAGAGGTAGCAAGCGGCAAAACGATAAATAACGACTGGACCAGGATCGTCTCTAAGCTCCCTTTGCCCGAGGGCGTCTTTCTTTTTCCCTCCTACGACCCCTTAGCAGAGGAACAAGCATTGCCATGCGTTTTCACTATTATCCTATCGCAAAAGGGATTATCCTTCGCACCTATGCCTAAAGTTTACGAACAGATCATTCCTTTGGCCATAACGTTCGCTCAATCAAAGGGCATATTCGAACAGGAGAAGGTTCAAAGGACGATCGGAATATTTACACAGCTCGCCCAAGGCGAGAACGCCGATAATATAGCAAAAACTTTAAGCCTGAAGAAGGACTTCAAAATCACGTGGTAAACATAACTTCAAAAACTTCGAGCCCTATTTCTGCCTCTGCGATCGAAGGATTGAGCTTTTGTGATCACCAAAGCTCAATCGCTTCATGATACGGTCTTTGCCATCGCTGAATAGGGGATTTTCTGGGGATTATTGTTGAGTATAGAATAAATTACGTCTTCCATGTAAAATTTTTTGCATGTATCTTTCGAACAAGAGGAGGCTTTTAAATGTTCGACTTCATCAGCGCCATTCCTGCGGCTGGTTCTGTCATAAACGCCTTGGCTGTTATTGCGGGCAGCTTAATAGGATTAATTATCAAAAAAAGGTTGCCCGAGCGCATCACAATGGTAGCATTTCAAGTCATCGGGCTCTCTGTATTGGCCCTGGGGATACAGATGACTTTGCAGAGCAAAAATGTCCTAATAATGATATTGAGCCTGCTTCTTGGAGCAATACTGGGAGAGGCTTTGGAATTGGAGGATAGGTTACAAAACGGGCTGAAGGGTCTTAGGACCAGGATGATAGAAAGGGGTTGGCAATTCGGAGGAGATCATCTGGTGGAAGGTTTTTTAACGGCCTTCCTGCTCTTCTGCATGGGATCGATGGCAATCTTGGGAGCCTTTGAAGAGGGCGTGGGGAAACCGCCCAACCTGCTCTTGGTAAAATCCATGATGGACTTGGTGTCCTCCATAGCGTTGGCATCTACTTTAGGGATTGGAGTCCTCTTTTCTGCCATACCACTACTGTTATATCAGGGAGGTTTAACGCTTGGCGCCTTTTATCTCAACAGCTTCATATCCAACGCTTTGATAGACGAAATAACGGCAGTAGGTGGAGTGCTGCTTTTGGGGTTAGGTTTTTCCCTGCTTCATTTAAAACACTTCAAGGTATTTAATATGATACCTTCCCTGCTCTTAGTGGTGATATTTTCTCTTTTTTTGTAAAACATAAATTCTCGAAGTCATGTATAATATAGGCAAAGGTAAGATGGGAGGTGTCATCATGAGAAAATTTCGTTGCCTCGTTTGTAAACATGAATTTGAGACAGAAGACGTCCCCCCAGTAATGAAGTGTCCGAAATGTTACTCTCGCTTTGTGGAATTGGTAGAAGGGGAACCGCTTAAAGGCAAGCCTTGGAGCAGTAAGACCTTCAGCGTACGTTAGAGCCCTTTCAAGTGAATTCGGTTTTAACATAAAAGCAGTAGGGGTATTAGAATACCCCTACTGCTTTTATGTTATCACAACATTTCGGCAATTCGTCTTAGATTGTCGATTCCCCAGATGTCTTCATCGAGCAAATCGATTTCCGCCAATACCTTTTCTTTAAATTTCCCGTGGATTTCCCTTATATACCTGTTTTGGACCTCCCTGCGCTTATTCATAAAGGCGCCCTCCGCCGCTTGGGGTATAACGCCATTTACGACAACACCTGCGACTTTTATGCCCGAATGCTCCAGATACTGCATGGCCCTTTCCGTCTCGAAGATGGGCAACCTCTCCGGCGTCAATACGAACACAAAAGCCGTCTGCCGGAAATCGCTTAAAATATTCCAAGCCTTTTCAAACATGTTCTTCCTATTTTGAAGTATTCGCAAAACAGGATCATCGTTTTTAACCCCCGAGGCTTTTTCCAAAAGCTTTACGGCATTTTTCCTCTTTTCGATCAGGCTATTGATCCATAGCCCTAAAAGCTTGGGCAAAGACAAAAGCCTTAGAGTATGTCCTGTCGGCGCGGTATCGAAGACCACCAGGTCAAATTTTTTCTCCGAACTTTCCATTATCTCAATGAATTTATCGAAAATCGCAGCCTCCTCGGAGCCTGGGGACATGTATGCAGCATCAATTTGTTTTTGAAGTGCCTCTATGACAACATTGCTTACGACGCCAGAAAGTTGTCGTTTTATGCCTTCTATGTACTTTTTAGCCTCTACTTCCGGGTCGATTTCGATGGCAAACAGGTTATCCGAAAGTTGTGCTCCCTTAGGACCGATGGATGTGTCGTAGATGTCCGACAAGGAATGGGCCGGGTCTGTCGAAACGAGCAAAACCTTTTTTTTCATCTCCGAGGCTTTAAGAGAAAAGGCAGCGGCACAGGTAGTCTTACCGGTGCCGCCCTTGCCGCCAAAGAAAACATATTTTTTGTCGAATAAGGCAGCCATATTCAATAAAATTCACACCCTTCCAGTTGCTTGGTATAATCCATATCGCTCACACGGAGCGAACGATTAACATCAGAAATCGAATTGAGCGGCCTTCTCCTCGAGCACCGTTCCCTTGATCGCCATCCGCTGTTGCCAGCCCTCTATTTCGTCAGCCAAATAGGGCAATAATTCTAGGGTGTAATAGGATGCAGGGTTGGGTATACCCAGGAGATCTCCGAATAGAAGTAGCATGAAGGCATCATTAGCTGCATATGCCTCTTTCATGACCATAGGGTGAGTTCTGTCGATGGGCCGCAACAAAGTGGCAAAGAAATCCTTCAAAAACGCCGAGGCTTTTTCGAACATCACCTTTCACCTCCCTTAAGAACCGGGCCGATAAATGAAGGGGCCGAAGGAAGACCTCGAAGCCATCCCTTCGACCCCTCCATTTGCCTTTTATTTTCTACGCTTCCTGTCTTTTTCTCTTCCTCGAAAGCACGTTATAGCTCAATACGATCAGAAGGATTGCCAGGACGAAAAGCAACCCAGCAAAGAATACTAATATGAAATTACCCTTTGCAATGTTGGATTGGATTAAAAAGACCAGGGCCGTCAGGGTAACGATAAACATAAAGATCATTGGGGCGATCAACATCTTATTATTCATACCCTTGTTCGCCAGCCATGTAGCTACTGCCAGCAAGGCTACAGCAGCTAAAAGCTGGTTTGCCGATCCGAACATGGGCCAAATAACTCTCCAACTTGTGAAGGCAAGATAAATCGAGATGCCTATGGTTATAACGGAAGCTACGTATCTGTTCGCCAAAAAGGACATTGAGGAAGAAGAACTGCTGCTACTGCCGGCTTCGGCCGTTGTAGTCTCCTGGAAAAACTCCTGGAAAGCAAACCTGCCAAGGCGGGCAGCGGTATCCAGGGTGGTCAGGGCAAAGGCCGACACGGCCAATGCCACGAAGGTTTTTCCTGCCGTAGCCTCAATGCCGAAACTGGTCATGAAAGTAGCCAGGCCCGTTGAAAATACGTTTACGGGACCGCCCTTCAACAGCGTAGCATAACCATCCGTCGTGAGGTAGACGGCCGAAAGTGTCGCCAAAATCGCCAATGCTCCCTCGATGAGCATCCCGCCGTAACCTATAACCTTTGCATCCCCCTCTTTATCCAGCTGTTTTGCCGTGGTACCTGAGGCCACCAGCGAATGGAACCCCGAGATGGCTCCACAGGCTATCGTTATAAAAAGCATAGGAAAAAGATACCCCTGAGTCGGATGTTTCAAGGTCGTTACTGCCGGCATGGCAATGGTCGGATGATACAAAATCACTCCTATAAAACCTCCCAATATCATGGCATAGAGCAGGAAGGAATTGAGGTAATCCCTTGGCTGAAGCAATATCCACACGGGCATGACCGAAGCACCTATGATATAGAAGGATATCAAAACCAACCATGCCGTTTTAGAGAGCTTGATCGGAAAACTAAGCCCAAGCCATATGCAAAGGACCAACACTGCAAGCCCAACAAAAGTGCTCACCAGCAGGGGCGCGTTTCTCCTGTATATGGAAAATCCAAATACCATGGCTAGCGGTATGAACAAAAGCGACGCCGTGGCAGTCTGCGGTGTGGCCACAAAGGTATCTGCCACGATATTAGCAAAGGCGGCAATGATGAGGACCAGGGTAAGCCAGGAGAAGAGCAAAAAGAGCCTTTTGGCCCCTTTACCAACGTTTGCATCGATGATACCGCCAATGGACAGCCCCTTATGCCTGATGGAAGCCATTAAAGACCCAAAATCGTGAACGGCTCCCATAAATATATTGCCGATGACTATCCAAAGCGTGACCGGCAACCATCCAAAGACGGCAGCCAAAACGGGACCGTTGATGGGACCTGCTCCGGCTATCGAAGCAAAATGGTGACCCAGCAGCACCGGTGCCTTTGCGGGAACATAATCAACTCCGTCGTAAAGCTCATGGGCAGGGGTCTTCCCTTGAGGGTTCAAACCCCACTGCTTCGCTAGCCACCCTCCGTAAAATATGTAAGCCAAAATAAAAAGCAAAAAGGTAACCAAAAGCAATAAAACACCACTCATATTACTTCACCTCCAAAACAGTATTTTTTCAAGGAAACCGCTCGATGCCGGTTTAACCTCAAAGTCTTCTTTCACTCCTTTGCCGCTGCCGTTACACCAAATCCTGCCGCTCGTCAAATCCACCAGTAAAAACCTCAATTCGCACCAACCCCTGAGGCCGAATCTGAAATAACGATTATGTTTTACTTTTTTTGAAAAGCTGATGACATCGCTAGTAGGCTTTTCGCTTAATATTACCACTAAGGTGAGAAAAGTGCACATATGATCGTCCCTTGGATTAACCCAAATATCACAGTGCGATGTAACCCAACTGCACAGCCCTTCTATCTCCCTTAAAAGAGGCCTGTCGTAACATTTAACCATCCTGTAATCGTGACTCTCATAGGAATCGAGAGGAAAACCCAAGACAGTGCGTTCCGTCTTTACATGGCACTCCGCATATAGATCAAAGGTCATTTTTTCAATTTTATAATCTTTGAAGACATCGAAATAATGCCTGTGCCTTTGCTCCAACATGGCTAAATAAGATACTTTATCCAAAGCCGAACACCTCTTGCCAACTCGCTGAAAGGTAGCGAAGGCGTCAATTATAAATTTTTATATATTCTACACCTAGATTATATAAGCAAGGTCATCTATTCTCCACCCCTTCGACAATCTATCGTAATATTTAAAGGTTTGCCAATTCGCTTATAATTAAAAACAGAGGTAAACTTCGAGAATAACGATTGGAGTCCTTCTGAGATGTTGTTAGTCGATATTGAGTTTTGCGATTTTCATGATTTGAACGATATTTATTCGATAGAAAAGGAGGCACACATCAACCCCTGGCCCTACGATGTCTTCGAAACCGATTTGAAATATAGAAGCAGTAGCATCTTTTACCTTGGGGCACGATGGAGGGGAAAACTGTGCGGTTTTGGCGTATGCCGCCAGGAGGGGAGGGCTCTCAAAATAATGAACCTGGCAGTCCTCCCCGAGTTCAGGCGCCACAAGGTGGCCTCTCAGCTACTACTTGCCATGGGCGAAGTAGGGTTAGAGCTTGCCTGCAGAAAGGTACTTCTGGAGGTAAGGGTTACCAACCGTCCGGCCATAACGCTTTACGAGCAATTTGGATTCAAGAAATTGCGCGTCCTCTCCCGTTATTACGAAGACGGAGAGGATGCCTATCTAATGACTTCACCTCTTCCGTTTCCAGGAGTCAAAGCAGAAGAAAGTGTCGATGCATAAATGCGAAAAGGCGATCCGACCTTTTACGGTCGGATCGCCTAAGCAAACCACAGAAAATCCTATAGTGCCGCCTTTATTCCTGCGTTAATGGCCGATACAAGCCTTTCGATCCTGGCATCGTCCACGACAACATCGATGGGGAACATAACCGACCGAGTCAAAATTTCGTCGGTTTGAGTCCACTCGATAGGACGATACAGAGGCATGTCCTCGGCATAGGGACAATCGAAAGGACATCGCGTCCTGGAATAATATTTGCCCTCTCTGAGAGTAACCCAATGTTTGGCGTAATGCCATGTGTTGTCGGACAAAATAGAACAGCCCGCTCCTGCATCAATGCAGGCTTTTTTGAACCGCTTAGCAGCATCGCCGTCGGGCAAAATCAGCACCAGATGGGAAGCGATCTCGCCGTCACGATCGGGAAGATCCCGCAAAGAAACCCCTTCGACGTCGCCAATGGCTTCCAATATCTTTCTCTTATTCTTTTTCTGGGATTCGATGGCGAGATCGAGCTTCGAAAGCTGAACCAATCCCAAGGCCCCCTGGAGCTCGCTCATCCTGAAGTTGAACCCGAGACAGGCCTTCCCCTCGGCTCCCCTTTCTATGCTTGCATTATGAATGTGGCCATGGTCATGATAATACTCCATCTTCTTGTAAAGCTCTTCGTCGTCGGTGAAGATCATTCCGCCTTCGCCTACGGTAATCACCTTATAGGGATCAAAGCTGAATGCACCCCACATCCCCAAACCTCCGCAGGCTTTTCCTTTATACGTAGCCCCCACTGCCTGACAGGCATCTTCTATCAGGTAAAGACCGTGAAGATCGCAAATTTCCCTGAAGGCATCCATATCGGCAGCAGCACCGAACATGTGTACGGGCATTATGGCCTTAGTCCTATCGGTGATCAGGCTTTCCACGGATGTGGGATCCAAGTTCAGGCTCTCATCTATATCGCCCAAAACAGGGACGGCGCCGCACTCCAAAATGGCTTCGATGCTGGCTATGAACGTAAAGGCACTGGTTATTATTTCATCACCCGGCCCTATCCCCAATGCCTTAAGCCCCACGTATAAAGCTGCTGAACCGCTACTTACTCCCAAAGCGTATTTAGCTCCAACGCGTTTAGCAAAGGCATCCTCAAATTCGGCCACCCTGTAAATCCCTTCTCTGACACCTTGAAAGGAATACCTATGGACCACTTTTCTTTTAATTACGTCAGCCAGAGCGTCTATTTCCTTCTGATCGAACAGCTCAAAACCCGGCATTACTTCATCGCCTCCTCATAAATTTTGATACAAAGATCCTTGTCGAAAACTCTTGGATTATTCTCCATTGGCCTGCTGACTGCTAAAGCTTTTTCTGCCATCTCAGGAAAATGTTTTTCTGTGATGCCCACGCCGAGAGACTCTAAAGTTGTAGGCAGCTCTAAATCCTCGAGCAGTTCCTCCAGGGCCTCCGCACAAAGCAAGGCACCATCTCTTGGATTAATTTTGGCTTCTTCGTCAATATATCCCAACCATCTCAGAACGTCAGTGTAACGCTCGGGACAGCATAAGGCATTGGCCCGTACCACATGGGGGATTAACAGGGCGTTTGCCACTCCATGCCCGACTCCAAACATCCCCCCCAAGGGATACGAAAGGGAATGGCAGGCCCCCACCCCCGCATGAACTAAGGCCAATCCCGCCATATAGGCTGCGTATTGCATCTGGCTTCTAGCCTCCAGGTTTCTGCCATTCCAGGTGGCCACCCTGATCCATTTTCCTATTCTTCTTAGGGCTTCTTCGGCGAACATGTCGCTGAACCAAGTTGCATACCTGCTGGTATAGGCTTCCAAAGCATGTATGAGGGCGTCCATCCCAGAGGAGGCTGTAACTTTTGGAGGTACCGTCACCGTGAGCTCGGGGTCCAATATAGCGTAATCGGCAAACAATTTTTCGTCGTTGATGCCGCCTTTGAAACCATCGCTTCTTCTGATCAAAACGGCGGTGAAAGTCACTTCCGAACCGGTACCGGCCGTGGTAGGTATCATTACCTTTAAAACACCGGGCTTTTTGACAAGTCCCAAGCCCTGGTAATTGGCAGCCGACCCCTCATTCGTTAAAAGGACGCTTACGGCCTTTGCCACGTCCAAACAGCTTCCTCCCCCCAAACCCACCACAGCCTGGGCGCCAAATTTTTTGGCCAAGGAAGCAGCTTCGTCGGTAGTTTCGACAGACGGCTCAGGTTCCACCGAATCGAAAATTACCGTATCTACCCCCCTAGCTGTGAGAATTTGCTCGACCTTTTTCGCCGTACCGTGCTTCGCCAAATTCTTATCCGTGACTATAATGGCCTTTTTCATGCCATCCCCCATCAAATCCCCTACCTTAGAAACACTGCCGATTCCAAAAAACGCCTTTCCCGGAACGAACATCTCAAAAGACAAAGCAACCCCTCCTGTTAATGCGTTAAATTCTACCTTTCAAACAATCCAGTATCTCTCTTACGGCAAGTCCGGCTGCTCCGCCCAAGCTCTCCGCATATTCAACGGCTCTTTTCCTGCTTTCGATCTTCATTTTCAGGGAACTCAGCCATAAGCGAGCCAAACTTGTGCTGTCTTCCACCACTTGAGCAATACCGATCTTGCCGAGCTCAGAGGCGTGCATCGAAAAATCCTCCATGTGGGGGCCAAAGGCTATGGGCACACCAAAACAGGCCGGCTCGAGCACGTTTTGACCTCCTTTAGGAACCAAACTCCCGCCGACGAAGGCCGCATCGGCCAAAGAATAGAGCTCGAACAAAAGACCGACTTCGTCGATCACCAAAATGTCCCATCTTTCCTTCAATTCGGAATATAATGATACTCCGAATTTTTCGCCGATCAAAGCGCACACGTCACGAGCTCTCTCAGGGTGCCTGGGCACCAATATCAGCTTGGCTTTTGGAAATTGTTTCTTCACCAAATCAAAAGCCTCGAGGACAACGGCTTCTTCCCCATTATGGGTGCTACCGGCTATCAGACATTGTTCTTCCTCACTTATATGCAATTTATCCCTTAAAGCACCGGAGTCGACCCTATCACGCCTCAAAAGCAAGGCATCAATTTTAACATCGCCGATGATCTTTATTTTATCCGGACTAACACCCAAATAGTAGAGTTTATCGGCGTCATCGGAGGAACGGACCAATATCCTGGAAAAACACTCGAGGGTCTCTTTCCAAAACTCGCGGGATCTGCAGGCCTTCTTGAAGGACCGCTCCGAAAACCTGCCGTTTACCAAAAAAGAGGGTATCTCCCTTTTTTTTAACTCATGAAGCAGACAGGGCCATATCTCCGTCTCCAGCCCCACATAAATCCTGGGAGTGAGTTCATCGAGAAAACGCCTTATAATCCAAGGCACATCCCAGGGGAAATAAAAATGCCCGTCTACGAGCTCCGAAAGCAGCTTTTCGGCCATCTTTTTTCCCGTACAAGTAACGGTTGATAAGAATATGGGAAATGAGCAGCCGCCTTTTCGGGCCTCATATATGAGAGGGAAGGCGGCCTGAACTTCCCCTACGGAAACGCCGTGAACCCAAATTGGGCTGTCCTTTGTATTATTAAATTGCCCTTTTGCAAGCTTGCCTATTCTCTGATGAAACCCCTCTCTATAACGTATTCTCAAATAGGGGAAAAGCCCCAGATAGGCAAGGCTGATCAACAAAGAATAGGACTTCAGGTTCAGTTAGGCCACCCCCGCCTTGAGCATATCGTGTAGATGCACCATGCCTATGGGCAATCCATCTTTTTCCACTACCAAGACGCTAACTTCATGTTTTTCCATTAGAAGGACGCCTTTGGCGGCAAGCTCGTCAGCGTCTATGGTCTTAGGATTTTTCGTCATCACCTCTGCAATGGGAAGAGAAAGGACGCCAACCTCTCCTCGATCCTCTATTAATCTGCGCAGGTCGCCATCTGTAAATATCCCCTTCAGCTTGCCCTCGTCGTCCACGACAACCGTAGCCCCATATCCTTTGCTTGTTATCTCGAAGAGAGCCTCTCTCACCGTGGCCCTATGGGATACTGAGGGAAGCTTATCCTCACTGCCCATGACATCTCTTACCTTTAAAAGGAGTTTTTTTCCCAGGGAACCTCCCGGATGAAAAAGCGCAAAATCCTCTCTTTTCAGCTTTCTCAAGTCCGCGACCATAACTGCAAGAGCATCTCCAATGGCAAGCTGAACCACGGCGCTGCTGGTAGGAGCCAATCCCAGGGGATCGGCCTCCCTTTCCACACTCGCATCAATAACGAGATCCGCCTCTTTTCCCAGCCTAGATGAAACGTTGCCGGTTATCGCTATTATGGGAATACCGAATCGCTTAAAATAGGGAACCACTTCCAGCACCTCGTTGGTTTGCCCGCTGTTGCTCAAAAAAATCCCCACATCGCCGCGGCATACCATTCCCAGATCTCCGTGCACCCCTTCCGTGGCATGAAGGAAGATAGAGGGCGTACCTAAAGATGCAAAGGTGGCGGCAATCTTTTTGGCTATGATGCCCGACTTTCCCAGGCCGCATACCACAACGCGACCCTTGCAATCAAATATCAACTTCGCCGCCTCTATGATTTCCCTCCCGAGACGCGATGACGCATTGGCCAATTCCTTCGCTTCCTGCTTTAATACCCTTCTGCCGACCTCGAGCAACTCTTCGTCCTCTCGAGACAAGGTAAGCTCTCTGTTGTCTTTATATATCGCCTTTTCCATATCGGTTACGCCTCCTCGATCTCGACACAACCCAGCTTGTTTTTGACCAAGTCATCAAGGGCAATCAATTCCTCGAGAAGCCCCCTCAAATTCGAAAGAGCCACCATGTTCGGGCCATCGCTTTTAGCGTTGTCGGGGTCGGGATGGACCTCCATGAAAAGAGCATCTATGCCCACCGATACCGCGGCACGCGAAAGAGGCAAGACGAACTGTCTCTTCCCGCCGCTGGAGGCTCCCTGACCGCCTGGCATCTGAACGCTGTGGGTAGCATCGAACATCACGGGGCAACCGAAAGAACGCATTATGGAGAGAGAACGAAAATCCACTACCAGCTGCTTATATCCGAAGGTGGTGCCTCTTTCGCACAAAATAACCTGATCGTTGCCCGATTCCTTCGCCTTTTCCAGAACAAAACGCATATCATAGGGGCTCAAAAATTGTGCCTTTTTGATGTTCAGGGGTTTGCCCGTTTTGGCAGCCGACATTATCAGGTCGGTCTGCCTGCAGAGAAAGGCGGGGATCTGAATGATGTCAACGACGCTTGAAACCAGATCGGCCTGCTTAGGCTCGTGAATGTCGGTGAGGACGGGAACCCCCACTTTAGTTTTGACCTCTTCCAACCACCGCAGACCCACCTCCAGCCCGGGACCGCGAAAGGAATATATAGAAGTGCGATTCGCCTTATCGAAAGAAGATTTGAATATATAACCCAGGCCCAAACCGTCACATATTTTCTTCACTTCGCAGGCGACTTCAAGAGCCAGCTCCAAGCTCTCCAGCACGCAAGGGCCGGCAACCAAAACAAACCGCCCCTCCCCTATTGTCATGCCGTCAATTGTTATTTTCTTAACCAAGGCAAATCATCTCCATGTTCTCTTAAATATCTCTCGAAGGCTGAAACATCATCGGGTGTATCTATCTCTATGGTGTCTCTTTCGGTCTCAAGGCACAAAATATCGTAGCCCCTCTCCAAAATGCGCAACATCTCCAAACTCTCGACCCTCTCCAGGGGAGTCTGGGGCCACGAATCGAATTCAAGCAGAAAACTTTTCCTGTAACAATAAGGGCCAATATGTTTATAATACGTCGCTCCCTTGTTCCTCTCGTAAGGAATGGGAGATCTACTAAAGTAAAGGGCACGCCACCTTTGGTCGAATACCACCTTGACGATATTGGGGTTTGGAATTTCCTCTTCCTTCTCAATCCGTTTCACTAGAAGGGCAACATCTATTTCTTCCCATTTACCGAGTACCGCTATCAAGGGGTCGATCATATCAGGACCTACCATAGGGTCATCTACTTGCACATTTAAAACTATATCGGCATCTCTTTCTCTCGCAACACAGGCTGTCCTGTTGCTTCCTGAGGGCAGATCCGAGGGGGTCATCACCGCCTCATAGCCTTCTTCTATGGCGTAATCGGCAATCTCCTTATGATCTGTAGCAACTACTATCTCGTCTACATTACATGCCGACAGTCCCTTTAACACCCAGAAAAGTAAAGGTTTGCCGCAAATATTTACGAGGGGCTTGCATGACAATCGAGTGCTTCCGTATCTTGCTGGAACTACCGCTAAAACATCTTTATTCAACGCCTGATTTAACCTCCTTCTTTTCTAGCGTTTCGTGATAACCGTGAAATCTGCTTCGCAGGGCGCAGTATAGGTCATGCCTATGTTTCCATCCTAGCTCGAATAGGACGTATCTCGATATTTCCTCTATCGCACCCGGTTTGCCCATTCTCAACTTTCCTGCCGAAGACATAGCTTCGTATCTTTCGCTATCCCTAAGAATCGATATTGTTTCGTAGGCAAGGGTTTTGGGGTCCCTTTTAAGGAGGACTTCCGCCTCTCCCAAGAGCCTTTTTTGGACCCTTTTCCCCTTGTCATCGACGGAAACGACGGGAACGCCCAATCCCGCACACACCTGATTGGCCGTGCCACCCAAACCGAGCAGTATGTCAGCTCTTCTGGCAGCAGCCGGAACGGGACAAAAGGATACGAGGACTTCCATTTCCCCCTTTTTTACAAATCCATTTTCCAATGAATAACCGTCAAGACTCGACGCCATCCTGTCCCACTCGATGCTTGGAGCTATAACCATTAAAAAATTTGCTCTTACTTGTTCCCTTATCAACTCTGCAGCATTTAATAACAACCTTACATCTCTATAGGCGTTCTGTCTGCTTCCGGGCAAAAGAAGCACCCGGTATCCCTCGGCCTTAGGCCAAGGATCTTCCAAGGTCCAATTATTATTATCACTTGCCAGATCCATTATTGGATTTCCCGAGTAAACGGCATTGACGGAGCTTTTTTTCAGTTCGCGGGCCGTATGCTCGTCCCTCGTCCAAACTATCCTGGACTTCTTTTTTAAGATCAACTTCTCTATAAAGAAATGACCTCTTAAATAGACGGTCTTGGCCGTCGCCAAAAGCATGGGCGGAATTCCCTGGCCATACAAAGCGTGCAGTAAAAGATATACATCACCAACGCAGAGGGGGGTCCTGATCTTTCCCCTCAGCCTGCCCCAGGCATCCAGCTGTCTTTTGACGTGGCCGAGCAATCCTGCTCTTATGTCCCTCAAGAGCTCGAGGAAGCTGTATTTGATGACCCCACCGCTTGGAGTATCAAGCGGTGGGGGATAGATCTCTATGCCGGAATCCTGAAAAGGCTTGCCTTTGCCTACCAGAGGAAAAGCATATATTTTCGCTTCAGGCAGGTCCTTTTTGATCCGCTCGATCAACATGCAGGCCATGGAATCTTCGCCATGTCCGTTAGAAGATACCACTATCTTAGGTCTTAACGTCTCGACAAGGCTTTCAAAGAAACTTCTCTCCTCGCCCATGGCAGTCACCACGCTTGGAATGAGGATCGGAAAGCCCATATCAAAACCTCCTGGAAGGTTATAGACGTCCTTTTCGGTGCATATGGCAGCTTTAGCTCCCAAAGCGCCACAATAGTTCTTTATGTCGATTAGATCTTTCCCGGAGTATAGGTGATGATCTCTGAAACGCAATTCTCCCCTGACATCCAACCCCATCTTTTCGACAAAGCTGCGAAAGCTTGGCGGGTTTCCGATGGCAGAAAATATTACTACAGGAGTCCCTGAAGTCAAGGGTTCTGCATCGATCAGCCTGCTTCCATCCCATCGTTTCCACTTTTCAAGTGCCAGTCTAGATGTAAAAATCGGCTTGTCCGGGACATATTTACGTACCTCTTCTATCAAGGCATCCAGCTTTTCAGCCTTAACCTGATCGGCCTTAGTTATTACTAAAATGTGGGCTCTTTTTAGGTTTTCCGGCGATTCCCTCAAAATACCGGCAGGAAAGAGCTTCCCGTTGCCAAAAGGACAGGTTGCATCGACTAAAACAACGTCCGCATCTCGTACCATTCGCCTGTGTTGAAAGGTATCGTCGGATATAACTATGTCGACGTTACCCTCAGATGACAGCTTTTCCAGGGCGGCAAGCCTGTCCAACGAAACTGACACGGGAACGCCGGGCAACCTGGAAGAAAGAAGCAGGGATTCGTCGCCCACTTCGTTACGATCCCCTTTGCCGTTCATTATGAGGACAGGAGCTTTGCCTTTTTGTTTTCCGCCATAACCTCTGGTAATGATCCCTGGACGTAACCCCAATCCCATGAATTTTCTTGCAAGCATCTCCACGAAGGGGGTCTTATTGGTACCTCCCATAGTTATATTACCGACGCTTATAACCGGCAGGGGGGGCTCATGTGAGCTTCTGAATCCATGATCAAAGGAGAAATTGCGAAAGACCACCCCAAGGCTGTATATGTATCCCAAGGGGGTAAAAATAAGGCCGAAGAGGAAGTTTTTGGCCCTCCCCCTCGTATACTCCAAATATTTATTGAGAAATCCTTTCATTTTAATCACCATGTGCAATAGGAAATTTTTCTTTTCATGAAACCCTCGGCCAAACGCGGAAGGTATCGTTCATTATATCACCCAAGAGGCCAAAATTATGCTATAACATAAGGGAACAAAATCTCAAAAGCGGGGGATTTTGATTTGGAAACGGCACTTGTTGCTTTAGGCGGTATAGCTCTGTTTTTATACGGAATGTCAAAAATGGGGGAAGGACTGCAAAAGATAGCGGGGGATCGCTTGAGGAGGTTTCTCGAGAAGCTTACATCGAATCGATTCTCGGGCGTGATCGTAGGTATAATAGTTACCGCTATAATTCAATCCTCCAGCGCCACTTCGGTCATGTGTGTAAGTTTTGTAAACGCAGGAATAATGAGGCTCGAACAGGCGATTGGAGTTATAATGGGCGCCAACATAGGTACCACCGTAACAGCACAAATGGTAGCCTTTAAGCTCGAAAGAACTGCCCTGCCTGCAATAGCTCTTGGAATGGCTCTGATGCTTTTGGGAAAGAGAAAGAGCATAAAAGAAGGATGGGCCGATTGTTTTCTCGGATTCGGCCTATTATTTTTGGGCCTCTCCATCGCCGGCGATGCCATGTCGTCCCTCCAGTCCTACGCGCCCTTCGTCAATTTTCTGTGCATCGGACAAACTCACCCCCTAATCGGCATAATTGCCGGAGCGGCTTTGACAACACTATTACAGTCTTCCTCTGCGATGACCGGCCTTTTGGTAGCATTGGCCGCAAGAAACGTCGTAGACATAAGCGCTGCACTGCCCATGGTACTTGGCGCCAACATCGGCACTACTTCAACTGCCCTGCTGGCATCCATCAATACTTCCTTAGCCGCAAGAAGGACGGCCTACGCCCACCTGCTCTTCAACGTCATTGGGGTGCTGATTTTCCTGCCCTTTCTGAAGCCTCTGGAAAGTGCGGTTGCGCGCTCCGGGTTCGATGCTGCAAGGCAAATAGCCAACGCTCACACCATATTTAACGTTACGACCACTCTTGTATTGCTCCCCTTTGCCCCTCGATTTATCAACTTAGTATGCAAGCTCATCAAGGGATCGGAGATGACTATAGAGCACGGGCCAAAATACCTGGATGCGAAGCTGGTCTCCGTTCCCTTCATGGCTGTCGTACAGACCCAAAAAGAAGTCGCGAGAATGGCAAACCTGTGCCTCGATAACCTGGAAACGGCCATCGCCATATTTAGAGGAGATCCCAAAGCAGATAGAAAGCGCTTCAACAACATCGAGGAGGTAATCGATGAGATCGAAGAGGCCATAAGTTACTACGTCGCGAAGATATTTCAACAGGATGTTAACAGTGCGCAAGCAAAAATTCTAACTTCTGCAATAAGCATATCCGCCGACCTGGAACGGATCGGCGATCACGCCACAGCCATAGCAGAGCTCGCCGACTATCGCGAGAAACACAACCTCCCCTTTTCGCAACAGGCGGTAGAAGAGCTGGACGAGATGATGAACAAAGCTGTCGAATCCGTGAAAACAGTGGTCGAAGCCCTCGAGAAGGACGACAAACAAAAGGCAGCCAGCATCATTGCCATGGACGACATACTCGATGATTTGGAACGAACGCTCCGAGCAAGACACATAAAGAGATTAAACCAAGGAATATGCTATCCCGCCTCGGGCGTCGTATTTCTTGACATGCTAAGCCACCTGGAGAGAATAGGAGACCATGCGGTTAACATTGCAGGAGAAATAATGGCTTCCTGAGGATCAATTAAGCTCTGGATTTTTCACCCATTTGGAGAGAGTAGAGATTTGCGTACACTCCTTCCCGTTTGAGCAGGGTACCGTGGTCGCCTTCTTCGACGATTTCGCCTTTCTCCAACACTATGATGCGATCTGCGTTTCTGACCGTAGAGAGCCTGTGTGCAATGATCAGAGAAGTCCTCCCCTCCATAGCCCTTTGCATGGATTCATGAATATGCTGTTCCATAGCGGCATCCAAAGAAGATGTCGCTTCATCCATTATGAGTATTCTGGGATTTCTCACGATGGCCCTCGCAATAGCGATGCGCTGACGTTGCCCGCCACTTAAAGTGACCCCCCGCTCTCCAACCTCGGTATCGAAGCCCCTTGGCAAGCTCTTGACGAAGTCGAGTATACCTGCCCTGTCCGCCGCCTCCACGATGTCTTCGCGGGAGGCCCAGGGGCATCCGTAAGCAATGTTGTAGGCTATGGAACCTTTAAGTAGAACGGGATCTTGCGGTACTATTCCAATGTGCCTTCTAAGGGTCTTCAAATCAAGCTGTCTTACATCATGACCATCTATCCTGACGCATCCCTGATTTGGATCGTAAAACCTGGGTATCAGGTCGACCAAGGTGGACTTCCCGGCCCCCGTATGACCCACGATCGCCACTTTCTCCCCCGGGCAGATGTGAAGATTTATGCCCCTTAAAATCCAATTTTTATCCTCGTAGGCAAAATAGATATCCTCAAAATCGATCATGCCCTTGACATCCTTTAATACGATAGGCGACCTGGGGGGGCGTACCTCCGTCGAAACATTTAGGACTTCAAATATCCTGTCGGCGGCCGCCAGACCCCTCTGCACTCCCGAGACCACTTTGCTCAACACTCTGACGGGCTGCACTAACAGGCCAAGATAACCGATGAAGGCAATCAGCTCACCCGGCGTGGCCCTTCCCGCCACTACGTCCCTTCCGCCGATCCATAAAATCAGGGCAAGGGCTCCTATCAATATGACCTCGACAGCTCCTTCCAAAAAGGCATGTATTTGCATGCCATGCATGAGCGCCCTGAAGTTCGATTTATTTTGCCCCTTAAACTTATCCAGCTCCTCGTCTTCAGTGGCGAAGGATCTGACTATCCTTATCGCAGAGAGCGCTTCCTGGGCTATGGCAACCACTCTACCCAGCTCTTCCTGTATCTCGTAACCTACCAGGCGCAACTTCTTCGAGGCCACGTTTAAAACATAGGCCGTGATGGGCAGGACTACAAAGGTAATCACTGCAAGTCGCCAATTCAAAATGAGTAAAAATATTATCACGGCAACGAAGGTTATGCTCTGAACGACCAAATCGATAATAACGTTAGTTACCAAATTTTGGAGTATCATAACGTCATTGGTAATCCTGGAAATCAAATCGCCGATCCGCGACTTGTAGAGATAGCGAAAGGACATCTTCTGCATGTGGTCGTAAAGTTGGACCCTAATATCCATTATCACCTTCTGCCCTACCCAGTTCATCAGATAGGTCTGCCCGTAAGAAAAGACTGCCTTGCAAAGGTAGATTAATACTATCCCCAAGGCAAGAAAGTTTAGCATAAAGAGGTCTTTTTGTATCAAGACGTCATCGACGATGTTCTTCAACAGCCAAGGAGGCAGCACAGCCATAACGGAAGATAAGGTCATGCACGCTATGGCAGCAAACAGTCTCCCAAGGTATGGCCTTAAGTATCGCACCAAGCGCATATAGGTATTTCCAGAAGCAACGTTCAAAAATTTATCCTTCAAACGAGACATTGTTTTATCTCCTCGACCATTTTTTTAGAAGCCCCCTTCGCGGGCGAAAATCTGTCCATATATGCAGAAGTTTCTTTAAGCCAGGTGTCGTCCTTTAAAAAACGAGCCATGGCCTCTGCAATCTGCTTTGGCGTAAAATCTCCGACCAGCTCGGGCATTAATTCTCTTCCCAGTATCTTGTTGGGCCAGGAAAGCATGCCTCTCTTTCTCGATAAAAGATCAAAAACCCTGCCTTTGATCCAAGGCAAGCGAAGCAGTGCCCCCTTAAAACCGCTAAAGGGTATATCGCTCAAAAATGCGTACGGAACGGCCACCAATGTGGGGACTTTCAAATAAAGAAGCTCCAGAGTATTAGTGCCCGGTTGCGTCAATGCCAAATCTACGCCTTTCAATACTGTAGATGCGGGCTGTCTTCTTGGGTTTAACCCCGCTTCCTTCCAAGCATACACTTCATCGTTCAATGAAAAGGGCGAAAGCAACGTCACTACTTCCACGTCCATGACGGACTTAAGGTACAAGTAAACCTCATGCAGGAAAGGCAACGCTTTCCTTCTTATGGAGAATCTGCTTCCGGGGAAAAAGGCCACCCTTCTTGAGGATGACGATCCCTTGGGCGACAATTCATCCCCGCCAAACGGCACGGAATTTAACTTCAAAGAATCGGCGACCAAGTCTCCGATGACATGGGGGCATACTCCATCGCCCTTGATGCTCCTTGCCATTACCTCGTAGGCGGTGAACACCTTAGAACATTTTGGCAAACCTCTTTTCTTACCGTAGGTATAACAAAAAAGCTTGGCCCCTGAGGTCTTAGACAAAAACCTTCCAAATATTAGGTCACCGCCTAACTGCATTACCAGGCCCACGTCCTTCGCCTTCCTCATCTCGGCAAAGGTCTTCGCCCAATTGTAGGGACCTATAACGTCATGAAAGGGAATTAACTCGGCGCAAGCGCGCTCCATACCCGAAGCGTACTGACAGGGCAACAACCAAAGAAGGGGCTTAATTTCGTTTTTTACCAATTCATATGCCACAGGTCTGGCCCAATCCCACAGCTCTCCAGGTCCGTTGCTGAGTATATATACGTACTTCATCTTCCTACCCTTTCGAGAATGACATCGGCCCAGAGCCGATAAGCTCCCCTTCTTCCCATTTTATTTTTCGCTTCTAGCAAATCCTTATGTATTTTTGCGGAATTTTCCAGGTACATGCATATCGCCCTTTTTATCGCACCTACATTTGCTTTGCCCTGCAACAATTCCGGATATACCTCCCGCCGGAGCAAAACGTTTGGCATGGATACCCACTTTGTCTTAACCATGACCTTAAAAACTATATAACTCAAAAGCGACGCCTTATATAGGACCACCATGAACTTATCGAACATCATCGCTTCTACCGCAGCAGTGCCGCAAGCTCCGACAACAAGTTGGGATTGGAAAATTAAATCCACCCCTTTGCCCTCAAAGAAAGTCAGGGGATGGCATATGCTTTTTATCATTTCCCTGTCTCTAGCGGATAGGTTTTTCGCTATGGAAATCACCGGATGATATCCCGTCTCTTGAAGCATTAAACCGGCATCCTTTAAAACAGGAGCAAGACGCCTCGTTTCGCTTGACCTGCTTCCCGGCAAAAGTGCCGCTATGGGCGAAGCGTCAGTATTTTTCAACACCCTTTCCTCTGGAACGTAGCCCGACAGGTCGTCGAGGAGGGGATGGCCTGTCCAATGACTTTCCACGCCCCTTTGTTTATAAAAAAGGTGTTCCATCTCGAAGAGGGGAAGACAAATGACCTTTAAATCCCTCAACGCAGAGGCTCTGCCCCTTCGCCAGGCCCAGGCAGTGGGAGGCGAGACATAAAATACGGGCTTAGCGTACCCCCTCTTCCTCAAGGCCTTAATCAGGGGGATATGATAATCAGGGCTATCTATAACTACCACGCATGAAGGCATTTCACTCAAGACCCTATCGACCATTGCGTTTTTTAAACGCATGAGCCTAGGAATCTCCTTAAAGGCTTCCGAGATGCCCATTACCTGGAGTTCCTCCAGACCCCACAGGGCATGGCCTCCAGCCATCGTTCCTTCGGGGCCAAACATACCCCAGACAGGGGCAACTTTGCTTTTAACGGCCTCTATAAGCCTCCCGGCATAATGGTCTCCGGAGGCTTCGCCGCAACTTAAAAAAAGACTCAATGCCTAACCCCCAAAACCGCGATATCGAAGCTTTCTGCGTAACGTTTGAACTCATCGGGTTCGATGATAATCGTCCTGTCCGCTTCGATTGCCAAACACTTGAGCCCTGCATTCGACATGTTCTGCAAGGTTTTTATGCCCACGGTGGGCAAATCGTAACGTTCGTCCTGATCGGGACGCATCATTTTAAGAACTATTCCGCCCCTTGTCAAACTGCCGGCTCGAAGCAGCATGGCGTCCGTCCCTTCCATGGCCTCTACGGCAACAACAGCTCTTTTGTGGATCACCAGGGTTTGGCCGAACGACAGGGGAAGAAGCACTTTTGCGACTTTCCTGCCGTAATTTACGTCATCCAACTCCTCCTCCGTAACATATCTGCCTGCTATGTGCCCTTCCGTCGCCAACCAGTCAGATATGAGATCCCTATACCCGACGACGAGAAAACCGCTGACCTCGAAGGCGGAGACGATATTGGCCAAAAGATTGTGATCGTCTCTGGAATGCAATTTTTTAAGCAGCTGCCTTAGCTTCGAATCCTGTAGCCCCTGATGGTACATCAGCGTTTTGGGAACGACCCCGGCCATTATTATTTCTTTAATACCCCTAGATCTCATATCGTCGAACAAAAAGCCGAGGCTTAACCCCGATAACCTCACCAACTCCAAGGCATACTTGGAAAGACGCCCCGCATGTTCCCCAAAAGAATATACGACAGGGGGGCAGCCTTTGCAGGTAAGGCGGCGGGCAATCTCCAATGGCAGTTGTCCGTCTCCAGCTATAAGAGCTATAGTTTTACAGTCCATCGTCTTCACCTGTTAGCCCCTTTAACCATAAAGGCGCCACACACAAGGAAAATCAAGTTGGGCATCCAGGCAGCCAACAAGGGAGGAATATAACCGCCCTGACCCAGAGAACGGCAGAAAGACATGAACACATAGTAGGCAAAAACCAATAAGATAGAAACCCCTATGCCCATTCCTGAGCCCGACCTCCTTGTTCCGGCTCCTACGGACGCTCCCACCAAAGCCAGCACCACGCTTGCCCAGGGCACAGCCAACCTAAGGTGTAACAGCACCCACAGCGAATTCACGTCAGAACCCTGTACATTCATGAGTTTTATATAGTTATACAGTTCAAAGGCGCTCATTTTTTTCGGATCCTGCGAACTCGTTACAACTTGAGAAGGCGACAGGGGCAGAGACAGCTGTTGTTTTTCAAAACTGAAAAGCGGCTCTACGAATCCTTCCTTGGTGACATTAAAAACCTGACCGTTGTAAAGCCACCATTGGCCCTCCTTCCAGTCTCCGTTTTTGGCCGTCAAGATGCGGGTAATTTCTCCCGACTCAAACTCCTGGATGAGGACGTCATCCATGTTGCCCTCCTGGGGAAACAGCTTGCCTATATAGATCACTCTCGACAGAGCGCCATCCCTCTCCTCCTTTAAAAACATCTGCTCCTTGAGCAGGGATGGTTTCTGCCTGGCAACTTCGTATCGCATTATATTATCGGCAGCCCTATCGGCCAAAGGCACCAAGGTTTCGTTGAGAAGGAGGGCAAAGCCGCCAATTAAAATACTTGCAAGGAATACAGGGCGCAGTATGCGATAAAAACTAATCCCCGAAGCCCTGAGGGCTGTGAGCTCCGATTGCGTTGCCAGCTTTCCGAAGCTCAGTATCGTGGCAAGCAAAGCCGCCATAGGCAAGGTGAGAACTATCACGCCGGGCAGGCGGTATACGAAAAGCCTGATTACTATGCTGAAGGGAACCCTGCTTTGGATGAGCAAATCGGCGATATCAAAAAGCAAGTCGCCGGCAACCAAAAGCACGGTAAAGACCATTACTCCAAAAACGAAAGTAGGATAAAATTCGGTTATTATGAATTTATCCAATAACCTAAATTTCAGGCGAAATTCAGCCATAACCTCTAACTACACTCCTTCTTTCAGCAATAAATCGGCCACTTCCCTCACAGCTCCCATGCCGCCAGAAGACCTGGTAATATAGCCGGCCGCTTCCAGGACTTCAGGCCTCGCGTTAGCAACGGCAATGCCAAGGCCTGCCCACTTGATACAGTCTATGTCGTTTACGTCGTCGCCTATATAGGCTACCTCCTCATCTCTCAAGCCCAATTTTTCGGTTAAGGACTTCAAGGTGCCTAATTTATCCCTTACGCCGTTAAAGACCAAAGAAATCCCTAGATCCTTGGCCCGCTGATCCGTCGACGCTGAAAAACGGCCGCTTATTAAAGCTATTTCTATGCCCTCGCGCCTTAAGAGAGCAATACCCATCCCATCCTGGATATCGAAGCGCTTGAATTCGTGTCCTTCTCCATCCATATATACCGATCCATCGGTCAAGGTACCATCCACGTCCATGGCCAAAAGCTTAATCTTCATCATTCGACATCTCCCACGTAGGACGTACTCTCGGCCAGGGCGCCAATCCTCTGCGCGATTTCTCTAAGAAGCTCACGATTTCCCTCACTATAGGGTCTTCGACGTCTTCGTTGCGAATCAAATCCAGCGCCTGCCGTAAGGGAAGACCGTTATGGTAAAGCCTTTTATATATTTTCTTTACGTGATCCCTCTGGGTCGAATTGAAACCGGCCCTCTGCAAGCCAATCCTGTTTATCCCATAAAGCCTCGCCGGGCGTCCGTCTGCCATGGTAAAGGGAGGAATATCCTTCACGACCTTTGACAAGCCTCCAACCATGCACAACTTACCAATCTTTACGAACTGATGAACACCTACCATTCCGCCCAAATTGGCGTTATCTTCGACTTCGCAATGCCCTGCAAGTCCGCTTTTATTTGCCACCGTAACTTGGTTTCCTATTTTAACGTTATGCCCGACATGGACGCCTTCCATCAAAAATACGTCGTCACCTATTCGCGTCACATTGTTCTTTCCCGTGGCACGATGCACGGTAACGTTTTCTCTTATAATCGTTCGATCGCCGATGATGACCTTAGTCATCTCGCCTTTGAAGGAGTGATCCTGAGGTTCGCCGCCAAGTATGGTGTTTTCGTATATCCTGCAGTCGCTACCTATTTCGACGTTGCTTAGAATCCTGACATAGGATCCAATGTATGTATTTCTCCCTATACGAACATTGGGCTCTATAATGCTATAGGGCCCAATCACCACCCCTTCCCCCAACTCCGCTTCGGAAGAGACTATTGCCGTCGGATGTATTGTCACCGTCATAGTTACCCCTTCTGTAATAAATTCTTGGCCACCACGAAGCTAAACGTCGCCTCGGCTGCCATTTCGTCATTAACCCTGGCTGTGGCCTTAACCTGTCCAACGCGCCCTCTTAACTTACACACCAGCGCTTCCGTGATCAACTGATCGCCAGGACATACGGGCCTGCGGAACCTGGCCTTATCCACTCCCGTCAAATAGGTGACCATCCCCTGCATGTCCGGACGGAGCACTATCATCATGGCAGCGACCTGACCCATGGCCTCCAAGACAAGCACGCCCGGCATGACAGGCTCATCGGGGAAATGTCCCTGAAAGAAGGGCTCGTTGATGGTGACATTTTTTAGCCCTACTATTTTCCCTTCGCCGAGCTCCAAAATCCTGTCTACAAGCAAAAAGGGATAGCGATGGGGAAGGCACTTCATTATTTTATGGATATCAATATCAACAATTTTATCCTCGTCAATCGTCAACTCATATCACCTCTGCACAACCGTTTTAAACGTTCCACCATCCGCAAATGCAGCCTGTGGCCAGCCTTAAACCCGACGACGTGAGCGCAAAGTAACTTGCCCACTAAAGACAGATCCCCCAGCAGATCCACCGCCTTGTGCCTGACGCATTCGTTTTCAAAGCGCAAGAAAGTATCGTTTACCAATCCCTTATCATCAAACACCAATGCATTGTCCAGGCTACCGCCTAAGGCCAAACCCTGCTTTTTTAGCTCATCCACATCTTCAAGCCTGACGAAAGTCCTGGCAGGAGCAAAATCTTTAAGGAAAGTCTCCTCCGTTACGACTGAAGAAAAGACCTGCGTCCCTATGAAGTCGTTATCAAAGGATATTATATAGCTCACTTTTAGAACATCGGAGGGAAAACAAGCAACCCACGCCCCAGCCTCGTCGTCTTCCACAAGCAGGGGAGATGACAAGTTTATGGGCTCTTCTTCGCCGTCATCCTTCTCCGCCAGACCGGCATCTTTTATGCGCTCCGCCCATGGCAAAGCGCTGCCGTCAAATATGGGGACTTCTCCTCCCTCTACGACTACAACTGCATCATCAACACCCATACCATAAAGGGATGCCAGAAGATGTTCCACGGTATAAATTATCTCGCCATCGGGCAAAACAAGACAGGTAGACCTGCCGGGCGAGAAAAGCTCACAATCTCCGATGGGATAAAGATTTTTCCCCTTCGAAGCGCAGATCATTATACCACTTTCCCGATAGGAGGGAATCAAGGTAATAGCGCTCTCCCTTCCGCTGTGAAGCCCCTTGCCCTTAACTTCTATTGTTCTTCGAAGGGTCGTTCTTTTTGCCATCGCAATCTTTCGCTCCTAATTTTTGTTCCAGGTGTACGAGCCTTTCGTATATTTCGGGCAACTTCTGCATTAACGCCTGAATCTTTAATTCTTCCCTGTGGTCTCTCGCCGGAAAACCGGAGACCATCATTCCCGGAGGAATGTCCTTGGTCACCCCCGATTTGGCCGCCACTATCGTCCCTCTCCCTACCTTTACGTGATCCTTGACACCGCTTTGGGCGGCCATAATCACGTTATCTTCTATTACCGCGCTTCCGGCGATTCCGGTCATGGCTACTATTATGCAGTTTGAGCCTATTTTTGCGTTATGACCTATATGGACGCTGTCTCCTATCTTGGTGCCTGAACCTATATGGGTATCCCCGACTGTTCCCCTGTCTATGCTCGTCAGGGCACCGATCTCGACGTCGTCTTCCACCAACAAACCTCCAACTTGAGGAATCTTTATAAGGCCCTTTTTGTCGTTGTAAAATCCGAACCCTTCGCAACCAAGGGAAGCGCCTGCATGGATGAGACACCTTTTTTTCAAGGTTACATCGTGGTATATACTCACATTTGGTTCAATTACAGTACCTTCGCCAATAAAGACGTTTTTTCCGACATAAACGTGTGCCTCAAGGATGGCGTTAGCAGATATCACGGCTCCCTCATCCACTACACACAAAGGACCGACATATGCGGAAGGATCCACTGAAGCTCTTTCGTGTACAACGGCTGAAGGATGAACGCCTCCTTGCGAGGAACGCGGTCTTTCGAAAAGGGAAAGCAACTTAATCAAAGCCTTCTTCGGATCTTCGATCTCCACTCCGCTTTGGCCGGGACTCAACCAATTTACGGGAGCTATCACAAAAACCTTCTCCCCCAGCTTCTGAAGCCACTTCTTCTCCCACACGACGCATAGATAATTTGGGGCGGCCTCCTCGGGGGAAGCAATCCCCAAAACGACTTCTTCCGGATCTCCCGCCAACCTGCCCTCCAAATAAGTCGCAACTTTGGAAAGACTCCAGGCCCTGTCGAAATTCTTCATAGCTCTCTTCCTTTCAAAAACCTCAAAAATTGCCTACCGCTCGCACGCTGACCTCGTCATCGTCTCGCTCATCCAGGTAGATCTCCAAGGAAAGATGTTCCGTAAAGCGGTAGCCCAATGCAGCATTGTTTTCGCTATCCTCGGAATAGCGCCACCAAGCGTAAAAGGCCTTGATGCCGCCTTCTATCCACAGTCTATACCAAGTCTTATCTTCCTCAAGTTCTCTCTCGGTGCCCAACCAAATATCTCTGTAGGGAGACCACCTCAACCCCAACCTCTCTTCGCTGTCTCCGTCATCTAAAAAAAGGATGGCCTCTCCGTAAAGTTCCACATCCCAAGATGGAAAAGGTTGTGCCTTACGTCCGAAGTGCAACCCCAGTTCAGTGGATTTGTCCTCCGTTCCGCCGTAAGCTGCCCCCCAAACGTAGAATGCATATCTTTTGCTTTCTACGTTCGTTTCGACCCTTGCAATCCTCGAGGGCATAAATTCGGTGTCTACTTCTATCTTTGCTGTATCGGCAAATGACATATCTTTCAATTTTTCCTCGACAATAAGCTCTATATCCCTCTCGTGCTTGGCAGCCCAGCTAACGGGAATCCCGACGAAGGGAGATAGGCTTTCAGCCATCTTCTCGCGCATGTCATACTGCCAAAAGGAGGGCAGGGACCTGGAAAAAATGTGGGCATCGAAGGCCAATATCAGATCCTGAGTCGCCGTGAAGGATATGTTAACAACGTGAAAATCGCCCTCTCGGCTCACCAAAACGTGAGGCTCCCAACCGGGAAGGCGGGAGGAGACGATCCCTTTAACTTCCCTCAAAAACACCTCATCAGCCCATTTTAAAGCCTCTACGGGAACGCCTTTCAGCATATTTTGTAATTTTTCATCAACCCCAGAAATATCCTTTAAAAACCAGCCGTCACAGGGTTGTCTCAGTCTGGGAGCGGAGATGGCGACCTTCCATTTGGGCTTTGCCTTTGGCACAAAGTCCATAAATACCTCTCTTTCTCCCGTTATGTTCACACGCTTTATTTCATATCCCTCGAAGATCCTCTCCGATACCATGCGAAGAAGTCTTTCCTGTCGGCTCACTTCGTAGTCGGGCATCTCATTCATGACGGCAATGACGCTTTCTCTCATTGCCACAGCAAGCCATTCGGGAGGTCCCGTCAAAGAGACTTTCACATCCCCATGAGCGGCCCCGCAGAAAAAGCTCGCCCAAAGAAGGAGAAAAAAGATCCCTTTTGTCGCCCCCCTAAGCTGCCTCATGACCCATCTTTAGAAGAGCTCGCCGAACCCGAAGTGCGTGTAGGTTTCGTATTCTCCTTCGGCCAGATCTATGCGCAAGTTGCCGAGGGGTGTTCTCACGCGAACTCCAATGCCGTAAGAATCATGCAGATCCGACAGGTCGAAGCTGGAAGACCGCCTTTCGCCACGGCCTACGGTTCTATAAAGTTGATCTATCAAAGGATCGCTATCCCCCCAGGCGTTTCCGGCGTCGTAGAAGAATACCAGCCCAAAGGCCTGCTCGATGGGTATCCTCAACTCGAAATTGGCCAAAAACATCTCCGTACCGTAAAACTCGTCCTCTTCGTAACCGCGAAGGTCTCTGTCTCCACCCAAGAAATAATGATCCATGAATGGAATTTCGCCGCTTGAAAAGCCTGCCCTCACGCGGGCGGCGAAAATCACGGGCGTGTCTTCCGTCCCAAGGTCGATATCGAAGATCTCCCCTATTCTGGTTACGGGCGTGTAATATCTGGCTTCGAGCCAATATTTGGTGAAGTCCCAGTCGCTGCCCAGGAAATCCAGCGCCTGTTCTACGTTTAAGCTGACGACATCTCCCTTTGGATAGCTCAAATACTCGTCCAAAGTAGAACGTTGCAGCCTGCCCGTGATGGAGAAGGTCTTTCCCGATTGCATGTGTTCGTCGAAGTATATCCTTTTAATTTCTTCCACAGTCTTGTCTTTATATTTCCCGGTGGTATCAGTCTTTCGAACTTCCTCCGCCGCTATGAGGAAATCACTGTACCAACGTATATCATCGTAGGGTATATCCGAATCGTGCCAATCAAGCGTTGCATACCAGCTAAACCTGGGATCGCGTTTGAACTTCTTGCCCGCTCCCACGGATATGCCGGTCCTGGTTTCTTCGTACTCGAAGACCGATTCCCCACCTATGTAGTTTTCTATGTCGTCCCACTCCCACCTATAGAGGTTTACTCTCCAAGAGTAATAATCGACATCCATAAAGGGCTCTTCATAGGTGATCCAATATTGGTCCCGTTTACCCGTCTCAAATCCGACAGACGCGGTATGGCCCAACCCCTTCCAGTTGGTGTCCTCGTAAGACAAGCCGCCGCTCCATCCGCTGCTTGAGCCGTGACCTATGGTAAGGCCAATCCTTCCGGTTCTCTGCTCCTCCACTGAGACTATGATGTTTACGAAGGCGGGGTCCTGAGTGGGCTCGAAACCGACGTTCACCGTCTCGAAGTACCCCATCCTCTGAAGCTTGTTGAGGGAGTGTCTCAATACCTTGGCGTTGAAATGATCTCCCGGTTTTAGCTTTATCTCCCGCTCTATAACGTAAGTCTGGGTTTTTTCGTTTCCCTGCACGGCAATTTCTCCGACTTTGGGTTCAAGTATCTTTACCGTAATGACGCCTTCTTCAATTTGCACATCACGCACTCGCATCATCGCATAGCCGTCATCCTGGTATTTGTTTCTGATTCTCTCGAGGTCGTGCCTGAAGAAGACGGAGTTGAAGATGTTGCCCGGCTTCGTAAAGACAAGCTCTTTAAGTTCATCCTCGCTATATACTTCGTTTCCTTCAAACCTTATTTCCTTTACGACAGGGTTTTCCTGTACCACGTAAACTACCTTGATGCCATCCGCTACAGGCTCGACTCTGACGTCGACATAGGAGAAAAAGCCCAAATTATATATGGCCTCTACATCCTTATCGATCTGTTCCCGATCTGCTGGTTGGCCTGCTTTTGTGCCGACTATTGACAGTATGTAGTTGGTGTCCACCTGCCGATTGCCCTCTACCTCTACGGCCACGACGTTGGGCATCGTCTGGGCAAAAGCAAGGGGTGAATTTACAAGCATGAAAACTAAGCTAAATATCACGATTCTAGTGAAAAATTTCATCCCCGAGATCACTCCTTCAATTTGAAAACTCTACGGCAGCCTCTTCTTGACCCTTGAGGGCTTTCTCTCCAAGGCGAACCAACCTCAAGAAATCCTCCAACATGGCTTCCTCAAATGATACACCACTCTTTTTCTCTTCGGGTAAGTCCTTTGACTCATTTTTTCCGTTTTTCGCAAAATCTTTCCTGCCAAGGTCGTCCTTTTTGCCCTTTAAGGTTTCCTTTTCCTCGGGCTTCGCCTCAGCCACGGAAGCTTCTCCCGGATCGTAGAAGCGCCCCAGGTTTGTGTCGCTTAAACTTTTTCGCAAAGCCATGATAAGCCTTTCCTCTTCATCGGTTATCAGACTCAAACGAAGGGATTCGACATCTCTCGGCCTTGAAGCCTGCGCTCTTTTGCCGCTGTCTTCGATCACCTCCATAGAGGTCGGCAAAGCCAGCGCTACTAAAAAGACAGCTGCCACTAGTATAGACACGAAGGCCTGCTTCAACGGCAAAAAGATGCGATGGCTTTTTGAACCTGATATGAGGGTCAGAATTTCTTCCCTGGCGATTCGCATCTCCGCCTCGGCACATTCAAGTTCGACGACCACATCCCTTGGCCTGCCTCGCCTGCAGGCCTCTATACTTCTGTCGATCCAACGTCTTATCCTCAAAAGACGTCTCTCCACGGTAAGTCCCCCCAAATAAAAATAAAAACCGCTTAAGTTGCTCCCAAAACCTTTTTTAGCTTCGCTATGGCCCTTCTCCTCAACCTATAGATGTAGCTTATATCGACACCCTTTTTCCGGGCAACTTCCTTAACGGATAACCCGTTTAAGTCTACGGCTTTTACTATCTCAGCTTCTCTTTCGCTCAAAGATCGAATAGCCGCCTCAAGATCGATCAACCAGCCCTCATCGTCGAAGCTGGCCATATTGCTTTCGTAGAGATGGTCGTCGATATCGACGGGCTCGGGCGCTCTTGCTTCCGATCTTTCGAGAAAATTCACCATACGTCCCTTAATACGATAATAGGCGTAGGTGATGAACTTAGTACCTCTTTTGGCATCGTACCTATCCACTGCCTCGATTAGTGCCACCATTCCCTCCTGTATCAAATCCTGATAGGAATCGGAGGGTACGTGAAACTTCTTAGCAAGCCAAAAAACCATAGGTCTATAAGAAATTATCACTTCTTCCCTGGCTTTTTCGTCACCGAATTTTATCCTTTGCCACAAATTTTCTTCGGAGGTTGTATCACCTTCGGGATAAATTGGCTCGTAACCATCCATCGTAAAATCCCCCTCTTGAAGGTTAAATCAAAACGGGAAGATTGCGAACGAAATCGGGGTCTTCGACGAGAAGGTGAAGTGTGTCATTTGTAAAGCTCAACATTACCCGATCCCTCCAGAGCTCAAGGGAGGTCAAACTGCAGTTGTCGATCCTTGTCCTCCAGGCCGCAGAGGCATCCATCGCAAAAAATCCTGTTAGGGCAGCCCTTATGGAACCTCCGTGGGCAACGATCAAGACGTTTTCGCCTCCGTCGTCCAAAATTTTCTTCATTCCCCGATTAACGCGCTCCACAACTTCAACGAAGCTTTCCCCGCCGGGGATTTTGACCTTTTCGGGGAATTTTCTCCACTGAGCGTAAACTTCTTTGTAGGCATTTTCTACTTCTGCTACCTGCATCCCTTCCCAATTGCCAAAATCCATTTCCACCAGTTCTTCCAGCAAACCGCCCAAAGGTGTGCCTAAATGCCTTGATACTCTTTCGGCAGTTTCTCTTGCACGGGAAAGCACGCTTGCATATATGACGTCAACCTTTAGGGAATTCAATCTCAATGCCGTCCGGTCGGCCTGCATGCGACCTTCGTCGTTAAGAGGAACATCGGTTTTGCCCTGATATCGAAATTGCCCGTTCCACTCTGTCTTGCCATGGCGCAAAAATATGAGACGCCTCACGATGTATCACCTCATTGCTTGTTATTATAAAGATTTTTACGTCAAAAGTCTTCGTAAATTCATCCAAGAAAACAGGCCTCCCGATATCGGGAGGCCTGTTTTTATACTTCTTTTACAAAAAGGCTTCAACTATCATTATTCGGGTTGGACTTTTTCATCAAAGATCCCAAAACGTGAAGATCTTTAGTTTTAGCCGAAAGTTTATTTGAAAGGGCTACCTCCTCGGTAAGCTCCTTGCGCAGAATCAAGACATCCTTTGGCGCCCTGATGCCCAAACGAACTTGCCCCTTCCCTATCTCCACGACCATCACTTCAATTGTATCGTTAAGCATCAGGGATTCGCCCTCTTTTCTCGAAAGAACTAGCATCTAAGAGGCACCTCCCTCGGTCGGAGTTTGGCTTCCGGCCTCAAGGAAGGCACTTTTCATCCTATCTCTTATGATTTCGTCAAAAAGGTGATGCTTTATCTTATAATCTTCCCTCTGACTTATAACCTGCTTTCCCAAGCGTTCATTGGAATTGATGATTATCGGAGCCCTCAGATTCACCGTGGCATCCCAAGGTGCATCCTCCGGTACGGACACCACCACGAAGAGGTGTAAATCCTTCGCAGTCGCTTTCAATTCTCTCACGTCAGCTTCTAATAGTTGGGGATCGTAATCGGAACTGACCAGACTTGGGGGTAAAACGGGAAGGGCAACGTCTTCATCGTCTAGGCTTTGAAGCCATTTTATAGGGTTTTCATCATCCCCCACCAATATCCACTTCCTGTGATCTTCGAAGCCGGGAATGCCTTTTGGAAAAAAGATAACATCTCCTTCTTGAAACTCGAGGAGCCCGAACCTCGGGGTTTGAAGCTTTGTCATAAGAAATGCCTCCGGTTTTGGCATATTGAACATAAAAACTGGAGCCGGCGGGCGGACTTGAACCGCCAACCTGCGCATTACGAGTGCGCTGCTCTGCCTGTTGAGCTACACCGGCCTACAACTATACAATGGCGGTCCCAACGGGATTCGAACCCGTGCCGCCGCCTTGAAAGGGCGGTGTCCTAGGCCTCTAGACGATGGGACCGCTTCAATGAACTGCTTAAATTTTGTAATGGTGAGCCGTGCAGGATTCGAACCTGCGACACCCGGATTAAAAGTCCGGTGCTCTGCCACCTGAGCTAACGGCCCCCTCATTCAAATTACCTCATACTGCTCCGAGCGAGCAATAGGAAATTATCACAGGTCGAAGAAATAGTCAACATCTTTCGCCCCAGGTCGCCAAATTTTTTTCCATTTCCCCCAACAAAGTCTTCCCTTTCTCCACCTGTCGCTTCACTTCAGAAAAGGCAGTCCCCCCGTAGGTCTTGCGCCTTTCCACAGATGATTTGGGGTTTAAGCATCCGAAGATATTCTCGTCAAATTGAGGTATAAGGTTTCGCCACTCCTCCATTGAGAGAGAAGAAAGGCTTTTGCCTTCTTTTAAACACCACTTCACGGCCTTTCCCACCAATTCGTGGGCGCTTCTGAAGGGTACGCCCTTCAAAACAAGAAATTCCGCTATATCCGTGGCCAGGATGTAGCCATCTTCAAGGGCCCTCGACGCTGCCGTGAGGTCAACTTCTATTCTTGAAATAAGTTGGGGCAAGACATCTAAAATGCCGTGCAGGGTTCGCAGGCTCCTCATTAAGCTCCTCTTGTCTTCCTGCAAATCCCTGTTGTACGCCAGAGGAAGGCCTTTCAACACAACCAGAAGATCGACGTAGCCGGCCAGAATCTGTCCGGCCTTACCGCGAATCAGTTCAAGAACGTCAGGATTTTTCTTCTGCGGCATTATGCTGGAACCTGTACAAAAGGAATCGGGCAATTTAACTATGCCAAATTCATCGGTGTTGTATATTATCAGATCCTCCGCCAATCTGCTGCAGTGAATTGAGAACATCGACGCAAAGTGGTGAAAGTCCGCTAAATAGTCGCGGCTTGCTATTGAATCGATGCTGTTTTCTGTGGGCTTAGAAAATTTGAGCAACTCCGCCGATAAGTGCCTATTCAAAGGAATAGTGGATCCCGCCAGAGCCGCAGAGCCCAAGGGGCACTCATCCAGTGCTTCAAGCGCTGCCATGAGACGCGAGGAATCTCGGTGAAAAGCCCAAAAATGGGACATCCAATAATGCCCCATGCTTATCGGTTGAGCTCTTTGCAAGTGGGTATATCCCGGCACTACGAAATCGATATGCCTTTCGGCGTTATCCAACAAAGACTCGAGGAGATTTCTCATTTTACTTCCTATTCCGACGAGCTGCCCCCTCAAAAAAATTCGCAACGTCGTGGCTATTTGATCGTTGCGGCTTCTTCCGGTATGAAGCTTTTTACCCCTTTCGCCCAAAATCTCTGTAAGGCGGGCCTCTATATTCATATGAACGTCCTCAAGCTCCATCAAAGGCTTAAAGGTCCCGTTTTTTATCTCGCTCAACACCTGATCCAAACCCTTCAATAGGGCCATTTTCTCTTCTTCCGTTATCAGGTCGGCCGATGCCAAAACCCTTACGTGAGCTTTGCTTCCCTCTATATCGGCTTCTACAAGATCCCAATCCATGTCCAGAGATTGGGTGAAATTCACCACCACATCTGCCATATCTTCGCTAAACCGACCTTTCCACAACCTCACTCACACCTCCAAACTACATCGTATAGCTTTTTCGCCTCACGGCTTTCGACCATCTCTGCCGCCAATCCCCAAAGAAGGTCGCACTCGCTATGAAAATAACAACTTGCCCCGAAAAATTCAAGAAGTGCCTCTATGACGCAAAGTCCACTCACTATGATATCCGATCTGCTAGGCTCTAAGCCCGCTACGGATTTTCTCTCTTCCGGCTTCATATTCTTCAAAGCTAGGATCAAATCCCTTATATCATCGACCTTCACCATGCTTCCGTGGACCTTCGAGGGATGATAGGAATTGACGGCTATTTTTTTCAAGATCATTACGGCTGCAGAGGAAGTTCCCCCCACCCCAATGAATGATTTTGCGCTTTCTCTCCTTGAAGGTTTTTCGAATAGACCTTTTAAGCCGGACCTGACGTAACCCTTTATCGCCTCTTCGTCTTCGCCAAAGAGGTTTTTAACCCTTAAAGCACCCATAGGTAAAGAAAAGCCTTCCTTCCCGTCCGAAATCTCCAAACTGCCTCCTCCCAAGTCGAAAACGAGAGGATCGCTCAGCCCTGTCCCCAGCAGAGCCCCCTTAAAGCTGTAAAAAGCCTCTTCCCAACCCTCTAAAATTCTGACCTTCAAACCCGCTCGTTCCTCAATAAAACCCATTGCATCCGAAACGTTTAGAGAGGATCTCAAGGACTCGGTGGTAAACAAAAGCCTCCTTTTTAAAGATACGGACAATCGGTCCAGCCGATGACAAACCTCTTCCAAAGCAGCCATAGTCCTTTCTAAAGCCTTTTCCTTAATTTCGTACTTGCCCTTTCCCATTCCTTCGGCCAAACGAACCGTCCAGATCCCGGAATCAAGATAATACAAACTGTCAGCACAACTTTCCACAGCCAGAAATCTCAAGGAATTAGACCCTATATCTATAGTAGCGTAACGAGACAAAATGTTCATCTCCAAACCAATTAAGTGCAATATCTATCGGGATTATCGCACTCAAGCTCTGTGAAGCGACCCTTAAGCCAACCTTCCGCAGGATGTTCTCCAAGGGCGAGCCATGAGGCAACCTGAAGGTGCAGGCATTTCATTCTCATTTCAACAGGACAACCCATACCCCCGATGCCAGAGAGGCGGAGCCTGTCAAATATGTTTTTGCCTACTTTAGAAAGAAATAACTTTTCTCCTTCCGACAACAAAAAAAGCCTAATGACGCCGTGTTTTACATTAAAATTAATCCATCTTTCCGAATCGATATAATTTTTGGCGTAACTTTCGAGCTGCTTTACTCCCCCTGCAGCCTCCTCTTTACCGCACATACTTACCAGATAGGGACAGGACAGCCAAAAGGTGGTGGGAAAGGGCTTTAATTCGAATAAGGGGGCGCAGAGTAAAACTTGAGGCTTGCCCAATCTGCAACGCTTTACAATTCCAACGGCGATGGAGGAATTGAAATTTCTGCCCCTCATTTGGCGCAAAATAACCCTTTCGTCCCCGGGAAAGATTTGCTGAATATACAAAAGGGGCTGTAAAAGCCCCTTTATTTTTGAAAGGTTGTTTTGAAGTGTCTTACCTTTTGCTTCCGGCCTTGCGCCTGCCACTTTTTTTACCGTCTCCAATTTTTTGATAGAGATCGGAGATCTTTTCGTCGCTCAGCTTCATGAACTTCGTCAGCTTTTTCTCGAAATCATCCTCGTTGTGCTGATGGGAAGTTTTAGCCTGAAGTTCAGCCCGTTCCCCGGCGGAACCAAGAGCTTTCAGAGAAAGGTCTATGCGACCTCTTTCGTCTATCTTTATCACCTTGGCTTCGACTTCCTGGCCCAAGGAAAGTACATCTTCCACTTTTTTCACGTAGCCTTGAGATATCTCCGAAATATGGATCATTCCCCTCTGCCCGTTCTGGATCTTAACGAAAGCCCCATAGGGAGTTATCCTCTCCACCACGCACTTGACAACTTCGTTGACCTTTGCCGAGGTGATTACCTCTTGCTCGTTGCTCATCTGATAAACTATACCTCCATTTTTAGTAATTAACATTTTTCACAACTTATATCTCGATAATCCCGACTTGCTGTATCCTTTTACCCTATATCCCTAAAGCGTGAGCCGACCACCTCCGCTACATTTATCCTTTAGTGGAACCCATTGCCAAAGGATATCGCTTTGCTCCGCCCCTTTGTCAATCTTACGACACAAAAACAAACAATAGGGCTCACCTTTTTCCGATTCCTTAGAATACCACACCAAAAGCATGCCTTCCTTTTTGCTTAAAACTAATTTCAATACCTTATCTTTTATTATAGGGTAAAACAGGGCAATGGGAATAGTCCCCTTCCCCCAAAAACCTCCACTTCTGAAGGAAATTATCCTATTTTTTCTCACTTGAGGCAACAGGGAACAAAAAATCAAGTTTGAACAGATAGAAACATCTCTTAATCTCTTTAATTTCTTAATCGTTACATCAAGAGACGAAAGGGTGACCCTTTTTACTTTTATTAAATCGATATTCAAGGAAAATTTTTGTGGTTTTGCCTCAGCAGACCGGGAAAGAACCCAACTTTTGCATTCAGCTTCAATATCCGGATTTAGGGATATCACCTCGGCTATAAGCGAAGCATTTACAACCTCAAAAGATTTGTGGTCAAAACGATGTGAACATACCTTAACTTTACCGAACAACAGTCGAAAAAGGTCTTGTTTCAAACTACCCTTCTGGCTATGGCTTCCCATGGCTTTCCTCTATAATCACATCCAGCGCTTTTGCTATTCGCTGAAATGGCTCGAGCAAGTCCATGTAACGAGAAGCCTCTGTAAGCATAAAAGAAAGACCCTTTACCTCCGATTCCTCAGGAACGACACCAAAGTAGGCCCTTAAAGGAGGTCCAACCTCTTCCACCTGAAGGAGATAGCAATCCCCCTCGGACAACTTTTCGAACATTCCTGCGCTTTCTAAGGGTGTCCCCGAATGAGGCTCGAGGTGCAAAACAGGAGATTTAAGCAAAGATCTAGAGAGCTTTACCAGCGACGGATCTTGGCATATGAGAACATGCGGCTTTTTTTCGAGTGATTTGAGCAAATTATGCAGTATCAACTCTTCTTTCAAATATGCATCAAGAGCATCGCCGTACAACACTTTTTCAAGCCTTGTAAACTTTATTGGGTCAACGTATTTGAAATCAACCGGTATACCTCTAATATCGGTAATCATAACGGCGCCAGAATATAAGTCTTTGTCACTTAAAAGCAAAATATATAAATACCCCAGTAAAAGGTCCTTCTTCGATTCCGCCTGCGCCTTAGGCATATATGTCCAATCCCTCGTATTCGTCCTCTATTGCCTCTGCATCCTCATCATTTGGTGCCCCTTTTTCTTTGTTCTCCTTGCTTTTACGGCGCCGGCCGCCATCTTCTTCGGACCTCCTGTTATTGACCCCTAATTTATTCGCACCGGATGTATTTTCTTTGCGCTTCACCTGCTCCTGTTCCCGCACAGATTCTTCTACCGCCTCCTGTCTCATTGCAAACTGAGATGCCGAAGAGGCCGCATCTTTTGACAAATGCGTTTCCTGCCCCGTCCTTAACATAGCTATTTGCCACTGAATCGGTCGCAACATGACCCATCACCACATTATGAATAGGAAGTGAACTTTATCTCTCCCTTATCAAAGTAAAATATCACGTAGTCCATCTTTTCTCTAACAATGTAGCTAATACCTCTCATATTGATGATAACGCCAGGATAGCAGGAACCTTTAACCTTTACCCTACATGCCTCTGTTGTCTTGGCCATCTCTTGCTCCAATTTCTGTTTTTCTGTTCTGTAAAATTCTATATTTGACTGAAGTTGCAGCTTTGCCTTGGATAGCTGCAACATGAGCGCTTTTTTTGATTGGTCTATCCTGCCTTGCATCTCCAACCTTTTGATATAGTTCAAATTGTTCTCGATGCTGTTGAGCTTTCCCTCCAAATCCTCGAGGGTTCCGGTCACATTTTTGAGCTCCTGCTGAACCGTAGGCGACACCCCTACCTGGATCTCCGTCTTGGTTCCTATATCGTTTCCAAGAGTGATGCAGGATACCTCAAAACCGGCCGAGCAGCTGCCACCGACAATCATGCCTTTTCTGCCGCCCATGACAGAGATTTTCTCGGTAGCCATCACGGTACTGTGCATTATGGACCTTTCGACTATTACGTTGCTGTTGCTCCTAACGTTAGTCTGATCAATGAATAAAGCCATGACGTCGGATTCCCCTTCGACGTAAGCCTTTCCCATACCCCTTATGCCGCCTCGTATCAATATTTTGCCTCCGGCCCGCAATGTAGCGGCTTCGACCACCCCTCCGACCTGTATATCCGAACCAGCAACTACGGTAAAGCCGTCCCGCACCGAACCCTTAACGATGACACTGCCAATGAAATTTATATTGCCCACGCTGTAGTCTACGTCGCCATCAACCTCATACACAGGCAAGACGTGTAACTTTCCGTCTCTTACGACTAAATTACCATCAATGGTCGCTATTAACTTCAGCCCGTCTTCCGTGATTTCGGTATTATTGCCCTTTGGTAAATTCCTATCCTTAGCCTGCCGGGCCTTTATGGGTTTTCCCAAAACGCTTATGCCATCCCGCCCCTGTTTGAGAGGTATTTTCTCGGCCAGTTCCTGACCCTTAAATACATTTATGACGGCACCAAGCTCGCGCAAATCCACCCTCGAGACGCTGGGGTCTTCGATCTTTGGTTTCAACCTTTCAATATCTACCTTAACCTTTATTTCTGCATCCTCGCCATCAATCGGCTCAATTCCTTCCGCAACGACTATTCTCTGATGCGCTATTTTCTCGGCGCAGATTTTTTCGATGATATCTTTTTTTAAGCCAAAGGTTATGCCTCTCTTTCTCAATTCTTCCTCGATATCCTGAGGAGAGGGCCATGCCGACTCGTCAAGGGGTGGAATAATGTGAACCGAGGCGGCAAGGCCGTCTTCCGAAATTTCAACCTCTATGGTAGCCTCTTTGGCGCTAACGGGCACTTCGTCAGAGATTTTTAGAACCTCGCCCCTATGTTCTTTAATTATTTCATCAATCAATTTTTCGTCGACTTCAATACCTCTGCGCTTAAGAAGGCTCATTATCTCTATAAAGCTAACCTCAGTTTCCGGTTCTACCTCGAGATACACTCCGTCTTCCCGCACATATATGGAAAAAGGACGAGAGCTCACATGATTCACCCCGCGTATCTTCCGTATTTATTTCCCCAACAAGGTTTTAAGCATGGCCAAAGCTTTTCCGTGAATCTGAGATACCCTGGATTCGGTAACACCCAAGACCTCTCCTATTTCTTTAAAGGTAAGCCCTTCATAGTAATATAGCGACAAAACCAGCTGTTCCCTTTCTTCCAGCTTTTCCAGTGCCCCTTTTAATGTGTCGCAATCCTCCATCGCCTCCATATACTCCTCCGGGTTTGGCGATGTGTCGGGAACGAGGGCGCTCCTTTCTACATCACCCTCATCTAAAGAGATCACCTCGTCGAGGGAAACCACGTAGCTTCGACTCATCAACTCATAAAGCCATCTTAATTCTTTTTCGTCCATCTGGAGCTTTTCCATTAGCATCTCATCGTTTGCCTTAAGACCTTGTTCGTTCATCTCCGCTATAGCTTTTTCCAAACGTTGTATTTTGTCTCTAGCCCCTCTGGACAGCCAATCATACCTCCTGAGTTCATCTAAAATAGCTCCTCTGATGCGAGAAAAGGCAAAAGTGTTAAATGATACTCCACGAGAAGGATCGTACCTGTCTATGGCATCGAGCAATCCCATCGCACCAAAACTCAAAAGATCGTCCTGACTTAAGCCCGGGGGAATGACAATCGACATCCTTCCCACAACATAGCGAACTAAAGGAAGAAATAACCCAACTATCTCCTCTTTGATGGCTTCCGACCGAGTATCGACATATTTTCGCCATATCTCGTCCAAAACGTCCTTTGTAGGCTTCTTGCCCAAAACTGCTACCTCCTAAAAACCAGGTATAAAAACAATATAACAAAAAGAATAATAGACACAAAAACGTAATAGGTTGCCCTTTTCGGTAGCTCTTTCTCGTCGGCAATAACACTTACCTTAAGCTCGCCGGAACCTTTAAAAATCCCTTCTATATCGTCGGAAATATGAAGACGCACCAAATACTCTCCGCTTGGAAGCTGCTGAAGAGATTTCACCTTAAACTTAGGGTTAACATCGTTTTTCGCAAACAATCTGTTCATAAACTTTCCTAAGGGATTGTTAGATGTTATTGCTACTTCAACCATATCGCCCTTTTGTAAATCTGCTACGGGCTTCCCGTTCACTGCGTCTAATCTTGGCAGGCATGCCAACGATATACTTTGGAATCCAACGTTCGATTCTTCCTGTTGTTTCTCTTCTAAATCTGGCTTTTCTTCAGTTTTTTTCCCAAGAGGAGATAACCTATATCTTATTTCATTAAATTTTTCAACATCGATTTCGACAACCGTATCGAATCTTAGAATATCTCCTGTCTCCCTCGTGATGTTTCTTTGGAGCTGTTCCACATTGATGTGTGACATAAAGAGCTTATTCAAAGTAGTATGAGGAAAGAGTCTGTCTATTATTTTGTCAAATTGCCGCTTGGCGTAATTATCATGAACATCTTTATTTGATATAATATATGAATGAACTGATTCCCATGTTGCTTTAACATCAAAATCCTCAGGCAAATCCTTGGGACCAATCCAGCTTTCGTAGGCTAACATCTCTCCAGTCACACCTCTTGCCACCAAGCAAAAAACGCCGTTTAACTCTCCCTTCCTTCGAGGTTGAAGTTTTCCTTTAATTGCTACATAAGAAGGTGCCACTTCTTTGATAATTTCGATAACCTTTTGTATATTGCCTTCGCTTTGAACAAATATTGATTTGATTTCTTCTGCGGAAACTCCTGTTTGATTTGAAAGAAGCTGGATCAAAGTTTCGTTAGGTTGCTTTTCATTTTCTTCTATTGCTTCTATTTTTTGGCTTTTTTCTGGATCGCCCACTACTTACCAGCTCCTCCCAACTCGTTAAATTCTTTTTACTTCAGACCCTATCACCTTTACTACCATGATCCAGTTATCTGTATAAAACTCGACGCTACGCCCTTTATTTCCGCCAACGTCATAAGCGACCAATGATATGCCGAAATTACTAAGCATCTTCTTGGTCGCCTCGATGTTGCGCTCGCCAATAGCCAAAAAGGAACCTGAATTCTTTCCTGGGATTGAAAACATCTGAGCACCTCCGGCCATTTTAGCCTTTAGCCTGGACCTCAAGGCCCCCAGGGCGATCAATTCCTCGATTAATTTGGGAATGGCCGTATCGGCGTACTTGCCAAATTTTTTAACTTCCCTTCCCTCATGATTCTCGGGCAACATTATATGACTCATTCCTGCGACCTTCGCAATTTCATCATATATTACAAGCCCAAGGCAGGACCCCAAACCCAGGGAAGTCAATATAACAGGGTGCTTTGCAACGACAATTTCTCCCATTCCTACGTGATAAACTCCAGCCATGTTTTTAAAGCACCCCCAGCTTGGAAAGAAGCATGGACAAACTCTGAGGATCCGGCAAAAGCATCACATGGCCATTCATAGGAGTTTCATAATCCATGATTCTAAGATTCGCCTCCGAGACTATAGCAACATCCCCTACCATGCCATAGTAAGCAGCCAACAGGTCGAGTATGGCCCCCAACATATCGTGAGCAATGGCCGGGACGGTGACGGGCAATGAAGAATTAATCATAGAGCTGATGGCATTTAAAAAGGAACTTAAAACAATATTTCCTACTTCCACCAATAAACTGTCTGTAACTTCGTTCAACTGTTCAACCGATATATTTCCCAAATTCTTTTTAGCCAACACCTTCACAAGTTGACCGGACACTTCTTCGTTCATGATCCACAGCATGTTGCCCGATATCTCTCCCTCGAACCGAAGGTAAACGGCGCAAACCAATTCCGTAGGAGATGCGTATCTGTCGGAAATATCGTATATCGATACCAATTCAGCCTTAGGAACATCCATGGTAACAACAGACCCTAAAAGCTGTGACAAAGCAGTGGCTGCATTACCCGCTCCGATATTGACCGTTTCTCTTATAACGTCAAGATGAAAAGAGCTCAGACCTTCCAGTTCATTGTACTCCATCCCAGCATCTCCCGCTTATCCGCTACCAATTTCCGACACCGGCAACGTCCAATATCAACGCCACCTTGCCATCTCCCAAAATAGTAGCCCCGGCCATACCGCGCACCTTTGAGAGCAACTTTCCCAGTGGTTTTATAACTATATCCTGCTGTCCTATTAATTCATCCACAATAAGACCGCGGCGTTTACCGCTAGCCCCAACGCGGACAACGACCACAGGGAACTCTTCCTTGTCATCTAATTCTCCGGGGTAATTTAATAACGTCTTTAAATTATGAAGGGACAATATCTCCCCCCTTACGGTAGTTACCAAAGAACCGTGAACGTACTTTGTATCGCTTTTATCGACCAATAATGTCTCTTCGACATTCTCTAAGGATATGGCGTAAGTTTCATCTCCTATTCGAATCAAAAGGGCAAGGACAATGGCGAGGGTCAGAGGAAGTTTGATCGTCACTTTAGTGCCTTCATCTACTTTTGAAGTGATATGGAATTGCCCTCCAAGGGACTCCACTTTATTCTTAACCACGTCCATTCCGACTCCCCGTCCGGAAAGATCCGTTACCTTTTCGGAGGTACTGAACCCGGGAAGACACACAAGCGCCAGCGCCTCGTCTTCCGGCATAAATTCAGCTTCCTCTTTCGTTATAACCCCTTTCTCCACGGCTTTCTTTTTTATTTCCCCAGGGTCAATACCCCGACCGTCGTCCATCACTTCTATTAGCACACTATTGCCCTCTTGAAATGCCGCTATCGTGATGGAACCCTTGCGTGGTTTTCCTTTGGAGATTCTTTCCTGTGGCGTCTCTATACCGTGATCCAAAGCATTTCGCAGAAGATGGATCATGGGATCTCCTATCTCATCTATTACCGTCCTGTCGAGTTCCGTTTCGCTGCCTTCTATGAACAGCTCCGCTTCCTTTCCCAAGTTTCTGCACAGATCGCGAACCATCCGGGGAAATCTGTCGAATACGTAGGCAACCGGGACCATCCTCAACTTCGTAACTATTTCCTGAATTTCCGTCGATATCCTACCAAGCTGTAATAAGGGTTCCTCGAACTCGCTCAGTCCTGCTTCTGCAGCCAACCGCTCGATACGTGCCCTTCCAATGACTAATTCGCCTACTAAATTCATAAGTTTATCCAGTCTGCCTATATCAACCCTGACGGTCGTAGTCTGTTGCTGTTTTATGGAATTCAAACTTTCATTAATTCTATTCATCTTCACATTATCTTTAATCTGCGGTTTAACCTCGAACTCTTCTTGATTTTGCTCATTAGGCTTCGATTTCGAGGAATCTTCATCGGCGTCTATTAACTCAACGCAAAAGAGGCTAATATCAGATATAGAGGACAAAATCTTTTCTATCTCTTCCTTTGGTTCCTTAGTAATAAAGTATAGAACGAAACCATCGCCAAAATTTTCTCTTTCAAGATCTTCGACAGACGGTTGAGTTTTTATTACCTCTCCCGCTTCTTCAAGACGCGTGAGAACCAAGAAAGCCCTTGCAGATTTTAAAGCGCAGTCGGAGGCAATTTTAATCGTAATTTTATATACATCCAGCCCCTGCTCGCGAGCCTTGTCAAACCACCCATGTTCCAAGGCGTCCCAGGCATCGATCTCAGCAGACTCCTCTTTTTTTTGGATTGCGGATCCATGAGCAAGCTTAGATTTAATCCTCTTCGCCATCTCGCTAAGCTGTCTTCCCATCTCTCCCTCATTACCTTTTTCGCGAATTTCCCCAACCGCAGCAGAAAGCAAATCCAGGCATTTAAATATCAAATCGATATCCTCTACCCTCAACTGATATTCACCGTTCCTGACCATGTCTAACATGTCTTCTAGGGCATGGGTCAAATTTGCGATCCCTTCATATCCCATGGCAGCCGCCATGCCTTTAAGCGTATGGGCTATGCGGAATATCTCGTTTACCGTATCCCTAGATTGAGGATCCTTCTCCAAAAGCAAAATCAAATCGTTCAATTGCTCTAACTGATCACTTGATTCATCTAAAAAAGCACTCAAATATTCGCTCATATCCATGGCCCTCAGCTCCGTTCTTTGACTTATCTTTGGATATCATATCAATGCAAATCTATTACCTCGCTGCCAACTCTTCAATACGAATTGAAATGGCATGAAGAGGAAGAACCTCATCTACGGCTCCTTGCTCTACTGCAACCTTAGGCATACCATATATTACACAGGTATCGCTCGACTCGGCAATTACGTAACCCCCTCTTTGTCTGATGGCCTTAGCACCCTCAGCACCATCTCGACCCATTCCTGTTAAAATAATCCCTAGCGAAGTATCGCCAACAATATCAGCCACGCTTAAAAACAACAAATCAGCTGCCGGTTTTACGGAATGTAAAGGGGGCATATCGGAAAGTCGGCATATCAGTTGTTTTGCTCTATCATATTCTACTATAAGATGACTCCCTCCGGGAGCTATTACGACCATGCCGGGCTTAAGCTGCAAATTATCATATCCTTCCAATACCTCCAAAATTGAAATTTCGTTCAACCTTTCGGCGAAACTTTTGGTAAATCCTGCTGGCATATGTTGTACAATAACAATAGGTGCAATGGAGGTCGTTTTTACGTTTCCAAGTATATCTTGAATGGCCCGAGGGCCCCCGGTAGAAGCAGCAATTGCGACCACTTCAATGTTTTTTCTTTTTATCTGTATTGGCCTTACGGGCTCCTTAGTGGGCAGAGCAATCCCGATTAGTTTTTCAACAGAAGCAGATGCCGCTATTAACACTTTTTCCCTGAGTTCCTGTGCCACATCTTTCATATCTAAAGATATGGCTCCCGAGGGCTTGGCCACAAAATCGACAGCCCCTAAAGCCAGGGCCTTCATGGTCGTATCGGCACCCTTGCGAGTGAGACTGCTGACCATTACTACCGGTGTTGGTTTAAGTCGCATTATCTCCTTTAAGGCCGCAAGGCCATCCATACCGGGCATCTCTACATCAAGAGTGATCACGTCAGGATCCAACTTGAGGATCTTCTCGACAGCCTCTTTGCCGTCACGCGCTCGGTCTATTACTTTAATTTTTGGATCTTCTTCCAATATATCTGAAATAATTTTACGCATAAAGGCAGAACCATCCACCACTAAAACTTTTACTTGCCTAGTCGTGAAAGACATCCTTTGCATTTCTGAGCTCCTTGCTTCTTATGAATTGTATGAGCCTTCTTTCTGTAAATCTTGGATAACCCTCAAACTGTAAGCCCGATTCCAAAAATTCGCCTTCTCTTATGACACGCACAACATTCGATATCATATATATTTCCTCATTTGGATCCATATTAAACCTCAAATACAGCCTGTCGCCTTCCTCGAGAGACTCTTCCCTAACCTTGCTTCTCATTCTAATGCCACCCAAGCTTATATCCAACCCGCGAGCCTCTTCCCAGCTGGCAGAAAAGGGGGCTTTCTTTTCTCGGGAGAGAGAAAAGAAAGCAATTTCCATGTAACAACTTACTCTGGCATATCTGCGCCTTTGTATCTTCACAGGTTCACCTGAAGGGAAAAGCCATAATAGAGGGATGCCGTTACTTATGCTTCTGCGCAACACTTTCATTTGAATGATCATCGGAGGCTGTTTTTCAAATGTGATCAGATCTAATATCGTGTCTTTATACAATGGGACAAGACCGTTTTTTAAAAAAGGATGCGAAACTGCCACTGCACCATCTCTTACGTCCTCAATCCGAGATGGGTAGCTGCCTTTGTATAAACCATACTTGACCTTGATTACCACTTTTGTATTGATAACTTTTTCGAAAAACTCAGCCCACGACCTCTCGTCCACAATATCTCACCTCAATTGAAACTGCTTCAACAGCCTCATGCAAAAAGCCTTTATCCCCCTTCCGCTGGGAGCATTCAAAACGCTATCGACTCCTTCGGGATTGAAGATATTTTTAGCAATCCAAGCAACGCATTTGGACGCCTCGCAATCGGGATGAGAGATAACAAAGGGCATGCCCATCTTTATCGCTTCTTCTACATGAAAATCTTTTAATATATACCCCGCCATATTGATATCTATCCCCAAAAAATCTTTAGCAGTAAGCTGTAATCTTGAAGCAACTTCCTTGGCCTCTTTATCAGATTTTACCATATTGATCACCAAGTGCAGTTCCGAAGGAGTGGAAGATTTCCCTAACACTGCTTTAAGTAATCCATAACAATCCCTGATGGCGGTCGGATCAGGGGATGTCACTAATAGCAATGAGTCTGAAGCAATGGCAAAGACTACTACTGAGCGATGCACACCTGCCCCAGTATCTATCAACAAAACATCGCAGTATTCTTCCAAAGAAGCCAATTCTTCTATTAGTTTCAGCTGCCTCTTGGCATCCAGATCCGCCATTTCCTGTAAGCCCGTCCCGCCAGGCAACATATATACATTTTCCTGCACTGAAACCAAAATATCGGAAAGTTTCTTATCTCCCTTTATGACATATCCCAAGTGATATTTGGGATAAAGGCCGAACATCACATCGACGTTAGCAAGACCTAAATCGCCATCGAGTATAATGGTTCTGATACCCATTTTACCCAATGTCAAAGCTAGATTTACGGATAAGCTGGTCTTGCCGACACCGCCCTTGCCGCTGGCTATTGTATATGTCTTTATGCCTCCGGCTATTCTCTTTTTTAAACTCCTTAACTGATAGGCCTGATCTTTTTTCCCCATGCCACTTAAACCTCGGTCGTTTCAATAGACTCTAAACGCAAAGCAAGTCTTGCCAGACGGGCAGGAGAGGCGATCTCTATATCGCTAGGAACGTCCTGGCCTGTGGTAATATAGGAGAGGGGAATATTATAGGTTTTCATCAACTTAAAGATATTGCTGAGGAACGTAGTTTCGTCAACTTTCGTAAAAATGACTGCGTTATAGGGCACTATCTTGAGTTTTTCCACAACATCAACCATAGTTTCGTAAGAGGAATTTGCCGCGATAAGCAAATGAACGCAATCGGGACGTAAAGCTTCGTATACTTTACTATATTCTTGCAATCTTGCAAAATCTTTCTGGTTCCTGCCCGGAAGGTCTGTCAAAACAATTTCTGCATCATGTTTCCCCAGCGCTTTCTCTATTTCCTCCTTGTTTGAAACTACCTCCATGGGAACTTCAAGGATACTAGCATAGGTACGAAGTTGTTCCACCGCCGCTATGCGATAAGTATCTGCTCCGAGCAGCAATACCTTTTTTTGATGCCACAGGGCAAAGATTGCCGCCAGCTTCGCTATTGTAGTGGTCTTGCCTACACCAGTCGGACCTACAAACATGGCCCTTTTGCCGCCAAGGGCTGAGATAAAATCGCTCCCCGTGACCGAGATGGATTCTGCTAAAAAATCATCTAGTTTCTTGTTTCTCCCCTTTCGCAAATACTCAGAGGCTATTTCCATTGCCATAAGGGGATCGAATCCTACTTGCAAAAGAGTTTCGCATATTTGTCTTTCTCCGATTTCATTTGGAGCGCTTAATATGATATTTTCTTGAAAAGATGAATTAACTTCCTTTCCTTTATGCCCTTCAAGTGAAAGGTTTAATGCCTCATTCGATATCTCAAGCACATCGGTATTTTCTTTTGCTGCAGGAGCAACGTCTTTGTCATCGCCTGAAAACTCGCTGAGCAATTTTTGAAAAGCAATCAAGCGTTCGTGTTCATCTCTTTCATGCCTTTGGATGTTTTCTTCCTCTTCCAAAATTCCCGCTGTAACTATATATTTTTTCTTCTTGAACAACCCTAAAAAGCCACCACGCCTGATAGGCACGCTAGACAAAACGACTGCTTCCGGACCGAGTTTTTTCCTGGCCTTTTCAAAGGCCTCCTGTTCTGTATCGACCTCATAAATAATTTGTTTCACAACCCGCATCGTCATTCCACCGTCCCCAAAGATCGCACCTTTGTGCCGGGTTCTATCTCGCTATAGGCAAGCACGTGGACGTTTGTGAGCTTGCCTTCGATGATCTTTCGAACTATAAACCTTACATCCGGATGAACTAGCAATACGGGCATCCTGCCCTCCATGGCCATCTTTTCCATAGCCCTTGAGACTTGGGAAAGGAGAGAATTTAAACTCTTCGGGTCCATCTGCAGCTGCCATCCCTGCGATAAATCACCCTTCAGGGCTTCTCTTATCTTCTGCTCCCAGATCGGAGAAAGGGTCATGGCGGTAATTTGACCGTCCTCTCCTTTAAACCTGTGCGTTATATGCCGCGACAAAGCTTCCCTCACCCTTTCAGTCAAAAAATCAACGCTCCTGGAAATACGGCCGTTATCCGCCAATGCCTCAAATATCGTCACCAAATCCCTTATGGGAATTGACTCCCGAAGCAGGTTTTGAAGTACCTTCTGAATATCCCCCAAAGACAGCACTGACAAAAGCTCTTCGACAGCAGCAGGATGGCCTTCCTTGACAGTATCGATTAATTTTTGAACGTCCTGTCTCGATAGCAGATCGGCACCATATTTCTTAATTATTTCGGAAAGATGGGTTGCCAAGACAGAGGGAGCATCGACAACGGTAAAACCCATTTCCTCGGCCTTATCCCTAATTTCAGGTGATATCCAGAAGGCTTTAAGTCCGAAAGCCGGATCAGTGGTGGGAATTCCTACGAGAGCTTCTTCAACTCCTGATGTATTGATGGCAAGATAATGGTCCGGTATAAGTTCCCCTCGAGATACCTCGACCCCCCTTACCTTAATCACGTATTCTGTGGGCTTAAGCTGGATGTTGTCCCTGATCCTTATAGGGGGGACAATGAGGCCGGATTCCAGGGCCATTTGCCTTCTTATGGTGCTTATCCTCTCAAGCATGTCTCCGCCTTGAGAGGGATCGACAAGAGGAATTAAGGCATAGCCTATTTCCAATTCCATCGGTTCGACCGTCATGAGCGGCAAGACGTTTTCCGGTCCAGCCTGCTGAGGCCTGGCCTCCCGCCGGGCTTCCTCTTTGGGCATTTCGGCTGCAATTTTCTTTTCTCTGATCATGCGATACCCAAGGAAGCCCAATAGGGAACCTATGACTGCAAAGGGCAGAAAGGGAAGCCCGGGAACAATAGCCAACATAAAAAGAAGCCCCGCACCGATCAACAAAGGCCTGTGATTGGACGTCAACGAATTTATCACATCTATTCCCAGACTTGTTTCGCTGGCTGCTCTCGTTACTATCACACCTGTAGCGGTAGAGAAAACAAGAGCAGGTATTTGGGCCACCAATCCGTCTCCCACTGTGAGCAGAGCATAAACCTGCAAAGCCTGTCCCGCCGTTAAGCCTCTTTGAAACACGCCTATAGTAAGACCGCCAATGATATTAATAACAGTTATGATCAGCCCCGCTATGGCATCGCCTTTGACAAATTTGGACGCTCCATCCATGGCTCCGTAAAAGTCGGCTTCCCGCTGAATGCGAGTCCTTCTTAGCCTGGCTTCGCTCTCATCTATCAGGCCGGAATTCAAATCGGCATCTATAGCCATCTGCTTCCCCGGCATTGCGTCCAAGGTAAACCTTGCGGCAACTTCCGCAACCCTTTCCGCTCCTTTGGTTATAACTATGAACTGTATGACTACCAATATCAAGAACACCACGGCGCCGACAACGTAATTTCCCCCCACGACGAAGTTGCCGAAGGCCGTTATAACTTCGCCTGCGTACCCCTTTAAAAGTATAAGTCGGGTCGTAGAAACGTTTAAAGCCAACCGGTACAGGGTGGCTAACAGTAATATAGTGGGAAAAGCCGCTATTTCCAGAGCCTCCTTGACGTAAAAGGTAGAAAGGAGAGTGACAACGGCAAAGGTTATATTCAAAGACAAAAGGACGTCCAAAAGCTTTGTAGGCATGGGAATTATCATCATACCTATTATCATGACTACTAGAATAGCCATGGTTATGTCGGCAAAACGAAATATTCCTCTCTCCTTCGAAGTCCTTTCCCTTACGGCTCCCATGCTATCCTCCTGCTATTACACGTTTGCAATCTTATGCTTCAACCTATAAACGAAAACAAGGATCTCGGCAACTGCCTTGTACAGTTCTTCAGGTATCTTTTCGCCTATTTCGACATTATTGTAAAGCGTCCAAGCCAAAGGCGGCCTTTGAACCAACGGTATGTCGTATTTAATGGCCTCTTCTCTTATTTTGCCTGCTACTACCCCCAGCCCCTTAGCGATCACAACGGGCGCATCCATTATCTTTTTATCGTAAAGGATCGCAACAGCTATCCTGGTGGGGTTCGTGATAACGACGTCCGCTTTTTTAACTTCTGCCATCATCCTGCGCCTGGCAAGCTCCCGCTGCCTTTGACGAATTCTGCGTTTCAACTGGGGATCCCCCTCAAGCTGTTTAAATTCCTCCTTGATCTCCTGTCTGCTCATCTTTATGGATCTCTCAAACTCCCACTTTTGATAGGCATAGTCAAATATCGCAATTGCAAAAAGAGCTATTGCCATTTTAAGGGATAAGTTTAAAATAGTCTTCGATAATATGCCCAAACCGCCAGAAAGGGGCATTTGCATCGTTAAAAGAAGGGTCTCCAAACTCTTCTTTAGTCCAAAATAAAGAACGCTTGCCAGAAGGGTGGCCTTGAGCAACCCCTTGATCAATTCGACCAATGACCTTAAAGAAAGGACCTTTTTTAAACCCGAGACCGGATTTAACCTGTTCAATTTCGGTACCAGCGGCTTAGGAGTTATCAAAAAACCTACCTGAGCAAAACTGATTAAAACTACACCCAAAGCGGACAGGATTGCCAAGGGAAACCACGTCTTCAGATAAACGGCAAGACCTCTGGCGCTTGCCCTCCATATCCACTGGCCTCTGAAATTGACGTCATCGGAAAGATGGGAAAGCTCCCAAACAAAGAATTGCTTCAGCGTCGAAAAAAGAAAAAAACCCATAGCAAAAAGCAGCAAGACACCTGTTAAAATAGCTACCGATGACACCAAATCCATGCTTTTGGCAACTTGACCTTCTTCTCGGGCCTTTCTTCTCCTTCTCGGAGTCGCCGGTTCCGTCTTTTCTTCAGCAAACAACTGAAGATCAAACTTGAGATATTCCATCATCGCCATAGGTACACGCCTTCCAAGGCCAACACAATTGCTTTTTCGATTTCAACTTTTAAAATATCCACCAACAATGGTACCATGAACATCAAAACCAACATTCCGAGGAGTATTTTTATCGAAAAGCCCAAAACAAACACGTTCATCTGTGGCACCGTCCTTGCAACAAAACCAAGCCCGATGTCGGCAAGCAACATAGCTCCTAAAAAAGGCAGAGAAATTTTTATTGCAAGATAAAAAAGTTCAACCAGCCATTCGCCCGTTATTGAACCGTTGCTCCATGACCAACCCCATATGCCAAAGGGAAGCAACTTAAAACTATGAACGAGACACCTAAAAAGCAAAATATGACCGTTCCATTTAAAGTAAAACCACAGTGCCAACATGAACTTAAGTTGACCAAGCAGGGAAATCTGGGTTTCGGAAAAGGGATCCAATATATTGACCATTCCAAAACCCATATTGATGCCCGAAAATCCTCCTGCCAGTTGAAAGGCATACAAGGGCAGAGAGGCAAAAAAACCTATACCTAGCCCTATACAAAACTCCCTAAGCCCGACAAGTATCAAAGCAATAAAGCTTCCCTGAAACAACCCCTGAGGATATTCCAAAAGGGGGGAAAGGGCCAAGGCAAGCACAAGAGCGAACATAAACTTGACTGGGACCGGATAAGATGGCGGTGCAAAGGAAGGTGCAGCAATAGTCATGCCCAGAAACCTCAGGGAAACAAGCAATATCAATGTAAAATATTGAACAAAGCTATTTTCAAATGTCATGGCACCAAGCTAGCCAGATTGCCAAACAAATACTTGGCAAACTCCCCGACATGTCCAAACATCCAGGGTCCCAATAAAAATAACAATAAAAACACCGCTAATATTTTAGGTATAAATACTAAGGTCTGCTCCTGAATAGATGTGGCGGTCTGTAAAATTCCTATGACCAACCCAACAACCATCGCTACCAATAAAACAGGCATGCTGGATATCAAAATAATCCAGATTGCTTGTTGGAAAACATCGCTTACGGACAATTTAACTCACCCTTCACTTGAAACTGCTGACAACGCTGTATATCACAAGGTCCCAACCGTCGGCAACTACGAAAAGCAGGACTTTAAATGGGAGAGATATCAACATGGGCGGAAGCATGATCATGCCCATGCTTAGCAAAACGCTTGCTACAATCATATCGACAACTATAAAAGGTATAAAGATAAGGATTCCCATCTGAAATGCTTTTTTAAGCTCTCCAATCATAAAAGCCGGTATCAATACCCTAGTAGGAACGTCGTCGTGATTTTGCGGCTGGGGCAGATCAGAAAGAGAGACCATCAGGGAAAGCTCCTCATCCTTTACCTGGGAGAACATGAAATCTCTTATGGGCCCTATGGCTTTTGCATATGCTTCTTGTGTTGCTATTTCGCCGGCCATATATGGATTTATTGATTCGGAATATATTTTTTGCCATACGGGCGACATGGTAAAAAATGTCAAAAACAAAGCCAGAGTAACCAGCACCTGGTTTGGAGGCAACTGCTGAAGACCTATGGATTGGCGAACGAAACCCAATACCACTATAATTCTAGTGAAACTAGTAACCATTAAAACAATAGCCGGAGCCAAGCTTAGTATGGTTATCAGGGCAATGATTTGTAACGTAAGAGCAACATCGGAAGGCGAGTCCCCCGGCCTCACGTTAATGTCCAGCGTCGGGAATGGTATATCGGCAGGTTGAGCCAAAGCTCCCTTTGCCAAAAGTAAAATAAAAAAAAACACAAAAAACAAAGCAATCCTCGATCTCACGGCGGTTCACCTGGGTTGTGATTTATGTCGGTCCCACTCTTCGATACTCCATTTTCCCAGAAGAGCTGTTCCGGACTTGCCAACAAAAAGTCCCACTACGTGATCCTTGCAACGAATTAGATATACCTTATCGTTTCCCAAGGGCAGAAACGCTATCAGCTGAAGCTCATCGGACCTTTTCAACAATCCTCTCCTTGAAGCATAACGGTAAAATAACAGCGCTGCTACAGCGAGTAACGCTAAAGCCAAGACTATTTTAACTGAATAAGCAATAAACGAAAATTGGTTGTCGTTCTGGAAAGCAAATGCTTTTTCGCAAGCTGTCCATAACAAGAAAGCGAGGCATATGACAACACCTCGCTTATTTAAAAAAGTCAAAGTCAACGATACCCTCTCCTCAAAAGATTTTATTATTGAGATAAAGCTTTGCTCAAAGCATCAAGCACTCTGTCCGGTTGAAAGGGTTTCACGATGAAATCCAAAGCCCCGGCCTTTATGGCCTCTATCACCAACGCCTGTTGCCCCATGGCGCTAACCATCACGATCTTGGCGTTCGGATCGATCTTCTTTATTTCCTTCACCGCAGTTATTCCATCCATCTCGGGCATGGTTATGTCCATAGTAACAATATCGGGTGTCATTTCCTTATAAGCAGCTATCGCCTCAACGCCATTTGAAACTTCTCCTGCAATTTCATACCCGTTTTTCATTAAAATGTCTTTGAGCATCATGCGCATAAAAGCAGCATCATCAACTATGAGTACCTTTGGCACGAAAAATCCCCCTTTATCTTCACCATAATGACTTAATCCTGTCGCTGCGGTTAACTATCTCAGTAATACGAACTCCGAAATTTTCATCGATAACTACAACTTCGCCTCGAGCTATCAGCTTACCGTTGACCAAAATGTCTACGGGGTCGCCGGCCATTTTATCCAATTCTATCACAGAACCGGGCGTTAAATTCAATATTTCACCGATAGTTTTCGCGGCTTGGCCCAACCTCACGGTTATCCTCACGGGTACATCCACTATTAGGTCAAAATTATGACCGTCCATATCCTGATCTACAATTTGTTTATCCAAGGGGACAAATTCCGCAGGCCGCACCTCGACAGCTCCAGACACTTCTTCGCCAACGACACGCCCCGACGTTTCTCTTGCCACTTGAGAAACCTTTGCAGATACAGGCAATCCCGTTTCTTTTGGACCCTGTTCCGATCTTTTTTGTGGCTGTTCTCGAGACCCCACTCTTTTTTTAATTTCATCCGATAAAACCTGGACAATCTTTTGGGGCATTAAACTCCACAGTTTCAAATTGCCGACATCTTTAATTTCCGCATTCAAGCTAAAAACCCATACATTCTCGCTCGAAGGAAGAAGTTCAAAGGGAAGCCATCCTTCGACTTTTAAAGAACAGGAGGTATTTTTAATCCCAATCCTCCTACCGCCCAACAAATTGACCATCTCAGATATGGCAGCACCAGTAATCTGGCTCAACCCCTCCTGAGCTGCACTCAGATACAAATCGTTCATCGAGTCGGGCAATTCGGCTCCGTCGCCACCCATCATAATGTCGGCTAAAAGCAGGGCTGTTCTTTCGCTCATCACAAAGGCGTGAGACCAACCTTCAAAGGCGTCATAATCCACTACGTAAAGCAGATAGCTTGATTTTTCAAGTTCCTCTACAAAAGCCGCTTGTCCGCAAACTCGGCTTTCCTTTACATCTATCTTTACTTCTCCGCCGGAAAGCAGTTGTAATACATTTGAAAAGGCCTGCGCATATAACGAGGCAATTTCCTTAAGCTCTTCATCCTCGTCCTGCTTCGAGGCTCCTCCTATTCCTTTGAGAAGAGCTTCGATCTCTTCTTGGCTTAACAGGTCATCAGCCATAAATTAATTCCTCCTCGGGCTGCAGCTCGACATTACCCTTCTCCGAAATGAAGGTTTTGATTATCTGAACCGAGTATTTTTTATTATAAATTCCAGCATGGCCCAAAAATTTGACCCTTTCCCCCACTCTGACCTTTACCGGTTCCGAATAAGTTTCTTCAAGCTTAATAACATCACCAACACGAAGTTTCAAAATATCTTTTAGCGTTACATCAACATGTCCTATTTCTACAGTTACTGGCACTTTTACTTTGGACAATCTCTCTATGATTCGCTCTTGAGAAGCATCATCTTCTCGACTGCCCGTAGAAACAAACCATCGCTGAGAGCTAAGTTGATCTATAACTGGTTCTATAGCAAAATAGGGTATACAGATGTTTATGAAGCCATCAACATCACCAATTTTCACTTGAAGCGTAATGACCACAACAACATCTGACGCAGGACAAATTTGAGCGAAATAGGGGTTGCTTTCCATGTTTTGTATCCTAAACCTGAGATCGACGATCGTGGCCCAGCTTTCCTCGAGAAGTTCCAACATTCTCATAACGACCCGCTCCGTTACGGTCCTTTCTATATCCGTAAGTTCCCTTGCTTTATAGGTAGTTTTGCCGACTCCTCCCAACATTCTGTCTATAATGGCAAAGACGAGTCGGGGGTTTATCTCCAACAGTGCATTGCTGCTTAAGGGATACATTTCCATAACGACTATTACAGTAGGTTGAACTAGCGATTTTATAAATTCGTCATATGAAAGCTGTTCTACTGAGGCAACCTCCACGGAAACCATGGTTCTCACAAAAGAGGAAAATGCCGTTGTCAATTGGCGAGAAAAAAACTCATGTATCATCTGAATAGCTCGCAACTGATCTTTATTGAACTTATCGGGGCGCTTGAAATCATAAACTTTTATTGCTCTCTCTTTTTCTTCGCTAGTTAAAGCAGCAATATCGACAGTACCGCTTGAAAGAGCTTTTAACAAGGCATCTATCTCGCTCTGCGAAAGAACCTCTGGTCCCATAATTTCACCACCAACTACTGGATTATAAATTCTTGAAAAAGCACATTTCTTACAGGCAGCTTGTCCTTCACAGGGGGCAAAATTGTATTTAGGCGTTTGGATATATCCTGAGCTAATGCTAAAACACCATCAGCGGTACGAAGGTCGTCGTAATATCTATTTTTACAGGTCAATATGATTTCGTTTTTTATCCTGCTTATCCAACCCTGCTCCGAAATCGTAGTAAGGAAAGCCGGATCTGATAATTCCAATACCAAATTAAAACGCACTATATGAGGATCTTTATCTGCCAAATTTACCGTAAAGTCACCAAGTTGCAACATGGCTCCCGGCTTCGCAATTTCCTTATAGCTCCCATCAAGGGGTTGCGGTTTTCCGAAGAATTTATTACCCAAAAGGATACCACCGCCAACTCCAAGTATAAGACAGATTAATCCTACTATTATAATAATTAAAAAACGCTTCACCATAATTATATAATACCTCGCAATTAATTGAAAGGATCATTCTTTGAAATTATTTAAAATCACTATATCTACACGTCGGTTGATACGCCGATGTTCCTCAGTATCGTTTGGTACTAACGGCCTGGACTGACCATACCCCACTGTCCTCAACCTTTTGGGATCAATACCAGCTTCTACAAGATAGGATCCTACGACAGCCGCCCTCATAGCCGATAAACCCCAATTATCCCTATACGGACCTCTGTTGAGAGGAACATTATCCGTATGGCCCTCCACCGATATCTGATTTGGAAGATCATTAATGATTTGAGCGATCTTGTATATCAAACGCCTGGCAGGTGGTATAAGTTCTACGCTCCCGCTTTGAAACAAAAGTCCGTCTATTATTGAAATTACGATTCCCCTTTCTTCCACCCTTACCGTAACCTCATTCATTAGATTTTCTGACTCGAGCAATTGTACCATCATCTCGTGTACTTTCTTCACCTGCTCTGCGTTCAGGGTCATTTCCTGCCCCGGACCTGTAAGCTGTGCACCCTGCATCGTCTCTTCGCCCGGTATTGTCGTAACACCCCCCGGAAGGACACCTATGGCATCCTGGAAAGAATATATCATCTTTTGAAACTTCTGCACATCTATAGTAGAAAACGAGTACAAAAAGACGAAGAAGATCAGAAGTAAGGTCACCATATCTCCATATGTCGTTAGCCAATTGCCCCTCAATTGTGGCAAATCCTTCTTTCTCTTGCGTGCCATTAAAACAACACCTTATCTTTATTGTGATTCTTCCTTTTCCTCGAATGCTACTCTAAACTTGGGCGGCAAAAAGACCTTTAATCTCTCTTCGACCAGTCTCGGGTTCTCTCCGGCCTGTATTGCCAATATCCCCTCCACCACCATTTCCCTCGTCATGACCTCCTCTTGAGTTCTGACGGTCAACTTTCGGGCGATGGGAATGCCAAAAATATTGGCCATCATAGAACCATAAAAGGTAGTGATCAATGCCACGGCCATCCCCGGCCCCAGAGCGTCAGGGTCGTTGAGGCTCCCCAGCATTTGTATCAAACCTATCAAGGTTCCAAGCATTCCGAAGGCGGGAGCCAGTTCCGCAAAGGTGTCGAACATGAATTTGTTGCCCGCATGCCTCTCCTCGAGAAGCCCAATTTCGGTATCGAGTATGGATTTGACCAGCTCTGGATCGGTGCCATCTACGACCAGCTGTATAGATTTTCTCATAAATGGGTCGTCCAGCTGTTCTGCATCATCCTCAAGAGATAGAAGTCCTTCACGCCTTGCCTTTTCCGCAAAACTCACCATAGTCTGGACTATAGATATCAGCTCGGGACTTTCGGAAAAAAATGCCTTCTTCAAAATTTGACCCAAAGACAAGACGCGCTTCCAGGGGTTAGAAAGAATTGTCCCTCCCAAAGCACCTCCAACGACTATCAAAAGCGACGGCAGGTTGATAAAGGCTCCGGCATCACCACCGGCAACTATTCCTCCTGCTACCATGATGCAGGCCAAGGCGATCCCGATAAAACTAGCAAGATCCACTGCCAGACCCTCCGATTTCCTCCTTAAAAGTAAAGGTGCAGCCCTTTCTTATTCTACGTTTATAGTTCAATACCGATTCAATTATCTTTTCGGCAGACTCCTCGACCACATATCTGTGTCCATTAACGAGAGTGATCACGGTATCGGGCGTAGTTTCGATAGTTTCTATCAAATCGGCATTTATGACAAATTTCGCACCCCTGAGACGAGTAACTTCAATCATATCTCATTACACCTTTCGGGTAAAGGGTAAAGGTTAACGCTTTAGATTAATTAACTCGTCTAAAACTTGATCGCTTGTAGTAATTACCCTAGCATTGGCTTGAAATCCCCTTTGTGCAATGATCAGTCTCGAAAACTCCTCTGCCAGATCTACGTTTGCCATCTCAAGGTTGCCTCCGGCCAAGGAGCCCGCTCCACCCTCCTTGGGCGTAACTACTTGAGGCAATCCCGAATTGGCGGTAGGGATAAAAGCCGTCATACCTATTTTCTCAAGGCCGCTGGGATTTGAAAAAAGCGCCAGGGATAACGTGTAAAGAGCGCTGTTTCTGCCGTTGCTGTAGATGCCCATGACGGTCCCGTCCGAGGCTATCGAGAAGTCCTGCAATACGCCCATCTGATAGCCGTCTTGATAGTATGCCTTCGTCGTAAAACTCGAACCGAATTGAGTCACGCCGTCTATGGGGCTCTTTCCAAAGGATTCGCCGGAGAAATCCAGCTTTATCGACGCATCTTCAGCCCCGAGGGAAGAAAATCCGATGTTCACGGTGGCCGTTCCTCCGCTTTTCAGCTTACCGTCGGAACCAAATTCGATAATGCCGGTATTGTTCGAAAGCGCTATCCCCGACTCGGTGGGAAGCCATGCCCTCCAACGCCACTCATTGGCGCCTATCTTCTCAAAGGCGACTTCAACGGTATGGGGATTGCCCATAGAATCGTAAATGTCAATTTTGGTGGAGTGAATGGAAGAGGTGCGTTGATTTAAGGTAGCAGCGACTTCATATGTAAAGCCATCATTGCTTGCGGAAACGGAAAGGCCCCTCCCGTCTTCGGTGGAATTTAATCTGAGACCAACGTTTCCCGCAAGCCCTGTTATATCGATGCCACCCGTAGGTACTGCAAAGGTGCCGTCGGCATTGACCGGCACAACCGCTTCAAAAGACGTCCAGGCGGGGATGGGGGTATTATTGTCTTCTCCCCACAACCTCATGACCATATTACCGTCTCCGCTGTCGGTGAACTCAACTAAATAAGGCCTTGTTTGATGGTCGTCGCCCTCAAAATTAAGGATCTGGTAATCCATAATGCCGGATATTTGCTGTTTCCAAACAATATTATTATTTCCCGGATCCTTCAGCTGAAGCTCACCGGTTTCGTCATCGAAGTGTAATGTATAACTATCGCTACCAATTGTAACTGATACATCGCTCAGTTCTGGCAATCCGGTATTTTGATTTATTCCCACCAAGCTCATGGGATACGACGATCCGCCTATGGATACATTCAGGAGGTTATTCAGGAGGTTGTTATCGCCGCCTTCAGAAATGGCCAAAGTGTAGTTATTGCCCCCTATGGCGACAGTTGTCGAGAAGTTCGGATTTGTTATCCCCATGGGAAGATAGGTGTCAACTCTGCTGTCAAGATTACACTGCAAGCCCAAGACTTCCGTTCCTTTGGCACTCAACTTCTGTCCTACCGGAATGTTCAAAGCCACCAACTGGGTCCCTCGAACATATTGAGTGGGATTTTGAGGATCGGGCGTCATCTTATAACCCATCAGCGTATAACCCGTACCAGACTGCACTATATTGCCATTTCCATCGAGCACGAAATTACCGGCTCTGGAGTATACGTTTTGAGCACCGTCGTTTAATACGTAATATCCGTCGCCCTGAATGGCAACATCTGTACGGTTACCTGTATATTGCAAGGGGCCTTGGGAGTGTATCGTCTCCACGGCAGCCACGGTCGTCCCCAACCCAATCTGCATAGGGTTTACGCCTCCAATGTTCTCTCGTGGCGCCGTAGCGCCCTTACTCGTCTCGTATAACAAGTCCTGAAATGTAACAGTCGACTTTTTAAAACCCGTTGTATTGACGTTGGCTATATTGTTCCCCACCACGTCAAGCATCGTTTGATGACTTCTAATACCGCTTACGCCGGACGTCAAAGACCTAAGCATTACAATCCCTCCGATTTAGAGTATGAAATTTATGGCAGACAATCCCTTGCCCTTTTTACCCGCCATCCGTGGAGGGCGTCGTAACCGCCTTTATTTCGTCTAAAAGTATGTATTTGCCGTTTTCCAACTCCAGATAAACCTCCCCGTCCTCAAACAGGGCGGAACGAACGGATGATTGTTGATATAATCCCGTGTTATCATCGTAATAGATCACTTCTTTACCAATATAGCTTTGGGCGTTAAGCTTTGTTACGGAGAGCAAGCTTTCCACGCCCTTTGCTACATTCGTCATCTGCTCCAAAGTGGAAAATTGCGCCATTTGAGCTATAAACTCCGTATCGCTAACGGGCTCCAAAGGATCCTGATGAGTCAGCTGCGTTATCAATAACTTCAAGAAGTCATCTTTGCCCAGCTCATTTTTGATCTCCCTTTTTCCTTCGCTATAGTAACTTTGGTTAACGGAGGAAACTTGATTTACGGCCATATTCTCACGCCTCCTTTAAGCTATCCACTGAAGCAATCCGGCATCCATATTCAGAAGGAAAGACATTTTCTCGCCCTCATCCAGGGAACCCAAAAGCCCGTCATGGGAAACTTTTTGCCTTTTAAAATTCTTTTCCCATCCATGGCGAGCATCTCTGTCGCCGTCGTGGTTTAAAAATACATTAAGCCCCAAGACCTGAAATCCCGTTGCAGTCAAGGTTTGCCTCAGGGAATCAAGCTGTCCCGTGAGCAAGTTCGCCGTATCGCTGCCAGCGACGCGAAAGGTTGCCCTAAGCTCGCCGCTTTGGGTAATATCGACATTTATTTCGATATGGCCAAGCTCGGGAGGGTGCACCTCAACGACAGCTTTTTGGGCTCCTTCGCGACGCATCAAATTGATTGCAGCTCCCAAACTTTCTTTCAATATGGCGCCCCTGTCGTCATAAAAATTACTTCGATATATGACTCTTTGACTGTCATTTTCTGCCCCTGCGGTATCTGCAATTGAGGACGCTAAAGCCATAAACGAAGCTCGTGATCCCTCTTCATAGATCGGTTCATTTCTTGAATTCCCTAAAATTTCGGGGAAATTTCTCAACCCTCCGGCATATTCGGAATCGGAAGAAACTTTTCCATTTACCTGAAAACCTGGTGTGTCGGCATTGCCCCTTTTAACGTCAAAAACCTTTGAAAAACCACCTTGATCGCCAGGACTTTTCATATGTTTCAGATCTTGGCCCCGGCTTGCATCTTCAACAACGTTCTGAGATGACATTTCGTCACTTCGGACATTTTTTTGACCGAAAAACGAATCTTTATCTTGGATATCTTCATGTGCAGGAAGGAGGACCCATTCTTCCTGCTCGAATTGTGTGTAAGGCTCCGTTTTTTCGGCAATTTTCCCGAAGTCGTCAGAAACATCGACAAACTGTGGGGTTTTGAGCTCATGATTGTCCTTTTTATTCTGAATCGCATTTGCAGGTGCCATTAAATCTTCCGCTCTTACGCTATCGCCATGGCGGACCGCCTCAGTTTCTCCCTTTGATTGGTCATGCCAAGCCGCAAACTCCTGGCAAAAAAAGCCGGCCTCTACGTAGGGGAATAAAACCTTTCTCTCACAGGGCTTCAACGTCGCTTCTTCCCCCTCTGCTTTGTCTTCTTTTGCGTCACATCTTTTCGCCTCTTCTTGACAAAGGGTTGGCAAAATATCCGCTTGGATCGACGCAATGCCCCTTGCGCCCAACTTCTTCATGATCCCTTCCAAGATAAAGCCGAAGGAATCGACAGAGTCGGAAGTGGTTTGATATTTTTCCGCCATAACGTCGGGAATCCCGCCCTCTAAATTTCCGAGCAAATGAATCAAAAAAGGATTGAAAGACACCGTAATCACTCGCCTTTTTCCGTCGCCATCTGCTCCATCAGCCTTGCCGCTTTAGCCGCATCCATGCGACCAAGTATCGCCCCTGCAGTGTCGGGAGGTAAAGCCTTCAGGACTTCTACCGCCAGAGAGTCAGTAAAGTCGTTTAAAACCTCCGCAGCCCTTCTCGTCGACATCTCCTGTATTATCGCGATTACCTTTGGGAAAAGCTCCTCCTCGACTTGGAGCTCTAAGGACGACGGCGTTTGCGTCATTTCTGCCAAACTCCTCGCCCTGGCCTGAAGCTCCTCCTCCATTAGGGTTAATTCCCTCTCCTTTTTCTCCAACTCTTCTTCTTTTCTTTGAAGTTCAAGAAATTTACTGTTAATTTGTTTCTCGTATTCCTGCAGTTCCTGAATTCTTCTTTCCTCCGGAGTTATGACAACCTCGCCTGGGGGAAACAACCTGTCGCCCAAAAAGGGCAAATGCGATCCTGCTTTATATGTTATCGACCGTATATCGACTATACCTAAGAGGTGCAGTCCAAAAAGGGCACCACAGGCCAACATGATAATAAATAAAGAAAGAAGGGCACAACCTACGGCCCTTTTCTTCTTTTTCGGTTTCTTTCTGCCCGGCTTCTGCGAAAGCTCTTCTTGTCCCTCTTCTCTGTCGACCGAACGTTCGTCTATAGCTTCCATCAACTGTCGTCCCTCTTAAATTTTTCATATAAAGCCTTCACGTTTCTCACAAAGTTGACGGTTTCCCCGAAAGGTGGTATCCCCCGGTAATAATCAACCCTGCCGGGGCCAGCGTTGTAAGCCGCAAGCGCCATATCCAAATCGCCGTCATATTTCCGAAGGAGATGGGCCAAATACCTTACTCCTCCTTCGACGTTTTGCCGGGGATCAAAAGGATCTTCTACACCCATATCTTTGGCCGTCGCAGGCATAAGCTGCATCAGCCCCATGGCGCCCTTGAAAGATACGGCTTTAGCATTACCGCCGGATTCCATCTCTATAACTGCCCTTATCAAGGCTGAATCGACTTTAAACTTCCTTGAAACATCTTCGATCAGATCTTCTACGTTTTGAGAAGAGATTTTATCGACATACCTCTTATCGCCTTCGAGGTCGCGCATGACTTCGATAAAGCTTCTCTTTTTTTGCTCTGTCCTTTCGCCGACCTTTTCTCGTATTTGCTCAACTCTTGAATGCACTTCCCTGATCTTCTCGAAATTGGGGCCAATCCTCACGAAACACCATTCCTTCCCATGTGACTTAAAGAAATATCATCAATTGCAGATTGTTCTTTCGCCAGCTTTTCCGAATTTTCCTTTTCATAGAGCCTATTTGCCGCCCTTTCCATGATCTTTGCTTCCTTGTATCTATTTAACAGTTCCTCTGTTATATTTTCGACCGCTATCTCGCATTTTCTTAATTCCATCGAGGTTTGAGCTATTTCGCCTTCGATTGATTCCACCTGCATTCTGGCCTCCCAGAGGTCTTCAATGCTGTGCAGTCCGTTGTCCGAAATCGTCGCAAATTCTGTGACAGCATCGTTCATATCCTGCTCCAGTTGGACCAAGTGCTGCTTTAGCTCATCTAAAATTTTCCTTTGATTTTTTAGTGCAATTTCCAAAGATTCAACTTCCTTGTTTTTTATGTTTTCGAGTTTATTGAACCTCTTTATCCTATCATTCATCCTTTACTCTTCCTTTCACTGAGTGGTACTGCGATGTCTGTCGAAGACACATCTATTTGGGCGCCAGAGAAGAAAGCAACTTCACCGTTTCTTCAAAACCAAAGCTCCCCTCCACCGGTTGGCTCAAGAAGTCCAAAACATCGTCCAGATGCTTCAGAGCCCAATCTATATTGGGATTGCTTCCGACCTTATACGCACCAATATTCACTAAATCTTCTGCGTCTTCGTAAATCGCAAGCAATTCCCTGACACGTTGGGCTGCCGCAAGGTGCTTTTGAGATACTATATTGGGCATTACACGGCTTACGCTTCTTAATATGTCTATGGCAGGATAATGCCCTTTTGAAGCTAACTTTCTTGAGAGCACAATATGACCATCGAGGATGCCCCGTACTGTATCTGCAACGGGCTCATTCATATCGTCGCCCTCGACCAAGACGTTATAGATACCGGTTATACTTCCCCTTTCCCCGGCACCTGCTCGCTCCAATAACTTTGGCAGGAAGGCGAAAACCGATGGGGTGTATCCCCTCGTAGCAGGAGGCTCTCCGATGGCTAAACCTACGTCACGCTGAGCCATTGCCACCCTCGTAATGGAATCCATCAAAAGAAGGACGTCTTTGCCTTTGTCCCTAAAGTATTCTGCTATAGCCGTGGCCGTCAGGGCGGCCTTCAATCTAACTAAAGGAGGCTGATCAGACGTGGCAACCACTACTACGGAACGTTTTAATCCGGAACTTCCCAAATCCCTCTCCAGAAACTCTCCTACCTCTCTTCCCCGCTCTCCTATAAGCCCAATGACGCTGACCTCAGCCTCGGTATTCCTTGCCATCATGCCCATAAGAGTACTTTTGCCGACTCCGGAACCTGAAAATATGCCTATCCTTTGTCCTCTTCCCAGGGTGAGCATGCCGTCTATGGCCTTCACGCCAACAGGCAAAGGCGAAGAAACGGACTTTCTCAACAGAGGATGAGGCGGTCTGGCATATAGAGGATATACGTCCCCTGCCATCACTGGACCCTTATCGTCAATAGGTTCTCCTAATCCGTTCAAAACCCTTCCCAAAAGTCCGGGGCCGACTCGCACGCCAAGTTTCTGACCGACTGCCACTACATCGCAACCAGGCCCAATGTCGGCCAATTCTCCCAGAGGCATTAATAATACTCTATCCTCGTTAAAACCGACGACTTCAGCACATAAAGAGGAGGAGCTGTCTCGATATCGGATCTCGCAGAGATCGCCCACGCGGACATCCGGACCTTTAGACTCTATGACTATGCCAATAGCCTTCGCTATAATCCCGTTTAAACGAATAAAATCCAGGTTATCCAGCCTGGTTTCCAATGCCGACAGCATATTTCCGTCATCTTTAAAGGTCATTTTCCTGCTGACCCTCCATCAGAAGGCGATCGATCTCTTCAGACAAACGTTCCAACTGAGTGCGCCACCGGGCATCGTAAATGCCAAGGTTTGTCTCTACCATGCAGCTGCCTCTTTCCACGTGATCATCAGCTATAAATTCCAAGTGCTTGACACCTCGCAGCATATCGCCGAACTGATCAATTTTTTCTTGAAGGTAGGCCACTTCAGAGGGATGTAAATATATGATAACCTTTTCCTTATCGCTCATGCGCTTTAAAACCTGCTCCAGCAATCGCTCCAACACTTCGCTATCTAGCTTCACTTCTCTGTAAAGAAGTCTTTTTAATACCTTTTCCCAGAGTCGAATCATCTTCAGGATGTTTTGCTTAAATAATGCGTCCATCGAACGCGACAGGGATTCGCAACAACCCTCGAGGATGCCCACCAAACCCGCTATTTCCTGCGCCACTTCCTCTTTGGCCACTCTCAGGGCCTCTTCCTTTCCTTCTTCCAAACCTTGTTTGAACCCCGCTTCATAGGCCTCTTTTTTTGCCCTTTCCTTGGTTGCTTCTATTTCTCTATTAGCCTTCTCAAGAAAATTCTTCTTTTCGATTTCCAAAGAACCTTTAAGCTTGTCAAAGTCCTCTCTAAGTTTTTCATATTTTTCCTTAATGGAAAGATATTTCCCCTTCAGCGCAACGTAATCTCTTTTGAGCTCATTAAAATTGGCGTATTCGCCGGTACCTGCTTCAATGACGTCGCCTTCTGCATTCGACTCCTTAGGAGATTTTTGCAAGCGTTCAACGTTAACTTTTGATATTATCTTTACCGCATTGGGCACGAGGCGTACGGTTTTAAAGAGCTTGCTGTCGTCAGACAATTAACTCCTCCTCCCCTCCTCGCGCAATGACTATCTCGCCGGCTTCCTCTAGGGCCCGTATTACGTTTACGATCCTCTGTTGAGCCTCCTCTACATCCCTCACCCTCACGGGGCCCATATACTCCATGTCCTCCTTCAACATTTCCGCTGCTCTCTTCGACATATTCTTGAAGAACTTATCCCTCAGCGCTTCGGAGGCACCCTTCAAAGCCAATGCCACGTCCTTCATATCGACATCGCGAAGCACCCTTTGCAAAGAGCGATCGTCCATACCGAGAATGTCCTCGAATACAAAAAGCCTCTTTTTGACCTCTTCAGCCAATTCGGGGTCTTCTTCTTCTAGTCTTTCCATTATGTTGCGCTCTGTAGCCCTATCGGCGTTATTGATGATTGCAACGAGGGAATCTATTCCGCCAGCTATCGTGAAATCCTGGCTCAGCACCGTGGAGACTTTCCTCTCCAAAACCCTCTCCACCTCTCGAAGCACATCCGGCGTAACTCTTTCCATAGAAGCGATCCTCTTTGCTACTTCGACCTGCAAGTTCGGCGATAATCCACTCATTACTTGGGCGGCCTGTTTCGGCTCCATATAGGAAACAATTAAAGATATGGTTTGGGGATGTTCGTTTTGTATAAAAGTCAAAATCTGTTGAGGATCGGTCTGTCTTATGAAGTCAAAGGGTCTGACCTGAAGGCTGGCCGTTATTCTGCGCAATATGTCCTGCGCCCTTTCCGGACCAAGGGCAGACTCCAGGAGCTGTTTGGCGTAATCCACACCCCCTTGAGTCATATATTCCTTGGCAAGCAACAATTCTTGGGCTTCTCTCAATACTCCTTCCCTTTGGCTGCCCGATACCTTTCTGAGACCGGCTATCTCCATAGTGAGCATTTCTATTGTGTTCTCGTCCAGGTTTTTGTAAACTCTAGCCGCAACGTCAGATCCCAAAGATACGAGCAGTATGGCAGCCTTTTCCCTTCCTTTTAAATCTTTCCCCCTCCTTTCCACCTTCCAACCTCCTATTTATCGTAGTTTGGCATATACCTAATATTGATCTTCCAACAGCCAATTTTTGATAATAGCAGCTATCTCCTCTGGCTTCTTAGAAGCATATTCCCTCAATTGCTGTTCCAACACCGCCAACTCTCCCTTTTCTTTTAACAATTCTGGGCGCTTGAGCAGTTCTTCTAAGGAGGGTATACCCTCTTCCTCTCGAGCAGGTGCTGTCTCAGGTTTTTCTTCTTTTCTTTTCTTGCGAAGGAAGAAAATAACCCCTCCACATATGAGCAATGCAAGCAATACGGCTAAAATTATCCATAACCATCGCCTTGACGGGGCCAAGGCAACGGCAGGCACTTCCATGGCGGAAAAGGGCATCGAGGCCACATATAACTCATCTCCCCTCTCCTCGTTAATGCCAATTGCCGCCGCCACTGCCTGTCGCAGGCTGTTCAACATTTGCTGTTCAAGTTGTCCATCTACAAGCACAGAAGCTGTAATCTTTTCTACCCCTCCCGGGGTGTAAACGACTTCCTGTTCCCTTGTTGTGATCTCGTAATTCGTGGTAGTTTCGGTTCGCTCGTAACTGCTTGGCCCCGCAGTCTGGGGGGTTATCACATATCCCGGGATATTTGTCGTCGTGCCCGGTGCTCCTCCTGGCGGAATGCCCGGACCTGTATAGGTTTCTTCTAAGCTTTGGTCGCTCCGGGGAACCCCTCGCCCGGAAGGTCCTGGTACGAATTCCCTGGTGGAAGTCCTCCTTCTGTCAAAATTTAAAAAGACCCGAACCCTTACGACAGCCTTTCCAGGTCCAAAAATTCGTTCAAGCATCTGTCTCGCTTTGCGTTCCAATTCGAGCTCCTGTTGGCGTTCCATCTCCCTTTGAACAGAAGTTACCGTTTCGTTTCTGAGGACAAAATAACTCTCGTCGAGCATGTCGGACAAAATTGCGCCCTTGCTGTCGACCACAACAACATTGTCGGGGCTCAACCCCTCGACGCTGTGGGACACGAGATGAACGATAGCTTTCACCTGCTCGGGGCCCATCTCAAAACCCGGCTTTAGACTCAATAACACGGAAGCCGTAGCGGGAAACTGCTCTTCCAAAAAAAGCTTCTGTTCCGGTATGACAATGTTGACCTTGCAAGATTGGACGCCTCTGATACTCTGTATGGTGCGCGTGAGCTCTCCCTCTAAAGCCCTCAAATAGCCGACCTTCTGTTGGAAATCGGTCATTCCCATCTTCATTTTGTCGAAGAGCTCAAAGCCTACTGCTCCACCCCTTGGAAGTCCTTCCCCTACGAGGGAAAGCCTGGTCTCATAAACAACATCCCGAGGTACCAAAATGGCGTTAAAAGAAGGGTCGACCCTGTAGGGGATATTGCTTTCCTTCAAATAATTGACAATGGCTGCCTGATCCTCTACATCTAGATTTGAAAAAAGCGGTTCGTACCTTTCTCTCCCGCCGACAAACAAAAGCAAAAGGACGACAGCAACACCTGCCCCTGCTACCCCCATAATAGAAAGGCGTTGCCATCTGGACAACCCGGACCAAAATTGCTTAATATCGTTCCAGACCTTTGTTAATCTATCCACTACCGATTATACCTAAACAGGTATTCTGGACAGCTGCTGATAGGCGTCTACCAGCTTATCTCTTACCTCTACAAATAGTCTGAGGGCTATTTCTGCCTCAGCAACGGCCGTTACAACTTGCGAAATATCGTCAACGTCACCAGTTACTAATTTTTGCACTTCTCGTTCAGCCCTAAGTTGAAGATTGTTTACGTTCTCAAAGCCTTTTTTTAGATGATCTTCAAATGATTCCTTGTTAGTTTTTTTCGTTTCCGGGATAAATTGACCAGAATTTAATTTCATAAGGTCTATGCGCGAAACGGACAATGCCTTTCCCTCCCCACTCCGGTTTTAGCGTTATTAGATTTAAGCTTATAATTTAGCCTTTATTATAAAACAAAAAAGCGATCGCGTTTGCAATACCCTAAAAAAATAACCTGCCTCATACCAGCAAAACCTGACATGAGACAGGTTGTTGAAAAGTTTTTTACACTGCTATATCTACTGGCGTAGGAACAAATTGATTTTATTTCTAACCAACGAACTCTAGCACAAAATGTGAGCTTTTCGACTATCAATGTTTCAGAAGGGATCAGGAACGAAGTACATCAATTGCGCTGCCCCAGATCTCCTTGGCCGACTCCACTACCATTAAATTGGCCTCGTAAGCCCTGGTAGCCGCCATCATATCCGTCATTTCTCTGACCACGTTGACGTTTGGATAGGCCACGTAACCTTCTTCGTCTGCATCGGGATGCTCTGGCTGATATACCATACGTGGAGGCAGATCATCCTCTTCAATCTTTTCCACTCGAACCCCTTTAGCGCCCTTTTCCGTCGCTTCAAGCCTTTCGGCAAAAATTGGCACCTTGCGCCTGTAGGGTCCTCCGTCCTGTGTTCGAGTCGTGTTCACGTTGGCCAAATTTTGCGATATGAGATCCATCCACAGTCTATGGGCAGTTAAAGAGCTGCCGGCTATTTCGAGTGAATCAAAAAGACGCATCACCTACCGCCCCCAATGGCCGTTTTGTAGGAACTGACCCTTTTAGACATCAAGCTTGCCAAAGCGGTATAGGTCATTCTGGCTTGAGCCAACTTGGACATCTCGATATCGAGGTCGACACCGTTACCATCCCACCTCGCCAATTCACCCACAACACGATGTTCTTTCGGGGTAATGCCCTTTATATCCCGAGGCAAGTTTGTGATATGGGCTTCATGGGTTGTCGCCAAGGGGAGTTTGGGCCTTTTGTTCACGGAAAGCGCCTCGCGAAGTTCATCCTCAAAGGCAACCTCGCTTCGGGCATATCCCGGCGTATTTGTATTTGCCACGTTTTGGGAAATTGCTTCAAAACGCTTTGATAACCCCTTCATACCAAGGGTAATGACATCCCATGTTACGTCTCTCATGTATCAACACCCCTATACTCTAATCGGCAAAAAATTAACGTACCTTTAGATCGCCCAAAGGCGCTTATCTAAACCATATATTAAATATATTGGGCAAATCGGCCTTTTATTTGCTTAACTCCTCTAAAAAGATGGGGGACAAGATCTTTATATAGGTCCCCTTCATGCCCAAGCTCCTGCTTTCGATCAAGCCTGCGCTCTCCAGCTTGCGCAGAGCATTGACGATGACGCTCCTGGTAACCCCTATCCTGTCGGCCACTCTGCTTGCCACTACTACCCCTTCGCAACCCCCGAGCTCTTTAAGAATTACTTTTATGGACTCCATCTCCGAATAAGAAAGAGCTCTGACAGCTATTTGGACCATAAATCGTTCCTTTGCTCTCTCCTCGATGTGATGTGTCCTGTCGTACAAAATTTCGATTCCCACAACAGTGGCAAGATACTCAGACAATACAAGATCGCGCGTATCGAAAGGTGCGCCGAAACGAGCCAAGATAAGCGTTCCCAGCCTCTCTCCACAACTGAAAATGGGCACATATACTACATGCTTATTGAAATACCTGCAGGGCTCGTCAGCGTAGGCGCAATTGCCGTGATCGCTGTGATTTAAAACCGATTCGCTGTGTTGGTTCAGTCTTTCGGTATAGTTTTTAGGCATATAACCCTCATTAAGCAACTGTTCCATATAATCGCACTTGTAATCGCTTATCCAGGCATAACCCAATATTTTGCCCTCTCCGTTGATTATATATACGTTAGCGGTTGCCAGATCGCACAACAACCTAGCAATCTTTTGATAATCCGGATGGGGCGTCATGGCGGAAGATTGCAGGGTTCTACTTATTATGCGAGTCTTATTCAGCAAATCCTCCATTGCAGTGGGATTAACGATTTTGGGCCTTGCTTCAATTAGCTCACGAGGCGTTTCCATGACCATAAATTTCACCTTCTTAACTTATAATAAATACCTTCTGAGATCGGTGTTCTCCACTAAATCTGCGAGACGCTCGTTGACGAAGGCTTCATCGATTCGCACTTCCCTCTCCCTTAATTCCGGCGCTTTGAAGCTTATATCTTCCAAAAGCTGTTCCATCATGGTATGCAGTCTTCGCGCCCCGATGTTTTCCATCTCCCTGTTCATCTTTGCCGCAAAAAAGGCGATGGCTTTAAGGGCTCCGTCATCGAAAATCATTTCTATGCCCTCTGTTTCGAGCAATGCCTTATATTGCTTGACCAAACTGTTTTCCGGCTCGACAAGGATGCGCAACAATTCCTCTTCTTCAAGGGCGTCCAGTTCAACCCGTATGGGAAACCTGCCCTGTAATTCCGGTATGAGATCCGAGGGCTTTGTTTCATGAAAGGCTCCGGCACCTATAAAGAGTATATGATCCGTTTTCACGGGGCCGTATTTAGTCTGCACCGTCGTCCCCTCAACGAGGGGAAGGAGATCGCGCTGCACTCCCTCTCTGCTCACGTCGGGTCCGTATTTCTGCCCGCCGGAGGAGGCGATCTTGTCCAGTTCGTCTATAAACACTATGCCCTCTTCCTGGACCTTATCCAAGGCTTCCTGAACCACGGCATCCATATCTATAAGCTTTTCCGCTTCCTCCTGCTGGAAGATCTTTAAAGCATTAGCTACGGTAACCCTTTTGCGTTTGATCTTCTTGGGCAAAATGCCGCCCAACATCTCGCCCAAATTCAAGCCCATCTCCTCCATGCCGGCTCCGACGAAGGGGATGTTCGACAGCGGGCTTTCTGCAACTTCGATCTCTATTTCCCTGTCGTTTAACTTCCCCTCCCTTAAGAGTTTTCTAAATTTCTCCCTCGTCGTCCTTTTGGTCTCCCTCTCGGTCTCGTCGGATTCCTCTTCTTCTTCCGTAGAATCGCCGAGCAAAAGCCTCATAAAATCCTGAGGCTGCCTGCTTTTATGCTTAGTCGGAAGGAGGGCATCGAGAACCCTCTCTTCCGCTAGCGTTTCCGCAGCAGCGCTGTTTTCTTCGATCTTTCTGGATTTTACCATGTGCACGGCAATATCAGCCATTTCTCGAATCATGGATTCCACATCCCGGCCAACGTAACCAACTTCAGTATATTTGGATGCTTCGACTTTAACGAAGGGTGCATCCACGAGCTGTGCCAGACGTCTCGCTATTTCGGTCTTTCCCACGCCAGTGGGGCCTACCATTAAAATATTTTTGGGAATTATCTCCTTCGCAAGCTCCTTTGGAAGTCGTTTTCTTCTGATGCGATTGCGCAAGGCAACCGCTACAGCTTTTTTCGCCTTCATCTGCCCTATGACATATCTATCCAAATAGGCCATCACCTGGGATGGCGTAAGTTCGTCCCCTTTAATCACTGCCTCATTCACCTTTTATCACCTCTAATGTGATGATATCGTTCGTATATATGCATAACTCCGAAGCTATCTGCAGCGATCTTTTCGCAATTTCGCCAGCCCCCATGTCGGAAACCTCTATAAAGGCCTTTGCAGCGGCCAGAGCGTATCCCGAACCGGAACCTATGGAAGCTACGTCGCTATCGGGCTCAAGAACATCACCCGCACCGGAAAGCAGAAGTGTCTGTCGCAGATCGGCCACCAACATCATCGCTTCCAGCCTGCGCAGCGCTTTATCTGTGCGCCACTCCTTTACCAGGTCAACTGCAGCGCGCATCAAGTTTCCGCTATGACCTTCGAGATACCTTTCGAAGCGCTCGAGCAGGGTCATGGCATCAGCCGTGCTGCCCGCAAAGCCCGCCAGGACATTTCCTCCTGCAAGACGCCTCACTTTTTTGGCTCCGTTTTTTATAATCTGGTGCTCTAAGGTTACCTGACCGTCTCCGGCCATGGCGACCTCATCGCCCCTTCTCACGCAAATGATAGTAGTTCCTTTAAACATCTTTTTCACCTCTCCCCCTGGGATGGGCATTTATATAACTTTTTTTCAACTGCTCGTAACTGATCTTGAGATATCTTTGAGTGGTGACCAAACTCTGGTGCCCCAACAATTCCTGCAGTACCCTCAAGGAAGCTCCCCCTTCCAGCATGTGAGTTGCAAAGCTGTGACGAAGCATGTGGGGGCTTACGCCTGCTAGCCCAACCCTTTTTGCAGACCTGGAGACGACCCTGTGCACCGTCCGCACGGCAATACGCTCGCAACCGTCTCCGGGAAATAAAGGGCCGCTCAATTTTCCTAAAAAAACCTGCCATTCCCTCAATGCCTTCTGGGCATGCCTTCCCATTGGAACCAAACGCTCCTTCTCCCCTTTACCCTTGACTCGTAACCATCTTTCCTCTATATCCACATCTTCCCAATCCAGGGCGACCAACTCGGCAACCCTCAAACCACAACCGTACAGAAGTTCAAGTATAGCTCTGTCCCTCATCTCAAATTCACCGTTAGGACCGTTCTCGAGCATCATTCTAACATCTTCGTAAGCCAACGCTCTTGGCAGCCTCTTGGGCTCTTTCGGCCCCCTAACACCTTTGGTAGGATCAGAGGTCAGCTTTCCGCTTTGAAGCAAGAAGTTCGTCCAACTTCTCAGCGACGACAGCTTCCTCAACACCGAGCTTTTAGAATATCCATATGCCGCCAGTTCTCTGAGAAAGGCGCGAATGTGAGCCTGCTCGATTTTCTCGACCTCCTCCACACCTTGTGAGATTACGTAGTCGACAAACTGAGAGAGGTCAACTGCGTAATTTATGACGGTGTTGTCCGTCCTTCCGCTTGCATATTTCAAATATTCCAAAAAGGCATCGACCGAGGAAGAAATATTTTCGCTCATGCGCAAATTATATCATATTGCTGAAAATAAAAGTATATTCTGATTAATTGCGTCTTTTCGATAAAATTGACACGAAGAATTGTCATTACATTAAAACAGATCACTCCGGGGTTCCATAAAGGCACGAAGAGACTCCAGTGCTTTACTAGCTATCGCTTCACAACGTCGCCTTTTGTCCTTTATCTTTTTCGGCAGGGGCGGCAACAACCCCAGGTTGATGTTCATGGGTTGAAAGGATTTGGGATTGGCATTGTTCAGATACCATAACAAAGAACCGATGGCAGTCTCCCTGGGCCACGACAGAAGGGCGTTTCCCTTTAGCAAACAAAACACGTTTAAAGCGGCGACCAATCCCATGGCCGTGCTCTCCACGTAACCTTCCACGCCCGCCAATTGGCCTGCGAAAAAAAGATCCTCGAAACCCTTCAACCTCAGATATTCATCGAGCACTACAGGAGCATTGACGTAGATGTTTCTGTGCATAACACCATATCTTGCAAACTCGACTTCCTCCAACCCCGGGATGAGGCGAAAGATCCTGTCCTGCTCGGACCATCTCAAATTAGTCTGAAAGCCGACTATGTTATAAAGCCTTCCTTCTTTATCGTCCTGTCGCAGCTGAACGACGGCGTAAGGCTCTCTCCCGCTTCGCGGATCTTTGAGGCCCACCGGTCTCATGGGCCCATACCTCAGAGCGTCACGCCCTCTTTTCGCTATCACCTCTACGGGCAAACATCCTTCGAAGAAATGCTCCTCTTCGAACTCATGGCGCATGGCCACTTCGCCTTCTATCAGGGCCTCGTAAAAACGCTGATATTCCTCCTCGTTTAGAGGACAGTTAATGTAATCTTCGCCATAACCGTAACGACTGCCGTAGAAAGCTATCTCCATGTTTATACTGTCCCGCAGCACCACAGGAGCGACGGCATCGTAGAAGTACAAAAAATCTTCGCCGACCAAAGCCTTAAGGTCGGAGGCCAGCGAAGGCGAAGTCAGGGGGCCACTCGCAACTATCACAGGCCCTCCTCCGATTTTTTCGACCTCATCCCTTATTATTTCCACCGAAGGCATCGACCCTATCCTGGAGGTAACCTCTTCGCTGAAGGCCTCTCTATCCACGGCAAGAGCCCAACCGGCAGGAACTTTATGCTGATCAGCGCATTTTATTATCAAACTATCAAGCTCTCTAAGCTCGGCCTTTAAAATGCCAGCGGGGCTTGAAAGCACGTCGGAACCGAGGGAGTTGCTGCAGACAAGTTCAGCAAATTTCGATGTCCTGTGCGCCGGAGGATATTTATTGGGCCTCATTTCGTAAAGCCTTACCTTAATTCCTCTCTTGGCGAGCTGATAGGCAGCCTCGCTTCCCGCAAGACCTCCCCCGACGATAGTCACCGCCAAATTATCTTTCTCCAACGGCTCCGGCATCATCGGGAATTTCCTCCTTTTCATATCCGCAATCGGCGCACTTTACTGCCTTTCTTTTAACCACAAAAGGGCCGCCGCACTTGGGACAAATTTCTCCGGTGGGCTTGCTCCAACTTACGAAATCGCATTTGGGATATCTAGAGCAGCCATAAAAGGGCCTTCTGTTTTTTGAACGAAGGAGCACCACCTTGCCTTCGCCGCACTTGGGACAGGGTATGTCTAAGCTGTTTTTGAAATTTCTCGTATATTTACAATCAGGATAGGCCGAACAGGCTATAAATTTACCGTAACGGCCGTGTTTTACGATTAACTGGGCACCGCAAAGGGGACACTTTTCGTCTATAGTTTCGACGGGCACTTCCACCTTGGCCACGTTTTGGACGCTTTTTAAAATGCCCTCAAAGTGAACCCAAAATTCCCTGACTACCGAAAGCCAAGATGCCTCGCCCCTCTCCACTTTGTCCAGCTCATCCTCCATCTTCGCCGTAAATTCGACATTGATCAGAGACTGAAAGTGTTCCACCAAAAAGGAATTTACCGTAATCCCAAGCTCCGTGGGAAAAAGCTTCTTGGCTTCGTCTCTCTCGACGTAATGTCTGTCGTAAAGCGTCTGTATTATTGTCGCATACGTCGACGGTCTGCCTATTCCCTTCTCTTCCAAGACCTTAACTAAGCCCGACTCCGTATATCTGGAAGGCGGTTTAGTGAATTTTTGTTCTTTATCGAGTTTCAACAACTTCAGCAGCTCTCCGACCTCCGCCTCGGGCAAGATTTCCTCCTTCATTTCCAGCGGCCAAAGCCTGCTCCAACCGTCGAAAATCAAGGTCACTCCGCTTTGTCTCAAGGTGTAAGGCCCTGCCTCCACCTCCAGGTTAGTCCTGGCCACGACAGCGGGCTCCATTTGGGAAGCCAAAAAACGCTTCCATATCAGCTCGTACAAGGCCTTTTGATCTTTCGTCAAGTGAGTTTGTATTTCTTCGGGCACCAAACGGACATTAGTAGGCCTTATAGCCTCATGAGCATCTTGAGACCGCTCCTTGGATATATACTGATGAGGTTTTTTCGGCAAATACCTTTCTCCGTAGTTTTCCTCTATGAACTTGCGAGCCATAGCTATACCTTCCGGAGCTATGCGCAGGCTATCTGTCCGCATATAGGTGATCAGACCCACAGGCCCCTGCCCGGGCAGATCGATCCCTTCGTATAAGCTTTGGGCTACGCGCATGGTCTTCTGGGGAGAAAAACCAAGCCGTCTTGCCGCTTCCTGTTGGAGGGTGCTGGTCTTAAAGGGCGGAAGAGGGTTTCTCTTGCCCTCCTTCGTATCGAACTTCGAGACCACATAGGACAAAGACAGCAATTCGTTATATGCGGCCTGGGCATCGATGGCATTCGTAACCCTTATGTTTTTTCCGTCCTTCTTGGCAAGCTTTAGCGAAAACTGTCCCCTTTCCCCTTCTGCCACTGCGGCAATGACCCAGTATTCCTGGGGGACAAAGGCCTTTATTTCCGCTTCCTTCTCGCAAATAAGCCTAAGGGCTACCGATTGAACCCTGCCTGCCGAAAGCCCGGCCTTGATCTTTTTCCACAGCAGAGGGCTCAAGCTATAACCCATGAGCCTATCCACAAGCCTTCTGGACTGTTGTGCGTCGACCTTATTCATGTCTATCGGTTCGGCCTTAGAAAAAGCCTCTTTTACGGCTCGGGGCGTTATTTCATACATACGAACCCTGCAAGGCTCTTCGCAAGATATGGACAATAGATTCGCCAAATGCCAGGCTATTGCTTCTCCCTCCCTATCCGGGTCAGAAGCAAGCAATACATTCTTTGCCTTCTGAGCAGCCCTTTTAAGCTCTCGAACCAACGGACCCTTACCTCTGACGAGGATGTATTCCGGCTCGAAATTATTTTCTATATCGACACCCAATCTGCTTTTGGGAAGATCTCTTACATGCCCGTTACTTGCCTTTATATCATATTTACGACCGAGTATTTTTTTCAAAGTCTTAGCTTTAGTAGGTGATTCGACTATCACTAAAGTTTTATCCGACACCTTTTTCACCTTCCATAAAAGCGTTTGCTCCCCATCGTCCCGGCCCCGTCGCTGAGACCAGGCCCCGAGACTCAAGTTTTGTCAACATAGTAAACACCTGGGCAGGCGTCATTTTACATTCTAGAGAGATATTGTCAACAGTCCTATCGCCCTTCTCCCTTAAAAGCCCGTAAACACGCCTTTCCCCATCGTCCAACTCCGCCAAAGACACTTCGCTTTGTCCCTTTACCAAAAACCCTTCGGGAGAGCCCTTCATCAAATGCACGAAAGAATCAACATCGATCAATGGGTACGCTCCATCAAATATCAGCAGATTGGAGCCCCTGGCCACTCCTTCGTTGATCCTTCCGGGAACAGCCCAAAGCTCCACTCCGCATTCCATGGCAATTCGCCCCGTTATCATGGCCCCGCTTTTGATGGGTGCCTCTACCACTACGACCACCTCAGCCAACCCAACAATGATCCTGTTGCGCTCCGGAAAATTCCACGGCATGCCCTTCGTCCCGAGGGGGTATTCAGAGACCAGGGCTCCCCTTTCCTTCAAACCCTCAAATAGGGTCTCGTTTTTGGCAGGATAAAATACATCCACTCCCGTTCCAAAGACAGAAAGGGAAACTCCTCCGGCTTCCAGAGCTCCCCTGTGAGCTCTTGCGTCTATTCCGTAAGCGCCGCCGCTTACGATGGAAAAACCCTCTTCGGCCATTCTAAAAGCCAACTCAAAAGCAACCTTTCCACCGTAGTTGCTGCATCTTCTCGTGCCCACCAAGGCCACGGCAGCTTTGTCTAATCTAGGATTGTTCCCCCACCAATAAAGCAACAGAGGAGGGTCGGGCAATCGATCCAGGGAAGAGGGGTAACCCTCCTCTCCCCACACAAGAATTTCGATGCCCTTTGCACGACATCGCTCCAGTTCCCTGAAATGCCAACCCTTAGACAGCATCTCATACCATCTTTGTATGACGCGCTCCGATCTCGTAAATTCCCTTATCGCAGAGGGAGAGGCAGCCAGGTCAAGCAAGGATACGGATTTGCATTTCAAATCGTTTATCAAATGGCCGTTGAATTGCCTTAGAGCGTTCAATGCAAGAAGGATCGATAATTCCTCATCTTTCAAAGAAATAACCTCCTCTATAGGCCAGCGCTTCAGCAAGGTGGGGCTCGTCGACCGATTTATCTCCAGCGAGATCGGCTATGGTCCTTGCAACCTTGAGGACGCGACTGAATCCTCGCCCAGTAAGTTTAAATGCAGCGCCAAGCGACTTGAGAAAGGCCCTGCCGTTTTTAGACAAACCAAGATGCTTCTTTATCATGTTTTCGCTCAATTCGGCATTGCACTTCACGCCAAAGGAGCTCCATCTTTCAATCTGAAGCTCTCTGGCCTTTATCACCCGCTGTCTTATTTCGAATGAACTTTCGCCAGCTCCGTCCAATTCCAGCAATTCATCGGGCGTAAGCCTCGGTATCTGCAACCGAAGGTCAATACGGTCCAATATGGGACCGGACAGCTTTCTCGAGTACCTCTCTATATCGCCCGGCGAACACGTGCAGTTTCTCGCAGAATCGCCCAAATAACCGCAGGGGCAGGGATTAGATGCCGTTACGAGCAATACCGAAGCGGGATAGACAACACTTCCGGCCGCCCTGCTGACGGTTATACATCCGTCCTCCAGCGGCTGTCTCAGCGCCTCCAGTACGTCCCTTCTGAACTCGGTTATTTCGTCCAGAAAAAGTACACCCCTATGTGCAAGGCTGATCTCCCCCGGCCTTAGATCCGATCCTCCGCCGCAGAGTGCTACCACGCTTGCGGTATGATGCACAGGTCTGAAGGGTCTGGTCCTCTCGACTTCGATCGAGACCCCTCGAGCGCTTCTTATCCTCATAACCTCTATCAATTCTTCATCCGAAAGAGGAGGAAGAATGCCGCGAAGGGCCTTGGCCAACATGGTCTTGCCCGAACCCGGAGCGCCGATTAAAGCCAAATTATGATGGCCCGCTGCAGCAATTTCCATGCCCCTCTTGGCAGCGACGTGTCCCTTTATGTCGGCGAAATCCGGCTCAACTTCGACCACCTTCGCCTTGGGTAGAGAGAAATCGAGCTTCTTCAGCCTAATCTCGCCCCTTAGATGTGAAAACAGCTCCGCAATGTTCGAACAACTGTAGACTTCAACCCCTTGGACCATGGACGCTTCCGGGGCATTTCCTCGGGGGACGAAAAGAGGAAGGCTCATCTCGCGGGAAAGGAAGGCTGCGGGCACTCCGCCCTTGACCTTGCGCAAACGTCCGTCCAAAGCCAGCTCTCCCATGAAAATCCCACTGACGTCCTTTGGTATAAAACCGGCTTCTCTGGCAATACCGACAGCCATGGGCAAGTCAAGGAGGGCACCCTCCTTGGGTAAATCAGCCGGCGCCAGGTTTACAGCTATATGACCCTTAAGCTTAATCCCCAAGGTTCCCAGCGCAATGCGCACCCTTTCCCGTGCCTCTTTGACTGCGGTATCGGCTAAACCAACAATTGATATGGAAAATAAACCTCCGGTAACGCATACTTCTACTTCTACAGGAAGAGCATCGATACCTCTCAAGGTAAGACCGTAAATGCGATTCATCTATATCATTCCTAACGTAATATCTTTGATGTACTCACACGCATATCCTTTTGCGACGTCACCGCCCAACGTTATACCCATAACATCCAACCTCCAGGGGCCATCCCATTCAAGCCTCTCTACCAGCAGACTGCCCGCGCGAAGAAGCCTTTTTACCTTTCTGGGACCGACGCTTTCTGTGGGAGACTGCACCTTTCCCTTCGTGCGCACCCTGACCTCCAGGATCACCAACTCATCGCCGTCCAGGGCGACAATGTCAAGCTCGCCTCCCCTGAAAGTAACGTTTCTCATCAAAATCTCATAACCCATCCGAGACACTATGGAAGCGGCCAAATCCTCCCCCCAGCGCCCCAAGTCCTTTTTACTTTTTCTATCCATCTTTCCCGAGTACTTCTCCTCCAGCAGAATCGATTTTACTGAGGAAAACCAGTATCCTGGCAACGGCAAGATAAGCTTCTTCCGGTATCTCCTCCCCAAGGTTGACACCCAAAAGGACCGATACCAACAGGGAATCTTCCACGAGGGGTATCCCCCTCTTTCGAGCTTCGTCTATTATCTTTTCAGCTATCCATCCTCTGCCGGATGCGATTACCCTGGGCGCACTGTCCAATTTTTTGTCGTAACGAAGGGCTGCAGCTTTTTTGATATCCCCTTTTTCTCTATCCACCGTCATGCCTCCGCCTCAAATCCCTGATAGGCTACATTTCTGATTTCTTTTATCGGACCCAGATTGAGATATATCAACTGAAGAGACAAACTTTTTAAGGCCCTCTCGAGATGGGGCAACTCCTTGGAGATAAGCTCTTTAACGACATCGTTTTTAGGGCGCAAGGTCACCCCGTAGGCATCGTCAGCAAAAACCAGCTCACCTTCCACAAGACCGATATTATGACCTTCGAAATGAAACAAGAGTTTAACGGCCTTTTTTGGTTCTTCCTGTGAGGAAATCCAGATCTTTACGCTTTTATCGCCGTCCAGATGAAAAAGAAGTGGCAGAAAATTATAGGGATAAATTACGTTTTTCAGAGGGCGCGCAAGGAGCAGCAGGGATTTGAGGTATTCGGTAGCTTCCGAATCTTTCATTTCCTCCGGATTTTTAAGTGTGTCTTTTATATGCTTTTCGTATTTTCTGATTTCTACGTCAGTCAACCCCAAATACCACGAAAGTGTTTTAACATTGGCTTCGTCCAAAGGTAGGCCTCGTGCGTAAAGCTCGATCAAAATAGAAAGGATATCGTCGCTGCTGGCCATTTTCATCAACAAAGAAGAAAGCGCTTTGATGAGGCCTTCAGTAACCGGAAGCTGCCTGTCCAGCAAAGCCTGAAGGATGGATCGTTCAAAGTCTGTCAGCTTTTGATGCAAAGCCATCTCGTCCTGTTTGATCTTCAGCAGAGGAGGTATGTGCGTAGAATCCCATATGCCGACAAAACGCTCCCCAACCTCAAGGTCAAGAGAAGAGGCTGCATGCATCCGTTGGCCCTGTATCTCAACTATGTACCCGTCACCCCTTTTTTCGAGGACCAGACCTTTAACCAAAGAACCGTTTGGGATTGCCGAAGAAGGTCGTATTGCCGACAATTCCTGTGCATTGAATTTAGCGAATTCCGGCCCCTGAACGTTACCGGTCATCGTCTTTCACAACTTTCCATTTGAATGTTTTTCTGTGAATGGGAGAGGCGCCCATTAACGCCAAAGCTCTCCTGTGTTCCTTTGTGGGATAGCCTTTGTGCACGGCAAAGCCATAATCCGGATAGAGCTTATCGTATGCGCACATCACCCTATCCCTTATGACTTTAGCGACGATAGAGGCAGCTCCCACTACCAGGACATTTTTGTCCGCCTTTGGCAAGGCTTTTTGGGGGAAGGACAAATCGGGTATTTTTTGATTGCCGTCTACAATCACGATATCGGGCGACAGGGGAAGAGAAGAAACCGCCTTTTCCATGGCCCATAAAGTCGCTTGGAGGATGTTTGCTCTGTCGATAAACCACGGATTCGCAGCCTGGGCTCTATAGACAAAACCATAACGCAGAAGAAGGAGAAATATCTCTTCCCGCCTCTTTGAAGACATAGCCTTTGAATCAGTTACACCCACAGACTTCAGCAGAGACATCTTTTCCCTCGTAGCCGCAACGGCTGCGGCGACCACAGGCCCGGCCAAAGGACCTCTTCCAGCCTCATCGACCCCTACCACGATCATTTTAAGGCATCTCCAGCGTAAAGGAACCCAACTTGCCGGTGGCAAAGCGTTCGAGCAAATATTGACCCGCTCTCGTCAAGTCTACATCGCCTCCAGAGACAAGGGCGCCTATTTTACGACCAATCTCGGCGAGATATTCTGCCACATCTTTATCTTCGGAAAAACTCAAGGAAAACTTTTCAAGCAACCTGGAAATTGAACCTGAAGAGCGCAAAAACTCCAGCAGCTGGAGGGCTAACGTCTCATGATCTCCCACGACATCCGCCTTGGAACATCCAAGCCATGTCAGCATCACATGGGTTTCTCGATCAGCCTTGGGATCCAGGATTCCGGGAGAATCGACGACTAGCAGATTACCCGATCTGTACCACGATACTCCCCTGGTTATACCCGGCATTCCTCCCACCTTGGATGCCTTTTTACCGATCAGAGCGTTGAGCAACATGGATTTCCCTACATTGGGTATACCTACGATGGCAACCCTCAATTCCCTCCACTTCGGCCGATTTTTGCATATTTCAAAAAGTTTGCCCGTCAACTTTCTTGGAACTCCCCTCCTCAGGTTCAATGCGAATGTAGGGTAAAGCTTGGACAACTCTTTAATCCAGAGTTTCGTCTTTTCCTCCTCCGCTAGGTCTCTTTTGCTCAATACTACACAAACAGGCTTCAGCTTGGCCAGCTCACCTATAAGGGGAGAAGAAGTAGTAAAAGGGGCTCTGGCATCCCTTACCTCTAAAAATACATCGACTTGAGAAGCCAGTTCGGCCAGCCTTCTTCTCCCTTTTTCCATATGACCTGGATACCAGACCGTCCTCGCCATCACTTGGGCACCCCTATTCTGCTTAAGGGCCAATAACGGAAAAAGGCGGGGCCGAGCAGGTAATTTCTGGGGACAAAACCCCAAAAGCGACTATCCTGCGAATTTGGACGATTATCGCCCATCATGAAATATTGCTCCCTTGGGACTGTCGTCTTCTCCATGCTGAGAAAGTCCCTGTTCTTCACGTAAGGCTCTTCGATAACTTCTCCGTTTATATAAACTACACCGTTTTTTATCTCGACAGTTTCGCCGGGAAGAGCTATCAATCGCTTTACGAAATCCCTCGTCGGATCGAGGGGATATCGAAATACCACTATTTGACCTCTCTTGGGTTCAGTAAAGCGATACCAAAACTTCGCCACCAATACCCTGTCGCCCGGCATTAGGGTAGGTATCATTGAACCGCTGGGAATCCAGAATGCCTGAACCACAAAAGTCCTCAAAACCAAGGCCAAAATCAATGCCCAAATCAAAGTCTCGATTAATTCTCTCCACCATGGCTTCATGTCGATAATTACACCCCACAAGATTATTGGCTAAACTTCGTCACATGAATGTCTTTATAACCCTATTCAATGCCCAAAATCAAGAGGAAATGTCAATTCTTTGGTGGATCCTTTTTGATCGTTATATAACAATAGGGAGAAATAACTATATATCCAAGTTTTTTGGAACTACTTCCCGGACCTATGGTCACCTTCAACGTCAAACCGGGAGTGAGCGTATGCCATTTAGGGGAATACACCGAAAAACTCTCCGACGCGCTCATCCCTCTGAAATAACAGCTTCTACCCGTATCAAATACTTTTTCATCGAGAGTGTCAAGCCATTGGATCCGCAGCGTGTCTGTGGAAGCAGAACGGGTCGTATATTTAAACATGAAAGGCCTGTCGGTTTGGGCTGCTTCGATAAAGATGCCCTGAATCCATATGTGAGCCTTTTTGAATTCTATGAGAGCGAATACCTCTTTGGCCGCGCTGACGGCCATTCCAATGCCGCCAACAGTTGAAGAAAAAATGAAAATTACTATCAACAGCTCGACAAGGGAGAGCCCGTTTCTTGGCGAAAAAAACAGGACCCTCTCTCTTGAGAGGAGGGTCCTGTACGTCTTTGAATTTTTAAGACTCATGTGTTGCCATTTTGCCTAGATCGAGCGCTTTCATGTTATCATCGAGAAACTTCGCAGGACTTAGCTTGGAAACAGCATCCTTTACCTCGTCGAAAGAGATGCCCCCTAAGTTTAAAGCACCCGTGGCACCCAAAATCAATACGTTCAAAAACAGATAATTACCCTTCATATGTTCGTTCAATATTTCGTATCCCTTCAAAAGAAAGGTGGAAATATTTCTTTTTGTAAGGTATTTCTTCAGGCTCTCGTTTTGAAAGACCTCCATCTTATGGACATTAATTATGCCGTATCCTCCATTTTTCAGGAAGTGGAGATTTCTTATCGCCTCGTTTTGATCGAAGGCCAGTAGCACGTCGGCATCGCCGGCACTTATCAATGGGCTTTTGTATGATCCTACTTTAAAGTGACTGATAACGGAGCCTCCACGCTGAGCCATACCGTGAACTTCGCTTCCAATCACGTTTTCTCCTCTTTTTATTGCTATCTCCCCTAAAACGCGACTGGCAAAGAGTATTCCCTGCCCGCCAAGACCAACTATGATGTATTGCATTACTTTCCCTCCTCCGATATGACCTGGATAGCCCCATGGGGGCACACATTCACGCAAACGCCGCATTTGACGCAAAAGCGTTCATCTACGTAGGCCTTCTTGGAGCTTTCGTCGAAAACCAGGCCGGGACAATTGAAGAAGTTTATACAGAACTTGCAACCTACACACGTCTCGTCCTCGACGCGAACGGGAACCTTGGGTTGTTCTTGTCTCAGCAGCATGCAAGGATGGCCGAAGATAACCACCGCCGGCTCCTTATGATCCTTTGCATATTCCCACGCTTCCTTGAGCGCCTTTACTCCTTCGTCTATATCATAGGCTTCCACCCTCTTTACGAACTCTACGCCGCAGCCTTTGACCGCCCTTTCTATGGGCACTATCCTGCCAGAGTCGCCTTTCCTAAGTTTTTGGCCCGTACCTGGATGGGGCTGACCTCCCGTCATGGCCGTCACATGATTATCGAGAATTGCCAATACAAAGGCATGTTTGTTGTAAACCCCGTTTACTAGCCCTGGCAAACCCATGTGAAAGAAAGTGGAATCTCCTATGGTAGCTACAACGGGACGCAACTGGCCATCGACCTTGTGGGCCAGATAAAAACCCGATGACTGCGTTACCGAGGCACCCATGCATATGGAGGTATCGACAGTTTTCTGGTTAACTCCCAAGGTGTAACATCCTATATCCGAAGGATATATTCCGTCGGGAAAGGCCTTCCTTATGGCGAAAAAGCTCGCCCTATGAGGACATCCCGGGCATAGCATCGGGGGTTTGGGCGTTATCTTTAATTCTTCTATCGCCTTCTTCAAATCCTCATCAGCATCGCGAGTGCAAGTTTCACCCAGAGCTTTGCAAACCAATTCCTCCACCACTTCAGGTGTCAATTCGCCGGCTCTGGGCACATAGCCGTTCCATCGCCCCTTCACATTTCTGCGGTCAGTGATCTGAAGTTCTATTACGGGATAGGTCTCCTCAAGTAACAAAACATTTTCGTGGCGGGCTATAAAATCGTTTACGAGATCCACTGGCAGGGGGTGGGGTGTGCCTATCTTCAACACCGATATATCCTTTCTGCCCAGCTTTGCCAGCAAATCCATCACTACTGCAAAGGATATTCCTCCCGCAATAATACCAAGTTTGGGTTTTTCCTGCGCCGCTACCTCAAAGTTGTACTTCGAGAAGTTTTTCGTAAACTCCTCTCTTACGGCATCCATCTTTTGGTTTAGCTTAGGATGGGTCGTCTTTACGTGGGCGGGAAGACAAACCCAACGCTTTACGTCCTTTACGAATTTGGCCGGCCTTTCCAGCCTTAAGGGATCGTTAAGCTCCACATCCTGTCTGCAATGATCGACTCTCACCGTAGGACGCAACATCACCGGTATCTTGTGCCTTTCGGACAACTCAAAACCATCTTTTACCATTTCCATGGCTTCCCTCGCGGAAGAAGGATCCAAGACAGGAACCTTGGCAAACAGACCGAACAATCTGCTGTCCTGTTCCGTCTGGGAACTGTGGGGCCCGGGATCATCGGCTACGATCAACAGCATGCCGCCTTCAATGTCAAACTGAGCAGCGCTCATAAAGGGGTCAGCTGCAACGTTAAGACCAACATGTTTCATTGCGACACAAGACCTTTTCCCGGTAAAGGAGGCGGAAATCGCGACTTCGTACGCCACCTTTTCGTTCGTGCCCCATTCCACAACCGTTTTGGTATCGAGCAAATCGGCGAATTTCGCTATTGCCGGCAAAATTTCCGATGAGGGCGTGCCGGGATAGGCACAGGCTACCTCACACCCCGCTTCAACAACAGCCCTGGCAATCGCCTCATTGCCAAGCAGAACAGCCCTTTCAGTTGCCATTCGCATACACCTCTCTCGCCATTTTATTCTTTCAACAGATCCATGAGCTTGCTGTAAAAAGGCTCTGGTTTTTTGACCAACTTCCCTCGTCTGTCACAAAACCCGTGTTTGGTAAAGCCTTCGGCAAGAAGTTTGTCGTCACTATCACGATAGATTTTAAATTCAAAGGAAAGGCTGTGAGGTTTTATTTCTTTCAAAGAGGTCTCCACTCTAATGAGATCGTCATAGTGAGCAGGGTGTTTGTATCTGCATCTGACCTCGACAACGGGCATGAAGATTCCCTTTTCTTCCCACTCTGTGTATGGCATTCCGAATTCCCTGCAGAACTCGGTCCTGCCCATTTCGAACCACGTCAGGTAATTGGCGTAATATACTACTCCCATCTGATCGGTCGCGCCGTAAGGCACCCTAACCGTAAGAGACGCGCTTAAGGACATTGTTTCCATCTCCTAGCCTGAAATGTAATGTACGCACAATAAAAGGGTAGCAGATCTATCATACCACATAGATCGATAAATATTCCACATGGGCTTGCAAAAAAATATTTACAGCAAACAGCAAAGCTATGGAGGACAAACTAGCGACAATTTGTGCTATGCACCGCCATTATGCACTCACCACTTACAACATAATATCCCAATTCTTTTAATTTTTCCTCAAGCTGTGGGTTTTGGGCACCTGGTTGGAACCATATAATCGGTTTATAGGCAATCTGCTTCAGTTCATCCAACAAAAATCCCTGATTTTTAGGACCTATGAATACCAAAAGGATATCGATGGCTTCCGGAATACCCTTTATCGAAGAGTAAAAGTCAAGATCGAAGATCTTAAGGCCCATATATTTCGGGTTTACGGGATAAATCACAAATTCTCTAGATTTTAAATAAGACAGCACTCTGGAGACAGGCTTTCCCGTTTCGACCGTAGCTCCCAATACGGCCACCTTGCAGGGGGAACATACGTATTCTTTTATTATCCTTTCCCACTCCATTCGCTCGCCCTCCTTTTGTAAAATCTTTGAGGACACGCACGGTGTTCCTCGTTTATCTTCAACCTCCTCCCAAACCTTCCGTCACTGTCAACCTAAAATCAGTGACAGGCGTATCGACGTAAATCGTAGCTGCCACCTCCGTTTCCTCTCCGGGTAAGAGGGACACCCTTCTTGCCTTAAAGGACCGTTGTACCAATAATTTGTCCTCCTGTCCGTAAATGGTCACGATAAGCCCAGGCCCCTCGATCTCCCTCGATGAGACGTTTTTGATAGTCGTATTTAATTTAAAAACACCTTCTTCCCCGCTGTATTTAAAGGAGGACGCCACCAAAACTAAGGAATCGTTTTTCTCTTCAGAAAATAGAGGAACCGCAAAAACCAAAATTACAGGGACAATCGCCAATAAAAATAACGCAATCGATAGTTGTCTTCGTTTTTTCATAATATATCCCCCTTTTTTTCAGGTCATCTATATAAACTCTGGGGTCAGCTAGGAAAATCCCAGTTTTATTTTAATCGATAAAGACGATTGGTGGCATTAAGTCCTCGCACCTTGACTTCACGAACTGCGTAGTAGTTGCTATAATGGCTTGTGCGGAGGACTGGCCGAGCGGTCGAAGGCGGGTGACTTGAAATCACTTGTGCCGCAAGGCACCGGGGGTTCAAATCCCTCGTCCTCCGCCATTTTGTAAGCTCGAATTCACCACACGAAGGAGAGACGAAATGAGCGACCTTGCAATAGGAATAGATATAGGCGGACACTATATAAAGGCTGCACTGGTTGAAGGAGACAAAATACTTCGAAGGTGGGAAGAACCAACCTCCGAGGGAAGAACCCTTAAAGGGGTTATCGAACAACTTCAACGTATCGTCGAAAAACTGGAACCTCCGGGTTACATGCTCTCCGTCGGGATTGGAATTCCCGGTTTTTTGGACCTGCAACGGGAGCACCTCGTTCTTTCTCCCAACTTTCCCAATTGGAAGGGCATTCCCATCAAATCCATGTTTGAAAAGAATTTGCAGAGAAGGATTGCAATAGAGAATGACGCCAATTGTTACGCTCTGGGCGAGCAAATGACCGGGCTTGCCAAGGGACTTAGCAATTTCATCGTTTTAACTCTGGGGACGGGAATTGGCGGAGGAATAGTTTTGAACGGCAGATTGCTGATGGGAGCTCACGGCTACGCAGGAGAACCAGGACACATGGCCTTAGGCGACGATGAGCGTTGCGGATGCGGATGCCTCGGACATCTTGAAGCTATCGGAGGCACCGATGCAATCGAAAGAAAAGCAGGCCGCAACGACTTGCCCGAAGACATGAAGATACTTTGGGCGCGAAGGAAAGAGCCGGAGGTAGCACGAATCATAAACCCCTCTTTAGAGGCAATAGCCAAAGCTATCGCTTCGATGGTTCATCTCTTCGACCCCGAAACTATCATCTTGGGAGGGGGGCTCAGCCGAGCAGAGGGACTCCTTGCCGTCTTGGAACCCTTAGTCCACAAACATATCGTTCCCCTCTACAAAGGCGCCTTCTCTTTGAAGATCAGTTCCCTGGGAAACGACGCAGCCATATTTGGAGCCGCTTCCCTCGTAAGCGAGGAATCACCTGCATCCTCCTGACCTGTTTGCAACGACTTCAAGCTTTGGGTGAACTGTCTTTTCCTCTTCCCTGAGCTTCTTCAACTCCCGTCTAATAGCAAAAAAGGCCAATATCGACCCGCCAAGATCGGTAGCCGGGAAAGCCATCCATATGCCATCCAAGCCCAAAAAACTCGGCATGATCAATACGGCCGGGTAGCAAATGCCAAGCTGACGGACAAGCTGAATGAACAACGCCTCACGAGCTCTCCCTAAAGACTGGAGAGTATAGGAAGTGACCACGAATACGGCAGCAGCCGGTAGAAAGATGTAGCCAACCTTCAATGCACGTGAGGTCATATGGATTAACGTTAAATTATCGTTGCAAAAGATTTGAACGATTCTCCCGGCAAAAAACTGAGTGGAGAACCAGGAAAGAGAAAAGACCAACAGACAAGCCCCAAGGGCGAGCAATATGGCCTTTCTAACGCGTTGATACAAGCCTGCTCCGTAATTGTAACCGATTATTGGTTGAGCTGCCTCGCTTATGCCGAGGGCCGGCAGAAAGAATAGTGTATCCAACGTGAGAAATATACCTACGGAGGATACGGCCAAATCTCCCCCAAGTCTCAGCGCTCTTTGATTTAAAAGCACCAACAACACAGCAAAGGATATTGAAGTTATACAGGGAGTTATCCCTATCGACAATATAGAACCCATTAAGGAGGCTCGTGGTTTTAAATTCCTATATTTAATCTTAAGTACGCTGTATTTAAGATAATAAATTGCAACCCACAGGCATGACAGGAATTCTGAAATTGTCGTACCCCAGGCGGCACCCTTTATTCCCCAACCTAAGTGGCAGATAAAAAGCCAGTCCAGGAAGATGTTGACCCCCGTTCCCAGAACCAGGGTACCCATTGCCCACCTGGGCGATCCTTCAGCCCTGATCAATGAGTTAAGGACAAAGGAAATCACAAAAAAGGGCATCCCGTACAACACGATGACCATGTAATCGCGAGCTGGGCCCAAGATTTCTTCGCTTGCACCAAAGAGTTTCAAAGCCGACTCAAGGGACGAAGCCATGCCAAGACAGATAAAGATCGCAATAATAACGGATAGGGTAAAGGCATTCCCCAAGGTCAGCTCAGCCCTCTTTTTCCTGCCGGCGCCCAAACTCCTGGAGGCAATCGAAGCCGCCCCCACGCAAACCAAAAGACAGAGGGCAATGGATAACTCGAAAAGAGGAAAAGCCACCGTAACGGCAGCAAGACCCGTCTCGCCGACGTTTTGCCCTATGAAAATTCTATCAACTATGTTATAGAGAGCATTCGCAAACAATCCCGCAATTGCCGGAAGCGAAAATGCCAAAAGAAGTCTGCCTACAGGTTCTTTGCCGAGTCGTTCTGTTTTTTCGTCGACATTGATCATCCAATTCCCCCTTTCGTGCTAAAATGCATACAATATTCGCCCATTGCCGTAACCCTATTATACCACATGCATCAAAAGTAGCGAAGACGTCCTCACACCATTGATACAATACAAAGCGACGTGATATGATTAATACATTAGAATTATGTTAAATAATTTAAGGGAGGCGAGGAGAAAATGTCAGAAAGCAAATTCGATTTAAAAAGCGCACTTGCCTATGCAATTCACGCTGAGATTCAAGCAAACGAATTCTATACAACATGGGCAGAAAATGCCAGGACACCGGTCTTGAAAAAGGAAATATCGGAACTTGCCGACTGGGAAGATACGCACAAAAAGACGCTATCGAAATACTATCAGGAGTTATTTGGCGAACCCTTTACTCCGGATCCAAATGTAACGGTTGATCCTGCCCTGCGCGTGCAGGCCGACGAATTTAAAGACTACTATTCCTTATTGCGGCTAATATCTACGGCCTACCTTTCGGAGATGCGAGCAGCAGAATTTTACGAAAAACTGGTAGAGGAAGTGGATTCCCAAGAGACCAAGGCAATGTTCAATGACCTGGCGAAAATGGAAAGAGGCCATATGGATTTCGTGAAAAAACGCTACGACGAACTTAGGGGTGAATTGGAAGGAAGATTGATGCTATAGACACGCCAGGCCTTGCAAAAGTTTGGCAGATCAAATAAAATAAGTATTGCCAAACATTTGTCAGGAGGTGGAACGTATGTCGGAACTGACGGGAAAACGTTTTCTCTTCTTCGTAGATGAAGAATACGAAGATCTGGAGCTTTGGTATCCCAAAATCAGATTGATAGAAGAAGGCGCCGAAGCAGTAGTTGCGGGTCCTGAAAAGGGAAAGTTGTACAGGGGCAAACACGGTTATCCCTGTAAAAGCGATGTGTCTTTCGAGGAAGTCAACCCTGACGACTTCGACGGCATAGTCATACCGGGCGGATATGCCCCCGACAAGATCAGGAGATATCAAAAGGCTCTCGATATCGTAAGAAAGCTAAATGAAGCCAACAAAGTCGTGGCTTTCATCTGTCATGCCGGTTGGGTTCCCATTTCGGCCGGAATACTCAAAGGAAAGAAAGCCACGTCAGTCGGAGCGATAAAGGACGACATGGTGAACGCCGGCGTGAATTGGGTAGATGAGGCAGCAGTAGTGGACGGAAACCTCATAAGCAGCAGAACACCTAACGACCTTCCCCAGTTTTGCAGGGCCATCATCGAGAAAGCCTCACCGAGCGGCTGTTGTCGTTAAAATAAAAAAGGGGGCGTGAGCGCCCCTTTTTTTATTCCCTCGACGGCAAAACCTGCCTGCTCAATTTAACAGCACAAAGTTTTCCGCACATGGTGCAAGCTTCCCTGTCGCTTGCAAGGTGTGATTTAATTCGGACCAATTCCGGATCCAAAGCCTCGGCGATCATCGATTCCCAATCCAAATTTCGTCTCGCCAACGATATCCTTCTGTCCCGGTCACGAGCACCTTTAACGTCTTTAGCAAGGTCACCAACGTGAGCTGCTAATTTCGAGGCGATCACTCCGAGATATATGTCATTTTCATCGGGAAGACCGAGGTGCTCCGCCGGAGTCACGTCGCATAGAAAATCGGCTCCCGCCGATGCAGCTATTGCTCCGCCTATCGCTCCGGAAATGTGATCATATCCGGCTGCTATATCGGTAGGAAGAGGCCCTAAAACGTAAAAAGGCGCCTCGTCAGTGAGACGTTTTTCAAGCTCTACATGAGGTTTTATGTGCTCTATCGGCACATGTCCCGGACCTTCTATCATGGCTTGCACTCCCCAATCGTTAGCCCTCCTCGCTAAATGAGCTAAGACCATCAGCTCCGCCAATTGGGGTTCGTCTATGGCATCCGCTATGGCTCCCGGCCTAAATCCGTCTCCCAGACTTAATACTACATCATAACGTTTGGCTATCTGAAGCAAATCATCGAAGTATTCGTAAAGAGGGTTTTCCTGTCTCGTTTTTTCCATCCAATACAACAGGATTGAACCTCCTCTGCTCACGCAGGGCATGATGCGCTCTACACCTCGCAAAAACTCCATCGACTGTCTGTTGATTCCGCAATGTACTGTTATATAATCGACACCTTGACGACACTGTTTTTCAATAGAGGAAAACAACCTCTCGACGCTAAGGTCCTCCAGAGGTCTGTCCTCCCTTGCCAATTCACTCGCCACGGCATAAATTGGGACAGCACCCACCATTATGGGCGATTTTTCCAAAAAGAACGCCCTTGCTGAATCAAGGTCGCCTCCCGTCGACAGATCCATGATGGAATCCGTACCGGCATCGAGGGCAGCATTCAACTTACGACCTTCAAGCTCAAGGTCGCAGCATTCGTCGCTGGTGCCCAAATTGGTGTTCACCTTGGTGGAAAGACCTTTCCCTATGCCCTTGATCCTTCTAATATCGTGGTTGACATTCTTGGGAATAACGACTTTGCCATGTGCCACCAAATCACGAATAGTTTCTGGCGCAAGGCCTTCATCGTCTGCGACTTTCCGCATTTCCCCACTTATGATGCCAGCCATTGCCATTTCAAGTTGCGTACTCAATTAAAAATCCCTCCCGCTATTTTTTATGGGAAGGGAAAGGACATCACAAAAGTTCTTCTTTTGTCCGCCATTCCCTCCGCCAGCATTACCTGGATCAGGTTCTAGGGGTTCTCTCTCAGCTCACGCACATGAGCGCCCCCTGGCTTTTACAAATATAACATATTTTCATAAAAAAGTTTATGGAACAACGGAAAAAAATCGCTATAACCACTTACATATTATTATAAGTTCATTATGCGACATCGATCATTCCAAAAAACACGACTCTGCAAACGTTTCTGGTAGGGTCCAAAAAAGGATATAAACTCTCATGATTTGGCACTAACCAAAGATATAGCTCCCCCTTAACATAAAAGCGAAAAACTTACGAAAAGGGGGAACTTGCAGTGAAAAACCAAATCAACTTCACCGACAAAGAAAAGCTGGCAAAGCAATTCGTCGGAGGAGTCATCATGGACGTGACAAACAGCGAGCAGGCCAAAATAGCGGAGGATGCGGGCGCCGTGGCCGTTATGGCCCTAGAAAAGGTGCCTGCAGATTTGCGAAAGGAGGGCAAGGTGGCTCGAATGGCCGACCCTACAAAGATATTGGAGATAAAAAATGCCGTTTCCATACCGGTTATGGCCAAAGTGCGCATAGGACATTTCGTCGAGGCGCAGATCCTAGAAGCACTTGGAGTAGACTTCATAGACGAAAGTGAGGTCTTAACACCTGCCGACGACGAACATCACATAAACAAGAGAGAATTTAAAACTCCTTTTGTTTGCGGTGCCCGCGACCTGGGAGAGGCCCTGCGTCGAATTGCCGAAGGTGCAACTATGATCCGAACCAAGGGGGAAGCCGGCACGGGCAACGTAATAGAGGCAGTAAGGCATGTCAGAACAATCTATGCCCAATTGAAGAAGCTTTTATCGGCAAACGAAGAGGACCTGCCAACCCTCGCCGGTGAGCTGCGCGTTCCCTTGGAATTGCTGGAAACGTGTCGCGCAACAGGAGGGCTTCCCGTCGTCAACTTCGCAGCTGGCGGAATCGCCACTCCTGCCGATGCCGCTTTGATGATGCAACTGGGCTGTGATGGCGTCTTCGTTGGAAGTGGCATCTTCAAATCGGAGAATCCTTCGATAAGGGCAAAAGCGATAGTAAAAGCCGTCGCAAACTTTAAAAAACCCGGAGTTTTGGCAGAGGTATCAACAGGACTCGGAGAGGCCATGGAAGGAGTTTTAATCTAACGCATCAGAAACAAAAGTGTCGAAGAGGCATAACAGGGATCACAAAGGCATAATCAAAAGCAAAGTCAATGGATGTTGTCAAAGATGTCCAAAGGCTTATCGACACACAATGAACAAAGAGCTTATTACAGCAAGAACAATAGAGAAAAACAGCTTTCCCTGAAATGCCTCTTCATAAAGCTAACGGCTAGAAATTATCTCATTTCCAACATCAATGCCTTTTTGTAGAATCTTAGCGTTTATATCCCGTATTTTTGGCGAGAAAGCCTCGGCCAAGGTTTGAAACAACGCCTCAGTCGAAATCGCCTTTAAGGAGCTAGCAACTATCCCCAGGGAAAGCACGTTCGCGCTCCTGGAAGAACCCATTTCGATGGCAGTCTTCGTTATGGGAAATCCGACAAATCTCGAATCCAGCTTGTATTTTGACGCGTCAATCAAGCCGGAATCGTAAACCACTTTGCAGTTTTTGTTTTCTATATCAAGATACCGAACCAGGGCTTCCTCGGCCAAAATGACGACGATATCGGGGCTTAAGGCATAAGGGAAGAGAATCTCGCCGTCAGAGATTACAACGTCCGTCTTTGTAAAGCCTCCCCTGGCCGACACTCCGTAAGCCTGCGTCTGAGAGGCCTTCAGCCCGGAAGCTACGGCAGCCTCGCCAAGCAAAGTGCCGGCTAAAATCACTCCTTGACCACCGATTCCCGCAAAAATAACTTCATATTTCATTGACGATCACTCGCTTTCAAGCTCGTTCCTTGCCCGAGACTGTATTACCCTGTAGCGGGACAGGAAGGAATGTCCTTTTTTATCGACAAATACTCCGGTGACGAACTTTTCCTTAAGGTCTTCTTCGGATAAGTCCTTTACGCGCTCTATGGGTATCGACTGTTCCTTCAGCCATTTCAGCATTTCCGGCGCTTTGGAGAGCTTGTTATACCTTCCAAAATAGGTCGGACAGGGAGATATCACTTCCACCAGGGAAAAACCTTCGTGAGAAAGGGCCATTCCGATATATTTTTCTATCGTTGTCGCATGATAGACGGTCGTTCTGGCGACGAAACTTGCTCCGGCCGTCTCCGAAATACGACAAACATCGAGCGCCGGCTCCGGATCACCGTACCAGGATGTAGACGTCCTGGAATAAAGCGGCGTAGTGCAGGAATATTGGCCGCCCGTCATTCCGTAGTTAAGGTTATTGGCTACCAAGGCGACGACGTCTATGTTCCTGCGCGAAGAGTGAATCAAATGATTTCCTCCGATTGTCGCGCTATCGCCATCGCCCATCAAAGCTATGACCTTCATAGATGGATTTGCCACCTTTATGCCCGTTGCGACGGGCAAAGCTCTCCCGTGTGTAACGTGAACCGTATTGGCATAAAGATAATCATCGGCTTTACCCCAACAGCCGATCCCCGTAACTACAACGACATCTTTCGGAGCAAGGCCGCCCTTTTCGAAGGCATAAAGCATACTCTTCAAGATCACCCCGTAGCCGCAACCGGGGCACCACTGATGGGGCAGGTTTTCTTCCCTCAAAAAGGCCTTCCAGCTGACTTCGCACGATCTTTTGCTCATAACGATACCACCTCGCCCAAGACTTGGATAATTTCCTTAGGCGTCAGGGGTTCACCGTCATAACGATTTGCCCCAAGGACCGGAATTTCGTCGGGAACGGCTTTTCGCACTTCACCGATTATCTGACCCATGTTCATCTCGGGAACGATTATCCCTCGCTTGCCCTTGGAAATTTCGCTAATATATTCTGCAGGGAAAGGCCATACCGTCTGAAGCTGTAGTACGCCTACGCTCAGTCCTTCCTCTTTCGCCTCTATCGCAGCCTGCCTGGCCGCCCTGACGGCTCCGCCGAAACAGATCACCAGATATTCGCACTTCGTTACGTCAAATTCTCTGTACATTATAATATCATCTTTATTTTTCTCTATTTTGTCGTAAAGCCTCTTGATAAGTTTCCTAGCCTCCTGAGGAGAACTTGTGGGCAAGCCCTTTTCGTTATGGGTCGAGGAATGATATCTGGTTAAATAATCGCTGCCCGGCGTGACCATGGGAGGCACCAGATCGTCGTCGGCTTTGTATGGCAAATATTCTTCAAGCCCTTCAGGGGGTCTCTTTCTGTTCACGATCTCGACTTCATCCCTTAAACGGAGAACGCAGTTTTCGCGCAAGTGACCTACCGTTTCGTCGGCCATGAAAAGGACGGGGCATCTGTACTTTTCAGCCATATTAAAGGCTTGAACCATGAGATCGAAGCACTCCTGCACAGTGGCAGGAGAGAGGGCGATCACGGAGTGATCCCCATGGCGTCCCCAGCGGGCCTGCATGATGTCTGCCTGAGCTGGGCGGGTGGCCAATCCTGTGCTTGGGCCTGACCTTTGGACATTGACTATCACACAGGGAACCTCTGCCATGATGGCCAGGCCAATGTTTTCTTGCATCAAGGAAAAACCTGGCCCCGATGTGGCTGTAAAGGCCTTGGCCCCTCCAATGGATGCACCTATTATGGCAGCAATGCTTGCGATTTCATCTTCCATTTGAAGATAGCAACCCCCTATCTGAGGGAGCTTTCTGGATGCACTTTCGGCCACCTCTGACGAAGGGGTTATGGGATATCCGGCAAAAAATGTCGCCCCCGCCAGGAGTGCACCCTCCACTATAGCCTCATTGCCCAACATGAATTTAACTTTTTTCTTCACTATCATGACACTCCTTCGGTATTACCTCAATGGCAAAGTCGGGGCAGCGCAATTCGCAAGTTCCGCAACCTATACATTCGTCAATCCTCTCCGGGATTGGATGTCCGAGCTCGTCGCCTTCAAAGACTTTCTTGGGGCAAAATTCTATGCAAATTTCGCATCCCTTGCATCGTTCCCTTCTTATCCTAATTATGAATTTCTTGCCCTCAGCTATTTCAATCTCGCCTTCATGGGAATGCATACTTTACCCCCCTCTCAGACATCGACGGATTTTATGACCAGGAGATCAACAAAGCATCCAGGTTTAGGTGCTCATCCTTTCTTTGGCTTTTTCGAGCAATTTCGTGTAGTTTACTACCGCTCTGACATGCTTGCCGTAACTGACAATCCCATTTTTATCGCTAATTTCAAAATCGAAGGTCAATCTGTTGCCGTCTATCTCCTTCAAGACAACTTTGTAAGAGACTTCGGCTCCCATCATAGTAGGTTCTTCATGAGTTATCTCGGTGTGATAGCCTACGGATATGAACCCCTGAGGCAGTGCCTGGTCAACCATTTCCGTAGCCATTCTTACGACCATATTTATACATGCAGAAGTCGATAAGAACTGTTCAAGGTAAAGCGACGAATTGCCGACGGTATCATCGACGGAAACAGTCTTCTTAATAGCCCTTTCCGAACCAAGGGAAACCAATTGAGAAATATCCAACATCTACAACACCTCCTGAACCGTTTATTTAGTCTCAATTTACCACAATATCACCTGTCTTCCAATTGATCAGACCGACAGGAAAAAAGTCGCGAGCAAACCCTACGGGCCAATCAAATTCGCTCGCGACCAAAAAAAATTGAGGCGTAAGAAAACTTGCTAAATTTTACTTAAAATCTCCCTCGCGGCCTTCGCGCCCGAAAGCAGCATCCCCCCAAAGATAGGCCCCATCCTGGGACCTCCGAAGGTGGCGTTGGCTGCCATTCCGGCCACGTAAAGACCCGGGAATACCTCGCGGGTGTTTACTATTGTCAACTTTTCTGCCCTGTCGGGCGACATAAACTTCTCGCCTTCAATGTTGCCAGTCGCCGTAAAAAGCCTGCCCGGCATCTTGCGCGCCACTACTCTTACCACTTCGGTGTCGTGTCCCGTAGCGTCTATCACATATTTGCAATGAATCGACAGTGGATCAACGTGAAGACCTGCCATCTCCACAGCCGTCCAATTTACAACGAGCCCATTTATCCTCTCCTCATCGTCCACCACTACGTCCTCCACGCTAAGGGCATTAAATATCGTCGCTCCTGCCTTCACGGCCTTACTCGTCAATGTGCTCACGGCCTCAACGGAATCGGCAGTGTAATATCCCTCGACCTCATAGGGGCGTACATTGACGCCCACCCCTTCCAAGATTTCTTTGGCTTCATGCTGTATCACTATCTCATTAAAAAGCATTCCACCTCCCCACATTCCGCCGCCAACGCTTAGCTTGCGTTCGTAAAGAGCCACCTTCTTGCCGGCCTTGGCCAATTCAAGAGCTGCCACCAGCCCAGAAGGACCTCCGCCAACTATGGCAACATCGAGCTCTAAACAATTCATTAGTTTCTTGAAGTACCCTTCGACTATGGCTTTTGTTATAACCAGCTCATCGAGCTTCACCTTTAAGCACCTCCTATAGATTTAATCTTCCATAATAAAAAGCCGCCCCTGGGCGGCTTTTTAGGTTTACATCTAGATTTTCGGTTGATTTAAATTTTTCGGCTCGCCCTTCCTCCGCCAGCATTACCTGGGTCAGGTCTAGGGGTATGCTCTCAGCCCCGCCATCGCGAAGCACCCCCGGCGATATATTTTTCCTGTATAAAATATACTACTACCTTCTCTCTAGTTAGTCAAACAAATCACATATTTTGAAAGGACTTTAATCAAATGACATACTCCAAAACAAGCCATAAATCCGCTCTTCTTAAAATGGGTTATTGGTCGGCATTTTCGTAGCCCTGATCAATGGGGAGGTTTTTGCCTCTGGCAGCAGTCGTGGAAAGTTGGTCGCAACGTTCGTTCTCCACATTTCCGTCATGTCCTCTGACCCAGAGGAATTCCACTTCATGTTTTTCGCATAACCGGAGCAGCTGTTCCCACAGATCGACATTCAAAGCCCTTTCCTTTTTATTTCGCATCCATCCATTGGCCTTCCACCTCTTTACCCACCCCTTATTCATAGCGTCGGCGAGATACCTCGAATCAGTATAAAGCTTGACCTTACACCTGCACTTTAGGGCGCTCAATCCCGCTATAGCTGCATATATCTCCATTCTGTTGTTCGTCGTAAGCCTGAATCCTCCCGATATTTCCTTTCTATGGCCGTTGTAAAGCAAGACTACACCATATCCTCCAGGGCCGGGATTGCCTAAACAGGCACCGTCGGTGTAAATGGTCACCTCTTTCAATTCCTCTCTCTTTTCCTTTTCCTCGAAAGTCATCATCTCCCGCCTTTCGCATTTCATAATCAGAAGGGCCTTCCACTAAAAAAGCGAAACAAAGTCTACGATTCCATTTAGTTTCCTTCAGTCAGATCCATAGGGCAAATATGCAAATATCCCCCGCGAGTTCAATTGGCGGGGGATATTCTATAAAATATACGCCCTCTTCGGACTTAATCTCTATGGCTCCGGCGGCAGGACTCGAACCTGCAACCTAGTGGTTAACAGCCACCCGCTCTGCCGGTTGAGCTACGCCGGAGTATGCTTTTTATCTGGAGGCGGCACCCGGATTCGAACCGGGGTATAAGGGATTTGCAGTCCCCTGCCTTACCACTTGGCTATGCCGCCGAGATCTCTGGAGCGGAAGACGGGATTTGAACCCGCGGCCCCCACCTTGGCAAGGTGGTGCTCTACCCCTGAGCTACTTCCGCATTCTCCTACCTTACCTCTTGCCTTCTATTCTTTCTTTCAATGGTGGCGAGACCCAGAATCGAACTGGGGACACGCGGATTTTCAGTCCGCTGCTCTACCTACTGAGCTATCTCGCCTCTCGCCACCTGGTCAAAATATGGCGGGGCTGACGGGACTTGAACCCGCGGCCTCTGACGTGACAGGCCAGCGCTCTAACCGGCTGAGCTACAGCCCCGCATATTGCTGCCTCATGGTGGGCGGAATAGGGTTCGAACCTATGACCCCCTGCGTGTAAGGCAGGTGCTCTTCCGCTGAGCTATCCGCCCTCAGCGCGTATTAGTATAACCGTGACCCGGCAATTCTGTCAATCTCATTGGGACGGCATTTTTCAAAAATACCAATTGAAAATAATCTCGTAACGTGAACTACCCCTTCCTTACAAAAAAGGCTTCCTACTTCATAGTGGCCCTAGCAGACCAGCTCCGCAGGCGTAACTTTCCGTGGTAGGGAAGCATTAGGCTGCTTCCAGAGCCAACGCCTTCTTCAGAATGAGCATTGTTTTTAGTACAGCATAGTCCTCTTCCAGAAACCCCGCAAAATGTCGTCCAGTTGATCCAAGTCTATAAGAAAGGCGTCATGCCCGTTATCGCTTTCTATTTCGTCGTAAAAGGCTTCGACGCCAGCTTCCCTGGCTTCGGAGACTATCCCTTCAACCTGCCAATTGGGAAAGAGAAGATCGCTCGATATGCCCACGGCCAAAAGCTGGCCGCCAATCATTGAGAGCGCTTTCTTAACCCCTCCCCTGCCCTCTCCTATATCGTGCAAATCCATAGCCCTGGTCAAGTATAGATAGCAATTAGCATCAAACCTTTGCACCAACTTTTCGCCATGATGGTGAATATAGGTCTCGATCTTGAATTTGCCATCCCAATCCCAGGGAGCGCCGAAGGCCAGCTCCCTCATGTATCTTTTGACAAAAGTTTCCTCGCTCCTGTAGGTGATCATGGCCAACATCCTCGCAATGGCGAGTCCTCGTTCCGGAGGAGCCGAATCGTAATAATCTCCTCCTCGCCATTGGGGATCTGCCATTATCGCCTGGCGCTGAACCTCGTTGAATGCAATCGCCTGAGGATACGTAAAGGCGGGAGCTGCTATCACTACTGAACGTTTTACGACCTCGGGAAACATCACAGCCCACTCCAAAGCTTGCATCCCGCCCAAAGAACCTCCGATTACACATTCGAGTTTCTCGATGCCAATGATCTTTAAGGCTTCATGCTGCGCTTTCACCATATCCCTGACGGAAAATACAGGAAAACGCATACCATAAGGACGCCCATCGTCATCGCAAGGGCTCAAGGGCGAAGTACTCCCGTAGGGGCTCCCCAAGACGTTGAAGCAAAGAACGCAGAACCTCTCCGTATCGATGGCCTTGCCGGGACCAACCAAAGGATCCCACCACGCCTCAGGCAATCCGGGGACGTCAGGGCCGGCGACATGATGACTCCCGGTAAGGGCATGGCATACCAGTACCACTTGTCTGGCATCTAAAGACCCGTACACGGCATAGGCCTGCCTGACCTTTTTTAATACCCTGCCGGACTCCAGATGAAGCTCTGGTATCTCGACCATTCCAATGGTTTCTTCCAGGAACTTACTTACCACGGACAGTTTACCCGCCTTCTTTTTTTAAATTGAACTTAAGGCACGATCTAGGTCGTCGATAATGTCCTCTACATCCTCAAGTCCTATGCTCAATCGCACCAATCCGTCCTCTATTCCCGCCTTTTTCAGCTCCTCACTGCTTAGTTGGCTGTGGGTGGTTGAGGCAGGATGAATGGCCATGCTCCTGGCATCCCCTATGTTCGCTATGATCGAAAAGAGGTTCAAGCTGTTTAGAAACTTCCTCCCCGCCTCAATTCCTCCCTTCAAGCAGAAAGCTATCATGCCGCCATATCCCTCTCGGAAGTATTTCTTCGCCCTCTCGTGATGGGGGTGGCTCTCCAAGCCGGGATAGGATACCCAAGCCACTTCCTCGCGTTCTTCCAGGAACCTGGCAACGGCAAGGGCGTTTTCGCTGTGCTTTTTCATCCTGAGAGACAAGGTGCCGATGCTCATCCAAAGAAGATAGGCATCGAAGGGGGACATGCACCCTCCAATATCCCTCAGAGCGCAGGCACGCAGCTTGGTCGCCAGCGCTTTTGTACCGAAGGCCTCGGAAAACACCACCCCGTGATATGCCTCCTCCGGCTCGGTAAATTCCGGCCATTTCTTCATACTTCCCCAATCAACGTTACCACCGTCTACAACTACTCCCCCTATGATGTTGCCAAAACCGCTGAGATATTTAGTAGCCGAATGGACCACTACATTTGCGCCCCATTCCACCGGCCGACAGAGGGCAGGAGACATGAAAGTATTGTCCACTATCAGCAAGGCTTCGTTATCTCTCGCTATGACAGCAAGCTCCTCAAGGGGAGCTACGTTCAGGCTTGGATTTCCCACTGTCTCGGTTATTATGCAACGAGTTTTCGGAGATACAGCTCTTGCCACTTCCTCCGGATCGTCCGTATCAACGACACTTACTTCCACGCCGAATTTAGAAAAGATATTCGAAAGCAAAGTCAAAGTCCCGCCATATACCTTGCGTCCCAATATCACGTGGTCGTCCTTTTTGCAGATTAAAGAAAGCAATTGATTGAAGGCCGCCTGCCCCGACGAAGTGGCAACGGCAGCCGAACCGCTTTCAAGGTCTGCAATTACCTCTTCAAAAGCTGCCACCGTAGGGTTTCCGATTCGAGAATATATGAAACCTTCCTTTTTTAGCTCGAACAGAGACGCGGCCTCCTCGGCGGAACCGAACTTGTAACCCGCCGTCAAATATATGGGAAGTCCAAAGGATCCCGTGCTCGGATCATGATCCCACCCCGAGTGAAGCGCCCTGGTCGAAAATCCTTTTAAATCTTTTTCCAACTGATTGGCCTCCTTTGGTGAAGTTTAATTAAAAAGCCTTCTCCCTTAAGAGGGAAGAAGGCTTTTCGCTCGTCCCTCTCATCATTCAACCTTTCGGTTGCAGGTTTTGGCACCACGCTCCCCAAAGGGTAAGCAGGTTGCCGGGCTTCGCAGGGCCAGTCCCTCCGCCGCTCTGGATAAGAGTTTCAAAATATTTTATCAGTATTTACGCGTTGCCTAATGATACCATTTTTCCGTCAATTTTCAATCGGAGGCTGCAAATTTTTCAAAGTTGCAGCCAAAGATGGACTTTAAAAAGTCGTCACTCATATTAAGTTGGGCTAAAAGCCTCTTATATCGCTCTAACGAAAGAATGGGATAATCGCTCCCGTAAAGGAACTTTCCGGCCAATCCCGCCGCTTCGATGGCTTTAAAAATAGTCGGGCCATAAAGAAAGGGAGCAGCTGCCGTATCGTAATATGCGTTTTTTAGGGCGAGCTTCATCTCGGGCATCATCTCGTAAATCCAAAGCCCGCCGCCGAAGTGTGCAAAGATCACTTTTACTTCAGGGTGATTGAGACAAAAGGCCGCCGCTTCCTTAGGACCCACATTACCCTTTCCGGGGTAATCATGGCCGACGGGTTCCGCGGTATGAATCATCACAAACATGTTCATCTCGTAGCACGCAGCAGCAAGCCTCCACGTTTCCCTGGGATCGGTGATGTCGAAATCCTGCCCTTGAGGAAAGATCTCGCCTACCCCTATCAGCCCTTCCTCCCTGCATCTTTCTATCTCCTTTACGGCGCCTTTCACTAGGGGGGGCACCACCGCCATTCCCTTAAAACGGTCGGGGTGCTCTTTCACTGCTCGGATTACGTAATCGTTGCAGAGCTTACATAAAGCCAGATCGCTGAAGGAAAAACCGAATATAAGGCTTTGGGCGATGCCATCGGCATCCATTTGAGCGATCACGTCATCCGCAGTTGCCCATCTGTGCACCTTGCCTCTGGCGAGCATTCCGAAATAGGGCTCACTTTCAGCGATCCTCTCCCAATCGCGTATGACCTCCGGAGGATATACGTGGACATGACAATCAACGATCCTCACAAAAGAGCCTCCTCATTGTTTTTGTCATTTACGAACCCCTCTCGCAGGGTTTCTATGTTAGAGGTTATTTTTCTTGCAACATGTGCCTTATTCATCGTATATAAATGTATCCCTCTCACTCCAGAGGCTATCAGATCCACTATCTGGTCCGTCGCGTAAGCAATGCCTGCTTCTTCCAGTGAACGAGGATCGTCGGCGTACCTGTGAAGAATCCTGACGAACTTCTTCGGCAGCGAGGCGCCGCAAAGGGTTACTATCCTTTCGATTTGATTTTTGTTCACCACCGGCATAATTCCTGCCGATATGGGCACTTCTATGCCCGCAATGCTCGTCCGCTCAACAAAACGATAAAAGAGCTCGTTGTCGAAAAACAGTTGAGTTACCAAAAAATCCACGCCGGCATCAACTTTTTGCTTCAAATAGTGCAGGTCCTTAATCGGATCATCGCACTCTATGTGCCCTTCCGGATAGGCGGCCCCGCCAATCGCTATCTTCTCTCCGTACCTCTCTCGTAAAAATTTAACCAAATCGATAGCATGACTAAAGTCTCCTCCAACAAAGGGGCTTACGGCTTCCTGCGGAGGATCCCCTCTTAAGGCTAAAATGTTATGAACACCACTCTCTAGAAGAAGATCAACCACCCCCACCACCTCATCCCGCGTAGAGCCGATGCATGTCAAATGGGCGAGAGATTCGATGTCGTAGACGTTTTTAACATCTATGGCTATCTGCGGTGACCTATCCCGCGTTGACCCGCCTGCGCCGTAAGTTACGCTTATAAAGTCGGGTGAGGGACCTTTGAGGTCATCCAAAGTACTGTAAATCCTATCCAGAGGCGTGGTAGGCTTTGGAGGAAAAATCTCGAAAGAAAATACGAACTTCTTCCTCTCAAAAATATCTTTGATTTTCAATTTATGTATACCCCCTTATCGACCAAGCAGTTTTTCGACAAGACGAACGGCGCTCAAGGCATCGGGAGCATAACCGTCTGCGCCTATATGGTCGGCATAGTTTTGCGAAACCGCCGCTCCGCCTATTATAACCTTGACCGACAGATTTTCTTCTTTGATTTTCCTTGTTACCCTCTCCATTTCACTCATCGTCGTGGTCATGAGGGCCGACAACCCTACTATTTGGGCTTCTCCCCTCCTTGCCTCTTCGAGTATCTTCTCCAGCGCCACGTCTTTGCCAAGATCTATAACTCTGTATCCGTGGCTTTTCAAAACCATGGATACTATATTTTTTCCTATGTCATGAATATCGCCCGCCACCGTGGCCATTAGGATGCATCCCCGGTCTTTCAGGGTTCCTCCTCTGCTTAATACTGCTTGCTCCACGAGATCACACACGCCTTGTGCCGCCTCGGCAGAAGAAATGAGTTGGGGCAAGAAGTAGTCGCCACATTCGTACAATCTGCCCACCTCCTCCAAAGCAGGGAGGACAACGTCATTTATCAGAGCCAAAGGCTCTCCTCCCTCGCTCAAAAACCTCCTGGCGACGGCCAAAACGCCCCCCCTGTCACCCTGTACGATCATGCCCTTCATCTGTTCTATCGGGCTCGAGGCGCCTTCCTTCTTCTCAGGGGAAGAGGTGTCTTTTTCCTCTGACTTTAAAGACCTCGCCCAAGTTATATAGCCTGATGCCCCTTTATCCCGTCCGACCAAAAGATTGCAAGCCATCATCAGGGAAGCGAAGCTTTCGTCCAACGGGTTTGCTATCACCGAATCCAATCCAGCGCCTGCTGCCATGGTGAGAAAAGCATTGTTCAAAAGAGGCCTGTTGGGCAAACCGTGCGATACGTTGCTGACACCCATTATGGTAAAAAGGTCAAGCTTTTTAAACGCCCTGAGTGCCTCTAGCGTGACAACTCCGGCTCTCCCATCTGCGGCCACTGACATGGTAAGGGGATCTACGAACAGTCTCGATTTCGAAAAACTCATCTCGTCGGCAAGAGCGCAAACCTTTTCTACGGCCTTTATTCTCCCTTCCACCGTCTCCGATATACCATCCTCGTCTATGGCAAGCACGACCAGGCAAGCGCCGTACCTCTTTGCAAGTTCTATGCCCTTAATTAACTTTTCCCTTTCGGCAGTCACGGAATTAATCAAGGGAATTCCTGCAACGTGAATCAACCCCTCCTCAAGGACGTCAGCTTCGTCGGCATCAATGGAGATGGGGAGGGTGCAGGCGCTTTCTACGGCCTCGACCGCCTCTCGGATCGCCCTTTTTCTGTCGATGCCGGGCAGACTGATATTGACGTCTATCACCTGGGATCCTGAACTGCTTTGTCTTCTCGCCTCCTCCGAGAGGGCATCCCACTTGTACTGAGCCACCTCATCCCTTATGGGCGACTTTCTCGATACGTTTATCCTTTCACCTACGACGACTATAGGCTCACCGGCTCCCGCAAAAACCAACCTGCTCCTGCTTGCCAAGGCCGCCTTTTCGACTTTCCGGGGACGTAGGGGTTTTTCTTGCGAAGCAACGCCTTTCAAATGAGCTATATGTTCAGGGGTTGTGCCGCAGCAACCGCCTACGACGGAAGCTCCCGCCCGAATTAATTCGCGCCCTTCCTCGGCAAATTCCCTTGGATCGAAGTCCTCCTTTCCGGGGGTACCTGCGTTCGGATAGGCAAAGATTGGGATTCCTGCATTAAGGTAGAGTTTCTTGACTATTTCTCTTGCGAGATCCGGCCCAAAGCCGCAGTTAACGCCCACAGCACAGGCTCCTATCATCCTCGCCCAGTGGGCAACCACCTCCGGCGGACTTCCCGTTATGGTACGCCCATTGCGTTCGAAGGTGAAGGAAACCACGAAAGGAATATGGGCTGCCACATCTTTAATGGCCAATACGGCAGCCTTCGCCTCTTTTATGTCCATCTGCGTTTCGATCAGAAAAAAGTCCACTCCGCCGTCTCTCAACCCGATAGCCTGCTCTTTGTATGCTTCGTAGGCCTCTTCGAAACTTAAGTTTCCAAGAGGCCTTATAAGTTCGCCCAAGGGACCCATGGAACCCGCCACATAGGCGTCCCATCCTTCTGCAGCTCGTCTGGCAATGCGTGCAGCCTCCTCATTTATCCGCCGTGCCTTTTCGCCCATCCCCCTATAGCTCAGCTTTATCGGGCTCGCACCAAAGGAGTTGGTCTCAACGACGGAAGCGCCGGATCTGAGGTACTCTTTGTGGATATCGAGCACTACATCGGGGGCGATCAGATTCATCTCCTCCGGCAACATTGGCGGCCGCCATCCCTTCTCGGAGAGCATAGTGCCCATTCCGCCATCCAGCACCAATACCCTATCGAGGGAGGTAATCAAGTCAACAAATTTCAGCGGCAAGTCAAAATCACACCTTTCCCTGCTATGATATATTGTCACAAATATATACACTATAATGAGATGTATTCTACTCAAAGGGAGGGAAAATTTCACGTGAAATATCCAAATTTCAAAAATGACACTCGATGGCACATCTTTTACACCATGAAAAAACTCAAGATCGCACTTGAAAAACCTTCGACGCAGCCAAGGGGCAGGGAAATACTTGAAATAATAGATCACAACTTAAGAGGGCTGAATACCGACGAAGCCACTACTTTCCCTATCGAAGGTCTATCGAAAGCCCTATCTGTTGTAGATAAGATCATTTTGGGCATAAATTTTGGAGCGCCGGAATGGCCTAATAAACTCCTGGACCTGTACGGTCCTCCCGTTAAATGTTACGTCACGCCTTTTATAGAGGAAGATTTCCCCTTAAGCGACATGCAGAAGTTCTTCCCCAACTGGGAACAACCCTGTGAATGGTACTTACTGCCCTTTGATTTAGAGGAACAGGATTCCCCCTTAAACCTTCAATTTTTGTCCAAACATCTGGATAGAGCGTGGGCCATGTATGAAAACAAGGCTTATAACCGTTTTGCTCTTATCTTCTCGCCTGCCCTTTCGCTTTTGACATACAGCTATGAGAGGTTCGCCTGGAAAGACCTAGAGGCCTTCGATTGGCCGGAGAAGATAAAAGAATGGTTTGCCCTTTTGTCCCATTATACTGCCGAGAATGCCGTCTCATCCCATGTATGGGATTGGCAATGGGATGAGATAGTCTATGCCACATCCTTGTTCCTCGACAATATCCCCCCCTGTCAAAACAAGGAAAAAGCACTGGACATAAAAAATATCCTCATCGCCGGTTCCATCGTGGCCTCCTACAAAGTTCATAGCGGAGCATCGCTTGAGGAATTAACTTCCCTGGAAAGGCTGATCGCCTTTGCATGCGACGGCAGTCTGTTCTTATCGCGATATCAAATGTCTTGAATTTCGAAGGAGGGCGACGATACATGGCGAACGTGCTTGGTTCAAATGAAATCAAAAACATGTTGGATAGGGGCGATTTAATCGTTACACCTTTGTTGGATTTAAATCGCCAGATCGGAAGGGCATCGCTCGATGTAAGGCTCGGGCAGGACTTCGTGCTCTTTAGAAAGGGTCAGATTCCGGTGATGGACGTAAAAAGAGCTTTCGACAACACAGCTTGGGTAGATTATTACGACCATATAAGGACTGATTATGGCCAGCCCTTTATATTGCATCCCGGCCAATTCGTTCTGAGCTCGACGTTGGAATTCCTTCGATTGCCTCGAAATGTCATGGCTTATGTCATAGGCAGGTCTTCCTGGGGAAGGGCAGGTCTCGTAATTGCTACGGCAACCTTCGTCGATCCTGGATTTCAAGGAGTTATAACTTTAGAGCTGGTCAACGAAGGAGAGGTGCCTCTTTCCCTGTATCCCGGAACGAGGATAGCTCAGCTTGTTTTTCACAGGCTCGACGGCGAAGTGCAAGCATACAAGGGCAAGTACGCCTTTGACACCAAGGCCACGGCCAGCAAGGCCTATGAGGACGAAGAAGTGCTGAGGCTCACTCGAAGGGAAAATTAATTGGAACGGACCTTGGCAGTTACCAACTGATGGGCCAGGCGGGTGGGCTCAGGCAAGCGATAACGACTGCAACACGCTAAAACCAAATTAGCAGATTGCAATAATGATACTTTATGGCCAGGACTCACATAGAGGGGTCGAACGTCACTTCTCGTTCGCAGGACATGTCCGATAACTTCGCCATTCTGTCGCAGCGGCACCCACGACCCCTTTGTCCGTGGCACAGGCAGGTGGCTTCCTATCAAACGACTTTTAGCAACTCCAATAGCAGGCAAGTCCAAAACTACGCCGAAATGAGCAGCTATGCCCAATCTTCTGGGGTGTGCGATTCCGGCTCCGTCTATCATCCACAGGTCTGCCTTCAGTGATAATTTGTCGAAAGCCTTTATTGCAATAGGCAGTTCCCTGAAGGAAAGCAAGCCTGGTATGTAGGGAAAGTTGATACTTTCTTCGACGTAAACAGCTTCCACTGTCTCGCCGGTGAGACGATCCCATATAAGGGCTACGGCACATCCCTCTTTTGCTCCCCTGCCCTTGTAGGCTACATCTATGCCACCTATCAGTCTAATCTTCTCAATATTGCAATAATCTTCTGTTATCACGAAGCCGCATATTTTCTTCTGTAATTCGATAGCCTCTTTTGGGTCTCGGGGGAATTCAAACAAATCCTTCACTCCTAAATAAAAGTGCGAGATGTCTTTGGGGTCATCTCGCACTTTAGCCTCTCAGTTACTTTACTTCTACTTCTGCGCCGGCCTCTTCCAGTTTTTTCTTGATCTCTTCGGCTTCCTCCTTGGAAACGCCTTCCTTTACTGGCTTTGGTGCGCCATCTACCAAATCCTTGGCCTCCTTGAGGCCCAGGCTGGTGATCTCGCGAACTACTTTTATGACGTTTATCTTGTTCGCTCCTATGGATTTGAGAATTACGTCGAACTCCGTCTTCTCTTCCTCTTCGGCAGCAGCGCCGGCTCCGCCGGCAGCAGGAGCAGCAGCCATCATTGCAACAGGAGCTGCAGCGGATACTCCAAATCGATCCTCAAGGGCTTTCACCAATTCTGAAAGTTCTAGAACAGTCATCTCCTCTACTGCCTTTATGATTTCTTCCTTCGTCATTTCTCGATTCCTCCCTTTTAAATTTTAACGATTGTGCCAAAAATGTCTTTAAGCTGCTTCTTTCTCCTTTGCCTTTGCGATCTGATCTAAACAGGTCACCAGACCTCGGATGTTTCCGGACAACACTGTGACAAGTCCTCTTATCGGAGCCTCCATAGTGCCCAAAACCTGAGCCAACAGCACATCCCTCGATGGCAAGGTGGCCAAAACGCTGACATCTTCCGGACCTAAGAGCCTTTGTTCAAGCAAAGCTCCCTTTATTTTCAAGGCTTCGCTCTTGGTCGTTTTAATGTAATCCGTTAAGGTCTTAGCTACTACTACCGGATCTCCATAGGCAATCGTGAAAACGTTAGGGCCGGAGAGCATCTCCTCGGGTACCGGCAATCCGACTTCCTTCAGGGCCAGGCTGAAGAGAGTGTTTTTCGCTATCCTCATCAAACCCTGGGCTTCCCTGATCTTCGCCCTGATTTGTCCTATCTGCTCCACCGTTAGCCCCTTGTACTCGCAGAAAAATACCGCCTGAGATCCCTGAAGCAATCCGGTTAACTCTTGTAACTCCTGAACGTTCGCCTTTGAAGGCATTCCTTCACCTCCTTTTTTAAAAAAATAAGGCTCCCGGGCGTTCACCAGGAGCCTTATCATCATGACATAGCGACGATCTCCTGGACCTCGGCAGGCCGGCTTCTTCTGGCCGATTAAGGTAATCCACCCGCTGTCTTAAGCCCAATAGCACAACATATTATACTTACATTACCTATTCATATCAAGCAGACTTTTAAAAATCTATCTTCAAGGGCGACCAAGCCACCCATAGCAAACCTATTCTTCTACCAACTCCTTTTGAGCTCTTGCAGGATCGACCTTGATCCCAACGCCCATAGTTGGAGCTACGGTAATACTTCGTACGTACTGTCCCTTAACGGCAGCGGGGCGAGCACGGAGCACTGCACGCAAAAGCGTTTTTGCATTATCGAATAACATGTCCGGTGTAAAGCTCATCTTGCCGATCCCCACATGAATGATTCCGTACCTATCGACACGGAACTCGATTCGTCCTGCCTTGATTTCCCTAACAGCTTCGCCCACATCGAAGGTAACGGTCCCTGTCTTGGCGCTTGGCATCAAACCACGAGGGCCCAGGATTCGTCCGAGACGACCTACTACGCGCATCATGTCGGGCGTAGCGATAACTGCATCGAAATCCAGCCATCCACCTTCGATCTTCTGAACCATGTCCTCCCCGCCGACAAAATCGGCACCGGCTTCTTCGGCTTCCTTGATCTTCTCTCCTGAAGCTATGACGAGCACTCTCTTCTCCTGACCAGTCCCATGGGGCAAGCTTACCGTACCCCTAACTTGCTGATCGGCATGACGGGGGTCTACGCCCAAACGTATGTGCACCTCGACAGTCTCATCAAACTTAGCCTTTGGGAATTCCGCCAAAAGCTCGAGCGCCTCTCTAAGGCCATAAAATTTTACCTTATCGACCTTCTCCAACATTGCTAAATAACGTTTCGATCGTTTTGCCATATCGCATTCCTCCCTGTGGTCAATAGCGGGTCTCCCCTGCCACTAATATCCCCTAACCTACCACTTCTATGCCCATAGATCGGGCCGTTCCCTCGATCATGTGCATAGCTGCCTCAATGTCGTTGGCATTTAAATCCTGCATCTTGGTCTTGGCTATTTCCCTTACCTGTTCCCTCGTGACCTTGCCGACCTTGTTCCTGTTCGGTTCGCCCGAACCCTTCTCGACCCCGGCAGCCTTCTTGAGCAGTATGCTGGCTGGCGGCGTTTTAAGTTCGAAGGTAAAGCTTCTGTCGGCATAAACGGTCAGCACGACAGGAATTATCATGCCTGCATCGTCTGCGGTCTTTGCGTTGAACTGTTTGCAAAATTCCATAATATTTACGCCGTGCTGGCCAAGGGCAGGACCCACTGGCGGTGCTGGAGTGGCCTTACCCGCCGGCAACTGCAGCTTTATCTGTGCTACCACCTTTTTTGCCATTTAAATTCCCTCCTATGCGACCTTCATTGCTTTTATATTTTGGTCAAATCATTGTAATCGGCCTCGACAATAGTCTCGCGACCGAAAAGCGTGACCGAAAATTTGACCTTTCCCTTCTCCGGAATGACCTCGACAACCGTACCAGCCTGCCCTTCAAAGGGCCCGCTCTTCACGCGAATCACGTCTCCCGGCTTGAGATCGATTTCCACCTTCGGCTTCATTTGTTCCCTGCCAATCTTGGCGAATACATCCTGTACCTCTCTATCGGATAAAGGTATAGGGTTATTTCCGGCTCCAACAAAACCCGTAACGCCCGGCGTATGTCTCACTACATACCAAGATTGGTCGTCAAGGATCATCTCCACGAGGATATAGCCGGGAAATACTTTTCTCTTTACTTTCTTCTGTTTCCCGTCCTTGACATATACTCTCTCTTCCATCGGCACGAGCACTCTAAATATTTTATCCTCCATGCCCATGGTAGCTATACGCTGTTCAAGATTGGCTTTGACCTTGTTTTCATATCCTGCATATGTTTGGATAACATACCACCGACGCTCGTTTTTGTCACTCATCACCGAAAAGGGGGCCGTTTGGGCCCCCTCACCCCCCTAATGCTCTATTTTTATGATACAAGGGCTCTTTAATGTCGATCCCTTAGAGATCCTTAAAAATTCTACGGCAGTTAATAACTCCTCGAAAAACACTACCCTACAACTTTTGAGAAAACTGCAGTAAATATCAAATCCAGAACGCCTAAATAGGCCGAGACCAACAGGGTAACACCTATAACCAGCAACGTAGATATCCAAACTTGCTTTCTGTTTGGCCACGTAACCCTCCTAAGCTCTGCCCGCGCTTCTCTCAAAAAATTCATAACCTTTCCCAAATTCTTTTCCTCCTGCTATATGAGGTAAGAAAACGAAAAGCTCTATAAATGCGGAACCGCAATCCTATCCCTAATATAGAACCTACCTGTAAACCAAATGAAATTCAATACAACAGACTCATGAAAACCCTATTGAACAGATACACAGGACAGCAACCAACATAAGACATATTGGCACTTGCCGAAGTATATTATCATGCACATATTTTATAAGTCAAGCGAATCGGCTTCGTGATCTTTGATGTGTAAATTTAACCTAAACTATATAATAACAGATAACAACAACAAAGAGGTTATTGAAACAAATATACCCTTTCGAAGGGAGGCATCATCTTGAAATGCCTATTTATCATATTGGATGGTTTGGGAGACAGAGGCATATCCGACTGGAACCAGAACACTCCCCTGCAAAAAGCCCATACACCGACACTTGATTATTTAGCAAGTGTCGGAGCTAACGGATCTTTGACTGCCCTCTGCAAAGGTGCGCCCCTGCCCAGCGAAATTGCTCACTTTTTAATATTTGGTTATGCCATTGAAGATTTCCCCGGAAGGGGAGTCATAGAAGCCTTGGGTTACGATTTCGAAGTCAGCTTCGACGAAGTTTTCGTTCTCGTGAAACTGTTGTCCGTAAAAGAAATTGACGACACTCTTTATCTTGCAGAGGAAAAGCCACCTGCAGACGAAGAAACGATAATGTCATTGATAGATGATATACGATATTTTAGACATAAAGGCATAGAGGTCGAATTTAAGCCAACGCACGGCATAGACGGCATCCTAAAACTGTCTGGCAATGTATCCTCCCAAATTTCTGACTCTAATCCTATTTTTAACGGTCGCCCCCTTTTGCAAATTGAATCCCTGGAGGGAGCCGAAAACCTCGACGCAGCAAATCAAACTGCAGAGGTGTTGAACAAATATATTCTGTGGGCTCATTTAAAATTAGCCTCAAATCCCCTAAACAGCAAAAGAAAAGACTTGGGCTTGCCGCCCATAAATGCTGCGGCAACCCAAAGAGCTGGAAAATTAAAAAAGATAAAAAGCTTTGAGGAAAAATGGAAACTTAGATCGGAAGCTTTCGTGTCTTCGGCTTTATATACAGGCATAGGCAAAATATTTGACATGAAAGTTCATAGATTTAACATAAAAGATCCTTATGAAGACCTGCTTGCAAAACTAAAACAGGCAGTCGAATCCGAAAAAGATTTTTGCTTCGTCCATACGAAGGCTCCGGACGTCGCAGCTCACACCCGCATCCCGGAAAATAAGGTAAAGGTCATCGAATCACTTGATAGTGCTCTTGGAAAGATCTTGCCGGAATTGGACTTCAACGAAACCCTGCTGGTGATAACTGCCGACCACTCCACTCCAAGCGTTGGTGACATGATACATTCCGGAGAAAGCGTGCCGCTATTGATGGTTGGCAAATACCTTCGAAGAGATAAAGTCGTCAATTTCGACGAGATATCATGCCTCTACGGCTCCCTTGGCGAAGTCAAGGGAAATGAAATGATGCCCATGATCCTAAATTTCATGGACAGGGCAGATCTTTACGGACTGCAATACGGACAATGTCCCTTACGCATTAGTCGTGACAAATCGTTAGGGTGATTAATTATGAAAAGAGAAAAGCTACTTGAGATTTTTGCCACAAAACCTGATATAATAACTGAATTTCCGGAATGGATGCTTTCCTTAGAAAAAGTAATGAATATTCATTCAAGGGGATCTGCCGTAATAGGAGAGATAGCCGGTAGGGACAGCATTGTGGCTATCCTAAAAGCCCACGAACTTCACCAATTTTCTTTTCTCCTGCCTTCCATCGTTTACACGGGAACTGAGTACGGAAACCCTGAAGTTCTGATAAAGAGGCTCGATTTTGTAAAGAAAGAGCTCGCCAAAAGGGACGCTCACACCTTTGAGCCGGTAATTCACGGTTCTCCGAAGTTATGGATGCAACTTTGCGCTAGCTCCTTTGAAATCTCAATAGAAAGATGGGGGTTTTACACCCCCTGCATAGCCTGCCACCTCTACCTTCACATCATGAGAGCTCTTCTAGCCATTAAACTCAAAATCTCAAGAATTGTCACCGGAGAAAGAAGTTCCCACGAAGGTGTGATTAAGCTCAACCAGCTTCCCTACGTCCTTGAATCATTCAAGGATTTTTTTGCAAGTTATGGAATTGAACTTATGCAGCCCCTTAAAAATATTGCTTCAAACGAGGAAATCGCAAAAATCGCAGGTCCTGAAGAAGGAAAAAATCTCGAACAACTTGGCTGCGTTATGTCAGGCAACTATAAAGACCTGAGTAAAATTCGCGAACTACCGATCGAGGAATACCTACATGCCGAATTACTGCCCAAGGCAAAGGAGATGATCGATAAAATCTTAACCTCGGGTTAGTCAAGCGAAATAATAGGTTCCCTTTTCGAAAGGCACAAGTTTTATTGCGCCATTCAAATCGCTGTCGCATAAATCCAGTCCGACGCTCCTAAATTTGCAATAAAAAACCCTGACTGAGAATATTCTCAGTCAGGGTGTATATTCTGGCAGGCCCGGCAGGATTCGAACCTGCAACCCCCGGATTTGGAGTCCGGTGCTCTGCCAATTCGAGCTACGGACCTGCTTGCAAGAGCTATTTTATACTACTTCGTCTCCTTGTGCAAGGTGTGTTTATTACACCACCGGCAAAATTTCTTCTTCTCGAGTTTCTTGGACTGTTTCTTCTTGTTAACAGTTGTCACGTAATTTCGGCGCTTGCACTCGGTGCACTCCAATCCAACTACATCGGCCATTCATATCCCCCCTTTCACTTTTAAGGGGACTTACTTGTCCAGTATGTCCGTTACTACGCCGGCACCTACTGTACGTCCGCCTTCCCTTATGGCAAACCTCAAGCCCTTCTCCAAGGCTACGGGAACTATGAGCTTCACTTCTATGTTGGCGTTGTCTCCGGGCATTACCATCTCTACGCCCTCGGGCAGGGTTATCTCACCGGTGACGTCGGTGGTCCTGAAGTAAAACTGAGGTTTGTAGCCGTTGAAGAAGGGGGTATGTCTTCCGCCTTCTTCCTTCTTCAGGACGTATATCTCGGCTTTGAAGTGTTTGTGGGGAGTTATGGTGCCGGGTTTTGCCACCACCTGGCCCCTTTCCACGTCGTCTTTGCCCACGCCCCGAAGGAGTATTCCTATGTTGTCTCCCGCTATGGCCTCGTCTAAGATCTTTCTGAACATCTCAAGGGAGGTGGCCACAGTCTTTGTCTTGTCCTCCTTCATGCCTACGATCTCCACTTCCTCGCCTGAGTTTATCTTTCCTCTTTCGACCCTGCCGGTGACGACGGTACCGCGTCCCGTTATGGAGAAGACGTCCTCAATGGGCATGAGGAAGGGTTGATCCACGGGGCGCTCTGGAAGGGGTATGTAGCTGTCGCAGGCGTCCATGAGCTCCCATATCCTGCCGCACCACTGACACTCCCTCTTGCCGCAGCCGCACTCCAGGGCCTTCAAGGCGGAGCCTCTTATCACGGGGACTTCGTCTCCCGGGAAGTCGTAGCTTGAAAGGAGGTCTCTCACTTCCATCTCGACAAGGTCGAGCAATTCCTCGTCGTCTACCATGTCCACCTTGTTCATGAAGACCACTATGGAGGGGACGTTGACCTGCCTTGCCAAAAGGACGTGTTCCCTCGTCTGCGGCATGGGCCCGTCGGCAGCGGATACGACTAATATGGCTCCGTCCATCTGGGCTGCTCCGGTGATCATGTTCTTTATGTAGTCGGCGTGTCCGGGGCAGTCTATGTGGGCGTAGTGTCTGTGGTCGGTCTGGTACTCCACGTGGGATATGCTTATCGTTATTCCCCGTTCCCTCTCCTCAGGGGCCTTGTCTATTTCGTCGAAGGGGGTGAAGTCAGCGAATCCCTGGGTGGAAAGGGTCCTGGTTATAGCGGCGGTCAAGGTTGTCTTGCCGTGGTCGATGTGCCCTATGGTTCCTATGTTTAAATGTGGTTTCATCCTCTCAAACTTTGCCTTTGCCATGCTTGTCAGCCTCCCTTAAACTAACCTGATCGTGCATTGCTAACCCTTAACGACTTCAAGAAGACGGCCGTTACCTTCTCTTGCTGCCCTTTTCTTGCACGTTTGCAAATAATTTCCCGGCAACATACTAAAAGAGATCCGAAACAACCCATGCGTCTCGGACCTCTAGCGTTCTGGAGCCGACTGCCGGAATCGAACCGGCGACCCCTTCCTTACCATGGAAGTGCTCTGCCTGCTGAGCTAAGTCGGCTTAATGGTGGGGGGAGCAGGATTTGAACCTGCGAAGGCGTCCGCCGGCAGATTTACAGTCTGCTGCCTTTGGCCACTTGGCTATCCCCCCAAAAGCCAACCAAATAAACCGGCTCGCGAAAATGATTATACAAGGACCTCGTGGTTTGTCAACTTCAAAACCTCTACATGGGCGAAATTACGGCATAACCGGTTCAAAGGAAAGGGGCGGCATCCCCACAGAAAAGCCAAAAGTCCAATCGCTACGATCATCATATAAAGCAAATACGTTCAAGTCAATAAGCCTGTTGGGAATATTAAGCCTTATCCCAACTTCCCAAATATCATCAAAGCTATTCCAATCGTCATCCATGGCGTAACCTACAGCGCCGAAGAATTCGGGTTCAAACCTTGCAAACCAGCCTCTTATCAGGGCGCTTTTTAGGCCTACTCTGGCCCAGGCCGTGTTATCCGCCATAACAGGATGTCCGTAACGACTTAGCAGTTCTCCGTGACCTCCAAGGTAAGATGCCCAAGCAGGAGTGCTCGCATCCCCTTTCTCCAAACCTCCGGAAAAATTCAGGCTCAACTTATCCCCAACGGAAAAAGAAGAATAAAAGTCCAAATGCCCAAGCAACGTTTCTCCTTCAGGATACCATAGCACTCCTTTGGCTTCAAAATATCCCTTTGACTTATCTGTTGATTTATTCTTATAAAAAAGTTTGACCATTGGGCCCCAATGATGATCGCTTCCATCACCATCTATGTAATCGAAGGCGAACCCTCCGCTAAAGGGCAGTAAGTCTTCGTCGACCTTGCTGAATCCCAAATACAAAAAAGACCTCTTCCAATCTACTTTTCCACTGTTTTCAGGAGAAATCTCCCAATCTTGAAAAGCCAGATCCGATTCGAAACGCCACGCCCCTCCCTCTTTCCCCATATAGCTAGCCCTCGCAAGAGTGTTCTCACCCAACCATAATTTCAAGTTTGCCTCATCGCCTATGTCCAGTACATCTCTTCCCGTATATTCGAGGCTAACCCACCTGTTGTAGGGGGACAGGTTTGTGCTGTAGCCATAGAATTTATATTCTTTAGGAGGTTTCCTTTGTACCACGAACTCGACGGTGACCTCTTCGTCATCTTCTAAAAGTTTGTAGTCGGCTGATGCCACACGATCATGCCTCAAAAGTTCCAAAAGGGCTTTATTAACTAGTGCCATATTCAGCGGCCTGCCTATCCACCATCTCTTTTCGGCAATAAAGGGTTTTTCTATATCGGGCAATCCGGTCAAGATCACGTTTTTGACGACGGGCCTTTCGGCTGAGGTGTAAGTTTCATCGACTTTATTGGCCACAAGCAGCTTTATATTCTCTATCTCTTGAGCGGCGGCAACTGCGCCGCGCTCGATTATTCGAGACGCATTGGAGAAGTTCATCAAAGATATATCGTCTACGGAGGGTCTTATCACAAAATCCGAGTATTGCAGGTCCTCTTGGACATTTTTTGCCGTCACTATGCCGACCGTTTGGCCTAACACGTCCACTATCGAACGTATCTCCTCTTTGGTCACCAACTTTCCTGTGACATCTACAGCTACCACTGGATAATCGGGAAAAAGCTCTTTTGCCACTCTAACGGGCAAATTTGCCACCATACCGCCGTCGATGAGGAGCTTGCCCTCGTAAGGCCACGGGGAAAATATACCCGGCAGGGCCATCGATGCCCTCATCGCAGAAGCGAGATTTCCCTTGGTTATTACAACCATGTCTCCGGTTTCAAGGTCCGTGGCGACAGCTGCGAAGGGTATTGGCAATTTCATGAAATCGTAGGTTTCCGCTTTAGCCGTATATTTCAACATCTCCTCGTAAAGACCCTTGCCTTCCATGAGCCCCTTTCTTCCAACAATTCGCCCTTCCTTATCGTAACCAATTCTGATTATCGACTTACTCTGAGACGATGGCGTTTTGCCGTCCCTTGAATCGGAGAACAATTCGTATATGTCCAATTCCTGAAAAATATTTGCCAGTTCGTCTCCATCGTATCCCGCGGCTGCTAAACCTCCAATTATCGCTCCCATGCTCGTTCCCACAATTCCGACTATTTGCACTCCCTCGTCTTGCAGGACTTTGATAACACCTATATGGGCCAATCCCTTAGCTCCCCCTCCCGAGAGGGCCAAGACAACTCCCTCATCAGCTGAAGCGTCAGATTGGATACAGAATAACATCACAGATAGCAAAAAGATCATCAACGGCCTGGCTTTATTTTTTATGAACATAATGTTAACCTCCAGGAAAAGTAGATTTTCTGTATTATTATAACTTTATGGTGCAACTAATACCCTATAAACACAAAAACCACAGAGTGAAGGGGGAGTTAAGATGGATTTAAAAGACAAGGTTGCCTTGGTCACTGGTGGAAGCAGGGGTATAGGCAAAGCAATTTGCATGGATCTGGCAGCCCATGGAGCACATATTGCTTTAACATACAACGCAAAGGAAGAACTGGCCCTGGAGACCGTCAGAGAAATCGAAAAAACGGGAAGAAAGGCACGTCATTACAGAGCAAATCTCTACGACAGGGCAGAAATAAGCGCTGTCGTTCAGCAAATCGTCGAGGACTTCGATACTATCAACATACTTGTAAACAATGCAGGTATAATAGGGGAAAACACGATACTACTGGAAATCGGCGAGGAAGAGTGGGACAGGGTGTTGAACTTGAACTTGAAAGGCGTATTTTTGCTCACTCAATGCGTGTTACCTTATATGATCGGCAACAGGATGGGTAAAATAGTTAATATAAGCAGCCTGGCGGGGAAAAACGGAGGGACCATGGGCGTCCATTATGCAGCGAGCAAGGCGGGGCTGATCGGCATGACCTTTCATCTGGCGAGAGAATTAATCGAACACAATATCGAGGTCAACGCCGTAGCGCCAGGGCCTGTGGATACAGACCTTTTGACGCCCGAAGATAAATCCCGATTGGCCGCCCTTTCTCCAAACGGCAGATTGGCCTATCCAGAGGAAATTGCCCATGGGGTAAGGTTTTTGATAGAAAATGATTACGTAAACGGCGAAGTGTTGGACATCAATGCAGGCAGATATATGGACTAATAAAAGCAAGATCATGTGGGAAAATATCAAAGATATCGAATCCCACTGTTGGTCATGAGTTGGATGAAAAAAATAAAAAACACAAAGGAGACCTGACCATAGCCATGTTTCCCAAAAAGACTCTAGGAGTATTAGGCGGTATGGGACCTCTTGCCTCCGCGGAATTCATGACGCTGCTGGCCAAATTGGCCCCTGCCGAATGCGATCAGGAACACCCAAAGGTAATTTTGCTTTCTTGGCCACAAATACCGGACAGGACCAAAGCCATATTGAGGGGAGGAGAAGATCCTTCGCCCTACTTGCTCGAAGGATTGCGCAAGCTTGCCTCCTGGGGCGCTGACCTGTTGGCCATCCCCTGCAATACAGCCCATTATTTTATAGATAAAATGGAGGCTGATTTGCCGAAACCGTTAATCCACATAGTGGAGGCAACTCTTGAAGAAACAAAAAGACGCACATCCGGTGGAGCATGGCTTCTCGCCACCTCCGGAACGATAAAGACGGAGCTTTACCAAAAACACGCCCCACGAATGGGAGTGCAGCTTTTGCTGCCCGAAAAAAGTTCGCAGGAACAAATCCAAAATTGTATCGAACTGGTAAAGAAAAACGATTTGCAAGGCGCGGGCTCTCTGTTAAAGGATATCCTGTCCTCGCTGAGCAGGGAAAGGGATCTCCCCTTTATTGCAGCCTGTACTGAGATTCCCCTGGCTTTCAAGGCAATAGGCAAAGAAAGCCTGATGATTTCCAGCCTCAATGCCCTTGCTTTAAAATGTATTTCCGTTATTTACGATCAAAAGAGTCTTTGCTCTTAGAAGGGCAAAAAAAGAAGGGCAACGAATAAAATGACCACGAATATCAAGGCAAGTATCAGGCGCAGATCTAAACCGACCTTCGCATGGGATTGCGGTGTCTTGACTTTAATGTCTCCCGGCGCAATGAATCTGAAATAATCCTCCCTATCGTCGTCTTCAAGTATGCCGTGAATTTCGTATTGGCCGTTCTTAAGCAATCGCACCATGAAGATCTGGCCTATAGCTTCGCTCTCATCTTTTGCGAGAAATATCACGTCTCCGGGACGAAGCTCCGATAATGGCGTCCCGTTAACAGCATCTATGACAGGGTCGATCTCCAAAAGAGACGCATTCTCATCTGAAGAAGCATCAACTGCATATGAACCCGTTTCGTCTACATTTTTGGTAACGCGATTTAAATACCTCGTTATCGCAGGATCCAGCGAGGTCAGGTTTACGCTCTTTTCCCTCAGCTCGGGCAAGGATAATTTGGCGATCTTGAAGGAAATGATGGGAATCGTCCTTCCTGTAGCTTCGCGAATCTTTTTCTCATATTCTATCAATTTTTCCTTGGGTAGAAAGCTTTCGCTCACCGAGGCATTTTCGTTGCTTTGCAAAAATACGTTATAGGCATCGCTAGCCACCTCCGGCCACACCTTTCGCAGTTGCTGACTCGCATGTTGTGCCGCTATGAATTCCGCTTCGTTAACGGAAGCAGGCAAAGTTCCCGCCCCTTTGGACAATATATTGGCCACTGTCGACCATTTTTCAAGGGTAATATCCTTTGCCGAATAGGGCAAGGCGGTTTGAGATGTCCATATCACCTGGCTGTCCGGTCCTACAATCGCTGCTGCCAAAATAGTGATTTGATTGCTAAAGGACATCGATGTCCATATAGCCATATAGTCTTTGCATTCCTTCATCAAGTATACGAACAAAGTCCGCGGATCCTCTTCGCCCACCTCCTGGAGGTATCTATCGATCAGCTCCTCTATTTCTTCTTCTTTAAGGCCTAACATATAGGCCAACAGCCCCTTGACATACCATTCGGTCATTTTCATCTTCTCCGTTATTTGAAATATTTAAGCATAAAGCCTTTGCCTAACAGTTCAATTGTTATTAAGATTAGACCAAATACATCGTATTTGGCAACGATAAAGGATCCTTAACTTATAAATTTATAAAGGCGGCTCTGTCATGATTAAAGACATTTTCTTTCTCTTCCTGAAGTTAAGTTTGCTTGCCCTAGGGGGAGGTTTCGTTTTCATAGGCTTTATAGAGCTGGAGATAAAAAAGAAATCCTGGGATTCGCTGTGCGACATCCCTTCCCTTATTGCCGTCAGCACATCCCTCCCCGGACCAATAATAACGAACCTATCATACTTGATAGGCAAAAGCTTAAAGGGCAGCATCGGAGGACTGACGGCAATATTGGGGGCGATACTACCACCTTTCCTGATAATCTATTTTCTGGCCCCCCTATTAATGAATCAAGGAGCTTCGAATTACTTTGTGGCAACCTTTTTGCGGGGAGGGATAATAGGCGTAATGGTCTTCGTCCTTTTAACCGCTTCCCGATGGATCTACTCTGTCTACAAGATGGGTGCAGTTAGCTTTATAAGCTACATCCTCATGACCGCCCTAATGCTCATGGGGATTCACCCCCTTTTTGCTTTAAGCATCGGGTTTATCGTAAATATATCATGGGGAGGGAAAAGGGACATTGAATGAACTGTTACTTCTTGCTCTGGCCTTTGGCAGGATTTCCTTGGGCAGTTTTGCCGGAGGATTGGCTTCCATCGCATTGATATATCACGAAGTAGTAATACACTACCACTGGCTCTCTCCCGAGGAATTCGAACAAATGATAAGTTTGGCACAGATGTCACCCGGCCCAATCGCAGTCAACGCAGCAACTTATATCGGAAAAAGACTTGCCGGCCTGCCGGGAGCTGCAGTTGCAACGGCTTTCATGGTTGGAACGCCCATTATTTTGCTTTTAACAATAACTTACACTATTAAATTCTTTTCCATCAGCACAAAAGCCAAACATAAAATAACTCAATCCCTGCGTCCGGGAGTTGCAGCCCTTCTTACAGCGAGCGCCCTGCGGCTCTTATCGTCATCCCTAGGGGAACCGATATATATACTATTGACACCGCTGGCTCTGTTCTTGCTGCTTAAGTCAAAGGCAAAGGACCAACCCTCTCTGGCAATCATACTTTGCGGTGCATTGGCGGTCGCGACGGCATTAGCTGCCAGAGCGTTATGAAATGTCTAAAATAAAGAGCCTAGCTTATAGCAAGGACCATATACAAAGTGCCTCCATCTTTCAACCTGAAGGGCAGAGTAAAATATCTGGTCGAATCTCCTGCTGACGGAATGGATCTTATACGCTCTCCCACCAACAGCTGCGGCGGGGTCAAATCTACGCTTCCCATCTCATTTAGCTTTATAAATGCTTGCCCGCTTGCCATGTTCGCCAGCTCCCCCAGCACACTCATGGACAGCGCATCGCCCAGCTTTGGCGTTATAGCTCCGCCTGACATGGCAGACACTATTTCGTTAAAGCTTGCCTCATCTACCATAATTGCTACGGTGCCCCTTGGATGCAACAAACCCAACCAAGGCGGCTGCCCTGCTTCCCGAAACGCTCACTTCGGAGGTGATAGCAGCTTTATCGAGGGTTATGTCTACGCCCATACTTTTGCATACCGATACCAGAGCCCCGGCAAATCCGTTGACGACTACCGAAAAAAATTTAGGATCCATGCGTTACCCCTCCATCGACGATCTTCTTCTCCATCCACCTTCTGGTCAGCGCCCAGGCAGCCAGGTCATCTATGTCCCTTCCGGGGACTAAAAGCGACAAAGGCCAAAGCCTGCGAAAACCCTTGGGCGGATGGATTCTGTAATACATCTTTCTGGCTTGCAACGTTGAGAAGGATTCATCTACAACTTTGTATTCGATTTTCCTTCTGCGCAACCCGCGCTCTAGCTCCTCCGAAGTAGTGCCGCCGCCCAACAACACCAACTCCACGTTTTTGTCGACGAGCAGTGACGTATCCCCCTCGCACCCGTAGGGAGCTAATTCAACCCAATTGCCTTCAGACAAGGCAATCAAAAAGCTTTCAAATAATTTTTTGGAGATAATTCCCGAATAAAGCAGCTCGCCGTTTTCGTCTACAAAGGCAAAGCCAATTTTATCCCTTCCTGGATCCAAGCCGAGGTACATCACCTGTCACCCAAAGTAGAGGCCCATCGGGGATACAGCCAAAGCCACTGTTCGGGATGCCTTGAAATCCATTCGGACAGGATATCGTTGCACAATCGAACGTTTTCTTCAATAGGTCTGTCGTAAAAATCTTTTACCCTTTCCTCCAAAGAGGGCAAAAAGTAAAGGTCGTGATGAATGTTATCCTTCCTTCGTACTATAAACAGGGGAACTATTGGCGATCGCATCTTCATGGCAAGCTTTACGGGCCCGTAGGGAGTGCTTGCCGGTTGTCCTAAAAAGGGAGCGATTATTCCCTTGTCCTTTGCGTCTTGATCGAGCAAAACACCCAAGATATTTCCTTCCTGAAGGCACCTTATGGCACCCCTCAGGTCGAAACCCTTACCAATAGTCTCGACACCACAGGAGGCCCTGATATCGGTTATCAACTTAGTGATACGAGCATCCCGCTGTTCGGCTCCTATAGCCCTCATTGGATAATCCTTAATCCCCAGATAGGCCGCTGCGAGCTCCCAATTGCCCAAATGTGCTGTGAGCAATATCACTCCCCTGCCGCAAGCCAGGGCATCGTTAAGATTTTCTATGTCATGGGCAGAAACTATTTCGTCTATTTTTTTGCCTATCTTCGCCAAATTCAGAAATTCTACGACGCTTCTGCCCAAATTTATATACGATTTTGCGACGACCTCTCTGGCAACTTCGAGGCTACAGCCCAAAAATTTTGAACACCTGATAATGGCCTTTGAGGATTTGTCCTTATTTAAGCTGAAGACCATGCGCCCCAAGCTGCCGCCCAAAGACAGGGCTGCAGAATGGGGCAACAGGTGTGATTGCATGCTCAAATACTGTATGCCTAACCATATAAGCTCTTGAGTCATGAAAATTTAATCACCATCCATAGTTATGTTGTCCGTGACATGTATGAATTATCTCAAAACGTGTCCTTCGGCATATCGGTATTTTCACAAAGGAGTGACTTGAAAGCTTCCGTAGACATACTGAAAAGTATAACCTAAAAACTTCCTAATTGTTCAAAATTTCCTGCAAAACATCCAGGGCTTTTCCAAAATCGACGGTATAGACTTCCCTTATGTCCCTAGGCACTGAAACAGGCCCGGGCACCAAACCAATGGGATAGGTTTTCATTTCTTGCACTCCTAACTTAGTAAAATTTTCTATATATCATTGAACCTTCTCACTTAATTGGCTATATCCTCTTTTGAACATTTTTATGCGAATCTGGACTAGAAATTCAAAACCGTAAAAGGAGGGCCTAGGCCCTCCTTTTACGGTTTATACTCTCGTACAGTACATTCAAGGAAATATTTTTCCTTCTCGCCCGCTCTAAATCCCAATTCAATAAAATAGCCTTAAAAAAATCCCTTTCTTTAAATATATAAGACCTCTTCCTCTCACGAACCGCCCTGTAAAAATGATGCAACAAAACGGCCTTGGGATCTTCTATCCGATCCGTAGGAAAAGGGCCTCGAAAGGCTAACCCCGAGGCCCTTTTAACGGCATCATCATCCGCCAAAAGCCAGGCTTCAATTTTCCGCCTAGCGGGAACGAAGATTAACCCCGGACTTTCCGATTCCAATATGAGGTTTTCATCCTTATCGTCTGCTTCGTCGTATATGGCTATCACGAAGTATCCCTTGGCATTCAAGATTCGCGCATGACGATCCGCTTCCTTCAGAAGCCTGTTGACTCCCCCAAGTTGTCTTACCTTTGTTATTACACGGTCCGGGACAAGCTGTCTAACGATGCTTTTTACGACCAGAACGTCATTTGCGCCTTCGCACAAAAAAGCCAGCTTTTCCGACATAGATCCTTCGCCGTTAAATGCTTTTCGCCACCTCGAAGGCATCCCATATGGTGAACATGAAGTTACGCACCTTCATGGCATCTCCGATCAAATATGTATTGGGAAATTCCTTGCGCACCGAATCGTATAAGCCCTTCTCTTCCCTGAGACCAATGGCTATGACTATTGTATCTGCCTTCACCTCTTTACGCCTAAAGCTCTTATCCGTTAAGATCACTCCTTCGGGAGTCACTTCGCTAACGATAGCTCCCGTTATGCTCTTTACTTTGTAAAAATCCAACAAGTCGAGTAACATCATCTTATTTGCGTGACATTGCGGCACGCCTGCTGACATCAGTTCATCGAGCATCTCGACTATTGTTACGGATTTACCCTGCTGAGCCAGCCACAGAGCCGTCTCGCAACCGACCAGGCCTCCGCCGACTACGAGAATATCTTGACCTGCCTTGCCTCTGCCGAGCAGCAGCTCTTCTGCTTTTATGACGTTATTCTTCTCTAAGCCGGGCACATCTAAATCCTTCGGCACAGATCCGGTAGCCACAATTACGACGTCAGGATTGTCCTTTTTTAACTGCTCTAAGGTGATTTCAGTATTAAGTTTGACCTTTACACCTGCATTAGCAAGTTCCGCCTCATACCACTCCAACAATCTAACTTCGTCCTTTTTGAATTCAGGTACCGAAGCCTCGAGCAGGTGTCCTCCCAGTCGACTGCCCTTCTCGTAAAGAGTCACATCGTGTCCCCGCAAAGCGGCAACCCTTGCAGCCTCCATGCCTGCCAGGCCTCCCCCAATAACGCAAATCTTTTTCGGCTCTTGAGCAGGAGTAAGAATCATCTCTCTTTCTCTTCCGCAGGCAGGATTAACGGCGCACGAAAGTGGTTTGCCCTCAAATATCCTGCCCAGACAGCCATCTTGACATCCCAAGCAGGGCCTGATCCTTTCTTCCTGGCCTGACTTTACCTTGTTTGGCCACTCGGGATCCGCGAGCAACCCTCTTCCCAAGACGATCACATCGGCAGTTTTTTCTTCCAAAGCTTGAGCGGCAAGGTCAGGCAGCTCCATCCTGCCGGCCATGAGCACGGGAACGCTTATCACCTTTTTTAGCTCTCGAATCAGGTCTATGTAACAGCCGTGTTTCATATAGTTCGGCGGATGGGCCCAGTACCAGGCTTCGTACGAACCTGCATCGGCATTAAAGCCGTCGTAACCTGCTTCTTCCAGTATCTTGGCTGCTATGAGGCCTTCCTTTAAGTCCCTTCCTCTTTCCTCGAACTGCTCTCCGGGCAAACCTCCCTTATTCCATCCCTTTATGTAGCTTTTTACGCTAAACCTAAGGATGACCGGAAAGGTCTTGCCCACCTTGGACTTAATGGCCTTAATTATCTCGATGGGAAACGTAAGCCTTCCTTCCAGGTCTCCGCCGTATTTGTCGGTCCTCCTATTGAAGAAGCTCATGGTGAACTGATCCAGAAGGTAGCCTTCATGCATGGCGTGTATCTCGATGCCATCGAAGCCGCAAGCCACGGCGATCTCTGCTGCTTCTGCAAACCTCTCGACCAGGCGTTCCACTTCCTCGGTCTTAAGCTCCCTGCATGTTACGTTGGGTTCCCAGTAGTTTGGAATGGCCGAAGGAGCTACCGGTTGACAGTCGAGCATGATTGGATGAGCATTATGGCCCAGACCGGCCGTAACTTGGACGAATATCTTCGATCCGTAGGCATGAACTCTTTCCGTAAGTTCCGAAGCCCTAGTGATGAAATGAAGCGGATTTAACGTTATACACGGAAAGGTAGGCATTTTCAGCTTTTCTATCTCGTTTTCGACCTTAACTGCTCCCGTTATGATAAGCCCGGTACCGCCACGAGCCCGTTCGACGTAGTATTCGACGGCTCTGTCTGCAAAACAGCCATCCTCAGTAACCATGCCAATGATTCCCATGGGAGCCATGGCAATTCTATTTGGTATTACCACACTTCCTATTCTGATGGGCTCAAACAGCTTTTCTTGACCCTTCTGCATTTTCGAGACACCTCCTTATTTATGTCAATCTCCTCATGCGCTAGCTGTAATATATTATATCATGCCCTGAAAGCCGCGTTATTTATACGCCATGGTATATTAACCATCACTTTGGGCTTAAAATAACAAAGAGGCCGACTGCTTTGGTAAGATATCGATAAAAACAAATTTATGTTATATTATCGAACGGTCGCAAAGAAACCCACACAAAGCGCGAGGGGGGCGTAATTTAACATGGCACGTAGAGTTGGCACGATAGCTAGAGGGATCAGGGCACCCTTGGCCAAAGCTGGAGATGACGTGATCTCGTTAGTGATAGATTCCATAAAGAGGGCGTGCAAAGATGAGGGCTTTTCGCTGCGAAGCAGGGATGTCATAGGCATTACCGAATCATTAGTCGCCAGAACGCAGGGAAACTATGCCTCTATATACCACATAGCTGCCGACATTTCACAAAAGACATCTGCTGAGGAAATAGCAGTTCTTTTTCCCATAATAAGTCGGAACAGGTTCTCTTTAATCCTAAAAGGCATTGCTTTGACCGGAAAAACTATACATCTTTTTTTAAATTATCCCAACGACGAGGTTGGCAATCCCGTAATGGACAGGGACGTCCTTTACGATCAAGACATAAATCCCTACATCGATTTATTAGACGAAAAAGACTATCGAACCATACCAGGGCTCGCCATTGTTCATCCCTTTACAGGAGTAGATTACGTAGAGCTTTACAAAAGCCTGGCCCCTAAAGGCAAAGTGAATATATATTTTTCAAACGATCCAAAGGTGGCTTTGAACTACTCAAGCGAAATCTTGGTCGCAAACATCCATGAAAGATCTTGGACGAAAAAAATCCTTTCCAAAGCCGGCGCCAAGAGGGTTCTCGGATTGGACGATCTGCTTACCGAACCCGTGAACGGGAGCGGCTATAACCCCGAGTATGGCTTGCTCGGATCTAACATGGCCTCTGAAGACAAGGTCAAACTTTTTCCACGAAACTGCCAGGAAATCTGCGAGAAAATACAGTCCAGGCTTAAAAACATCTTTGGCGTAGAAGTGGAAGTAATGATTTACGGCGATGGAGCTTTCAAGGACCCCAAGACCGGCATATGGGAGCTTGCCGATCCCGTGGTCTCTCCCGGCTTCACCAAAGGCCTAACGGGAACACCTAAAGAGATCAAATTAAAATATGTAATCGACAAAGAGCTGGAGGGAAGTAGAAGCGCCCTCGAAGAATCCGTCAAAGAGCGTATTCTTAAGAAGAAAGAGCTTGACATAGATACAAACGAGACTTTGGGCACCACTCCCCGCATGTACACCGATCTTCTCGGAAGCTTGTGCGACCTGACCAGCGGAAGCGGAGACAAGGGAACGCCCATAGTGTTAGTGCAGGGATACTTCGACGATTATACGGCCGAATGGTAATACAATTTTGCAACAATGTTGCGTTTTTTTAGAAGATATCTATACTTGACATGGATGCATCCCTAATCGCATGGCTAGATCAACCCGGGCATCCTAATATATTCCGTGGGAGGTATTTCCATGTCGCAAAGAATCAGACAATTGCTTGCAATCGTGATCGGAGCAACCCTTATTCTGTCCTTTAATGCCGTCAATGCCGCTCCGGCCGCCCAAGAAGACATAGTAGCCGTTGCCTCGAGCATTCATGAGTGTATCAAGGAGTTGGCGTCCGAATTCGAATCCGAAAAGATAGGAAGGGCCCCTAAAATAGTTGCCGGCGCCTCGGGCAAGCTCGCGTCTCAAATAATGGCAGGGGCTCCTTTTGGCTTATATCTATCCGCGAGTCCGGAATGGACTGAAAAGCTTCGAAAAGAAGGCTTTTTGTTCGATGTATTTCCCATGGCTTTATCTCCCCTTGTGGCATGGTGGGCGAAGGACGAGCCTATTTCTACCGAAGCTTTCAAGGAAAAGGATGTCCGCTTATCCATCGCCGACACTAAAGCTGCGCCCTTCGGCAAAGCCGCTGCACATTATCTGCAATCTCAGGGCATTTACGATGAGCTGTTAGAGGAAAAAAGACTTGTGATAATGGGCAATGTCGAACAGGCTGCCCTGGCCGTCAAAAGCGGAGGAGCAGATATAGGGATGTTCTCCTTATCGATCGCAAAAAAGCTGAACAATGGAAGATATACCGTGCTCCCCGTGGAACCGTTGCAAAACAGCGGTGGCCTGGTCAAGGGAAGATATTCGGAGAACCTCAAGGCCTTCTGGGAATACATAAGATCCGAAAGGGCCAACGAAACATGGATCAAATGGGGTTTTGAGCCAGTGCAAGGGAAATGATTCCGTCTCTTTTCGTAAGCTTAAAGGTATTAGCGGCCGACATTCCCCTGCTACTTTTTTTAGGAACATCGATCGGCTGGATATTGGCAAAAAAGAACTTCAGGGGGAAGAACTTGGTTTACAACCTCATTATATTGCCGATCGCTCTTCCTCCTTCCGTTGTAGGTTTATACCTTCTCATGGCGCTGGGACATATCCCGTATCTGAAAGAGGCAAATATACTTTTTTCCTTTACCGCTGCCGTCATAGCTCCTCTTTTTCCCGCCCTTCCCATAATGATACAGGCCGCTAAATCGGGTTTCAGCTCTGTAGACGAAAAGCTGGAAGCGGCAGCCCGCACTCTTGGCGACAGCGAATTCGAGGTGTTTCGGAGGGTGACCTTCCCCCTGGCTAAACCTTACATCATCGGAGGACTTGCCCTATCCTCTATGAGAGCCCTTGGGGAATTCGGCGTAACCTTAATGATAGCGGGGAACATACCCGGCAGAACCCAGACTTTGCCGCTTTTCATATACAGCAGCGTCGAATCCATGAGTTTTTTTGAGGCAAATATTGCTGCCATCTTGCTGACGGCATTGGGAATTGCCAGCCTATTAATTGTAAAGAGGGTGGGAGGTAAGGCGTGAAAGATTGTTTAGAGGCTACATTCTCCAAAAGATTAGGCAATTTTAGTCTTGACGTTTCACTCAGACTCAAAGAGGAGATAGGAGTGCTCTTCGGCCCCAGTGGTGCCGGGAAGAGCCAAACCCTGAAAATACTGGCAGGCATAGTAAAGCCCGACAATGGGCGCATAAACCTCATGGATCGCCTTTTATACGACTCTTCCTCTTCCGTCTTTATAAGGGCGGCAAAGAGAAAGATCGGGCTGGTATTTCAGGAGCTTGCCCTATTTCCCCATCTGACGGTCTTGGAAAATGTCGCATATGGCCTAAAGGGGCCGAATAGGTGGCGCTTGGCAAAAAGTTGGCTAGATGCCATGAGGCTCGAAGGGTTTTACGACAGAATGCCCGATCAACTATCCGGCGGACAGAGGCAACGCGTTGCGCTGGCAAGGGCCTTGGCGCCAAAACCTGATCTTTTGCTCTTAGACGAACCCTTCAGCGCCCTCGAAGGACCGTTGCGTCGGGCGCTGAGAAGAGAGCTGAAAAAGCTTTTCGAAAGGGTCAAAACTCCAATTCTATACGTGACCCACGACATCGAGGACGTCTGCTCTCTGGCGAACAGGGTCTTTATCATGCGCGATGGATCGATAATGGCCGACCTCGAGGCAAGCAAGCTCTGGGACCCTTTAATTCAAGCTAACATTTGGCATTCCCTGGGATGGGGAACTTTAATACGAGGCGAAATAGCAATCGATGACGGCTATCACTGGTTCACATGGCAAAAGGGGAGGTTGAGGCTCTCGCCCTCCAAAGATTTGACCGCAGGTAGGGCGACGGTTTTCATCCCTCCCGACCAGATAAAACTCATTTACCCCAATCTTCCCGTGGATCATGAACTGCAACCTAACACACAGGAGGGAACGATAGTGGAGAAAATGGAGATAAACGGATCCGTCAGACTCTATATATTCGGAGCCGATGTAGAGTGGCATGCGGAGTACTCTAAAGATTCATACCTAACCCTAAACCTGCGGGAGGGACATCCCATATTATTCAGCATCAAACCGTCGAGCATAACGGTATTGACGGATGGGGAGTGTTGTTCTGCGAACTGATCGATAGCCCCTCGTTAAGTGCCTTAAGATGCATGGCCCTTCTCAAATGCAAAGTTTGTGATAGAATGAAAATACAAGTCCCGGGGGAGTCGGGTAACCGACTGAGAGGAAGCTTTTGACAGCTTCGACCCTTAGAACCTGATCCGGGTCATGCCGGCGGAGGGAAGGTAAGGAAATTTTGCAATATCAATTTAAAGTGCAGCCTTTCCCTGCATGCCGACTGATCCCAAAAGAGGAGGTCGGCAATTTTTGTTGAAGGTTTGCGGTATCACAAAGATCTATCCGAACCTGACGGTGTTCAGGAATATAAATTTTTCCACCGAACGCGGAAGCTTTGCCGTCTTTCTTGGCCCCTCAGGGTGCGGTAAAAGCACTCTATTCAGAGTCATAGCCGGGATAGAAAGAAAAGACAGCGGCCATATCGAATGGAAGGGCGAGAAGGTTAGCGATCTGAAGGACGAAACCGCTATGATGCTGCAAAAGGACCTGCTTTTGCCCTGGTCCACCCTTTTGGATAACGTCTTGATCCCTGCAAAAGTCCTGGGCAAAGACCTTCAAAGGGAACGCAATAAGGCCATCGACCTCCTGTCCCGTTTCGGCCTGTCGGGATTTGAAGATTACTTTCCCTATCAAGTCTCGGGGGGAATGCGCCAAAGGGCGGCACTGGTGAGAACTCTTCTCTTCGACAGAGAAATATTGCTCCTCGATGAGCCTCTATCTGCCCTGGATGCCCTCACCAGGAGGTTGCTGCAGAAAGAAATCCTTCGCATCCAGCTCGAGTTTGAAAAGACCGTCCTGATGATTACTCACGACATCAAAGAGGCCCTCTTCCTCGCCGACAGGATATTTTTGTTGTCTCATCTGCCCACAGGAATCATCAAAGAAATAGACATGAGAGATATGCCTAAACCCAGACAAAATCTGGGGCCAAAGTTGGCCGCTATGGAAGAAGAAATATTCTCCATACTGAGAGGTGAGCTGGTAGATGCATAGGAAGGATCCCTTTCTTTTGATGACCTCCATCTTGGTCATATGGGAACTTGTGGTACGCCTTCTCGACGTACCCAAATTCATACTTCCCCCTCCCTCAATCGTCCTACAGACAACTTTATTGCAGACTCCTCTTTTAGCCGGCCATGCCCTCGTAACAGCCCTGGAGATTTGCCTGGGCTTATGTTTAAGCCTTGCCATCTCACTGCCGCTTTCGATAATCATGTTCAAACATCCCTCCATAGATGCCGCCTTAACGCCATTCCTGGTCGCCTCTCAGGCGATCCCCGTGTTTGCCGTGGCACCTCTTTTGGTCGTTTGGTTCGGCTATGGTCTTTTGAGCAAAATAGTCATGGCAACAATAGTGATCTTTTTCCCCCTTACGGTCTCCACATATTCTGGCTTTAAACAGGTCGATTCCGATCTGGAGATCATCTTCGACCTCCTCGATGCCCCATTCCGAAAAAAGATGAGGCTTCTCTACTGGCCCGCTGCTCTGCCGTCCTTTTTTTCAGGACTTAAGGTTGCAGTGGCAGTGGCCACCATCGGAGCGGTTCTGGGAGAATGGGTGGGAGCTCAAAGGGGGTTAGGATATTTGATGATTCAAATGAACGCAAGGTTGCGGACCGATATGCTTTTCGCCGCACTGGTTTGGCTAAGTTTAATGGGCATGGGGCTTTGGCTGTTGGTCAGCAGATTGGAGAAACGCTTTCTCTTCTGGCTCAACAACAAGGAATGACTGATTCGAGACATAAGCTCCATTGGGTAACTGTAAATACATAATTATTCATGAATAGGAGGTTGTAAAAATGAAACGGATGTGTTTGACATTTTTGTTGATCCTGACTCTTGCGGTCCCGGCGATGGGAAAGGAAATTACCCTGATCCTGGACTGGTTTCCCAACGTGGACCACATTCCGCTATATGTCGCACAACAGAAAGGATATTTCGACGAAGAGGGCTTAGGGGTAAAGATAATACCCCCATCCGAAAGCGCCGATGCTCTCAAGCTTGCAGCAGCAGGCAGAGCGGAATTGGGCATAAGCTACGAACCGCAGGCATTGGTAGCTGCATCGGAGGGAATACCCCTGCTCGTCGTGGGCAGACTTATTGGCCATCCTCTTTCCACAGTATTGTATATCGAAGGACGCGGCATCGAAAAACCACAGGATTTGAATGGCAAACCGATGGGATATACTGTTGCCGGAATGGAGGACGTGTTGGCTAAGGCATTTTGCGAGCTCAATGAAGTGACAGATTACGACCTGGTGCACGTAGAATTTGCTATTGTGCCTTCCCTCGTATCGGGAAGAGTTGACTCAGTCATGGGCGGCTTTAGAAACTACGAAGTGGTGGAACTGGAATTAAAAGGATACAAACCCGGTTATTTTGCCCTGGAAGAACACGGCTTTCCCGATTATGACGAATTGGTCGTCGTTGCCAACCCCACTTTCGCAAAGAAAAATCCGGAAGCTATAAGATCCATCAGAAAAGCCCTTTCAAGAGCAACTGAATACACCTTAAAAAATCCGAAGGAGGCACTTGCGGTATACTTGAAGGCCGTCCCGGAATCCGATGAGAAGCTCGAAAAGCTGGCCTTCGAGAAGACACTGCCCTTCTATGCTGAAAGCCAAATTTTGGATGCGGAACGCTGGAGGACCTTTGCCGACTTTGCGCATAAAGTCGGCCTCATCGAGCGCCCCGTAGATGTGGAGCCTCTCCTGTGGAAGGATTAAAGATTCTGGAGAAGAAAGCAGGAATGTAAAATGACAAAGACCGCGCTAAGAAATCTAATTTTAGCGGCCTTGTTCGCCGCAATGGCCGTTCTCCTTTCGGGATTGAGCATTCCCGTCGGTCCGACACGCTGTTTCCCCTTTCAGCATGCCATAAATGCCATAGCGGGAGTGCTTCTCGGCCCCTGGTGGGCAGGAGGCGCAGCGTTGACTACGAGCATAATACGAAACGCTTTGGGTACGGGGACCCTTTTTGCCTTTCCTGGGAGCATACCCGGCGCTTTGGTAGTTGGCATAACGGCAAAGGTCTTCAAGGACAAGAAACTGTACGCAGCTTTAACAGAGCCCGTCGGTACCGGCATCATCGGAGCGATTTTAAGCGTCTACATCTTAGCCCCATCGATCGGCAAAGAAGCTACTTTATGGTTAGTGATGCCGGCTTTTCTCTTAAGCAGCGTTCCGGGTTCACTGTTGGGCTTCGCTCTCCTCGTCGCTTTGGACAGGACGAGATGGTTTCAAAAAAACATTGGCAAAACGCTTACGTAATGCTAACCTTCTCTATATACGAGAACGCAGAGGTGGTAATCTTTGGAATTCATCGACGTCATAAAGATGGGCGGTCCCAGCATGTACGCCATCCTGGCAGTCTCTATCGTCGGGCTTGCCGTGGTATTGGAACGGATTTGGTTTTACGCCAAGTCTTGGACGAACCCTGAATTACTAGAACGCAAATTGAGAGAACTTCTCTACAAGGGAGATGCCGAGGCAGCTGCTTCTTTGGTACGCGAAAAGGAGAGCTCCTTGCATCGTCTTTTTAGGGCAGCTATAGATCACTGGCTGGCGCCGCCAGAGGCATTGAAGATGTTGCTGGAACAAGAGGTTCGCCATGAGCTTTACAGATGGGAAAAGGGATTAACCCTTCTTTCCACGGTGGCCAGAGTAACGCCTTTATTGGGGCTTTTAGGCACCGTGCTGGGAATTGTCGACGTCTTCCGCTCCGTCGCCGAATCGGAGGGCCCCACCAATATGGCCCTGCTTGCCTCAGGCATATGGGAAGCCCTGCTGACAACCGTCGCGGGCCTTGCGGTAGCGATACCTGCCGTCTTGTGCTATTCCTGGTTTTCCTCCAAAATCGATGCTCTCGAGGAGTCCCTTTGGAGGGGATCCGATTTCATTTTGCGGGAAAAGATGTTAAGAGGAAGGACAGAACATGATTGACGTCAAAAAAATTTCGTTTTTTTTGTTCTTCCTGTGTATCTTATCAATACAGACATTGACTCCTCATGCAGAGGCTGACGCAAAGGAGGGCTACAAAAGGATAGTCTCCCTCTCTCCCAGTATAACGGAGTCGCTTTATGCACTGGATTATTTCGATCGCGTGGTAGGGGTTACGGATTACGACACCTATCCCCCGGAGGTATCGTTCATAAACAGCGTCGGAGGCAGCGTCGACCCTTCCCTCGAGAAGATCCTCTACCTCAAGCCGGACCTGGTCATAGGAGAGAGGAATTTTCACCACGATTTGCTGGAACACATTGAAAGCTTTGGAATAGATACCCTGGAACTCACACTACACCACAGACTGGATGACGTAAAAGAGGCATTTTTCGAGATAGCAAAAAAGGTAGGGAGGACCGATAGGGCTGAAGAAGTGTGGAAGGACATCGAAAGGGGATTAACGGACAAAAGACGCCATACGACAAATAACTTGCAAAAAGAGGCATCGATGTTGGTGGTCGTATGGCACGATCCTCTTATTGTCGCCGGCGGGTGGAGCTACATAGGAGACATCATGAAAGCTATAGGCATAAAAAATGCTGCCGAAAGCAAAGAATATTCCTTCCCCGCCATAAGCAGGGAGGAGCTTCTTTCCTACGATCCCGATGTTATATTTCTGGTCAGATCAAAAATAGGAATGTCCACGACTGTTGAAGACTTCATAAAAACCATAGAAGGCCTTCCGATAAAGGCAAAGGAAGGGGGCGTGGTCTCCCTGGAAGCCGAGGTCCTCCTTCATCCTGGACCCAGAGTGCTTGAAAGCGCGGACATTCTTTTAAAAGCCCTGAAGCTGGGCCTCCGGGAGGGAGAGCTTAAATGAGATCGAAAAGGAGATCTTCCCCGGAAATAGAACTAACGCCTTTGGTGGACGTGGTGTTTCAATTGATAATTTTTTTCGTCCTGACGGCAGCCTTCGTCCAGGGAAGCATTACTGTATCGCTACCTGAGGGCACTGGTCAGCCAGTGTCTCAGACGCCTCTTGTTATAAACGTCGATCAAAATGGAGAAATCTTTGTCAACGACGAAAAGGCAGAAATCCCGAAAGCGGTAGGCCTTGCAAGAGAGGTGGTAAGCAAAGGCAGACCGATCCTCCTTGCAGGGGACAAAAGGACGCCCTACGAAGCCATTGTCCGTGTATTGAACGCCCTCAAAGAAGGAGGAATCGACGAAATATCCCTTGCGGTGGGAGGAGGCGACAAGGGGACCCCATGATGGGCAATATCGGGAAATGGATAGGACCATTGACCTTAAGTTTCTTGATTCATTTGGCACTTTTCTGGCACCTGGAAATCCCAAAGCCTCAAGCTCTCCCACAAAGGACGGATAGTGTCATTGCCATCAGGCTTGCAAATGCGAATGAGGCCGAAAAGACCTCAAGGATTGCAGAGGATAAAGATCCTGGTCCAACAAAACCATCCTCGCCTGACAAGCCCTCAGAGACGAAGGACTACAAGGCAAAGGAAGACAAAGCAAAGGAAGACAAAGGGACTACAAACCTAACAAAGAAACCTGCGTCCAAGAAGCCTTTGGCTGAACAAGAAAAGAAAGCTCCGGCAAAGGAACGTGCTCCAGAGGATATCGACGTAAAGGCCACAGACTCGACGGCATCGCCTGCAGAGGTGGCAAAGCCCCTCCCAAGGGAAAGTGACGGCAGCAATTCTCAACCTTCGCCACTTCAAGAAGGCCTTAAAGGCCAACCCGAAATCCCTTCAACTTTTTCCGACAAGCCCCAACAACCTATTGCAGTAGCCAGCGAACTTGACATCCTTCGAAGCGTCAAACCCATCTATCCTCTTATATCCAGAAGACGAGGAGAAGAGGGAACTGTCATCGTATATGTGCGACTTTCTTCCGACGGCAAGGTAGAGGAAGCCAGGATACATCGTTCCAGCGGTTTTGATTTGCTCGATGAAAGCGCCCTAAAGGCCGTCAAACAGTGGATATTTAAATCTTTGGAAGAAAAAGAGGTTCTAGTGCCGGTCGTTTTCAAGTTAAATCCCTAAGTGCCGGACAAATCGATCAAACTGTTCCTCATTCATAGATTATTAAAATAGTTTTTATTTTAAATCAATAACCGCTAATTTTTTCGATAAAAAGAAATTTTTATCGAAATGTAACAGCAAGATCAGGCAACATGAAGTATAATTAAAACAATCCATAAAATCCACATCAATAGAGGGAGGGTGATCTTATGTCAGAGGGAGAAAAAAAGAGGGGCTTTATGGGTTGGTACTTTGGATCGAATTTGCTCATTCGAATATTGCTGGGACTCATATTCGGTGTAGCGGCGGGATTGCTTCTTAAGGACAAGATACTTTGGGTGCAACCTTTCGGGGATTTATTCATTAGACTCCTTAAAATGATAGTCGTTCCAGTAATACTCTTTAGCCTTATCGTCGGAACGGCGAGCATAAGCCCCTATCGCCTGGGCAGGGTAGGAATAAAAATAATCATCTATTATTTGATAACCACAGTCTTTGCCGTTGCCATAGGCTTGATCTTTGCAAACTTGTTTAAACCGGGTCTGGGGTTAGAGCTGGCGGGCGCGGAAGCGGGAGGATTTGAACTGAAAAGACCTTCCCTGGTGAATACTTTCTTGAATATAGTGCCGACAAATCCCGTCGAGGCCTTGTCCAAGGGAGATGTGTTACCCATAATCTTCTTCGCCCTGCTTTTTGGAATAGGCCTTTCCCTGTTACGGGAAAGCGAAAAGGAAGAGCTCAGAACATCGGCTAACATCGTATATAATTTCGCCAACGGAGCTGCAGAGGTAATGTACAAGATCGTAAGGGGGATAATGGAATACGCTCCCATTGGCGTGTTTGCTTTAGTAGCTGTAGTCCTGGCGAAGGAGGGCCCGAGGGTCATAGGACCCTTAGCGACGGCAGTGGGCGCGGAATATCTAGCTATTGTAGTCCACGTAGCGGTAGTTTACGGGCTAATACTCCGGTTTTTTGGATTGCGCCTCAGCAAGTTTCTGGCTCACGCAAAGGAAGCCATTATAACAGCCTTTGTAACGAGAAGCAGTAGCGGAACATTGCCGGTATCCATGGCCTGCGCTGAAAATATGGGCATATCCAAAGGCACCTACTCCTTTACGCTCCCCCTTGGAGCCACCATCAATATGGACGGTACGTCTATTTATCAGGGAGTTTGCGCTCTCTTTATAGCTTTTGCCGTTGGTCATCAATTGCCCCTTTCGGATCAGTTGATAGTAATAGTAACAGCCCTGCTTGCCTCCATAGGCACAGCCGGAGTGCCTGGTGCAGGTGCTATTATGCTGCTTTTGGTGTTAAATTCCGTAGGTTTGCCCGTAGAACCCGGAACGCCCGTAGCTGCTGCTTACGCAATGATATTAGGCGTTGACGCCATATTTGACATGGGAAGGACCTGTATTAACGTAACGGGAGACCTCGTTGGAACGAGCGTCGTCGCAAAAAGCGAAGGTGACCTGGATATATCTAAATGGTCTTAAGCTCAACAAATAATAAGAGGGAGAAAAGAATCTCCCTCTTATTTGTTTATTTATCGATGGTCCGTAACTTCGTCTCCCTTCAAAGAAAGCCACTTGCCCCAATCGATCCCTACAGGACCGCTGCAGACGTATATCAGCATGTAAGCCAAAGGAGACTTTTCCTTCAGCAATATCGAAAGGCTTATAAAACAACTAAGCAAAAACAGGAGCCTGAAAACATTTATGTTATCCCTGCTCAACTGCTTCAAGCTTGAGTAGGATATGTTCGAGATCATCAGGGCCCCGGTCCCCGTTGCTATTATTGCAGCCCCGAGGGAGGGCAAGATCACGCCCGAAATAACGAAGGAGGTCAAAAACAAACCCGCAGCAGGGATTGGAAGCCCCTGAAAGCTTCCGCTTGTATGTACCACATTAAATCTGGCTAACCGCAGTGCCCCGCACAATACGAAAAAGGCAGTTCCAAGGGCGCCCAGGATACCGCTTGACGGGTATAAATATGAGACATAAAAAATCAGGCCGGGCACAACTCCGAAGCTGACCACATCGGCCAAGCTGTCAAATTCCATCCCAAACGCGCTGTCTCCTCCCAACGACCTTGCCACCTTTCCGTCCATCAAATCGAAAAATGCGGCCATGAGGATCAACCAGACGGCCGGCATCAGGTGATCATGAAACACCAAAATCAATGACATGATGCCACATAAAATATTTCCGCTCGTGATCATGTTGGGAAACAATTTGCGCAGAGAGATGGGTTTTTTTAACATTCTCTTTCTATGAACTTTTCTGTTCAACGATATCACTCCCTTCATCCTCTAAAACCATGCCTATAACGCTGCTTCCGGCCTTGACCCTATCGCCAATCTTTACGATTGGCTTTACGCAAGGCGGAAGATAAACATCGACTTTTGAACCAAATTTTATCATGCCATAGGCTTGTCCCTTGGCCATGAATTGATCTACCTTCACTCTACACGCTATTCTCCTTGCCAGCAAGCCTGCAATCTGCACAAGCAAAACATTACCATGTTTTGTCTCGAGACCGGTATATAACCTTTCGTTGATCTCCGAGGACTTGGGAGCAAAGGCCACCAAATGTTTACCCTTCCGATATTTCAAAAATGATATCTTCCCTTCATAGGGAATGCGATTCACGTGCACGTCGGCCACCGTCATGAATATGCCTATCTTGGCAGAATTACCGACGAAGGGAATGTCAGTGCTTTCAACCTCTACGACCTTCCCATCCGCCGGACTTACAAAGGCTTGGGGGTCACTCGGAACGTCGACATGGGGCTCCCTGTAAAACCACGCTAAAAATAACGCACACAACCCCATGATACCTCCCAAGACAGGAGATATAAGCCAAGCACCGCAGGCCATAAAAACAGCTGCTGCGATCGGGACTATCCCCTCTGGAGCTATCTTCATGCTAGACTTCCTCCATGGCATCGTCTCGAACTATCGTAATATCTGCCACGCTATCGCCTTGGTCAAGCCTTACCAAAATGCTTCCCGTCGCCGTTCGAGAAAGCACAGGAACATTCCTAACCGCTATCCGCGTCACACGCCCTTTACTGGTAACTATCATGACCTCATCATCTTCAGTCACGCTCCAGGCGCCTACAAGCGATCCCGTGCGGCTCGACAGCCGCATAGCTCTCACGCCCGAGCCGCCTCGGTGATGCAGAGGAAATTCGTCGAAGGAAGTACGCTTGCCGACGCCCTTTTCGCTAATAAACAATATCGCCATTCCTTCCTGCAGGGGTTCGCATCCAACCAATACATCGCTTTCCGACAGCCGTATGGCGCGCACGCCCCTGGCCTGTCGACCCATTGGACGAAATTCCTGCTCGCTCGTCCTCAGTGCCTGACCCTTGGCAGAAACGAACAAAAGCTCATCTTCGCCGGATGTAAACCGTACCCTGGCTATAAAATCTCCGTCGTCCAAGGTAATGACCCGCCGGCCGGCACGGGTCAGGTTGGCCAATTCGCTAACATCGAGCCTCTTGGCAATTCCCCTCTCGGTCGCAAAGAATACGAACCTGGCTCCATGCATCGTGTCCTCTTTTATTGCCACAACGCGCTCATTTTCCTCCAGGGTAAAAAAGGAGCTCACATGTTTGCCTTTCCCGTTTTTCGGTTCGGGGAGCAAATATCCCTTTATGGCGAAGACACGCCCCTTGCTCGTGAAAAGGAATATGTCATGATGAGTTGTAGTGGCAGCGAACATCTCCACTTCATCATCTTTTTGTTTTAATCCTTTGATGCCTTTGCCGCCCCGTCCCTGCAGATGATAGTCTCCTAAAGAGGCGCGCCTTAAATAACCGTCCTTGCTCAAAACTACGACTATATCCTCCTCAGGTATCAGTTCGTCGTCTGCCACTTCGACTAATTCGTCTACAATTTCGGTCTTCCTGGCATCGCCGTATTGTCTCTTGAGCTCCGTCAGCTCCTCTTTGACTACAGAATCCAACACGCTGGGATTTTCAAGGATAGAGTGGTACATCTCTATATCCTTAAGAAGATGTCTCAACTCTTCTTCCAATTTGCTCCGTTCCAGGTTGGTAAGACGCTGCAATCTCATGTCGAGTATTGCCTGTGCCTGTAATTCCGTGAAGCCAAAATTATCCATGAGCCCTACCCTTGCTTCCTGAGCATCCTTGGATCTTTTGATAAGAGCAATAATCTCGTCTATCATATCCAGGGCCTTTACCAGTCCCTCCACTATATGGGCCCTTTCCTCCGCCTTCCTGAGGCGATAATTTGTCCTGCGACGAACGACATCTCTCCTGTGATCCAGAAATATTTTGAGAAGTTCTATTAATCCGAGCTCCCTCGGCACCCCATTCACAAGGGCCAGGTTAATGACGCCAAAGGTGGTTTGAAGAGGCGTTCTGCTGTAAAGCTGCTTCAAAACCAGATGGGGATCTGCATCTCTTTGAAGTTCTATGACGACCCTTATTCCGTCTCTGTCCGACTCATCTCTTAGGTCCGCTATCCCGGTCAGATGGCCCTCCTGTACGCCCCTTGCTATTATTTCGATCAGCGTGACTTTGTTGACCATATATGGGATCTCTGTCACTATAAGGCTCGTCTTTCCGCGCTTCATCTGCTCGATGGAGACTCTTCCGCGCAAGACGATCTTGCCCCTTCCCGTCCTGTAAGCGTTTATGATGCCTTCCCTTCCGGTTATCGTTCCCCCCGTCGGAAAATCAGGCCCCGGCATGACTTCAATTATGTCTCCGAGCTCGACGTCCTCTCCTCTGTCTATCAAAAGGCAGAGGGCATCCACCACTTCCGATAAATTATGGGGGGGGATGTTTGTAGCCATGCCTACGGCAATTCCCGAGCTGCCATTGACCAAAAGATTTGGAAGAAGCGACGGCAAGACGAGCGGTTCCTGTAAAGTTTCGTCGAAGTTCGGGCCCCAGTCTACCGTGTCTTCGTTTATGTCTCTCAGCATTTCTTCGCCCAGCGGAGAAAGCCTGGCTTCAGTATAACGCATAGCCGCGGGGGGATCGCCATCTATCGAACCGAAGTTGCCCTGTCCGTCCACCAGTGGATAGCGCATGGAAAAGTCTTGGGCCATTCTGACCATGGCATCGTATATGGCCGCGTCTCCATGGGGATGATATTTTCCCATGGTCTCTCCGACTATCCTGGCCGATTTTCTGTAGGGTTGGTTTGACCTCAAGCCCAATTCCATCATCGCGTAAAGTATCCTTCGCTGCACGGGTTTCAGGCCATCCTTCGCATCGGGCAAAGCCCTGCCCACGATTACGCTCATGGCATAATCGAGATAACTCAGCTTTATTTCTTCTTCTATCGGTAATCTAAGCACTTTACCTATATTGCTGCTTTCTGCCATTTCGATACCTCCAACGGAAAGATGGGACTGTCAACAATAAAGAAGCGACGGCGTAGCTAAAAGTCCGTCGCTTATGAATCATATTTTAACATATTTTTACCTTTTTCACCTCGAGGGATGGTATTTTACCATTTGTTGTGATGAACCCTTTGGTTGTCGTAACCACTATGGGGTTCCTTGCTTTCTGCAGGATACCCTATGGCAGCTATACCTAACACGTTGATATGTTGAGGTATCCCCAAAACCTTCCTTATAGCTTCTGGACGACCAGGGGAGTTATTGACGCCAAGCCACACCGATCCAAGCCCCAATGCCTGCGATGCCAGCAGGATGTTTTGCATAGCAGCTGAACAATCCTCTTCCCAATACCGTTTTGCAAAATCGCTGATGGAGGGATCGCCACAGACGACGACGGCAAGTCCTGCTTCATGAAGCATCTTTCCGTAAGGATGAGCCTCAGCCAATGCATCGAGCAACGATCTTTCGTCCACGACGACGAAATGCCAGGGCCTCGTGCCTCCCGCCGTAGGGGCTGCCTGTGCGCATTCCAAAATTATCTCCAATTTTTCCGGTTCAACCTTTCTATCCTTTTGAAACTTCCTTATGCTCCTTCTGCCCAAGATAACCTGTATAGCGCGATCTTCTCGCAAAGACATCGCAAACACCTCCTGAACAAAATTTTGTCGATCCTCAAATGGGCTACAGATGATAATTATACTGCACTTTTTAAGGACCAACTTTCAAGGCAAAGCAACAGCCTCAGGATCCAATTGCATTGGTCTTTTCCGATATCGCCTCGAAACAAGATCGCAGAAAAGGCACAAATCCCGGAAGCAAAGGAACCGCATCGCCTTTCAAGTTAGAGGCGGCAATCCTTTTGTCTCGAGGAAAAAATGCTACGGTTTCTACCCCTGTGGACTCAAGCGATGCCTTGACGTCTTCAATTACATCATCATCGGCCATATTGACAACCGCCACCATCGGGCGATCCACTTCCTTTGCCAAATCGCTCATAAACTTGACCATTTCCAATGATTCGTGGGAGGGCTCAAGAACTACAAGGAAAATATCGGCGCTTCGCCAAATGCCGCGCCCGATATGTTCTATGCCTGCCTCGCAGTCCACCAAAATCCACCATCCGGGAGCATGCAGCCTCGCAAGAAACCCCTTCTCCAGCGCTCCCATGGGACAGGCGCATCCCTCGTCGGGTTGGCAAATTTTGCCAATGGCCAAAAAGGCATAATCGTCCCTCCTGCTAACGCAAGTTCGCGGCAAATCGTCAACGTGGATCTTGGCATCCTCGTCGAACCCACTCTTTTTGTTGTCGAAGACAACTTTTTTTACGGCAACCCTTCCTCCCAGATCGTCCATCAACGTGCTCTTGGGAGCACTGAGCCCAAGCATCCTATATAGGCTGCGGTTGCTTTCGTCGGCATCTATTACCAACACTCGCATCCCTTCCGAGGCCAAAAATTTGGCAAACATTGCGGTTATCGTGCTCTTCCCGCTCCCACCGCGACCGCATATAAAAACCTTCGTCATGATTGAAGTGACACCCCCGTTTCTCTTTTATCTCCGGGCTCGATCGAATTTTCTTTAAATTTCGGCCATGGGCGGAACTTCACTGAATATCTTCTTCTCTAATTCCCTGCCCTTCGGCGTTGCCGCCAACCCTCCCTTAGATGTCTCCCTTAAGCTTTCCGGCAAGGCCCTCCCAACTCTCCGCATTGCATCGATGACCTCGTCGGGAGGGATTACGGACCTGATCCCGGCCAAGGCCATGTCGGCACAAAGCGATGCCAGGGAGACCAAGGTGCCGTTTCTTTTTATACAAGGCACCTCCACCAACCCCGCCACGGGATCGCACACCAAACCCATCAAGGATTTTATCGTCAAAACTGCAGCATGGGCCGAGGCCGCAGGACTTCCTCCCTCAAGATAAACCAAAGCTGCCGATCCCATGGCTGCAGCAGCGCCGCACTCGGCCTGACAGCCGCCCTCCGCTCCCGCCAGGGTGGCTCTCTTCTGAATGACCTCGCCAACACCGCCTGCAACGATCAAGGCTTTTACCAGCATATCTCTGGAAGGCCCATACAAATCCCGATAGGCAAATAACAAGCCGGGCAATATACCGCAGCTTCCGGCAGTAGGAGCGGCCACTATGCGCCCCATATTCGCGTTGTACTGAGACACGGAAAGCGCTATGCGAGAGGCCTTGGCTATGAATTTGCCTGAAAGGGGAACATCTCTTTGAGCAATGTACCGCTCAAACCTTTGTGCTTCATCTTCCATCATACGTCCTTTGAAATTCGCATTTATCGCTGAATTTACCGATTGTTCCATAGCATCGAGCATGTACGACATATTTGTGTATATGAGATCCTCGCTCTTTCCGCTTTCACGACTTTCCAGTTCCACTACGGCTTCGTGGAATTCAAGGTCGACTTCACAAAGTTTCAGTATCTCTTCGAAAGACCTCATCTGACATCACTCTCCGGAGAGGGGATAAAGATCACGCGCATCAAGGCCGAATGGGAATTTAAGATCTCATCTTTCGTGCTCTCTTTCAATTCGCCGTCAATTTCTATTACCATTGCAGCCTTGCCTCCGCGCCCCTGTCGATGCAACCGCATTGTAGCTATGTTAAGACCTTTTTCTGCCATTACGCCTGCAACGGCAGCAACTACTCCCGGCTGATCTCTATGAAAGGTTATTATAGCAGCCAAATCTCCACTTAAGGAGATGGAAAAGCCGTCTATCTCCTGAAGCTCTATCACGCCACCGCCCAAGGAAGCTCCCACCAATTCCATTGCCTTGTCTTCTTTATATATGACGAACCTTACCGAATTGGGATGAGCTCCATCGATGGATTCGGCAAAAAAGCGATATTCCAATCCCCTCTGTCGGGCGATCTCAAGGGCATCTCTTATCTTTTCGTCATCGGGCATAAATCCGAGAAGCCCACCGATCAGCGCTTTATCCGTGCCGTGTCCCCAATATGTGGAGGCAAAACTGCCTCTTAAAAATATGTCGACTTTATTGACCTCTCCGTTCCATGCTCTTCTGGCAAGCCTGCCCAGCTTGGCCGCACCCGCCGTATGGCTCGAAGAAGGCCCAACCATCACAGGTCCTATTATGTCCAACAACGCCATATTTTTCACCTTCCGCTTAAAGACTGTTCAACCCCTATTCCGTATTGTGAATTTTATCATAAAAAGCCCCCACATTTTGGTTAAAATTATAAAACATAAAGGGCCGCTCAACTTGAGGGGCCCTTTATTGTTGGGACGTTGGACTTTTGTGGGGGCCTAATTTTAGCTAAAACAAATGTTCTAAGGTCAGATATACCCTTCTTTCTGGGCCGATGTACCCTGAAGTGTCAATTATGTACTCTTCATCGAATATATTGTAAGCAGCCAGAGTTATTTTATAGTCTTCCATATCGTATGCCAAAATAGCATCGACAGTAATGAAGTCATCATCTGCCCTATTGTTATGATAAGATTGTAAATTATCTATCTCACGTTGACCATAATAGTGGGCGCTCAAGCTGCCAAACCAGGGGCCGTTGTCGTAATTAAGCTCGCTATAAAGCTCCCATTGAGGAGTGCCACCCTTCCTCCAAGGGTCACTTGAAGTTTGTTTTTCTTCCGGCTTTTGCCAGGTCATTCCGTTAATCCACTTTAGATTAGAAGTAAGCGCTTTTTCAAACTGTCCCTCAATACCCAAGGAGCGAAATTCGGCCAAATTAATATATCTTCCCTTACTACCAATTTGGTCCCACTTAAATTTGTTATCCAATGTCATGTAAAACAAACCTACGTTCCATCTATTATTTGGATCCTTTACGCCTAAATCATAAGTATATCCTTTTTCCGGAAGCAGGTTAGGATTTGGCTCAAGCATAGCATCTTTTGCATACAACTGATACAAGCTTGGCATGGCAAAAAACTTGCCCGCCGTTAAATACCACAGCTTTCCGCTGTCATCCTGTCTATAAAAAGATATTTTCGGGGTAAATTCAGACTCGTCTTTTCCATCATCAACATCCCAATTTTCATATCTTAAACCTATGTCCATGAGCACGTCACCCAACACAAAGGAAAACTGCGTAAAGGGAGCAATGTTATATCGTTCCCCTTTGTAAGAAAATTTGTCTATTGAATAAGTTTTTTTGTCACTATCAACTATCAAACCATCACCATTCGCGGAAAGTTTTTCAAAGCGATAAGCAACTCCCCAGGCAAGCGGCACCTCTCCAATCGAAGATTTTTGAGTAAACTCCAAACCCCAAATGTCTTGGTCATAGTCGTTAGGCAACGGCCTAGTGAAATCAGGTAAGTCATCATCTCCTCCTTGTCCTCCTTGGACATACTCCTTATTAATGAAATGGGCATAGGCTATTACTTCATTTTTAAGGTCTGCATATTTCAGATAAAATCTCTTATAATCGTCCTCTTGTTTATCTATCATAGGGTTACCTGCATCCCACTTTGAATTATAGGAACCGAAATCGGCTCCAAAGCGCCAGTTCCCCCAAGAAAGTGCAATGCTCGCCGAATCTTCGTCATAGTCAAGCGCTTTATAAACTTCATCATCATAATACCTGATAGGCACTTCGCCTTCTTCTCTATGATTGTAGCGAATCCCGACATCAAAGACGTCTCCTTTAATCCCTGCCGAGACGGAATACCTGCGCCAGTCGTTGCTGCCGCCTTCGGCTATGATTGACGTCTTGTACTTATCGGGCGTCTTGGTGATGATGTTAATTACACCCGCTGCAGCCATTGAACCGTAAAGTGCAGATCCGGCACCTTTTATAACTTCGACCCGTTCGACCGATTCCAAGGGGATGGACCTTAAGTCAACATTGAACATATCTGCTCCATAGCTCGCGTTGTAATATGGAACACCATCGACCAGTATTAATATTTCCGTTGCAACGCCCCTCATCCTCAACGAATCATCTTGTGCCCACGAATTTTTCCTTAAAGTGGATATGCCTGGGATCTTATCCAATACCTCGCTTAAAGTCTTAGCTCTGCTTCTTTCGATCTCCTCTGCTGTGATCACATATGTTGCCTGCGGAACCTCATCTAGCGACTCTGCCAGCCTGCTTCCCGTGACAAGCTCCGGGGCAACCGTTACGGGACCTTCCTGAGCCAAAACCTCCCCGCCTAAAAAAGACGACAGATATAGAAAGCTTAAAAACACGATGATCTTTGAAAAACTCAATGACAACTTCATAGACCTACCCTCCAATCAACATATTAGTTATATAAAGCAAAAGGGGCAACCTTCTACGAAAGACAGGTTACCCCTTTTCCCTGCCAGATCACGCCGCCGCATGATGCAAGCATCTCATCGTCTTCGGCCGGTCTTCTGGCTTCCCTTCATCCTACTGTCGCGCCTTCCCACCAAAAGGCAGTGGCAATATGCGATTTCGTCAGGGTTACAGCGGCGGGGCCGCACCGGATTTTCACCGGTTTCCCGTCACCGAAACGATCGTGTTGTTCTTTTTTCGCCTGCTATCTTACCTCTTGCCCCTATAAAAATCAACAGGGGCCCGGTTTTCGTTGCTCGCACAGGCAAACAACATATTTCCGATTAGATTATATGTAGCCTCTCTCCTTCAAGAAACTCCTAGCCACCTCGGCAGCGTCCCTGCCTTCACCGTCTACCATGTAATTCAACTGCTGCATGTCCTCGTCGGTTATCGAATTGGCAAGCCTGTTAAGGACATCTCCTATCTGCGGATATCGCTTTAAAACCTCTCCGTTGACAAGGGGCGCAGCAAAATAGGGCGGAAAGAAATTTTTGTCATCTTTCAATATCTTTAGCTTATGGGCCACAAGCAACCCATCGGTAGCAAAGGCGCTTATGACCTGAACCAGATCGTTGTCTATTGCCGAGTACATGAGACCCGGGTCCATGGCCTTTACTTCTTTGAAGGAATATCCGTAGGCCTTTTTAAATCCCGGGTATCCGTCGGAGCGTTCGGCGAACTCCATGGTACACCCGAATACGAGCCTATCGGCCAATTTGCCGAGGTCGGAGAAAGTTTCAATGCCATTTTCCTTGGCGAACTCCTCCTTCACTGCCAAGGTATAGGTATTGTTGAATCCCCACGGTTTCAGCCATATCAAGTTCCATCTGTCCTCAAATTCTTTCTTTACGATTTCATACACTTCCTGAGGATCGGTCTTCGATTCCATCTGGAGTATATTGACCAATCCGGTCCCCGTGTATTCCACGTAAATATCTATACCATTACTAGCGCTGCCCCTCTTCAAGGCCTCAAAACATACGTTGGTTCCCCCTAAATGCAGCTTCCTTTCGACTTTCAAATCGGTATGCGCCTCGATCAATTCAGCGACCATGTGCCCCACTACCATTTGCTCGGTAAAATTCTTGGAACCAACTACAACCTTCCCTGCCGACTCACCGGCTCCATAGCTTGTGCTGCTAAAACAAAAAACTTGCGATATCGCAAAAAGGACCACAAAAATTGCAAGGGACAACTTTCTCATATGCATCTCCTCCTTTACTTTTTGCTTTTTGCTCTTCTCCTAATTCCCTTAGGCGTAACTAATTTTTCTAAAATATTTAACAAAAAATCTATAACCAAAGTTAAAACCATCGCCGGAACTGCACCGGCAATGATCATCCTGTTGTTGACCATCGAAATTCCTCGATAGATCAGCTGACCCAATCCCCCTGCCCCGATCAAAGCGGCTATCGTCGTAAGGCCTACCGCAGTGACGGCCGATATTCTAATGCCTGCCATTATCACAGGCAAAGCCAACGGAAGCTGCACCATCTTCATCAGTTGCCAGTTCGTCATTCCCATGCCCTTGCCGGCTTCCAGAATGGCCCTATCCACATTTGTCAATCCCGTGTAGGTGTTCTTTATTATAGGAAGGAGCGAATACAAGAAGATCATCACTATGGACGGCTTGGATCCTATCCCAAGTATGGGAATTAAAAAACCCAACAGCGCCAAACTCGGCAAAGCCTGCACAGCGTTGGCAATCCCGACGACTATACCCGCAGCTTTCTCGAACCTCGTTATCGTTATACCCAGCGGAACGGCGACTAAAACGGCGAAAAAGACCGCGATGAACGTCAGATATAGGTGTTGGGTCGTCAATTCCAGAATTTGATCCTGTCTTTCAAGCATGAAACTGATATATTGACTGAAAATACTCATTCCCATCACGCCTTTTAAAAATATCTTTCGCTAAATATGTTTATCAACGAACTTCTCGTTATTAAACCTACCAAAATGCCATTATCATCCGTTACCGGGACAAAACCTATATTTTTTTCGGCCATAAGCTTAATTATATATGATAAAGATTCATTTGGACGAACAGAAATTACATCTTTGGTATATATTTCATCTAAATACTTCTTCTCGCCAAAATGTTCCCTAATATCTCCAGCAGTAGCGATACCCAGAAGTTTGTCGCTTTCATCTACAACCAATATGCTGTTTACCGCATGGCTTTTCATTATCTCCACTGCCTGAGCAAGTGTCCTCCTGGGATGAGCTTTAACGGGATCTTTTATCATGACGTCTTCAGCGGTCATGAGATCAGGAGCGCGCATCAATCTCTTTTTACCTATGAACTCTTCGACGAATCCGTGAGCAGGATTTTTCAACAAGACCTCCGGAGCATCGAATTGTAAAACTATGCCATCTCTCATTATGCATATCCGATCCCCTAATTTAAGAGCTTCGTCAATGTCATGTGTGACGAATACAATGGTTTTTTGAAGCTCCTGTTGCAGGTTGAACAGTTCCTCCTGCAGCTGTTCCCTGGTAATCGGGTCCAAGGCGCTAAAAGGCTCGTCCATTAGAATGATTTCAGGGTCAGAAGCCAAAGCCCTCGCTACGCCAACGCGCTGTTGTTGCCCTCCCGAGAGTTCGCTGGGATATCTGTTCATATAGTCCCTGGGGGGCAATCCCACAAGCTCAAGCAGCTCTTCCACTCTTTTCATTCTTTTGTCCTTTGGCCATTTCTTCAAATAGGGCACCAAGCCGACGTTTTCGGCAACGGTCATGTGCGGAAAGAGTCCTATCTGCTGTATCACATATCCGATATTCCTTCTCAGCTCGATGGGGCTCAGCTTTCCTATGTCCTCTCCGTTTATAAAAATTTTTCCACTTGTGGGCTCTATCAGCCTGTTTATCATCTTCAATGTAGTAGTCTTGCCGCAGCCACTCGGGCCTATAAGAATGGTTATCTCGCCCTTGCGCATTTCAAGGTCGATTTCCTTTAAAACATCTGTATCCCCATACTTTTTGGTGACCTTCTCGAATTTAATCAAATCGATATCACGCTCCCGAAATGACAAAGCATAAGTTCAAGCACAGAAGTGCCTTTTAAGCGAAATATGAATTTCGAAACTTAAACTCTCTTCCCAATAAATTTCAATTAAGCAGATATGCCTTGCGCAATGATTTGTCTAGCAAAGGAGGTGTCTTCCGACTTTCACATCGGTTTAAATATATACGTAAAAAGGCCTCTTTGTCAAAGATATCAGCTCTTGGACCGCGTTGACCTTTTCATGTCAGAAGGTGTGTCTGGCCAGGGCTTGCGCCCTTGACCCGAAGCTGCCTTTCGTATCCGAGTCCACAAGTGGTATCGATATCGGAGCGAAAAAACTTGTTCTCGATATGATATATCAGCGCAACAGGCAACACGGGACCACAATTGTAGTGACCTCCTCCGAGCTCGAAGAAATGCGTGCCATCTGCGATCGTATAGCAATAGTTCACGAAGGAAAAATTGCTGGCATACTTCCCGCTTCAAGCGACAGCTCAGAGTTTGGCCTTCTCCTGATGGGAGCTAAGGCATCAAACGAGGAAGGTGTGATCTCAGTTGGATAGGATAAAAAAATTCATCATTGACATTGGGTGGCCTCGTGCCATCATCGCTTTCTTTTTGTTGGCCCTCTTCGTCATAGCGCCATTCGTAAACGTCCGACTTGACTCTTCCATAAGCGATACCAAGGAGATCTTGTGAGCATACCCGCTCTGCTCCACGGAAGTGACAAATGGATCTTCAGGCGAAACGTCACTTAAGGCATGCTTAAACACCCGATAAGCTCCCACTTATGGCTTGGAGTGGGAGCTTATTTTTTCGATTACGAAGCAATTTGGTTGGCATCAATTTGTGGATTCTCAAGCTTCAAGGATCATTTCGTCCATCCCGCCGCCCGGAGGAACCATCGGGAAGACCTTTTCCTTCGTAGGAACGATGCATTCCACCAATGTAGGCCCATCTTGACTTAATGCCATTTGAAGTGTAGAGCTAATCTCATGAGAACGTTCAATTCGATAACCCTTCACTCCAAACCCGCTTGCTATTTCCACCAGCGAGCGCGACGGCGCTTCATTGGTGGCCGAATACCTTTCGCTCCAAAACAGCTCTTGCCACTGCCTTACCATGCCAAGGCTGGAATTGTTTATGACAATCAGCTTGACGGGCAAATTATATCTGACGCAAGTCTCGAGCTCCTGTACGTTCATCAAAAAACTTCCGTCACCGGAAATACAAAGGACGGGTCGGTCTAAAAGAGCAAAGGCCGGCCCAATTGCAGCAGGAAGGCCGTATCCCATAGTCCCGAGACCTCCGGAAGACAAAAAGGTTCCGGGAAACTTTACTTGCCAGTGAAGGGCAGCCCACATCTGGTTTTGTCCCACTTCAGTCGAGACTATTTGTTGAGGCTCGACCATTTTTCTAAGAGACATCAAAAGGGCGCGAGGAGTTATGTAAGAGTTGTCATCGTCGCATACTTCCTCCTGTTTAAATTTCTCTATGCCTTGGAGCCAGGTGGAACGGTCGCGAGCTTTAATTTCCCCATGCAAACCCGATATAATCTTTCCTGCATCGCCTATCAGAAAGTGGGACGCTCTTATGTTCTTGTTGATTTCCGCAGGATCGACATCGATATGTATGATCTTTGCATTTGGAGCAAAGCGGGTCGCTCTACCCGTCGTCCTGTCGGAAAAACGTGTTCCTACCCCAATGACCAGATCGGCTTCCAGGATCGCCCTATTGGCCGCAGGGCGCCCGTGCATTCCGGCCATGCCCAAGGACAAAAAATTTCCTTCTGGATAGGCGCCTTTGCCCATGAGAGTGGTAGCCACAGGCATCCTGAATTCGTCGATAAAGCTGCTAAATGCTGCGCTTGCTCGGGAGTGTATAACCCCTCCCCCAAGAAGCAACAAGGGCCGTTCGGCTTTATTGATGGCCTCAACCACATCGCCCCACATCGTAAGATCCTCGTTCCTTTCGGGATGATATCCCGGAAATTCTAACTTGGGAGGATAGACAAACTCTCCTTCCTCGTTTTGAACATCCACGGGCAAAACTATCAAAACGGGACCCGGCCTTCCTGTTGTGGCGATGTAAAAGGCCCCACGCACCGCCTTTGGAATTTCAGAAGCGCTTTTTACCAAAAAGCTGTGCTTCACCATTGACATGGAACAGCCAAAGATATCGGCCTCCTGAAATGCATCAGTTCCCATCACCTTCGTAGCTACCTGGCCGGCGATCACTACCACCGGAATGGAATCCATATAGGCCGAAGCCAAAGGAGTCACTATATTAGTAGCACCAGGTCCCGACGTAACGAAACAGACGCCCGGTTTTCCCCTTACCCTCGCATATCCGTCGGCCGCATGCCCTACCGCTTGTTCATGGCGCATCAATACGTGTCTTATCTTTGAATCGTAAAGGGCATCATAAAGCGGAATTACTGTCCCTCCAGGGTATCCGAACACCGTCTCCACGGCCTCTTCTTCCAAGGCCTTAATTATCATCTGTGCCCCTGTCAAGCGCATTTTACTCACATCCTTTGGATAATTGAGGCAACACTGTCTCCGACCTCTGAAGTTGTCGCCTCGCCACCAAGCTCCATAGGATGTCTTTGCCGCGGAAAGGCCCTTAAATATTCCAAAACAGCATTTTTTACGGCTTCGGACGCCTCAACTTGTGTAAGATGTTCAAGCATTAAACTTGCCGACAATATGGCAGCTAAGGGATTTGCCCTTCCTGTACCGGCTATATCGGGCGCAGAACCATGAACCGGCTCGAACATCGATAGGCCATCTCCTATGTTTGCGCTGGGCGACAAACCCAACCCGCCCGTAAGTCCCGCCAGAAGATCGCTTACGATGTCGCCAAACAAATTTGGACATAAGATCACGCCATATCCCGAGGGATCTCTTGCAAGCTGATAACAGAGGGCATCTACATTGACCAGTTTTAGTGATATCCCCTCTTTTGAGGTCTCCTCTTTCGCTATTTCTTCCCAAAGGCCGTACAGCTCTTTCACGGCGTTTGATTTCGTCGCTAGCACTATTTCGCTTGCCTTTCTGCGACGGGCCAAGTTGCAGGCATAGCGCGTAATGCGCCTAACGCCCATTTCCGTAGCCAAAGCCAACTGTGCAGCAAATTTCATGGAAGGATCAACTTTTAGGGAAAGAGCTCCCTTTAACGTATATGAAGGTCTCTTCATATCCACCGTTGCCTCGATCTCTTCATTAGAAAGAAAGCCCAAACCTACGTAAAGGTCTTCGGTGTTTTCTCTGACTACAACTATATCTATGCCCTCTCCCCTTTTCAAAGGCGTAGGAACATTGGGATAGGTCAAGGCAGGCCTCAAATTAACGTATTGATCGAAATAAAACCTCGTCTTCAGCAATATTCCCCGCTCAAGGACACCCGGAGGAACCCTGGGATCTCCTATGGCTCCCTGTAGCAGCGCGCAGCACTGCTGCATCTCTTCCAGCGCTTCGTCCGGCAAGATCTCTCCTGTATTCAAGTAGTGTTCGGCCCCGTAGGGAAATTCCCTCCACTCCACGGAAAAACCAAACGAACTTGCAGCAGTTTCAACGACCTTTCGCGCCTCAGTAATCACGTCTTTCCCTATGCCATCTCCCGGCAAAAGCCCAATACGATACGTCATTTTAGCATCATGAGTCATCTTCCCCACTCCCTCTCCTCGACATTACACCGTGCTCACATACTGTGGAAGGATGTTAATCCCTCTGGCCTCCGCAATTTGGACCAGTCGATTTACGGCGTTTAAATAGGCCTTTATGCTCGCCTCTATGACGTCGGTGCTCGCTCCTCTTCCTTGGGCCAACACGCCCTTCAATTTCACAACTACCACCGCTTCTCCCACTGCATCGGAGCGCTCGCTAACTGCGGAAATCTTGTAGCTGACCAACTCAGGTTCGATGTTTATTATCCTTTTTATCGCCTTGTAAGCTGCATCAACAGGGCCGTTGCCTGTGGCGGCATCGCTCACAGTCCTTTCGCCGTCGGAAATCACCACGGTAGCAGATCCCCTGCCGCCCGCTCCCACATTGACCATGAAATCCCTCAACTCAAAGGTCCTCTTCGTTGCGCCTCCAAGAATTTCGTCCACGACCAAAGCTTCAATATCGCCGTCGCTGACGATGCCCTTTTTATCGCATAAATCCTTGAATAACACGAAGGCCTTTGCCATCTCTTCTTCGTTTAAATGATATCCGAGGCCTTTTATCCTCTCCGAAAAGGCGTGTCTCCCGGAATGCTTTCCCAACACCAATTTAGTGTCGGGAGCTCCTACGTCCTGAGGTCTCATGATCTCGTATGTCCTCTTATCGCACAAGACACCGTGCTGATGTATTCCGGCCTCATGAGAAAAGGCGTTATCTCCTACAACTGCTTTATTGGGAGGTATGGCGAAACCCGTCAATCGCGACACAAGCCTGCTAGTAGGATAAAGGTGAGTAGTGTTTATGTCTGTCTCGGTTCCAAAGTACTCTTTTCTGGTACGCAGGGCCATGACAATTTCTTCCAGTGAAGCGTTGCCGGCGCGTTCGCCTATTCCGTTTATTGTGCACTCTACCTGTCTTGCTCCCGCCTTAACTGCCACCAGGGAATTTGCCACGGCCAAGCCCAAGTCATCATGACAGTGAACCGACCATATTACATCTTCTCTACCTACGCCCTTCATCACCCTAGAAAAGAAATCTCCAAATTCTTCGGGTATGGCGTATCCCACGGTATCGGGCAAGTTTAAAGTGGTTGCCCCGCAATCTGCTGCGACCTTGAAGGCTTCAATCAGAAATTCGGGGTCGGACCTGCTGCCATCCTCTGCGGAAAATTCCACGTCGGCAACGAGGCTTTTGGCATAACTTACAGCGGAACGAATTTCTTCCAACACTTCTTCCCTCGTCATCTTGAGCTTATATTGCATATGGATATCGCTTGTGGCTATGAACACGTGAATGCGCGGACGCTCTCCACATTTTACCGACTCAAAGGCAGCCCTTATGTCTTCTCTTCTTGTCCTAGACAATCCTGCTATTATGGGACCTTTAACCTTTTCAGCTATAAGTCGGACGGCCTCTGCGTCTCCCGGTGAAGCGGCAGGAAAACCGGCTTCTATGATATCCACGCCTAAGGCAGCCAATTGATAGGCAATGTGGAGCTTTTCCTGCGAATTTAAATTTATTCCCGGCGACTGCTCTCCATCTCTAAGCGTCGTATCGAATACTCTCACACGATCGTCACTCATCATTCGACATCTCCTTTTTTAATTTTCCGGAGCTTTTTTGGCATCGAGCCAGGGCATCATCTTTCTAAGTTCAAAGCCGACCCTTTCTATAAGGTGATTTTTCTCCCTCTGCTGCCAAGCTCTCATTTGAGGCCTGTTGCATTGATTTTCAAGTATCCAGTCTTTAGCAAAGCTGCCCTCTTGAATGTTTTTCAAAAGCTCCTTCATCGTCTCTCTGACTTTCGAATCAATAACTTTCTTACCTGCTACCATGTCCCCATATTTGGCCGTATCGCTCACCGAATAGCGCATCCAAGACAGCCCTCCCTCATACATCATGTCCACTATCAGCTTAAGCTCGTTCAAACATTCGAAATAAGCAATTTCCGGCTGATATCCTGCCTCGACCAGGGTATCGAAACCTGCTTTGACCAACTCCGTCACTCCACCGCAGAGGACAGCCTGTTCTCCGAATAGATCCGTTTCCGTCTCCTCGGCAAAAGTTGTCTCAATCAAACCTGCTCGTCCGCAACCTAAAGCACAGGCATAAGCTAAAGCCATCTCTCTGGCCGAACCCGACGCATTCTGATGAACTGCAAATAGCGCAGGAACGCCCTTTCCTTCCTGATAGGTTCTACGCAGCAGATGCCCAGGGCTTTTGGGAGCGACCATGAAGACGTCTACGGTGGAAGGGGGTATGATCTGATGAAAATGAATGGTAAAACCGTGGGCGAAAACCAGCGCTGCTCCATCTTTTAGGTTAGGAGCCACTTGTTCTTTGTAGATTTTAGCCTGGATGTGATCGGGAACGAGAAAGACGACCAGGTCACTCATGGCCACCGCCTCTTTTACATCCCGCACCTCCAAGCCATCCTGGCGTGCCCTTTCTATAGAAGAACTCCCTTTGTGAAGACCAACCACTACGCTCAGACCACTGTCCCGCAAGTTCTGCGCATGGGCATGGCCTTGGCTTCCGTAACCCAATACTGCGACCTTTTTATTAGCCAAAACTTTTATGTCAGCATCTCCGTCATAATAAACCCTTGCCATATTCTATTCCTCCTTAATATTAGTCGTGCAAAATTTTATGCTAGTTTCAATTCATACTCTTCGCATCGGCCTGAAACTTTACCTTCAAATCCTACGCGCTGCATTGCCACGGCTCCGCTTGAAGCTACTTCCAAAATCCCGAAAGGCCTCATGGCAGACAAGAAGGCTTCAACCTTGCCCTTGTCTCCGGTGACCTCGAAGACCAAGGCATCTCCGCCCACATCTACAGCTTTTCCTCGAAAGGCTTCGGCCGTTTGAAGGACATGAGGCCTGATCTCCAATGGAGCCGAAACCTTGATCAACATGATCCAACGTTCCACATAGGGAGCCTGACTCAAATTTCTCACCTCCACTATCTCTATTAATTTATCCAGCTGCTTCACAATCTGGTCGACAACCCTTTCATCGCCTTCTACAACCATGGTAAATCGGGAAAATCCCTCGATATGGCTATGACCCACGCTTAAGCTCTCCACGTTGTATCCTCTTCGTGCTATTAGGGCTGCTATGCGAGAAAGCACTCCGGGGTTGTCCTCAGCTAATACTCCTATAACATATTTCACAATTATCACCTCCTTCATAAGAAAATAAAAAGGTCGGGACCCCTGTAACGCTTACGGGTCCCGACCTTGGAAGCTAAGGGTAATAAGAGCCCTATGCTCCGGGAGGGGACCCGCAGCTTATAATTATTAGAACTAGCACTAGGACCAATTCCATGCATACTACGTCCTGGCGTAACATCTGCGTTTCCCCTCCTTCTAGCGGTAAATTTCTGATCATTCTAATTTGATCGCAGAGACATGTCAAGCAAATAAAATTAACTTGCAATTCAGAATATTTAGGAGCCGCGTCCGTCGCTACTAATATGTTGCGATAGCTAGAAGACTCTGCATCACCTCCGCGTTATCGTAGGTTTCAAGCTTGCCTTTATCTCCAAGTTTGGCAATTGACGGATCTATGGGCAGTCTAGCCAAAATAGGGATGTTATGTTCTTCCAACTCTTCCGAGTGGCTAGAACCGAAGGGCTCCCACGCCTGATGACAGTAAGGACATATGGCATAACTCATATTTTCCACTGCACCTAAAACTGGTATGGACAACATGTTAGCCATGTTCACTGCCTTAATTACAACCATGGCCGAAAGGGACTGGGGTGATGTGACAGCCAAAAAACCATCTAAAGGCAATAGTTGCATGATCGTGAGGGGAGCATCAGAAGTGCCAGGTGGCAAGTCTACCAACAGATAGTCAATCTCTCCCCACATCACATCTTCCCAAAATTGCTTTATAACGTTTGCTACAAGGGGTCCTCTCCATATCACAGGTTTGTAAGGATCATCTAAGAGAAGATTTATGGACATTACGCGGATCCCAAGATTTGGCGAAACCGGTGGAATTAAGCTGGAAAAAGCAGCCTTAGGCATTCCATCCACCCCTAAAAGTTTTGGAATGGATGGCCCTGTGAGGTCTGCGTCCAGAATACCTACCTTAAATCCTTGTCGCTGTAAAGCTACAGCTAACAGAGCAGTAACAGAGCTTTTTCCAACGCCCCCTTTGCCACTTCCTATAGCTAATACATGATCCACTCCCACTTTCTTGGCTTTGGCGATTGGCGCACTATCGTGGTCTTCATTCATAACGAATTCCTCCTTCGTTCCCAATTGATTATCCTGATCCAAACATACATGACTCTCCGTAAGGAAAAAACACAAGAAATTCCTTTTCGTTCCTCATAAAGCAAACGCTGTATATTATACTTTATAGATAATGAATATCAATATCTATATCTATAATACCGAGCGAAGGAACTATTCTTTTGGATTCTCATCACCGGTAAGTTTTCGCATTAACTATTGAATAGAGCCTCCCATATATTGACATAGCAACTCCTCTTGATAAAATCATAAATGAGTATCAATTTCAATATACTTAAAGTTAAGGAAATAACGCAAAGAGATTCGTCAACCAAAGAATAGGAGGTGTAACAGAAATGCAAAAGGAGATAGGTTCAGCAATTATGGCGGCAAATACCTTCGTCGAAAATGAGACCAGCGATCGTCTTGAAGCACTCACGAGAGGACATGGAATGCTCAATCTCGCTGTATATAGTGTAGCTAACGTAGTAGTCAAAGAAATCCTTCAGGGACGCAGCACAAAGCTTTCAGACGCTAACATGGAATATCTACCAGTAGATGCAATAGTAGAAGCTGGGATAAAAGCGGCCAAAGAGGCTGGTGCCGATGCAGCAAACGCTGCCCTCATTGTTGCAGCGTTCTTAAATCTCATGGGAACAGCGTCGAGAGCCGGAGTCCCGGCTGGGAACAGAAAACTTGGTTCGTTGGCCAGGATTAAGGCCGGCGCATCTAGAGCCGGTGTTCAAGCAATACCTATTTCTAAGCTAACTAACAAAGTTTCAGGCTTTCCTGCAGTTAAAGCAATTTACGAAGCTATTGACAAGGGCGAGATATGTCGTTTTAGCGGAGAAGTTGTCCCTCCCTTCGTAGCAGGTGGAGCCGTTTATGGTCATAGCGTTTTAGGAGAGGATATGATTTACGTTGATCTAGCTAAAAAGGGGACGAAAGTAGGAGTGGAAGCCATGTTTAGAGCATATCAAGGTGTTGGCATCAACCCCAACCCATGGCTTTCGGCTGCAATCGCAGCAGCAGCTGTTCTAGAAATAGTTAATCCGGATGGAATGATAGGTCAAGAATATGGCGAATTTTTTGTCCAAGGAACAGGATATCTTGTCGGCAAGGGCGCTGCAGAAGCGGCCGGACTTCCCCCAAAGCTTCATATGCGCGGAACCGGGAAGGAGTACGACACAGCGACGTTAATTGGAGATATGGGAATCATCTTGAAGGATATTGGAGCACCCACCGTTGTCGGAATGATGACCCTTAACGAGATGATAGCGATCTTTCAGGAAGGTCCCATGATTGGCGCAGGATTTGGAGCAGGTCCCGTTAACCCCCCGCTTGCTCATCTTGTAGCTGACTCCATATGTGCTTCCATGAAGCTCCTTGAGACTGGCGGAGATGTCGAGGCAACTGCGGACATGATACGTGACATGAAGCTTAATGAATGGATCGATCCAGAGATTGCCGCAGCTTCGGCAAATATGGTAGCTCACAAAGCAGAGCAACTCACGCGCGGCCCGGTTACAGAGGCAGTCATTAAGGGAACCCAGGGAATTCGTTACAACATGGAGTACCGCATAGCCAAGTACACATGGGATGGCCTCAAGGCAGGCAAGACCCTTGAAGAAATATGCCACGACATAGATCTCAAGAGGCTAACGAAGGTTGAGGAACGTTCGAGCATGATATTCAGCAACTTTTTCAATCGAAAGATATCGATTAAGTTCAACAAGCTAAAGGGGGGAGCCCGCAGAGACCATCCTTTCGCTCAAACCTTCTGGGGGTTCGATGCCGATATAGATGCAGTTGTCACGGTAGATGGCAAGGAGTTTAAGATTGAAGGTTTATCTCATAAAGTAACGCCGGATGTTGTGCTTAATCAAAGAACCGAGTGGACCATCCCCATAACTGTAGCATCAGCAGTGGCTCAGGAGTTAATGTACATTGGTTGCTGCACTGTCAATGCGGTCATACCTGCTGCTGTAGCTGCCGCTTCTGGCAAATTGGATTCAAAAGATGCTGCCAAACAAGCTGTAAAAGGAGCCAACATCACAAACGCTATACCTGGAGCCGAAGAGAAGGCCTATAAAGTGGGCCAGCTTGCAGTGCGTTTAGCGAAAGATATGCAAGATGCAGTTGATTAGGTAAATAACAGCGAAGAAAGGGGATAACAATGCTCCTAATAGTTAACGTAGATAGCATAACAGGGGAGGCATTACCTTATCTGATCGATGGGTTGATGGCTCGCGGTGCCTCAAGCGTTCACGCTATACCAGCCATCACGAAAAAAGGAAGAAGCGAATATATTTTTTTAATCGACTTGCCCAAATCACAACTTGAAGGCATAAGATCTTTTTTATCAATTGAGCTGGACACATTGGGCATGAGAGCTATAGAGCCCGAACATATCCCCTTTCACCCCATCCGCAACGGTATTGTGCGAATAGAATTTCCAAATGGCGAGGGCGATGTCATCAATGTTAATGTGAAGATTTTAGCTGGAACCAATGAAGAGATTCTTCAATGCAAAGCCGAATATGAGGATTTGAAAGCAGCACTAAATAAAATAAATAGGAATAACAAGCACGTATTCTCCTTTAAAGTCCTCAAAGCAGCAGTTGAATTGGCTGTAATGAGCCAAACACAAGTCAATGTATATGGGTATGTGTTCAATTTCGAGGAACCCTACTTTCCCACATCACATTAAGCAAATTAGGAACATAAAGAACAATATACATTACAGCTATGAGATTTTATGTGTGGAATAGCTTGCATATTACCCCTGGTGGGTATATAATGTTTCCTAAATTGCGGGATTATATGGAGTTAATTTAAAAGGGGAAGAGAGGAAAGAATACATGGATAAAAATAGTTTCTCTACTAAAGTTCTCATCATCGGCGGAGGCCCGGGTGGACGCATCTCCTATATGGCTTTGCGAATGATGGGCGAGGACAACGTGAAGATAGTTATGAATGAAGAACCAACGATCATCTGTAGCTTGCCGTATGGGGTTGGCAGAAAGCTCGTGCCCCAAGGCCCTGAAGCGCTGGTGGTAGACCTTTCCAAAGGCGAGCGCATGCCCAAAGATATGCCGAAGGATATCGTACATGGCGTCGTGAAAGAACTTGATATAGCTTCCAAAAAAGCTTATGCGGAAGAGGCTGATGGGCAGATCGAGATTTCCTTTGAAAAGCTCATTTTAGCCACCGGCGCCGTCCCATGGATTCCTCCTGTATCAGGTGTTTTGCGGGAAGGCACATCGTCTGTAACATCTGAGGGCAAAGACACATGGGTTATGTATGGAAATGAACTTGTCGAGAAATCCAGGTTGGCGCCCAACGTCTATGTCATCAGGGGAGCAGATGACGCTCGAAGACTTGATAAGTTCGCCTCTCGCGGCAAAAGCGTGGTTGTAGTAGGAAGCGGTGCCATTGGACTAGAAATGACAGAAGCCCTCCACGATCGCGGACTTCAAGTCCATATTGTCGAGGTATTGCCGCATTTGAGCGTGGCCTTGGACGCGGATATGGCATCTTTGATTGAAAAGCGTGCGCTCGAGCGGGGCGTTAAAGCCTATATCGGCGTGAGTGTGACTGACGTAACACCCGAAGGTGTAGTTTTGTCCGATGGCTCGACTATCAAAGCTGATGGTGTGCTCTTCGCTACAGGCGTGCGCCCCAACGTAGCATTAGCTAAAGCTTGCGGGCTCAAAATGGAGCGGGGAATCGTGGTCGACTCCCACATGAGAACATCTCATCCCGATGTCTACGCCGTGGGGGATGTCGTACAGGTCGTTGATGCACCCACTGGCAGGGCGATATTGCCCCTCATAGGCACCCTTGCCATGCGACAAGGGTTGGTTGCGGCGTCAAACATTACAGGAATGCCTGCAGAGCTTCCGCCCGTTACAATATGGGGAGTTAGCTCATACTTTGACCTGCATTGGACCAGCGTAGGGTGGAGCGAAGAGGCGGCAAACAAAGCAGGGATCCCTGTAAAGACAATCGTCCTTCCTGTTAGAACGAGGGATAATGCTATGCCTTTGGGGAAAAACGGTTATTGGAAGGTCGTTATCTCGAAAGAAAAAACTCCTGGTTTAAAAGAAGGGCAAATAATCGGTTTTCAAGCTGTGATCGAAGGCGATCCCGTAATCAACTTGAGCGAGCGTTTTTTGGACATCATTACCGCGAAGGAAAGCATATCAGAGATTTTGCGCCACTACTTTGCTCATTGTCCTTCGCAAAACGCTGTGGACGACCCCTACCTCGCGCTCTTCTTTAATTATCAGACAACCCTTGCCTCCAAATCCAGGCCACGGCCTATATAGGCTGGGTACGCCAAAGCTAGGTTATAATATATATTAGGGGTGAAAAGTCATGAAAAGTGGTGCTAAGAAAAAAACACCTGAATTTATATATCGAGATGGCAAACCAGTGGCTGTAATTTTAGATATTAATGAATATCGGGAGCTGTTAGAACGCTTGGAGGACGTGGAAGATTTGAAACTCTTGGAAGAGATGCGCAAAAAGCCCCTGCATTTTAGGGAATTGGATGAATTTTTGAGAGAATGTCAGAGTGGACGAGTATAGAGTTTACCTGGAACGGGCAGTCGAACGGGATTTAAAGCGCCTTTCTTCCGAAGATTTTGACCGCATTATCTCTAATATCAGAGCTTTGGCCGAAAATCCAAGACCTGCAGGTTGCCGCAAAATAGTGGGGTCAAAGAATGATTGGCGGATCCGTGTCAGAGAATATCGCATAATTTATGAAGTTGACGACGAGAAGAAGGCTGTAATGGTAATGCGGGTAAGACATCGCAGAGATGCATATCGGTAGTCAATAATAGTATTGGTTCTCTATATTCTTAGGTAGAATTACATATATTCCGTAACATGCTGCGCTAAGGGAACCACGAGAAGAAGTTGGATCCATTTGGGTCTGATGCCGCTTGTTGTAATGACGTAGCAAGCGACATGCATTGCTAATCGGGACTATCCTAGATTTTGCGTAAAGTTCCAATAGATGTAAAGTGAGGCGTTTAAAATATGGGGCCATAGCCGCCAAAGCTCCTTTTCATATCATCATATGCGCCTTTGCCTAAGAGAAATTTATATATATCATTAGCCTTTTTCTCCGGATCGATGTCTTTGAACGCCTCTGGGTATAAGACGGTACCCACGTAATAAGCGTTGGCAAAACAGGTGCCCAAGTTTGTGGTGTAGTGGTTATAGGGGAGAGTCAAATAAACTCTCCCCTGTTTAAACGCCGACAGGTGTTTGTAAAAGTGCGGATTTTTTTCTATATCTGCCTGGATTAGATGTCTTCCGCCGCCATCGATAAAAATCACGTCCGGATCCCACTCCAAGAGTTTTTCCCTGTCTATAAAAATATGGTCGCCTTTTAGTCCTTCTACGACGCTTTTAACGCCTAAAAACTCAAAAGGAGGATAGGACTTAAGGGTGCTATCGATGCCATGCGACCCTTTATGTCCAATCCCGCCTACATATACTTTTTGCCGATGTTCGCTCACTGCTGCTGTTCGTTCAAACAAGTCTTGCTTCATCTGCGTGAAAAATTCGACGAGGGCATCTGCCCTTCTATCGTTGCATCCCATTATTCGTCCGATCAACTCGAAGGAATCGAAAACTGTCTCGTCGAAAGTCGCCAAGTGACCATAGGACAGCACTACAACGGGAACGCCCAGTTTGTTCTGTAGTTTTTCTGCGTTTTGCCCTTGCATGTATGTTACAAAAAGCAGGTCTGGTTTGCATGCAAGGGTTGCTTCTGGATCTGGTCCGCGGTCTATATAGGCTGGCCCTCCTGGGCCTATCGTGGGAAGGGATTTGAACTCTGGGTGGGCATAGGCATAAGGTCGCCCTGTCGGGTCTTTTTCCATCTCTTCCACGCCGACCACTTTTCCTGTTTGGTTCATATAGACTACAAGCCTAAGCGCTCCCGGTCCTGCGCAAACTATCCTTTTCACAGGAAGGTCAATTGTTACGGATCTACCTGCCAGATCTGTAACGGTTAGAGGTTCCGCCCCTACAACAGAAGAGGTTATCCAAAAGAGGGCGAGCGCCGCTCCAAAAGCCAAAATACGTTTTGGTGCAAATGTTCCTATTTTCATGCTCCTACCTCAACTTTTGTAAAAATTCTTTCCTTTTTGGTTTCGAATGTTGGAATGACTATGAAGTGATCATCTACGCGGTGCATAACAACACGAATGTCAAATACCTCTTCTATGAGCTTAGGAGTAAGGATCTCCCGTCCACCGTAGGCATAAACCTCGCCATCTCGCAGCAAGAGAAATTTGTCGGCAAAACGAAGGGCCAGGTTTATGTCGTGGAGAGAAAAAATTATCGCCATGCCCCTTTCTCTTGCCAACTCGCAGAGCAAATTCATCACCTCGATCTGTCGATGGAGGTCGAGGCTGCTGGTCGGTTCATCGAGCAGGAGTGCATCTGGCTCTTGAGCTATGGCTCGGGCCAAAGCGACTCGCTGGATTTCGCCCCCGGAGAGTTCTCTGACGGGACGAAGGGCGTACTTCTCAAGCCCCATGGCGCACAGGGCTTCGTCAACTACTTCGAAGTCTCTATCTGTAGGATTCCACCTCATGTGGGGTTTTCGTCCCAACAGCACGGCATCGAAGACGGAAAGCTCACCTTCAGGAGAACGTTGCGGTACATAAGCGACCTTTTGCGATATCTGCTGGCGATTTAGCTCGCTTAGGTTGTCGCCATCGAGCATAACAACTCCTAACCACGGCTTCAGTAAACCATTGAGGCACTTTATAAGCGTCGATTTACCCGAGCCGTTCATACCGAGGATTGCCGTTGTGGTCCCTCTGTCCACTGAGATCGTTATCCCTTTTAGGACTACATCTTTTCGGTATCCAAATGAGACATCTTTGGCTGTTAGGATTTTCCATATCCTCCCTTCATGAGCAGATAGAGAAAAAGCGGTGCCCCCATGAAAGAGGTTACGATGCCGACGGGAAGCACAATTGGCGCCATAACGCTCCTGGCAGCCGTGTCTGCGCAGAGCAGTATCAAAGCTCCCACAACGCACGATTGGGGCAATAGATGGCGGTGATCTCCGCCCACCAATCTACGGGTTATGTGTGGTGCGACGAGGCCTACGAATCCGATAACGCCAAAAGTTGCGACCGCTACAGCGGCAATTAAAGCAGCTATTATGAGGCTCATCTTTCTCAGGCGTTCGGCATTTACGCCAAGGCTCTTCGCAACATCGTCTCCTGCGGCGAGGGCGTTCATGTTCCAGCGGTTGAGCAGAAAGAACAAGCTCGCAGGAACGATAGAGAGGACCATTAGAAGGAGTTCATTCCAGGAAGCCCTCCCCACATCGCCGAAGGTCCAAAACACGATAGATGCCACCTCAATGTCGCTGGCGAAATATTGGATCATCATGGTGCCCGACGTGGCGAGCGCTGACAGGGCGACCCCTGATAGCACAATAGCTTCGGGAGATAGGCGCCTTCTTTGGCTCAGGAACAAGATGAGCCATGTGGAGGCGAAAGCCCCTAAAAAGGCGAACATGCTCACGCCCCAAGGCAAACCTGCCAAGAAGCTTTCGTTTTTGCCGCTCGGTCCCAAACCTAAAATGACGAGAGCAACGGCAGCTCCAAACGCCGCCCCCTGAGAGACCCCAAGCGTATAAGGAGAAGCAAGGGGGTTGTGCAGGATGCACTGCATCGCCACCCCTCCCATGGCAAGCCCCCATCCGGCGAGGACCGCTCCAATGATCCTAGGAAGCCTGATACGCCATAGGATGGTAGATGTAACGTCATCGGAACGCCCTAACAAGGCTGCAAAGGCATCGCTTAAATTTACTTGGGAGGAGCCTACGGAGAGGGAGACGAAGACCATCGCCATAAGCCCTAAGGTGAGAGTGAAAAACATCACTTTGCGACGGTAAGTATATGCTTTATATGCCTCGATAGTAGATCTGCTTGACATTGCGAGCCCCCTAATAAGATGAGTATTACGAATAATATAATCCATAACACTCAGATGTCAACTTTCCGGTCTTCCTCAAAATTAATCTCTTCGAAAGGAGTTTGTTTCCTCATGATTGACAAAGAGAATAACCATCCCGAGAATCCCTTTTAGATGAAATTTTTCTTTAAGGATCTAAGCCCTTACGGCCACGGAGGTATCTACGGGCTGGACCGAAGTACATGCATTAAAGCACAAAGCCATGGTGAGGACATATACAGGCTGGAGGAGATGCGACACGGATAAAAAACTGCTGGTAACTAGGAACTCTATAGACATTGTATGGCTATCCAGGGAAATAGTTCGATCTTCAGAAAGACTATCTCACGCCTATGAGAACAAGATAAGGAGGCTTAACGATATGGTAAAGGGGTAGACATGTCATTTCAGGACGTCAAGGGAAAATTTCGACATTTTTACCGTTCCCCTTCTTTCATAACTCGGACATAATAGACCCAATTCCCGTATTGAACCCGTCTGATCCTGCCTTCGGCGACGAGGCGATCAATGCTTTTTTCGTCGGAGCCCTTGCGGCGCAAAACCTCTTTGACGGCGTCGCTGCGCATGGGGTGGACGGCGGTGATGTTTAAAATTTCCTCTACAGGGTCGTCGGTAACTACAAAGGCGTTGCCCTCGTAGCCCGTTAGCGTTTCTGTATCAATCCCTTGCTCTGTAAATATTGCATAGGCGGCTGCGACCGTCTCTGCATCGGGCATCTGTACCCATGAGGCGGCGGGAGGACGGGTGGGGACGGAAATGTAGGCCTTGCTGGGACTCAGGCTGGAGGAGACAAACCGAGCAACTTTTTCGAGTTCCGCCGGTCCGTCGTTAAGACCCTTCACAAGCATGGTTTCGCTGCACAGCGTGCCTTTATAGGAACGAGCGAATTCCTCCATGCCGACAAGGATATCGCCATGATCAAGGGATGGGTGCGGGCGGTCGATTCGTTTCCATAAGTTTTCCGTAAGGGCGTCAATTTTCAGGCTGACCCAATCCGCAACATATAGAGCCCTCCTTACATCTGCCTTCGAGATGAGAGAGGCGTTGGAAATAACGGCTGCAGGAATGCCCGTTTCCTTCAACCTCAATAGCAACTCTTCAAGGGCGAGGTCAAGTGTGGGTTCACCATCGGGAACGATTGTTAGATAATCGACTCGTTCTCCCCTTTCCGCAAGCTGCAAGAGTCTTTTTTTGACACGAGCAGCGAGTTCTTCCGGATCGCTGTAGTGCTGGCGCTGGGTCTCCATGCGCAACGTTGGCCCGATCTGGCAATAGACGCATGTATAAGAACAGATCTTATAGGGGATGTTGTTAATGCCAAGGCTCGATCCCAACCGACGAGACGGAACGGGACCGAATATGCTCATGAGAAACACCCCCTTCTAGATAACCTTTCTCATTTTGAGATTATACACCCTCTTGCCCGCCTTCAACGACGTCGCCAAGCCCTATTTTTCTGTCAAAATAGGATTTACTTGGCAGTCTTCCACAAACTTAAATATTGCACAATGGGCAGCTGCCGCCGTCGCTTCCACTGCTGCCCGCTGCTTTGCGCAGCGACGGGCCTTCGAGGAGCATAACCACATGGCTGCGACATTGAGGGCACTGAATCTCCCTCGACGATTCTCCATAAAACTCCTCACCGCAATTGAGGCATCGAAAACCCCTTTCATTCATATCCTTCACCTCCGACAAAAATTATTGCTGTTACTGTGCTTCTTTCAGGGGAACTCCCTCTGTTTCAGATGCGTTTAAGGTTTCTACGCGCAGAGCGCCTTTGGGACAAATTGCCACACAGTCGAGACACCCGTAGCATTCTGGCGAAATGGGAAGCTTTTCCTTCTTGCCTTGGGCCTGCAGCGTCTGTGATTTCTCGATGAGCGGCACGAGGAGACGGTCTGGGGCATCGCAGACGGAAGTACAAACCCTACAACCTGCGCACTTCTCCGCATCCATCACTATAGGGCTCCTTTTAGTCAATGCAGCTGCTATCGTCCCTATCGTGCCGCCCGGGCACAGGTGAGCGCAGAACGTTCTGGGCTCAAATACGATTGCTAAACCCGCCGCCAAAGCCAGCATGACTTGGCAAAATCGCAGGAACAAATAGCCGTGCTGGGCGTAAGAAGCATAAGCTATTGGCAAGCCCTTATGGACATTGACAAGCCAAACGATCCAGGCGAAATATCCAATCATACCGATGAGGAATGCGCTTTGAAGGACTCTGCCCTTGTTGAGCCATCTTGGGAAAGGCAATAATCTCAGAGAGATCTTCGACCAGATTAGATCGATGAATCCGCCGTTAGGGCAGAGCAAGCCACACCATATCCTCCCATGGAATGCGGAGAGCAAGCCACCCAAGGCTATCATCAAGGCGCAAAACCACCATTGTTTCAGCATCAGCACGGCCACGACGAAAGCTACCATAAGCTGCACTTGCATTACAGAGCGAATGCCCTTCCACGTTTGGGGGTCTATCTGTCCTTTCCCTTCCATCTGCATATCCCTCCGCTTCTGAGAGCGCAGCGTTCCAACTTGTGTGGACCTATTTTACCATACCCATGTAGGGTATATCAAGCCAGACAAATCAAACGTTTACAATCTCATTTCAACACCAAAAGATTAGTCCAAAGATCTACAAAAGTCCCCGACTTTAGCTATAAACAGGCTCAGCACGAGATTTTTTCGCCCTTATAACTACAAAAGACCCTTCGCCATACCCCTCTTTGACCGGCTCTAGTCCCTGAATCTCGGAAAGGTCTCGAAATATGGCTCCGTAGGGGCAAACTGTGACACATGCACCACACTGGTTGCAGAGAGTTTGGTCTATGATTGCTTTGCCATCTTCCACTTTTATGGCTCCTGTGGGGCATGTCTTAGCGCATACCCCGCAACCTTGACATATATTGGGATTTACAGCATATGCCAATTTATTGCCCCTGCAATTCCTCTAATGCTTCGTGATGCCCGTTACAAGCAGCACCTGCACCATGTTCCTCGCCATGATGACAAGTGTTGGAACTGCCGGAAAGATTGCCCTTTATAAATGCTTCGAGCGCGCTATCTACACTCATGGGATCGCACGTTTGAACCGTTATGCCGAAAGAGGCAAACAAATCTCTTGCCCTCGGCCCCATATCTCCTGCTATCACTATATCCACATCAAGATCCTTCATCCATCTGGGCAGCACTCCCGGTGCATGTCCAGGATTAGTGTAAATCTTTTCTTTTACAACTTTGCTTCCATCGATCTCAACGAGTCTAAATTCTGGAGCGTGGCCGAAATGGGGACAAACAACACCTCTATCAGAAGCAATCATCACTTTCATGGCATCATCTCCTCTTTCTATTGATTTCTACCATCGTAACAATGGCATCCCACATTCGCTCTATTTCGTCTTTTATGTTTCCTCTATCGACCTCTACCACCGGCACTCCTCGCGATATAGCTTCAACAAAAACCTCGTCGAAGGGAAGTTTACCGATCAATTCTATGCCTCGCTGACTACAGTATCTTTCGATCTCGCGGCCTATTTCCTCGTTTAAGTCGTATTTGTTTATACAGACTGCAGCCGGAACGCGGAAGTGTTTGCAAACTCCCGCCACGCGTTCCAAATCGTAGACCCCTGACACAGTGGGTTCAGCTACCAACAAAGCCATTGCAGCTCCTGAAAGGGACGATATTACCGGGCAACCTATACCTGGCGGCCCATCGGTGATAATATACTTTAACGCTTTTTCTTCGGCCAATGCCTTTGCTTTCTGCCTCACCAAAGCCACGAGCTTTCCCGAGTTCTCTTCTCCGGGAATGAGTCTTGCATAAACCAAAGGGCCATACCTGGTCTCGGACACGAACCAGTGGCCCGATAGGACATCTTCCATCACTATTGCGCCGGCTGGGCATGCATGAAAACAGAAACTGCACCCTTCACATGAGAGGCGATCGACCTTAAAGTCTTTTATTGCGCCGAACCGACATAGCTTTTGACAAAGGCCGCACTTGTTGCACTTTTCCTCTTCGATGCGAGCTTTTTTCCCGCTCCAAAATTCACCCTTTTCTGCTATTCTGGGAGACATGACAAGGTGAAGATCGGAGGCGTCTACATCACAATCTGCCAAAATCTTGCTCTTCCCAATGGCAGCGAACGAAGCCGCTATACTGGTTTTTCCCGTGCCGCCTTTACCGCTTATTATTACAATTTCGTTCATAGGGCTTTCCTTTCTTGGTGTTTAAGCGTTATATGTGGCATGAAGCCGACCTTTTTTAAGTGTGTAGAAGAGATCTAAAAAGGCATCGTGCCATCGCGTCTTCACTTCTACCAGGGGAATACCTTTGGAGTAGAGAGTAGCGATATCCCTGTCGAAAGGGATCTTTAGCAACACAGGTATCTCGCTCTCGCGACAATATTTCTCTATCAGGCTATCGCGTGAAGGACTCGAACGATTGATTACGACCCCGCAAGGGATGTTAAGATATCTTATCATCTCCACTGCCAGAGAAAGATCATTCAGCCCAAAGGGGGTCGGCTCGGTGACCAAGATGGTATAGTCGCTCCCCTGTACAGCCTCTACCACTGGGCAAGAGGTGCCCGGAGCCACATCGATTATCACGTCCCTTTGATTATCAATTTGACCATTTATATACATCTTGGCTTTCCTTATTACTGGTGTTGACATGGGTTCCCCCATATTGAGCCTTCCTTGGACAAGTTCCAGATTATTACGATAACCTATTTCAACAACACCTACCTGCCTATTAGTTTCTACAATAGCTGACTCTGGACACAAATAAGAACAGGCTCCACAACCGTGACACAGCTCAGGGAAAACAATCACCTTACTCGGAAGGGACGCTATGGCATGATAGGCACATACTTCTGCGCATCTGCCACAATGATTACACCTATCAGCGTCTACTCTGGGGATGGGGACATATACAGGCTCTGCACTTTCAATAGACGCGTGCACAAACAGGTTGACATTCGGTTCTTCTACGTCACAGTCCAATATCTGTACTGAAGCACGTTCGCTTACAGCCAAGGCTAAACTCGTGGCTACCAACGTTTTCCCTGTACCGCCTTTGCCGCTCGCTACGGAGACGATCATATCCCCACCCCCTCGCACGTATTTACAGCTTCTGCTACCATTGCCGCTCTAATCTTCAGAAGTTATCTCATCAATGCGACGGTTTATTTCAGAAAGTTGCTGCTTCAACGCTTCTGCTTGACCTTTCAGCTGCCTGAGCCCTTCTTCTTCGCTCGGCGGTTGGAACACAACCCCTGACATGCTAACGCCTCCGTGCATCCCGAAGCCGCCCATACCTCGACCCCTATCTTTGCCGAACCCTCCGCCCATCCCGAAGTGAGGAGGGACATCTGGGGCAGATGTAGACGCCGGCTTCCCCTGCTTAAAAGATAAAACGGCATCCCTTACTGTGCCAGAAACGCCTGTGATGATCTGCACGCCAGCGGCAGATAAGACCTCATATGCATTGGGGCCACAGCTTCCTGTAAGCACTACCTGTACCCCTTTCCCCACTATCGCCTGAGCAACGCTGATTCCTGTCCCTCCTGGAGCACTTGCGCTGCTGTTTTCCATAGTCTCAAATTGCATAGAATCAGGATCGACGATGATGAAGTAGGGAGCGCGTCCAAAGCGAGGATCTACCAACGCATCTAAATTAGGAGCGGTCGCCGATACGGCTATCTTCACAAAATCCACCTCTACTTTCCCTCAAGTTCTCTGACGCGGGCTTCAATAGCATCGAGTTGGGCCTTTACGGCATCAGCTTGAGCTTTTAGAAGCTCAATTTCCTGCTCTTTACTCATTGCTTGAGGGTTAGAAGCACCTTGCGCATACCCCCACCAAGGACGAGGGATATATCCTTCGTAAGGTGCCCCTGCAGCACCGCCCAAGAAGTACCAACATCTGGGAAGACCACCTCTGCCCATACCCACATATGGCCATGCGGGGCTCCACCCCCGAAAGCCAAACCCATAACCGCCCCTGCCAAATCCTCTGGGCATACCCAACCCCCCCTTGATATTAATATTGATAATCATTATCAATTGTAATTATACTAAAATAACCGTCATTGTCAATACATTTGACAACAAAGGAGAGGTAATAGGTATATGATTATACGATTCTTAAACGAAATAACCAGTCAATATGTTCCTATCAAGCATATGAAAAGTCATTCAAACTTTTTTGATAACAAATTGGCCGCCGGAAGGAAAAAAATCAAAAAGAAGGCCATCAAAACAGCAGCATAAAGCGCTAGAGTGACACCTTGACTAACACCTGAAATGCCCTGGAATCCTTTAACTGCGTATGTGAGGGGAAAAAGATGAGCTAAAAATTGCAAGGCTTTCGGCATGGCCTCAACAGGATATACCACACCGCTTATAAATACCATGACAAAGCGAGGTAGATTGAGCAGGGTTTGAGCCTCAAAGACCTCCTTTACCATTAAACAAAGAAGTGATCCCATAGCGGAAAATGCCAGCAGGGCCGGCAAAAGAATTGATAAAAAGGATATCCAGTCCAAGTCAAAATTTAAGAAAAGGGCGCACATCACTGCCACTAGTGAGCTCATAAGAAGGCCAAAGATAGCTCCGCCCAGAATTTTCCCAAGTAAAATTGCCATAATGCTAATGGGAGCAAGTAAAAGCCTCTCCAATGACCCGAGGCGAAGCTCGAAGTTTATCACCACCGCTTCCGCAGCAGTGGTGCTGAACAACGCGGTCATGGCAAGGAGCCCAGGGATCAACCCCTTAAAATCCACTGGGTTTCTAAGATAAAAGGCCAGAACCCATGCAATAGGAAAGACTATTCCCCAACTTATGGCGGGAGGTTTAAGGTAATAGGTCCTCATGTCTTTTCGATAATACACCATATTCCCCTCAAGTCATCGCGCATCGTCACTTACCTCCCTTTTCCATCGTCATCATACTTGGGGAAAGCCCGGTGATCCTCACAAAAGCTTCCTCAAGAGTGGGTTTTATAGTATTAATAGACTCAATTTCTGCCCCTGCATCTTGTGTTGCTCGACAGATATGAGGAAGCAGACTATTTGTGGTTCCACTGCAACGCAAAGTGTTCGAGTCTATAATGATGGGCTTAGTCCCTATAAGAGCGGCTAGCCGCTCTACCAATATTGAGGCAGATCCCCTTATGGTAAGTTCAATGGCCTGTTCCTTAATCGCCATTTTCTTTAGCACTTCAGGCTTTTCGACCGAGACAATTTGTCCCCTTACGATGATCGCGATGCGGTCGCATAAAACGTCTGCCTCTTCCAGGTAATGGGTGGTCAAAAATATCGTCATCCCTTGATCGCGCAATTTTTGAATAGCACTTCTCAGAGAGCGTGCAGTCATGACGTCAAGTCCAACAGTTGGTTCATCCAAAAACAATATCTTAGGGTTGTGAATGAGGGCTGCGGCAATGGTAAGAGACCTCTTCATCCCCCGAGAGAGCGTCCGAAATGGACGATCCCTCTTTTCCTGCAGGCTAAAGAGCTCAAGCAGCGTCATAGCTCGTTCATATCTCTCCTTCCTTCTTACGCCATAGAGTTTGCCCATAAAGAGGAGATTTTCCAAGGCCGTAAGTTCGTCGTAAAGATTTGAGGCCTCCGGCACTACTCCCGTAAACCCCTTGGTCATTGCAGCGTTCGCCTTAATGTCAAGACCCAACAGCTCCACATTGCCTGCTGTAGGTTTAGATAGCCCAGTAAGCATGCGGATGGTGGTGGTTTTTCCAGCACCATTGGGGCCTAAAAAGCCAAAAAGTTCTCCTTCTTCCACATCGAAGCTTACGCCGTTGACGGCAACTAAATCCCCATACCGCTTGATTAACCCTTCAGCTTTAATAGCTATGGACGTGACAATGCACTCCTTTCTTTTTGGGCAATGAAGATATTGCAACAGTACATCACATAAGTCCGCGATGCATGCGCCTCCTGCGACGACAACGACATTCCCCTTGGGGCATTCTTGAGGGGTCAAAACCTTTTCTGAGGCATTCATGACATACGCCAAAGAGCTCAATGCTTTGCGGAAGTAGAGTAAACCCCATATCTTCAGCCCACTCTTCCGCGACCTGGCTCTTTTGATCTTCATCTTTAAGATGCACCACCCTGCCACAGCCGCGACAGACAAGATGGAAATGGATATCCTTGAGCGACACCTCAAATCGGCTAAAACCCTCATCTAAATTTACCTCGTGCAGAAAGCCCATCTCCACCAAGAGCTCTACTGTACGGTAGATCGTGGCAAGACCTATGGAGGGATCCTTTTCCTGTATGAGGTCCAAAAGCTCTCTAACGTTCGGATGTTTATCCCAATTTTGAAGTATGGTCTCTACTATGAGCCTCCGAGGACTGGTAATGCGAAAACCTTTTTCTTGCAAGGAGCGCAAGTACTCCTCCACCTTTTCCTTCACTTTCTCTTCATCCACTATCTCAATCACCTCTCGATCAGCTTTCGGGTCATATAAAAAAGGCAGCAAAGCCTATTGGTCATTTTTTTAGAGGCCTTGCCACCATTATATTTCTATCTACTCTACTTCGTCCAACTGGTTTAGGTTCGACCCTTTTTCTTTATGTACGCTCTCCATGTGGTTGCCCAACGCTTGGGATCATCCAGCGCAGACTCATCGGCCAACTTGTGGGATGCGCACTTATGAGGCGCATTTTTCACAACTTCAGGATTGGAGTAGGCCTCATCGCGAATGTGTTTTAAAACTGCTGCGTATTCATCCAAATCCTCCTTACCGTAGCTTTCACAGGGCTCAAGCGTCATGGGCTCGGGAACCACCCAGGGATGATGGCTCGTCCAGTAATGCTGCAATCCAAAGTCGCCCACTCGTCTCATGATATCCGTCGTGCTAACTCCCGTCGCCTCGAACAACTTCTGCCAACAGTAACGGGCTTCCTCAAGGCGTCTTCTTCCTGGTGCGTAAGGTACGTCCATTTCAGGGATCAATTCCTGCAGCTTCTTTTGCAGGTAATTGTGGTTTATCGTAGATATCTCGGATACTTCCTTGAGGTATTCCTGACCTACGGCCCTGATCCAGGCATAGGCGCGCACCAATACCCCTGCAGGACCTTGAAACTGCCTTATTTTGCCCACGCTTTCCGGCCTGTCGAAATCGAGGTAATACTTTTCCCCGTCGTATTCGACCGTTGGGAAGGGCAAGTACTTTGCCAGGTAATCCCTTACGCCCAGTGCACCTAAGCCTGGCCCCGAACAGCCGTGAGGAGTGCCGAAGGTCTTGTGAATATTGAAGTGGCACATGTCAAATCCGGCCTCGCGTGCCCTTGCTATTCCCAGAAGGACGTTTGCGTTTGCCTGGTCGTAAAAGCACAGGCCGCCTGCATCGTGTACTATCTTGACGAATTGGTCGATCTCCGTGTTGTATATCCCCGTATCCTCGGGGTTGGTTATGAACATCCCGGCGGTCCTTTCCGATACGGCAGCCTTGACCGCTTCTATTGAAGGATAGCCGTTTTCGCTGGGAGGAAGGATTATCAGCCTGAAGCCAGCCGTTGCAGGGGCTGCGTGATCACAGGGGTGCGTAAAGGCTGCGCTTATGATTTCCCTGCGTTTATCCAACTCGCCTCGATCGCGATGATAAGCCCTCATTATGCTTGCTGCCGTATAAACGGCATGAGCTCCGCCCTGTGGATGCAAACTGAACTTGTCCATCCCGGAGATTTCTTTGAGGATCTCCTCGAATTCGTAATACATTTGAAGTATCCCTTGAACGGTATCCACATCCTGCCAGGGATGAAGGGAAGCTATACCCGGATGTGCCGCCAGTTCTTCGTTGATCCTGGGGTTATATTTCATCGTGCACGTTCCTTGGCTTATGTCATTACACAGGTTTGCCCCAAGTGTCTCCTGGGCGAGGTGGATATAATGCGCTAAGACCCTCTTTTGATCTAACTCGGGCAATGCCGGAAGTTGCTCTCGAAACATCCCCTTTGGCACGAGATTTTTCGCATCGCCCGCCTCCTTCTTGATTTCCTCGTCCGGAGCCGGAGGGATTAGACCCCTTCGCCCCGGGACGGAGAGCTCAAATATTATCGGCTCGTTCCAATGGGCCTGATGGAAATTTCTCAATTTAACGTCCTCCATCTCATATCCCCTCCTACCATTACATGCCTACGACGGAGGCCAGAGCATCCGCCAGCATGTCTATGTCCTCTTTGCTGTGAAGCTCCGTCACGCAAAAGAGGGCGCTTTGCCCCATTTCAGGGAAGTCCTTCGACAGGTCTTTGCCCCCAAATATTTTGTGGTCAAGCAAGGCTTTATTTATCTCTGCAACCGTCTTTTTTGTCCCGTCGAAATTGACCGTAAATTCTTTAAAGTGATAGGAATCAAAGAGCGGCGCCTTAACTCCCTTGATGGACGAAAGCTTTTTAGCGGCATAAGAAGCCCTCTGAAGCAATCCCTCGCCTAATTCCTTCATTCCCTGCGGTCCCATCAAAGCCATGTAAACGCCTGCCACGATGCCGTGAAGCTGGGCCATCGTACCCAAGAAGTCCTTGGCCTTATCGCGAGATGCATAAGACGTTCTCTCGTACAAGACCTCGCCAAATCCGTATTCTCCCTCTTCCACTGTCTCCGCAATCCCAAACAGCAAAGAGGGATACTCCGCCACGAACTTGGGCTCGTCGGGAGTAGCAATAAATCCACCCAAGCCGCCGCCATAGCTCATGGGAATGCCAAGAGGCTGCACATCACCACAGGCAAAATCGGCACCGTAGTGAGCAGGCGGTTCAAGTACGCCCAAAGAAATTGGATCCACGCCTACCGACAGCAACGCCCCCTTAGAATGAAGAAGGTCGGCTATCTCCTGTCCCCGGCTTTCTATGACGCCGAAGAAATTTGGGTTTTCCATATACAAGACGCAAACATCGTCGGACAGTTTGCTCTTTAAGTCGTCAACGTCAAGCAAGCCGGTTTTCGGATCGTACTTGACCGTCTCTATATCCGGGGTCGCAGACCATGCGTAGTTTTTGATGCATGACAGCCGCTCAGGGCTGATCGATTCGGCCACCAATGCCTTGCCTCTTCCCGTCATGCGCGATGCCATCCTTACGGTGGTGGCACATGCCATGGCCCAATCGTAGGTAGGAGTGTTCACCATATCCATGTCGACCAGTTCACCTATGCAGCTTGCGTATTCAAACTGGGCCTGAAATTTGCCGTGATCTGCGAAGGCCTCTCCTACATAGGCGGACAAAAATTCATCCCTTTCCATTATGGTCTTACAAACTGCCGGCACGTAATGCTGCCAGCATCCGCCGCCCAGAAAGTTTAGGTATTCCTCGCAATTTTTGTTCTTGGAAAGCAGGTTCGTTACGTGTTTTTTAAGCTCGTATTCGGATGTGATTGCCTTGGGGATGTTTAGAGGCCTTTTAAGCCTTAAATGTTCTGGAATTTGACCGAAAATATCTTCCGCGCTTTCAATCCCTATTTCCTTCAGCAACTCCTCCTTAATTTCGGGAACGGAATTGGGGATATAAGGATGAGCCCTTCTCTTTTCCTTCTCTTCCATGCTGTTACCCCTCCCAAATGATAAATTTTGAAGCGCTAAATAACCAGATACATTTCCTCAGGGCATCACCTCTTCTTCAGTCACAAGGCTCAATAACATCTCACCTTCCTTTAATACCATACCATATTTTATTAAATTGATAATAGATTGCTTAATCTTATCTTCATCTTCTACGAAACCTTTTTCGCTTAAACTTAACGCGATAGCCTCAATGGTCACGGGCTTACTGCAAGCTTTGCAAACCGCCAATGTAAAGGGATCAAGCTTTATGTGCCATTCACCCTCACCGGACCTTCTGTCGATTATGAGCCCTTCTTCGTAGCGTGAAAAACAAAGCGAACTTTTGGGATGAATTTCCTTCCAGAAAAATATGTTTTCCATAAGTTCATGGGTATACTCGGCGCAATTTTGGGGAACCTGATATTCGAAGGTAAAAAAAGAGGCAAGATTGCTCACTGATTCATCATCAAAGGGGTAAACGTAAGAATAGGATGGATAGGGACTTACGTCCTTTATACCATATCCCGAGGGATCTTCGAAACAGGGACTAAAGCGGTCTAGCCTGAATTGACCAGCATAGTTGGGCGGATGTAAATGAGTCAACAGGGGCACTAGCTTCGCCATGTTTTCGTAAGCCTCCACAGGTTCGCCCGGGAAACCCCATAGAAAGTTCCACACCGGCATTATTTTTGCTTCGCGACACCCTTTGAGAAATGCTATGTTTTGAAGTGCACTCACTCCTTTGCCAATTATGGACAAAACCCTTGAGCTTAAGGATTCAATGCCGACTTCGAGCCTTTTTAGCCCACAGGCAGATAGCTTCTCAAGTAATCCAAAGTCAATGTCCGGCCTTACCTGGAGATAAATGATTTCCGGCTTTTTTTCAAATGCGGACAGCGCATCCGCCAAAGCCTCGAGCATTTCCTTATCGGCCGATTCGTCGCTTGCGCATAAACTAAAGCCCTCGTATTTGCTTGCAAGAGTTCTTACTTCTGAGACTATTCTGCCTCTGTTTTTCTTTCTGAAGACAAGCGTCTCGCTCGATTGGCCGCAAAAGATACACCTTTTTTTCTGGCCCCAGTAACAACCCCTGGACATCTCGAAAAACAACCTCGGCTTTCCTCGCGAATCGGACCTTCTTTTTCTATAAATGTTCGCAAAATCATCGTAATCCGGAATTGGTACCAAACCCATATCCATCTCCAAAACATGACGACAATGATCAGAAAATTTTGCACCTTCGCTTTTCAGATCCATAGGAGTTACAATTCCATCTACCTTGGACAGGCCGCCTAAGTTTAAACCTTCAAGGCAGAGACCGACGAATTTTTTAAATGAAGTATCGCCCTCTCCTAGACATATGGCATCCACGAAGGGATGTTTCGCCAAAAATTCCAGGCCCATCGCTCCTTTGCAATTGGCCCCACCAAAGACCACTGTGGTGTTTGGGAGAACCTCTTTTATCCTCCTTGCCAACGCCAAAGAGGCGACCTGCTGATGAAACATGCTTGTGAAAGCTACTATTTTCGGCCTTTCCTTTGCGACGACCTTTGTAATTTCTTCTAAAAAAGGGCCTGCCGAGCTTTGAACCTTTAAAAGTTCATCGTAAAGATGAGCGTCAACGGCAGGTTTATCGTATGGTGCTTTATGCTCCTTTAAATTTCCTATGAGCACTTGGCCAATATATTCCTCGAATGTAGGAATATTATTACCATACAGCATTTCGGCAAACAGCCTGTCTCCAAGCAAATCTACAATATGCCATGTAGATATTTTATCATACAAATCTACACCGATCTTTTCAGAAAAAGTAACGTTGAAATCAAAAACCTTGACGTTGAATTCATCTTTCAAAGCGCTTTTTAAAATACCGAGGGCAAAGGAAGGTTGCCTAAAACTGGCGAAGGGCATGTTGATCAAAGCGACATCCAGGTTGGCTTTTGCTTTTGGTATTGATGAGATCATTTTTTGTAGTAAGAGGGATATTGAGCCCTCTCTCCTCCAATTAATTTTGGTCTCGTTCTTGCCATGACCAGGTTGGCAGCGCCAATCTTTTTAATCTCGCTCCTGACCGGGACAGCAACATGTTTGAGATGCATTCCTATCATTGTATCTCCAATGTCGATTCCCGCATGACCCCTTATGCCTTCAACTACCCTTGGGTCTTTGAATTCTCCGTAAGCCGTCACCGCCAGGGCACCACCGGCTTTGAGGTGAGGCAGGACGGTAACAATCTCGAGCTGATATTTCTCAGCGCACTCTCCCTCTACGACAAGAGATCTATTCAAATGCTCACAACACTGCACTGCGAGGTATAAATCAAATTTCTTGACAAGAGGCCTAATGCCGTCCATAACAGCCTTGGCAATCTCAAGATTCGATGCCGAACCTATCTTTTTTCCCAAAATCTCGCTGGTACTGCATCCAACGACGAGTATGTCCTTTGATTTAAGCTCGCTAATGGACAAAAGTTCTGACAGTGCCCTGTGTAGGGATGACGTTATTTCACTTAACTACACGCCAAAACCTCCTCCCTTAAATTTAAGCTGAGACTTTCATAATGCGCTGCTCGAGATATCCCGTAACCACTCTAATATATCCGCAGAGTGCTCGATCCAGCTCTTCGTCTCCCGTGTCGACCAGAAGGGGATTATGGCCCAAGGCCGATACCTTGTTGCGCGTCGAAATTACGATGAGGTTGTCAAGACCGACCTTTCTTATGACCTTTGGACTGATCTGTTGATTGCCCCTTCCAAATATATATCCCTGTCCCCCAATTATCGTGACGACTATAAAGGCTTCTTTGGCATCCGATAGAATTTCGAGCAATTTTTCTTCGTCGGCATCGAAGGATACAAGTCTCTTGCCCTTGGCGACGTCAACACCAAGCAACGTGTAGCCTTCTCCTAACTTCTCTTTAATGGCCCTCGTTGTTGTGCCGGGGCCCAAAATGTAAAGGGCATCCTTGTGCTTCTCCATATGATCCAAAATGTAATAGGATATTCCCTCCAGGTCCATCGCGTCAGAAGCTGCTTGCCCCGCCTTCTTGCTTTGAACGAAAGTCCTCTCGTGAGGAATGAACAAATATCCGTAAAGGGCAGCACTAACCCGGCCTTTGCGGAAGGCCTCTTCGTCTATATCCATGACTTCCGCTTCCTTTACATCCTTTGTCTTTCCCTGCAAATAAAGGAGAGCAAGCTCGCCCGCTCTCCTTGGATTTATTGCAAATACACCGGAATGGATTTTAACGCCCGCCGGAATTCCCAAAACAGGTTGCCTTTTTTCTTTTATAGCCGAATATACGTCTCTGGCAGTTCCGTCTCCGCCGGCAAACAACAATATCTCCACTCCATAATCTGCTATCTCTTTTGCTGCTCTTCTTGTATCTTCCGAGGTAGTTTCTCCCGGGGTGATCTTGCCTATAACGGTAGGGTTAAAACCTGCATCTTTTGCCTCGATCTCGCCCATCTCTCCAGGGTATGTGACTATCTCTATTTCGCTTTTTAAGGGGGCTAGCCGGAGGAGTGCTTCTACGGCCTTTTTGGGCGCCTCAGCTATTGCCCCCTTTTCCCTGCAGATCCGTAAAACCTCCTGGCCGTCTGTGCCCTTCAATCCCAACTTACCTCCCATGCCGGCAATGGGATTTACAATAAGCCCAAGTCGATGACGAATCATTAATAAACCCCCTAACGACGATACAGCAGAAATAAGTCATTCACACAGTAGAAAACTGACAGATAACCTTTGTTCATTATACAACATTAACTATCTTTCAACATCACAAATATGGTTTAGCTTATTAAAATAGTTTTAAGTACAGGCTCGATATACAGACAAAAAATGGTCCCCGCTTACAAACTTTCATTGCGGGGACCGATTAGCTATGTCATCTAAGTATCTTACTTACTCTTCCAAGAAGGCCCTCCCCAATGCATCGGCGCCAAGCATGGCATTTGCGACCATTTCCGGGGTCACTTTGAACGGCATATTTGCCATGGTGGTGCCTTCCGCACAGGCAGCTTCAGCAGCCGGGAACAATTTCTCGTAGCTTACCTCCTTGAGCCCAAGCTGCTTTAGTGTTACCGGAAGACCAATTGAGCATGCGAAATCCAGCACCTCATATATGGTGTCAGGATCTGCGTCCTGAAGCACCAACTGCGTCAACGTGCCAAAGGATACCTTCTCCCCATGATAGGCTTTATGCGTCTCTTCCAGGACTGTCATCCCGTCGTGGACTGCATGAGCGGCGGCAAGCCCGCTGCTTTCAAACCCCAAGCCGGAAAGAAGGGTATTGGCTTCGACGATCTTTTCCAATGCAGGAGTCACGGCGTGGGCTTCGCAGGCGATCTTGGCATCCAAGCCGTATTCCAATAACAATTCGTAACAGAGTTTGGCCAAGGCCAGTGCTGCGGCAGTCCCCTCGCCTCCGGGCATGTTGGGGGCCTTCGTGAAGCTGCACGCTTCTGCCTCAAACCACGTAGCTAAGGCGTCTCCCATGCCGGACACAAGCAACCTGGTTGGAGCTTTAGCAATTATATTGGTATCCACCAACACCAAATTGGGATTATGGGGAAGGACGAAATACCTTTCAAATACGCCTTCAGGTGTATAAATGACGGCCAGTGCACTGCAAGGAGCGTCCGTTGCTGCTATGGTGGGTATTGAGGCCACGGGGACCTTCATGTACTCGGCAACGGCCTTAGCAGTGTCAAGCGCCTTTCCTCCGCCAACGCCAACTATAACGTCAGCACCGCTTTGCTTGGCAATCGCCGTTAGCCTGTCGATTTCCTGGTCGCAGCATTCCCCGCCAAAGTGCTCTTCAAAATATTCTATGCCGTTTTCGGAAAAACTTTTCTTCATGGCATCCCTAACGGAATCTAGACCTCGTTTTCCGCCAAGCACCAATGCCTTTTTGCCAAGCAATGCTACGTGTTTTCCGACCTCGTTCATTGCCCCTGCTCCCTGGACATACCTGCCCGGGGCTATCATTATTCTGGTCATTTCAATTCCTCCTTATAAGTTTAAAATAGGTTACAAAACTGCACCCTTCAGATCGGGATGGGGATTGGGGATAAAAGATGTATCCACAAGCAAACCCTTGCTTGCGACCAGCTCTTTAGCAACCGTAAGGGCCGTCTTGACCTCAGAAATATCTCCTCCCATGGAGAAGAAGGACTTAGCCCCCATGCCCCTTCCCAACCTGATCTCTATCAAAACTACCTTAGCAGCCTTGGCAGCCGCATCTGCTGCCTCTATGATGCATGGAGCAGCCAACGCTTCTACCACGCCCAATGCTCCCATATCGCCTACTTCTGTAGTGCATGCCAGAGCAGGAAAGACGGAAGGGTGAACGTTTGGAAGCAGCATCTCGTCTGTCAACATCTCCTCTGCCACTTGCTTTCCTGCGTTTAAGGCGTTTTTGACGGCACTCACCTGTCCCCATACCACGATCAGGTATTTCCCGGGGCATATTGGTGAGGCATGAAACAGCTTCACGTTAGCTGCCTTAAGCATAGTATCAACCGTCGCTACACCCCTTGCCACACTTATAAGTTCGAAAGTTCCTATAGCCCTTTCCATGGCAACCATCCCCCTACAGGCCTGAAGCCCTAATCGCAATATATTCCGAGGTTATCTCCTCGACCAAGCCGCTGATGGAGGCATGGGCGTTAGCTCCCAAGGCATTATCCGGCAGCTTGGCTATCAAATCTCCCTCCTGAACCTCATCATGCAACGACACGACGGGAACAGACGGTGCACCAGTATGTTGTTTAAGAGGTATCTTCACCCTTTCAGCCACAAACTCGCCGTTAAAGTGAGGATGTACGTCGTATGTGTCCAAACCCAGGCGCGACATCAACCTCTTGGTCGGGACCAACCTGAAGGGCCTTTCTGCTCTAGGATATATCGCCTTTTTCTCGAACTGTGGCTTTACCCCCTGCTGCCTCATGGCTCCCTTTATCACCTGATTTACCCGCCTTGGGGAAAGGTGCATGGGACATGCATAAAGGCCGCTGCACAAATTGCATTCCGAACAAAGCATGGCCGACTGGACTATCTCGGGTAATCTCATGGATTCATACGCCATGGCCTGCATAATCTTATGGGGACGAAGGTCGTAGCCTATAAGATAGCGAGAACAAACCATGGTACACTCGTTACATTGGCAACAGGCCACGCGAGCCTGCCTAAGCATTACGCTGACTGGCATGTTCTCGTACCTTGCAAAGGCGGAGTTTGACGGCAGTACCAATATGGCCTTTGTCATCTTGGTGACGGGGAAATTTGCATCTTTGTGATATTGCCCCATCATTGGGCCACCGTCCACAAACACGGGCTCATCAATGGTCGGTCCCCCGGCAGCCTTGACCAACTTTGAGGCCTCCACTCCCAGGGGAACGCTCCATACACCTGGAGAACTGACCGCTCCTCCGACCTGAACGAAGCTATGAGTTACGGGTTTTCCCTCTAAAGCCCGACCTATATTGTAAAGCGTCTCCACGTTGTTTACGATGGCACCCACATGGAGCGGCAAGCCGCCCTCAGGGACAATACGGCCGACGCACTCGTGAAGCAGGATAACCTCATCTCCGGCCGGATAGTAATCGCCTAAAACGCATACATCGCCTCCCGCAGCCTGCAAGGCGCTTATGCAGTCGCCATGTTTTTGTTTTACCCCAAAAACGACCTTACACCCCATGGCAGACGACATGGCCTTAGATGCAGCTATCAAATAGGAGGCCCAATTTAACATCAAGGTCTGATCTACGTAAAGGAGCGGCTCGCATTCAGCGCCGTTTATGACGTAGGTATCTATATCTGTAGCCTGAAGCTTCACATGGGTGGGGAATCCCGCTCCTCCTGCGCCTACAACACCTGCATATCTTACAAGCTCGATCAATTCATCTTTAGTCATAAGTGTCGCCCGCCTAAACTATGCGAAAAGCCCCATGGAGCAGACACCGCCTAATTCTGCAGAAGGACAATGGTGTCGTAGGACCATGCCCTGTAGTGGTCCCGATGGTAAAGGCTGTGGGACAATCGCCTCCTACACCGATGGAGGCAAAGGATGGAGCGTTCTTTACGAACATGGACGTCTCCATAGTTTTAGCCATATCGCTCATGTTGTCTATGTTGGTGCTGTGGATTATGGCAGAATGCTTGAAGCCGTGTTCTACGCGCTTTGCCATGGCCAGTCCCTCTCTGAAATCAGCAACTCTTACCATGGCAAGTATCGGCATCATTAGCTCTTCCTGAACGAAGGGATGTTTTTCGTCGCATTCAACTAATATAAGCCGCACATTGGGGGGAGGGGTAATGCCCAATTTTTCCAGGTATACTGAGGCATTTTTGCCAACCATATCCTTTTTTATCTTGTGATCCTTTGTCAACACCAGCTCTACCAAATCAGCTATCTTCGATCGATCCTTTAATTCGTACGCCCCGTTATGACACATCAGCTCTTTTAAATCGTCTGCAATGCAATTGACGGCTATCAGTTCCTTTTCCGCGATGCAGGGAAGGTTGTTGTCAAAGGAAGCACCTGCGATTACGTCCTTGGCTGCTTTTTCGAGATGCGCCGTCTCGTCGACCAGGACCGGGGGGTTGCCGGGGCCTGCTCCTATAGCTGGTTTTCCTGAAGAAAGGGCAGCCCTTACCACTCCTGGTCCTCCTGTGGCTGATATCAGCTTAATGTCCGGATGGGACATTAACTCCTTTAAGCTATCCAGAGACGCATCACTCAACACCGACACCACCTCGACTGGCGCCCCCTCCTCGGCCAAAATGCCTCTGATCAGCTCTACAGTTCTTAAGGTACAACGCAGTGCACCTGGGTGGGGTGAGAATACTACCCCGTTGCCCCCTGACAACATACAGATAGTATTGTTTATTACGGTGGCTACCGGATTGGTGGATGGCGTTATCGAGGCTATGACTCCGAAGGGAGCCAACTCCTCCAGTATAAGGCCGTTGTCTCCTGATATTGCCTTGGTAGTGAAGTATTCGGGTCCTGGCGTTTTGGTAATTGCAAGTTTTTTCTTTAATATCTTATCATCTAAACGGCCCATATCCGTATCGTCTCGCGCAAGCTTGGCCAGCTCTTCAGCGTGGGGCAGGAGCTTCGACTTGATCGCCGATAGGATTTTAGTTCGAGCATCGAGGTTGTAATCCCATTGCCATGCCCTTTGGGCTTCGACGGCAGCTCCTACGATTTCCCCAACAGAAGTTCGACCTTTGGCCTCCTGAGCCAGTTCCTTCGTTACCTTCTCGACAATTTTTTTAACAAGATCATCTACCCGAACTGATTCCATAAAGATCCCCCCTAACGCTCCCACGCTCTGACCATGGCTTCGGCAACGCTTACATCTTGCTCAACAGATCCTCCGCTTACTCCAACTGCACCTACAATCTCCGCACCATCCTTCAGCAGCAGACCCCCACCGAATACCACCAGCTCGGGGTCATTTTGAAGACCGTAAAGATCCTTGCCCGGTTGCACTAAGCGAGACAATGCCTCAGTGGACATCTTCAGCTTTATGGCGGTAGAGGCTTTTTTGGGCGCAAGACCCAGACTGACTTGAAGAACGCCCTCCATTCTCTCGAAAGCAATCAAAAAACCGTAGGAATCACAAACTGCCATGGCCATCGGAACTCCTATCTCTTGTGCCTTTCTGCGCCCTTCATTTATCAGTTCGCGCGCCCGCTGTGCATCAAGGCCACTTATGTCTTTGTTCATTTTGGTCACCACCAATTTTGTAATTTTTCTTATAGCGCTCTCCCAGTAGGCCGAAACAGCCAGGACATATATATAATCGGAAAGCCTATTCAGATATCTATAGGCCTCTCCGTCGATTAAATTGGACTCAAGGGATTTAAGACCTACTCTTTCGGCCCTTCTTGCAAATGCCCTCGCAAGGTGAAGAGCTGCGCTTGTTTCATCGTCTCCGGGAAGAACGAATTTATTATAAAAAGGGTATTCGCTGATAAGATGATCGATACGTCTTTCCAGTTCGGTTGACGACACCCTTCCTTTGTCAGCCTTCCCGCGAGCAATGTAAGCCATGACCTCTATCAATTCAGCCTGAAGTTCTGCAATCCAATTCGAAACCTTAGAAGGTGCCTTTGATTGAGCAATTCCCAAAGCAGAGGTCACTTCATCCAAGGTGCCGTTTAAGATGATCCTCGGATCGTCCTTTCTGACCTTGGTACCATCGTAGAGAGACGTTTCTCCCAAGTCGCCCCTTTTGGTATATATTCTCACCATAACCCTCTACGGCTCCTGCACCTATTCGTCGTAAAACACGTCAACGGTATCGATAATTCCCACGATGGCGTAGTCAATTGGAGCATCTATTACTCCAGTAGCGTTTCTGGCCGAGCTACCCGAACAGAGAAGGACCGTCTCTCCCACACCTGCGCCCACAAGATCAACGGAAACTTCGACGCGACCGTCGCTACGGGCAATCGCAAGTTTTCCATCCTTTGTCGGTTCCAGAAATTGAACAAGCAGCAATTTATGGCCTACAAGCCTTTCATCTTTACGGGTCGAAACAATTTGACCTATCACCTTGCCCAGCTTCACAGCAATTTACCCCCACTCTTTAAAGCTTCAAGAGCCCTTTCCACTTCGCTCACAGACCCGACAATAGCTACAGCCGGCATGTGCTGAGGACAATTTCCCATTACCTCAAATGCCTCTACTGAAGCGATGTCAGTAGCTATATCTACAGCAGCTATCGTCTGTGCTACCATTCCCTGCAATAGCAAAACTGCGCCCCACTTCACTCTGTTGAGCAGCTCCTTTTGATCAACAGGCATACTTTTCATAATTCGGTTCATCAAAATCCTCTTACATGAAGGGGAGGGTGCAACTATGAGCTCCCATTGAAGGGCCATCGTCATCTCTCCTCCACTTTAATGCCGAGAGACCGGAGTCTGTCCAAAGCCTCATCGGTCAAGCGAGTCTTCTTGCCCAAAAGCACTTTACAAACGCCTGACAGGCGATCTGCTATTTCACACCAACTTATCCAGCCTTCCTCTTCGACATACAAGGCTTTGCTGACCCCATCTTCTTTTCTAACGAATTCATCGCCCGCAATTACAGCAATGCCCTTTTTGGAAAGTTTCAATAAAATATCTTCAAAGGTGCCTTTCTTCGCTGCAGTCGTTTCCGGATGACACTTGACGGAGCCAATATGGAGTACGACCGGCATGCCCTTTTCAAGGCAACCATCGACGAGCAACCCAGCAGCAGAATAGGGGATTCCCAAATATATTTCGGAAATCAGCTGCATGGAGGCCATCGGTATCGCCAAGGCCGATAACGTAGCAGATTCACGCCGCGGGTCTTCCAGGGATTCCACGAAATAACAGGGATTATTGTCGACTTTAAACACCTCGGAAAAATTCTCTGGCACATAATGTACCCATGTTACCTCGTCACATGATTGCCATTGATACATTTTGGGGCCTTCCGAAGACCATAGAACCCCTACCCTGGGCATAAATACCCTTTTCATCACGATATCGCATACGTTACTTACAATATCCCCCATGACATCGCCTCCACAGGCATTCAGCAATTCCGCTAGGGGTCACAACCAATGGATATGGAGCCAAGGTAGCCTCAACTCCCAACACCTTAGATATAACTTCCGAGGCACCTTGCATATTTGCTCCACCGCCAACAACTACGACCGGTACTCTCCCGAGAAAGCCGCTTTTGGTAAGATGGTCCTTTGCAATCAAACCCATCTTTTCAAATACGGGACGGACTATATTAAAGACTTTTTTATGGGAATTTACGTCACGTTTTAACCTTTCGGCTTCGTCGAAGGATATGCCCAAAGCACCGGCAATAACTAACGTTACATGGGTACCCCCTGTTGGCTCGTCAGCAGAATACACCACTTCATCATCTGAAATCACTGCTATGCCCGTCGTACCTCCGCCTATATCTATTATTGCTCCCCTTTTTAAACCCAAAGCTACCGCCGCAACCACGGGTTCTTCGTAGAGGCCGAGGCATGAAAATCCCAAGGCCTCTACCACATTAGCACACACTTCGGCAGTCCTTCTGGAGATCCCCGGCGGGTAGGCCGATGCGCCCACTCCGGGAAATTCATCGATTCCCAAACGCTCTCTCAATGCCATCAGGCAACGTTCCATGCCATCGATGGCGGCAATATAATCCACTATTACGCCATCGCGTATGGAAGAACGGGAGTCGTATAAAGCAGCGGTAACAGGCTGACCCCGCTCATTCAATGCGACAAGCTTCATGTTAGTGGTGCCCAGATCGAAGCCGAGATAAAGCTCCTCCCAATCTGCCAAAGGCTCGCTGCAGCCTAAGGCTTGATCGATAGATGCAAGCTTACCTAGGACATTTTCGTCGATTAAATCACCATGCAAGACGCTTTGATTTCCGTAAGTCATACCAAAACCCTCACGTAATCTCCTGTTTTCAAGCCACAGGCATTTGCCTCATCTATGTCCACATGAAACTCGCTCACCATATTTGGACCTACTCTAACCCACACCCTTTTGAAAATGAGCCCTCGATCTCCCCCCACCTCCACGTCTACCTCCATGCCGTCTTTTAGGCCAAGCGTTTCTGCTTCTGAGGGAGAAAGGTGCATATGACGCCAAGCCATGCCTACGCCTTTCTTTAAAACTATGTGCCCATTTGGTCCGATTACGACAAGGGGAGGGCAGGGTTGAGATGACCCGCTCTTAACCAGAGGTATGTCGATATGCAACTTTCTAGCATCTGAAGGCGCCATCTCAACCTGCGTGTTTTTCCTGGTAGGCCCCAAAATGCGGACGTTTTCCAATACCCCGCCCGCTGTGGCCAAAGTAACCGTCTCCTTACATGCATATTGCCCCGGCTGACGAAGATCGCGGACTTTGGTCAACATATAATCTTCACCAAACAAGATCTTGACATCCACTTCCGTAAGATGAATATGACGATTGCTAACTCCGGCTACAACCTGCGTCGGATCTGTGTCAAGCCTGTCCAATAATCTACGGACAACCTCCCTCACCAGAGCTTCATCCATAATTAACACATCCTCTTAGATAGCATTTTCTCTTTGCAAAGCAATCAAACTAATCGCTTTGCACATCAATTGGCTCGGTCTTAGGAGCCTCTTCATGGGGTAATATGCCCTCGGTATCTGTATGCGGTCTTGGGATGACATGGGACGACACGACTTCTCCCACTCTCGATGCAGCGGCCACTCCTGCATCGACAGCTGCTTTTACCGCTCCAACGTCACCTCTTACCATGACGGTCACCAATCCAGCTCCTGAAAACCTCTGTCCCGCCAAATGGACATTTGCAGCTTTTACCATGGCATCCGCTGCCTCTATAGCACCGATAAGTCCTCTAGTTTCGATCATTCCCAGGGCTTCCTGAGTCATGAGTTTCCCCTCCCTTGTTATTTACATTTACGTTTCGACTGCCTCTTTTCTGCGTCCTCTTCGAGCTTGTTTTGCTTGATCTCTTCCCTCTGTCCTGCTCCGGTTTTATAAAATCTTCTTTAACTTCGGTAGCTTCGGCTTTTAATTCTTCATCATGCTTCGGAGGTGTAGCCCGATCTACTTCGTCCTCAATCTCTTTTTCATCTGAAACGATTGGCTCGCTCTTTTCTGCCTTTTTGCTAGGAAAAAGCGAATCAAGCCACTCCTCTGACCCCAAGGTTGCTTTGTTATAAGCCAATGTCTCACCAATTCCTCGTCCGGGCCTTGGGATAACATCAATTGACCATACTCGATTGACCCCTTCGGAGGCAGCTTTAGCGGCAGATAGGGCAGCTTTCACTGCACTTACGTCTCCTGCAATTTTTACCGTCATCATGCCGCCTTGAGAATTTTCTCGACCTATCAGGGTAATATTTGCGGCTTTTAAAGCAGCATCTGCAGCAACTACGGCCGCCACCAACCCTATTGTCTCTATGAACCCCAAGGCTAACTTAATATCCTGCACACTGGGGATCCCCCTTTCCTAAGCCAAACCCATTTGTCGCAAAACTTTAGCGATTACTGCCGCAACCTCTTGTTCGCTCGCCTGTACGCGGGCCTTACCCTTATTGAAAGTGCTCTTGGCTAATTGGGGCATTGGGGGCAGGGGAAGGCCTTTGACCAAACGTGCTGCTGCCTGCCCCAACCAACGAAGCGCTCCTCCGTCCTCGTGATAAATTAATGGCTTTCCCGGATCGAGATTTGCTAAGGTTAAGGCACACCCCTCTTGAGTAACGCCTATTCCGACCCGCAAACGGGATCGATTTGCTGCTTCCCATGCGAGCTTTTTGGCATCTCCCTCCATGACATCCCATGCCAGAGGAACCCCCTCTTCTTCGGCACCGATACCCACCTCGCCGGCAATAGACCTGGAGGACTCGTCAAGCAACAGCACAATCGTCGGTCGTTCCTCTTTCATCTCGCCCAATCTACCGCACCAAGTCATAAAGCCTTCCTCCCAGCGCTCGATAGAACAAGACCGGTCGCCACAGCATTGCGCGGCCCTAAACTACCCCTGATATTCCCTCTCCCGGCAACGACGGAATACTTGGCCAATTCTTCCGTGATCATGCTTGGAATTTCGAAATCCAGGGCTGAACCTCCGACGAGCACCACAAAATCTATGAGACGTATATTTTGTGCCGGGGCGACACGCTTTAAAGCCCTTAAAGCATTTGTCACGAAGACCTCTTTCTTCGCTTTCCTCCTTACATCCCTGATCTTTTCGATAGATGTATCCAACAAAATCGGACTTAAAAAGTCCTCCTTTATCATCAAGGCAACTCTACCGAATAGCTCGGGAGCCAGAGGCTTTTCAAAAAACCTCACCGTTCCATCCTCGAGGCGAACGTGGAAAACACTTTCGACCTTGCATAGAGGATGTTCCTTAATGTTCTCGACTAACTCCATATCATCTATGCCCAATTCGCTGGAAATTATGGTGTTAACCATGTTACCCGCGCCCGCCAGATGAATGAGTTCTACCTGACCATTGGAGCGGAGCAGTGAGGCATCGGTGCTGCCAGCACCCAAATCCAAGACCGCCAGAGGAGCATCCGTTCCGGGAGTGGTCAATGCTCCCAAAACTGCCATTTCGGCCTCAACCCCTCCGATTTCGACTTTTACGCCCATATCGGACTCTATTGCAGAGGCCAATTTTTGCATTGGCAGCTCCTGGGCTTCTACCATTACGGCCAAAGCCACTCCGGTTTCCATGGCAAATTCCTCTGCCAAGCCTCCCACGACTCTCTGAGGAACCATTGTATCGACTGCCAATAGATCTTTTATGTGTATCTCCCCCAGAGGCAAACCCGTCAATTCCGACATGGTCTTACGAACCCGCTCCATCATTCCTCCAACGTTGGTGCCTGGTTGGCCAAAAATATCAGTAATGGGCCAATTAGCATCGACAATTTCCATGATCGCCTCGGCGCCTTCGTCAATGTTGATGCTCCTCTTGCCCGTTGGACCTAGGATATACAGCTCTCCGGCTGGAATACGCCTTTCCTTCACCTCGCCCAAGGGTGTCCGTATCACAACGGCTGACCTGTTGCCTATTAGGGCTTTGGCAACGGGAACGATCTGACGAGTTTCATCGGAAGACAAACCAAAAATAGTTGCAATACCGTAAGGATTGGACAAAAGTTCCACAGATCTTCCCGGAGGAGCTACCTCCACACAGCACTGCATGCCCAAAGGAACACGATCGATTGCCTTGACTTCGTCGACAATAGGAATAGTTTTATTGATCCGGTTTGCTATAAGCACTCCGTCGTCTGACTGGCAAATAACCCCATTGACGGCTATTCCACGAGATAAGGCTAGATTGATCATGTTTGCAGCCTCTTCAAAACTAACGCTTTCTGGAATGACAACTACCACAGGATCTTCAGGCTTCGTCTTTTCGAGATCGTAAATCGATATCGTCCTTCCAACGCCAATCCCAACTCCACCCGGCGTCGATGGATTATGACCAATCATCGTTGACTCGGTAATGATCGTTTCGGTAATAGTCTCCATTGCAACGTCTCCGATCACAGGAGCAGCCTTGTTCAATCGTATTATGTCGATCCTTTTGAAATCTTCATGCGGCCATCCCGCTTGCTCCAAAGCAAGAGACAGAGCTCGGCGAACACCGGTTACGTTCTGCAATGTTCCCTTTATTCCCGTAGTATAGGCAATAGAGGAAGAGATAAAGTCCACCGAGCCATCTTCCACTCGCGCAAGGGCCACTTCAGTAGTAGCATTTCCTATGTCAACGCCAGCAATAATAGGCACTGAAGACCCTCCTTTTTAACTGTGCCGCTATTCCGGTATATCGCCACGTAAAAGTTTGCGTCGCTCGTAAACAGAGACCGCTTCTCTAACGAAGGTGGCACATGCCGTTGCGTTATATTTGTTCTCAAGCTCATCGGCAATTGCTACGAGTTCTTCCTTGGTCGATCTATGTGGTCTTAGTGCGTTATAGATCTCCAACACCCTTTCATCAGGCACTTTCGTCAATTCGGCAGCTCTTCTTAAATTTGATGCCACCTGACGCCTTCCGGCCGACTCTGCTATTTCCGCCTGCATCAACAAGGCTTCCGGAGCAATTCGAAAGTCCTCAAAGGTAGCCTTGCCCTGTAAGACAGCATCTAAGGTGAGTTCGCTAAAGGCATTGCCCCTTGGACTCTTTATAGTGTCGGGCTTTTTGGAACCTAAGGGATAATCCTTTACGGAAAGGCTCCCTTTTTGTCCCGTGCTTTCTTTTGGAGTGGGGGCCTTTTCTTCTCCTCCCGAAGAACTCATACCCTTTAAAACCTCTTTTACCAGTTCAGCTATCATTTCTTCATTAAGCATTTGAGCCAACTTTAACGCCCCCTCTTATTCGAAACGAACTTCAAGCTCCATCGGTGACTTGGAGCGGTCTAAATAGCGCACTTCTTTATTGTGTAATAGTGCTGCAATACCCTGATAACGAGGACGAGCCATGGGATCGTTTCTTGTCGGCACCGGAGTGGGGTGTTCCCCTTTAGCATATTTCGCCGCATTGCGGCCTATTGCCCTGAAAACTTCGGCATCGAGAAGGGGTGCCTGGGGAAAAAGTTCTAAATTGTTCAGTGGGTTTAGATCCCGTTGATGTATGACCGTCGTGCCCCTGGACAATATACCGATACCTATGCCCGAACCGGACAACTTAGCGCCCTGGTGAGCTATGAACCCCACATCGGCAGTGTGATATACGCGCACAAGTCTTGGTTTAAGACCTTCTTCTTCAATACCCGCAAAGACCTGCCTCAAAACCTCGCTATGAGGGACTTCCACTATCGTTTCGGTAAACACGGTTCCAAAGGCCGGAGGGATGGCAACTACCACTTCCTTTGGATCAGTCCCCTTCTTAGCCACACCAACCTCCACTAAAGTCATTTTCCCTCCCCTTTGAGGCAGGGTGGCCGTGGGGGAAGACGTCTTGGCCTGCTCTCCCATTACTTCTTGTAAAACTTCCGCTATTACCTTTTTAATCAATTCTTCGTTGACCTGCATTGTCTTCCCCTCCCTATACGTCCTCGGGCCTTATCGCCCAGGGGATTTCCTTTATTTCCTTCCAACGCTCTTCCGATATTCTGTAGCCCGTGCCGGGGCCCTGGTAATCGTTGGGATCATTAACGGAGCTATAAACAGTACCATCACGATCTATCCAGGCTGAAGTCTGCAGATAATCGCCGGAAACCCGCTGGCGCATCATCATTACGATAGCTTCAGCTATATCTCTGAAACCCCTTTGAGCTAGTATTTTAACAATGTCGATGCCGTTTATACCCTCGTTCAAAAGCCTTTCCGCCGCCCTCAAGTCCTCGGTCACGTTTCTGTCGGGCAGATCATTGCTTCCGTTAGCATAAGTTGCAGCTTCGACTTCGGCATCGGTTATGGGTGGAAATCCCAGCGCATCGTAAACGGCCTGGAGCGCTCTTGCAGCCTTATTGCGGACAGCGACTACTTCTTCTTCGGAGACAGGCTTATTACCACCGTCGACCTTGAAATCACGCTGAATAGCCAGATAGTCGTCCATATCCTCAATATCCCAGTTGGAACCGGCAAACATGTTGTCGTAATTGGGTACGGCTGAATAACCGGAGAAGATGAGATCTGTCCCAGAGAAAAGCTGAGGTATGGTGCGTGCAGTTCGTCTCAAGTCCGAATGCGAGAAGGTCTGGTCGTTACCTGAAGCAACTTCCATATCAAGCGTCACGGTGATTAAGTTTTCTGCCGCAACGGCCCTTAAGCCGCTTGGAACGGCTCCGGGAACTCCTATGCAGGAGATGGATCCATTCTGCAGACCCTGCACTCCGGCGCCTTTGGTTATCATAACGCACCTGGTTTCAAGATATAGCATGCTTTTCCCCTCGGCTGCACCCATCTGAACCTCTGAACCGGTGCCGCTAGTGAAGCGCATTTTCAGCCCTCGACTTGCATAGGCAGATGCCAAAAAAGCTTTAGACCAAGGCGTATCGTCCCCGTCTATAAACACGCTTTCGGTGCCATATACGGATACCGTTTCAGCGTAACTCGTAAGTCCTCTCATTCCTATTTGTAGTTCGAAGGCCTCTTCAAGAGCGCATTGGGTGAGCACCCCTGGCCTGCCGGTCTGAGAACCTATCAGCAATGAGAGCGCGTTTAAAGGAGCATATCGATTCACGCCCACCGTTGTTTCCAGTTCCACAAATCCCCTCAAAGCTCCTTCAGCGGCATCGGCAGCAAGCTGTACAGGATGATCCTTTGCACTCGTGATGTGAGCCTGGTTTGCGGGAGTCTTGCGGGATCTCATTTTAGATATGCCCATCATTATTTCGACGATGTTCAAACAGTCCATTACGTTGTTTATCTTGGCCGGCGTCAAACCCTGAAAGATCTTTGTGACTTCATTTCTCGATACATTTGGATCCACCAACATCTTCGCCAATTCTACATCACTTTTTGCCATGGCTTGCGGAGCTATCTCGGTATCGATAGCATAATTAGCAATGAACTGCTCTATCATGTCGAAGTCATCGCGTTTTTTGCCATCCATTTCGGTAATTTTGCCGTTTTCGATCTTTATTGACGGAACTGGGTCATTGGGGCTTCCCATCGCATAAAGTCCTACATCCACCCATTCGGCAATAAAACCGTCTTTATGTACCGGCCTATTGTTCAGTACTTCAAATCTTTTGCTCTTCTTTTCAGCCAATTTGTTCGCCCCCTCCGTATTCGACAATCCCTAAATGTAAGGGGTCGTAGCCGATTTAGGCTCAGCACCCATTGCGCCAAGCAGCTTTTTACCTATCGTTCTTGCCGCTATCAAAGCCTGCCGAACGGCTCCGGAATCACCCGTGAAAGTTATAACTACTTCGTTCGTAAGGGATAATCCTTTTGTAGGCGACAAGTAATCGATCAAATCAACTTCAGCGGCCTTTAAAGCCGCATCGCTCATGACGAAACCAATGCCTGCAGGAGCTCCCACTATTAATCCGAAGGCCCTTCCGACAGGCGCGTTGAAGGCTTTATTGCAGGCATAGCTGGCCCTGGCAGTATATTGAAATTCAAGATGTCCTGCGTCATTCGCATAAACATCTCCGAAGGTGCGGCGCAAGTCCTTCAAAGCCACCTCAATGGCTCTCCTTGCATCGGATACGTCTTCCGCCCCGAAAATTATCAACGATCCGTGACCGGCTCCACCTTTGGTATCCCTGGGAAGCTCTATGGACACTATCTCGGTATTGGTAGCTTTTACCGCTTCATCGGCAGCCATTATTTGAGGCCCTGCACCTGTTCTGCCCGAAAAGATCCCCACGGATCTGAACTTTTTGTCTATGCCCAACTTTTCGTGAAGCATAGGCTCAACGTTGGCCACGACCAAGCCGATGGTGTCGCCCTCGGAGATGCCAACGTATTCGGTAACGCCAACGACACTCTTCTGTACGCTCACATTTGGCGTTTCACACTTCTCCTTTTCTTGCGTAGCCTTCTCGGGGGTTACGACAGTGCTGCCGCTTCCGAGGCGTTTCATAACTTCGTCCATGACCTTTTGCATGATATCTTGTTCCATCAATCACACCTCCACAAGGTGGCTTAGCCCAGTTTAGGCAAAAGCTTCTCGGTATCGCTGTGTGGCCTTGGAATGACGTGAACTGAAACTATCTCGCCTACACGTTTCGCCGAGGCCGCTCCCGCATCAACCGCTGCCTTCACCGCTCCAACGTCACCGCGAACCATTACGGTAACCAGGCCCGAACCAATTTTCTCGTAGCCGATAAGTCTGACGTTCGCTGCTTTGACCATTGCATCGGCAGCCTCGATGGCTCCGACCAGTCCCTTTGTTTCGATCATACCCAACGCTTCTCCATTCACGGTCTTACACACCTCCTGATGGACTTTTCAATTTTTTGCTTTAAAGCAGCTATCCCTTCTCCTGTTAAGGCAGAGACGCAAACCACCTCCTCAACTCCCGCTTCCGCCAAAAACTTTTTTGCAATTTTTATCCGATCTTCATTGACTAAATCCGCTTTGCTTATAACTCCGATGACCTTAGACCTCAGAGACTTAGTAAAACGGGAGGGAAACTGTCTTAAATTTGTGGGGTCAATTAAAAGGAGTATTATTTGTGAACGCGAAGAAACCGTAATTAATGCATGATAAAAACGAGGTAGATCAAAAAATTCACCGGGCGTATCAATTGCCTTGCCGGAAAATTGAAAAAAGGGCGTTTTGCGAAGGGGCCTTTCATCTTCCAGCAACTTTAAGGCCTTCAACAGCGTTGTCTTGCCGGCACCTGACGGCCCGATAACCATGACACACATTATGTAAAGGTGACCTCGGCAGGAAAAAACCCAAGCGCATCCTTGAGGGAATTAACAGCTGTGCTTAGGGCATTTTCCACGGAGGCAACTTCGCCCGTAAGGATGACACAACCAGTGAATCTATCCACAAACTCCACGTTTACGGCAGAGGATTTACTCGCTATGTCGGCAGCTATTATGGCACCCTCGCCGGGGGTAATTGTCATGATGCCTATCGCTCCAGCCCTGTCGATACCCACTTTCTGACAAAGGTCTCCCTTTGGATTTCTTATAATATGCGCCAAAGTGACTTGTTTGCCGGGGACGTATTCCTGGATAACTCTTAAACGTTCGCTACCCTCCACTTGAGCACCCCCTATACCATGTATTAGTAAACTAGGAAAGCAATAATATTGCATTAAAAGCAAATAACTCATTTTTGATCAAATTTTGTGCTAGCGCATACGACAAAGGACCTGAGATGCTCTTCCTCAGGTCCTTTTACTAAACTTTTGTTTTCTTGCTCATATTTCTATTACTGAAAAAACAATTCATCCGGCATCAGGTGCCATCTTTTAAAAAGGGAAGTGATTTCTTGTATTCACTTGGGGAATAACCAACCATTTCCTTAAAGAGGGTGCTGAAGTAAGCGATATTTTCATATCCCACAGCGGAAGCTGTCTCGGTGACGTTGTATCCCATTGCAAGTAATTTCTTAGCGCGTTCTATGCGCTTTTCTTTTATGACATCAATAAACCTCTTGTTCAAGACCCTTCCGAACATCCTGCTCAAATGGCTGGGGCTAACATATACGTGTTGGGCAACTTTGGATAAATTAGCCTCGCCCAAATTTTCCTCAATGTACGTTAAGGCCTTTTGAATCAATACCAATTCCGGATCTTTTACACTCTGCCTGACCCTCCACGCCTCTTCGAGGGAGATAAAAAACATGTTTTTTAGGTCGACGAGGCTCCTGACCGGTATCATCATATCCCTAACCTGCCTTCTGGCCCAAGTCTTGATAGCCTCTTCGTCGCATTTCAGATCTAAAAGCAACTGACATATTTGACCTAAATAGCCTCCAAACAGCAATCTTACAACTTCTACGTTGGCCCTTGTTACTTCACATTGAGATAAAAGAGAGAACAACCTGTTGACTCCCTCGTTTACAAGTTGCAATTGCCCATCTCTTATACCTTCCAAAACGACCGAAAATGATTCGTTGAAATCAATTTGGCCGGCATCCGTTTTTACCTTTTCCACTTTGGGCTTAAGTTGCCCGTATATGAAGTTCCCAAAACCCTCTAAAATGCTTTCTTCCAGCGTCTCTTCCAAACTGGGTAGAATCTCCGAAATTTCGTTTAAATCTCTGATTTTCCCCATATAAACGATATTGCAATGGATATCGTTTTGTAAAGCCATGTCGAAAACTTTATACGCAACTGTCTCAGGACTTTCCAAGGGAGCATTAAAAAATATGAGAGTTATGTAATGAACCCAGGGTACCAAAAAAACAGACTCCCCCAAGGTTCTTTGAAGTTCTCCCAAAAGGGTCAGCTGAGGCCACTGGTTCTCCTCTACATCTGATGTACCCAAAGCTACCACTCCAAAGACATGCAACTCCCTTGTAGGTAAAAATCCAACTTCCCTAGCCACGTTTTTGAGCCCCTCGGTAATCTCTTCGCCGTTAATTATGCTCTGCATCATCAGGGATGCCACGAAGTTCTTGTTATCCAATATAAACTTTTTCAGCCTCAACAGTTGTTGGGACGTTCTGTTGGCTTCCTTTATTTCATCTATCGCTTTGCCTATGGCGTCGCAAAGAGCTTCATCCTTGATCGGTTTTACCAAAAAAGCATTTACGTTTAGCCCCACAGCCTGCTGGGCGTATTCGAAAAAATCGTAGGCAGTCACAATTATAACCTTGCCCTGAAAACCTTCGCTTCGCAGCTTTCCCAGTGATGTCAAAGTGTTTCCGCCGGGAACCTTTATATCGAGCAAAACCACGTCAGGATTCCACGAACGTACCTTATTTTCAAAATCCACCGTATTAGAAGCCTCGTCCAATTCCAAGTAGACAGGAAAAGATTTGAGCCTTTCGACCAGTGCGCGTCTTTCCAGCGGCTCATCCTCAACGACGAGTATTTTCCTGGACATGACCTAATCCTCCACAGATGGTAAGCTTAGACTTACTTTCGTACCGACTTCTGGTTCGCTCCATATATCGAATAATGCCTCTCTTCCGTAAAGTAATTTAAGCCTCTCTTTAACATGGGAAATACCCACGCCCTCGGATATTTCGTCCAAGGAACAACCGACTCCGTTGTCCTCTATGGTGATCTCCAGTTTCTTATTCTCAATCTTGGCGCTTATGCAAACCAATCCCGGTTTGAGAGAAGGCTCGATCCCATGAACAACGGCATTTTCAACTATTGGTTGAAGTATTAAAAAGGGAATCTTGCACGATAAAGCCTCAGGCTCTATGTCTAAAATATATGAAAAACGATCGCCAAATCTGACCTTTTGTATGGCTAAATACTGTTTCAGGCACTCGATCTCGCTTGAAAGGGGGACCATTTCTTCCCTGGATTGCCTTTTCAGTATATATCTTAAATAGTCAGCGAATTGGACAGTAAGTTCTTGTGTTTGAGGAGCTCCTTCGAACATTGCCAAGCGAGACATGATATTTAAAGTATTAAACATAAAATGAGGGTTTAACTGGTTTTGGAGGGCCTTGAGCTGAGTCATTTTCAAGTTCCTTTCAAGCATCTCCTTGTCGCGCTGAGCTGTGACCAACTCCATAGTCCTGTGCAGCAGCTTGCTTTCTATCAAATGGCGCTCGCATAACTCTACGACGTGAGAAGCCATGACATTTAAGAGATTCATGGCATTCATTACGGTTGACTCGTCTACAACGGGAAGAGCCAAAAAATCATTGACCCAATCGTCCAATTCATCGGCGCTACATGGCCAAAGGGGAGCTATTTCGCTGCGAACCTCCTCCTCTGTATAGGGCCTGAGTAACACCTGGCCGCACAATAACGTGCCTACCAATCTACCTTCGATCATGAGCGGACTTGCCATATCGATCAACCCGCAATGGCATCGATAAACCAGAGGACCTCCCGAATCTAGGGCATGTAGACCTCCCCAAGCATCGCTTTTTTCGCAACCGCACCTACCTTCGGGGTGAGAGCGAAGCCTCCGACAAAAGGCACAAAAATTGCTGGGTATCGTCAGCGCAGTTCCGTCAGTAGCAGCTATCACGGCACCAACATGCATAGCCGCGGCAAATCTGTCTACCAGATCTTTGAGTTTTTCCAGCTCGACTATCTCATTCCACCATTCATAGGAACCATAACTCGCCATCTTATCGTCTCTCTAGAAATCGCTAACATTATCTTAATTGCTATATTTAATTATAACTTATCATTTTCCTCTTCCAAAAGTTCTTTTATACAATGACAGTGTCAAATTCCTGTAAGATTCTAGAAACACGCCCCATAACATATCCAAAGGACTTGGTCTGCCCTTGTTTGGCTTTCTTTATAGCCAAATATCTTTCTCTACAATTAACTTCCAAAAGCCTCCTGAGCGCTTTTTAGAACTATTTCATATTATTTAATATTTATCCGCAAGCCATGACATCATGATGAAAAATTATGTAGTAGTTTTTCCAATACACTTACCACTCTCTTCACACATTGGGCTGTAAACTGATCAAAGATTTCGGCTCTGCCCTTCTTGTCGTTGCCACCAATTCGTTGTGCTCTTTCAATTATTTCGGGTACTTCCTGCTCAAAAGAAGACTCTAATTCGTCGAAATACGATCGCACAACAGGATTTCTTTCGTCGTAATATCCTGGCAAGCTCGCTATTGGATCTCCTTTAGTAAGGTCCATCAACCTTCTAAAAAGCCACCAATAGGACTTAGGGGAAAAACTGTCTTCGGTCGCACTGACAGGAGGAGTTAATACCTTTCCAAAAGAACCTGCCTCGCTTACAGTTTCTGGCAACGCCGATCCGTCCACGAAAAAGGGGACATAACAGCTATTGCAGGGAGGTCCCGGAGCCCACCAAAAAACAGGTATATCATCGTCATTTTTAGGAAGCACAGCAACACAGGAACTTGAAGTATTGCCCCACGTAAATCCAGTAGGAGAAACATGCATACATATACTCTGGAAATCTGGATCAGCTGCGTCAAAATATGGACCTTCTAAAAATGTTCCCTCATAGTGATCTCTCGCTATTGTCTTCATGACAGATAAATCGATCCTGCCATAACTCTGTTTAAGTATATCTCTGCTTCTTTGTGCCCTAATGTGTGAAACCTGTCTTGAATTCATATCATCGATATACGCCCTGGCAAAATCAAAAGATCCTCTTAACTTTTCAGGCCACCACTTCATCATAATAGCATAGTCCACGATATCCGATGAACCTGCATCCCAATGATTTCTTATCGATGGCTCATTAGATATCGAAGCAATCCCGCCAATAACCCTTCTGGCCACCCATCTTTTACCGACTGTCTCTACAATCCATGCTTCTTTTCTATCTGCAACTATATAGGAATTATCATAACCTCCCTGAACATGATCCTGGGAAGGAACGCCGGAACCGAACTGGCCATGCTCTTCCACCAATTTTCCTATCACATAAATAGCTTCTTCTGCACTTATAGCCCTTTCTAATGCTAAACGTACAATATCCATCCCCGTCAAACCAAGATCGGGCCCTTTGCCAATCTGGTACTTTTTAGCTGAATCCCTAAACCCTTTGGTAAATATGGCTTCATTGCCAATCACAACACCATACTCGTTTATCCCCTCTTCATATCCCCAACACCAATAAGGGCTCGAGCCCAAGGTTGTTAAGGTCATATCAACCTGTGGAATTGAAATATATTCTAATTGTATGGCGCTACCCCTTGGCCACTCACGGCTAGAATGAAGAACTAGGGGTTGACAATCGAAAAAAGGACGGTCGCTGTTTTTCCCAAATATTACACTGCCCGAAGCTGTTGCATCTCTTAAAGCCACCCAAGTATCACACACGGTTATCTCTCCTCTCTATTGGTCTAGCTTTTATATACAAAAAGGTGTCGAATGGTTAGAATATCGACAAAACTCCCTTAAAACGAACTTCCATAGCATCACAGAACCTCACCGTGGGCAATATTTCAAGCAGTATGAAAACACTCCGATGGCAAGAGCTCTAACACCATCTTTTTGTATATATTTCTGCCAAGTAATTCTTGTTATATATTTTCTCATCGCTTCATTCATACATTCATGCGATCTCGCTATTTTTGAAGGGACAAAAGGAAAGGCACTTGAGATATCCCCTTTTGTCCCTTTGACAAATAATTTCAAGGTTAGAAACGTTGTGTCAGTATGTCCTGCAAAAGATCCCAATCGTCCCACACGTGTTCATACAACCGTCGATACAACGTATAAAAGGCCCTTGCCCGTTTCGTCTTCTCCACATCTGGCTGGTATTGTCTCTCTAATTGGACTGTTTTATTGACGGCATCCTCGATATCTTTGTATAAACCGACAGCTATCCCTGCGACTAAAGCCGTACCCTTGGCTCCGAACTCGGAACCTTTAGGCACTTCCAGGGGAAGCCCGGTCATGTCCGATAGAAGCTGACACCAAAAGGCACTTTGGGCACCGCCCCCCGATATCCTTACTCGATTTACCTTCATGGGGATGTATTGATAACAGTCCATCATTGAAAATCCCACGCCCTCATATACCGCTCTTACAAGATTGTCTCTATTGTGAGTAGCGGTGATCCCGAAAAACTGGGCTCTGGCAGTGGGCTTGACAAAGGGGGCTCTTTCGCCGCTAGCGCTAAGGTAGGGATGATATACCACTCCTCCGGCTCCTATCTCAAGCTTTTTCACGTGCTCTTCTATCACATCGTAGAAGGACATACCTCTTTCTGCGGCTTCCTCTTCGTAGGGCCTCCCCACCTGCGCCAAAATCCAATCGAGGTTGGGCGTTCCCATCATGACTCCCATGGCCCTCACCCACAGTCCGGAAAATCCGTGACACATTGTAAATCCAACGTTCATCGGCTCTATATAAGGACCGTCCATTACTACCTCGTTAAAGCATGTGGTACCAATTATGGAGCAGGCATCGCCAGGGTGTATAGCACCCACGCCGGTAGCCGTGGCGATCACATCGAAGGGTCCTCCTATTACCGGTATGCCCGACGGAAGCCCTAGAAGCGAAGCCGCCTCTTGGCTAAGGGGTGCATGATTTTCAAGGGGAGCTTTTACAGGGGGAAGTAAATATTCATACTTTAAGGTCCCGTACATCTTCAACAATTCTTCCGAATATCTGCGTTTAGCTATATCAAAATGCGGAACACATCCGTCGGTCTCATCTGTAGTGATTTCACCGGTTAATTTGTACTTTAGCCAATCCTTGCAGTACAAGGCCCATCGCGATCTTGTCAAAGACTCCGGTTCGTTTTCGTCGAGCCATTTAATTATTGCAGCCTGAACCCCAGAAAAAAGAACGGAGCCCAAAATCTTATAGGCCTTATCGCTTATGCCCTCCGCTTGCCATCTTGCAATTAAATCTCCCGCTCTTCCGTCTGACCATAAAATGGCAGGACGCACCGGATTGCCCTTTTCGTCAATGAGCCAACACCCATCTCCTTGTCCCGTCACTCCCATGGCGCATACCTGTTTGCCGGGGACGCCGCTTTTTGTGACGGCCTCTTTAATAGTTTTGACTACGGCTTCCCATACTTCGTTCATATCCTGTTCGTCCCAATTTGGCCTTGGGTTTAACACAGCAGTCCTTTGCCTAGCCACTGCCAGCTCATTGCCCTCTTCGTCAAAAACCACGCTTTTGACCATAGATGTGCCCGCATCGATCCCTATCAAAAACTTTTTCATCCCTATCCCTCCTCACTCGGTTTTCACTAAAGATCAAGCGAATCAGCTAAATATTTCTTTATTGACGCAATTTTTTAGCTCTCCCTTATCAAAATACAAATAAAGCGATCCGGCGACCGTTTCAATGCCCCTGATCGCACTTTTTTGCGACGCCCCTGCGATGTGGGGCGTCAACAGGACGTTATCCAGCTTCGTCAAAGGATGATCGGGGGGCAGCGGTTCGGGATCAAACACATCTAAAGCGGCACCCTTTATTTTCCCCTTCGCCAAAGCTTCGTAGAGGGCATCGTAATCCACTATGCCGCCTCTTGCCGTGTTGACGAAATAAGAAGTGGACTTCATCAAGTTAAATTTACTTCCATCCATCATCTTCTCCGTCTCGGGGGAAAGCCTGACATGCAAACTGACCACATCTGCCGTCTTCAAAAGCTCCTCAAAACTTGTGCTTTTGTGTCCTTCTTCTTCAATAATTGAAGGCGTTACATAGGGATCGTAAACTAAAACTTGGCATCCAAATAGGGAAAACATCTTTGCGACGTTACGCCCTACTTTTCCGTAGCCCACTATGCCGACAGTAAGATCGGAAAGTTCCGGGCCGACCTTGTCGTAAAGATATAGGTCGCCCCTCCATATCCCACGTTTTAACTCATAGTGTCCTAAAGCCATGTTTTTCATCAAAGCCAGCGTTGCGCCAACAGTAAATTCGACCACTGCCGATTCGTTTCTGCCGGGACTATTGAAAAGCGGAATTTTCATTGAGGTACAAGCTTTTATGTTGACGTTGACGGGACCTCCCCGTGTACACGCAACTGCCTTTAGTTTTGAAGCAGCTTGTAATAAAGCTTCGGTAACGGGCGCCGTATCGACTACTAAGACATCTGCATCCTTGACTAGAGGCATCAGCTCATCAGGGGTGCCAGAACACTCTTTTACTTCATCGGTATCGTAAAATGGTTCGTTGGGCCAAGGGACTTCGTGTTCGACAAATTCCGCATCGGGAAAATACTTCCTAAACACATCTACGAAGAGAAAGCTTTTTACGAAGCCATCTCCTACAACTAGAAACTTCATCTCGCATCACTCACTTCTGCCCATAGGTCTTAAACTTTTCCAACATCAGATCCATCTCATCATCGGAGAGTATCGTCGGTTCACCAACGCACTTGGCCCTATAGTAGATTTCGCAAACCATCTCAATTATCTCTGCGATACCGAAGGCAGAAGGCATATCGGGGCCAACGGCTATAAGGCCATGATTAGCCAACAGAACGGCGTTGTATTCTTTGCCCATCGTATTATACGCAGCGTCGGCTATCTCCTGCGTGCCGAAGGTAGCGTAGGGTGCACAGGGGACCTTCTTTCCCGCATAGGCTATAAGGTAACTGGCGGGAGGCACATCCCAACGCAAGGTTGCTATGGTAGTGGCAAACATGGAGTGCGTATGGACTACAGCTTTTACGTCTTCTCTGTTCTGATAGAAAATCAGGTGCATCCTCCATTCGCTCGAGGGTTTTCTAAAGCCATCGACTACTTTGCCATCAAGATTCATTAAAACGATATCCTCAAGCTTAGTCTCGAAATAATCCATCCCACTGGGAGAGATGGCCATTAAACCTTCTCTTTTATTAAAAACGCTTATGTTTCCTCCCGTCCCTTTGGTAAGTCCGGCCGTTATGAGTTTTTTGCCATAATCCACTAATAAGTTTCTTTCTTCATTCAAAAGCAATTCACACCACTCCTTCTCGAGTATTTTTTTGGAGCTTTATAACATATAATAACACTACCACCTTAAGAAAAAACTATAACAGGAGGGCGGTGAAACAAATGGCAAAAAATGTGGTCATGATAGGCGCACTGGATACAAAGGGTGAGGATTACGCCTTTGTCAAGAAAAGAATCGAAGCGGAGGATTTTAAAGTTATCGTCGTAGATATAGGGGTGATAGGCGATCCTTCTTTCAAACCTGACATAGATGCCGATAGTGTAGCAAAGGCAGGCGGAGAAAGTTTAGCTTCTTTAAGAGGAAAGGGCGACAAAGGCCTCGCCATGGCGGTTATGACAAAGGGTGCTGCTGAAATCGTGAAAAAGCTTTTTAAAGAGGGGCAACTTGACGCCCTATTTGGTATGGGCGGATCCGCAGGAACGGCCATAATATCTGCTGCAATGAGAGCTCTCCCCCTCGGAATTCCAAAGGTGTTAGTATCTACTGTGGCATCGGGCGATACTAAGCCTTACGTCGGGACCAAGGACATAGTAATGATTCCTTCAATTGTAGACGTAGCGGGAGTGAACGCGATAAGCGCAGGCGTCTATTCCAGAGCAGCAGGAGCCCTCACGGGAATGCTCGAAACTGAAGTCCCCGAAGTCGCAACCAAACCATTGATAGCAGCCTCCATGTTCGGCAATACGACCCAGCTGATCAATCAATGCAAGGAGATAATGGAAAAAGAAGATTACGAAGTCATGGTGTTTCACTCGACCGGCACCGGTGGAATGACAATGGAAGACTTGATCGAAAACGACTATTTCGTGGCAGCTCTGGACTTGACTACCACGGAGTTGGCCGATGAGCTCTGCGGAGGAGTGATGTCGGCGGGCCCGAAGAGGCTTACGACAGCAGGCTTGAAGGGCATCCCTCAAGTCGTAGCACCCGGATGTCTTGATATGGTGAATTTTTGGGCCATCGACACAGTTCCCGAAAAGTACAAAAAGAGAAAACTTTACCCATGGAATCCGAATGTAACCTTGATGCGTACCACTCCTGAGGAAAACGCCAAACTCGGAGAGATAATGGCTCAAAGGCTGAACCATTCAAAGGGACCGACCGCGATCTTCTTTCCTCTAAAGGGCCTATCGCAACTTGACTCGCCGGGAGGAGAATTTTGGTGGCCCGAGGCAAACGAAGCGCTCCTTAAGTCATTGAAGCAAAATTTGAGAAAAGACATTCCCCTTATCGAAATCGACGCCAACATAAATGACCCAATATTTGCCAAGGCCGTGACGGACAAAATGTATGAGTTTTTATCAGGTAAATAAATCTGGAGGTGAATAGAAATGCCATTCATAACAAGAGAGGAAGCCTTGAAAAGGTTGCGTTCAAACGTAGCTGCAGGAAAACCAATAGTGGGCTGTGGTGCGGGAACCGGGATTTCCGCCAAGTTTTCGGAGGCCGGCGGAGCTGACTTAATCATAATATACAACTCGGGCAGATATCGTATGGGAGGAAGAGGATCGTTGGCAGGGCTTCTCCCCTATGGCGACGCAAACGGCATAGTCGTGGAAATGGCTTCTGAAGTTCTTCCCGTCGTAAAAAACACCCCCGTTTTAGCGGGAGTATGCGGAACCGATCCCTTCAGGCTCATGAAAGTATTCCTAAAAGAGCTCAAGGAGATGGGTTTTGACGGCGTTCAAAACTTTCCGACTGTAGGACTGATCGACGGAGTCTTCAGGCAGAATTTGGAGGAAACGGGAATGGGCTACGACCTTGAGGTTAAAGCAATTGCAATGGCCCACGAATTGGATATGCTCACCTGCCCCTACGTCTTCGATGCCGAACAAGCCATCGCCATGACAAAGGCAGGCGCTGACGTTATAGTTGCCCATATGGGGTTGACCACAAAGGGAAGCATAGGAGCCAAGACAGCTTTGACCCTCGAGGAAGCAGCAAAACGCGTTCAAGACATACATGACGCAGCGAAATCGGTCAACCCGGATGTAATGGTAATATGCCACGGAGGACCCATCGCTGAACCCGAGGACGTCGAGTACATATTCGCCCACACCAAAGGCATCGTGGGATTCTTTGGCGCATCGAGCATGGAACGCATACCCGTAGAAAGAGCTATAAAAGAACAAGTAGAGCGCTTCAAATACCTAAGGATAAACGCCTGATTCAGGCTCTATCGATAGCCAACTAAAAAGAGAGCAGGCAAGCCAACCTGCTCTCTTTTTAGTTAACTGTGCTTTAATGCTATTTTATATATGTGCTTTTTACCTTTGCCAATAAATTTATCCTATTTTCAGCCAGCCTGTCCGCTGCTTTGTACGTTGGTATGTTTTCCTTCTTTGCAATCTCTATTACCTCCAAAACAGCATCGTACAGGGCTTCGACTTTTCTTGTGGCTTTTTCCTTTATGTATCCGCCCGGCTCCAGCTCCGCAACGACGTTAATTACGCCTCCGGCGTTGATGATATAGTCCGGCACATAAAGAATGTCCTTTTGTTGCAAAATATCTCCGTGCCTTTCTTCCTTGAGCTGATTATTGGCAGAACCTGCTACTATTTTACATTTTAGTTTATTTATGGTGTCATCCTTGATGATTGCTCCAAGCGCACAAGGTGCAAATACGTCACAATCTGCACCGATTATCTCATCGGGTTTTACTGCCTTTGAGCCCAGTTCGTTCACCGCTCTTTTTACGTTTTCTTCGAAGATATCGGTCACGATAAGTTCCGCTCCAACTTTCTTCAGGAATTTTGCCAGGTTAAATCCCCACATAGTATTACATACAATAATATTGTATGTAATACTAAATATACTATGAAACGATAAACATGTCCAATCGGATTTTATTTTCTCAATTTAAAATGATTCTTTGTAAAGATATATTGTCGTACTTTTTGCTCAAATTGAGGCGATCGCAAAAAGGATATACACATAAAAAAACAAGACAGCATCCAACGAAAAAATGGATGCTGTCTTGTTTTTTGTTTGCCAAATTATATCGCTTTAAATTATCCGCCTAAAAGATCACCCATAAAACGAAGGTCATTATAAAAATAGCCGTCGCAGGAGGGTCTATATGGGTATCGCCGTGTATGAAAAAGGTACGAGAGGCAAATTCACCTAAAAAGGCTGATATTACGCCCATCAAGGCACCAATGAACAAAGAACCGCTGAAAATAGCCGCCAATGAAGCGATGATCGTCATATGATGCGTAACTGGAACGTTTATCCCAAAACAGAGGAACACCAAACTTGCAGCCGAGATGCCGAATCCTACAAAGGCTGCCGCAGGGAAGTATGCTTCATTTATTCCTATAACAGTAAGAGCATACCATGCTGTTACTAAGCTAACTCCCAGAGAAATTATAAAAAGTTGACCGAAATCCTGCTGGTGGGGCACCCACACGTCGTTTCCTCCCGGTGTAAATCGACCTCGGGCCTGTGCATCTTCGCTCAACGTACCAAATAGTCCTGTTTTTCCAAAGGTCAAACGCGCTATGGCGTTCGACAAAAACACCGTTAAAGCTATATTATCGGTGAAGCCAGCTGGGAAAATTGTATTGAAGACAGAAACCAAAAGATAACCTAAAATGCCGAAGAGGCCACCCACCAACAATGCCATGGGATCCTTGAACCCCGCCCCTCCGGAGACTATGTCCTTACCTGCTCCGTGTATGCCCTTTTTAGCGGCATAGGCAACAGCGGCAACACCCCCGCAAAAGGCGACGTGAGGGCCGAAGACAGGGCCAAAAGCTACATTAGAAATAAAGTCAAAGGAAGACCCCCCAAGCACAGCTGCTGCTCCAACCAAAACAGCAAAACCGGTGAACACGAAAGCAGGCAGCCCGCCTAAAGCCGCACCAAATATTCCACCACCGAAAGAAGCAAGAAGCGTAACAAAATTCACCTTTGTAACCTCCTCTCAAAATGTTGTACAAAACCGCAAGGAAACAACCAAAAAGCTCTATCCTGAGACATCACCTCCCAAGATAATTGCTTTAGTTTCCTATTTTATCTTCTCTATTCTCTCTTCAAAAATAGGAATTGTCGATGTGATACCAAAAACTCAATGGCTCAAGGCTGGCCTTGAGCCATTGAGTTTTTACGCCTTTCCTTTAGCTAAGGCCTGAAGATCGCTGTTTACCTTTGAGAAGACATAAACGGGAGCACAACCTGGGTATGTAAAGACTTTCTTTGCAAGCTTCATCGCTTCTTCGACCTTTTCCTTGGAAGGGAAGTATTTCCAGCAATCGCCAAGCACAAACAGATTTTTGCCTTCGGCGCACAAAGGATCAAAATCAGGCACTCCGCCCGCGATAAATACACACTCGCCCTTCTCCGCCACCATCTTCTCTACGTCTATACCCGTATTCTTGAAGGAATCTAAAGCACCGCGCAGATAAACATAACATCCGGGGCAGGTCTGTTGGATAAGAACCGTCAGACCTTTGTACACTCCCACAGGATTATCGTTGGCCCGCTTGAAGAACTTTCTGACGTTTTCAAGCTTTTCTCCCACCACTTCGATGGAGGCCAAATCACCCACTCCGAGTCCCTCTGTAGCAGCTATCCTAACGGCCGGAATTTCCCCTGGTTCAAAACCCATGATATACGAAGTGACTGTATCTACGGCCACCGTGTCCCTACCCGCTATTATCAAATTCATCTCGATCGGCGTTCCCGCATGCGGTCCCTGTCCCTCCATGCCTATAATACCGTCTACTATGGTCAGATCAGCTTTTCTGATTCGAAGCATATCGGCCAGCTTCTGGCCAAGGTCTATCCTGTGGGCACCCTGTTGCTGTCCGCTTGGGTGCCTGTTAGGAACGATGCCGTTCCAATTTTTTATGCCTAAAGTAACGGTCCCTCCAATATGGACTTTCATCTTGGGTAAGTTAATGACGACATCTGCATCCAGGACAGGTCTAAAGACTTCGGCTTTTTTAAATACCTTTCCTTCCGGGATTTCCACGACAACAGTGGATTCTTCATCGAAGTAGATAACCTTATCCGCCCCACCGCGAATCGCTGCCTCTTCCATACCCGATTCCTTGAAGGCTGGTTTTGCCTTGCCAACGTGAAGCCCTAAAGAGGGATTATCGCCTACCCAAACTTCAGCAGCTTTGGACTCCTCTTTAAGGAAAGCCACTACTGCTTCCACCGTTCTGGGATCTACTACGGCAAAACTTTCAGGAGGTGCTTGAAATGCCAAATTGGGCTTAACCAATACCCTATCCCCTGGCTTAACTATGGCATCGATGCTTCCCAGGGACAGCTCCACGGCTTTCTTGACCGCCGCCTTTATCGCTGCTACGTCTTCATCGTATCTCACAAATTTGCCGGCCATAAATTCCCCGTTTCCCTTTATTCCGTTTGCCTTAACGACAGATACCTTTACTTTTCCCATTTATATCTCCCCTCCTCAACTTGTATATCCATAGCTTCCCCTATCAACCCTTTGGATAATGATATCACATTTCTGGAACAACACGCTACATTAATTTTCCAAGAAAACTCAATCAATTAAATTATATTCATCTCCGATCTCCTCTTCATGTAAGGGTCTCGTCAAATCGTCCAGGTGCTGCAAGTAGCCTTCCAGGCGCTTTAAAGCTTCTCCGTACCCTGCCCAATCGCCCCTTTGCAATGCTTCTTCTGCTTCATTGTATGTTTCCCTAGCCCTCCTTACTAATTCCCCGAGGGTACCGCCTTCAGGCAAGTCCTCAGATTTGTACAAAGGAGATTCTGCCGCTTTGGTTTCCCTTTCGTCCACAATTCCAAATAAATCGCTAATTACGTCATCGAAGCGCTCTCCCCAAACTACGCGGCCACCGGCCGCAAGGATTATCCTCTTAAGTTCGGGAAGATCGCTGTTTTCTGCCCTTAAGTAGAGAGGTTGCACGTACAAAATTGCATCGTCCAAAGGGATCACCAGCAATCTTCCAAATATTACGTCCGAGCCTCTCTGTCCCCACAAGGAAACCTGTGCCGATATCTCGGGATGTTGATTTATCAATGCCTCTATCTGCTGGGGGCCGTAAATCAGTTTCTGCTTCGGGAACACATAGGCCACCAGCTGACCGTAAGCATCTCCATCGCAACGCCCCGCTAACCAGGCAATCATATTGTTTTTTCCTGTGGGGAGATAGGGCGTGACCAAAACATATTCAGCCCTCTCCTCTTCTCTCAGCTTCGTGACGATATAATAGGGCGATGCCAGCGATCCTCCGTGCGTGGGGAAGGACCAGACGTCTTCTCTGTTGTAAAAGGTGTTTGGGTCCGTCATGTGATACACGGCAAATATTTGAGCCTGCACTTGAAAAAGGTCCATGGGATAACGTCGATGGAGGATCAACTCGGAAGGCATCTCTTCCAGGGGCTTAAACAGATCGGGAAATATCTTATTCCAACTGAGGATCAAAGGGTCCTCAGGATCGGAAATGTAAAACTCAACGTTACCGTCATAGGCATCAACCAGAACTTTTACGCTGTTTCTGATGTAGTTAAAACGCATCTTTCCGGCTTTGGTCGATAGAAGTGTTGGCTGCGAATAGGGATATCTGTCGGTTATGGTGTAAGCGTCCATCACCCATACAAGCCTTCCGCCCATCACTGTAAGGTAGGGATCTTGATCGAAAAGCAAAAAGGGCGCGATGCGCTTAGCCCTTTCGAGTATATTCCTGTAATACATGATCCTGCTCTCCGACGTGATTACGTCGGTAAAAAGAATTTGAGTATCGCCAAAGCGAACGGAAAATGCCAACCTGCGTAATAAAGAATTAACGGGAACTCCTCCGCTGCCTTCATAGGTGGAGCGGACGTTCTCGTCTCCAGCGGGGTAGTCGAACTCTTGAACCGTCGTTTTTACCAGAACATAATAATCGGTCATTTCTCCGTAATATATTTGAGGATATTCAATGGAAAGGGGAATGGTCGTCCTGGGAGGCAAATCTTGAACGTAAAACACGGGCAAACCCGTCGGAGTCACCTCATTGACAGGATTCATTACTATACCATAACCATGGGTAAACTCGAGATGCATATTCACCCATGTCGGGTTTTGAAGCTGCCGAACGTCCAATTCCCTTGCGGCGAGCATCACCTGCCTGGGCACTTCGCCTTGTAAATAATAGCGATCTATGTCGATGTCGGGGAATTCGTAATAGGTCCTAATTTCCTGAAGTTGCTTGTAGCTTCTAAGCAGGGGGCCGTAATCCCACAACCTTATGTTCTCTATGGTTTCGATGTTTTTATTAAAATCTTCCACCGTCACTCCGTCTTTGGGAGTGATATGGCGCACTACTACATCGTCTAACCCGTATGCGCGTTGCGTGGCCAGGATGTTATGTCTTATGTAAGGGCTTTCCCGCTGAAATTCGTTGGGCTCTACTACATATCTTTGAATTACCCCTGGATATATGCCCCGCAAACCAATTGTTCCAACGATCCATACTCCAATCAAGACTGCTATGAACTTCCAGCTTTTGCGTCTGGCAGCTATGGGGAGAAAAAGCCCGATGACGGCGACGGCTGTGGCAAGGACGTTTAAGGCCAACAGACGAGCATGCAAGTCCGTATATCCCGCTCCGTAGACAACGCCCTGGGGAGAAAAGAGAAGTTCGTAACGGTCAAGCCAATACCCCAACGACAATAAAAGCATTAAAATGCCGGCCAAAATTCCCAATTGCAACCGCTCTCGCGCCGAAAGGGGGATTTGTCTGTAGGACTCCATGTCAACTCTTCCCTGAGCTCTGGCGATAAAGAAGATGAAAGCCGTACCTATCAACGAAATCAAAAAGACTTTAAACAAAAGACTTTGTGCATACCTATAAAAGGGGTATTGAAATATATAAAATCCAATATCCTTATTGAAAATTGCATCTTTTGTGTCAAAGGGCATTCGATTCAAAAACCTCAAGACCATCGCCCACTGATCCTTTGCCCCGAAGGCCAAAGCAATAGCAACAACTAGGGCAAAGGCGTTGATCAACATCTTTACCCGAGGCAGGTTCAAGGGGGAATCGAAAAAGACCACAGCTTCCAAGGCCGTCTTCCTTGCCCGCATTAAGCTAAATCTGATGATACCCAGGGAAAATATGAAAACGAATCCAAAAAGCAGCCATTGAGGCCAGAACTTTTTCCAAAAAACAGCAGCGTAATCGAGGGCATCGTACCAGATAAAATCCGTATAGAATCGAACAAAGGGAACAAAACCTAAGATAACGGCCAAAATAACGATGGGCAGAACGACTCCGCAGCCCATGTTAAGGGATGGCCCGCCCGGCCAGCGGCTTCCAGTTCTGTCTTCATTACGATAATTCATCATTTTACCTCCAATTATCTTTATTGGTTTCTCAATCAGCGTTACATAACGGTTTTTTGATATCTTTTACAAGTATGTTACCATTTCCCTTGCACATATGGCGACATTAATTTTTTTGGGGGGTCGATATTTTGAATAATATTTTGAATAAAAAGATAAAAAATATATTATACAGTACTTTTATAACGATTTTAGTCTTATCTACGCTGGCGGAAGCCGCAGAACTTAAATGCACCTATGCGACGCGCCTGGGGGAACCCTTCTTAATGCGTCTCGTCTCGCCCTACCCTTTAACCGACGTCACTGTTCGTTGGCTTGACAAAGAAGGTCCATTAAATGTCACCTTTTCGGAAGACAAATATGAAGCGAGTATGCTTTTGGGAACAGATGTAAAGGATACAGGTCCCGGCGTTCACGAACTGATAGTGAGATATCACGAAAGAGGTAAATTTTGGACTCTGCGGCATGATGTAAAGGTGGAGCCAAAATCTTATCAGACCCAGGAACTGAAGGTACCGCAAGCTATGGCAACGCCTCCCAAAGAAGCCCTGGAAAGGATAGAAAAGGAATCGAAATTGGTAAGAGATATCATCAACGTTGTCAGTCTCAGACGACATTGGGAATTGCCGTTACAACGTCCCGTTAATGGGATCGTTACATCACCCTACGGATTTAAAAGAATTTACAACGGCACCCCAGGAAATCCCCACCGGGGAATCGACTTCAGGGCAGCCGTCGGAACGCCTGTAAAATGCGCCGCAGACGGAGTTGTATCCCTTACAGGAGATCATTACTTCGGCGGAAAGAGCGTGTACGTCGACCATGGGAACGGAGTCATTTCCTGCTATATGCATTTATCCGAGATCTCCGTAAAGGAAGGCCAATTTGTACAAAAAGGAGAAGTTATTGCTCTTTCCGGACAGACCGGAAGGGCGACGGGCCCACACTTGCACTTTGGGCTTTATCTTTTAGGAAATGCCGTCGATCCGGCGTCACTTTTTTGAATGCCATTAGCTTAAATGCGCCTTATGTTATTTGTTAGATCATTTTAGACCATTTTTCAGGAACCTTTTATTCGTCGACGCAAAGCCGGTGCATTATTTGAAATATAGCCCAAAAGGGGTTGACTTCAAAAATTAGGACATGATAAGATCGTACCTGCTCGTTTAATGTCCTATAGCAACAAAGGTTAATTAATTGATTTTTTGCTACCTAATTTTAGTAGGCTTAAAATAGCGGCGGCAATTGCAAAAGGATATTCAAAGGGATTGTCTGTGATCCACCTTATCAACAATTTCTCATAGCCTGTAATATTTTTGTATTGTCAATCGTATGCTCCTGCAACTCCTTTAAATTCTAGATAGAAAAGGAGCTGTAATATGGAGACCTATCGTAAAAAATCTATTTTGCTCTTCATGGTTCTTTTTTTATTCTGGATTCTTTTTACATGGAAGTTAGAACTTCCTGCTCTGGTTGTTGGGTTGGCCTTGAGCTTTGTCGTTACCCGAATTTCACACCTGTCCTTTTTCCCCACTGTACACGAGTTGTATCGCCACAAAGAACCGCCTCTGCACTTTCGCTTTAGGGAAGCAATTACCTTTTTTCCCTTATATGTCTTAAATATTCTCCTGGCTACCGCTCAGGTCGCCCTCTTAGCTTTAAAACCGCATATTGAGTTAAAACCTGGCGTCGTCAAACTTGAAACCTCAATTAGAAACAAAACAACTTTGGTCATCTTGGCAAACCAGATCACTTTAACACCTGGCACTTTGACTGTCGACATTGATTTAGCGCATCACAATTTATTCGTCCATTCCATAAATCTTCGCACCTTAGATGCGGACGCGGTGCGCAAAGAAGTCAAAGAGCTCGAGGAACGACTAAGGAGGATGATGGAATGATAAGACTGGCCCTCTGGGGATTGATGATCGCTTCTCTCATGGGATTCTGGCGCGTCATAATAGGACCGACGGTTCCAGACAGAATAGTAGCTGCCGATGCTCTTACGATTATTTTAACAACAGTCCTGGCTTTACTTGCCATAGATTTCGGAAATGGAATTTTTTTGGACATTGCCCTGGCCTTTTCCATTTTAGCCTTCGCAGATGTCCTTATAATGGCTAAGTATTTTGAGCACGGAGAACTTCACCGATGAATATTGATATCACTTCGGCAATTGCATGCGCTTTTATGGTGGTTGGAGTATTCTTCGCCATGACATCCGCTCTGGGAATGATAAGATTCCCCGACGTTTACACCAGAATTCACGCCGGAACCAAGGCGCTAACGGGAGGAGCATTAATGACATTGGTCGGAGCAGCTATTTACTATCCTGCATGGCAAGTCAAGGCGAAAATTCTGCTCATAGCTCTCTTTTTTCTGATCACGAATCCCATTTCCTCCCACGCTATTGCCAGAGCCTGCTATTTGCACGGAATAAAGCCTACGGTCTCCTATAAAGACGACTATGGAGAAAATTTAAACAACAACGGCGAGGAGACCGAGCGGTGAGTGCCCCCCTTTACTCCTTTATCTGCTTTTTTTTGATTTTGACCGCTTTGGTGGCATCCGAGATAAAAGACATCTTAAGTGCTGTGATAAGTCTTTCTGTTTTTAGCGTATTATTGGCAATAGCCTTTGTTGCGCTTCAAGCCCCCGATGTTGCGCTTACACAGGCTGTCATTAGCTCCGGATTGATCACGTCTCTTTTTTTGGTTGCCTACAGCCAAACACAAAAAGAAGGCAGACGAGAAAATGACGAGGAGTAGCAGTTATGTCTAAGTCCTGTTTTTTAAGAATTGTGACTTTCTTGCTTTGCCTTGCACTAGGATGGCAGTTCTGGAAGGGCATACTAGCCCTTGAACCGACCCAAATCATAATAGGCCCTGCGGCACATTACATCGAAAGCGCCGCCGAAGAAACGGGCGCAACAAACATAGTTGCCGCCATACTCTTCGATTACAGAGCCTTAGACACCTTAGGCGAAGCGTCGGTAATTTACACGTCGGTTTGCGGCATCGCGATGTTATTTGCCAAAAGCAAATTCAAAATCTCTTCTACGGGATTGTCCTTCATCGTGAAAAAGGGAGTAAGCTTTATAATTCCTTTTCTGCTATTGTATGCCGCAGGGATAGTGCTCATGGGACACATATCTCCCGGCGGAGGCTTTCAGGGTGGAGCAGTTTTTGCTACCGCTACAATCCTTTTCTGTATTGTTTACGGCTCTGGCTTTGAAGCAGTCATGATCAAGCCCAAGACAAAAGAACTGATAGAATCGTCGGGAGCTCTCATGTTTGTTCTCATTGGATTCGTAGGGCTTTGGACAGGAGCGGGCTTTCTCTCTAATATCGCCGCTGGCTACCCAAAGGGGGAGGTAGGCAGATTTCTAAGTGGCGGATCCATACCGCTGCTAAATATCGCGATAGGCATGAAAGTAAGCGCGGGGCTGTCCACTATCTTTTACAGCATGATAAAGCTCTTGGAATTCGAGGTCACCAAGATTCCGGGGGTGAAGAATAAATGACTATAATTATGTTAAGCCACGGCACTGCTATAATTTTATTCTGCATTGGTTTATATACAATAATATCCAAAAGAAATCTCTTTAAAACGGTCATAGGTCTTTCCCTTATGGAATCCTCTGTTTTACTGCTGATAGTAGCCGCTGGCTTCGTGGAGGGGGGGCGTCCTCCCATTTTGCCAATAGAAGGTATTGCCGCAAACCCCCTCCCCCATGCTTTTACCTTGACAGCAATCGTAATAGGGGCAAGCGATTTGGCTTTGGCCCTTGCCTTCGTAATAAAGCTACATCAACGTTACAAAACGGTGGACTTGGATAAAATAAGGGGTCTTCGAGGATGATTTCACTATTGAGTGTACTCATCCCCCTCACTTGGGCTTTTTTAATCCCTTTGATCCATATTTTCAAAAAAACTTGGCTAAAAAGGGCTATATTATTATTTGGCATAGCTGTCTTTTTCGTCACAATCTCTGCAGCCATATCGGGATGGAAGCAATCCGCCCTTTCCTCTCTTGGGGGTTGGCCTGCAGAGCTGGGTATTGTCTTCATTGTAGATAAACTATCAGCTGCCTTTCTCTTTCTTTCGGCCATAGGAGGAGGAGCGGCATTTTTAGCTTCCTACGGACACTTAAAGGAGGGACCGTGGAGATATTACGTTATTTTTTTCCTGCTTCAGGCTTCAATGAATGGCGTCTTGGTAACGGGAGACATATTTAATCTATACGTTTTTTATGAAGTTTTTTCGCTGGCGGCATACCTACTCGTTGCCTTTACCCTATCGTGGCAAGCTATAGAAGCAGGATTTAAGTATCTAGTACTCGGCACGATTGGCGCTTTTTTTATTTTGCTGGGTATCGCCTATATTTTCATGGCCACCGGATCGCTAAATATGGCAGTACTTTCTCTTACATTACCCCGCATACCGAATGAAGCTTTGACAGTTATTGCAGCCTCTTTGCTAATAGGCCTTTTTATTAAAATTGGAGCTTTTCCTGCGCATTTCTGGTTGCCAGATGCCCACTCTTCCGCCCAAACGGCCGTAAGTGCCCTCCTTTCGGGAGTCGTGGTGAAGGTATCGATATATACCCTTCTCAGACTGTCTCTACTACTCTTCCTCGATACAAAACCAGCTGTCTTTACAGTTATCACCGTCGTAGGAACATTATCCGTATTGGGCGGTCATTTAATGGCATTGAGGCAAGAAGACATAAAAAGATTATTGGCTTATTCCACGGTTGCACAGATAGGTTACGTGCTTATAGGGGTTGGAACGGGATTGGCTGCTGGCATTTCTGCAGCTTTTTTCCATGCGATCAACCACATGTTTATGAAAGTGGGGCTTTTCATTGCGGCCGGACATATTGCCGAAGACATGAAAACCCGCAACATCTACGATCTTCGAGGTCTTTACCATCATCGCCGGTGGTTCGTCATCGTCTTTTCCCTCTTAACTGCTGCAATAGTAGGCATTCCTCCTCTTAACGGATTTATGAGCAAATGGTACCTGATGCTCGCTGCGACAAAAGCAGGAAATGTAATTCCAGCGTTGGCCATAGCCTTTGGAACAGTAATTTCGGCTTTTTACTACATGCGTGTTTTATCGTTTTTTTACTCATCAGGAGATCCGCCGCCACGACAAACAAACCCTTACTGGAACCTTGTTATAGCAGGAGCTTGTTCCCTGTGTTGCGTTTTTTTGGGAATCGTTCCCCTCGTTCCGTCTCTTTGGAAGTTGTTTTCGGATATCGGCCTCAATGCAGTCGATACGGCAGAATACATATCTACGATATTGTCAAAATGAGGCTTGCTTCATGTTTAGCTTCGATTTTTTTAGGCTGGTGATGACACAGTGGCGACAATGGAAATATTAAAGTTTTCTTTCGTCTTCGATAAACTTTCCCTGTCTATGGCTATGTTGGCCCTTTTTATGTCAATTGCAATTTCCATATTCTCTCTGGATTACGTAGAAAAGAAACAAGGCAAAGAACGTAGGTTTTTCGTCCTCTCCCCCTGGATGTTTTGTGTCTTTTCCTGTATGGCCCTCTTCTCGGGAGACTGGTTTTTCTTTGGGGTATTTCTCGAAATGTCCTCAATAATGCTATTTTTCATGATCCTGCCCTTAAATTTTCGTACAGCCCTTTACTATTTGCTGACTCAACTTTCCGGATCTCTTCTTATCTTTGTCGGTGCGGCCATCATGATAACCGAAAGAGGAAGCGCTGTCATGGGCCCTGTTCCTCCTAACCTCCTTTGGCTGTTCCTTTCGGGATTGGGCATTAAAACCGCCCTTTTGGGGCTTCACTTTTGGCTTCCGAAAGTTCATAGCGAAGCTCCCACACCTACTAGTGCCCTCCTATCGGGTTTTTCCGTCAAATTAGGAATATATGGCCTTATCAGACTGGCCTCTCTTCCTGCGACAGACGTGCTCATGGTTCTCGGTCCATCAATGGCTTTATACGGCATCATCCAAGCAATAACCCAACACGACGCTAAACGGTTGCTGGCCTATCATACAATAAGTCAATTGGGTTACATCGTCTCGGCAATAGGAGTTGGGACGGCTCTTGGTATCGTTGCTGGAGTATATCACACAGTAGCTCATGCTCTCTTTAAGGGCCTATTGTTTTTGTGCATAGGTTCAATTGAAAAAGCTTACGGTACGAGAGATCTTAACCTTTGGGGTCATGGCACTGCGAGAGCTTTTCCCGTTACTTTCGCATTTTTTTTGATAGGAGCTTTAGCAATATCGGGCTTTCCCGGCATGAGCGGTTTTGCTAGCAAAGCCATGATCAAAGCATCGTTAAAAGAAATTTCATTTTATCCAGTAGTTTGGATCCTTCAAGCAGCAAATGTCGGAACAGTATTGTCTTTCTGCAAGTTGGGCTATTACGGATTCTTCTTTAAAGGAGATGTTGTTCGAAAAGATCCACATTATAACCCTATTTTGTCCTGCAAAAAGAGAATATTTCAAAATACGGGAATGGCACTTTTAGCTTTTATGACGATCTTCTTGGGAATATGCCCCCAACTTCTTCCAAACTTTATGGGAATGAATTTTGGAAATTTCTTCGAGACCGAAGCTCTACTCTCGGCCATAATCCCAATCTTCACCGGCGGCATATTATTTATCGTCTTTAAAAAAACCCTTACCCCCGGAAAACACGAAATTTATGATCTGGATTTTCTGTTAATCAAACTTTACGGCATCCTGATCCTCTGCCCGACTATAGTGGCTAAAATTCATACAGGCAAACTACGTCAATATACAATCCATGTCATCATCGCTGCTTTGGTGATATTCTTTTTTCTGGCAAGAACATAAAATAACTTGCATAAACATGGCGACCAAGGATGCCAATCAATAACCCCCGCAAGCTTTCCCCTTCCTCAGAGGGATCTACGCGGGGGTTATTGATTGCTTAATCCTGCTGTTTTAATTATTTATCCCCAGGCAATGGATAGATCTCAAATAACCTAAGCTTCTGTTTTCTTCCTTCGACAGCCCCCACGCTTTGGCTTTTCCGCAGGGGCTTCCTCGGAACAATCTTGTTTTCTGTCGGCCAAAAGCATCCCGCCAACTCCTACGTTTTCCTGGGGATTTTCGGAGACCAGCACCACAAAGGCTTCCTTAGGTATATCCATGATCTTGCTCGCCGCCTCTGTAAGGTCTTTAACCAATTCTCTTTTCTTTTCTAGGCTCAAAGCCGGACCACTGACAGTAATTACAGGCATATTCGGCACCTCCTCTGGACTAAACTACCTATTTTGGTATATTACATTTAAATAATAACACATTTAATTTTAATAAAAAGGGGATGCTCTTTTGAAAACCGGTGATTTAAAAGCTAATGCCCATAAAGGACTTGCCATTCTCACCATGGGTCATTTTATAAACGATATACATGCCGCCTTTTTGGTTACGTTCACCCCAATCTTGATGATGAAGCTGGGGCTGTCGATAACACAGGCCAGCATGTTGACTTTTCTGTCGGGTATAATAAACTCCTTTTTGCAGCCTCTCTTGGGCTACGCTTCAGACCAAACATCGCGTCCGCTGATGATCCTGGTAGGCCCGATACTTGCTGCATTGGGAGCTTCGCTTATACCTTCGTCTCCCAGCTACGCGCTGGCCTTTTTCTTCGTAGGATTGTGGGCCATAGGAAGCGCTACCTTTCATCCTCAAGGTCAGGGATCGGTAGGACACGTATCATCCTCGCGAAATCTGTCCTTTTCCTTTTCCATTTTTTCGATGGGAGGAATATTGGCGAGCGCCTTGAGCCCCCTTTACGGTGCCTATCTTTACCAAAGGTTGGGAGAGGCCTTCATGCCCATAGCGACCTCCCTTCCGGTCTTGCTTTATGCAGTATTGGTCTTTAAGTTTTTCCCCTCCATCCCCAGCAAGGAGACAAGTCGCAGATCGGACAACACAAAGGGCTTAAAGTTCATATTACATTCTATAAAAATAACCTTCGCGCCCCTATGCGTCGCCGTAATAAGGGATACATCGATTCAGGGCATTCAATTTTTCATGCCCATAGCCATAGCCATCAAAGGAGGTACCATCGGGGATGTGGGGAAGGTACTCTTCATTATAATGATAGCAAGATCGATATCGCCTTTAATAGGAGGATACATCGCCGACCGCACCAGCAAAAGCAGGATAATCTTCTTATGCATGGCTCTGGGGGGAGCTTTACTCATCCCTGCCGCACTGCTAAAAGGCGTCATATCGATTTTGCTTTTCACCTTGGGAGCCGCCTTAATCGAGGCCACGACTCCCATAACGGGCGCCATCTCTCAAGAATGGATGCCCGAGTCGAGGGCAATGGCAAGCTCTATAGTCATGGGTTTTGCATGGGGATTGGGAAGCCTATTGATTCCGCCTTTGGGGATTATAGGCGACCTCCTTGGCATCACCTGGGCGTTGGCTGTCATCGGTGCCTTGCCCATCCTGAGCTTGTATTTTGTCGCCGTAATAAGAAAAAAGGAAAAGGCCGCTGTCTCAGCAAAATTACAGGGAGACGGCCAAGGCACTTTGCCCGAATAAAATCATCAAGAAACTTCGAGAAGAAGACATTTGAGGTACAGCGACTCGTCAAAGCCCATAAGCACCGGATGATCCGGCGGTTGACCCTCCCTGGCAACAACGCGAAGTGTTTTGCCGGCGTCCTTCGCCGCCTCAAATATAACCCCTTCAAAGAGATCCCACGATATATGGTGAGAGCAGGAGCAGGTCAGAAGAAAACCGCCTTCTTTGATTATTTTCATGGCTCGCAAGTTGATCTCTTTATATCCCCTGAGAGCCCCCTCAACAGCCTTTTTGTTTTTGGCAAAGGCCGGCGGGTCTAAAACGATTACGTCGTACCTTTGACCCTTTGGCTCTAACTCCCTTAGGCGGTCGAAAACGTTTGCCACATCGTATCGGCAAACAGCGTCAAATCCGTTCAGGCCGGCATTGCGCCTTGCCGTCGCTACAGCATCCTCCGATACGTCTACGCCAAAGACAGTTTTCGCGCCAAACCTGGCAGCGTTGAGGCCAAAACCCCCAGTATAACAGAAGGCATCCAGCACATCGGCCCCCTTTGATATATCCTTCAATAGGACCCTGTTTCGACGTTGATCCAAAAAATGTCCCGTTTTTTGGCCTCCGGCGATATTTACGCAAAACTTTACGCCATTCTCTTCGATTATCACTTCATCGGGCACTTCACCGAAGAGAAGGCAATCCTCTTGAGACAATCCCTCGATCGCTCTAACGGGCACGTCGTTTTTGTGGTATATACCTTTTACGGGAAAGAGGTCGGTTAATACCCTTACGATGATTTCCTTGAACCTATCCATCCCGAGCGTCAGGGTCTGCAAGACTATATAATCGCCAAATTTGTCAATAATTACACCGGGCAGAAAGTCCGCTTCACTAAAGACCATCCTGTAGGCATCAAGCTCGGCAATTCCGGTCTTGCTCCTGAAGTTCAGAGCAGATTTGAGCCTTTTGCGCCAAAACCTTTCGTCTATCCTTTCTTGTTTTCTGGTCAGGATTCGTGCAACAATGTACGAAGAGGGATTGGCATACCCTATACCTAAGAATTTCCCCCGCCAATCCTTGATCTCGACTAAATCGCCCGGAGTAAAGTCGCCCCTGATCCTGTTTATCGCATTTTTGTAAATCCATGGGTGCCCTTCATGGATGCTTTGTTCAAACCCCTTCTTAACGTATAGAGAATTAAGAGCCATAATACATTTAACCCCCTCCCAAGGGAGGAAAGATCCGCACTTCATCTTCCGGATTCACCAGATCATCCAGGGAGATGTACTTCGAGCGACAGATTGCAAATCCCACTTCTTCCCTTGAAATATTTACTTTATTGAGTATATATCCCAACGTCACGGCCCGATCCAGCTCTACAATATGCTCCGTCAATCGATCGCCGCTAAATACTATAACCTTGGCCATCGTCTTCCGCTATCCAGTCGAGCCCCAATTCCGACAATTTTCCTCTGGTAGGAATGCCCCTTTCGTCCCAATTCATCATTGCGTAATATATTTGCAGCGCCTCCTGAAATTCCTCCTCAGAAAGCGAATTCCCGGAAAGAGGACCTTTTTCGAGGGGAGAAAACAACCTTTCCGGCAAGGTATCTTCTTTGACATCGAAACCCTCACGGGCATTGAACATCCTGGCGAGCACCAAAGCTCTCTCCCCGACTTTCATCAGCTCAAATGCGCTCGTTTGCCATCCGGTGAAGGCGCACATGGCATCTACGACATCTTTTATGGGCATAGAGCTTCTAGGCACCGGCACGAAATCACATATACCTGCAGCGTTAAAAAAGCTCCACCACATGGAAAGGTAGGCAAAAGTCCGCACTTTTAAGTTTGAGAAGACGGTAGGACTTTCGGGCTCCAAAATACCCAGAGGCATTATTTCTTTGAAACCATATTGGTCCTTTGAAGCAACCATAGTATCATGGGCAGCAACCATATGGTCTGCCCCCCTTTCGGAAGCAGCGTAAGCTAAGGCTAATGAATATTTCCCCCTTGGCTCATGCATCGGTAACTCCTGACCCTTTGCCGTCAAGACAAACTTTTCCGAACCCTTTCCTATGATTTCGGAGGCCCTTTTGCTGCCCTCGGCGAGAACGTCGCCAAAGCCTTCTCTTTTTGCTATCTTTTCTATCATGGCCAGGAGGACCTCGCCGTTGCCAAAGGTCAGCTCTATTCCGTCGGTATCGTCTCCGGTCAAAATATTTGCCTCGAAGCATTCCATGGCAAAGGCTATGGTCATCCCGGTGCTGATGGTGTCCAAGGTGTATTCGTTGCACATCTGATTTGCTTTAGCTATAACTTCTATGTCATCGACTAAACAGAGCGATCCAAAAGAAGCAAGTGTCTCGTACTCAGGGCCGCCGAATCGTGGCTCTACTCCATAACGATCCGATTTAACGGCTCTTTTACACCTCACGGGACAGGCATAGCAGCCTTCCCTGGCCACTAATATCTTCTCATTCATAGCCTTCGCAGAAATTGCCTCGGCCCTGTCGAATTCACCGTAACGAAAATTTTTGGTCGGCAAAATCCCGGCCGCATTATTTCCCAAAACGGAAGCCGCTGTTCCGCTTTCGTACAACCCCCTGGTCAGAGGATTCTCCATTACCGTAGAGCCGAATTTCTTGGATATTTCCGACATAAGCTTATGGTCCGCTATGGGAATCTGCTTTTTACCTCGGACAGCGATAGCTTTGAGGTTTTTGGAACCCATCACGGCTCCAAGTCCGTTTCTGCCGTTAAAATGTTTTAATTCATTAGTTATGCAGGCATACCTTACTAGGTTTTCTCCGCCGGGCCCTATCTGGGCAACTCTAATGGCGAGGTCTTTGTGTCTATCTCTTATCGCATCCTGAACTTCGCCGGTCTTTTTCCCCCATAGATCTCCGGCATCGCATATGCTCACATCTCCGTCGTTTATATAAAGATAAACCGGTTTACAGGCTTTGCCCCTTATGACAATCCCGTCAAAGCCGGCACGCTTTAGCTCAGGCCCCCAAAAACCTCCGGCCTCAGACTGTCCGAAGGCATTTGTCAAAGGCGACTTGGCGCCCACAGCAAAGCGACACATCCCCCCTAAAGGTGCGCCCGTTAAAGCTCCGGGGGCAAAGACCAAAACGTTGTCCGGCCCCAGAGGATCAATGCCTGGCTTCATCATCTTAAGTAAATAGTAGCCTATTAAACCCGAACCTCCCATGTAGGTCCTGTAAAACTCGTCGCTAACATTCTCCACTTCGATCCTTTCCGCAGATAAGTCGACGTGTAAAACCCTTCTGTTGTATCCGAAAGCCAATTTCATTCCCCCTCAAATTAATCGCAATAATCTTTAAATTGCCTATATTTTTAAATTATAATTCACTTATGAGCCAAAAGACAAATTCTGTAAAAAGGCTTTTAATCGTCACAAATCGACCTTTGCTTGGCCAGTAAATCGTCGTAGGTTTCCCTCTCGACGGCCAGGAAATCCTTTCCGTTCTCGACGAAAACAACTGCAGGTTTGGGAAGCATATTATAATTGCTGGCCATAGAATAGTTGTATGCTCCCGTGTTGAAAACCGCCAGCAGGTCTCCTGGCTTGACGTCACCTGGAACAGAAAGGTTTTCTATCAAAATGTCGCCGCTTTCACAACACCTGCCCGCCACGGTTACGATTCTGTCCTTTGGCAGGCCTTCCTTGCCCACCACTTCGGCGTCATATTTAGCCCCGTACAGAGCGGGCCTGGGATTGTCCGCCATTCCACCGTCTACGCTTATATAGGTAGTAGAACCTGCTATTTCCTTGATGGCTCCTATGGTGTATAAAGTTATTCCCGCTTCACCTACTATCCATCGACCGGGCTCTATAGCAACGGAGGGGAGAGGTAACCCAAAGGCAGAACATCTGGCCCTTAATCTTTCCATTACAGGATCCACAAAATAAGATAGCGGTTTTGAAGAAGCATCTCCGTAGGTTCCGATGCCAAAACCGCCCCCAATATCCAGCTCTTCGAGGATAAAACCTTTATCGCTTTCTAAGTTTGCCATAAGCTCAGTAACGACATCTATGGCCTGGACGTAGGGCCTATGATCTTCTATCTGAGACCCCAGATGAAAATGAAGGCCCTTTAAAGCAATGTGCTCCATCGAGAGCGACTTTTCCGCCAAACAGGGCACGCGCTCCAAAGGGATGCCGAATTTGGATCCCCTGTGACCTGTTTGTATATATTTATGTGTTAAAGCCTCCACTTCGGGCGTCACTCTAAGAAGGACCGACGCACGCCGCCCCTTCGAAGATGCAATTTCATTAATTAAATCCAATTCCCCTTCCCAGTCGACGACTATCCTGCCCACGCCTCTGTCTATAGCCATCTCGATTTCTTGACGAAGTTTGTTGTTGCCGTGAAGCACTATATTTGCCGTAGGAAAATCGGCCTTTAAAGCCAGGTGAAGCTCCCCTCCCGATACGACATCAAGGCCCAATCCTTCTTTTTTTATCAAACGACAGATGGCAATAGTCAAAAAAGCCTTCCCGGCATAATAGGCACGAGAGTTTGCGTAACGGTCAAGAAAACCTCTCCGTATTTCTCGACATCGATCTTTGATGATGCTTTTTGAAACCACATATAAAGGAGTCCCGTATTTTGAAGCTAAATCCCTCAAATTACAGCCATCGAAATAAAGACCCGTCCTCATCGATAAATTCATCTCCCCTATTCTCACCAGAAAAGTAAAGTCTCGGTTTAGCTATTTGTTTTTCTGCTTTATTCTTAAAGCCCTGATATATCTTGATAGAAATATCTTAGAAGATAGGATCTTAACTTTATAAAAAGCTTGCTCGCCGGAGTAGGGTGGAATCTCGAAAACCTTGGATTTGGGCCTTGCCAATACTTGTGTGGGATAGATGCTCCTGTGACCGCTGACTACGAAGGAAAGGACACAAGCTATGGCAGCCAGGGGCGTAGCTTGGGGACCCATTATTTCCATGGCCATAATGCTGGCGGTTATAGGGGTATTAGCGGCACCGGCGAGCACGGCCGTAAACCCCATTACGCTCAATAAAATCGGATCGGATCCCGTAAGTCGCGCAAAGGTTGCTCCTGCTGTCGCACCCACGAAAAAGGTTGGGGTCAACACACCCCCGCTACCTCCGCAGGAAAGGGTGATCGCCATGGCAAGGGACTTTATAAAAAAAGCAAACAGGGGAACTCTGGCGCCTGAAAGGGCTTCGTAAACCGTATCCATGCCAAGACCGAGATATCTGGTACCCAGCATCAAAGCCATAGTCAACAGCAAAAATCCGCCAAAAAGGGGCTTTTTCCACCAAGACATATCGAGCCTTTTGAACCTGCTTTCCGTATAATTAAGCATTTCGATGTGCATAATTGAAACAAATCCGAAAAAAATGCCTGCCATTACCGATAATAATATGACCTTCCATTCTAACGAGATCGGGATAATTCTACCGGCTAAACCTGGAATGCCAAAACTGGTTGCAACGATTCTGGCTATAATACCACTTATGAAAGACGGCAACAATACATCATAAAGCATCTGTCCTATGTACAACACCTCCACCCCGAATACCGCACCGGAGATCGGGGTTCCGAAGACCGCCGAAAAACCGGCAGATATACCACAAACTACCAATTTCTTTCTGTCCTCTACGTCCAGGCGAAGAAGACCTGCCAGCCAGGACATCAAGCCTCCGCCTATTTGAGCGCAGGGACCCTCTTTGCCTGCGGAGCCCCCCGAAGCCAGAGTCGTTATAGTGGCTGCAAGCTTAACGGGAACTACCTTTAAAGGAATATATCCTTCCTTGCAATGGACGGCTTCGATGACCTTTTCCGTTCCGTGCCCGTGAGCCTCTGGGGCAAAGGTCTTTATCAAAAAGGCGCTTGCAAGAAGCCCCAAAGGCAGCAGCAAAATACGCCAAAAAGGCAGTCCGCCCACGAAGGAAACAGAACCTTCTAGGAGAAGCAAAAAGACAGAAGCCGCCCCTCCTACAATTAAACCCGCCAACAGGGAAAGAATACCCCACTTGGCCGCGGAATATAGAAGTACAAATACCTCTTCGACCCTCTTATCATCGCCATTTTTCACTTGACATCACCCGGAAACAATTATAGCATTTTAGACGTTCTGTTATTTTATATCGTAAAAGTAATAAAGGGGAGTGAAAAGCTGTGGACAGGAAAAGAATTGCTTTGGTCGCTCACGACAGCATGAAGGGCGACATCATCGAGTGGGCGCTTTATAATAAAGGCACCCTAACGAAACACGACCTCTACTCTACGGGAACCACTGGTTTCTTGCTGGAAAGAGAGCTTGGAGTTCCGGTTTTTAAATTCAAATCGGGCCCCCTGGGTGGAGACCAACAGTTGGGAGCTCGAATTGCCGATGGCTTGATCGATATATTGATCTTTTTTTGGGACCCCCTTAACGTTCAACCCCACGATCCTGACGTAAGGGCACTGCTGAGGATATCGGTCGTCTACAACATACCTACTGCCTGCGACAGATCTACGGCAGATTATCTGATTTCCTCGCCACTACTTAAGGAAACCTACAAGCCGATCCGAAAGTTTAGCCCAGAGGAATACCAGCAGAGCAGGAACCTTAAATTCCTGGAACAGATAAAATCCTACGAGGACAAGGAGGAACAAGTGTGAGTGGTTTGTGGGAAATCTCTCCTATAGGAAAAGTTTTATCCTCCATAAAGGAGCCCGTCAAACCGGATTTATTTCACAACGTCAGATGCTCCGTGGAAATATATCCCGAGTTCAAAGAAGGATTGTTAGGTTTAGAAGAAGAAAGAGAAGTCCTAGTAATGTTTTTGTTTCACCTCAATATTGAGAAATCTCCCCTTCTAGTACATCCGAGGGGAGATACTTCGAGGCCTTTGCGGGGAGTATTTGCAACCTGCTCTCCGACGAGGCCAAATTCGATAGGAACAAACAGGTGCCGCCTGATCGCTTTGAGGAATTCCTATATAGATCTTATCGGTTTGGAAGCGATAGACGGCACCCCCGTTATCGACATTAAACCCTTTTCATGCCTGGATCCCCGATATGATGCTAAGGTCGAAGATCTAATTTAGCAGACCCAACGATGAATGGGCGGCCGAAAGCCTCGCTACGGGAATACGCATTGCCGAACAGCTGACGTAATCAAGCCCTACGCAGTCGCAAAAGGCAATGCTCGACGGATCCCCGCCGTGTTCCCCGCATATACCAAGCTCTAAGTCCTTTTTCGCGCTTCTGCCCTTTTCGACTGCCATCTTCATCAAGGCTCCCACCCCTTTGCGGTCCAAAGTGCGGAAGGGGTCTTCCGTATATATCCCCAGACGCACGTAGGCTGCCAAAAATTTACCCTCCGCATCATCCCGGGATACGCCTAAAGTTGTCTGAGTGAGATCGTTGGTGCCGAAGCTAAAGAAGTCGGCGTATTCAGCTATCTCATCGGCGACTATAGCTGCCCTTGGCAACTCGATCATCGTGCCTATTTTGCATCTCCAATTCTCTCCGTAAGATTCGGCAATTTCGGCAACTGCCCTTTCGATATTCGTCCGAAGCATGCACATCTCCTGCCCGGTCGCGACAAGCGGAACCATGATTTTGACCTTGACGTCAACGCCTCTTTTAATCAGCTCGCAGGCCGCCTGAGCAATGGCCTTCGCCTGAGCTTCGTATATTTCGGGGTAGAGCACGCCGATACGGCAACCCCTGAAGCCCAACATAGGGTTGCTCTCTTGAAGCCCTTCAATCCTCCTCAAAAGGATCTCCAGTCTCTGCGCTTCTGAAGATTCTCCCCTGCCCTCGGACCGAAGCTGGGCTAACTTCTTGGCTACATCCTTCCCCTTTGGCAAAAACTCGTTTAGAGGGGGGTCCAACAATCTCACAATAATGGGAAGGCCTTGCATCACTTCAAAAATTTCCACGAAATCGTCCTTCTGCAATCTGGCGAGCTTCTCCAATGCATCCATTCTGTCTTCGGCCTTTTCCGCCACAATAACCTGCTGCATTATGGAAAGGCGATCGCTTTCTCTAAACATATGTTCCGTCCTGCACAGCCCGACTCCTTTTGCGCCAAGCTTTCGAGCCTGCCTCGCTTCTTCGGGAGTATCGCAGTTTGCCCACACCTGAAGCCTGGCGAACATGTCGGCCATATCCAGGAAGTGATGAAGATATTCTTCGTGCATGGAGGGCTCGATTAAGGGAGCCTCTCCCGTGTACACCTTTCCGCTGGTTCCGTCGATCGTTATTACATCATCTTTTTTAACGGTAAATTCTCCTACGGTAAATCTCTCGCCGATAAGGTCGATGTTTACCGCCTCACATCCTACAACACAGGGAATTCCCAATGAACGGGCAACTAAAGCGGCGTGGCTCGTCTGCCCTCCCCTGCTCGTAAGCAACCCGGCTGCCCTGGAAAGACCGTGTATATCCTCAGGGGTCGTTTCAGGTCGTACGAGTATTACAGGTTCTCCGCTTTTGCCGCGCTCTTCGGCCTCGTCTACATTGAAAACCACCTTTCCTGTAGCGGCGCCAGGAGATGCGGCTATACCTTCTGCTATGGAAGATAAATCTGCCGAAGGATCGACTTGTCGATGGAGCAGCTGTTCGATCTCTTTTGGCGTTACTCTGGTTACCGCTGTGCGGGCATCGATTATGCCCTCCTTGACCATGTCTGATGCTATCCTTACTGCAGCCTTAGCCGTGCGCTTCCCGTTTCGAGTTTGGAGTATATATAGCTTGCCCCTTTCTACCGTAAACTCTATGTCCTGCATGTCTTTGAAATGTCTTTCAAGCTTTTCGGCGACAATTTTAAGTTCTTCGTAAATATGTGGACTGGCCTCCTTTAACGCTCCTATGGGTTGAGGAGTTCTGATTCCTGCCACGACATCTTCGCCCTGAGCGTTAATCAAAAACTCGCCGAAAAGCTCCCTATCGCCCGTAGAGGGATTGCGGGAAAATAACACGCCCGTGCCACAGTCGCTCCCCAAGTTTCCAAAGACCATTTCCATTACCGTGACAGCGGTTCCCAAATCATCGGGTATATTGGCAATTTTCCTGTAGGTTACCGCTCGTTTGTTGTTCCAACTCCTAAATACGGCCTCGATGGCCATCTTTAACTGGACCCAAGGATCTTGAGGAAAGGGTTCTCCGCTTTCCGATTTCACTATTTCCTTGAAACGGCTGATTATTTTCGCCAAATTTTCTTCAGGTATCTGATGATCAAATTTGATATTAAGTTGTTCTTTATGCTCCCTTAAAACCTTCTCGAAATGATCAATGTCGATACCTAATACCACGTTAGCAAACATCTGTATAAACCTTCGGTAACAATCGTGAGCAAAACGTGGATCCCTGGTGTTTTCGGCAAGAGCTAGAACCGTACGGTCGTTAAGCCCAAGGTTTAAGATGGTATCCATCATGCCCGGCATGGATATGGGAGCTCCAGAGCGAACCGACACCAAAAGCGGGTTTTCTTCTCCTCCAAAGGTCTTTCCGCTGAGATGCTCAAGATAATGCATATGCTCTACGATTTTAGGCCACAGCTGATCAAGCAGTCCGAGGCCTTCTTTCATATAGGCACGGCAAGCCTCGGTCGATATGATGAACCCGTTTGGGACGGGCAAACCTAGCGATTTCATCTCGGCCAAATTAGCCCCCTTGCCGCCCAGAAGGTCCACCATTCCGGCGTTACCCTCGTCAAAGCGATATACATACTTCACTCCTGTCTTGACAACACTCATCATTCTTACCTCCTTGCAGATTTACTATCTGCATATCGCGTTGACGATTTATCTCTAAACTCTCTCATCGTCTCACTTTCATTTTGTTCTAGTATACCACTATGTGCAAATTCAGTGTAGGGCTTATATCGAAACTTTAGTTTACTCGACCCGCTCTTCGTCAATTCGTTGTGTAAATAAAATATTTGAGCTAAAATATTTTTATAAAAGTATGAAAACTTTGCCTTTAGGAGGGGATGAGAAATGGCACAGAAAACGAGGAAGCTGGTCGAAGAACATGCAGACAAACTGATAGAGCTGTTGAACAAAGCTTATGCCGATGAACTTGTAGCCTATTTTTATTACAAAACTGCCGCCCTTTTAGTTAAGGGAATTCACGCCAAAACTGTGGCTGATCAGCTCGAAGAGATTGCCAAGGAAGAAATGGAGCACTCGGAAGAGCTGGCAGAACGCATAATACAGCTGGGCGGAGAACCCATTAGCGACTGGGACGAGATAACCAAAAAGGCCAATTACCCAAAAGTCGATATACCCGAGGACAGATCCGATTACGAGGGCATATTGAAAGCAGTCCACGTTGCCGAGCAGGGCGCTATAGGGGTATATGCAGACATCATTAACTTCTTGCAGAAAACAGCCAAAGACCCCGTTACGTTCCACGTGATACGTCATATAATGGGTGAGGAAATGCATCACGAGGAAGAGGTCGAAACTTTACTGGGCCTGTAAAAAGACAGCTTAAGGCGGGATAAATTATCCCGCCTTAAGCCACATTAAATGAATTTATTTCACAGTGCTTCAGGATCGCAAAGATTTTCAGCTTTTGCAGCCGCCCTGCCGCATCTTCGACAGACGAATTTGGCGTTTCTGACTAATTTTTTATACTCCTCTAAATTAGAATCTATATATCTTACGTTTTCCAAATAGCAAAGATGCTCTTCGTGACCGATATGGGGCATGGTGAATTTTGCTTCTGCCATCCGGGCCATTTTACATCCCTCCTGTAAGCATTTATAATTCTTTTAAATTATACCACCTTTTTGCACAAAGTTTTTGCAATAATTTCGGGCTTTTACGGATATCCCGGTTCGTCAATTATGAAGCGCTATCAATACCCGGATAAATTTTCATATCAGATCGAATGCTCGCTGCTTTCCGATGTATGATTGCAATGCTTTTTGAAAGGGGTTCGTTAATCTCAATTATGAATATATTAAAAACCTTATTGGCATCTAATCCGACGGAAGGACCTAAACTTATTTCTCATATTGTTATCCTCCTTTTGTTGGCAATTTCAGTATATATAACAATTTTGGTGGTTAATCATCGCAAAAGACACGCCAAACCTCTCTCAGACAGGCTTTATGACGGAATTTTTTTGTTCACCCTGATAGATCTTTTGCCGGAACCAATTTACCTAAAAGACGACAAGGGAATCATTTTGATCTGCAACGAAGCTCTTCAAAATTTTCTGCATTTAAAAAAAGAAGATATTATTGGCAAAAGCGTATTTGAAATACTGCCTTCGGAGGATGCAAAAACCTGCGCCGAAAAGGAAAAACCCCTTTTTGATCCCAAAGAAACTGACTGCGTCACCTACGAAAGTGTAAGAATTATAAACGGCAAAAAGCACTATGTCATCGAGCGAAAAAGGGCTATAAGCGACCATAAAGGAGAAATATTGGGAATAATCGGAATAATCATAGATATAACCGAATTAAAACAAGTCCAGGAAAAGCTTATCGCAGAAGAGAACCGCCTGAAACTTGCCCTTGAGATAGGAAGTATCGCCTACATGGAACTTGATATGAAAACTAACGAAATTTATATTAGCGATACCCTACTTCAGTTATTAGGGTATGAAAGTACTGTTTATCTAGGTTCTTTGGACAAATTTGTCAATTTGATACATCCCGATGATAGGGAACATTTCATATCTGGCTTATATGCATGCCTGGCAAGAAACGCAATATTTGTACTACAGTTTAGGATCAAAAAACCAAATGATGAGTATATCTGGTTGGAGTGGAAAGCCAGACCCATCGAAAAGGACTTCGATTCGGGCGAACCGGCTAAAATCGCAGCTGTTATGGTCGACATAACGGGCTATAAAAGTAAAGTTTTGAGGCAGGAACAAATCATCAGCGATCTCTACAGCATCGCCACAACCGATAGCCTTACGGGTGCTTTGGTGAGGTGGGCCGGAGAGGCTTATATAAAGCGCATTTTGGATAAAACGAATAATGGAGGCTTAAATCAAGAACCTGGCTGCCCATTTTCCTTAATAATGATCGATTTGGACAATTTTAAACTTATAAACGACACTTACGGACACCTTATGGGGGATGCGATTCTTTCAAAAATTGGAGAAGTTATAAAGAAGTCTTTGAGAAAGAATGACATATTCGTACGATGGGGGGGAGACGAATTTATGATATTCTGTCAAAATTCCATCGATCAAACGATCCCTATGGCCGAGAGGTTAAAACATATTATCGAAGAGGCTTTTTTCCTGGAAGCGATATCGCCCACAGTAAGCATTGGTCTCACTCACGCAAATCCCGGTGAATCTTTAGACGAAATTTTCAAGAGAGCGGACGAAGCTCTATATAAAGCAAAGAAGGAGGGCAAAAACAGGATTTGCATTGTTCGTTAATGTGATATATAGAGATTGATAACGAAGTTAACTTTATTTAACGATAAGGTGGTCTCACAATGAGTAAAGAGATACTCCTTGAGATGAGGACAATTAAAAAGGAAGAGTTTATCGAATGGTTTCGCCAAATGGGGGGAAAGGAAGAGGAACCCGATGTTTACAAAGGACCATTCTGGAATGCCCATATAGACGAACCTAAAAATATCAAACTTGGCGCTATGAACTTTATCTCCATACGCATTAAAATTGTCGTCGAGGACGATAAATACGATGATTTTATGAGCAAATTCAGGTTGCGATTCTTAAGAGCCGGAGGCTAAATAGGGAAAGAGTGGTATACTTAAAAGGAAACCAGGACATCAAGGGAGGGATAGTATTGGAAATGGAGAAAAAAATATTGGAATTTGCCCTAAAAATGGAAGGCGAAGCGAGGGATTTTTATCTGAACGCCAAAAATAAAGTTAACGATCCCATGGCCAAATCGCTCGTGAACTATCTGGCCGATTGGGAACTGTCTCATTGCAATTTCATTCAAGATCAACTGAAAAAAATCGAAAGCGCCGGCAAATGGGATCCTGCCGCCGCGACAGAAATGGACGAAGAGTCCGCCCGGGAGTTCTTGAGAAAACCCTGGATAGAGGGAGAGCTTCAAAGCTCCCTCGCATCCAGCGTATCCGATATAAGTTTGCTTAGAATGGCCTTGGCTTTGGAGCGCGATTTCAACAACTTCTACAAGAAGGCTGCCGAAAAAATCGATAATACCGATGGAAAAAAGGTCTTAAATATGCTGGCAAACTGGGAAGCGGAGCATATGTCGATAATAGACTCCCAACTTCAACAAATGCACAAAGATTTCATGACAGAGATGGGATTTGAGCCCTTTTAAAAAAGCCGTATTTTGTCACCCTGAGGTGGCTTAAGTCCAAAAGGCAAGCAGTGAAGGACGCGGATTGGGGAACTTCCTGAGTCCATTATGGCTTGCCTTAACTTTCTTTCTCCTCGGGCTTCGGGTAACTTTTCGACAACCTCCTGCTGTCTGCCGGTTCCATATGTATCGTTATAATGCTATGGGGACCGAAGCGCCTTTTAAAATCTCTCTCCAATTGAACCGTTATGTCGTGTGCTCTATTAAGCGTCATCCCGCCTTCTAGCATGATGTGAACGCTCACGGCGATATGGGGTCCTAAACGACGTGTCTTCAAATCATGAATTCCCCTTACATCAGGTATGTTCCATATGATATCAAGAATGTCCTTCTCCTCCTGCTCGGGGAGAGAAGCCTCTAACAGTTCGTTTATGCTCTCCATTACCAGCGGGATGGCGAGCCTCAATATGATCATTCCCAAAATTGCCGCTGTTATGGGATCCAATACGCGCCATTTTTCGCCCAAGAGCACTGCTCCGGCGATACCCAAAAAAGTTCCTCCTGCGAGAAAGACGTCGCTTCTGTGGTCCCACGCCTTGAGCTTCAAGGTGCTGCTATCCAGCTTTTTCGCCATTCCGTTAGTATATACGTACAATAGCTCTTTGACTCCCATTGTAAAGGCCGCCGGAATTAAGGCTATGATGCTTATCTTCTCTATAGACACTCCTCCGGCCACGGAAATTATCTTGTCTATGCTGTTCCACAATATGAACCCGGCAGCTGCGATGAGGAAAATGCCTATTACCAAAGTGGATAGTGTCTCAAACTTGGCATGGCCAAAATCATGGGTGGCATCATGAGGCTTTCCGGTAATACAAAAGCCTATCAACGCTACGGCATCGGTGATGGAGTCGGACAAGGAATTGACGGCGTCGGCCACGAGGGCGCTGCTCTTGCCCCACAGCCCTACCGTCAATTTAAAAATCATCAGCAACAAATTGCATACCAAGCCAATCGATATAACCCTACGAGCATAACGCGCCCTTATCTTTAAATCGTACCGGTCTTCCATAAGGAATAACTCTCCACGGGAAAATTAAGGCAGAATGCCTTTCAACGCTTCTATGAGCCTTTCGTTCTCTTCTCGGCGCTTGACGGCCACCCTGAAAAAGCGATCGTCCAGATACTTGAAGTTGGAGGCATCCCTGATCAATATACCCCTCTCGACTAGTCTTTCCTTGATCAGGCTCGCCTTCGCATATTTGGATTTTAACAAAAGGAAATTAACTTTCGTATCAAAGGCAACTAAATTATCTATCTTATTCAGCGCACTAAGCATATAATCTATTTCGTTATTGATATACATCCTGCTTTCCTCTATATAGGAGCTGTCCTTAAAAATTTCCCTGCCCACAAGATCGGCAAAGGCGTTGACCGTCCACGGTTCCTTGTTGCTGTCCAGCCTTTCAATAAGATTAGGGTTTCCAATGCCGTATCCCAATCTCAGTCCCGGCATTCCGAAAAACTTGGTTGTTGCCCTTACGACAAACAAGTTGTCATATTTTTCGACCAAAGAAAGGGATTCGTAGTTTTTGCACTCCTTAACGAACTCTATAAAAGCTTCGTCTATCATAACGGGCATGTTCAAAGCATCGGCAGCCTTCAAAAGATCCGTCGCTTCATCGGCCGAGATTACCTGTCCGGTAGGATTATTCGGATTACCTATAATCAAAGAATCCCCACATTGCAGATGTGAAATGAGATCGCCTAAATTTAGCTTGAAACCCTCTCTCTCCTCTAGCCTAAAGCATATGGGTTCTCCGCCGTTTACACATGTAGCCCTTTCGTACTCCAAAAAGGAAGGCGATGGTATGATTGGTCTTTTTACTTTAAAGGTTCTCACAAAAAGATGTATGAGCTCTGAAGCACCATTCCCAACGATAATGCTCTCTTGAGAAATGCCCGTGTATTGTGCTATTGACTCTTTAAGGCTGCGATATTTTATATCTGGATACCTAGTAAGATCTGCTTTTTTTATGATATCGAAGACGCATTTCGGCATTCCCAAGGGATTGATATTCGAGCTGAAATCGATTAACTCGCCTTCGTAGTCATAAACATTGCCACCGTGTTCATAGGGGCGCATACTCATTCCTCCTCAACTTGTCCCCGCAAATTGCAAGACTCCGTTAACGTCAAAACAATAAAACCAACGCATAAAACGCATAAAAGGAGACGATCCCCAATATCGAGGAAGCGTACATGATCATTATGCTGTCTTTTATATGCCCTGGCAAAATTTCTGTTCTTTTATCGCCAAGGATCGGCCTCATTTCAAGTCTTCCAAAATAGTAGTTAATACCACCTAGCTGAATGTTCAAAGCACCAGCTACGGCCGCTTCGCCATGAGCGCTATTTGGACTTTTATGCTTTAACCTGTCTCTGAGAAGGACGTGCCAGCAGTTTTTATAATCATAGCCCATAAGAAAAGAAGCTAATACTATCAAAAGGGCAGTTATGCGGGCAGGTATAAAATTCAATATATCGTCCAGCTTTGCCGAAGCGTATCCTATATCCTTATATTTTTCGTTAGTGTAACCGACCATGGAGTCCAATGTGTTCGTCGCTTTATAAAAAAGCGCTAAAGGAGCCCCTCCTATAAATGCGTAAAACAAGGGAGCTATGATGGCATCGGATATATTTTCCGCTACTGTCTCTACTGCGCCCCTTGAAATCTCTTCTTGGTTCATCCTGTGAGTGTCTCTGCTCACTATATAGGACAATCTTGTCCTGGCTTCTGCAAGTTCGCTCCTTATCAGGGCATCATACACCCTGTTTGCGGCCCTGCCAAGCTCCCTGGTGGCAAGACATGTGTATATAATAAAAATCTCTATCAAATCTCCAAGATAAGGATGTATTAAGCGGGCCAAAAGGATGAGCACATAAGATGAGATGAAAGATGAAGCTACTATCAAAAAACACAGGATGAAGCCGGCCGTTTTTAATTCTCTAGAGCTTCTAGCCCGCCTTCTCAGTCCCTCTTCCAGCCAGGTAACGGCTTTACCTATGACAACTACGGGATGGGGATAGCCCTCGGGATCCCCTAACGCTAAATCCAAGAAATAGGCCGCCAACACTTTCATCATCTTTTCTCTCCATCTGATTTCGGCTGCATAATTTATGGCAAATATTTCCCTTGTCCATGTCAAACATACTATCGCATGTTATCCAAAAAAACTCAGGGAAGGGACTTCCTTCCCTGAGTTTTTTCTTAGCAGATTTAAGTGGTATGTAAAGCTAAAATTACAACGAATATTTTGCTGCAATGTCAAGCAGCCCAAGGCTTTTTAGCTTTTCCTTTGTAGGTATTCCCTCCTTACTCCATCCCCTGAGTTCGTAATATTTGGGAAGCATTTCGTGAAGCTTGTTCACCCTTCCCTTGGACGGACCGGCCGGAATCGGCTCATTAAGCAATCTCGGAGGCAGAGTGTCTTCCTTCGGAGATATGCCGGCCGTCAAGTTAAAAAGTCTTTCCAAGTTCCATATCCTTTCGCCGGCAAGGAGCAGATCTTCCGCGGTTACCTCTCTGCCGATGATAGGTGCAACCTCAGAGGCCAGATCGCCTGCATCCAAGGCAAAGGTCAAAAACAAGCAAAAGCCCAATGAATCGACCGCAGCCGTCAAATCCTGAAAGACCTTGGCCCACTGCGGTTTGGATGCAGTATCGGTAGGATCTAGTTTTTCGGGTATGCCGAGGACTTCGGGCGAAGTTAAGTATCCCCTTACGTGACACCCTCCTCTGTTGCTTGTGGCATACTCCAAACCCATGCCCTGAAGAGCTCTCGGATCGTAAGCGGGCATCTCCTGCTTTTTGGCCGACATGGAAAGTTCTGGGTGTCCGTACTTTTCGGCCAACCTGTACGATCCTAGCGCCAATTCTTCTCCAAAGCCTCGTTTATAGCCCGTGTCTTCCGTCAGTTTCACTATTGCCTCAGCGTTTCCCCAATGCAGTGAAACACCTGCTTCTTTCTCCTTTATCAAACCTCTTTCCGCCAGCTCCATCGCACAACCTATAGTGCTTCCCATAGTTATAGGATCCATGCCAAGCTTGTTGCAGATGAAGTTTGCCTTGGAGATGGCTTCCAGATCGTCCACGCCGCACTGCGCTCCGTAGGCCCAGACTGCCTCGTATTCAGGACCCTCCCCTATTTCTCCCATAGCTTTAGTAACCCTTCCGCAAGCGGACGCACAGCTTGCGCAGGCCTTGTTTTTCAGAAGGATGGTTGCGGTCATCGTCTCGCCGGAAATTTTATCGGCTCCCTCAAACCACGCCTCTTTAAAGTTCCTCGTCGGAAGCGCACCGGCGGCATTGATCACGTTCACCAAGACGTTCGTGCCGTAGGCCGGCAACCCTCCGCCGGTCACTGGGTGTTCGGCTATCTTCTTGCGGGCCTTCCTAACTGCCTCCAAAAATCCCTCTTTATCCGCGACCTTTATCCCACCCGTTCCTCTTACCACCACAGCCTTCAAGTTTTTAGAGCCCATGACGGCTCCAACCCCGGTCCTGCCGGCCGCCCTGTGCTTATCGTTCATAACGCAGGCAAAAAGCACCAGCTTTTCTCCTGCAGGACCGATGCAGGCCACCTTAGCTTCGGGATCAGTCTCGGATAAAAGAGTATCTGTGGTCTCGTAGCTATCCTTGCCCCAAACGTGAGAGGCATCTTTAAGCTCTACGTGATCGTTATAGATCCACAAATACACCGGATTTGCAGATTTTCCTTCGAAAATTATCATGTCGTAGCCCGCATATTTCAACTCGGGGCCAAAATAACCTCCCGAGTTCGAAGCAGCTATCGTACCCGTCAAAGGCCCTTTTGTTACGACGTTAAATCTCCCCGCCGATGTAGCAAGCGTGCCGGTAACAGGTCCGGCAGCGAATATGAGTTTGTTGTCGGGGCTTAACGGATCGACCTTGGGATCGACCTCCTCGACAAAATACCTGCTTCCCAAACCTCTAGCTCCTAAGAAATCCTTGGCCCAATCCATCCTCAGAGGTTCCGTAGTAACCTTCTTGGTCGACAAATTTACGCGCAGGACTTTGCCCATGTACCCAAACATCACTCGCTCACCTCCTGGACTATCTTGGCAAACTTGGCAGAAAACTCTTTTTTCTTCTGGAGGCTTATAGCATCCGCCGGCACATAGTCCAAAGCCTTAGTTGGACAAAATTCCACACAGTAGGGATTGCCATCGCACTGATCGCATTTGATGGCAGTATTCTCTTCCCAATGGTAGGACATGTTGCCAAAGGGACAAGCCATCACGCACATTCTGCATCCTATACACTTGGACGCATCCACCTGAACCACGTTGTTGTCGTCCCTGGAAAGGGCTCCTGTCTTACACACACCGATGCAAGGAGCGTCATCGCATTGCTGACAGGTCATGGGTACGTTTGCTCCCGCCTCGAACCTGTAGACCGTTACGCGTGCCAAAGAAGGTCTGAATTCGCTTTCTTTGGCCAAGGAGCATGCCAGCTCACAACTGCCACAGCCTACACACTTCTCGGGAGAAATGAGAAGCACTTTCTCCATTTCCAATCCCCCCTCTATATTTTTTGATTAGCTTTCGCATAGGCCTATTCCCCCTTAAACAGGCCTAAACCTATTTACTATTTAAATTCCGAATATCAAAAGATCCTGAACTTAGACGCATATTCACGCTTTCTGCACCTTGGGCAGAGCTTGGCATCGGGATCCTCTATTCCCGTAAACCTCAATGCTTCTTCGGTGGTGTAGACCTCACCGCAATCCGGACATCGGATCAAAGCAAATTCGCGGTCCCATATCGTCCTTTTGTCGCTCTCATCGACGCACTCTATGTAGCCGGTAGGGCACACCTCGGCACAGCCCCCACACCCTATGCAACTTTTTGGCGGTTCCATAAAGGGCGTAACAATTTTTTTATTAAATCCCCTCCACGCCGGTCCTATGGCGCTGGGTCCCAGCGTTTCGCAGGCCCTTACACATCTGTCGCACCTTATGCAATTGTCCGGATCAAACAAGAAGCGAGGGTCCTCTTTTACGCTGTATTCTTCCGCTAACGCCTTTAACTTTTCCGATTCAGGCGCTCGAGAGAGCAAAAGCCCTATAACGAACCTACGCGCCTTCACCACTTCATCGCTTTTCGTTCGCACCTCAATCGGGGCTCGTATAGGATACATGCAGGATATGGCAAGCTCGCCCCCTTTGCCCGGTCTGAATATCTCGACCATGCAGAGCCTGCAATTGCCGTCGGGCTGCAATGCAGGATGATAACAAAGCGTAGGGATCTCTATGCCCACCATCCCTGCAGCCTCCAATATGGTAGTCCCCGAAGGAACCGATAAAGCCTTCCCGTCTATGTTTAAGTCCACGAAATTATGCAATTTCACCCCTCCTCGAGGAGGTAATCGAGTTGGTAGGACAGATGTCCATACACTGTCCGCAACCGACGCATTTCAACGCATCGACAACGTGAGGTTTGCGAACTTCGCCCGAAATAGCCTTTGCAGGACACACCTTGGCGCACTGCCCGCAACCGATGCAGCTGCCCTGGTTTATGTTTGCCACGAAAAGCCCCTGACACACCCCTGCACGACAATAACCGTCGACATGTTCCTCATATTCTTCATGAAAGTACTTTAAAGTGGATAACACCGGATTAGCCGCCGTCTTTCCCAATCCGCATAGTGCAGTCTTGCTCAATTCCTTAGCCATATCCTCCAAAAGCGCCACATCCTTTAAACTGCCCTTTCCTTCGCTCAAATCGCGCAGCAACTTTTGCAACACCTTGAGCCCCTCGCGGCATGGAGTGCATTTGCCACAGGACTCCTCGACGAGAAAATCTATGAAATACTTTGCGACGTCGACCATGCACGACCTCTCGTCCATTACGATCATACCACCAGAACCCATCATAGATCCTGACTTGACCAAGGTATCGAAGTCCACAGGCAGATCAAGTAAAGATGCGGGTATGCAACCTCCCGAAGGACCTCCCGTCTGAACTGCCTTGAAAGCCTTATCCTTCAAAGTTCCGCCGCCTATGTCGTATATTATTTTACGTAGCGTAACTCCCATCGGAACCTCTACAAGCCCAGTGTTTTTAACTTTGCCCACCAAGGCGAAGATCTTTGTGCCGTGATTTCTATCCGTACCCAATGTTTTGTACCACTCGACGCCCTTCATCAAAATGATGGGCACGTTAGCCCAAGTTTCGACGTTATTGAGCACCGTTGGCTTATCCCAGAGGCCCTGTTCGGTAGCATGAATGTACTTGACCCTGGGAACGCCGGGAAAGCCTTCTATCGATCGCATCAGAGCCGATGATTCGCCGCACACGAAAGCTCCGCCGCCCTTGCATATCTGTATGTCAAAATCAAAAGCCGAACCCAGTATGTTTTTGCCCAACAAACCCCATTCTCGCGCCTTCTCTATAGCTATCTCCAGCCTTCTAACCGCAAGAGGATATTCATTTCTCACGTAAATATAACCTTCCCGTGCCCCAACGGCATAAGCCCCGATTATCATCCCTTCAATGACGCTGTGGGGGTCTCCTTCCATCAAGCTTCTATCCATGAAAGCACCCGGGTCGCCTTCATCACCGTTAGCTATCACGTATTTTGGGAAATCTTCCGCATCCCTACAAGACTTCCATTTGTACCCTGTCCTGAAACCTCCTCCTCCGCGTCCTCGCAGGTAGGAATCAGTAACTTGCCTTATAATCTCGTCGGGGCCAAGTTCTAAAGCCAGCGCCAATCCTTCGTAGCCATCCGTAGCTATATAATCTTCTATTGATGTGGGATCTATATGCCCCGACCTCCTGAGAACCAGCCTGTGCTGATTGGCGTAAAAGGGAATTTCGTGGTCCTTTTTAAATGTCTTCTTTGTTACCGGGTCACGGTAAAGCAGGCGCTCTACAACTTCGCCCCCCAGAATCGTCCTCTGCACAATTTCATCAACATCCTTCGGCTTTACGTTTTGATAAAATATCTCGCCGGGAGAAACGATCACTATAGGTCCTCTCTCACAAAAACCGTGGCAACCTGTAAATTTCGCCGTAGCCTCGACTTCGCCCACTCTCTGCAAAGCCTCCTCGAAGGCTTTCAAGACCTCCATACTGCCGTTTGATACACATCCTGTCCCGCAGCAAACCCGCACCATTGGGGTATCGCAAACTTTTGCTCTGGCTTCTTTTAAGTTTTGCCTATAAATGCGAAGGTCATCTGGTCTTAGAAAGGATTGCATCTTCTTTTTCCGCCTCCAATATCCTGCTTACGTCATCCACAGTAAGCTTGCCGTAAACCTTATCGCCAACCATCATAACGGGAGCCATGGCACAACATCCGAGGCAATTCACCGTTTCCAAGGTAAAAATTCCGTCCTCGGTGGTCTCCCCGGCGGCAATACCCAACTTTTCGCCAATAGCACTTAATACCTGTTTTCCGCCTCGCAGATGACAAGCCGTCCCCTGACAGACCTTTATTGTCTTTTCACCTTTGGGGACCAGGCTCAAAACCTTGTAAAAAGTGGCAACAGCGAAGACTCTGCTTTCCGGAATATCGAAATATCTGGCAATTGAACGCATTGCTTCGGTTGGCACGTAACGAAATCTTTCTTGGACATCGAGAAGCAGCTGTAACAAGAAACGCGGATTTTTTTCATAACGATAGAGCAAATCCTCTATCGCTTCCTTTGACGTAGCACTTAGCATTAAAATTCCCCCTTATTTGCTCCAATCCCCCGATAACAATCCCCTTATTTGCATATATGATATCACTTCGATACTAAAAAGTGAAGAGATCGTCTTAAAAACCGATATGTTGTCACTATATTAGTGTATTTGAACTAAGACTCCTGCTTTCCTCTGTTTTCTCCTAAAGCAGCCAGAACAATTCCTGCCAATACCAGCGATCCGCCGAATATCGTAATGGGCATTATCGCCTCGCCCAACGCAAAGTAGGCCAAAATAGGGCTTACCACGGGCTCTCCCAACAGGGCGATTGCCACAAAACCTGCTGAAAAATATTTGAGGGACCAGTTGTAACTGCTGTGTCCGATGATCTGAGGAAAGAGCGCTAATCCCCAGAAACATAGCCACGTTCTTTTGGGATAACCGAAGAGAGGATAGCCAAGGCATATGATTAGGGCGAACAAGATCACCGCTGCAGTGGAATAACAAATTGTTATATATGAAAGCAGAGACAGCTTTTGCCTCAGCCTGCGACCGAACAGAAGATAAAAGGCAGCGCACCAACTTCCGGCTATGGCAAGAAAGTCCCCGTAAAGGGCTTTCCCCCCGAGAGCAAAATCACCTGCGCTTATCACAGCGCTCCCTATCACGCTGAAAGCCACTCCCAGCAAGGACATCCCTCTTAGTCTGTCACTGCTCATGAAGGGCGTAAGCAGGGCAACCCAAATGGGGTTTGTATTGACCAGCACTACGCTACTTGCTACTGTAGTATAATCGAGCGAAGATATCCAAAAAGCAAAATGCAGGCTTAAAAAAGCACCTGAAGCAACTGCAACTTTTAGATCCTTTAACGTCAACGATTTTATCTCTTCCTTGGCGTAATGGTAGGTAAAGGGAAAGAGGAGAAGGCTGGCAAGCCCCACGCGATAGGCGGATATTACTAAAGCCGGCGCTTCCGCAAGACGGATGATTGTTGCTCCCGTCGATACGGCTATGACTCCCACTCCCAAGACCAGAAATGGCATAAATAATGGCAACGTACCTTTTTTATCTTTCATCGAAGCTCGGCCTCTAATTTAATAATTTGATAAATCTTACGGGTGCAGTCGATGCATGGAAATCTTTTGCATTTATAATATTACTAACTTTTCTATCGGACAACGAAACATGTTGTTAAAACAGGAGGTAAATAGGATGGAAGGGAATATCGACTCAAATGCCGTCGCGGAGATCTTTGAGCGTATAGCCCTCCTCTTGGAGATAAAGGGAGAGGATAGGTTCAAAATTAATGCATATAGACGCGTTGCCGAAAGTTTGAGAAACGAAAGTAGAGACATATATGCACTCTACAGAGAGGGAAAGTTAAAGGAAATTCCCGGGGTCGGAAAGGCCATAGAACAGAAAATCTGCGAACTTCTGGAAAGCGGGAAGTTGGAATTTTACGAAAAATTGACGGAGGAAGTCCCCGATAAGCTGCTTTCCCTCTATGAAATACCGGAGATGGGTCCAAAGAGAATAAAAGCGGTTTGGGAAATGCTCGGCATCGAAACGCCGGAGGAACTTGAAAGAGCGGCACGAGAGGGAAAACTCAAGGATTTGCCGGGTTTTGGACCGAAGGTCGAGCGAAAAATACTCGAAGGCATTAAGGCCTTTAAAGAAAAGCGTCTAAGCTCGAGATTTCCCCTGGGCGAGGCGTGGAAGTATTTACAGGTCATTTTAGATCACATGAAAAACTGCGAGGGCATAATCGCCATCTGCCCCGCCGGCTCATTGAGACGCATGAAAGAAACCGTGGGAGATTTGGACATTCTCGTCGCAGCCGAAGCCGAGGCATCGGAAAAAATTACGAATACTTTTACAAATCTAGGCATCATGGACGAGGTCATCTTATCGGGTCCGACGAAGACCAGCGTGAGGCTAAAAGGAGGGTTGCAGGCCGATTTGCGCATAGTTGAACCCGCAAGATGGGGAACGGCGCTGCAATACTTTACGGGAAGCCAGCAGCACAATATCTTATTGAGAGAGGCGGCCTTGAAAAAGAACTTGAGCTTGAGCGAATATGCGTTGACGGATACAATAAGCGGCGTAGAAATACTTTGCCCAAAAGAGGAAGACGTATACGGAAGGCTTGGGATGTCATGGATACCGCCTGAACTGAGAGAGGGAACCGCGGAAATCAAGCTTGCCCTGGAAAAGAAACTCCCAAAATTGATAGAGACAGAGGATATAAAGGGCGACCTTCAAATACACTCCAATTGGAGCGACGGAAAGAGGCCCTTAAAAGAGATGGTAGAGAAAGCCTGCGAGCTTGGCCGAAGCTATATCCTGATAACCGATCATTCTCAGGGTTTGGGCGTAGCTAAGGGGCTTACTCCCGACAGACTTATGCAACAGTGGCGCGAAATAGACGAGCTGAACGAAATGCTCGCAGGTAAAATAGTGATACTTAAAGGAACGGAGGTAGAGGTAAAAGCTGACGGTTCTTTAGACTATGACGATGAGCTTTTAAAGAGCTTCGATGTGGTAGTAGCTGCCGTCCACTCAAATTTGAGACAGGATAGAGCTCAACTGACCGAGCGATATATAAGGGCGATCTCTCATCCCCTCGTTCACATCCTGGCTCACCCAACGGGCAGGCTTTTCGGATCAAGGGAGGAAGCGGAGGCGGATTGGGAGGAGATTTTCCAGACTGCCGCATCGACGGGAACTCTTCTTGAGATAAATGCCCACCCAAGCAGGCTCGATCTGTCGGAAAAAAGGATAAGGCAGGCTTTCAATCTGGGCTGTAAATTTGTGATAAGCACTGATGCCCACGATATATACGAGCAGGAATACATGTTCTTCGGGGTGGCCCAGGCAAGGCGGGCATGGCTAACCGTCGAAGACGTTGCAAATGCACAATCCTTGGATGCCTTTTTGGGGCTGATTAAAAAACGAAGCGGGGTTCATCATGAGCGATAAACTGAACAGTATAAATTCCGATTTCCACTTTCCCATGCTCGAGTTGATTGTTAATAACATCAAGGAGGGGGTCGTCGTCACCGATACGGGCGGGACTATCCTTTGGGTAAATCCGGCATTTACGACAATTACCGGGTATTCCGCCGAAGAGGCCATCGGACAAAATCCTAGAATTTTAAAATCTGACTATCACGACCATTCATTCTACAAAAACCTCTGGGACTCAATTTTGACGGATGGTTTCTGGGAACAGGAAATTTGGAACAGGCGCAAGTCCGGTGAAGTTTACCCGGAATTGCTTTCCATATATGCCTTAAAGGATCATCGTAACATAACCAGATATTTCGTAAGCATTTTCACCGATCTGACCGACGTGAAGGCAAAAGACCGGCAACTTCACAATTACCTTTACGTGGACCCTCTTACGGGCCTTTATAACAGGAATTATTTTTTGAAGGACCTGAAATCGAAGGTAGGCGATGCCCTTAATTCGACGAAACAAGTCGGTATTTTTTTAATGGATTTAGACCGTTTCAAATTAATAAACAGCACCTTTGGCTATCTTTACGGAGATCACATTCTGCAGCTTGTTTCGGAACGTATATCATCGAACAAAAAGCATAGAAATGACACGTTATACCGCTTGGGAGAAGACGAGTTTGCCCTCATAGCAACTTTAGAAGACCCCCTTGAAGCCAGGCGAATAGGTAGGGATCTTATCAAGGTCATGCAGGACTATTTCGCCAGCGATAAAGGCCCCATATACGTTCGATTGAGCATGGGAATAGTCATTGCGCCCGTTGACGGGACGAAAGAATCTGAACTAATGAGAAAAGCTGAAATCGCGTTGAATAAGGCGAAATCCAGGGGAGGCAATAGTTTCGCATTTTACGATAATTATTTTGAAAAACAATACAGAAGTAGACTTAGCCTCGAAAATGCCCTTTTATCCGCCCTCGAGAGAAAAGAATTTAGAATGGCCTTTCAACCACAGATAGATGTTTCGACGGGCAGGGTCTTCGGTGCCGAAGCCCTGTTGAGGTGGAGACATAACGGTGAGGACATTTCTCCCGCATTATTTTTGCCCGTAGCGGAGGAAATAAGCATTGCGCCAGATATAGGATTTTGGGTTTTAAAGGAATGTTGCCAAAGGATGTCAGAATGGACAAACCAAGGCATTGAGCTCGAAAAGCTTTCGATCAACGTATCGGCCTCGCAGTGCCACGACGAGACCTTCCTCGAAAGGGTATTTAAGATAATTTCCGATGCTGACGTAAATCCCGAGAGGATAATGTTGGAGATAACGGAAAGCGTGCTCATGGAGGACAGGAACAAGATAAAAGAGCTGTTCAAAAGGTTGAAAACCTTGGGAATCGGGGTTGCCATTGACGACTTCGGCACCGGCTATTCCTCCCTTTCCTATTTAAAAGATTTTCCGGTAGATATATTAAAAATCGACAAATCCTTCATCGATAACGTCGAAACCGACGAAAGGGACAGGGTTATCGTGAGGGGAATAGCAAAGGTCGGCGAAGTTATGGGCATGGAAGTAATAGCCGAGGGAGTGGAAAGGAAGGAACAGCTCGAAATATTAAGGAACTTAGGCATAAGATACGTTCAGGGTTACCTATACAGCCCTCCTCTGGAAAAGGATGAACTTATCGCCTTTTGCACGTCAGGCAAAGTAAAGCTTTAAAAGCGAAGATGAATCGCTTTCTTTCTTCAAATGCCCGGCAGCTGCACTCAACTTCGATCGCAGAACTTGAATCTCAGCCTCCCTGCTCCGTCGGAAGCAAATAAGTAGTCGCCTTCCCGCGTTGGGGAGACCTCTTTTAAATGTTCTAATACCTCTTTATGGATCCAACAGGTTATGTCATCCTCTCCCTCTACGACGAAGGGTATGAAATTTTCTCTATCCGCTTCATCGGGGCTGCCTATGAGGCCCGCCGGGCCTACATAAGCCATTCATCAGCCGGCTATATTGGTACGCATGGCGATCATGAAATGACCGCCCCGTTCTTTGACCATCTCCAGCCAATACTTCGAACTTATCCTGACTTTTTGCCTTTCTTGCAAAAATCTCCCTCCTGTCTTCTAGGCTTGCCTTGTCAACTTCTGTAACCCCTATAAAAGATCGCCCTTCCCGATAGACTGGCAGCGAAGGGCGATCCAAAAACTGCTTGAAGATATGTTTTACGGCATCAAAGAAGCCTGAATTAGTTAAGACTTCTTCCCGAAATCGCCGGCGAACTCCTTGATAGCTTCGTTTACCAAGGTGACGCTATGGCCTACAGCAGGACCGCCTCCAAACTGCGAGGCAACCAGAGCAGCTTCCATGACTTCGTCGCCAGTAGCGCCAGCCTTAAGGGCATTATAGACGTGGGTGACAATGCAATATTTACAATTGGTGTATACTGCCACGGCAACGCATATCAGCTCTTTGGCCTTGAGATCCAAAGACCTTGGCGCCATCAGCTTACCCGTGAACTCTATAAAGGCCTCCACTTCCGGGCGTTCACGGCCGATTTCTTTCACACCGCTTTCAAGCTCTTTCATGATTTCTCTGGGGTTCCAAGCCATCGCAACTCACCTCGCTTGTATATTGTTTACTGGTAACGAACCAATTATATTTTATCAAATATACTCGAAAATGTCTTACAGCTTCTCTTTAATTTAACTTTCATTTAATTTCTTTAGGTAATCAATGGCATCTTCCCGGCTTCTAATATCGCCCTTTGCCATCATCTCGTATATTTCAAATATGACACGCCCCACTTCAGGGCCTTCTTCGATTTTTAGTATATCCATGACATCTCTGCCAGATATCAACTTCTCATCTTCAGAAAGTTTAAAAAGACACGACAGGGCAATCTGTCGATTCTCTATCCATTTGGAATAATCTCTGTTGCTTGAACTTATATCTATATATGAAAGGAGGAAAAGTCCATCCAACCAGGCTTTGCCGTACTCAAGATAAAGACGGGGAATGCGCTTTGGAGCTGTCGAGACCAAAGGGACCATATGCCATCTCACCAAGGACGAAACGTTTTTCACGAAATAGGACGGCCATGCCCACTGACCCATTATATCCCTGGCCAAAGTTCCCCCTTCCTTCTCGTGACCTATGAATCGCAGCCTTTCTTCTTCCTCTTTCATCGTGTAAGGTTTTGCTATGTCATGAAACAAAGCTGCCGCCCGCACATCACACCTTTTCGTGATCTTTTCGGCATATCTCAAACAGAGCCTGGTGTGTTCATAGACATCGCCTTCGGGATGAAATTGGGGATCCTGAGGAACCCCACGAAGTGCATAGACACAAGGAAGGGTTGAGGCCAGAAATCCGGTATCTTCCAAAAGCTTTAAGAACGTAAATGGGCTTCCTCTTAAGGCTTTGTAGATTTCTTTGCCTATTCGCTCAAGGGGAACGTCCTTAAAGAGCGATAAACTCTCCCTTACGGCATTCATAGAGGAGTGGGAAACTTCGAACTCCCTCAAAGTTGAGGCGAATCTGAACAACCTTATGCAACGGACGGGGTCTTCTTCAATTCGCTCTCTCGGAGAGCCGGTAAAGCGAAGAACCTTATTTACAAGGTCTTCCATACCGCCAAAGGGGTCATAGAGATCTCCAAACCTATCTAGGGCCATGGCATTTATGGTGAAATCCCTTCGCGATAGGTCTTCTGACAGTACTTCACCTTGCAAAGGCGTTATCTCGACAGTCCACCCATCCTGAGGGATGACGAAGGTACAGAGAGGATCACCGCCCACCTTTTTGGCCTCAGGAAAGAGGCTCGCTATATCCATGGGCTTTGCCGATGTCGCAATATCGACGTCGCCAAAGGGAGATCCCATAGCCAAATCCCTTACAGTTCCTCCTACTATGTAGGCCTCAAAACCGCCTTTCTCGAAAAGGCGCAAAATATCGCACGATTTTGCCAGTTTATCTTTCGACATTTGTTTAACAAAAGGGGCCTAGTCGCCTAGGCCCCAAAACATTAGAACTCAACGATGCTACTGGGATATTGCCGATACCGGGCAGGTGGACACGCAGGCTCCACACTCTATGCAGGTATCGGGGTCCACTTTAGCTTTCCCGTCCTCAATGCTGATCGCCTCGGCCGGGCAAACGCCAACACATGCTTCACATCCTATACAGGTATCCCTATCAACTACCGCTTTTGCCATGAAAATCCCTCCTATTTTTTGTTGAAGTTTCTTCAAAAGCTACAATCATGTCAAATTTTACATCCACTGCATAGCCGGGGGCAACTCGGGCTTTGGATCCCTCAACAGAAGGTTGCTCAATGCCTCATTGGGCGAAAGGCCCTCGTACAATATGGCGTACACCTCTTCGACGATAGGAAGTTCCACTCCCACCTGTTGTGCCATTTTCTTCAAAGCTTTAACGGTATAGATTCCCTCTGCGACTTGACCTAGTTCATCCGACGCTTCTTTCATGGATTTTCCCATGCCGATGGCAAAACCCAGGCGCATATTCCTCGAGTGGCCGCTGAAACAAGTAACGATCAAGTCTCCCACGCCTGCAAGGCCGGAAAGCGTCAGGGGATTAGCTCCCAACTTCGCTCCAAGCCGCATTATTTCGGCCAGCCCTCTGCTTACAAGAGCTGCCAAAGCATTATCTCCCAATTTCATGGCTTTTGCAATCCCGGCAGCGATGGCTATGACGTTTTTGACCGCCCCGCCGATCTCCACCCCGATGACATCGTTTGAAGTATAAACCCTGAAGGTGGGACGAGAAAAGACGTTTTGCCACATCTCAGCAGCCTCGACCTTCAAGGAAGCGACCACCACTGCCGTGGGAAAACCCCGGATTACCTCTTCGGCGTGGCTGGGGCCGGACAACACGGAATAGGAAACATCGCCCAAGACATTTTTTACTATTTCGCTGACGGTGAACGCCGAATCTATTTCTATGCCCTTGGCAACGTTGCATATTTCATGCCTTTGGGGTGCCATATTCCCAGAAAGTTCCGTCAAAAATCCTCTTACGGCCTGAGTTGGGAGCGCCAAAACCCATTTCGGCGACTCAACTGCCTCGTCGATTTTGGAAGTAGCCATTACATTTGAAGAGATTCTGTATCCTCTAAGATAATTCGGATTTTCGCCCAACAAATTTATAGCCCGGGCCTGATCGGACCTCCTGCACCATAGGACAACCCGATGTCCCAATTCCCCAAGCAAATTTGCCAAAGCCGTACCCCAACTGCCGGCGCCAAAGACCGTGATCTCTTCCATTTAATCGATCAACCTCTTATCTGAAAATATTTCCACTCCGGATCGGGGTCTTCGTAGACCATGATCGCATCTTTTACAATAGCGTGAGGGGGTCCTTTTCTGCACCAATTGATCATCTTCTCCACGCTCTCCGGCTCTCCCTGGATCACGACCTCAACCCTTCCATCGTCCAGATTTCTTATAAAACCGGAAATCATTAGTTCTTTCGCTTTAGCGGCTGCATAATACCTGAAGGCCACCCCCTGCACCCTTCCCGTAAGCCAAAGATGCGCCCTCACGAGCACGAAGGTCCCTCCTTTCCTCGACACTCTCTGTTATCTTACCATAGACGGACAGCGACTCAACTGGCAAAAGGTAGGTGCGCAAAGGAGATTTAGCTGTTATAATGGCGAGAAAAATTCTTGATCGGGCTAATATAGACAATAATCCCTTTCAAGATATACACAGACAGGAGGATAGGATCGCGATGGAAAGGGAAAAAGTGGCCATTATAGGCGCAGGAGTCATTGGTGGGGCTATAGCCTGCGCCATAAGCGATGATTTTCAGGTTACTGCCACTAGGCGCAAAATCGAGAGGTTGTCCCCTCTAGCCGAAAGGGGCATCAACATAACTTCCGACAACGATAAGGCGGTATCGGAAGCAGAGGTCATCGTCATATCCGTAAAGCCCTATCAGGTGATACCTCTCTTGAAAAATCTCTCTCACGGCCTCAAGGATAAGCTGGTGATCTCCTTCGCGGCATCCATAAACCTTGACTTGATACAACGTGTAATTCCCGACTCTCGAGTGGTCAGAGCTATGACCAATATTGCCGTTCAGGTAAAGGAAGGATATACCGTATATTCTTGTGGGAAAAACGTAACCGACTCAGACAAGAACGTCATCACAAAAATCTTCGGGGACATGGGTGAATACGAAGAAGTGGACGAGCAGCACCTCGACGTTTTGACGGCTATGGCAGGCTCAAGCCCGGCCTATCTTTACACAGTAGTAGAAGCCATGATATACGGGGCACTTCAAGTGGGATTGCCAAGAGATCTCGCCCTCAGAGCTGCGGCATGGTCCGTCATAGGAGCTTCTCACCTGCTCTTGAGCTCCGGGAAACACCCTGCCGAGTTGAGAGATATGGTGGTGACGCCCGGGGGCGTCACCATAGATGCCATTTATGCACTTGAGGACGGCAAGGTGAGGACTGCCTTCATGAAGGCCATACGCGATGCTTCTCTTAAAGCACAGCGCCTTGCCCGAGACGCTTGCGACGAAGCGGAAAGGCAGTTGGGAAGAGAGAATTAAAAGCCAAACTTGGCCGTTAAATCTTCCTTAAGTTCCCTTAAAAAAGACTCTGCCCCCTTTGGGGGTTGGGTCTTTTTGCTAATAAGGACGAATGCGACGGAGGATGTCAGCAGCCCCCAAATGGCAGGCCACTGCCCCAAGGGTTTTAGGTTGGCGACCGTCAAAAAGCCTACAGTAATCCCGCCAACCAATATACTGGCCACCGCTCCCTTAGCGCTGGACTTTTTCCAAAAGAAGGCTCCAATGATCGAGGGCAATTGCACGAGCAACCCCCCCGAAGCAAGCGAGGACAGTACGACGATCAAGTCGAGCTTAAGCTGAGAAAATAAAAGGCATGCGGCTATTAGGCATACTATGATGATTTTGGAAATGGCTAGCTCTCTTTCTTCAGAAAGGCCCGGGTTATAGGCCTTGAGCAAATCCCTTCCGAACATGTTGCTCAAGGTAAGGACGATGGAATTCATCGTCGATACCGCCGCAGCCAATATGCTCACAAATACCACCACCGAAATGGCCGGCGGAACTTCTTTCAACAACATGGGCATTGCATTATCGGGAAGATCAAGGCCCGGCACCATCAACGCGGCCATCAACCCCAATATGCAGCAAATCACGGTGTAAAAGAAACCGAAATAGGAAAAACCCACTATCATCCTTCTTATGCTGATGCAATCCTTTGGAATGAAAAGGCGTTGTACCACCTGTGGGTTGGTGATTGCAAAAAAAGCCCAGGGTAATGTCAATCCCACAAAAAAGGAGGGCGACCAGTTAAGGCGAAGCAAATCACTTCTTTCGGCGACGAGGACCCTGTGAAAACCGCCACCACCCAACTTCAAGGCCAGATAACCTACAAGCATGAGGCTGGCTACGAACATGATAACCGCCTGGAGAGCATCGGTGCGGGCCACCGAACGGAGACCTGCCCACCAACAAAAAACAAAGGTGACAATGGCAGCAATGACGGTACCAGTCGTATAACTTAAAGAGCCGTCTGATAAAGTTTCGACGAGATAGCCTGCTCCAATTAACTGCACAGAGGCGTAAGGTATCAACATAACTATACACAACAAAGAATTCAGCGCACCTACGCTTTTATTTTCGTATCTGAAACTCAACAGCTCCGACGGGCTTATAAGATCGTATTTCCTCCCTGCAATCCAATATCTTGGCGCAAAGAGGACGAGTAGAATAACCGTACCCATGAGGTAGGTAAGCTCAAACCCAAGGGCTGCTACGCCATAACGATATGTCAACCCCACAAGCCCCACCATCATGAAGGCGCTGTATGTAGTGGCACTATAGGTCATTGCGGAAACAAAGCCGTTTATCCTTCGACTGCCCAAAAAGTAATCCGCCAAATCGATTTTTCCCCTCTGGCGCGAAGAGTAGGATATATAGGAGCCGATGACGAACCATAAACCAACGCTTGCCATTAAAAGGGAGGCTGTCATGAGGTCTTCTCCTTTTTTCTGCCCCAATTTCTGGTATAGGCGGTCCCAGCTACAATCATGAAGAGGGTGGTCAATATCCAAAACAGAAAGGACCCGCTTTCTCTCAGAAAACAATAGGGAACAATCAAGTTGCAAAGGGCAAGGCCCAAAGCCAGAACAATCAAATATCTTTCTTTCTCGACCAAAGATGATCACACTCCCTCAAGTTTGATTAACCCAAAAATAGAAAGCCCAGCTTCTTCAGGGCCTCTTCTACCCTTTTCATGGTCTCCTCGTCATCGGCTTCGACAGTATGCAAGTGAAAGCCCCTTGCAAGGGAAAGCAGCGGTTCCTGGCCTGAACTTTCGAGCATATTTACGAAACGGGTTACCTCGTTACGCGAAGCCACTCCTATGCTTCCCCTTATCTCGCCATATAGAGGATGATCGACCATAACGTCGAGCACTCTCCCTCCGGCTTCGACGATGGCCAGAAGTTCATCGAATATCTCCTCCTTGCTGTGCCTAACGGCTATAATCCTCCGTAATTTTTTTATCCTGTCTAGATAGTATCCGGAAGGAGTGGATATGATCTCCAGGCCTTGGGTTCGTAAGATCGCTATATCCTGAACTATGGCCTGACGGCTGACCCCAAAAAGATCAGCAAGATAGGAGCCGCTTACGGGCGAGGAGGCGTTTTTCATAATTTCTTCGATTTTCTCAAGCCTTTCTGCGCGATTCATGACCTATTCCTCCCGCAATATGCTATAGCTGATACTAGCAGATAATAGCATAAGTAGTCAACAAAAATCCCGGCTCGGAACAAATCGTGGAAAATTCCACTCATCGCTCCGAGCCGGGCAAAGGTCTGACAAAAGCTCGTTATTTCAGTGCTAAGACCTTTCTTGAATCACGAGATTACCCTTTACGGCAGGGCTCGTTCTTTTGCTTTTAAAACCCACGGAACCGTTCATCCTGGCCTTAAGACGGCACTGCTCTCTGAAGGCGGCTATTTCCGCCTCCAGGTTGGTGTTGGCCGAGTCTCCGAAAAAGGCATGGACCACGGGCACGATCAAACCGTGGTTGTCTTTGGTCTCTTCCTTCAACATGGCATCCATCTTGGCCATGGCGACGCCTTCTTGCATGCAGGTAAAGGGACCCACATGGAATATCCCGCAGACCTTCTGCCCGTTGCCTGGTAATTCCCCTCGCAAAAACTTCAAAAAGATGCCTATTACCAAAGGAGATTCACCGGTGATATCTCCGTGGTATCTCCTGCTTTTTTGGAGGTCTTCTATTATGACTCTGGGTTTAGGCAGGACCTCCCTTTCCTTGGCGGTCTCCCCGAAGATCCGCTTGAATCGCCAATCGGCGTATTCCATGTAAAATTGAGCAAACTTATAAGGAAATTTAGGATTGTCCCTGATCGTCAGATAGTTGATATATTCTAGCCACTCCGTGATGCTCCCCCTGACCACTTCCAAACCCTCTTCCTCCAGCCTCTTTATCACGTATTCCGTGTAGGGATCGTGTTGCCGCGTGTAAATTTCTCCCACATAAAGGATGAGAGGCAAGGAATGATGTTTGGCCTTTGGGGCCTCTTTCATAAAAAGGACCATGGTCTCATTCGTCCACCGCTTCAGCGTTGCATAAGAAGCGCTATTTTCAACTAACAAATGTTCCAGCAGATCCAATCTCTGCTTGCACAGCTCGTCGAAGGCCTTTTTGTCGTCGCTGTAGGGGCGGAACTTGCGGATAAGATCATCCACCATATCCGCCATTTTAATGGCCCTAAATACGTTTATAAGGGCATTGGCCTTTCCCAATGTTCCGCCGAATTGCTCGGGGGCCTCTATCTCTATGTAGCTGCTGTCCGTGGAGGGGCTCACTATGGGGACAGAGTCAAGTCCTTCCTGTTTCAAAAATATCTTTAATACCTCTCCGTATTTGCCGAACCTGCATGGACCCGACGTGGTCGGTAAAAATATAACGATGTTGTCTCTGACCCACTCCTTTCCCCTTTCTCGGGCAAGCTCCTCTATGGAAGCCATCACGTCACCAACTACCCCGCGAAGGGGGAAACACGTCTCCGTCGTTATGAACCTGCTTGCGGCGTCCTTGGATGCGCTGGTGGCCGTGGGCATGGCCATGGCATTGACGCCGTAATGTCGCAAGACGGCAGCTCCAAAACGACTGGCCTCACCCATGTAAGGTATTAACCATACGCGGGACCCTAAGCTCACCTTTTCCTTTTCCCCGTCATGAGGAAAAAGTACAAAGTCGGACAGAGGCAAGTCCGTCTTGGGCTTTGCCCTTTGGACGACGCGCTCATGAGCTTCGGCCCTCGTGACGAAGGGGGCGTTATTTGTCTGGGCATCGGTAACAAGATGAAGAAAGGGTTTTTCCGCCCTCCTGAAGATCTCGCTCTCATGATAAAACTTCATGGAATCGGGACCGCAGGCGAAGTTCATCTGCCTGATCGGGAAAAGCCTGGGATGTCTTGCCGTATATATGGCAGCCTGAAGTATGTGGGCATTTTGATACCAATATTCGTTGTAGCATAGCTCATCGATGGGGATATCGTGATAGTATTTCTCGAGAAAACTTTGGGGAATATACCTCATGCCCCGCTGCTTCGAGAACATCGACCCCGAGTTTGACGAGGCCTGGGGATCCAAAATCACGTAATCCCTTCCCAATCCCACATAGCCCACTTCGCCTGACCTTTCCAGCTCCTCCAAGAATTCGTCGCCGTGTTTATAAACTGCTTCTTTGAAAGCCTTGAGCTTCTCTTTTGCATAGGACATGGCCTCCAAAATTCTTTCAACGCTGAAATCGTAACCGAGCCTGCGAAATTCTTCGTGTAAATATTTGGCTGATCTTTCGTCGTCCCCAAGGTAGAGCACGCTTAAAAATTCCCTTTCGGGCTCTATTCCCAATATATCCTGCAGCAGATAACCCTCAGCTTCGGTATAGATGCAAAACTTGCGATGGGGCTTCTCGGGCCTGGTTTCCTCTATGAAACAAGGGTTGAAAAGATGCTTGATCCTTCTGTCGTGATAAAGTAGCGCAGCATGTCCTATTACAAGCTTCATGGCAATGCAAAACTCTGTGGGAGCGATGTTTATGCCTACTTGGGCTATCTCGTCATCCGATTTCGGTGTGAACACGGGTAGAAATCCCAGCTTTTTAAAGAGAGCTGACGACCATATGCCCAAATCGCCCAGGGTGACGCCGCTTCTGTGTATTCCAATCGTGGGCAAATCCAATCCATCGAGCTCATCCAGGTCTTCATACAAAATGCCGTCGAAGTGTTCATCCAATAACTTATGATAGATTTCGACGTAATCCTTTCTGCTTTGACCCGCCCCCTCGCTGTTTCCCCTGGGACAGAATCCTCCTGTTATAACCTCTTCTCCTCCTATGGAAAATATCTTCAACTTACAGTTTCTCATTCCGCAGGACAAAGGCCCAAAGTGGTCGCTGCACAGGACATCCCGTTTCTCGAATTTTATGTCAACCACTTCGAAACCCCTGAAGGCGGATCGCACTTCCTTTCCTTCGGTTTGCAGCTGCAATATCCTGTTGCGCAAAAATAGTCCTGCTCCCCAAGCGCCGAAAAGCTCTCTATGGGGATATGCATATATCTCCTTGCCCGTGACCTGGGCCATTGCAGCCAGAAAGGCCAACCCCAAAGCGGGACCGCCCTGGCATGAGCATTTGCTTTTTACGTGCTGCGGCCCTCCCACGAACTTGTTGAAATAACTAGCAGCCGTAGCCCTTATGATCGCCGCTGCAATCTGTTCCTTTGAGAAGCCCTCTGCTATGAGCCTGTTTTCTTCCATCTCCATAAAGACGCCGCAAGTTGAATCTATCAGAGGAACTGTATCGGCCTTGAGCGCCGCCTCCTGGAGGCTGGATTTAACGTCGAGGTCCAAAAGCTGTGCCATATTCTCAAGGGTCTGACCCGCTCCTGCCTGACAGGAATAGTTCATGCGAGCTTCCTCAATCTCATCTGTGGGCACACTGCCTTTTACCTTAAAGGTCGTAAACTTCATGTCCTGGCCGCCTATTTCGAAAATGGTATCTATGGCCGGATCGTGATGTTTAATGCCAACGGCATGGCAGGTGATTTCATCTACGGCACCGTCAAGGACTATAAAGCCCTCGGATTCAAGGACCCTTTTCTTCGATTGGCTAACGAGGATGCGCTCATAAAGCTTTCTGGCCGAACCGGTAGTGCATATACCCCGGACGTTGTAGTTTTCGGCCTTACCCGAGAGATATCTGAAGACTTCCTTCAAGGCTCCCTCGGGGTCGCCATGAGTACTTATGTATATCTTATCGAGGAGGTCTCCCGTCGATACGTCCACCACAGCTGCCTTGGTCGTAGTAGAACCACCGTCAACGCCAATAACTACATCCCTGATATCGCCATCGTCTACTTCCTTTACCTCTCCATCGTATACGTGCACTTTATCCAAGAATGTATATAGAGGAGGTGCGGAGGGACGTTTATCCCTAACGAAAGAAGTAATTTCGCCTACCTTTGAAAAATCCATAACGTGACGATTGCCCTTTTCTATCGCCTCATAGGCTGCTCCTATTGCAGCGACGGCCCTAAAATGCCGGGGGCGTTTCAAAACCACGCCCAAAAGTTCCTGAAGGCGCTTTAGAAGATAATCGCTTGCAAAAACACCTCCCGTGGCAACGGAACAAAGTGAGGTATCGAGATCTCTTGCACCAACTACATCGTTTTTGTAATTTCGAGCAACTGTAGCAAACAGGCGCGATACCAGATATGCACGATCTGCTCCCTCGTTCTGTTCGTGTATCAAATCCGACTGAATCACTACCCCACAGCGAGCATTAAAACCTTGCACGGACTCATGTCGGGCCAGGTCCTTCTCGGCTTGCTCGTAAAGGCTCTCCATGAGTTTGGATTTCTCATCGGCAGCATTAGAATTGAACAGCAATTCATCTTCTTTGAGATAAAGACGCCTCAGCTGCTTTTCTATAAGCATGCCCGACCCTCCGCCGCATTTGCTGTTAGCGGACCATTCGAGCAGATTGACCTCTTTCTCCAGATGGCCCAATCGGAAGAAGTAGGAATCCTTTGCGCCGATGTGAAAGACATAAACCGCATCGGGACATAAAAGGGATACCCCTTTTGGAATTGTTACGCTTTCGTAGTCGAAGAGCAATTTGGGAAAGACGTCTTTAATGTATTGAGCACCAATGCCCGTAAAAGCAGTTGAGACAATCTCTCCGTCTTTTGAGTTTGCCGACAGGTACGCCCATACATCGGGAAGTTTATTCAAAGGGGCCCCAAAATGGGACAGGCTCGGAGAGACGTAAAAGATTTTGCCCGATTCATCCAAAAGGACGCTATGAATAGTAGATGAACCTATATCTATGCCCGCGAAGAAACGTTTCATATTTATCTCCTCTTTTGCTATGCTAATATAATAATAGTCCCATATTTTCAGTCATTTTCAATTACATATTCTACATCAAGCCCCATGGAAATGACATATAATCTAAATATCAGGGCGACCACACAAAGGGAGGGATCATTTATGTCATTTGCCGATAGCATCATGAAACCTGCCACGCTAGGACGGATTGGCGTAAAAAATAGAATTATTCGATCGGCCACTTATATGGCAGGAGCAGACGAAAAAACGGGAAATCCAACTCCCAAATTAATCGAAAAATACAAGGAGTTGGCCAAGGGTGGCGTAGGACTCATTATAACAGGTCATACGTACGTTAACTCCAACGGCAAGGCCTCCCCCCGCCAGCTATCCATATCTTCCGACGATAACATCTCCGGGCTCGCCAATCTCGTCAGCGAAGCTCATGGGACAGGATGCCCCATGATAGTTCAGATCTCACATGCCGGTGCCTTTAGCATTACAGCAGAAGACGGGGTTACCCTTGCTCCCTCGGATGTCAAAAACCCAATGACGGGCCGTCCCTGCAAAGGGATGACCATATCCGAGATTCATTCGCTCATAACGGATTTCGCAAAGGCAGCCCAAAGAGCGAAGGTTTCTAATGCCGATGGGGTACAGCTTCACCTCGCTCACGGATTTCTTCTGACTCAATTTCTTTCCCCCATCTTCAACAAAAGGAAGGACGCATACGGAGGAGAGGATATCCTAAAAAGGGCGCGAATAGTTTTTGAGATCCTTGAGGAAATCAGATATCGCACCGGAGAAGATTTTCCTCTCTGGGTCAAGATATCGGTCACAGAGGGAGCTAACGAGGGTTACTCCAGCCTTGAGGGGATAAGGCTTGCCCAGGAGCTGGCCAGGGTAAAAGTCGACGCCATTGAAGTTTCGGGCGGAACCTTCTACGGAGACAAAAACCTTTCGCCATCCCGTGCGGGCATAATAGCCGGTAAAAATGAGGGCTATTTTGCAGAAGAAGCCAGCGCTATAAGGGAGCGGGTGGGCAAGACCACCCAGGTAATATTGGTCGGCGGATTGAGATCCCAGGAAAGGATGGTAAATCTTTTCGATAGAGGTACGGCAGAGGCCTTCTCCCTGTCGAGGCCCCTCATAGCGGAACCGGACCTGGTTAATCGATGGGCCTCGGGAGACGGAGAGCCGGCCGAATGCATTTCTTGCAACGCCTGCTCCAGGACCGCCAAAGCCGGTATCGTTTATTGTCCCGTAATGCGCGACGCTGCTGAGGGCATCTGGGCACCGCCGCCGGAGTGTTAGGCTAATCAAAAGGATACGTCCGTGAGAGACAGTAAAGCCCTTTATAAATCTAAAGTCTTTGCCTTCGTCGCCTTTACGACCCTTCTTTTTGCCTTTGCACCCCATACAGGAGCGGCAGCGCCCTTCGACGAATACGATCTGCTAACCGACCTGCCAACCATTGAAGATCTTTATTGCGTCATCATAAAGGACAACGACGCCCAGCTTTTGGCGCTGGAAGGCGGCAAGGTAGATATGCTGGGGGATATCGCTCGTATTTCGGATATAAGAAGACTTAGCGATAACGAAGAGATAGACCTCTACCTAGCCGAGGGATTTCATGCTTTCTTTCTGGGGCTTAATTTAAGAAAGCCCCCATGGGACAGGGTGGAGCTGAGACGGTCGATATGGGAGGTCCTGAATAGAAAGCAAATTGTGAGAGATGTTTTTGGAGGTTATGCCCTGCCTCTTTTTTCCTTTTTGCCTCCCGCTTCTTCCTACCAGGCAGAATCACCTCTAGGGGAGTCAAATCTCGAAAAGGCAAGGGAGAGGCTTGAGAAGTCCGGCTGGCGCTGGAGCAAAAAGGGGGTCTTGATATATCCGGGACAGACCAAAGCTATTCCCAGGATGAAACTCATGACACCCACAGCCCAGGTGGCACCCACTACAGCGGAGATAGCGGAGAGGATCTGCGAATCGATGAGAGGCCTTGGCATTCCCATCGAGACGGAGCCTATGGATTTTTCCATGATGGTTTCCCGCCTCGATAGAAGGGATTTCGATGCCTACGTCATTGCCTGGGGGCTGTCTCGAGACCCTGACAGCTTATACGCATTCTATCACTCCTCAATGGATATAGAGGGTGGCTATAACATTAGCGGCATAAAGATGCCTGATTTGGATGAGGCGCTGGAAGCTCTTAAATCCGCAAAGGATGAAAATGAGGCGCGCGCAGCTGCCAGGGAAGCGCAAAAGCTCCTTTATGAGTACGTCCCTCAGGTGCCGATATACTCCAGATACTACGTCACGGCACTGCAAAGTAATTGGGAAAACGCCGTAACCTCTAAATACACGACTCCCGATAACGTCTATTCATTTTTGTCCCTAAAACACAGAGAAGGCAGAAAAAACTTCTATTGGTGCCTGCCCGAAGAGCCCCGCAATCTGAACCCTCTGTCTGCGGGCAGTGCCTACGATTGGCAAGTGCTTTCATTGATATACGAATCACTACTGGGCACCGATCCCTTCACACTGGAAGACATTCCATGGCTTGCAAAAAGCTGGAGGATAGAGACCACCGACGATGGCAGAGAAAGGACGCGCCTTTTCTTTGTCGTCAGGGAAGATATTAAATGGCATGACGGCAAACCCTTTACCGCCGAAGACGTAAAAGCTACCATAGCCTTCATGCGTAGACACTCCATCCCCAGGTACTACGATAATATCAAAGACATAGAAGACATAAAGACACAGGGAAACCTCGTCGTCATAACATTTTCACAAAGAAGCTTTTGGTATTTACATCAAATCGGGGGATTGCCCATACTGCCCGCCCACGTGCTTTGTAACACAGAGGATTGGAGGTCCCTTTCTCCGGATAAGTTGATCGGCACAGGTCCCTTCCAATTTGCAAGTTATAAACCCGGAGAGTATGTAAAACTTCTTAAAAACAATAATTACTGGAGGAGAGCTGTTCGTTGAAAAGCGGTAATTACTGGATGCGCAGGATCTTCACAAGCCTTTTGGTCATAGTCATTGTTCTATCTCTTAACTTTTTTCTTTTCAGGCTGATGCCCGGTGACCCTACTAGCACCTTACTCGACCCGCGTTTTTCTCCCGAAGCAAAGGAGGAGCTGTTGAAATCCTACGGCCTGGACAAACCTCTATTCCAACAATTTCTTTTGTACGTCAAACAAATGCTCTCCTTCAAATTCGGACTTTCCTTTTTATCTCAAAAACCTGTTTGGCAGGAATTGGCCGAGAGGCTGCCCAATACGTTGGCGCTGCTTTTGCCTTCCCTTTTTCTCTCTGCCTTATTGGGTACCTTTCTGGGGGTGATGGCTGCAAAAGGGAGGGGGAAATTCAGCGAGAAGATCGTATTGATGTCGGGTGCAGTATCGTTTTCCTTTCCATCCTTCTTCGTACAGCTAGTCCTCCTACTGCTCTTCGCCCATGTCCTTCCCCTCTTTCCCCTGAGGGGCAGCGCCTCCATCCCTCCACCCGTCGGTTTCTGGAACCTCCTTGGAGACAAGGTATGGCATATGGCCTTACCGGTCCTTTCTCTGGTGCTGATCGGCTTTGGTTCGTGGGCGCTTTACGTCAGAAACCTTATGGTAAAGACCTTGGGAGAGGACTTCGTCTTGCTGGCTAGGGCGAAGGGGCTGAGAGAAGGCCAAATCCTTTGGGGACATGCCTTCAGGACTGCCCTCCCTCCAATTATAACCATCTTTTTCCTGTCCCTGCCGGGGGTTATATCGGGAGCGGTGATCACGGAGACGGTCTTTTCCCTCCACGGCGTTGGAAAATTTCTGCTCGAGGCCGTCTCGGGACACGATTATCCGGCAGCCGGGGCCGCCTTTTACCTTCTTGCCTTAATAACCGTCATATGCAATCTGCTGGCTGACGTAGCCTATGCCTTGGTGGATCCGAGAATAAGCTTCAGAAAGGTAAGGCGATGATCTTGCGACGTTACGGCATTCTCATCCTGATCATCTTCCTCATTTTGGCATTTTTGGCCCCGCTTTTCATGGGACCTGCAAACGAAACGGTAGCTCCGCCCTTTTCCAAGCCACTCTGGCTAGACCTTAAATCGCCGGCTCCCCGATCTTACAGCGTGAAGGACGAGATCTTTTCCTTTAAATGGGACGACAATCCTCCTGCGACATTCTCTCTAAAAGGCACCGTATCCTTCGACAGACCTCCCGAAAAAGCCTTTATTTTACTCGTAACGCCAAGCGGAGCTTACAAATTGGCGGATCTCTCGGGAGCCAAAAGGTTCGATATCGACATCGATTCCAGGGATGTGCCCCTGAAATTGGAATTGGGCATGGATCCCTTCTCAGACCTTTCGGAGATCGCCTTCTCCGAAAGGGGCATATACGAATTAATCGTTAAATCCGACGAGGATGCGACCATCGATCTGAACCTGGACATCCACGTCGGAAGATGGGGTATCTTTGGGACTGATCAAAGGGGAAGGGATGTCTTACGCCTCTTCGTGGAGGGCATCAAAATTTCCCTCTTGGTGGGAATATCCGCCACTTTGCTGGCCTCTACGCTGGGAATGGGGTTGGGCTTGCTGGCAGGTTATTTGGGCGGTTTCGTCGATTCGGTGATAATGAGGATGATCGACGTTCTGCTTGCCATACCGACTCTGCCGATATTGATGGTCATTTCAGGGATATGGGGAAGAGGGCTCTGGCAGATAGTATTGGTGTTGTCCATTTTTTCCTGGATGGGAACGGCACGGGTCGTCAGAGCTATGACACTATCGATCAGAGAAGCTCCTTACATTGAAAACCTTAGAGCCCTGGGAGCGCCAACGGGATACATCTTGGCCCGACATCTCGTGCCGGAAGCGCTGCCTCTCCTGCTTGCCCAAATGGCGCTCGGCGTTCCTGGAGCGATACTGGCCGAAGCGGGGCTCTCTTTTCTGGGCCTTTCCGATCCTTTAATGCCCTCGTGGGGGCGGATGTTACACGAAGCTCACGTATTTGGCGCCTTCACAGGAGGCGCTTGGTGGCTTATATTTCCGCCTGGCCTGGGAATAGCCGCGATATGCCTTACCTTTATCGGCATAGGAAGGCAACTCGAGGAGAGAACAGATCCGCGATTGAAGGAGAGTTTGAGGAAATGATGGAGATTAGCCATTTAAGCGTTACCTACCCCAACGGCATCAAGGCCGTTACAGACGCCAATCTAATGCTTTCACCCGGTGAGATAGTGGCGCTGGTAGGAGAATCGGGCAGCGGCAAAAGCAGCCTCCTTTACGCATCCCTTGCCCTTTTGCCCAGAGGATCCAAGACATCGGGTGAAGTCTTTTTAGACGGCATGAACTTCTTGAGCCTTCCCCACGACAGGAAAAGACAATTCAGATGGAAGAAGGTATCTTTGGTGCTTCAAGGTTCGATGAACTCCTTCACTCCTGTCTTGGCGATGGAAAGACAGTTCGTCGAGGCAATGCAAGAACATCTGAATATGAAGGAGACAGACGCAGCGGCCAGGGCAGGCGAACTTCTGGAGGAAGTGGGCTTGGATCGAAAGTTTCTCCGTAGATTTCCTCACGAGATGTCGGGGGGCCAAAAACAGCGCTGCGCTATTGCGATGGCTCTATGTTGCAGCCCCGATTATTTGCTGGCGGACGAACCGACCACCGCCCTGGACGTCATAACGCAAGCTGAGATAATAGATCTCCTCAAAAGAATAGTGAAGGCACGCAATATGGGCATGTTGATGGTAACCCATGATTTGGCCCTGGCCGCCTCCATTGCCAATAAAATATCAGTTATGCACAGAAGCCGAATCGTGGAGACCGCCGAAAGGGATAGAATAATTAACGATCCAAAGCACCCCCATACGGCTTCTCTGATCAGATCCCTGCGCACAATGGAGGAAGAACATTGAAAGAAGAGATAGTTTCGGCGGAAAATGTGACCCTTGCCTTCGACAAAGAAAAAAATTATGCCCTTTCCGGCGTCTCATTTTCCATACAAAGAGGCGGAAGCATCGCCTTTATAGGAGAATCAGGGAGCGGCAAGACTTCGATGTTACGAATCCTCCTAGGCCTTATTGAACCCACCAGCGGAAGGGTGCGCCTCTTCGACAAATATTTGGATGAAGTCGACGACGAAGAGCTTCGGGAGATAAGAAGAGCTTGCAGCTACATACCCCAGGATCCCTTCGGAGGTCTACCGCCAACCCTTACTGCCCTTCAAGCTGTAACGGAGCCGCTTGTAATTACCCGATTAAACGTCAAAAAGACAGGACGGGAGAGGGCAAAGAAGCTTTTGTCATCTTTGGGCATAGGAGAAACCCTATGGAACAGAAAATTGATCCAGGGTTTTTCGGGTGGCCAGCGCCAGAGGATAATGTTGGCCCGTGCCCTTGTAACGGATCCGAAGCTGCTTTTCGCTGACGAACCCACTTCCATGCAGGATGCATCAACGCGCATGGATCTGGTCAATCTGATAAGAGGACACCACCGAAGAGGCATGTCTCTGATCTTCGTCACCCACGATCTCTTACTGGCCAAGGCCATCGCCGAACGGGGGATTGTCCTTTATAGGGGTCACATGTGTGAAACAGGCCATACCGCCCCCCTCCTGAAAGATCCTCTCCACCCCTACACCATGGCGCTTTCCGCGGCTCTTCCAAGGCTTGGAAAGCCAATCGAGATAAAGACGAAAAGAAGGCCCCTTCCTCCTCACTGGAAAGGCTGCCCCTATTTCTCCCTATGTCCCTATGCATCGGACAGATGCCACGCTCTTCCTCCCCTAAAGAAAATCGGAGACGACAGAAGCGTGGCCTGCTTCTTGTACTTTTAAACCTTTACTGCCCTGACTTGTCTGCCCGCCTGAAAGTCATTTACTAATGGGTGTCGGGATACACAACCGTACCACAGGTCCAATGTCGCCATGAGCTTCATGATTCGCCTTCTTTCGCGCCTGGCAGGCTTCCCTTACGGAGCATGATCAAGTTCTGGTCAAGGCCATGTCGCAGCACATCGAGCCGCCCGGAAACCGAAACCAGATGAACCAGGGAAATATGGCTCAAGATGTGCCGGACTGTCGGCATCGTCTTATTCAAAGGTCAAAGCAAACACCGTATCGGTTAGCCAGCGTCGAAAACCTTCGTTGTCGCTGAACTGCTTAAAGAGCTCCGTATCATCCTGAAGCAACCCCGTCATGACGCGGGCCAGCGCCTTGTCGTGCTCGATGCGCGCGTTCTGTTTGTCAGAGTACTTGCGGGCATTCTGGTAGGCGGTGTCGGCCGCTACGCGTGCAGGGATCTCCTCGGTGATCAGTTTGCGCACCCGGTCGGCGTCGGTCCAGGGGATGTTGCCGAACTGATCATTGAAAGCCTTGATGATGTTCGAGAGACGATCGAGCTCCGGTTCGGGTTTGTGTCCGCCGCCCGCCGTGGGCACCGGTTCGATCTCGGCATCCGCATCGGAAAGCGCGATCCTCATGGTCGTCTGCTTTTCGACCCGGTAGCTGTCCATGTCGATCGCCTCGAGGATGCCCTTTGAGAGGTCTTCCTCTTTCGGCGCCGGCAGCTTGGGTACCAGAAAGTTGAGAAAGATCGATAGCTTCTCCCACTCGGCGTTGGTGTAGGGCAGGATCGAAGACAAAAAGTTATAGGTTCGCAGAAACGCCTTGGTTTTGCCCTTGAAGTCGACCTGACCGTCCTCGTCGAGATGCTCCATGTAGGTGGCGACGCAGGCGTCGAGGATCGGGTCGAGCTGGTCGCGGTCGGCCCCGCTCAGGTAGAGCCGAACAAGATCGTCTACCTGCTTGGGAGCGTATACCTGATAAGCGTCGAGGTCCGCTTTGAGGTCATGTAGCTTGTTCGGGTCGGTCTCGTCGGCGAGGATGGTCGTCCGGTAGTAGGGCTCGAAGGCCTTTCGGATCGTCTCCGGGTCGTTGACGAAATCGAGGACGAAGGTGTCGTGCTTCTGTGGGTGGGCGCGGTTGAGTCGCGAAAGTGTCTGTACCGCCTTGACCCCGGAGAGTACCTTGTCCACGTACATTGTGTGCAGGAGCGGCTCGTCATAGCCGGTCTGGAACTTATCGGCGCAGATCAAAAACCGATACGGCTCCTCCCGGATCTTGTCGGCGATCTGGTTCGAGGGAAAACCGTTAAGGCTGGCCTCGGTGACCTGTTGACCGCCATACTCGTGCTCGCCCGAGAAAGCGACAATGGCACGGTAAGGGCTCTTGTGCTCGGCAAGGTACGCCCTGAAGGCATGGAAGTACTGAATAGCTCGCTCGATGCTGCCGGTCACCACCATGGCCCGCGCCTGGCCGCCGATCTTGCCCTTGGCGATCACCTGCTCATGAAAGTGATCCACCATGATCTCGGCCTTGAGCCGGATGGCGTGCTCATGCCCCTCCACGAAGCGGCGCAGCTTCTTTTGCGCCTTCTTGACGTCAAATTCAGGGTCGTCTTCGATGGTCTTGATAAGCCTATAGTAGCTCTTGACCGGTGTGTAGTTGGCCAACACATCCAGGATGAACCCTTCCTGGATTGCCTGTTTCATGGTATAGCTATGAAACGGCCTGTGTTTAACCGTTCCGTCGGGCTGCGGCTCGGGTTCACCAAACATCTCCAACGTTTTGTTCTTAGGGGTGGCGGTGAAGGCGAAGTAGCTGGCGTTCGGCAAAAGCTTCCTGGCCTCCATTAGCCGGTTGATCTGATCTTCGAAGGTTTCGTCTTCCTCCTCTGCACCGGCCTCCGACAAGGCCATGCTCATCTTGGCTGAGGTGCGGCCGCCCTGGCTTGAATGCGCCTCGTCGATAATGATGGCAAAACGTCGCCCGCGGTGCTCGTTGCCGATTTCGTCGAGGATGAACGGGAACTTTTGCAGTGTCGTGATAATGATCTTCTTGCCGCTCTCTATAAACCGCCGCAAGTCGCCAGAATGTTCGGCGTGCCCTACCGTGGCACTCACCTGGGCAAACTGCTTGACCGTATCCCGGATCTGCTGGTCCAGAATACGACGGTCGGTCACCACGATAATGGAATCGAAAACAGGTCTTCCGTCCTTCGCGAGACCGATCAGCTGGTGGGCCAGCCAGGCGATGGAGTTGGACTTGCCGCTGCCGGCAGAATGTTGGATAAGGTAGCGGCGGCCCACGCCGTGCGCCGCCGCGTCCGCCAAGAGTTTTCGCACCACGTCGAGCTGGTGATAGCGGGGGAAGATCTGCCGTCGCCGTTTCTTGCCGGTCTTGAGGTCTTTCTCCTCTATGAGTTGAGCGTAGTTTTCGAGGATGTCGGTCAGACTCTCGCGGGTGAGTATCTCCCGCCACAGGTAATCAATCTTGAGCCCCTGCGGGTTGGGAGGATTGCCCGCGCCGTCGTTGTAGCCTTTGTTGAAAGGCAGAAACCACGACGCCTTGCCCTGAAGGTGGGTGCAGAACCACACCTCGTTTTCGTCCATGGCGAAGTGCGCCACGCAGCGGCCCAATTCAAATAGTTTCTCGCGCGGGTTGCGGTTACGTTTGTACTGCTCGATGGCGCCGTGCACCGTCTGTTTGGTGAGGCGGTTTTTGAGCTCGAAAGTGAAAACCGGCAGGCCGTTGATAAAGAGCACCAGGTCCAGCGCCCGTTGCAACTCGTCGCGGCTGTAGCGCAGCTGGCGCGTGACGGTAAAGCGGTTCTGCTCATAGAGCGCCCGCGCCTGCTCGTTTCCGGGGGAAGGAGTGCCGTAGAAGAGCTCGATGCGGTAAGGCCCGTGCTGGATGCCGCCTCTCAGCACGTCCACCACCCCGCGCTTGCTCACTTCGCCCTGAAGACGCGTCAGAAACTTGCGCCGCGTGGGGCTGTCGTTATCCAGGTCGAGCGCTTCGGCGACCTCGGGCTGTGTGGTGCGCAGAAACGCCGCGAGCTGAACCAGATCGACGCAGTACTCGCGGTCGTAATCGGCCGGGTCGCCGGGCAGCCAACCCACACCGCCATAAGGTGCCGGCAGCTCGGCTACGAATGTCGGAGTGCCGGCAGGTCGGGTTACACATTCACTGCCGGTCAGAGCCCGGCAGATTAGGCTCTCAAGCCCGGCTTCGCTGGTGTCGGTGGGCTTCATGGTTCAACCTCCTCTTCTTCAACGGTCTCGGTGCCGACTTCTTCATCTGTCGTCTCATCTTTAGCCATCACGTCGGCGTCCATCGATTCAGCCTCCTCCTCAGGCGGCTCCTCCGGCAACCGTGCTGCGACCTCGCGCACATCCACTTTACCGGTTACCACATCGGCGATCAAGCGGGTGCGGTATTCGCGCAGAAGATCAATTTCGCTGCGAGCGGCGGAGATGGCAGCGTCGATCTTTGCCGTCTGGGTGTCGAGGTATTCGACGATGGCAGTTTGTTCGGGGAGAGGCGGGAAAGCGACCAGTTCACTAAGGTAGGTCCTCGAATCCAGGTTTTGAATCCCCGTGGTTTGCTTGATTGAACGAACGTTGAGCTCGATCGAATACAACGCTGCGTGCAGATACGTTAGGTAAATCGAGTCGTATCCATTTTCGACTGGCATGCGAGCGATGAAGTTCGAGGTGACTGCTACAGTCGGATGATCATACAAGACCACCCTTCCGACAGGTTGTAGATCACCCCCTCCGGACTTTTCTAAAAGCAGATCACCTGGCTCCAAAAGGCGACGGACTCGATCGCTGGAACTGATTGCTCGCATCGTTGGCTTGTCAAGGTGCACGCGAAGTCGAGATCTATCGAAATCCGCGACACGTACGCACGGCAGATCATCTTTTCCGTTGGGTTCTGAACCCCAAACGCCATTCACACAACCACGTACTGAACTACCCAGTCGCCTAATTTCCCAATGCTCCGGCACCTCACCCAGCCATTCCACACCGGAGTCTTTGTAGGCAGGGTAAGGCTTGCCCGTGCGGACGTCGATTTGGCCGGTGACGGCCTGGTGGATGAGGGCCTGCTTGTACTCTTCCAGCAGTTTGATCAGTTTCTGCTTGGCGCGGATGTATCGCCAAATCCGCCGGTCGATGTAATCGAGGAAGCGGACGATGGCAGTTTGTTCATTCGAAGGAGGCATGGGGAAGGAAGCACCCAGGAATGCATCGTCCGTAAGTTGCAAGCGTGAGACCCATATCCCTTTGGAGCGGACCAGCAATTCCCATTGGAATGGTGTTGAACGTACAAGTTGATGAATGAAACGGGGATTGTCTTGCTGTCTGTTTCGCAAGCGGTACACGCCATAAGCGGAACTAACTATGCCGTGATAGGGCGACACGCCAAGGCCGCGAGCCCAAGCCCACAGGCTGTTAATCACAAGATCATCTGGCCAGCAGAGCTTGTAGCCTACGTAGGATTCCGCTTTGAACATCGTTACATTCGCTGAGCGCCTGGGAACAACCCCACGCTCAGATGAAACCGTAAGTAACTCTTCCTGTCCGGTCTGGGATCGCACGTCTATGCAGCGAAAAAGAGTCTTGCCTCGCCGTACCTCCCAATGCTCCGGCACATGGCCGAGCCACGGCACGCCGGAGTCTTTGTAGGCGGGGTAGGGTTTGAGGTTGGTGATCATGACTCTTCCTCACTTCTTTCAGTTGAACCTTGCTGCCAGGCCTCTGCAACCTTCTTCCAGTCTATCTTACGCGTTACAGGTTCGCCTTTTTCATTCTTGCCAGTCCACACATCCCAGAAGTCCGGGTCGTCGGAGCGCGGCCGCTGGGTTTCAGGCAGGTCGTGCATCTTGACTAGAACCGGCAGTTCTGACGCCCATCCCAATAGAATTGCGTGTTGGGACGGCAGCGATGGAAGTTCGCGCAACAGCCCTCGAAGGTTGTCCGGCACGAGACGATGAACCAAATCCTGATCGCGGTCGTTGCTGATGCGATGAAGCAAGAAGGTATTGCATTGCGATAAGACCGTCGGGGAGAGTTCAGATGGGCGTTGGGAGGAAAGAACGAGGCCGAGGCCGAACTTCCGACCTTCCCGTGCGATGCGTTCGAAGACCTGGCAACAGACGGCTGCCGCATCCTGGAAGTCGAAATCTTCGTTATATCGTTTGATGAACGTGTGCGCTTCCTCCATTACCAGGACCGTTGGAAGGGCAACTCGATTGAGCGTGACATAGCGTTGCAGTGCTTCGAAAACCATACGGGCGATTACGGCCGTAACGACATGCACTACGTCGGTGGGTACCAGGGAAAGATCGATGACGGAAACGCAGTGGCTTTCAGTATTGTTTCCGCCGATATAATTGTCAAGCCACTGTTTGAGCGTGACGCCCTCAGTATCAGCGATTACCGGCTTCATTCTTGGGTCTGCGAGAAACGTTCGGATACGAGCAACAAGGAAATCGAGGTACTGGCTGGCGTTCTCCTGCTCAGCGAGGATCTCCAAGTGGTCCGCTAAGTCCGTCCCGTTGAATGCCAGCGGAACGTCTTCATCTGGACCCTCTTGATAGACAGCTCCGCCCAAATAGGTCAATGCGGCCTCTACGCACGAGATGATACTCTGCACCTCGTCTTCGGTGAATGCGACGAAGTAGACGTACGACTTCTTTGATTGCTTGTCGACCCCGTCTTTGCGTCTTGAATCAAGCGCGCTGTTCGCCGCGTCGCGGATAGCTGTCAGCGGTATGTCAGGATAGTCCGGTATCCACTTCTCAAGGTCAGCGACGATGGCCTCTATCTGAAACCCGAACTTTGTTGCCTCGGTCTTTACTGCGTTTGACCGTAGGTCACGCCTAAGCGTGATCAGCGTCGAGGAGAGACGCCTCCGTAGGTGAAGTTTCTTCTCCTCCTCGCTCGGTGCTGCGACATCGGTCCTGCCCGCCTTAACCTCTCGCAGAGCGCGCCGGAGCAAAGGCCGCTGAGTCTTCGCGCTCGCTTGTGTGAACGAGCACCACTCCGCGCTGTTCCAGAACCACAAAGGCACCTTGAGCGGTTCTTCACCCTCTCCAGCGTTTACTTTGAAAATGCGCGCGCTAATGGTGGCGTCGTCCTTCGGAAACGCCCGTGAATACTCGCCATTAGGGTCGAGAATGATAAAACGGGCGTTCGGACGACCTGAACACTCCCGCTGGGCTGCCTCAATGCTCCAGCGAATCAGCCCGGCGACAGAGCACGATTTGCCGCTGCCTGTATTCCCGAGTACGGCGAGGTGGCGGCCAAATAGCCGATCCGGATCGACATATACTTTTGCATCGTTCGCCACAGGGCTTGTACCGATGCACACACGCTTCTTTTCGCCAGACTCAACGATTGACCGCAGTTGCAAATCTGTGGGGAGGAGGACAGGGGCACCGATCGAAGGCAACGCATCAGCGCCTCGGCGGAATACAAATTCGCCGGGGCGTGGCTTTGCACGCAGAGTGCCAATCGGGTTGAGACGGAGGCGGCGCAGCGGATATGGCAGATCCACCAACCCGAAGTCCTGCAGGCCGCGTCGCTTCGGAAAGGGCGCTGGTTCGACCGTGACCCACTCCACCTGCCCGACCAGAAATGCTTCGTCAACTGGGATGAGAAGGTAGCCATTCACCCTTGGAAAGGGTCTTGGTCCGCCAGTGTTCAGGGCGACGGACTCCGGTGCCTCGATGTCGAGACTGACTCTGATCTCGTCTGGAGCAACGAACTCCACCGTACCGACTCGAAAACTTCCGGCTAACTCGAAGGGAGTTTGGCTCATAGGGACTGTCCTCCGATATCAGTAGTACCGCCGTCCTGATCTTGCGGCGCTTGCGCACCAAAACGTTTTCTCAGCAGCTCCGCCATTCGGAAAGTCGTGCGATCGATGGCCGGTTTGGGGAGGTAATGGTCCACCAGCGCCTTCAAGTCCCCCAAGTGATCCCCAACCAGGAGAGTAATTTGAGCACCTCGGCCCAACCTCTCGTACGTTCGCATGATCCGACCGAGGGGATCGCTGTACGAGATGATCACCAGGTGTGCTGATGGAATCGTCAGCATATCCTCGATCACGCGGTTGATGTGCTCGTCGCCGAAACTGTACCCATACGTTACCAGCGTACTGTTAGGGCGGCAGATGGCGACAGCAAAGTCACGAAATAGCTCCACATAGGGGTATTCGGCTGTTTCGCGGTCTTTGGCAGCGTTCGGGTAGATCATGAGCTTCATGGCGTCGGCCCCATCCAAACCCGGTGCGCGAAGGTAGGGATTTATTTCTTCTGCGCCGAAGGGAAGCCCGAATCGAAGAATTGCCTTATGACAATCAACCCAATCAATCGACCCGTGGAGCTTTGTGAAACGCGCAACACCTTCGAGGTAGCGGGGCTCGCCCCGGATTCCGGGGGGGTTGTAGTGCAGATCCACATCAAGCCGGGAGGCGCGGAACACTGGTGCCAGCGCGCCGACAAAACGGTCGATCAGGCGCAATCCCGCGACATCCGCACCCGCTTCGATATAGCGGTCATAGTTGGTTGTGAAGAGATGAAGGCGGTCACGTGTGCCGGATCGGCTTGCGAAACTCATGAGGAAGCTAACGAGGTAGTTGAATGCAGCCACACGTCGGTTGCACTTCTTAACTTTCTCGCTCTGCGCACAGTTCTCTCGCTCGTTTTCGTTGCCATCCGGTGCAGAAGCCAAAGCCAGGTTTCGTTCACCTTCCAGGATCGACGCGGCGAAGGACTTAAGGGTCTCGCTTAACTCTTGTCGCAAGCCATCGATCTGCTTGCGCTCTGGTGCATCCTTGGTTTTTGTGGATGCGATAATCTCCAGGCCACGCAGTAGTTCATTAGCGACTCGCAATTGATCTTCGAAATTTGCGGTATCCCGTCCTGCTGCTTTGGCGCTACGGTTCGCCTCGGCCTCGATCTCATTCATAAACGTCTCAATATTGATAGTTCCCATCCCGCGAAGCGCTTTGTTCGTTGCCAATTTATGAACCGCGTGGGTAAGACCTGACCCTACGAGCAATGACAAGTGCTCGGACTGTACAAGTGCCGTCAGCCACGGCTCTATGCGTTCCCGTAGTTTCTCAGGACCAAATTCCTCGTCGGCTTTTGCCCAAGAGCAACTCACGCCCTTTTTCAGTTTAAAACGATCATTAGCCTTCTTAGATGAATCTCCTGGCACCAAAGTCAGTGGGATAGGGTCGTCTCGCGTCTTGATGACCTGTTGTCCATTTTCAAGCCTCATCGTGTCTGACCTCCCAAAATCTCCGCCAACAACCCCTCGGCCTCTCTCTCCACCGTCAGCAGGTCGGCTCGGATCTCTTCCAGCGGGCGCAGGGCCTTGGGCTTGTAAAAGTAGCGGTTGAAGTTGATCTCGTAACCCACCTTGACGCTGGCCGGGTCGTACCAGGCATCCGGCACGTAAGGCAACACCTCGCGGCGCAGGAAAGCCTCGATCGCCGTGCGCTGGTCTTCCGGGCTTGGTAGGTAGCCGGGCTGATGGCAGGCCTGGCACTCAAGGAACGGAATCTGCTCGCTGTCGCGAAGCTCCTTGTCGGGTTCATACTCCACCACCCGTGGCTTACCGGCAATGACCATCTCGAAGAGTCCGCGCAGCGGGTCGGGCGCGGTGCCAGGCTTGTGAATCTTTTTGATCACCGGCGGTGCGTCCTCCGCCCGCTCGGCCGTTTCCCGAAGCGCCTTGATCTCCTTGGGAGTGTAGGTGCGCTCGGGATCGATACCTTTCAAGCGCAAGGGGCGCTCCACCGTCACCTTCCAGTAACCGAAGGCCGCGTTGGGGAAGATCTTGGACTGCTCGGTCTCCTCAAATTTGAGGAAGGTGTCGAGGACGCGACGGATGTCCTCTTCGGACAGCTCGCAGTTCTTCTTTCCCAGGTTCTTGCGCAGGGGCTTGTACCACTGCGTGGCATCGATGAGCTGCACGCGGCCTTTGCGGTGCTCGGGCTTTCTGTTCGTGAGCACCCAAACGTAGGTGGCAATGCCGGTGTTGTAGAACATGTTCAGCGGCAGGGCGACGATGGCTTCCAGCCAGTCGTTTTCGATGATCCAGCGGCGGATATTGCTCTCGCCCTGGCCGGCGTCCCCCGTAAACAGCGACGAGCCGTTGTGCACCTCGGCGATGCGACTGCCGAGCGGAGTGTCGTGCTTCATCTTGGAGAGCATGTTCACCAGGAACAGCATCTGGCCGTCGCTCGAGCGGGTGATGAGCGACAGCTCCTCTCCCCGGTGCTGCACGACAAAGCGCGGATCCTTGATGCCGCTTTTGCCGCCCATGCGTTCCAGGTCGCTCTTCCAACTCTTACCGTAGGGCGGGTTGGAGAGCATGAAATCGAACTCACGCCCCGGGAAGGCGTCGTTGGATAGGGTCGAATGCTCCGGCCCGCCGACGATGTTGTCGGCGGCTTCGCCCTCGCCCTTGAGCAAAAGGTCGGACTTACAGATGGCGTAGGTCTCGGCGTTGATCTCCTGACCGAAAAGATGCATCGAGACCTGTTTGCCGCGTTCTTTCGCCAGTTGCAACAGGGTTTCCTCGGCCACCGTTAGCATCCCGCCGGTACCACAGGCGCCGTCGTAGAGCAGGTAGGTGCCGGATTCGATCTGGTCGGCGATCGGCTCAAAAATGAGGCGGGCCATCAACCTCACGGCGTCGCGTGGCGTCCAGTGCTCGCCGGCCTCTTCGTTATTTTCCTCATTGAAGCGGCGGACGAGCTCCTCGAAGATGGTGCCCATGGCGTGATTGTCGAGGCCAGGTAGGCGCACGCTGCCGGCGCTGTCGAGGACGGGATAGGGGCTTAAGTTGATCGAGGGGTCGAGGAACTTCTCGATGAGCGTGCCCAAGGCATCAGCTTTAGTCAGGCGGGGGATTTGGTTGCGGAATTCGAAGTTGTCGATGATTTCCTGCACGTTAGGCGAAAAGCCATCGAGGTAGGCGCGAAAATCCGCCTCCAGTTGCTGGCGGCTCGCGCGAGCCTTGAGGTCGCGCAGCGTGAAGGGGGAGGTATTGTAAAACGCCTGGCCGGCCGCCTGTCGCAGAGCAGCGTCCTGGTGTACGATCCCAGCTTTGTCGAGCGAAGCTTTCAAGTCAAGCACGGCCCGCTTGGTGGGCTCCAATACCGCATCCAATCGGCGGATCACGGTCATCGGGAGAATGACGTCACGGTACTTGCCACGCACGTAGAGGTCGCGCAGCACGTCATCGGCGATGCCCCAAATGAAATTGGTGATCCAGGTCAGTTGAGATACTTCCATTGTTTTCCTTCTCCTCATGTACCTCGCAGTTAAAAATACCATCATCGCATGCTTCTTGCAACTTTGTGCTCCAGCCATTTCAAGCTCATGCTGACAGATTTGCCAATAAGCTGGGAATAAGCTGGCCGTTCCAGATTATTGTCCGGCCTATTTCAGCCGCTTGGCCAATTGTGCAATAATAGCGCAATGCCATTTCGCTATTTGCTTCGCTACTCATGCGCCTCCCTGTGACGGTGGGGCCGATAGATGTTACCGAATTTCGCGAAGTTGGTCCAAAGCAATGTAGAACTATGCCTTGATTTCACTTGCCAAGGCCTTTACCAAGACAAGAAATCGTGCAAACACTGTATCCGTCCGACGTTCAAATCCTACCGCTATGCTGGAGATAACGGAGATCGCTGCCCGGCGGGCCCACCATTAGAATTAGGCGGTGATAAAGTTTGCGAGCTTCGCCGATCTTTCGCAGTACTTGATCTACCAAGGGTTCCGCCGTTACCTAGCTCCTCCGTCTTTCTTGCGTATAGCAGTGTATCTCTTACAAGCAGAGGCAAATGATTTCCTTGCAGAAGCGCCTCCAGTGTCGCGAGTAAGAATTAGTATTATTATACTTTAATTTATAGTTAGTGACAGTTGATGTCAAGAGACTTATCGCTCTACTATTTCACGGATAAAAAGAATTTTGAAAGAGTCAAGTCCGAGAACCGTAGTAAATTCGGACCCGGTTAAATACTCACCGCTACGGCCTCGGTTGAGCCATGTTGACTGTTTGTTTTACTGAAGCCTTTCTTTCCGTTCCTCTCCCGTATTTGCTTCCAGCGCATCCTTGATGAGGTTCTTGACCGCCGGCTGCCAGCTGTTTCAAACGAACTTTTTGCAGCAGTTTAGGGGCTTGATCTTGCCTCTTCGGGATCGAATATCCCTTGTTGGTATTGTCGTTGCGAGTTTTTATTCATTTCTTTTTTCTCCTTCGGGATGTTTCTCCAGTAACTCGCGGCCTGTTTTTGTAAGTCGGTATTTCTGTTTGCTGCTTCGAGGTTTATCTGGGATTGTCATTTCGATCATCCCGACCTCCAGGTGTGGGCGCAAGATGCTCTTACGGAACCGGGGCCTGTTTGTCTGTCCCGCGGCCTTCATCAACATCTCAATGAATATAGGATTACTCGCGATTTCAAGCAGGGAAATACAGATGTCGCTTGGGACAGGCTTGGGACAAACTTGGGACCTCTTTCGCCGGTGACTGGCGCCTTATCAAGCAAGAATGCCCGGAAAACCTGCTCCACCTACCCCCGAAGCACCTCCGGGTACTCCATGCCGATTTCTTGGGCGAGCTGGCGGAGGGAAAACCACTCGGAGTTTCTGAGGCGCTCAAGGTAGTCGTTGGCGGTGGTCCGCATCTCAGGTATGGCCGGGTTGTTACGCAGTTCCAGGACGCACTCGATGATAAGAGCCAGCATGTCGCACTGCTTGGTGACTTTCACCTCCAAGTCGGTGTGCCCTGCAGGGCACACAACCAAAAAAGGGGCCGCACCAGGCGGCCCCCGAAATATCAAAGCTCCGGCAATCATTCGATCTATGACACTGTCTTCAGGGCTTTTTCAATCCGCTTGATCTTTTCTTCATCCTCGACCCATTGATGCCACAAGTCGGTATTTTCCTTCAAAAACCAGATCGCTGTTTTATCGACATCGTAACCATTATTTTTCATCCACGCCAAAGCCTCGTTAGTCTTTTCCAGGGTCATATGATAACGCTCAAGAAGGCCCCGGACTTCTTCGTTTGCCTGTATCCAGGCCGGATTGACGGCTTTTGCAACGGTAAAGGCGGGAGAGGCACAGGCATGGGTGGTCTCCCAGATTTCCGGATCATAGGGAGGTTCCTCGATCATAACCATGTCAAGCTCTCCAAGAAGCGGCGTAGGCTCCCAGTAATAGGCGACTATGGGCTCGTGACGTTGATAGGCTGTGACAATTACCGTGCGCAATGCCGTGGCCGAGCCCGTATCAAAGGGCTCCAATTTGTCCTCGAGACCATATCCCTTGATCTTGTCCTTGTTGATCGTGTGAGCCGCCCAACCTGTCGGGGCGTTGATAAAACGTCCCATTTCAGGGTTCTCGGGATTCTTGAATATCATCCAGTGCTCTCTGATATCCTCTATGCTCCTGACTGACGGGATTCCTTTTTCCGGATCCCCTTCTGCAACATAGTAGGGGACATACCATCCTGAACGGGCGTTGGGAAAGACCGTCCCGAGATCTATAACCTTGCCGGCTTTCGTCGCTCCTTGCCACCACTCCAGTTGCCCTTCAGTCCAGACCTCGAGAACGACGTGGACGTCTCCCCTTTCAAGGGCCACGTAGCCCGGCATTTCTTCAGAGAAAAGAAAATCCGTTTCGTAATCCCAGCCTTTTTCCATCAAAAAGGCCATTACCCTGTTGTGAAACTGGATGCTGTCCCAGGAAAGATCTGAGAAAACGACTTTTTTCGGAGTCGCCGAAACAATCCCAGAGCAAAGCATGACGACCAAAAGCGCTGAAAAAAGCATTGTAATTTGTCTCTTCACTGAAACGACCTCCTTTATTTGAATACAGAACAGCGCTCCCTCACGAAAGCTCAGTAAAAACATCGCGTGCCCCCTTCCCCTGAGCGGCGCAAGGTGCCCCTTCTGTAAGGCGAAAATTCTGAATTGTAAATCTTGGCTGGAGCGTATATAAGTATAACATAACTTGTTCAACAGCCAAAGGAGAGTGACCGCTTTGGAACCGGAAAAGCAGGAAACTGTTTCCCTGGAAAAGGCAAAGGAACAGGTCGCAAAGGCGTGCCGAAGAATTGCCATGCTCCATATCGCCTACGCACGAACTCTGGTGGAAGAACTTGGCCCCGAAGAGGGCAAGCGTCTCGCCATGCGGGCCATCAAGACATACGGGAAGCAGGTCGGGGCTTCAGCCCGTAAAAGGGTTGAAGCCCAGGGCCTGGAGAATACCCCGGAGAATTACGTGGAAGACCTGCCCGAGTTCGGCCTTTATGAAGAACTGGAAAAAATCGAGACCGGAGAAGGACTGATCAGGCGGCTGAAAGGTTGCGAAATGGGGAAACTCTGGCGCGAGTTGGGAGAAGAAGAACTGGGCCGCATCTACTGCTACATCGACTCCGCAAAATCAATGGCCTTCAACCCTGACTGGGTGCTGGTGCACAAAACCTGCATGCCCGACGGGGACCCACATTGCGACCTTTGCTACCGCCGGACCACCGAGGAGGAAAAGTCCAACTTCCTCAAGGACGACACGGACTTCGAAAACCTCGACAAACCCTGAGGACGCAGCTGGAAAATTTTTACAGGCGGCCAATTGGCCGCCTGTTTCATTTCAGGACAGACGCTCCCGTAGTTTTAGGTAATAAACGTTACTGGTTTTGGGCAAACTGCAACAATGGCCGAAAAACAGGGAAACTCGAATCTTTCCAAGGGAAGGGGCGCCCCCTGTGTCGGAAGTTCTTTTCGCCCTTGGGATTACGACCCTGGCGGGTTGGCCACAGGCGTTGGAAGTGCCATCGCCTTCTTCGCTAAACGGACGAATTACCGTTTTCTTTCCATCTCCACGGGCTTTTCACCGCCCTGGCGCCAAACTCAATTACAAGGTCCGCCACGGCTTTCGACACTTTCCAGCGCGTGGCCGTACCGTTATCGGAAGGCGGGATCCTCACCAGATTCGGTTTGACCAGCACAAGATCCCCGGGGGATACAATGTCTTCCAGCCCCTCGATCTGATCCACGGCCCTTTTGACGGCCTCGGTAATTTCCCTTTCGTCATTTTTTTGAACCTGGATGATCAATATAGTGCTCACTGAAAAATTCCTCTCTTGTTCCGGCTATCTTCTCTCTGTTACTGTCTCTTCTTTCAACTGAAAGAAAGATCAGGCGAACAGGGCCAAAGCCACCGTCAGGGTCACAAGTGCGACGAAAAGATAGAGGAACCCTGTCTCGGGCCGCCCGGAAAGGACGCCGACAAACCGCTGGAAGGGTGGGGCCGAGAACTGTCCAAGGTAGATCATGGCGCTCAGAAAGGCTGTAGCTTTCACAGATTCTCCCGGCGTGGTGCGCTCCGTGGCTTTGAGAAAAAACAGCGGGTAAACGGACCGGTTCGCAAAACCTATGAGAAGCAACGCCGCAAAAACAGCCACGGATATGGGAAACCAGGACAAGACGAGAAAACCCGCACTCATGGCCGTCAGCATGACGGGAACGAGATATTTTTTGAACACCCTCTTCGTCACCGGCAGGGCAAAGCCTGATGCAAAACCCCCGATTGTGGAACAGGAGAGAGCTATACCGGCTATCCTGACATCACCAAGGGCGTTGTTTTTCATGTGCAGGGCTAAAATCGGCGTCAGAATAAAAAAGAGCACACAAAAAAGGAACATCTCCAAAGCGACGAAATATACGTTTCGGGGGGAGACTTCCACCCGTAGGCTGGGGATCTTTCTCACCTGCAACCTCACCGGGCAGAAAGAAGGCGACCATCATCATGACCGGAACCCCCGACGCATAGAGCAAAAAAGGCAGACGCCAGGAAAAGAAAGCCAGCTGCCCTGAAAGCACCAGGGCGAACATGCCGCCCAGCATGTTGAATGAGTTTGAAAGCCCCATCATCCTGGTCCGCTCCTCTCTCTCATAGAGGTCGGAAATCAGCGACGTCGAGAAAGGGATGACCATGCCGAGGCCGACGCCCATCAAAAGCCGGGAGAATAACAAAAGCCAGATATTGTTCGCGATGCCGCTGACAGAAAAAAGCGCCAGCCCGTCCAGAATAACCTTTTTGCCGAAAACCGCTCGGCGGCCCGACCCGCCAGAAGCAACGACGGGACAAGCGCGACGGCATGCATGACTGCCACCAGTTGGACCAGCATGTGGTCCGACGACGCGAAAAATTTTCCGATCTCTCCGAGTGCGGGAGCCACTGCTCCGGTGGAAACAATTGTCAGAAGCGAGAGCGAGAGAATCGTGGGTTTTAGCATTTTAGACCGATCCATGACAATATCCTTTCCCGGATTTCACGTATCGGACAATTCTACCAGAAAGCAATAAACCTGACGGTCCGAAAAATCATGTTATTTTGCCGAGAAAGGCTTTTTCCGCCTCTACCACAAGGAAAATGGCCACTCCCACGCCTAAAATCCGGAGTCACTCCACCACACCAATCGAAACCGTTCCGAAAACAGACTGCATCAGGGGAAGATATGTAAAGGGCATCTGCAACACCAACACTTTCCCCGATAATCAGGGTGTTCACTGCCACTGTACGAGCGAACTCGTTTCCCGCGCCACCGGCCTTGTACCACGCGAACATGCCGAAAGCCCCCGCCATGAGAAGCACTTAAACATAGGAAATCCTGAAAAGCATCGAAAGCTGTACCAGGGGCTCCTTGGGCGGCCTCGGCGGTCTTTACATGACGTCTCGCTCCATGGGCTCGAAAGCAAGGGCCAGTGCAAGAGTTACGGCTGTCACCATGTTGACCCACAGGACCTGTACCGGCGTGAGGGGGATGACAAAGCCAAGGGCGATGGTCGTTACAATGACCAGGGCCTCGCCGCCGTTGGTAGGCAGCATGAAGAGAATCGTCTTTTTCAGGTTGTCATAGACGGTCCGTCCCTCCTCGACGGCATGGACGATGGAGGCGAAGTTGTCGTCGGCGAGGACCATCTCTGCCGCTTCCTTGGCCGCCTCGGTACCCTTTTCCCCATGGCGATCCCGATGTCGGCCTTTTTCAGTGCCGGCGCGTCGTTGACGCCGTCTCTAGTCATGGCGGTGATGTACCCAAGTTTTTGAAGGGCGGTAACAAGCCTGAGCTTGTGTTCCGGAGACACCCGGGCAAAAACATCGATGTCCTTGACGAGATCCGCCAGTTCTTCATCGGTGGTCTTTTCGATCTCCGGTCCTGTCATGACATGTTCACTGTCACTGATCCCCATGCTTTTCGCGATAGCTGCCGTCCGGGCTCGATCGCCGGTGATCATCTTGACCTGGATTCCCGCCCGGCGACATTCTTCGACGGCCTCTATCGCCTCGGGTCTTGGCGGGTCCATGATGGCGGCAAAACCGATGAGAGTGAAACCCTTCTCAACATCGTCAAAGTCAATATCATCCTTGCCTGAAGCGTCGTCGGCGATTGCTACCGCCAGAAGACGAAAACCTTCATCGGCCAGATCTCCGCTCAGTCTCTCCCAAAGGCCCTCGTCAATCTCTTCCATTTGCCCACTCTCTTGCATCTGGCTGTCGCACCTGGGGAGGACGGCTTCGGGAGCGCCCTTGAGAAAGACCTTCCGGTTCCCGCCAGACTCGTTGAGGGTGGCCATGAACTTGTGATCCGACTCGAATGGGATAGCATCGACCCGCTTCCATCTTTTCATGGCCTCTTCAGGCTCCAGGCCCGCCTTTTTCGCCAGGGTCAGGAGGGCCCCCTCCGTCGGGTTGCCATCGATGTTCCAGGATCCGTCATCCTCAAAGAGCCGTGCCTCGTTGCATACTGCGCCGGCCGTGACAAACCACATGAAGGCTTTATTCTCCTCCAGACCTACGGGCTTTTCATCTTTCGTCAGGAACCCATCAGGCGCATATCCCGCACCTCCGACATCTATCGCGGCTTTCGCCATTACTACCCGAGTGAACGATAGAGCAAATCCTCCATCACGCTGCGTTCCGTCTGAAACCGCTCTCTTCCTGATTCATCGTATCCTATGAATTGACTGCTAATCGTATGTTCATCAAGAGCAAAACCCAACTCCCAAAGCCCTTTCAAATTTATAGGGTGTATCTTTGCCAAACCTGCCACTCCTTTTGTTTTTTCCGGTCATTTTTGATACTGCCTGTGCTTTCCCAAAAACATAACAAAAGCCAAATAGGAAAGGAGCACAGCCAGCAAAACGAAGAGGATTACGTAAGCCAACGCTTTGTCGTAAAGCCGCCCTATAATAAAACTTCCGCAAAAAAGAGAAATACCGTATGCGGCGTTGAATATGCCATAAGCGGTTCCCCTGCGGGCAGGCGGAACGATATCGGCTATAGCCGCTCGCATTATAGTCTCGTGAACAGCCATTACCAAACCCCATAATCCGACACCAAGGCCCAAGGATATTGGATCTCTGGCAAAGGCAAAAAGCGGTATAGGAAGGGTAAAAACGGGAACGAAAAGAAGGCACCTCAAACCAACGCTGTCATACAACCTTCCGACTATCAAGGCAAACAGGGCATCTATTCCCATGGCCATGGCGTAATATATCGGTATGCTCACGTCAGAGACGAATGCTCCCGATTTCATATGATAGGCCATTATCTGAAATGGTATGAGTCCCACTCCAGCAAGACAGACGAACAACATATATCGCCAAAATACCCTTGGCAATTTGGCATCCTTTTCCTCTTCCCCCTTTGCCTCTTCTTCCACCTCGAAACTCTGGGGAGCCGGAGTCGTCCTTTTCACGAGAGTCAATACAAGCAAAATAAACACTGCAGGCACAAAGAGAAGTGAAAATCCCCCTCTAAAACCCAAGCCAAGGTATAAAGCAAGGGACATTATAAGCGGACCAATTATAGCGCCTATTTGGTCCATCGCCTCATGAATCCCAAAACCCCAACCTCTCCCCACCTGCTTGGTGGCATATGAAAGCAAAGCATCCCTTGCAGGGCTTCTGATGGCCTTTCCGAGCCGTTCGCCCAAAATAAATAGGGCAGCTATCTTCCACGAGGGCGCCACTGCGAGCAGGGGAACACACAAGATGAGACCATACCCCAAAAAGACCAGCGGCCAATATGCCTTGGACCGATCGGCCAAGCGACCGGAAAAAATGCGCACGGCGTAGCCAAGCAGCTCTCCAAAACCGACAACAAAGCCGACAGCTCCTGCGCTGGCACCGAGAGTTGCCATAAAAGCACCGGTGGAACTTCTGGCACCTTCGTAGGCCATATCCCCGAAAAGGCTCACAAGCCCCATCATCAATATAAAACGCATGGAAGCCCTTTTCACATCGTAAACTTTCGATGAATCCTTCATTGCCGCTACCCCCTTTCGTATGATGGCATAAAACCACGGTCAAAAAAACACTTATTGGCTTTATATATTGATATAATGACCTAAGAGCGTTGACTTAATCTGGAGTATAATATGACTCCGCTTGACAAACAAGTTGAATTTATTTTAAATTATACATGCTTCCGAAATTATGATGTATAAAATATAAGGGAGGGTGATACAAATGGCTGTAAAAAACGCAATGACGGCCGATTTCTTGCGCTCCGCCTACGGTGGCGAGAGCATGGCCCATATGAGGTATCTGCATTGGAGCGAGATTGCGCAAAAGGAAGGTTTTCCAAATATAGCCCGCCTTTTTAAAGCAATAGCCTATGCCGAACAGGTCCACGCCGGGAATCATTTCAATGTCTTAGATGGAGACATTGGCGACCACTCTGTAACTGCAGGCGGCGTATTCGGCGGTAAAAAGACCGCAGAAAACCTGCTCGGGGGCATCATGGGAGAGGAGCACGAGGTGGAACAAATGTACCCTGCCTATTTGGAAGTGGCCAAGATGCAGGGGGAAAAGGAAGCCGTCAGGTCTTTCACCTTCGCCTTAGAGGCAGAAAAGATACACGCCGAACTTTACAAAAAGGCCAAAGAAGCAGCAGAGCAGGGCAAGGATTTCGAATTCAAGAAAGTTTACATCTGCCCTGTATGTGGACATACCGTCTTGGACGAACTTCCCGATCAGTGTCCCGTATGTGGAGCCAAAAAAGATATATATAAAGAATTTTAATCTTGGAAGATCGCAATAATGCAACGAAGGACGCCTGGTTGTAAAATCTAATCGGGCGTCCTTTTTTATGCCCCCTAAAATGCTTTGTCTCGAAAGAAAAAGGTCAAAGGGGTTAAATAGAAAAAATGAGTATGAGTCGGAGAAATCGAGCCTTTATCGAGGCAGCATTGGCGACCATGTTTTGGGGAGCTTCCTTTGTCGCCATGAAGATAGCCGTAAATGAGACGAGTCCATCTATGATAGTGTGGTTTCGATCCCTGGCCGGATTCGGCGTTTTATCCTTATGGTTATGGAAAAGGAAAAATGGCGGGACATATGTAGCGCCCAAGGATTTGTTATACATGGCCGCCCTGGGACTCATGGGAGTAACCTTTCACAACCTTATCCAGGCAGAAGCGCTGAAGACTGCTCAGGCAGCCACATCCGCCTGGATAGTATCGACAACGCCCTTGATAATAGCCTTATTTGGGCGGATCTTTTTAAAAGAGAGGATCGCGAGGGAGGGGGTCATCGGCCTTTTTTCGGCAGCCCTCGGCGTACTGCTGGTCCTAGGGGAAGGAAGTTCGCTCTTGCCTAAAGGAATAACAGTAGGCGATTTGCTAATCTCCTTGAGCGCGATAAATTGGGCGGCCTTTACTGTAATTTCGAGAAAGTTCCTGGAAAGAAGGGACCAAATAGTCTCCCTCTTTTACATAATGTCCTTCGGTTGGCTTTTCTCGAACATACCTGCCTACTTTTCGGGTTTTTCCCTTTCCTTTTCCTGGCAGGCATGGATTAGCCTTCTCTTTTTAGGCGTACTGTGCTCCGGTATCGCCTACATATTTTGGTACGAAGCGCTATACGCGTTGCCGGCGTCTCAGGTCGGCGTCTTTATGTACCTCAACCCCTTGACGGCTACGATAACTGCCGTAATACTTTTAAGCGAATCGCTTTCCCTTAAAGACGCGACAGGGGCCTTACTCGTCCTCCTTGGACTATGGATGGTGAACAGGAAGAAAAGCAATGCCCCTCAGGTCGAAAATTCTTCTTTAAAATAATCCCTAACTCCCACAAACCTCGGAAAAAACCTTCAATGCATCAACTATTATTTTAGATATCTCCTCTTTTACTGCTCCACTGGCAGGAAGTATGGGCAATCTTGGCGATCCTCCGTGAAAGCCGACAATTTCCATGGCCGCCTTCATTCCCCCGATGCCGTAACGAGTTGTAACCGCTGCGTTAAGTTCTAGCAAGCCAAGCTGCAGTTTTCTGGCCTTATCCAAGTCGCCCTCTTTATAGAGATCGTGGATCGCTGCACAGTAATCTGGCAAGACGTTTGCCACAGCCAAGGTACCGCCCACTCCCCCAAGCATGAGTGTGGGCAAAAGGAAGCTCCCGGAACCGGCAAAGACGGCGAAATCATTAGGGCATTTTGCTATGATCTCTGCGATTTGGGAGATATTTCCCGAGCTATCCTTGATGCCGATGATGTTTGGGTGTTTTGCCAACCTTGCCACAAGGCTTGGGCCCATGTTTATTCCCGTGTTCCTGGGCATGTTATAAAGCATCACGGGCACCTTGCATCCATCGGCAATTGTCGTGAAATACCTTTCCAACGCCTCATCAGTCATATCGCTTTTGTAATAACTTGGCGTGACGACTAAAATCGCATCTACGCCTATGTCAGCAGATTCATTGCTCAACATAATCGTCTCGCGCAAAGACTCGCATCCAGTCCCTGCAATGAGAAGCTTATCTCTGTCAAGCGTCTCTTTAGCTGATTTCACTAGGGCCATCTTTTCCCGATAACTCAACAGGGGAAACTCTCCGTTGCTCCCCAGGACGACCAGTCCGGAAAGTTTAGTCTCGTTGAACTTCCTGACGTTATCGCAAAAACTTTCCAGATCTAAGTCGCCAGCCTCATCAAATATGGTGGCTATTGGCGCGAATATGCCTTCCACTTTTTTCAAGTAGATCACCTTCAACTTTCTCTATTTTTTGACCGAAGATAACGCTTCGTCCAGGGACAGGCAGCTATGCATATCCCACATATGGTAGCTCCAATTTCGGGACGTCTGGCGTTTTCGCTGGTCTTCTCGTAACAAAGACCGGCATCGAAAAATTCCTCCCTTTTCAACGATGGATTCCATTCCCTCCCCGAGGGCGCCAAAACCGGACATGCGCTAACGCAGGAATCACAACTACCGCATCGGGAGCTTTCTACCGGCTCGCCACTGGGAAGGGCCATCTCCGTCAAGACGGAGGCCAGCCGCAGAGCCGATCCATACTGCTCTGTCACTAAAAGGGCGCACTTGCCTATCCACCCGAGGCCTGCCCTTGTAGCTACAGTCTTATGGGGTAAAGGCGTGGCTAATCTGTCGGCACTCACATTTGTTGTGGCCGGAATGTATTTGGCCTTCCATCCCCGCGAGGCAATGAAATCCGCAGCAAATTCCGCCAATTTGCCCAAAATCTCATTGGCCCTGTGGTAAAGGGCCGCGTATTCGCCCGTTGGCCCGTCGCTTATTTGCGATATAACGTCGGGATCAAGGGCATAGGCAATCGATATTCCAAAAGGCATTCCCGCTTCCGGAGAAATACCCTTCAGATCGGCAAAGCCGACCAAAGAAGCACCTCTTCGATGAAGTTCGTCCTTAAGTTCAAAGGCAACATCCATAATCATCCCCCCCTAGGCTCTCCCCTTTAGCTTTTCTTTTATCCTCTCCCCCGTGACGCTGAAAAAGGCGCGTTCTGCTATGTTGCTGGCATGATCGCCGGCCCTTTCCAGATACCTGGACACCAGAAGCAGATCAGTTGCCTTCTTCACAGAATAGGGATCATCCATCTTTGTTGAAGCCATGATCTGAATTATCTCTGCAAATATGCCCCTGTTCAGCGCATCTACCTCGTCGTCGCGTTTAAAAACTTCTACCAACTTATCCACTTCTTTCTCCTCGAAGGCCTTGATAGCTCCCCTTACCATCTCTATTACTATCCTCGCCATTTTCGGTATGTCGATCAATGGCTTGAGCAGACCTTCCCTGTTTAACTCCAATGCCCTTTCTGCTATATTCACGGCCTGATCTCCGATGCGTTCCAATTCCGTAATAACTTTGATGATAGTAAAGACGAAGCGCAGATCCTCTCGAACCGGCTGGCGCATAGCCAATAAGCGAAGGCACTCCTGTTCAACCTCGACTTCCACGATGTCTATTGCATCGTCTTTGCCGATGACCTCCAAAGCCATATCGTCGCTTCTTTTCATGATGGCTTCCAAAGAATCGCTTATTGACAGTTCCACCAAATCGGCCATCGAATTGAGCCGCTCGAAGAGCCATTTTCTGTCCCTCTCGAAAAGCCCCCCAACCTTCTGATCCTCTTTGGACTCTCTCTTAAAGATCAAATTCCCTCTCTCCCTGTCGATTGATAAATCTTTTATTGTCATCTTCACTCTTATCATTATAACGTCTTGCTACGCGCGCAAATTCCAGAGATTCTCTCAAAATGGCATCGAGCAGGGTTAACAGATCGATCAATTCGGTACCACCCTCGATCCTATGATGAGATAACATAAGCCTGTTTTTTCTTTCAGCTATTATCTGAGAAAACTCTCCATAGAGCTTAAAGGCCTTCTTCGCAAAGGAAGGATCGTCCAGGGCATAGGCGCCTAGACTGCTAGTGAATATGTCGAAAAAAAGGCCCTTAATTTCCTCCATTTCTGAAAGGAGAAGAGAGTATCCCACAACTTCCCTCTCTCCTCTGAGTAGAGGAAAAAGCCTTGCCGTGGCCAGGATGACCATATTTTTAAGGGCATTTAAGGAGTAAGAGGTGGCGACAAACTCCTTAACGAGGGCGCTATCTTCCTTCGAAATCCACGTTATTGCCGACCGATAGAAGATACAAGAATCGACCAGATCGGGCAAACTTGACTTCAATAAAAACAGACGTCCCTCGTCTATGTCTCCGTGAAACAATCCGTAAAGAAATTCCTCCAAAAAATTGGAGGCTCGAACTATCTCTTTTGTAAGCAGCGAAACTGCCAGGGGCGTGATGTCCACAAAGGCCCAATCGAGGTATAAGGGCTCTATGGATTCCCTGCCGCTGAAGCTGGCAAGCTTTTCTCCCATCTTGGAAAGAAACGAGACAAAGGGCAACAGCAAGATCATGTTAGTCAATACCAGCAATATTTGGAGAAAAGCTATATGAACGTCTATCGTTACGGGCAAGCTCTCTCCTATTTTTACATAAAGGGCACCCAGAGGGATCATGGGCAATATTCCAAAGACCCTGTAAAGAAATGTGCTCCATGCAAGTCCCTGAGATTTTCTTTTCTTTCCCAAAGCCGCCAGAAGGGCTGAGCTGGAAGAACCAACGTAAGCTCCCAGAATGATAGGCAAGACAGAGGGAAAGGGGAGCAAGCCGGATCCGGCCATACCCATTGCTACAGCAAGGGTTGCCGTGCTGCTTTGGATAATCGATGTAAGCAAATAAGCCGTCAAAGCCATGAGAAGAAAGGAACCTGTCAAGAAAGTCATCAAGTCCCTCACCAGCTCCGAATAGACGAGCGGCTGAGACCCCAGCTTTATAAGGGCCATCCCCAGGAACACGACGGAAATCCCCTCTGCTATCTTAAAATATTCCTTCCAGCGCCCTTTAGCGAAACGTCCAAAAAACACTATGACGAAAAAGGCTACAGGGCTGTATAAAATGACGTCAAGGCTCAAAAAATACACGATTAATCCGGTACCTACACTTGCTCCCATTATGGCGACGAGGGCGCCCTCGGAGGCCATAAGCCCCACCTCTACCAAGCCCACGATAAATGATGTTGCTGCAGCACTGCTTTGCACCATTATCGAAAAGGCCAAACCAAAGAGCAGAGAAGACCCTTTTCTGGTTCCTACTTGAGACAAAAATACTTTTCCGCTTCTGCCGAGATACTTCTTTATATTCTCGGGACAGACGTTAAGTCCGTATAAAAAAAGCCCTACTCCGCCAAGGAGCAATATAAACCCATACAAAGGTGTCAAACAAATCACCGACCTAAAGCCTTACAACTCCTTCCAAGACTTAAATCCCTTTCCCACGACTTCCGAAGCCTCCGTTATAACCATAAAGGCATTTTTGTCGACCATAGCCAAGTATCTCTTCAACTCCATAGTCTGTCGGGGAGTTAAAAGACACATCACTACTTTCTGTTCATGTCCCGTAAATCCCCCCTCGCCTTTGAGCAATGTCACTCCGCGACCCAGTCCGTTGATTACAAAATCTTTAACCTGATCGTACTTTTTGGATATTACGAAAACCTGCCTTCTCCTGTCGAAGGACCTCAACACCCCATCAACGGCAATTCCGCTTATGTATATAGCCACAAGCCCGTACACCGTTCGTTCGATACCAATTACCGGAGCGGAGATCAATAGGACTGCCAGGTTTATGTAAAAGCCGTACTTTCCCACTTCCACGCCATATCTGTTTCTTAAGGCAACGACAACGATATCGGTCCCCCCGAGGGAGGCTCCGGATCTGAAGACCAACCCTCCCCCTATTCCCTTTATGACTCCTGCAAATACGGCAATCAAGAAAAGATCGTCTAAAGAAGGAGCCGGCATAAATTCGAGGAGCTTTAGAAGTAAGGAGAACAACCCCACGCCATAAATCGTGAGTATCACAAACCTTGGAGACAGCTCTTTCCATCCCCAGACCAGCAATGCAGCGTTGCCGATGGCAAACAGCCACGACGGAGAAATATTGAAGACATAGGAAGACAATACGGCCAGGCCTGTCAGCCCGGAATCGGGAAATTTGTAGGGCATGATGAGGGTGAGGGTTGCGATTACAGAGATAGTCGTACCAAAGGTAATAGTAAGAAAACTGTCTTTTTCTTGTTTTAAAAGGTGATATATATGCATAAATATCCTTTTAAAATTACTTTTGTCCACTGAAAGTCACTCTCCCTTTGAGCTGTCGGTAATTTACCGGCATGAAAAACAGATCATATGATATCATAGGATTGAACAGAGATATCGTCCATCCCCGGTATTTACGCTTCATTCAATATACCACATAATATAAAGTTTTATTGAGGTGATCTTCTTGGCCATCACCATTCACACCTACAGATTGGCGCATCAGCTTGAAAGACCTCTAAACGAAATATACGAAGCCCGCAAAAACCTCATATTCATAGTACCTTCCCGCGAGGACAAGAACTTGCTCCTTGAAATGTTGTCACTAAAGGGATTTAGGTTCAATTTGCCCCAGATATGGCAATGGGGAGACCTGTACAGCGGACTTTCCGACATCCTTCGAAGGTCTGGGTTCGAAACAGTGGTCAAAAGACAGCTGGACCCCCCTGACCATTGGCTAGTGGTAAGGCATCTGGTCCACGATATCCTCGCATCATCGAAAGAATTGAAAGAAAAGATCCCGGCGGTCGGGCAGCCTGCCTTCATAGAGACCATAGGACGACAGCTTCACGAGCTAATCGGCGAGGACACATTGCCCGAGGACCTTTCGACGACACTAAATTGCAAAAGCTGCACCGATGATTGCCCCCACCTGACAGAACCGACGGGTCTTTTGTGTCATATCTACAAAAAATACTTGAGTTACTTAAATGAAAACGACCTTGCCGACAGTGCCCAGATACCCATCCTTGCCCGAAAGTTGCTCGACACAGAAAGTCTTGCCCGCCAATTGAAAGACAGGCCCTTCGTCCTGGTGGGTTTTATGAGCTTCATGAGGGCTCAGCGAGAGTTCATAGATACCTTGGACGATATAGGGGCAAGCATAGACATATTCAAACCGGATTCGACGATGGGCGACGAATTTTACGATGCCGAACAACAATTCGCCGAGAAAGCCTTTATCGGCAAGGTCTCAGAGGACAGGCCTGCAAAGATTCGTCTTTTCACCTGTGGCGATCCGAGGCAAGAACTCGAAACGCTCGCGCGAAATTTATGGTTTAAGGTCGAAGAGGGAGTCTTAACTTTTAAGGACATTGCCATAGAGATACCTTCCCCTTACAAAAGCATCGCGGAGGACGTTTTAAACGCTTACCGAATTCCATGGAAATCAGGCTCGGGAAAATATTTGAACGAAACGATGTGCTGGGATTTGGTAAAGCGACTTAAAATCGCCAAGGATGAAAATTGGCCCTTCCTTGCCACCATAGGACTTCTTTCCAACCCTCTATTCGGATTCGATTTGCCTAAAGAATTCTTAGAATTTCTTAAAGAAAGGATTCCGTCGGGAGCGAAGGAATGGACCGATATATTAAGTAAAAGCGGCGCAACGGAGTCGACTCGCATCATTAAAAAATGGGACTCCTTTTTCAACCACATCAAAAGGGGCTCCAATGTAGAAAGTTTATTTCAAAGACTTCTCAAACTGCTCGACGATGAGCTTGAAATCCGAAAAAGGGCAGGAGCTTGCGTAACCGACCCCTCATTAGACGAAAGTTTGTACGAGGTATCTAAATTCTTGGAAGCTTTAGAGAAAAAGGCGCTTTCTTTGGCCGAGTCCTTGCCTGAGTTGGGGCCGGCTCAGAAAGACATGCTCTCCGAGGCCGAAGGATGGGAATACTTAAATCGCTTCGCCGAAGAGACGAGAATCCTGCCTCCGAAGAGAAAAAGAGAATCGGTAACGATTTACTTCGACAGCTCTCCCGTTCTGGCAACCCATAAATTATACGTAGTAATAAACGCAACTTCACAACAATGGCCCGGAAAGATAACAGATCCCCCCCTATTGAACGACGAGGCGAGGAGGATAATACACGAAAATGCCAATCTTGCAGGAATCCACTTGCCCTTAAGGCACGAAAGGCGACAACAAAAGGAAGCCCTCTTCAGAAGGCATTTATACGCTTCCACGGAAGAAACCTGGTTAACCTTTTCAGCTATCGACGCCCAGGGCAGGCCGAACAAGCTCTCTCCCTTTTTGGAAATGGACGGTGAAAAGGAAGATCTCTATATAATCGTAGAAGAGACACGAAGGCCCTTGAGCAAGTTGTTGCCCGAGGGAGAGAGGTTCCTTCGCGAAGCGGAAGTTCCCAAAGACAAGCTTTCCCGCCCGAGAAGGAAGCCTATCCCCTCGGTAAAACCAAAGGACGAAGGCTATCTAAGCGATATCGACACCTGGGTTCAATGCCCCGCCCTCTACGCTTACAGAAGCATTCTAAAGCTCTTTCAACCGAAAGAAGCAGGGCTGGACGCTCAAAAGTGCGGTAATATGCTTCACCTCCTCTGGTCGAAGGCATGGAAAATGAGAAGTTCTGAAAAGGGGCTTTCCCTTGAAGCTTGTGTGGAGCAACTGTGGGAAGAAGTGGTGGAATCGACCTATCCCCTTCTTAACCACATCAGGAAGCTCCATCGCCATCGCGAAAGGCTTCGCCTGCAGGTCCTGCGCCTTGCCCGCATTCAGGAAGAGATATACCTAAAACTTCGCACAGCCTTCGCATCGACTGAATGGGAAAGGCAGCTTCCTCCGTTTACGATAAACGATGTCTCCTTTCGCGGCAGGGCAGACCGCATAGACCACCTGAAGGAAATTGGCCAAATCCTTTGGGACTACAAGACTGCGGGTTCCAAAAATTACGAAAATTCATTGCAACTTGCCTCCTACGCCCTGGCGCTATCGAAGGCCGACCAAAAGACAGGAGGCGCCTTCTACCTGTGCCACAGTGACAGCATGTGTCTGGGGCATATTTCAAAGGAGCACAAAGGCCTCGACAAGAGACTGGTCCCGGAAGGATACTCCGATAACATAAAAATAAAACGCGAGAAACTCGAGGATATCGCAAAGAGAGCCGAAGAACAGCTGATCAGTTGGGCAAAGGACTTGACCTCCGGGTCCTTCGAACCCCATTACGATCGAAAGACCTGCAAGGACTGTCAATATAAGGTCCTCTGTCGCAAAAGCGAAATCGAAGGAGGAGAATGGTTAGAAAATGGCGAACAATGATGAAGCAATGGCCGAGATTTTCCTGGCTACCGCCACACCCAATCAACGTGAAGCAGTTTTAGCGGAAGACGATTTAGTGGTGGTTAGCGCCGGGGCCGGAAGCGGGAAGACTCGCACCCTTTCGTGGAGATTTGCATGGCTGGTCGCAACGGGAAGGGCAAGGCACGATGAGATATTGACCATCACTTTTACCGAAAAGGCAGCACAAGAGATGGAAGATAAAATATTATCGACTCTGGGGGACTGGCTTAACGCCGTGAGAAGCTCGAACCTTTCCCGGCAGAAAAGAGAGGACACAGAAAAGAGACTGGAGCTTGCCTGCAGTCGTTTCGATGAAGCGCAAATTTCGACAATTCACAGCTTTGCCATGAACCTTCTAAAATCCTACAGCCAATTTTTGGAGATAAGCCCCGCTTTTAATATCGTTACGCCACAACAGGAAGACCTGTTCTACCAATCTGCCCTCAGCGCCCTGGATTTTCTCGACGGGGAATGGTTTGCACAAAACGCCCCCACTAAGTGGAAAAAAAGAATTAAAGCAATGATTTCCGACGATAATTTCAAAAAAGCCTTAGACTTCTTCGGCGCAAATGCCATCGTCGAACTTTCTAAGGCAGCTTCCTCCCTCTTTGGAAGCAGAGGATTAAACCCCGAGGACCTCTTCAAAGAATCGGCCTCCCTTGAAAAGGTTGACAAAAGGGCAGAGGAGATGATCTTCGGCTTAAAGGAACGTTTTAACTTATATCGCAACCTCTATGACTTCTGGGTTGAAGAAATTAGGACAGAAGACGACAACAACGACGGCCTGTCCGAGAGGGTTAGAGAATTTCAAAATCGGTGGAAGGGCATTTACCCCGACTCACCTGCCACATGGGTCAATTTTTTGCTGGACTTAAACGACAGTCTTCTCTCGAACATCAAAGGCGGTGGAAAATTCAAAAAGGAACTGGAATCGCTTCTAAGCGATCGTTTTGGCCATAAGGGGCTGAAAATCCATCGCGAAAGCCTATCTCAGGAGGTGGCTCTTGCCAAATGGTCGAAGGAGGCCCATGAAGACAGACCCCTTCGCGAAACCTTGCTCAAGTTTGCCAGCATGCTTTGGGCCCTATGGGAGGAACAGAAAAAAAGAAAGAACATCCTTTCCTTCGATGATTTGTTGACCAAAGCAAAGGATATGGTAAACAAATATCCCAAGGCTGTCGAACGATACAAATACATATTAGTCGACGAATTTCAGGATATAAACGGCGTTCAAAACCTTCTGATAAAAAACATCGCCGCCGGTAAAGAAGGAGCGACAAAATTGTTCATCGTGGGAGACCTTAAGCAGTCCATCTACAGGTTTCGCCACGCCGACCTAAGGATTTTCGCCGACTACATCGAGAAAGCCAAAAGTGGAGCCGGCAAGTACGTTGCCTTAAAGGAATCTTTTAGGATGACCAGGGATCTGTTGGAAAGGATAAACGATCTTTTCGAGTATATCTGGAAGGATGGAATAAGCTCTTCCTTGAAAGAGATTTACGAACCGTTGGTCTATCCGGAAACGTTAAAAAACGAAAATAGCTCAGGCGATTTAAAAATACTGCTTGAGACGAACGCTGAAGACGAAGATGGGAACAAGGCAAGTTCCGCCCAAAGAAAAAACTCCCTGGCCACGAAGTTGGCGCACCGCTTCAGGATGTTTCACGAAGGGGGAGTTTTCTGGAAAGATATGGTGGTCCTGGTTCCAACCCGCAATTATTTCGACACTCTGGAAGAGGCTTTTGAAAGGGAAGAAATACCTGCAGTATTCGTGGACCAAAGGAGCTTTTTCTCAAGGTCCGAAACGTTGGATGCCACGGCTTTGTTGACCGCTTTAAACAATCCCGAGGATGATTTTGCCCTGATCGGGATGCTTTCGTCTCCCTTTTTGAGACTATCTCAGGAAAGGGTATCGAAGGCCCTTTCCTCTATAGAAGGCGAAGGTGGAGAGGGGAGGATCTGGAGATACCTCAAGACAAACCTCAAAGGTACGGCCGAAAAGATAGAATATCTCCGCAGAAGGGCAATTTTGCGCGGCCCTTCCGACGTCTTAAATTACCTTCTGGAAGAACCCCTGTGGCTCCTTGCCCTTCCTTCCAACAAAAGGATGAGGGCCTTTTCTAACATCAGGTATCTAATACACTTTTTAAGAGGCTATGAAGACGCCTTCGGAAAGGACCTCGCCGGGGCAGCCGACTATCTCAAAAAGACGGCAAGGCTAAACGCTCCCTACGAAGAAGCAACACCCCTGGGAGAGGACGAAGATGTGGTGAGGATAATGACGGTCCACGCCGCAAAGGGATTGGAGTTTCCCGTTGTTGCCGTCTTCGGCCTCGAATACGCCCGTCACCCGAGAAGCGGCTCCTCCCTGGTACCGTCAATTTTCGTAGGCACCGTGGCAAGCTCATACGGTGACCCCTTTGACAGAAAGAAAAATCCGCCTTCAAAGGCAGCTCACGACTACCTTGAGGGCTTAAAACAGGAGGAAGAAAATCTGCGCCTCTTTTACGTCGCCTGCACCCGCGCCAAGAAACACCTGATCCTCTGCGGCAATTACGAAATCGATTCGCAGGGCAACCCTTCAAAAAAAACGGGTCTTTGGCTTAAAACCGTACTTAATTGGGAGGGTGCTCGCAGATACGCCGATCCCGACGACATTGACGAAGCTGAAATAATTACACCGAAGACAAGCGACGCCGGGAGCAAAAAAAATAAACTGTCCCATTCCAGAGGCATATCCCTTAAAAAATTGATAAGGCCCATAGCCGACTCTCCCCTCGATAAGTTCAGCGCCACTGAATATGCCTTAATTTCATGGTGTCCCCATGCATATAGGATGAGCTGCAGGCAGGGTTTGCCGTTGAAATGGGAACTTCCGAGATCCGAAGAATACGGAGGCCCCGACGTTGGCAGTTTGGTGCATTGGATCTTATCCCGTTGGGACTTGAAAGAAGAAAGTCTCGTGAGGTTCTTCCCTGAAAACGACGAGAACCTAGAAAGGACCTTGAGGATGCTCCCCACGGGACTTCGCCCGATCCTAAAGGACAAAAGCCACTGGCCCCTTCTTCAAAGATGGCTCACCGCATTCGCCGGCAGCTTTCTGGGCTCTACCTTGAGAAGGATCCTTTCGTCGAAAGATCCCGAATATAAAACCTACAGGGAAATACCCTTCGATTTCGAGCTTGAATCGGGCACTCGGCTGGCAGGCCAGATAGACCTCCTTTACCTGGACGACGCGACTGCCCATATATGGGATTACAAAATAACCGAAGACCTCGACGAAGGCTCCTTCATGGAACTTTATCGCAAGCAGCTGGAATTTTACGGATATGCAGTCAATCGGGAGTTTCCCCAAAAGAACCTGCTAATGGGGCTTTACATGTTGAGGGAAAGCAGAGAAATCTTGCTAGACGCAGAAGACATTTCCTTCGCAAAGATAAAAAGAAGCATTGAGGAGGCAGCCCTGAAGGCCGCTGTTGGGCCATATGAAAAAGACACCTCACGCTGCAATGCCTGTCCCTGGAAAAACGCTTGTGCCTGAGAGGGATGTATCTTCCGTCATGATGCAGTCGATTTAAATATACATTATCATACTTTTGCCTGTCGTAAGAAATGAGAAAATTCCGAAAAGTTACTAATCATTAAACCAGATTACGTATATAATAAGAACCCAGGCTTGCCCATATCAAAGAAAGAGAGGGTTTCCTTCATGCCTACATTTGACGAGAACCCGTTCAAGATCGCAATAATCATTACGGACGAATTGGGAAAGGTTATATCTGCTTCATCGAGCATCGTATATTTCATCGGCCTTTCGCCGAAAGAGCTGATCGGAAGATCAATCTGTGAATTTGTCGATGAAAAGGACTTACCGACGGCGAAAGAATGCCTTTTGAAATGTCTATCGAAAGATGGTGGTTCCGTAACAACGGCGTACCAAGTCTTAAACCCTCAAAAAAAGAGCAAAAACCTAGTGCTGGCCACCTATCACGGATTATTAAAAGACGTCAATCCAAAGGGCATAGCAATTAGTTGGAGCGATATTTCCAAGGAGACGAAAGCCCGACAGGAATTGAAAAGGGAGAGAGCACGCCTTCAATATTTATTTTACGACAATCCAGAGGCCATAGTATTGACGGATAAAAACAACTTTATCGTTGAAGTTAACGACCCTTTCTGCAAACTTTTCGGATACGATAAAGAGGAAGTTAGGGGAAAGCATGTCGACGAGATCGTGGCAAAAGACTCCCCCTACTTCGAAGAGGCATCTCATTTGAGCTCCCTGGTAACTTCCGGCAAAGCTCTCGATTTGGAATCGGTGAGAAAGAAGAAGGACGGCACCCTTTTCGAAGTAGCCATTACCGCAATCCCCGTTAAGTTCGGTGACGAATTCTTCGGAATATACACTATTTATAGGGATATATCCGAAAGGAAAAGGGCCGCACGAAAGCTGAAAGAATACGTCGGCTACTTAGAAAGGGCATGGATTCAGACTATATCGGCTTTGGGTTTCGCATTGGAACAAAGAGACCCTTACACGGCAGGTCATCAACGGAGGGTCGCAGAATTAGCCAAAGCCATAGCCTTGAAGTTACAGTTGACAGAAGATGACGTTAAGGCCCTCTATATGGCTTCCCTAGTTCACGACATAGGCAAGATTCGCATTCCTGCGGAGATACTGACCAAACCGTCGAAACTTACCTTCGAAGAATACGAGCTCGTGAAGACGCACCCCCGTGTAGGATTTGAAATCTTGAAAAGTATAGAGTTTCCGTGGCCCATAGCCGAGATCGTCTATCAGCATCACGAAAAACTGGACGGCAGCGGGTACCCGCGAGGGCTATGGAGAAGCGAAATTCACCCCTTAGCCCTCATACTGACCGCCGCCGACGTAGTGGAGGCCATGGTTTCAGACCGGCCCTACAGAAAGGGGCTCCCCGTAGTAACCGTCCTTGCGGAAATAGAGGCCTTCAAAGACACGTATTACGATCCTTGGGTAGTGGAAGCCTGCTCAAGCCTACTTAAAAACGGCGAATTTTCCTTCAAGGACTAGTCCGTCCGCTTTCAAGGGCGATCATCTCTTCTTCGCCGGCTTCTTCCCCCTCCTCTGCCAATTTAAAGGCCCTTACCTGAGTCTCCATCCTTGCCGCCAGAGAGGCCAAATTCTGCGATTCGTCAGCTATACCACTTATAACTCCCGAGACTGTTTTAATGCTCTCGAGCAAATGCTCGACTGACTTGTTTAAGGTGGCCGACCTTTCGTTCAGGTTTTGGACGGTGCTTGCTATTTCCTCGGCCGAGGCAGCCTGTTCTTCGGCAACAGCTGCCATGTCTTGAGCAGCGCCTGCGATAGAATCGAGCGATTCGATTATCTTCTCTATGGCCTTTTCGGCACCGTTTGCCTCTTCCTTGGCCTGCTCGGTCAGCTTGGCGTTCTCCTTCGTTATGCCAACAACCTGTTCAAGATCTTGTACTATCGTTTCGGCCAGATTCGTGATCTGTCCCGCCGCATTATTTGATTGTTCTGCCAGTTTTCTCACTTCCTCCGCGACGACGGCAAAACCCTTCCCGTGCTCGCCGGCCCTTGCTGCTTCAATGGCTGCATTCAGGGCCAGCAGGTTGGTCTGATCGGCTATTTGGCCAATCGTCTCGACGAACCCTTGAATCTGCTTTGCCCTAGCGCTCAAGTCGCTAACCACGGCAACGGACCTGTTGGCGCTTTCCGATACCTCCATGGATGACGCCACGGCTCTCTTGACTGCATCGATCCCTTCTTGCGCCGATTGCCGCGACCTTTCGACCTGCTCCGCCACATCGGTGCTCCTCTTTGCTGCCGATTGGGCTCCTGCGGCAACTTCTTGCGAGCTTGCGCTGATTTCTTCCACGGCAGAAGCCAGGAAGGAGATGTCGTCGAACACCCTGTTGACCTCTTTCATGGCTTCTTCCATGATCCGCGTAGCCTTTTCCGTGGAATCTGAAAATTCATCGGAGGTAAGGGCAAGATCCCTGCTGGCATCCATAACACCGAGAAGGGCATCTCTAAATCGGGAGAGCAATTTCTCGATGGCTTTCAAGACTTCTCCTATTTCATCTTTGGTTGCACCTTCAGACCTTTTCGTCAAATCCAAGTCGTCAGCAATTGAATTGACGAAAATCACCATATCTTTCAGAGGCCTATTTATCGAGTGCACCAGCATAATTCCGAAAAACAGCGCAACGAGGGCTATAGCTGCAACAATTATTATCGAGCTTTTCGTCGTCGAATCTATCGCCTGAGAAACCTCATCGGCCGTCGAGTTCATGTCGAGAGCGGAAAAGGCAAAGGCCTCGTTTATTGCTCCGGTCAGCATATTGGTGTCAAGATAGATCTTATTGATGCCGTCCAACACCTCCGAATGGGACGCACCTTCGGAGAGCATTTTATTAATGCCTTCCATAGCTTTAAGCCAACGTTCGAATACTTCAGCCGTCCGGTCGTATCTCTGACGCGCCTCTTCGGTAAACAAAGCCCCTTCGTACCGCTCGAAGGCTAGCCTGGCGTTTTGAAGCAGGCTTTCTATGTTCATTGATTCAAGCGACCAGGTAGCCTGAGGTTCGTTGACTACTCTGTAAACGTTGCTTAAAGCGCCTACAATGTTGACGTTGGCCTCGGCAGCATATCTGATGCCTTCTCCGCTTTGCCTTAAAAGCTCTACGTTGCCTTTCTGGTTCTGCATGGATCTGAGCAAATACCAGGAAGTCCCAATATTGGCGATGATCAAAATAACTACGAGCAATAACAGTCTCGACTTGATCTTCGTGGATTTCAAAAAGACGTTGCCTATCACTTCTTCCACCTCCGATATCGATATTAAACCTATGAAAGCATAGCATAAAAAATATTTGATGGAGTTTAAAACTTGGCCATTGTCCCGAATGCCTGCATTTAGTGTAAAATTTCAGTAATGATGTTACCTGAAAAGGAGGCGACCCACAAATGATATCCTTTGCAAAAGCCCATGGCAACGGCAATGACTTCATTATAATAGAAAACAAAGAAGGGACATACAGCGACGATAGGTTATCCGATCTGGCAAAGAAGATATGCCGCAGAAAGACTTCTTTAGGCGCAGATGGAGTCCTGGTGCTCGAGGGTTCGAAAACGTTCGATTTTTATATGAGGCTTTTCAACGCCGACGGATCGGAGGGAGAGATGTGCGGGAACGGTGCCAGGTGTATTGCAAGATATGCCTTTGAAAAAGGCCATGCAAAAAGCGACATGACCTTTGAGACCAAAGCTGGCCCTATAAGGGCTTCCGTAAATCCTCCCTGGGCTACAATTGACATGGGCGAAATCGATGTCTCAAACCTGAAAGAGGGAAAGATCAACGCCTTTGGCAAAGAAATTCCCTATGTGGCCTTTTACGTTGGCGTACCTCATTGCGTCCTCTTTTTTCCTGGATTTCGGGACATACCGCGCGACAGTTTGCTTTCCCTTGCACGCCATATACGCCGGAAGGGCGCGATCTTCGACGAAGGGGCAAACGTAAACTTCGCAGAGAGGAATAAAGACTGCATAGGGGCGATGACATACGAACGAGGGGTGGAGGATTTCACCCTTTCCTGCGGCACGGGATCCATAGCCTGTTGCCTAGCATCCCATCTACTTTTCGGTTCTCCTCTTGCGATGAAGGTTAAAAATCCGGGGGGCGTAAATAAAGTGGCATTGAGGCTCACATCCGAAAAGGTCTTCGAGGCCTCTCTTTCGGGTAAAGCTCTAATAGTGGCAGAAGGCCTTATTACGGAAGAGGCCTTGTCAGAAGAAGAAGGCTTTGAATAAGACGTCGGGAGGGGAAAGCAATGACCGATAGTAAGACAGGCTTGTTGAAGAACTACGGATTTCCCGTAATCTTGCTGATATCTATAGCAGTAGGTTCGACTATAGGCGCCTTGATGGGCAAAGAGGCATTGGTCTTCAAGCCCCTAGGCGACGTCTTTATAAATCTAATGTTCATGATAGTCGTGCCATTGGTATTTTGTACCATAACGAACGCCGTTGCCGGAATGTCGTCCCTTAAACGTTTGGGGAAAGTGCTCGGAACGACTATATCTATTTTTCTGATAACCGGCGTCATAGCTGCCGTACTAATGCTCGCCGCCGTAGTATTTTTTCCTCCTGCACAGGGCATAGTGATAGAGGGAGTTGCTCCTCAGGATTTCGAGCCCTTGAACACAGCCGAACAAATCGTAAAAGCCTTCACGGTAGAGGATTTTGCTGACCTATTTTCGAGACGGCACATTTTACCCCTGATAATCTTTTCCATATTGCTGGGCGTCAGTTTGAACGCCCTCGGCGAGAAAGCTCGCCCCGTAGTTAATATCGTATCAATACTATCCGATGCCATGTTGCAACTGGTCAAGATCGTAATGTATTATGCACCCATCGGGCTTGGGGCTTACTTCGCCACCCTGGTAGGCGACTTCGGACCGCAACTTCTCGGTTCATACGCAAGAGCCATGATAGTCTATCACACAGTTACCTTTGCCTACTTTTTTATCGCCTTCAGCGTCTATGCTTACATTTCGACGGACGGTGAGGGTATCGCCCGTTTCTGGAAGAACATGATCACCCCCGCCATTACTGCCCTTGCAACGGGAAGCAGCAACGCCACACTGCCCGTAAATCTGGAGGCCGCGAGAAATATCGGAGTTCCGGAAGACATAAGAAACATGGTCCTGCCCCTGGGAGCGACAATTCATATGGAAGGATCGTGCTTGAGCGGCATACTTAAGATATCCTTTCTCTTTGGCTTTTACGGGTTGAGTTTCTCAGGCGTGAACACCTTCGCCACCGCCATCGCAATTGCCGCCTTAAGCGGAGTAGTCCTCTCGGGGATTCCCGGAGGCGGCCTGGTGGGCGAAATGCTGATCGTAAGCTTATACGGTTTCCCCCCGGAGGCCTTTCCCATAATAGCAACCATCGGCTTTCTCGTCGATCCGGCAGCCACCATGGTCAACGCCACGGGGGACACAGCTTCCTCCATGCTTGTGGCCCGATTCCTCGAAGGTAAAAATTGGTTCAGGAAGGCGCAGGGATAAATCTTAAGAACCGATAAAAAAGTAAGGCAGGGCACTAAAGGCCATGTGGCAAGAGGTTCTTCAGCGCCCTGCCTCGTGACAACCCATTTATTTTTGACTGCCTATGGAGATTTTAAGGGTTCCTATCCCCTCCACCGTTACAGAAGCGACGTCCCCCCTGCGAAGCTCTCCAACGCCGCTAGGAGTTCCCGTCAAAACCACATCTCCAGGAAATAATGTCATGAAAGAAGATATGCAGCTCAATATCTTCCTGACGGAAAATATCATAAGGGATGTCCTGCTGTTTTGCCTTATCTGTCCGTTCACTTCCGTTTTTATGCCGAGATCGGTGGGATCGAGCCGAGTCTCGATCCAGGGACCGATGGGACAAAATTTATCGGCCGATTTGGCCCTTATCCACTGCAAGTCTTCCCTCTGAGCGTCCCTAGCTGTAAGATCGAAGGCGCAGGTATAACCCAACACATAGTTTAATGCTTCATCTTCCGGAACCTCTTTCATCGGTTTAGCGATTACTACCGCAAGCTCTCCTTCGTAGTGGAATTCCTTAGTGAAAGCAGGGTAGGGTATTATGTCCTCGGGATCGGCCAAAGCGTTCGGTGCCTTCAAAAAAAGTCCGGGCTCCTTTGGAAGGCTGCTTACATCCCCGTCCATTTCCTCGATGTGATCGACGTAATTTTTCCCGACGCACACGATCTTTGACGGCTCAACGGGGGCCAAGAGCCTCACTTCGGAAAGAACAAAGTTCTTTCCCGTAAAAGATCCCAACAAACCTTCTGTCTCTTTGACCTCATTTTCTTCGACTATACCCCAATGAATTGACCCCTTTGGGGCCGCGAAACGAACAATTTTCATTCTGCATCCTTCTCCTTATCATGTTAGAATGTTTTATTACCTTGGTTAGCATTATACGACAACATGGCTGGATGAGGTGATGACGATGAAGGATATTGAAACGAAACTGGACGCAAAAACTAAAGATGCAGTTTTAAAATCGCAAAAGACTGAAATGACGGAACATGTCGTCTACAAGAGGTTAGCTAAAAAACAGCGCGGCAGGAACGCGGAAATTTTAGAACAAATATCTGAAGACGAGGCTCGACATGCTTCGATATGGGAAAGATATACGAACACAAAAGTAAGGCCAAATCCTGTGGCAGTTATCTTGTACACATTTTTGAATATGCTATTTGGAATTACCTTCACCTTGAAACTCATGGAGCTAAACGAAGACAGGGCTCAGAAAAAATACAAGAAGTTTCTGACGCTCCTTCCGGACGCCGAAGAAGTATTAAAGGAAGAGGAAAAACATGAGCAAGCTCTGCTGGACTTGATTGACGAAGAGAGGCTAAAATACACCAGCTCAATAGTATTAGGGCTAAACGACGCGTTGGTGGAGCTTACCGGAACTTTGGCCGGACTGACTTTTGCTTTGGCAAACAGCAGAATAGTCGGTTTAGCCGGCCTGATTACGGGCATCGCCGCATCACTATCGATGGCAGCCTCGGAATACCTCTCCCAAAAGTCGGAAGAAAGAGATACCCTCCCAGTGCAGGCCTCTGTGTATACGGGAGTGGCTTACATCATAACAGTCGCTTTGCTCATATTTCCCTTTTTCGTATCCTCTTCGGTATATGCAGCGTTGGCTTGGAGCTTGGTCAACGCCCTCATTATCATTGCTCTGTTTACCTTCTTCGTTTCCGTCGTAAGGTCCGTCAGCTTTAAGCCGATGTTCACTGAAATGGCTTTGGTGAGTTTCGGCGTCGCCGCCATCTCCTTCGTCATAGGTTCTATCGCCAATAAACTATTGGGGGGTTCCCTCTAAGGATAAAGATCAGGGGGAAAGAGGTTTTTCTTTCTTCCCCCCCTGATCTTACAATGAATTTAAAGGAACTTCGCTATCTCCTTTACGGGGAAGCGGAACCTGGGCAGTAAATTTATCCCCTCTCTCATATAGCCAAGGGCAACGATACAGGGTATGATCTTATCTTCCGATATACCGAACTCTTTCTTTATGGCCTCCTCATCGAAACCATCCATGGGATGGGTTTCAAGCCCCAAGCCCTGTGCGGCAATCATGACTATCATGGCGAAAAAGGCCGTGTTCTTGGCGGCGAAGATCTTCCTTTTGACGCTTTCCTTTGGACCATATAATTTATGGACCATTTCTGTCGTTCCCTGGCGTCCTTCCGGTTTCATATAGCCAAGCTCGACATTTTTATCCAGTATTTTATCCAAGTTCTTTTCCACAGCACCCGGATCGGCTATGAATATCAAAACTGCCGAGGCTTCTTCCACCTTCGGCTGGCCGGAGGCACAACGCCTCAAGGCTTTCTTCCTATCGGGATCTTTAACTACAATGACTTCCCAGGGTTGCAAATTAAAAGAAGATGGGGCAAGGCTGCCGAGCTCGAGCAATTTCTGTATCGTTTCATCGGGCACTTCCTTAGCGGAATCGAAGAAGTTGATGGCCCTTCTCTTTTGAATGGCCTCTATAACGTCCATAAATAAATCACCTCCATATAATTAGGTAACCCTAATCTTGTTTTATTTTAAACTCTAAATAAATTCATGTCAAATAGCAATATAGAGCAGGCCATGACAGAAAATAACGGAGGTATTTTGCGATGGGCATTTATTTTATCTGACCGTTGGAATATATAATTATTCCCCATTTACGAAGCAGGGCAGAGGATACACCTCTGCCCTGCTTAAGTTTACCCGTGAAGGATCCGTCGTAAATGTTATATACACCACAGGATGGACTTTTATCCTTTAAGATAGCATATTTAATGTTGTTTTTTATCGCTAAATCCAAAAACTTAAAAGCTCCTCTCACAAATTGAGGCGTTACATCCTCTCCGTTTTCATTTATGACTCTGGCACGTCGAAGCAAAACGTCCTCTCCCGTCCCATCGACTATTTCAGCCCTGGGCCTGGGTATTGCAAACCCTCCAAGCACCTCCGGGCAAGCCGATAACGCCAGGCCTTTTTCAACTAAGACCCTTAAAATTTCATCCTCATAGGACTTGCCGTCATATCTACAGCGACATCCTACCAGACAGGCGCTAACCAAAAGCTTCACTTTTATGCCTTCGATTCTTCTATCCACTTGCTAAGGGTCAAGAGGTCTACGTTTCCGCCCGACATCAAGGCCACTGTTTTCTTAGCCTTAAAGGGAACTTTCCCGTATAAAAGTGCGGCAACGGGTACCGCTCCCGACGGCTCCACGAGCAATTTAGCCCTTTCCAGGAGCAAGAGAACCGTATTTTTAATTTCCTCCTCCGACACCAGAAGGACATCATCTACATATTTCTGAACTATCGGAAAGGTAATCTTCCCGGGGCTTGCAGTCCTCAGGCCATCTGCAATCGTCTCGATGTTTTTAAGTTCTACTATGTGACCGGCCTTAAGGGACAAATAGGTGCTGTTGCTCCTCTCGGGTTCTACACCGTAAACTTTGACCTTTTTAGAGGATTCTTTTAGGGCCGTAGCCACTCCTGAGATCAGACCGCAACCACCACATGGGACAAGGACGGCATCGACGTCGGGCAATTCGTCCAGGATCTCGAGACCAGTCGTTCCCTGACCTGCCATGATCCAAGGATGATCGAAGGGGGGTACAAAGGTCATCCCTCTTTGTTCTGCTATCTCCATAGCTCTTGATATGCGTTCCGTCGACGAACGTCCGCATCTTTCTACAAGTGCTCCGTATCCTTCGATAGCAGCCACTTTAGCGGAAGAAGCATCTTCAGGAACTACCACTATCGCCTTTACACCCAAAATCTTGGCTGCGCAGGCAAGGGCCTGACCGTGATTTCCTGAGGATCCCGTAACCACTCCCTTTTTTCTCTCCTCTTCATCCATAGAAAGCATGAAGTTCATCGCTCCCCTGAACTTAAAGGCTCCACTTTTCTGTAAATTTTCCGCCTTTAGATAAACCTCGTTTCCGGACCATAAGCTGAAGGTAGCCGAGGAAAAAAGCGGCGTCTCATGAATCCAACCCTTTATTCGTTCTCTCGCCTTCTTTACGTCTTCCAAAGAAATCATCAATTATCACCTCTTAAACATTGATCAAAAAAGTTCTTCCCCATGCTTGGCCCTTTCAAAATCCTCCCTGACAGCCCTCCTAAGATCTCCGTCGCAATAAATGGCTAGGGTCATCCTGACCAAAGCCCTGCTGCCTAAGATCAAAGCCTCGTGCGCCCTGGAAGTCGTCACTGCTCCTGCGAACTCTCGACTGTGGGTCACCAGAGGTTCATCGCTTATAGCCAGTTTTGGCTGCAAAGCGGGGCAGCGATGGCTCACGTTGCCCATGTCGGAAGAACCCTCATAACCCTCCTCTTCGCTTATTTCTATGCCAAGGCCTTTCATTATTTCCTCCATCTTACTTTCCGCCGCCTCGTTGCTCAACATATTGTCGAAGCTAAATTCGAAGTTCTTCATCTCTACTTCCGTCTCCGTTGCCATGGCCGCGCCCAGGGAGATTTTCCTGATTCGTTCTACCAAACGATCCAGATAAGCCCTGGTGGGCGCTCTGAAGTAAAATCTGCAGGCAGCAGCTTCGGGAACGATATTTGGCGCATCGCCACCTCTATGTATTATCCCGTGCATCCTCGCTTCCGATCGAATGTGCTGGCGCAACATGTCCAGGGCGTGAAAAAACAGCTGAACGCCATTCAAGGCGTTACGGCCCTCCCAGGGGCAACTTGCCGCATGGGCGGGTTTTCCTTTGAAGCTAAATTCCATGGCATCCATGGCGAGGCTCCTGTATCTGACGTAGCTTTTATTCCCGGAAGAGTGAATCATGATGGCAAGATCAAGATCATCGAACACGCCCTTTTCCGCCATAGTGACCTTCGCTCCGTTCGTCTCCTCTGCTGGAGTCCCAATAATAAATAAGGTGCCTTTGATATCTCCCTCATCCAGGAGAGGAGCCAGCCCTATGCCGGCAAGGGTAGACATGGCACCATGGAGACAATGCCCGCAAGCATGGCCGATCTCGGGAAGGGCGTCGTATTCGACCAATAAAGCCACCTTCGCACCCTCTCCGTTGGATTTTTTTGCACAAAATGCCGTGGGAATGTCTAAAAAGGGGTATTCGACCTCAAAACCGTGACGGCGGAGCAGCTCCGCGTGTCTTTTGCTAGACTGAAATTCCCTTTCCGAGACCTCGGGATGTTCTGCCAGATAATCGCTCAAAGCAACAGCTTCGCCCGAATATCGATCGACCGCATCTTCTGCCTTAGAAACCAATCTTTCGTACGAAATTTCCATGTGGCCTTCCTCCTTCGCGAAGATAATAAAAACTATAAAATAAAGGGAGGAAATCCTCCTCCCTTTATTTTATATCTTTAAGCCACAAAGACTTCCAAAATTATTTATTCAAGGTTAATCTAGGGGAACCAAACCCGCGCTCTCGGATTTCTCAAGCCTGTAAAAGGCCAACGCTTCTTTAAGGTCTCTTACCAGAGCACTTTGTTCTTCCCTTATCTGAGCCAGGACTGATATCTGTTCCATCAGCTCGCGCGACGATTCCTCCACACCTTCAGCTTGCACTTGACCTTGAGTCACTTTGTTCAAAATATCTTCCATGGCGGAAGCTATTTCCTCGGCAGAGGCAGCCTGTTCTTCCGCAACGGCAGCTATGGATTGAACTCCATCGCTTATACTCTTCACCTGCTCCGTAATGCTCTGTATCTGTGCGCTCGTCTCCTGAGAGGAAGCCACGGCTTCCTCTATCAGGTGCACGGTCTCGTTGACCTCTTTAGTCGCTTCCTTGCCCCTTTCTTGGATATCGCTAATTACTTCCTGCACCTTTTTCGCCGCTTCGGCCGACGCCTCGGCTAACTTCCTGACTTCATCTGCAACGACGGCAAATCCCTTGCCCGCTTCACCGGCCCTGGCAGCCTCAATCGCCGCGTTCAAAGCCAAAAGGTTCGTCTGGTCGGCTATACTGGTTATAGTTTCAACAAATTGGGTTATGCCTTTTATAGCCGAATCGAGCGATGAAATTGCATTGCGAATGCGAGTTCCCGATTCCCCCACGCTGTTTATCTTTGCAACAGTTTCAAATACCGACTCACTGCCGGCTTTAACACTTTCGTTAACAACATTAGACCTTTCGCTCAATTCTGTAGTTATCTTGGCAGTATTCTGCGCACCCGAGGCTACCTCCTCAACGCCTGCATTTGTCTCTTCCACGGCTGATGACACCGAAGCAATGACCGAGACTATCTCCCTAGAGGCCTCCAGGCTTCTGTTGCTGGATGCTTCGATTTTGTCCTCTATGCGCCCCAGGTCTTCGTCTCTGGCCTCAAGTTTACGATAAAGCTCGCTGCACTTTTCTACTAAATCCTTAAAAGACAGCCTTATGCGCTCAAAGGCCCCCAAAACGGCGATGACCTCATCCTTGCTGTTCATGTCACCTTCGATGGGGAGGGAGAGATCGCCTTCTGCTATGGAGGTTGCCACAGTCAACACCGACTTAAGGGGAGCAAGAAACTTGCCCAACACCAAAACCAACAGAACAAGGCCCGCGATGAGAGCGGGCAGGCCATAAAGAAGCATTCCCTTTTCCATAGCGGAGACGGGGGCGAATATATAGGATTCGGGTATGTTCAACACAACCCGCCACCCCAAACCGCCAATTTCAAAAAGGGATGCCAAATAGCCCTCTCCTTCCCCGGTCTTGTAGTTGAAATTTATCTGCCCAGACTCCTTCGACAGATTTTGTTCTACCTCCTTGAACGACTCCCAGAAGCCGGGCATGGCCTCCGAGAGGAGGGCGCCTCTTTCAATTTTGGGATGGACCGTTATATTTCCTTTTTCGTTTACGGCAAAGGCATAGCTGCCTTCCGTGAATGATGCCTTTGCGATGTAATCCATCACGGGCTCGATCGAGACGGCAGTGCCTACGATTATGACCGGAACAGCGCTGGCATCCTTGATTAGCTTATAGGACACGCAATAGGGCATGCCATCTATTTCCACAAAACCCTGATAGAGGCCTTCGGCTTTAACTACAGTTTGGTAGATGGGGGAGGCGGGATCCATTACCTTCCCCACAGTCCTGTCGGAAGAGCTTTTAAAGCTCGTCGATACCAGGATGGCTTGCTCTCCTTTATCGCTTCTATGTATTTGATATATCGAAAAATGGCTGCTCAACTGTTCGGCCCAAAGATCCACGAGCTCGTTGGAAGCGGTAATCTGCTTAAGCCCGCTCCCGACGCCCATTACGAAAAGAGTGGGAAGTTCATATTCACCAACCTTAACCTTGTTCACCGATTCCATAATCCTATCTCCCGGAAGCTGGTTCAAGGCGACCGAGAGATTGGATTGACTGCGATCCTGAAAGAGAGTTATTTCAAGTTCTAAAGTATCCTTCAAACTTCCTGCGAAGCTGTTAGCCTGATCGTTCATGTTGCGCAACAAGTTTCCCTTTGCAGCGAAATAGCTGCCCATAAATACTGCCATTACTACAGCCAGGGTGATCAGACCCGAGATCAGAACCGACTTATACCTCAAAGATACGCCTTTGCCGCCGGGATTATCGGACATGATGAAGCCCCCTTTATTGAAAAATCTATTACTTTAGTCATTATAGCAAATTATACATCTAAATTTCTCACTTCGTTAGCGTGGCTCTCTATAAACTCCCTTCGGGGCTCCACCTTGTCTCCCATCAATATCGTGAAATACTCGTCGGCAGCGAGGGCATCTTCTACATCAACGCGCTTCAGTATTCTTTCGTTGGGATCCATCGTCGTCTTCCACAGCTGTTCGGGGTTCATCTCGCCAAGGCCCTTGTAACGCTGCACCGATATCTTCTTATTAGCAAGTTTGTCCGCCATATTGCGCAACTCCTTATCGGAGTAACAGTAATATTCGCTTTTGCCCGCCTGTACCCTGTAAAGAGGGGGCTGAGCGATGTAGAGGTGCCCACCCTCGATTATTCCCGGCATGAAACGATAAAAGAAGGCGAGCAAAAGGGTCCTGATATGTGCGCCGTCGACGTCGGCATCGGTCATTATTATGACCCTATGGTAGCGAAGTTTATTGACGTCGAAATCCTCCCCTATGCCGCAACCTAGGGCTTGAATAATCGTCCTGATTTCGGCATTTGACAGAACTTTGTCGAGGCGCGCCTTTTCGACGTTGAGTATCTTGCCGCGAAGGGGTAGTATCGCTTGAAAGGTCCTGTTCCTGCCCTGTTTTGCACTGCCTCCCGCCGAATCTCCCTCCACTATGTAAAGCTCGCACTCTTCAGGATCTTTGCTGGAACAGTCGGCCAGCTTGCCCGGCAAGTCCAGCCCTCCGAAGGCCGATTTTCGCCTGACCAGCTCCCTCGCCTTTTTCGCTGCATCCCTCGCCTGCCTTGCCTTTATGGCCTTTTCAACGATAGGCCTCAAACAATCGGGCTTTTCCTCCAAAAAGGCCATCAGCCCATCGTAAACGATCGAATCCACTATACCCCTGACATCGCTGTTACCAAGCTTCGTCTTGGTCTGCCCTTCGAATTGGGGCTCCTTAAGCTTAACCGATATTATCGCAGTAAGCCCCTCTTTCAAATCATCGCCCGACAAGTTTGCATCCTTGTCCTTTAAAAGTTTCTGCCTCCTCGCCATTTCGTTTACAGCCCTGGTCAAAGCCGTCCTGAAACCCACCACATGTGTGCCGCCTTCTACGGTATGGATTAGGTTGGCGAAGGCAAAGACCCTCTCCTGGAAGGAATCGTTGTACTGGAGGGCGACCTCCACAAGGACATCGTCCTTTTCTCCCTTTATGTAAATTGGCTCCTTGAACAGAGGGTTTTTGTCTCTGTTCAGATACTCCACAAAGGAAATCACGCCGCCATCGTATTTAAAGGCAACAGATTTGTTGTTCCTCAAATCCTTCAGATCTATCTTCAAGCCGGGCACCAAAAAGGCAATTTCCCGCAACCTGGAGCTTAAAACGTCAAAGGAAAAATCCTTTTCTTCAAAGATAGTATCGTCGGGCAAGAAGTGCACTTTAGTGCCAGTCCGGTCGGCCTTGCCTACAGGGGTCAATTCGCACTGGGGAACGCCCCTGGAATAGCGCTGATGCCACTCCATCCCGTCACGCCATATGATAAGCTCAAGCCATGTCGAAAGGGCGTTGACGACGGATACGCCGACACCGTGTAGCCCACCCGATACCTGGTAGGCTTTGTTGTCGAATTTGCCACCGGCATGGAGAATCGTCAACACCACTTCCGCCGCAGGCTTATTCACCTTCGGATGGGTATCTACGGGTATACCCCTTCCGTTATCCTCCACGGACACGCTGCCATCGGGATAAACGATCACGCTCACCTGATCGCAATATCCCGCCATTGCTTCATCTATGGCGTTATCCACCACTTCGTAGACCAGATGATGCAAACCTCTGATGCCCGTATCGCCGATGTACATGCTCGGCCTGCGGCGGACCGCCTCAAGGCCTTCCAAAATCTGTATATCGTTTGCAGTATATTCCTTTAAATTAGCGACTGTTGTCTTCATCGACTCACCACTTCCCCTTTGCATTTCATATCCAATAGTCTTGGCTTTATCTATCGCGCCAATTTTTTTGATAATAATCCAAGATTTCCTCGTATTTTCTCTTCAAAGCCCTGACGCTTTTGTCCGTCTCCAGTATCTTCCCATTCCGCATGTAGATCAACGCACCTTTCTCTGCATTGATCAAGGCCACAACGTCACCCAAAGAAGCAAAATCATCGTTATTGGACGAAAATTTCAAGACAGGACCTCCATCGGGGTATCTACTTTATTAAGCCAAATATATTATAGCAAAAAAAGCGTTCGGCCGCTAATAAAGCGCAAGGGACCGAAATGCAAACGATTGCATAAACTTATATAAGATTTATAGATTTTTAGTAAACCTAAGTTGACAATGTTCTTCGGATGTGATATAAATCTTCCAAGGACAAAAAGGGGGATCACAGATATGAACGGTTTCTTTCGACGCCCAGGACGAATAAGACGAAGCCTCACAACAAGGAAGAGCTGATTTTCACCAAAAAATTTTCCTGGTTGGGAGGTTTTAAATATGTGGTTGAAAGATAAAAGCGGTAACTGGTTTATATTACAAGATACTCTTTTTACCGAAATATTTGGAAGTAATGGCACATGGTTTAAAGACGAGAACGGCGATTGGATTAAAGATATGCAACCCGTTGAGATGAGTCAGGTCTCATTGACGGCATAAGCGATAATAGCTTTTAAATAAAATAATAATATAATTTTTATATATATCATCAAAATATATGGGAATGTCTCAGACATTCCCATATATTTTATTTTAAGGATATATACCAATTTAATGTTACGGTTTAACCCAACAGTCTAATTAAACCCTTTAAGATTTCCTCATCGGAAGGGAGGGACAGCGCAATTTCAGGTATGGCCTCGAGATGTCTAACTTTTCCTTCGGTATTTATATAAGTGCCCGAACGTTCGAACCAAAGCCTGGAAGGCAAGGCCAAATCGGCGTAATTTACCGCTTCATTTTCGTAGCAAGACTGTACCGCAAGGAATTCGGCATTGCCCAGTTGTCCCAACAAATCGTCGGAAACTTCGAAATCGCCCAGCAGAGCGTATAAGCCTCTGAACCCTTTGTTTTTCTTCCAAGGTTTGATCTTCAACTTTTCAATACCGCGAATGTTGCTTCCTCGAGCCAGGCCAAGCTGTCTGACGCCGGGACGTAGCCCCCATAAAAACTCCATAACCGATCTTTTCGTCCCCGGCCCATAGACGACAAGTGGATTGGAGAACCTTCCCATGACCTCGCTCAGAGAGTCAATATCTTCATCATGAAAGCGATATGTCGCACGAATATCTACCTTTGCCCCGGCAGAACCCATGACTACGACGGTCGATCCCAGATTCGCGCCCCTCTTGACGAAGGAACTTAGGGCCTTAAATTCCTCGTCCAGATCTGCACCGACAACGACTATACAATCTGCATCGTCGATCTCCTCAATAGAGGCATTGCCAAGGGGCACAGAAAAGGAATCGATTAAAAAGACGTTATCGCCAAACAGCTTTTTGAATTGAAACGCAGCTTCGTTTGTGGCTCGAGGGGATATCAATCCCGCAAAGGAATTAATTCCCCATTCTTTGATCTTTTTTGCTAAAACAGACAAGGCTTCATTTAGATTTAAGCCTCTTTTGCCCTCATCTTCCCTCAATAGCGGCCTGTCCAGCCTTTTGTTTGCCTCGAAAAGGGGCTCAAACCTTCCCTTTGAACACAAAATTCCGGAAGTAGGCCCCTGGCCGAATATTCCTTCTACTCGCAATGGCTCGCCGTCTCGAGAGTATATCTCTACTTCACAGCCAACGCTACAGAAGGCACAGGCACTTCTCGTTTTAGTCATATGTTCTTGCCTTCCGATGTATGTGCTCTTCCTGTCCGCCAAGGCCCCGGTTGGGCAGACTTGCAAACAGGTTCCGCAAGAGACACAGGTAGACTCGTTGAATGGAAGGTCGACGTCAGCACATATCATACTTTTGGGCCCCCTGTCTCGAACTGTTAAAACGGCATGCCCAGCCAACTCTTCGCAGGCCCTCAAACATCTCCTGCAGAGAATACAGCGGTTTTGATCGTATAAAAAATATTTTCTGCTGATATCCATGGGCAATTCGGGCCAAAAGAAACCATAGCTGATGTGGTCCAAGCCATACTCGTAGGCCAATTTCTGAAGTTCGCAATCTCCGCTCTTTTCACAAAACATGCAAAAATGGTTTCGCTCGGAAAAGAGCATTTCGAGATTTGAACGCCTGAGATCCCTGATTTCATCGTTTTCGGTAACTACCACCATGCCATCCATAGCTTGCGTTGTGCAGGCTGGAACGAGACCTCTTGCGCCCTTTACCTCAACCAGACACATGCGGCAAACTCCGATATCGGCAAGGCCCCCGAAATGACACAGTGTAGGCACGACAATCGCATTTTTCTCGCATACCTTTAGTATCGTATCTCCCGAGCTCCCCTGAACTTTCCTGCCGTTAATTTCCAAGGTAATATCAGACATCGTCAACACTTCCTTTAGCGCTCTTCCAGGTCGCATCGAAGGCATCTTCTCGCTTCCGACCTGGCCACAGCTTCGTTGGGAAAACCCAAGTTGACCTCCCTAAAATCGTAAACCCTCGTTTCGGGCGACAATATGGACGTCTTAGCCCTCGGTCGCTCCGCCTCTTCTTCGGAGATTTCGTACTTTTGCGGCTCCGGTCTTTCGATAAATGAAGGCGGTTCAGGAAGGGATAGTCCTCTTAGGAACCTGTCGATTGCCCGTGCCGCTTTGTTTCCCTGGCCGACGGCTTCCACTATACTTGCCGGCCCCAACACTACATCTCCAACTGCAAACACACCCTCCCGACTGGTCATCAAGCTCCTCTCATCTACCAAGATCGTGCCATTCCTGTGCTGTTTGATGCCCAAATCCTCCAATGAGAGCTGCTCTACCTTTTGCCCTATGGCGGCAACGATTACATCAGCGTCAAGAACAAACTCGCTTCCTTTCACCGGAAAGGAGACCTTCCTGGCCGAGGAATCGAACTGGCTTTTACCACTTTCGTCGTGAAGTTTGAGTTTTTGACAAAGCAATCCTGTAACCCTTCCATTCTCTCCGAGCACCTTTACGGGAGATGTTAAATAATGGAATATAACCCTCTCCTCTTCTGCCGATATTCTCCGTCTGCGCCATCTGCGTGTGCTGAGATCGAAGTGGATTCCCTCCTCCTCGGCAGCCTCAACTTCTTCCACAAGGGCAGGCATATCTTTGCGCTCCCTTCGATAGACCAGGTGAACTTCCTTGGCCCCTAGCCTGAGAAGGGATCGTGCGGCATCCATGGCGACATTTCCTCCGCCTACCACTACTACCCTTTTACCCTTGACGAAGGAGAGATCATCGCCCATATTTAGCTTTCGCAGCAAGGAAACGCCGCTTTCGACGCCGGAAAGCTCATAGCCAGGAATTCCTAAATCCCTGGAGCCCTGTGCCCCTATGGCCAGCAAAAGGGCATCATGAGTTTTTAGCAGGTCTTCAATTGTGATATCGCGACTTACTTTAGTATTTAACTTGACATCGATTTTCCCGACGTTCAAGATCGAATTTATTTCCTTTCTCAACACGTCCTTAGGCAACCTGTAATCGGGAATGCCCCACCTCATCATGCCGCCCAGTTCCGAGCTTTCTTCGTAAATGAAAACTTCATATCCAAGTTGAGCCAATCTTAAAGCTGCGGTAAGGCCTCCCGGTCCGCCCCCAACTATACCTACGCTTTTTCCTTTATCTGGTTCGTAAACTTTAGGGAACCATTCTTCAGATTCGCGATCAGCCATGAAGCGCTTCAAATCTCTTATTGCAACGGGTTCATCGACCTCTCCTCTCCTGCATTTATCTTCGCAGAAAGAGGGACAAACCCGCCCGCAAACGGAAGGGAAGGGATTGGATGCCCTGTGTATATCCAGCGCTTCGTCATACCTTCCTTCCGATATTAAAGAAACATAGATGGGAATTTTTACCTCTGCAGGGCAGGCGCTTTGGCAGGGGGAGGGCGCAAGAGTCGTACACGCCCCGGCAGGACATCTTAAGTCCAATATATGCCTTTCGTATTCATCTCTAAAATAACGGAGCGTCGACAACACCGGATTTGGAGCACCTTGTCCGAGGGCGCAGAGAGAAGCTTTTTTCATGAACTTCGCTATCTCTTCCAGCATATCCAAATCTTCCATCTTGCCCTGTCCTTTTGTTATCCGCATGAGTATCTCGAGCATCTTGTTTCCGCCAACCCGACAGGGGGTGCATTGCCCGCAGGATTCAGCCACGGCAAATTGTAGGAAGAACCTCGCGAGCTCCACCATGCAGGTAGTCTCATCCACGACGATCATTCCGCCGGAACCCATCAGGGCGCCTGAAGCCGTGAGGGAATCGAAATCGACGGGGAGGTTTAAAGCGTCAGAGGGAAGGCATCCTCCCAAAGGGCCTCCCGTTTGCACTGCCTTGAACTGCCTGTCCTTGGCCACACCTTCTCCCACATCGAAAATGATTTCCCCTATAGTCGTTCCCATTGGAATCTCAAGCAATCCGGTGTTTTTTACCTTGCCGGTCAGGGCAAACACTGCCGTCCCCTTGCTTTTTTCCGTGCCGATGGAAGAAAACCACTCATGACCGTTTAAAATGATTTGAGGGACGAAGGCGTAGCTTTTTACATTGTTTATATTCGTCGGCTTGCCCCAGAGACCCTTTTCTGCGGGAAAGGGTGGCCGCGGCCTGGGCTCTCCCCTTCGGCCCTCTATAGAGGCAATCAAGGCCGTCTCTTCACCACAGACGAAGGCTCCAGCGCCTTCCTTTATTTCTATGTCGAAATTAAAGTTGGAACCTAAAATGCCTTCTCCCAACAAACCATATTCCTTAGCCTGGTCAATGGCTATTTTCAGCCTCTGTATGGCCAAAGGGTATTCGGCCCTACAGTAAATAAATCCTTTTTGCGCTCCTATAGCATAGCCTGCGATGAGCATCCCTTCGATCAAAGCATGAGGATCTCCCTCAATCAAGCTTCGATCCATGAAGGCTCCCGGATCCCCTTCGTCGGCGTTGCAAATCACGTATTTAGGTTCCGCGGGGTTTTTTCTTGTTAAATCCCATTTAACCCCCGTTGGGAAACCGCCGCCTCCCCGCCCTCTCAAATTTGAGCTTTTTACTTCTTCTATGACATGTTGCGGAGACATTTTATAGAGCGCCTTGGCCAAACCCTGGTAACCTTCTCTTGCTATGTATTCCTCGATGCGTTCCGGATTTATGAGGCCACAATTTCTCAACAAAATTCTCGTCTGATTCATGTAAAAGGGAATCTGATGATAGTGAGGGATAGCTTCATCCGTGATAGGATCTTTAAACAAAAGTCGATCCACCAATTTGCCCCGAATAAGGGTTTTCTCCACTATTTCAGGCACATCTTCTGGCTCTACTTGACAATAAAATATATCCTCCGGATATATCACCACGACAGGACCTATGGAGCACAACCCGTGACAACCGGAAAAGGAAAGGGAGACCTCATCTTCCAGGTCATGCAACTTTATTTGTTCTCTAAAGGATTCCAATATCTCACGGGATCCGCCCGCCGTACAACTCGTACCTCTGCAACACAAAATATTTGCACGATAATTAACTGACATGACAATCTCTCCAATACATCATAAGAAATTAATGCCAGCTAAAGAGCACATGCTGGCTGCGCTTCTGAGAGATGATCCACTCAGAAACAATTTTTCCCCTTACCAAATGCTCTCTTACCAAGATGGGAACTTTGTCGGGAGTGATGTTTGCATAAAGAACAACGCCGTCCCGCGGTGTATCTATCTCGACAAGTGGATCGAAGCCGGAGGCAGCTTCACCCTCTGCAATTATCACCCTGGCTCTGACGTTAGCCCTTTTCGTTTCATCCACAAAGGCCTTGGCCACTTTTTTATATGTCTCTCTGTTATTTAGCGGTCCGATGAAGACTTTTACCGTAAATTCAGCACCCTCCCTAATTACCAGCTCCTTCCTGGCCTCTTCGGCCAACTTCTCAAGATCCTCGGGGCCTTTCAACTTAAAGCTGCACATTTCGCTCCCCTCACTCCATCGAATCTAAAATTCTCTTCATTTTCTCCTGAGTCAGCCTTCCAATCACCTTGCCATCGATCATTGCAGCTGGCGCCAGGCCGCAGGAACCCAAACAATAGACGATCTCGTATGTAGCCTTCAAATCCTCGGTAGTTTCGCCGGGAGAGATGCCCAATTTTTCCTCTATGACACGCCTTATCCTGGGACCTCCCTTGACATGGCAGGCAGTACCGTCGCATTGTTGGATCACATGACGTCCTCTTGGCGTCAAATGGAACTGTGCATAAAATGTAGCTACTCCGAAGACCTTGCTGTAGGGAATGTGCAACATCTCCGACAATGCTACCAGGGCCTCCTTCGGCAAATAACCGATTACCTCCTGGGTCCTCTGGAGCAGAGGTATTAAACCTAAATTCTCTTCCTTAGCCTTGTTTACGATATCCTCTAGCTCCTTAATGTCGAGCTCGACTTCCTTAGTGCCTTTAGTCACACACCTCACCTCTTTCCCTTCTTTAGTGATAGTGATATGTTTGACTAGTAACATGTTTTTTATATTATACTACGCTTTAAAAGTAAATTATCTGTATATTGTATTATATTAATGAGGATAAATCTGAGGATAAATCGCGCTCTGGGAAGAAGCTTTTTCGTGAAGTTCCCCCTAGAAATATGACGAAAGTTTGATATCCTATTACGAGACGAAATGTCGAGCATCTCACATACAAAGCAGACATGAGGGATAGAATTGAAACTTGAAATATTGGCCAACAGACTGAGAGAAATAGGCATAAAGGACCTAAAAAAAGACGAGCCGCTGGCCCTCCACTCGAGCTGGAAGATCGGCGGACCTGCCGATGTGTTGGTAAATGTGAGCGACATACCCTCCCTGCAGAAGTTGATCGTCTTCGCCAAGGAGTGGGACATCCCCTTTATCGTCATCGGAAGGGGAAGCAATATACTTTTTCCCGACGAAGGCCTGCGTGGCATAGTGGCAAAATTCGGCAAAGCCTTCGCAAGTGTTCGGACAAGCGGCACAAGTATTGTCGCCGATGCCGGCATGTGGACTCCTCGCTTGGCAAAGATCGCCGCCTCAAAAGGCATCTCGGGACTTGAGCACGTCAGCGGAATACCTGGTACCTTGGGCGGGCTTATCTACATGAACGGAGGCAGCTTGAGGCGTTCAATCGGCGATAATGTAAAAAGCGTTTTGGCTTTGGACGAAGATACAAATCTTATCGAGATATCTCGCGATAAGTGCGAATTTTCTTATCGCAGCTCTCTTTTTCAAAGAAAAAATTATGTAATCCTCAAGGCCTGCATCGAGGGCATAGGCGATGACCCCAAAAACATCAAAAGGCGCATTTTAGACATACTTGCCGAGCGAAAATGCAAATTTCCCCTTAAACTTCCAAGTTGCGGCTCCGTCTTCACGAACAATGCGGAAATATACGAAGTATGCGGCCCGCCGGGCAAGATAATAGAAGAGGCGGGCTTGAAGGGACTTCGCGTGGGGGGGCTCATGGTCAGCACAATGCATGCCAACTTTATAGTTAATGTCGGAGGCGGGCGCTCCAAAGACGCCCTTGAGCTGATTTCCATGATTAGAGAGACAGTCCACAAAAGGACTGGTTTTTGGCTCGAATGCGAGGTAAGGTATGTTACCCCCAAGGGAAAGATAGCGCCTTTACATGAATTTCTTTAGGGAAGGAGGTGGTGAGCCATGGGGTTTTGAACAGGGAGAGGCCTCAGGTACTATCGAAATAAAGAGCGTGAACCCCGCCGACTACGAATCGGAGATCGTTGACCTCTACAGACGTGCTTACAAAGGCTTAGAGGAGTACGCTGACACCGAAATCGAGACGATCAAAAGATATCTCGGATGGCTTTACAGGCGAGCCGATGGCGGTTTTTTGGTCGCCTTTGACGGATCGCGAATCGTAGGTTTCGTCTCCATAGACCACAAATGGCTTTCCCCGGAGAGCCATATCGTGGGAGAAATACATGAAATCCTGGTCGACCCCAATTACCAGGGCAAAAGGATCGGGAAACTGCTACTGGAAAAGGCCGTGGACTTATTGGCTAAAAGAGGCGTCAAGATGATAGAGCTGTGGGCGGGCGAAAAGAATTTCCACGCCCAAAATTTTTACAAAAGCCAGGGTTTCGAGGAAAAAGAAAAAAGAGGAAAATGGATAAGGTTTATAAAAAATCTTTGAAGGGATGCTTTTTAAGTTAACATTGGCTGTTTTAGGTTAAACCTAAAACAGCCTTTATTTTTAAATGTTCAGCGAACCCTTGAAATATTCAATTCATCCCTCGAGATATCTGTAAGGGAAACCAAAAAGGCCGTCAAAATCCTGCTTGCAACATCCATTTCCCCCAAGGAGATGTGTTCAAAGGGCGTATGGGATATGGAGAGCTTTCCTGGACCAAAAACTATCGCGGGGATGCCCGCCGTAACGTAGGGCTCTGCATCGCTCCAACTTTTAAAAGCTCCCGTCTGCAAGCTCAGGCCTAACTTTGCTGAAGCAACTTCCTTAAGTTTCCTGGCGATTGGAACTTCATCGTCCAACCGAAAGGAAGGCGAGACATCGTCGATCTCGTAGTCGACCCCATTCTCCTCAAAGAACTGCCTTAACTGAATCTCTGCCTCTCTGTGATCTACCTCGGGCAATAACCTGAAATCGACGTACATCTCGCTTCGGCTTGGAATGACCAGTTCGTCGGCAGAGCCGCCAAACAGAGCCTGCACGTTGAATCCGGCCTCACCAATGCGAGGATGCTCCCCTTCGAGAAAGGGTAATTCCTTCAATTTGGACAAAAATTCGATGGCCTTTGTAATGGCGTTTTCTCCCGCCTCGAAATCGCTTCCATGGGCGGGCCTACCTGAAAAATTCAGTCTGACTCCTATGGCTCCTGCTTCCATTGTGCATATATCAAGCTCCGTCGGTTCAAAGACGATGACCTCTTCCGGCTTTAGGTTCACTGCTTCGCAGGCTCCTCTGCCGCCCTGTTCTTCGTCCACGGTAAAAACTATGCTCGCAGGAAAGTCAACATCCCCTTTGGTTATCTGTGCATAGTCTTCCAGGGCAATTATGAGCGATGCTATTGACCCTTTTATGTCGGATGCCCCTCTGCCGTAAACCAAATCTCCGTCCAGATACGGGCTACACTTAATACCTTCCATGATTTCAGGAACGGTGTCTACATGAAGATCGAACAACACCTTAGAACCCGGGTTAAAGACTAAATTTCCCATATTTTCGGTTATCATTTGCCTTTTTGAAGGAAGGTCAAGAAACTGCAGCCTTTTTTCGAGGTATTCCAGGATAGGTCCTTCGTTTCCGCTCGGACTTGGAATTTCTATGAGCCTCAAAAGCTCACCGGCCAGTCGATCAAATCTTTCATCATTCAATCAAAACACCCCCTTGAAGCTCCCGCTTCCGAATCACCTCCGCAACATCTTTTAATAAAGAGGAACTTAGAGGTTAAGATTAATTGTATCACGAATATCAAAAAAATATATTTTTATCCTGATATAAAAAGGAATTAAGGCGAGTTCATTGTTATATTAAGCTGCTATGTATATCATTTAAAAAGAGGATACTTACACTTTTACTCAAAGGCCCATCGCTCATACTTATACAAAAAGACGGCAAAAAATAGTAGGCCTAAAAAGGCCCTTGAAAATTTGAAGGGCTTTGGTCCTTTCTTTGCAACTTCTACCCCTTCGGAAACGCCGGTCATCCGGCATAAACTTTTGACGTTAAGTATATGTATAACCGGTATTCCTCTTTTAAGGACCAATCCTATAACCCCATTGCCGGCGCGTTCGGCATATCTTGAATCCAAAAAACCTGGTGGTAACGACAATACAGCATCATCGGTTCCCATATTTGCATGAGATCCGCCAATTTGCACCACCAAAGCAGGTTTAAATATATCTAAACGTCCTACCTTTGCATCAATCACTTCTTGCAATGACTTCGCTTGTAAAAGCGGTACATCGTCCGATATCGCAGATTGCGACAATATTTCAAGTCCATCCGGAGGAATGCCTGCTCCTATTTCGTAGTCTCCGCCAAAGGTATAAAAAGCCGCCTTCGTAGAGATAAATCCTGCCCTTCTCAGTTCCCTTAGAATTATCGGGATAGGAAAATTCGGATCGTTAGCGCCATAGGAAGATGCGCCCAGCGAGACAACAAGCAGCACATCTAACCCCCTTTCCTCCGCGGCGACCAGGGAAGATATCAAAAAACCTGGAAAAGAACCTGAGCTTAAGATTGCAATCCTGTCTCCTCGCTTTAGTCCCGCCTTATCGAACCAACGCAGAAAGATCGCGCCCCAGAGGGGATTACATGAAATCTGTTTGGACGCCAAAGAGCCCACTGTGGTAGTTATGATGCTCCATTCGGTCCCGATAAGACCGCTTTGCCAAGGATCCAAGCTTTGAGAGGGAGCAACTCCTTCACTTTGCGTTTTTAAACTGTAAAGATAAAATTGAGCTTCTCTGATCCGATCCCAAACCCTTTCCTCCTCGACAGTGAGAGTTCCTGAAGGCCAGGACCATATCAATAAAGATAAAACGGCGGCAAGCATGAAAAGATACAGATTACACCTTCGCGATAATGTTGTGTCCTTTCCCAGGATCATCGAAAATATGCCACGCACGAAGGCGTTAAAATATCTCATATACCAAATTCCCCATTAAAACAGATAATCCGGTGACGATAAATAGCGCCAAGGTCGTTGGAATGACTCCTTGACGCTGCATGTCAGCAGCAATAAGGCCTGGGACCACCCATCCAACCCATGGCAAAAGGGGGCTCGAGAAAAAGCCAAGCAATGCTGCGATGAGCAAAGCAAAGGACACCCTTTCCCTTCCGTATAGGCCAAAAACCCTGACGAGGACTTCCAGTAAAGAGAGTACAAGAAGCGAACTCAGTATGACGAAGGCAAACGTACGTGGTGCAAATGGCCCCAAAGCCAGCAAGCCCGGCGAAATTATCCCTCCCGTAGCTACACCTGTCCTGCGATAAAATATCAAACCTAAAGCTATACTTACAGCGATAATGATTAAATCCTGTCGCAGATTTAATTCACCTCTTCATAAGAGAGCAGTTCTCGAAGGGGCAACCCCGCTATATTACCGCAACCGAAAACTAAACCTCTTTCACTCACGAAAGAAACGATCTCGTTAACATCCCTAAAATAAATCCATTTAGCACCTTTTACATGACGAAGGGGATGGGAACCGCAAATGTAAATACCTTTGTACCGAGCATTATTAAACCATGGTTCAAACGCCTTCAGCCTTCCCGGCCTATCTCTACGATTGTTAAAAAGCACAGTAGTCTCTTCTTTCTGCCATTTAAGGGAAAAAAGAAGGCTTACGGTGCTTTCTACGTCGTTAGCCGAAAAACCCCATGCCAGAAGACCATTACCCATCTTTAGAACTCTAAATCTACCTGGATCATCAGTTAAATTACTGCTCAGGGATTCCTCTGTTACATTAAGCCCGTATGTCTTTAGAGCATTTATAGCTAAAGCCTTATTTGCTTCCTCAAAATCTACAGCATCTCCTGTCAAAAAAACCTCGTTACGATTTTGTTTTAAAATCCCAAGCAATTTTTCTTCCAAATACATGTCAGGGCCCAATGCTACAGGCACGCCCTTCGGGATCCCAGAAAGCAAAGCCCGCATCGCACCTTCTTTCGTCGGACCCCAAGCTTCTGGATGGTCTTCCCTTAAGTTGGTCCAGATTACTAGGTTGGGCTTGAGCCACTTTGCCGCCAGAGGCTGAAGCTCGGCGGAGACAGCACTGTTTTCCACGACGATAGCTTCCGAATCTTCGGGCACATGGGATAGCCACCACCGGAGCTCTTCGATATGCCCCTCTCTCGATCTGACTATCTGCCGAACACCGCTGGGCGATATTTCCATCGGGACGACTCCGGTAATACGAGAAAAACATGAGATACCTAATGCCTTAAACCCGGCCGTCATTAACCTTACCAAAGTGCTCTTTCCCCTTGTTCCTGTAACAAGGACTTTGTATCTGGTTATGTTTTTACACCTCTTGTTTGATTATAATACTACACGATAGAAAAGAAGTCTTCTCTATCGTGTGGTAGACATCAACAACCTTATTTATATTGTCATTAACGTAATCCGTCAAATAAGATTGCGCCTCAGCAGGATTTTTACTATAAAGGTCCATAGCCTTTCTCTCTATTATAGGTTGATACATTAAAAATTCATTTTCATATGCTTCTTGTGCTCACTTTATATCTTCTACATTGATACTAATACTTATCATGTCAATGTTATAATTTATAAATAACAAAATATTATCTAAATTTTATAATATTAATCTAATTGGGTATTAGGTTTTTCGTTTAGAAACATCCCCTATCGAACCAGACCTTCTAGATCTTTGCAACATCCAAACTCCAACTATTGCGATTACGCCACCCATAATCGATATGAAAGTGGGCATTTCGTCCAGCCATATCCAAGCTATGAATATAGCCATTACAGGATTCAGGAATAGACTGCTGGCAACCAGAGAGGCAGGATTTCTGGAAGTGGCGTAAGCCCAGCCCGCATAGCCGATGCAGGTCGGGAAAATGGCGAGATACACGACGGTGATAGTGGCAGATGGAGGTGCCGTTATAACCGCCTTCAAAAGGTCCTTTCCAAAGGGGATCATCAAGATAGTTCCGGCCATTATTACATAAGTTGTAAGACGAAAGGCACCATATTTAGGTAAAAGCTTTTTCTGGTAAACGAAATAGAAGGACTCCATAAAGGCCGCACATGAAATCCAGAGAGCTCCCAACTCCAGGCCAAAATCGCCTTCGCCAAGTGAAATCACGGCTGCTCCCGCAAAGCTTATGATAATGCCGGCCCAGCCCAAAGGGTTCATCCTTTCCTTTAAGATGATAACGGCCAATATGGCAGTGAAAACCGGAGCCGTGGCGATCAAGAGACTTGCCGAACCCGCCGCAACCGTCTGTTCTCCAATGCAAAGCGGTATATGGTAAAGGAGCATGCCCGTAGCGCTCAGAAAAAATATGAATGAGAGATCCTTTAATTGGGGCAAACCGAACTTAAAAAATACGAAGGGAAGCAATATTAGCGAAGAGATCATAAAACGGAGGACAGCGAGATGAAGAGGAGTATAATGCTCTAGAGCTGCCTTTATCGCAGCGAAGGCCGACGACCACACTAAAAGAGTAACTGCCAAGGCAATGAGGCTCGACCAATCTAAAGAAGTATCGACGGTCGCTTCGTCGACTTGAAATTCCCTGTTCTCCATTATATATCTCTCCCTGATCGTTTATATTGATTCTTTGATAGCTATCTCATTGTACTAAAGAATAAGTTCTTTTGCCTAAGCTCCAATTGTGAAGTATAATAAATTTCGAAAGCATATCAAATTAAGGAGGGATTTTCCATGGCCGAATATCATGAACCGGTAGAAGAGCTCACTGCACAGGATAGAGATTTTCACAGAGCCCTGGCCAGCCTCAAAGAAGAGATAGAGGCAGTCATGTGGTACAACGACAGAGCTGCAGCCACAAAGGATCCAGCGATTAAAGCAGTAGTAGAGCATAATCGCGACGAAGAAATGGAACACGCAGCCATGCTTCTTGAATGGCTGAGGCGAAATATGCCGGGTTGGGACGAGGCTCTTCGTACCTACCTTTTTACCGAAGAGCCCATTACGGAAATTGAAGAATCGGCGACGTCAAACGAAACACCCTCGAAGGATAAAGCCCCTTCGAGCTTAAACATCGGATCTCTTAAAAAGTAAAGGAGGGATGAATCAGATGGATTTTTTAAAAAAAGAGCTCGCACCCGTAAATAACCTTGCGTGGGAAGAGATACTCCAAAGATCGGAAGAGATATTAAAACAGAACCTCTCCGCAAGAAAGTTTGTGGATTTCATAGGCCCCCTCGGTTGGGACTATGCAGCCTACCCGACGGGAAAGCTTAAAAAGGGCGATGCCTCCAAAGAGGTTTGCTATGCTACGCGCCTGAGTTTGCCTTTGGTAGAAGCTTACGTGCCCTTCGAGCTATCCCTATGCGAATTAGACAGTATAGCCAGAGGCTCCAAATCTCCCGATCTCTCTAGTCTCGAAGAAGCAGCCAGAAAGATAGCATCCTTCGAAGATAAAGCAGTATTCTATGGTTTGGACGATGCCTGCATAGAAGGCATTTTCGCTGCCTCAAAAGAGTTTGTCCAGGAACTGCCCCTTCAAGACCCATCGGAGCTCCTAGCAAGCTTGGCACAGGTAAGGGCGCATTTTACCTTACACGGCATCGAAGGACCCTACGCCCTTGTTGCAAGCCCGGCCCTTTATACCAGGATATTCTCCGCAGGAGAAGGCTATCCCCTTTACAAGAAAATCAGCGACATTCTTGGCGACAGCAGGATAATCCTATCTTCCCAGATAAACGACGGAATAGTTGTCTCCCTTCGCGGCGGAGATTTCGAGCTCGTATCGGGACAGGACATCTCGATCGGTTATAAAGAGCACAATGATACAGTAGTATCCTTATATTATACTGAAACATTTACGTTTAACGTAAACACCCCGGAAGCTGCCGTTCCTTTAAAGCTGGTCGACTAAGGCTCCTATAAAAGGCTTACACCGATATGCCAAATAAGGGCCGCAGAAATCCGCGGTCCTTATTTTATGGTCTCAGATAACAAATCAGCACCCTTATTTTTTCTATGACTTCAAAATCAAAAGACATCGTAGGTATCGACGAATATATCAATTATCTTTACAAACTCGCTTGGCAGGAGCATCCTCGACTTTTCGATCATTTCGCCGGGAATGCCTCCATAATATGCGTGGGCCACGGCTCCTGCTATGGCAGCCTGCGTATCGGCGTCACCGCCCAAAGATATTGCTTTTCTCAAGGCGTCTCCGAAATCATCGGACTCCAAAAAAGCTATAAGCGCTTCTGGGACGGAACCGGGACAGGTGGCGTCAAAGTTGTAGGAAGGACGTATTTCCTCGAGTTCTCTCGACAGGTCGTATCCAAAACGGCTTTCTATTTCTCGTTTTATCTGCTCCTTCAAATAACCTTTTCGAGCTAAAAACACGGCCAAAGCCGCGGCCTGGGCGCCTTTTATACCCTCCGGGTCTGAATGCGTGGGAAGGGCACTTTTTTCGGCCTCCCTCAAAAGGTCCTCCGCTTCGTTACATGCCCATCCTATGGGGCTTGCCCTCATCGCTGAACCGTTTCCAAGGCTTTTTATAGATCTCTGTCCGTTAAATTTCAACCAAAGTTTAAACATTCGACCATAGCCAGCATTTGGATATCGGCTGGCATATTTTAAATAATAATCGGCGTAAGACCCTCTATGCAACAGACAATCGGCCACCGCTACAGTGAGAACGGTATCGTCCGTGTAGGTGCAGCCTTCTTTAAAGAAAATTACCGCCTTTTCGTCTTTTACCGGATCAAACTCATATACCGATCCGACTATATCTCCCACAATTGCACCTAACATCAACAGATCCACCTCCGGGAATCAAAGGCCTTCATCCCTCCATCCTACGTAAAAATTCCCATTTTCAATTCCAGTATAAAATATTAGAATTAATATTGGAAATGAGAATTAAAATAAATCTAGAAATTTACCCCACTATGGATGGGGGTGATGAAAATGAAAAAATTTGCACGCTTTTTCCTCGTTGGGGCGGTAATTATTATATTTCTTTCGGCTAACGCTTCATTGGCTGCGTTGGAACCCGATTCGGTAAAAAGTGTTTGGGCGAAATTGGCAAAAACAGCCGGAATCGATCCTTCTGCTCCAATCGCTGTCGTCGACCAAAAGGAGCCGAACGCCTGGGTCTCTTTTTCCCTGAATAAGTATTCGATAACGGTGACAAAGGGAATGCTCGAATTGCTGGACAGCGAAGATGAGCTTGCGGGCGTGCTGGCCCACGAGATCGGACACATAAAACTCAATCACTACGGCAGAACGGTCACCCGAAGCATTTTATGGGGCCTCTTGTTCCGCAAGGTGGGAAGTTCTTCGGGCATAGATCCTTTGGACATTGGCTATGCCCTTGCAGAATCCGGTTTTAGCCGTGAGCAGGAAGTGGAAGCAGACGACTACGGCATAGAGTTGGCCGCCAGGGCCGGTTACGATCCATGGGGTTTGGTTAGGGCACTGGAAAAGATGAAAGAGGCAGGTTACGAGACCAGTCCCAGCGGCTTTAATTCGCATCCTCCAACCGACAGAAGGCTTATCCATGTAAGAAACAAGGCGGCGGAAGTATCGACGCGTTATTAAGCGCTCCTTCAAAATGAATTTTTATGGAGCGTAAGGAGAAGGGATCCTTACCATCAAACTTTTGCATGGGCCTTTGGGCTTTTTATTGCAACCGGTAAAGCCATTGCAATATCGTTCTGGTGCCGAACCCCGATATTCCGCTGGAGTAGTACCCGAAAGGCTCCTTATAGTAACTTACGCCTGCTATATCGATATGGGCCCAGGGAATGTCTTCGGGCACAAACTCTCTCAAAAACATGGCAGCAGTGATGGCGCTTCCATATCTTCCCGCTGAATTGGCCACATCGGCAAAGGGCGAATCCAAGCGCTTTCTCAAGCGCTCGTCGTCCATAGGAAGCTGCCAGAGCATTTCTCCCGTGAAAGACGACGCATCGAGCAATGCGTTGCAAAGGGCTTGATCGTTCGCAAATATTCCTGCCCTGTAAGGACCCAGGGCTACGGCACAACCTCCCGTAAGAGTAGCAATATCGACCATGCAAGAGGGATTTAACTTCGAGGCAAAACCCAACACATCTGCCATAGTCACCCGCCCTTCGGCGTCGGTGTTATCGATCTCTATGGTCTTTCCTGTATAGGTTTTGATTATATCATCGGGTTTATATGACGAACCGCTCGGCATGTTCTCAACGGCTCCTATCAAGGCGTGCACTTCCATCGGCAAATCTAACTTGACAAGGCTTCTCATCGCTCCCAAGACGACACATGCTCCCGTTTTATCGCCCTTCATGGTCCTCATATTCTCTGAGGTTTTTATATCCAATCCGCCGCTATCGAAGGTGAGTCCCTTTCCGACAAGGGCAATTTTCTTTAAAGGCCTGGACGACGGCTTGTACGTCAGGTGGATCAACCTGGGTGGATTAGCAGATCCCCTCCCGACAGCAAGGAGGGCATTCATGCCCATGCGTTCCAACTCTACTTCGTCGTATATCTCGCATTCCAAGCCCATATCCTCAGCCAAATCAACGGCCGCCTTCGCCAAGGTGGCTGGGTTGACAAGGTTTGGAGGCTCGTTCGCCAAATCCCTGGCATAATTCTGTCCGCAGGCAAAAAGGACGCCTCTTTCGATGTCATCGTCGTCGCCATTTATTATATAGAGGTCATCAATTCCCCTTTTGCCTTCCTCCTTTCGGCCATCGGTTTTATATCGGTCGAACCTGTAGGCGCCGAGCAAAGCCCCCTCGGCAAGGGCCTGTGAAATGGGAGGGTTAATTTTTGGAGAGTAAAGATACAGTTCTCCGGCATGTGATTCTAAAGCGGCCTTCGTTATAATTGCAGCAGCAACCCTGTAATCGTCTATCCTCGCCTTCGATTCTTGTCCCAATCCCACCAGAAAAACCCTGGGTATCGGGCCTTCGGGAAAAGTGACTTTGAGCATACTTTCCTTCTTACCGGTAAAGTGCTCATGTTCCGCCTGCTTTTTGACCCTCTTGCCCAAACCTTCAAGCTCTTTCAAAGACTCCTCAATTTTGCCTTCAAAGACGAAAATACCCAATGCCTGCGAGCTCACCTCGCTTGGCCTCGCTGAGCTTTTGTAAACTTTCAACATCAACACCTCCAGTTTTATTACAGGAACCCAACAAAATTTAACACCCTAAAGACGAAAATGCCAAGACAACAAACTTTTTCGGATATTTCCTGTTCGTGCTGAAACTATATGGCGGCGTGGCGCGAAAAAGACTGTTTTTAAAGTAACGTTGGTTTTACAATTTTGTAAAAATATTGTTACATAGAATATGATAAGCTCTTAGTGAATGTTATTGTTTTTATAAGTATGGACAGGCATGAATCTTCCATGAAGCTTTATAGAAGCACGAGTCGGTTATCCCAAAGGAGGAAGTTCTGATTTGAGGGATATAAAGCAACGGGATCTCATAGCCAGGACCATTATAAGCGGCATAGCTATGGTGGGTATCTTTATCCTTATATTTATCTTGTTTTTCTTGATAAAGGAAGGAATCCCGGTTTTAAAATCGACGTCGCTCAAGGAGCTTCTATTCGGGTTATATTGGTATCCCACTTACTCTCCTCCGGATTTTGGAATGCTCCCTTTAATAGCGGGGTCATTGGCCGTAACTATTCTGTCGTCCCTCTTCGCCCTTCCATTGAGCGTTCTGGTCGCCATATACTTATCCGAAATTTGCCCGTCCCCTTTAAGAAATATAATGAAACCTCTGCTCGAAATGCTGGGTTTTTTACCTTCTGTGGTGCTGGGTTTCGTCGGAATGGTCCTTTTGGCCCCCTGGCTTCAAAATACCTTTGAGCTGGTCTCCGGATTAAACCTTTTCAACGCCTCCCTACTTTTGGGCATCCTAATCATACCTATAACTGGGTCGCTGGCTGACGACGCGATTTCTTCCGTACCTTCCGACATTAGGGACGCGTCCTTCGCCCTGGGAGCCACAAGGCAGGAGACGATCACCAGAGTGGTCCTACCCGCCGCATTGCCCGGTATTATGCAGGCCTGCCTGCTTGGTATGATGAGGGCAATTGGCGAAACCATGGTGGTTTTAATGGCCGCAGGAGGGGCAGCCATCATCCCAAGGAGTTTATTCGATCCCATAAGGCCTTTGACGTCTACTATAGCTGCCGAAATGGGCGAAACCCCAGTCGGTTCTCCTCATTATCATGCTCTTTTCTTTGCCGGATTGCTCTTATTGTTAATGACCCTGGCGCTTAATTTTGCAGCCATCTGGGTAGAAAAGCGATGGAGGTGGCAATTGCATTGATGGGAAGAAAGTTAAAGGACAAATCATTGACCTTTATATTGTGGGCCTCTATGTTCGCTGTGATACTTATTTTATTCGGCATTTTAGGTTTCGTGATTGTCCAGGGAGCCGGAGCCTTGTCTATAGAATTTTTAACACAACCGCCCAGAAATTCTATGACGGAGGGCGGTATATTAACACCGATCGTGGGAACCATACAGCTAATACTGGTCTCCATTGCCTTTTCCCTTCCTGTTGGAATTTGTACGGCCATATATTTAGCGGAGTACGCTAAAGACGATATATTCACAACAACATTGAGACTGGCCATAAGGAGCTTGGCGGCAGTTCCCTCAATAGTCTATGGTCTTTTCGGACTTTCCTTTTTCTGTATAACGCTTAAGTTCAATCCATCCCTCTTATCGGCAGGACTCACTTTGGGCTGTATTGCCCTACCGCTTATAGTGGGCGCAGCCGAAACGGCGCTCCTTGCCGTCCCCCAAAGCCTTCGATACGCATCTTATGCCCTTGGTGCCTCCAAGTGGCAGACTATCAGCAAGGTAGTAGTTCCTACGGCTATGCCATCCATCCTCACTGGTGCCATACTGTCCGTTGGCCGCGTCGCAGGGGAAACAGCGCCTATTATGTTTACAGGCGCAGCCTTTTTCACGCCCGGAATTGCAAAAAGCCTGTTTCAGGAAGTCATGGCCCTTCCCTTTCATGTTTACGTTTTAGCTACTGCAGGCACATCTATAGACAAGACACGACCGCTTCAATATGGCGCAATTTTGGTCTTACTCATTTTGGTCTTGGGAATCACTTTAGTAGGCATTATAATGCGCGCCAGATTAAGCCGTAGACGTTACTTAATGTAGTATAAGGAAGGTTTTTAATATGAGCGATATTACGAGGGACGTCATGAAAGTGAAAATCGAAAATTTGTTTCTTTATTATGAAGGCGTTATGGCTTTAAAAAACATAAACATGAAAATACCTAACAAAAGCGTAACGGCTCTCATTGGACCCTCAGGGTGCGGAAAAAGCAGTCTGCTAAGATGTCTCAACAGGATGAACGATTTCGTGCCAAACGCAAAAGTCGAAGGTAGGATTTACCTGGACGATACCGATATTTACTCTCCAGGCATGGATTTAATCGAGCTTCGCAAAAAGGTGGGAATGGTCTTTCAAAGACCAAACCCCTTCCCCATGTCTATTTATGACAATGTGGCCTTCGGACCTCGCCTCCACGGTGTAACCGACAGAAGCAGGTTGGACGAAATTGTAGAAAACAGTTTAAAAGCATCCGCCCTTTGGGATGAAGTCAAGGATATACTCACCAGGTCGGCTTTGTCTCTTTCGGGAGGACAACAGCAGCGTCTGTGCGTGGCAAGGGCTATTGCCGTAAACCCTGAGGTGCTTTTAATGGACGAACCGACTTCTGCGTTAGACCCTATGGCCACTGCCCGCATTGAACAGCTGATAAGAAACTTGAAAAACCATTTCACGATAGTGATCGTGACGCACAACATGCAACAGGCTGCAAGGATTTCCGACGTGACAGCATTTCTTCTGATGGGGGAACTGGTGGAAATGGGGCCTACGGAAAAAATATTCACCTCTCCCGAAGACCAGCGCACTGCCGATTACATCACGGGTCGTTTCGGATAAAATATAACCAAATTTTAATTGACATAAGAGGTCGGTGATGGAGTGATGGATATTAACATTAGAGAGCATATAGACCTAGAATTAAAAAATCTGGAGGAAAAACTCTTAAAACTTGGCAAGCTGGCCATAGATGCCGTATCTCAATCGGTTCTTGCTTTAAAAGAACAGGACGTAGACAAGGCCAAGGCGGTAATAGAGGGTGACAAAAATCTTGACGATATGGCCGAGGATATTGACATGAGCTGTTTGAAGTTTATGGCCAGATTTCAACCCTTGGGACAGGACTTGAGGACGGTGTCGGCAATAATGCATATGGCAGTCGACTTAGAGCGTATAGGCGATTACGGCGCAAGCATCGCAAAAAGGGCGATCAAGCTTTCCGACAGACCCCATATAAAACCTCTCCTGGATATACCCAGAATTGAAAGCGACATACGTAAAATGGTCTTTCTCGCCCTTGATGCCCTGATGGAAAAGGATACGAAGAAGGCCGAGGATGTATGTCGTATGGACGATGAAGTTGACGACCTTGAACGCCAGATATTCCGCGAACTTCTGTTGATCATGATAGAAAGACCGCAGGTAATACAACAGGCAACCGAGCTTCTTCTTGTCGCCCGAACGCTTGAAAGAGCCGGAGATCATGCTACAAATTTAGCAGAAAGGGTTATCTATATAGTCACCGGGAAAAAGATAAGTGCCTCTCAAATAAGGAGGCCTAGGGAGGAAAACTCTTGAGCGGTGAAAAAATACTTCTCGTAGAAGACGAAGAGAATATAGCTTCCCTCGTAAGCCAATACCTCTCAATGCAGGGATATGAAATAATAAAGGCCGCAGACGGAGATAGAGCTTTGGAGATTTGTTACGAGTCGTTGCCGGACTTGATCATATTAGACCTCATGTTGCCAATTATGGACGGCTGGGAGGTGTGCAGGAGACTTAAGAAAGACCCCATAACGAAGGATATACCCATAATTATCTTGACCGCAAGGCGTGACGAAAGAGACGTCATTGAAGGTTTAGAGCTTGGTGCCGACGATTACGTAAAAAAACCTTTTTCCCTGGCTGAACTTCACGCGAGGATTAAGACCATCCTTCGCAGAGCCCATCCAGCTTCCCCTCAAAATGAAACGATAAAGCTTGGTAAGCTGGAACTTATTGCTGATGCGGATATCCTGACATACGAGGATATAAAGATAGTGCTAACCCCCATAGAGACTGAGCTGATAAAGATATTGATGAAAAATGCACCAAAGATAGTCTCGAGGGAACAGCTGCTGGCGAAGGTGTGGGGGACATATCTTGGAGAGACCAGGACCATAGACGTTCATATAAGCAGATTGAGGACGAAGGTCAAGAAGGCTGGCTTGAACTTCAACCTAATTGAAACTGTCAGACATCGAGGCTACAGGCTCGGCGGTGACATCAATGATGAAAAGCATTAAGGGGCAGATAGTATTCTTCACGGTCTTTCTAGTCTTACTCACAATATGCTCATCGTGGTATTTATCTTCTAAAGCATTTCAAAATTCATTGATAAATCAGGCCTTCGAAGAACAGAGCCTCACGCTAGAGAATATTGAGAAAGCAATTGCAAAGCTAAATCGATCGGAGGCCATCCGTTTTTTAGCCCAAAAAAATTTTGCCCATTCAGACAGAATATCTCTTTACGATTTAACTGGAAAAATAATATGGGATAGCAAGCCGGAAGAGGCAAAAATAGAATATTTATCGGGGAGCGCTGATTTTCAAAGAGCTTTAAAAGAACCGCTGGTCTTCGACAGTATTTATAATAAAGCAAAGAGAACCTATTTGACCCACATGTTGAAAAAAATTTCCTTGAGCGATGAAGAATTGATCATAGTGTTATCCCGATCATTGAATCTGTTGACCTCGGTAAAAGGGGGCTTAAATTTATACTTTTTCCTGCTGATGTTGATCCTTTCTTTTTTTGCTGTTTTACTAAGCCATTTTATTATAAGAAAAATATTAACCCCCTTGGAAGAATTGTCCGGCGTAGCATCAAAACTCGCAGAGGGAAAAGAGGCCAGGTTTTCTCTCATCGGCCCTCCAGAGATATCGAATTTAGCGAGGAGCTTGAGAGAGATGGCGGAAAATCTGCAAAACACTTTAAAACTATTAAATCAACAGAGAAACAATCTAAAACAATTGATAGACTATCTCCCCGCAGGCGTCATCCTGATAGACAGCGAAGGCAAGATACTCTATCTTAACAAAAGCACGATAGATATATTGGATATGGCTCAAGGAGATTACATCAATAAACTATTCATAGGTGTAATAGGCCTTCCCAAACTGATAGAACTTTACGACGAATTAAAAGAAAGATCCGAAGCGGAATCGACCATTGAAGTAACCAATCAGAATAAAAGATACTTAAATTGTAAAGCAAAGCGTCTAGAAAAAGGTTATCTCTTCTTGATCACAGACATCACCGATCAGAAGCAAATGGAAATCGCCAGAAGAAACTTCATCGCCGATGCAAGCCACGAGTTTCAAACCCCTCTCACCGTAATAAAGGCCGCAACGGAAATCTTGGCATGTAATCCCGATATGGAGGCCTCCGAACGTGAAAAGTTGTTGCAAAAAATCACAGAACAAGAGGATCGACTCTCCAGGTTGGTAGACGACCTTCTGTATCTCGCTAAACTTGAAAGCCAACAAATGACAATAACAAAGGGAGAAAGAGAGACCGTAGATATCGTCTCAATGCTTAAAGATCTGGCGAGTGAATATAAAGGCTACCCCCAGGCCAGGTATATAGAATGGAAGGTGGACTTGCCCTTCACTCGCGCTCCTATAGAAGCCTCCTACGACGCTATAAAAAAAGCCCTGGGCAATATAATCGATAACGCGGTCAAATATACACAGCAAAAATTCAAGGACCAAAAGGGAGGACTTATCTGTATATCCCTAGATGAGAACAAAAATTTTTGGCATGTGAGCATATCGGACAACGGCGTAGGAGTGCCGTCGAACACGACTGAAGATATCTTCGCGAGGTTTAAGAGAGGCTCCTTTAAAACAGGATACAGAGAAAAATCAGCCGGCTACGGTCTTGGCCTTGCCATAGCGAAAAATATAATAGAAGGACACGGAGGAATCATAGAGTTAAAATCGCCTGTAAATCCGACCACCTTTCTTGTAAGTTTGCCGAAACTACGTAAAAAAGATTAAGTCGGGTTGGCAAAATCCAGCAAAACATGTAAAATCAGATTTGCAAATATAATCCACTTATTTTGTTGTATACAATAGATCGCCCATGGGCGGTCTATTGTGTTTTTAAGACAGGCCAAAGGGAAATTTCTCTCTTCCGTGGCCATAAGTGCAATTTTTCAAGGAGGTTGTGATGATATTGAGACATTCGCTGGATATCAGCTCTCGAATCATAAAGATAGTAACTATATTTCTATTTTTCAGTATATTTTTATCCATAACGACACGAAGCGATAGTGTGGTAAACAACGAACCTGTAAAAAAAACGTTAAATCTTCAGGAACAAGTCATTAAAGCCCTAGTTGCAACGGGAAATACCCCCAAAGACGTACTTCGGTGGCAAGAAGAACACCCCAATTCGTCCCTCAGGTTTCTGGAAGAAATGCCCCCTGAGGAACAGGAGAAAGTAGGCAAGCTGGCCATACACATAAAAAAGACCAACCCGAAGCTGTCTTCAAAAACCGTGTGGAGAGAAGCCTGTGCTTTCGTTCACTATGGAAAAAAATATGGCATTTCGGAAGATCTGTTGGTGGCAGTCGCCAATACCGAAAGTCACTTTAACCCCAAGGCGGTGAGCAAAAAGGGGGCTGTGGGCGTGATGCAGGTCATGTGGAATATTCATGCAGGATTGTTGTCTGCCAACGGTATAACATCGAAAAACTTACTGCATGACCCGGAACTTGGAATAGCTGCCGGAGCCCTGCTGTTATCCCGCTATACGAGAGCCTATGGCTCGGAACATAAGGCCCTTGACCGATATTACGGAAAAGCTTCTTCTAAATACAAAAGCGTAGTTAACAATCACCTAAGGACGCTTCAAGAGATCTTATAAACAAAAACCATCCCCTGATAAATTCCGGGGGATGGTTTTTGTTTTACTTTGATTATTGTGATGGCTAATATCTACTTAACCTTTATCTCTTTGGAGTTTTCCCAAAGCCCGTGAATATTACAATAAGACATCGCCAAAAGCGTGCCAGATTTGTTGAGTTTGATTTTTGCCACCGCATAGGGCTCGCTATAGGCCGGGCCAGTATTAGGGCCGTTTACGTGCTCACCGTGGGCGTTGAACTCGTATGTACCAACTTCAAAGGGAAATTTCTCGTCCTCTCCCTTAAAAAATAGCTTTATCCATCTTATATGATGTTCTGTAGTATTGGGATGCGGTATCTCCTTGCCGACGCTCACTGTAACGGTAAAAGCTTCGCCCGAGGCCACCTCTTCGGGAGCTTCGATAACGGGAACGTGTTTTTCACCCTTCCAGTCGCCTGACTGTATCAATGTTTCAAATTTCATATCCAATCCCTCCTTCTATAGGCGATAGTCTTTTAAAAACAATTTTATTTTAACATACTTTAAAAATTTGGCCATATCTCGTCCTCATTTCGCCCGCCTTTGACGTTGTATATCCTACCCCTCGCCCTATCCCAGGCATAAACGCCGGATCCACCTCTTGGCCTTCCAAGGGAATCGAGAAAGGTCATTTCATGGACAAGGGCGGTATCGACGGATATGTATCCGTATATTTTTCTCGCATAGGGAAGCCTCCCTAAGACCTTAGGGTTTGGCCACCCCCCAATAGGCGGCAAGGGTGCCCTCACTTTCAGCTTTTCAATTATATCAACGACTTCTATTGGAGCAGTCCTTATTCCGTATATCCTGGCTCCTCTGGATTCATAAAGCTGAAGCAGTAAGCTTCTGGCAAGCCAGGCAGCTCCCTCATTATTTAATGACAGCAACGATCCTACTGCTACATAAAGAGCATCAAAGGCTGCCAGCGGTTTTGGAACCAGCTGTGGAATCCACAGCCCCCCTATCTCGTCCCATTTTGCCGGATTCCCCTGAGGATAAATCTCGTCTATTAACTTCAAAGCTAAAGCAGCCTTTTCCTCTTCCGTTACATCCTCCTCGAAAAGGCTATGCCACATGTCGTATTGTGACATATTCTTCGGAGCCTTTTCCAATAAATTTTTCTGCAGTATCAGACCTTGAGCCTCTCCACGTTCTTTCTCGCCGTAAATTACAAAAAGATCTTCTATTTCCTCAGCATTTGATATTTTTGTCAAGTATGAGGGAAAGATAAGAATTATAACAACCGCAATAAAAGTCAATTTTTTAATCAAATTAAATAAGTGACTTTTTTTCATAAAACGCCACCTCTTTTTCTTAATATTATTAAAATTATTTTAAGGAATTAAACCTTCTGTTATAAGCTATATATAGCCTGCAAAGTCCATCTAACACATCTTTAGGCAGGCCTTTCTGATTGAATCTGCTTTTTACCCTTTCGATATCATCTGTCGAGTAACACCTTAAAATCGGCTTAAACCGGTGACGGTTGCCTTCATTCAAAGATCGGGATCCGACAATAGGTTCCACTCTACCGATATTAACCAAGACCGACTCGATCTTAACGCCCTTGGAGAGGGCTTCGGAAATTATTCTCCCCGACATCATCATGATCTCCTGAGCCACAGATGGAGAATCGGCTACAATCTTCAGTTTTCCCTTTAACAAACTAACAGGTCTTGACCTGCTCGACACTCTGCCTGCAAGTTCAGGCCATGCACTGCTTACTTTATAAAACTCCAGAAAATTCTTCAGGTTTACCGATGAAGCCTTATCAATGACCTCGGCTATGTGTTTTGGTTCTCTTATTTTCCTCCTCATGACGCTTTATTTTTACTCCTCATCTCCAAATACATCCACAAAATTTGAAGGTCGGAAGGTGTTACCCCCGATATTCTACCTGCCTGCCCCAAAGTGCCGGGCAGGATTTTTTTGAGTTTCTCCCTTCCCTCGGAAGAAAGGCCTTTAATTTCGTCGTAATTTAAATCCAAAGGTATGCGTAATTGCTCTATCCTTTGCAATTTAGAAGCAAGGCTCGTCTGTCTTTCTATGTAGCCAGAATACTTAACCTCGATCTCTATTCTGGATTTTATTTCTTCGTTTAAACTCTCTTCCAATGGAGCTATTTTATATAAAATATCGTAGTCAATTCCCGGCCTTTTGAGCAAATCGTAAGCGCTTACAGTTTCTTCCAACTTTGGTTGATTTAAAGAAGACAATAATGTATTTACCCCATAAGATGGATAAATCTTCGTACCCTTGAGGCGATCGATTTCCTCGTCCATGGACTTCCATTTCTTTAATAAGAGGCTCCATTTTTCGTCGTCTATAAGACCAAGCCTTCTTCCTATAGGCGCAAGCCTCTTGTCAGCATTGTCGTGTCTCATCAGCAGCCTGTACTCACATCTGCTCGTGAGCATCCTGTAGGGCTCTTCCGTCCCCTTAGTCACGAGATCGTCGATGAGTACACCTATGTAAGCTTCATCTCTGCCTAGTACTATGGGATCTTCTTTTCGTAACTTCAATACGGCATTAATGCCCGCCATCAATCCCTGGGCTGCCGCCTCCTCATAACCGGATGTGCCGTTTATTTGCCCTGCAAAGAAAAGTCCCTCTACCAATTTCGTCTCTAGCCAGGGATAAAGTTGTGTCGGAGGAAAATAATCGTATTCGATGGCGTATCCTGGTCTCAATATGTGTGCCCTCTCACATCCTGGAACGCTTCTTACCATTTCCACCTGCACATCATAGGGCAAGCTTGTGGAGAAGTTTTGCATATAAATTTCCTTCGAATGACGGCAGGTGGGCTCCAAAAATATGGGATGAGATTCCTTCTCAGGAAACCTCATGACCTTATCTTCAATAGAAGGACAGTATCTGGGCCCGGGACTGTTTATCTCTCCCTTTGCCATTGGGGAACGGGTAAGAGAGGACTTTATTATCTCATGCGTCTTTGCCGTCGACCTCGTCAAATAACAGGAATAGCCGCTATAGATCCGCGGTATCCCCCAGTGGCTGAAACATAATGGTTCATCTGCAGAATCCTGTTTAGTCAAAGAAGTAAAATTAATAGTATCAGCATGAAGTCTTGGCGTGGTATCAGTTCTTAATCTTCCCGTTATGAAACCTATTCGTTTTAAAGAGTTTGATAACTCTAAAGAGGCCATCTGGCCCAGTGGCCCCGATGGAAAGCTGTGCGAACCTATAAATACCCTGCCATTCGTATAAGGACCCGTGGTTATTATCACGCAAGGAGAATAATACTCCTCTCCCAACCATGTCTTTACTCCTCTAACCCTTCCCTTCTCGACCCAAAGGTCCGTTACCAGAGCTTGGTGGACATAAAGGTTAATTGTAGTCTCCAAAGTATTTCTCATGTATTTATGGTAATCCGACAAATCGCACTGTACCCTAAGCGCCCTGACAGCAGGCCCTTTTGAAGTATTCAGCCATCTTATATGAATGGTAGAGGCATCGGCTGCCTTTGCCTGTTCTCCGCCCAAGGCGTCTATCTCTCTCGTAATATGCCCTTTGGCCGGACCGCCTATCGAGGGATTACAGGGCATCAATGCAATATTATCCAGATACAAATTAAGAAGGAGGGTTCGCGCCCCCATCCTCGCCGAAACTAAAGCGGCCTCACATCCGGCATGTCCTGCTCCCACCACTATAACATCGAAATTCCTTTCGTCTTTATATATCATCTATGCGGATAAACCTCCTCGACATATATGCCAAACCTTTGCCGGAAAATCCTCAATATAGCCTAACTGTTCATCGGCCGTGGCAGTTATAACTTGCCAGTTGCTCTCAAAAAGCGCCTTTATCAACTGCTCTTTACCTTCCCGATCCAGCTCGGCCGTCACCTCGTCCAATAATATTATAGGACTTCTTTTCAGCTTATACTCGACGACCTTTGCTGATGCCATCATAAAAGCAACGGCAAGTTTTCTTCTCTGCCCTCTGCTTAAGGCCTGAAATGCAGGCCTTCCCTTTACCGTTATTCTCAAATCGTCTCTATGGGGTCCCACCAAGGAAACTTTTCGGGCAATTTCTTCTTTTTTAAAGAAGGCAAGGGATTTATAAAAAGCTTCTAAGGGGTCTTCATAGTAATCCTTGTTTCCCTCTTCGATGTCGACCTCAAAGTCGAACTCGACCAAATGGGACGATACCTCTTTAAGTCCCACCTTTAACAGGTCCACAATGCTTCTCCTGTAAGACCAAAGCCACGCAGCTACGGGTGCCATAGCTTTAATCACGGCATCGTCGTATCTGCCCGCCCGTAGAATATAATTTTTATGGCGCAGGAGCTTTCTGTAGTCATATAATCTCCTGGCATACAGCGGAACTATAGTAGCACAGAGGTGATTTAAGAAATTCCTTCTGATCGCAGGAGATCCTTCTATCAACCGAACGTCGTCACTCCAAAAGGACAGACAGGGAACATGAAGCCTTAACGTCGAAGCGCTGCATTGTTTTCCTGCAACCGATATTGTTCGTTTGTCCTGTATCGAGACCACTACGGATATGTTCTCTTCTCCGTTAAATTGCGAATAAAGCCTTGCCTGGCCGGGGCTATCCCAATTTACGAGATCCCTTAGCTTTCCCCGCTGAACCTGACCCCAACCGCAAAGCATGGACAAAGCCTCAAGCGTGTTAGTCTTTCCCGATGCATTAGGTCCTACGACGACATTTAAGCCTTTATGCCAGGATATTCGCACTGGTTTTAAATTTTTATAATTCAGCCAATAGGTTTGGCTAAACCACATCTGCCTCTTCTTCCTCGCCTAACAGCTCTTCGGGCAACACTACAGGCATTAGAATGTAAAGGAAATTATCGCTGCTTATTTTTTGCAACCTCATTTGCCCGTGAGGACCATTAAAACTCATCCTTACCGATGAATCCCCTATGGCCTTTAATCCCTGCAATAAATAGGCGACGTTAAAACCCACTTTCAGAGGTTCTCCATCCACCTCGGCAGCCATTTCGACGAAGCCCTCTCCAACGTTTTTAGCAAAGGCAGATATTGACAAATTTCCGGCAGGCTTTAAGTCCATTATTATAACTTTATTAAAATCTCTCACTATTACCTCTACTTTCTCAAGTGCATCAATCAACGCCTGACGATCGATCGTCATCCATGTAGTCCTGTCGGAGGATATAATTCTATCGTAAGGGGGAAAAAGAGATTCAACCCTTCTAATGGAAAGCTCTATATCATCGCCTCTGAAATAACATTGGGAGTCATCGTATAATATCTCTATAAGACTATCTTCATCCAGTGTCGAAAGTATCCTCTCAAGCTCATTTATCCCTCTGATGGGTATTAGGATACTATCTTCCTCAGTCGATCCTTCCATCAGATCCGCTTCCGAAAGGGAGAGTCTTTTGCCATCGGTGGCAATTAGCTTGAGGGAGTTCCTTTTAAATTCAATTAATGCACTTGATAGGTATTGAGGAAATTCTTCATTAGTTGAACCCGTAAAAGAACCTTCCCTTATCGATCTGGATAGATCTTTCGATTTTATACGGCAGGCCAGCTTTGCCGATTCCGAAGAGGGTAGCTTTGGGAATTCCTCTGTAGGATAGGTTGTGAAGTTGAATTGGTTTTTCTCGTGCCTGATCGTTACTTTTGTGTTAGTGGCTTCTATAGTAAAGCCGTGGGATAGCTTTTTTAATATCTCCCCTACTCCCTTGGTTGGAAATATGGATTCTCCTTCTTCCTCAATTGTGACATCGTGTATTAAACATTTTATGGATGTCTTGAGGTCCGTCGCCATCAAGATAACGTTGTTGTTATATGCCTTTACATATATGCCTGACAGGATAGCCGATGTCTTTGGTCCTCTGGAGGTCCTTTCTGTAATTTGCCAGCTTCTAATTAGTTTTTGGTCATTAATTTTTATCCTCATTTTACAATGCCCCTCCTATTTATTACTTTTATTTAAATAATATAAAAAATAGTAGTGACAGTAATAGGTGCGGTGGATATTGTGGATAACGTGGAACAAGGCCGATCTGCTTGAGTTTTCCACAGTGGATAGATGTGCGAAGAAGCTCGGAATCTATCCACAATATACGCATATTAGCTGGAATAAAAATTATATATGTGGATTTATGACAACTTATCCACTATTAGACCGCAAATTACTCAACAAGTTATCCACAATCTTTTTCATCTTCAAATCTTCCTTCATCATCTCCTCAATCTTTCTACAGGCATGAAGGACGGTCGTATGGTCCTTCTTATTAAAGGCTATACCAATCTGCTGTAAGCTGGACTCAGTCAATTCTCTGGACAAATACATGGCTACCTGTCTTGCCAAGGCAATATCGGCAGTTCTTTTTGAGCTTTTCAGGTCCTCAACGTCAAAACCAAAGTAGGAAGCGACGGCATCCTGAATGAGATCGACCGATATAGGTCCCTGTTGTTGCATTTTTATAATATCTTTCAGCCACTCCGTGGCATTTTCCACCGTTATCGGTTCCATATTGAGTTGAGAGCACGCTATTATTCGGTTCAAAGCTCCTTCTAGCTCCCTTATGTTACTGGGGATGTTTTGAGCCAGAAAATAGACGACGTCCTCGGGGATGTCATATCCTCTAAATTCCGCCTTCTTTTGAAGTATCGCTATTCTAGTCTCCAGATCGGGAGGTTGTATGTCCGTTACAAGTCCCCATTCAAATCGGGAGACCAACCTCTGTTCTATACTCTGAATTTCCTTGGGAGGCCTGTCAGAACTTAAGACGATCTGTCTTTTTGCGTTGTGCAAGCTGTTGAAGGTGTGAAAAAACTCCTCCTGGGTGCTCTCTTTGTTGGCCAAAAACTGTATATCGTCTATCAAGAGGATATCCACATTCCGAAACTTGGCCTTGAATTCCTGTGTCTTGTTGTTTTGTATGGCCGATATCAGTTCATTAGTGAATTTTTCGGAACTGGCATAAACTACACGTGCGCCCGGCAGGTGTTCCAATACGTAATGACCTATGGCATGCATCAGGTGAGTTTTCCCAAGACCCACGCCTCCCCAGATGAATAAAGGATTGTATGCTACCCCCGGAGATTCGGCCACGGCAAGGCTTGCGGCATGGGCTAATCTGTTGGATTTCCCTACTACGAAGGTATCGAAATAATAGTTAGGGTTGAGTCCGTCGGGATTCGGAGGTGGTGGTTGTTTTAAGGCATTTTCAGCTCTCTTTTGTTCTCCATCGCGCACCTCCGTCCCCACTACCAGCTCAACTTCCCTGGCAATACCCCTGTCGGCCACGAGATCTTTAAGCCCGCTCAAGAAGCGAGATTGAATTTGTTCCTTTACGAAAACGTTAGGAACATCGAGGACTAGTTTTCCTCTGTCAAGGGAAATGGGTAAACAGGTCTTAAGCCATATTTCAGTAGCCCCCTGAGGGAGTTTTTCACGAGCTATCGAAAGAATGTCTTTCCACGTATCGTTTAACTTGTCGTCCACAAAAAGGCCCCCCTTGGTTATCCACAGGTTATCCTAAATATTACCACATATTTTCCACAAAAGTTATCCACATATACACAAGTTGTTGACCAAACATGTGGATAACTTTTTTCTTCATTGTGCGTCAACCATGGGATTTCGATTATTAAAATCAATTTAGTGAACTATGTAATTTATAGTGAAGGAGCGCGATTACGTAGTTATCCACAGGTTATTCACCGACTGTGTATAAGTTTCTGTGAAGTTATCGAGACTTTACTGGCTAATTGATCACACCATAGTGAATAAATATGGGAATCCTTATATCCGGATGATGTATTTTTCCACATCGCCGACGTTGAAATCACAAGGGGGAAGATAAACAAAGCATCTGGGCCAACCGTATCCGTAGCTTGCTGAAAAGATGGTCATACATCTGTTGTCGAAATTGAGCTTATACCCTCTATTAGGTACGTATTGGTGTCCCCTTATCAGGAGTTTCGCGCCTGTTAGCTTCAAAAAAGCTTCCAAATCTTCGGCGTTAAAGGGTTTTGTTCCTCCTCCGCGGGGCCAATAGCCTTCATCCAGAGGGTCGTTCCACAAAATTTGCATCCCCAAAGGATCGGTGGCCCTTATTCTGGAAAGATCGTCTATATTTGAGGGAATCGGTTTTGGGACGCCACCGTGTAAAGCGATTACGTCATCGAAAAGGGCGATTAAGGGCAGAGACTCGTACCAGGAGATAATATCTTCGATTACCCCTTCGTAGCCTTTGGCTATTAATTCGCTGGCGAAGGAATAGCGTATATTCATATCCCAATCTTCGTGGTTGCCTCGAAGTAATATCACTCTTTCTCCGTTGTTTATTTGAAAGTTGATGATGTCTTCAAGTAAGCCCATACAATCTGGACCCCTGTCCACGTAATCCCCTAGAAATAGAAAAAGGGAATCTCTTTCGTCGCTCGTTATTTCTAAGATTTCTTTTAGGGAATCGCGCTCTCCGTGGAGATCACCTATAATTATCAAAGGGAGATCTCTTCTTCTTTTGATCATATTTTCGTGACGGTCGGGACGTTTTATATTAAGCTCTATACTGCGTGATATGAGTTTTTTAAGACACATGCAAATCACCCCTTTCAAATATTGGAGGTGCAGTTTATTTTGATGAGGCCTTTGATTAATATAATAAGCCATACAGACCTCGACGGCGTAGTGGCCGCTGCCGTGGCCTGGCATGCCCTCTATCCGGATAACTCTCCCCTGCAGATTTATTTAATAGGATATGGGGATGTGGACAACGTAATCTTCGATTCGGTGAAGTCGGGAAGAAGCCTTGTCGTTTTGGATTTATTCTGCCAGAGGAGGGAGACGATCGATTTAATAGACAACTTTTTCGATGGAGGTTCGCCAATATGTTTTGATCACCACAAGACCACTTTGGAACGCTGGGGCAACAGGTCCTGGCTGAAGATAGATACATCGTGTTGTGCTGCCAAGGTTTACTATAATTGGCTCATGTCACTTGAACTTCCAAAAAACGTAGAGGAACGCCTCTTGCCGCTTTCTGACATAGTTGAAGTCGCAAACGACAGGGATCTTTGGCTGGGACAGATTCCCGAAAGCAGGCTTTGGCAGGCGTTGATCACGATGTGCGGACCCTGGAGCGTTTTAGGCAGGCTTATAGCCAATCCTTCCTCATCCCTCTCAGAAGGAGAGTACGAGGCGACCGTGACTTTCGTCAGGGATCAGGAAGAGCGGTTCGCAACGGCTTTGGAAAGGGTAAAACGCTTCGGAGACGATCTTGTGGCCGTAGGCCCGGAACTGTTGCAGTTTGGGGATGTCTCCGATTTTTGCGGCCTAATTTTGGATAGGAACGAGGATCCCCCAAAAATGGTCGCCGTTGCGAATAAAAAGGTCACGGGCGAGTGGGCCGTTTCCCTTAGAAGCAGGACGGGATTGGCCGGAAAGATAACGGGGATGTTGCGCGATGGCAAAAAGATCCATGGAGGTGGTCACGGCGATGCAGCTGCCCTCTACTTCCCTTCCCATTATTCCCTTGAGCAGATTTGCGATTCCATTCTCTCGGCGATCAAATTGATTTCAGAGCAGGAGACGCCCATTTCCATGACTCTGGGAGATATGCTTAAAAATAGGCTGAAGCAAGGCGAGGAGCGAAAGTGATTATGACAAATGAGAAAAGAAGGGCAGCTATAATACATTCGTCCATTGGGACGGGGCATAAGACGGCAGCAAATGCATTGTGTGAGTGGTTTTCGATGTTCAATGTAGAGACGATATGCCTCGATGCTCTAGCTTACGTAAACCCGCTAATTCGAGGAATATATGCTCGCTCCTATCTGGAGATGGTTCGTAAGGCGCCACAGATTTGGGGATATTTTTACGAATCCACCGATTCGCCCGAAGGATCTATAGGGCTACTGATTGGACTTCACGAATTGACCGTAAAGTTAAACGCGAGAAAATTGCTCAAAATTTTATACGATTTTTCCCCAGATGTGATAATATTCACCCATTTTTTTGCCGCCTCCGCCGTTGCTCAGGAATTCAGGGGGAGAATTCCCATTATTTTGGTGAATACGGACTTTTTGAGTCATATCTTTCACCGCGATAAGGATGTTTACGACGAGTGGTTTATAGCTTCGGAAGAGGCGAGGTTACAATACGAAGCAGACGGTATCGACATGAACAAAGTTCACGTTTCGGGAATTCCTGTGAGGCGCTGTTTTGCAGACCCTCCGGCAAAGTCTTCCGCTCGTGCCAAGTTGGGCCTGTCGCAGGAGTCCGAGGTATTTTTAGTCATGGGGGGCGGCATAGGAGTCGGCCCTCTGGAGGATGTTGTCGAATCTCTATCTCAGGTAGATGGAGCCACAGTCTTGACCCTCTGTGGTAACAATGACGATCTAAGAGAGGCAATGGAGGAGAGATTCTACGATAACTTCAAAGTGAAGGTATTCGGTTTTGTCAAGGATATGGTGAACATATATGCTGCCTCTGACGCTATCGTGATGAAGCCGGGCGGTTTATCGACCTCCGAGGTGCTGTGCATGAAACGCCCGTTCTTTCTTTGTGGAGTCATCCCGGGGCAGGAGCAAAGAAACTCCGATTATCTGCTCGATCGCGGTGCTGCAAAAGCCATATTTGAACCCCGGAGGACAGCCCATACTGTATTGTCCGTCCTCAGAAACGATGCGGAGAGAAAAAGGCTTACGGATATTGCGGGCAGCTTGGCCAGGCCAAGGGCAGGGGAATTCATAGTTAAAAAGGTTTTGGAAAATATTTAGTTTTTACTGCAGGAGGAGTGAGGTTAGTGTCCTTATATCTTAACAACGCTGCGACCAGTTGGCCGAAACCAAGGGTGGTGGCGGAGGAGATGTCGAATTTCATTCTGAATGCCGGCGCCAATCTTGGCAGGGGAAGCGCTTCCGACAGAGACGTGATGACCCTCGGTTTGGTCGCCGATACGCGTGCCAAAATTGCGACCCTTTTTGACGGCCACTCGGATCGGGATCCCAGGTATGTAACCTTTACTTCCAACGTTACGGAAGCTCTCAACGTCGTCATAAAGGGATTTTTGAGGCCCGGCATGACCGTCTTAACCTCCTCCGTGGAGCACAATGCCGTGATAAGGCCCCTCAGAAGCTTGGAAAGAAAAGGCGTAAGGGTCATCGTAATGAAATGCGACCGAAATGGCTTCCTGTCTCCCTCGTTTTTTGAAGAGGAGATAAAAAAACACAGGCCAAATCTGATCATCTTAAATCACGCAAGCAACGTCTGCGGAGCGATTCAGGATATCGAGGCCTTATGCGGTATATGTGGCGATTACGGCCTTCCCGTGGTTATAGATGCCGCCCAAGCTGCCGGTCATCTGCCTATATCGGTGTCCAAAGGGGACATAGCTGCTTTATGTTTTACGGGGCATAAAGGGCTGCTGGGCCCCCAGGGCACGGGGGGAATTGTATGGAGACCTGACTTTGCCGAAGCTGTTTCTCCCCTTATAGAGGGGGGGACGGGAAGTTTCTCTCACGAAGAGGTTCAACCGGATAAACTGCCCGATAAATTCGAGTCCGGCACCCTCAATTTGCCCGGAATAGCTGGGTTAAGCGCTGCTATAGATTGGATAGATGCTCGTGGGATAAAAAATATCGCAGAAAAATCCAACCGCCTCGGCGAGAAACTTTTAGATGGGCTGCTCGGTATGCCCGAAGCCATCCTTTACGGGCCGAAGACCATGGCAGGCAGACTTCCCGTATTCGCCTTTAACGTGAAGGGTTGGGATAACGCCGAGCTGGCGTTTAAGCTTAACGACAGGTGGAAAATTGAGACCCGTCCGGGGCTGCACTGTGCTCCGCTGGCCCACAGGACGCTCGGCACCTTCCCGGAAGGCGCCTTGAGGGTCTCGCCCGGCCCCTTCAACGAAGAGGAAGATATAGAGTTTTTTTTGAACGCTCTGTCGGAATTGGTTAAAGATAGCGGGGAATGACGATCTCTTCAATGGCTACGGCTACGCCATCTTCGTCGTTGGAGGCAGTTACGAAGGAGGCCTTGGATTTCACGTCCTCTCTGGCGTTTCCCATGGCGATCGACACTCCTGCCGCTTCGAACATCTCCACGTCGTTTTCGGAATCGCCTATGACGCATATTTCATCTCTTTCTATGCCAAGGCGATCGGCCAGAAATTTTATAGCTTTTCCCTTGCTCGTCTCCGGATTCCCAAGATCGATATAAAGTGGTGATGAAATGGCCACGAAGAGGCGGCCGTTGAAATTCAGTTTTATCTCGTCCCTGATTTGCTCCGTTTGGCTTGGGTCGTTGGCAACGACGAGCAGCTTGGTCGGCTCTTTTTTTGGGTTGTATATCTCATCGCCCGCGACTTGGGGCGTTACATCCGAGTTTCTGGCATATATCAAGGCCTTTTGGTTCAATTCCTTGACGTAGAGCACATCGTCAATGTAGCTGTTTACGTGCCATTTCCTCTCCCTTAAAAAGGACATCACGTCCTTGGCCAAATTCAGCGGTATCGGCCTATGTAACAACAGCTCGCCAGCAGCGCTTTTTACCAAGGCGCCATTATAAGATATTACCTGAGTATTGGGTCCGAATTGAAGGGCATATTTTCTCGCAGAGGGGAACATCCTCCCCGTTGCTATTACAAAAATAACCCCGCGGGAGATCAGTTCTTTAATGGCCAGAGCCGTCCTTTCGGTGATGTTGTTTTGTGAAGTCAATAAAGATCCGTCCAGATCTATCGCGATCAGTTTTATTCTTTTTCTTCCCTGTTTTTCCATTCTTACCACTTCTTCTTTCCCTATCTGTGTGCTGAAATTTGTGGATCTGTCCTGCCCTTAATAGCTTAGGACGTAAATAAAGCTATAGCAGCAAGGGCAAGGATTTCGCCTAAAACCTCTGTTGCCCCGAGGACATCGCCGCTTATCCCCCCCAATCTGTATTGTGCCCAAAGGGACATAAGGACGCCTACGACCGTCGTCGCTAAAAAGGACAAGACCCACATCCAAGGTCCGAAGAAGAAGATTAACACAAAACAGATAAAAGCGTAAGCGGTTTCTTTGAGGGAAAAATTTTGAACGAAGGAAAAGGCCATACTGTTCTTCCAAGGGCAGTTGCCCATACAGGCAGCGCAACACATCGCCCATTTGCCCGATGCGCTCACTATCATTCCTATCGTTATCCATCGCCATGAGGGGAGGGCGAACAGGAGGGAAGTCCAGAGGCCAAAGGTCAAGACTAGGGCCATAACGCCATAGGGACCGCAGCGGCTGTCCTTGACGATCTCTCTCATTTCCTCACCGCTTTTACCGCTTGCCCAACCGTCGGCAATGTCGCTCAGACCGTCCAGGTGCAATCCCCAGCCCAAAAGGACGTATACTACTGCCGAAGCCCAGGCGGCACCGAGCGCAGCAAACCTCAGGCTGAGGAATGCCCCTATCCCTCCCCATAGGGCGCCTAAGAACCCCCCCATTAAAGGAGATACGACTAAAATCATGGCATAGGGTGGTTCTTTTTCGGGCAAAAGGATTTTAGGCACGGGAATTCTGCTGAAAAAAGCAAATGAAGCCGCTATCAACTCCAATATGCGCAAGGCCAGGCCCCCTTTTGGAATTTATGAATTACCTCTACATTATCTTGATAAAGATATTTTATATGTAAAATTTTTTTGCGACCAGCCTCGCTCGTCTTTTGTCAAATCACTGAAGTCAAAAGAGTGGTTTGCCCTTAAGCCATAGGGGCAATCCAGCCATGATCATGGCGACCCTTTCCGCTCGCGAGGCGACAATTTGATTGGCTCTGCCGTGGAGGTCCCGAAATCTTCGTCCCATTAACGAGAGGGGTGTAATTCCGCAACCTAACTCGTTGCTAACTATGACGAATACTTCCGGTCCTCTGACTCCACACAAATCCTCTACATTGGAGAGAAGCTCTCCTTCGGCCCTTTGCCACTCCCCTTCGGAGAGGTTTTCGATATCGTAATTGTCGAATATGAGTTCCGACAACCACGTGGTGAGACAATCCATCAAAGCGGCGCCTTTGATCGCGTCGGCGAAATCTATGAGATCCTTAGGATTGCCCTCCCAGGTGCTCCATGAGGCAGGCCTTTCTCTTTTGTGAAAAAAGATGCGCCTCCTCATTTCTTCGTCGCCCGGCCTTGCGGTGGCCAGAAAGGTGACGGGCCCTTCATATTTCTCCAATATAGCTTTTGCGAAGCTGCTCTTTCCGCTTCTCGCCCCTCCTAGGATAAATATCAGTCTCATTGAAGAGCTCCCTTTATTAAGTTGTCGTATAGTTTCTCTATTTTGTCGGTCAACCTATCAAGGGAAAGGCCCAGATAAGTTGCATACCACAGGGCGCCCCCGGCGCCAACGCCCTCCTTTACGTAACCTCTTTCGTAATCCGAAAGCCCTTTGAAGGCTGAGCGGGATAGGTCGACGGGAACGACATGAGTTTTGATTCCTAAGTCTTCAGCCAGATCGGCGAAGTTTGCCGTCTTGTCCGTGGCCACGTATTTCGTTGTGGCTATCTCGATTTCCCCATTGTACCCTTCATGCCTCAAGATGGCCGCTACGGCAAGCATCTGAGTTCCGCCTGCAAGGACAACGCGAGACCTGTTAAAGGACCCCATGGCAATCCCTGCTACCGCTGCCTGCATAGGATCTCCCAATAGAGAGAGGGCATCTAGCCCTTTATGTCGAAGCGAACCTTCGCTTATGCCGTAGACCTCACAACATTTTTTCCAAATCTCTACTTTCAAGTTCGTCGGGTTTTTGGGGCTTGCCGAGGAGACCATGCCGTCGTAACCCAGGGCCTTAAGAACGAGAAATGCGGAGGTGGTCCCTCCAGGTATGGATTCTCCTATGACTACAAGGGGCTCAATTGCCGATATGTTATGTCCCAAAGTTTTTGCCCAGGAATATATTCTCTTCGCTTCAATTACGGCAGGTCTTTCTAAGGGATTTGCGCCGGGTGTCGACGATATCTCTACGTAGGGACAGGCGGGCGGGATGAAGCTTCCTGTCCTTACGACCATGACGGGAAATTGGGCCTCTTCGTAAGCTGCCCTAGTAAGTATTGCAGGTGTGGGATGTCCTTCAGGGTCGACCGGCAAGGAAGAGCTTGTGAGGCATTTCCCCCAATAGACGAGTTCTGCATCGGAAGGCACGGTGTATTTAATGGCTTCGACGTTTTCTCCTGCGGCAGAAAGGCCAGGTATTTTGCTCAATTCGGTGTTGGCAATGCAAAGCAAAAACATTCAGCGATCCCCCTTCGTATGTTATTCTGATGGTTCCTCTACAACTTCATCTATAGATAATATTGTGTTTTCGGCCAAGGATATTGTGGTTGGGTTTTTCAGAGACTTTAAATTATTATCGTAAAAGATCTTGACCTCGGGATAGGCTACTTTCCCTGGCTTTATCGACGTGACCAATCCAACCTCGCCGGAGTTTAGTTTGACCCAAGTGCCAATCGGATAGGGGGCTACTATATCTAGGAATTTTTCTACCACGAGGGGGTCGAACAATAAGCCGGCTTTTCCCTTTATGTAATAATAGGCTTGATGAGGGAGCATGGATTCCTGATAGGGCCTTTTCGATATCAAAGCGTCGTAAACGTTCACTGGGGCTACTATGCGAGAATAGATGTGGATGTCCTCTCCTGCAAGGCCTCGGGGGTAACCCGAGCCGTCCCATTTTTCGTGGTGTTGCAGGACGACGGCCCTGGCCGTGGGCCAAACTAACGGGCAATCCTGCAGAAATTCAAAACCTATTTTGGGGTGTTGTCTGACTATACTTCTCTCTTCCTCCGTCAAAGGCCCTTCTTTGTTCAAGATTGACTTCGGAATTCCGACCTTCCCTATGTCGTGCAGGACCGCGCCCATGCCCAGATTGTGGAGTTGGTTTTTGGTCATATCCAGGATCTTGCCGATCATAAGAGAGATGGTCATAACTTGGAGGCTGTGTTGGAAGGTGTAGGAATCGGCGTTTTTTATGTCGATTAGGTGAACGATCAGGTCATTTTGTCTTGAAATGATTTCCACGATGCCTGAAACTATATCATCCAGAAGTTCCAGGTTCATCTGCGAGGAACGCCTGAGGCTGCTTTGAAGGGCTTGGTCAAAAGCTTTTTTGATGACGTATACTGCCTTTGCCGTATCCTCGGGCGTTATGAGGGGTTTAACATCTGTATCTATCCTATCGTCCTTGACGTAAAGAAAGGGAATGCCCCTTCTTTTTATGAGTTCTATCAGGCGATCGTTGAGTGTTACATCACTATTAAGCAAGAGGATGCCTGCATCCGATATAATAGGACGTGCTACTATCATCCCTGATTTCAGCTTTTCCGTGCTTATTAGCTTCATTGGGCTGAAGTCACCTCTACAAAATATCAATTTTTAAAACGGGGCACCCAAAAGGCCATTTCTGCCTCGAAGAGGACAGGGGCAGATGGCATCTTGCTGCTTTGACATGGAATAATTAATATTATAATATTACCATGAAGTGTTGTAAAAACCTTTATAAAATTAAAGCACATAAAGGAGAATCGTATAAAAATTATGATATGGCCTGAAATGAGGGATGTATTGAGGGCGGCGAAATTTTTAGAAGGCAAGGCGAGGCGCACTCCAACGGAAGAATCGGCCGATCTGAGCAAGATAGCGGGAGGAAGAGTTTTTCTCAAGTGGGAGAACATGCAACCTTGCGGATCCTTTAAGATCAGGGGATCTCTTAATAAAATGTTTCACATGTCCGAGGGCGAAAGAAAGCGGGGAGTTGTGACCGCTTCAAGCGGCAATCACGCTCAAGGGGTGGCCATGGCTGCCAAAATGCTTGGCGTAAGGGCGGTAGTCTTTGTTCCGTCGGTATGCCCTATAACAAAACGAAAGGCCATTAAAAGGCTGGGCGGAGATAAAGTAGAGCTTAGGGTGACCGAAGGCCTGTACGATGAAGCGGAGGCGGCTGCAAAGGAGCTGTCGAGAACCGAAGGTTTGACCTACGTCTCTTCCTACGAGGATCATTACATCGTAAGCGGCGCTGGTACCGTGGGGCTTGAGATGTTGTTGGACGAACCTGAGCTCGATATGATCATTGTGCCGGCAGGGGGCGGCGGTTTAATAACCGGCATCGCTACAGCTGCCAAGGCCCTTTCTCCCCGCATAAGGATCGTTGGGGTTCAATCGGTGGCGTCCATGCCCTGGGTTGCATCTTGGCAGTCGGGAAGGGTCGTAGATGTATCCTATTCAGACACATTGGCCGATGGCCTGACGGGCGGAATACCGCAGTCTTTGCTCGATCTGGCCAGGGTTCGCGTTGATGATTTCATTGCTGTAGAAGAAAAGGACATTGCCGGGGCAATCTCTTTTCTTCATAAAAAACACCATCAGGTAGTTGAGGGAGCGGGGGCTATCGGTGTAGCTGCGTTATTATCGGGGCGGATATCGGCCGTGGGGCGTTATGTCGGAGTGGTCATATCGGGAGGCAACATCGATCACGAAGTTTTGATGAGGGTCCTGTCCGAAAATTGAGGCTAATCTCGGCGTAAAGCGGGATCTTAATGATTTCCCTTGATTTCGTCCGCAGTTGAAAAGGTGCCCTTTTTACTGTTATCCTCTGAGGTGGGTTTGAAAATGCCGTTTAAAAGTCCTTCCAGGATCTGAGAAACGAACTGCTCCCCTAAATCCCCCTCAGAAGGCTTACCGCTGCCTGTCGGGAAGTTAAAATGGAGGTTGAATTTCCACTCATCCTCATCATCATCGAATTGGTAATATAATGGGCCTTTGGCCATTAGAGGTTCGTTTACCCTTAGATTTGAGATTGTCAGGGATGGCCAGCTGCCTTTTATGTGAAGAGAAATGTCTTTAAAGTCGTTGAGGGAAAATCCGCTGATGAAGCCCTTGAGCAAATTTTGGGCCATTTCCTGTTCCGTCGGATTTTCAAGTATCGCTACTTCCTTCACGGCCCTGGTCAGGGCGTTTAAAGCTTTGACGTTTATATTTCCTGAGCAGAACAGATCGATCATCCCGTCTAAAGCCAGAATACCGTCAATGGAGATGTATCGGTACAGGGAATCGTTGGGTTGGGAGGTTATCATGCTTCCCGGCAAAATGTAAAGTGACGGACCGTTGATATAAAAGTCCAGGGAGGCCTTCTGAAAATTCAGGCTATTAAGTCCAATGCTTTTCAGCCCATCGTGTTTTTCAGCAAACCCTACGATTTTACCGTCTGTCACATCTAATTTGCCGTAGCCCGAGAGGTTCACCAATCGCGTACCTTCGCCCTTCAAATTGAGGGAAAGGTTTAAGATGCCGTCCGATGAAACCGATTCCGCCAGAAAATTTTGCAAAAATGCGTTCAGCGGAGCGTTTTTTATATCTATATCGCTTTGCCACGCCAGGAGCTTTCCAACCTGAGCGGAATAGCTCATATTCAAGGTTCCTCCAAACAGCGAGGCCTTTAAGTCATCGATCCGAAGGGAATCGGAGCTCAAAGCAAGAGGAATCTCCACGTTTTGGAACTTAACGTCAAAAAAAGAAAGCTCCTCTGATCGGATAAGGCCCCGATAGGTTAAGGCTCCGTCGTATTTTCCGGCAAAACTCATCTTGGCCCTGCCTTTAAGCTTTCCTTTTAGATTTGGCGAAAGCAGTTGGGAAAACATATCTATGGGGACGTTGTCTCCGTCAACCTCGAATTCGAAGGTCGGATAGGGCTTGATGCTGCCCTTAGCTCTCCCCTTTATTGTCCAATTTTCACCGCTGGCCTCCGTGACGTCTAATGCAAGATTGACCGTATCGCATTTAGCCTTGAATTTTACGGTTTCAAAGGTTAAGCCGTCTATTGCCGCCTCTCTAATCAGGCCATCTATTTCAATCTGAGGAGAGGTAAACTCACCTTCTACGACCACTTTCCCGCCCGTTATGCCCCGAACGAACCAGAGGGAAGGCAAGGGGAGTCCTGAGATATCGACGGCATTGAAGTCTCCCGTTAAATGCAAGTTATCCCCCTCAATTGTTCCGCCCAAGGAGACAATGCCATTGCAGAGACCGAAGGAGAGGGACTGCACTTCCATAGAAGAATTCTTTCCGCCCACGGCTAATTTAAAGTCCTTAAGGGGGATGTCCTTTACCGTTACATCCTGGCCGTACATCTTTGCATAGAAACTTAGATTTCCGCTGTGTCCTTCCGCTTTGAAATTTCCTCTTAACATACCATGGATAGGCCATGTTTTCGGCTCGAGGCGCAAATCGGAGATCGTACCTGAGATCTCCGTAAAAAGCTCGCCCTTTTCATCTTTTATTTTCCCAAGAAACTCCACCTTTCCGCCATTTAACATGGCTCGTCCCTTTAAGTTTAAGCCGCCCTCAAAGGAAGCTGCTTCGGCGTGCAGGTCTAGTAGCTTCAACAAATCGCCAAAGACTAAAACGGGTGCGTCGGCTACTGCCGAAAAGATGACACCCTCCTTTTCCTTTGAAATGCGCCATCTCACTTCCGTTTTTCCCTTCATCTTCGGATCGACGGAGTCGAATATTCCGCCTAACTCGATATCTCTTGCAATTCCCGATAGGTCAATGTTAGGGCTCGGCGAAAAGAGATCTGAGATAGTCCCCTGCCCTGTCACTTCGCCATCGTAAAGTTTTGCCTGTAAAGACGAGATCTTTAATCCGTTCTTTTTAAGGGTGAATTCCATCTTGAGATCTCTCAAATCGGCGAAGCCTGCTTTGAGTCGATTGGATTTCGCGACACCTTCTAAGGCCAATTCGTCAGGTTTACCCTGTACTTTGACGGTAATGTCGCATTGGCCCTCGAGGTTCTTGTCCGAAAGGGAACTGAAAAGTCGGCCCAACTTGCCGATTTCCAACCCTTCGGCAGAGACCAAAGCATCGAGCATCAAGGAGCCGTTATGCAGAGCCGATCCTTCCATAGCGATGGGAATTCCCTGCCAATATCCCCTGCCTTTGAAGGAAACCTCCTTGCCGGATATATCTGCGGCAATTTCAGCATCCTTTAAGGTAAACCCAGTGGCGGTAAATTCGTCGGACGTGAAATGAATCCTTCCCGAGAGCTTCCTCGGATGTCCCTTAAGATGCAGGCGGACATCCTCTGCCATTCCGTCAAAGGATGAAAGCCAGGGAAAACGACTCTGCCACTTTTCTGTTGAAGCTTTATCTGAGAATAAGTCCAACTTCAACATCAAAGGGTTAAAGGCGACTTCTATTTTTCCCGTAACTTCTGTCTCGAAAGACCTATTTTCGAGAAGCTCAAAGTTAAGTTTGCCTTCTTTGTAGATCATGGTGAATGTAGCGCTGTTTAATGGTATATCGACAATTTCGCCGGAAGGCACGTAAAAACGTCCTTCAACGACGATAGAACCGCTATCGTCGCAAGATATGGCCATAGTACCCGAAAGGAAGCCCTTAGGTTGTGCCGCTTTGAATTTTGGAAATATAGCCACTATCTCTTCGGCGCTTAACTCTTCGACTTTGCCGGTCAGATTGATGCGTGGTGTTAACGTCCCTTCAAGTTTTAGTTTTGTATCGTTCACCTTGACATGGCAGTCTTCTAAAATTAATTTTTCGTCGGCCCTCAACGCCCTGAATTTACCGGTGATTTTTAAGGAATTAATCGCGCCGCGAAAGTCGACGTCGATCGAATCGTCATGAGGCTTGAACCTGGCCTGGGTTATGCTGTAGTTTCTTTTTCCTGAGACCTTTACATCTTTCAAGACGATCTCTTCTATCGGTGGAGGTGGCGATGCATTTGTTTCTTTGATTGCAGCGATAGCAGTTGCCAGTCTCGAAGCTTCATCCTTCGATATATCTATAGAATTTATTTCGATACTTTTGATGGCGGGTTTCCCTTTGATGAGCGATTTGACGGATGGTTTGATTTCTATAGATTTGGCGAGCAGCAATTCATTGCCGTCCAGGAATATCTCGACGCCGCTGCCTACGTATCCGGTGATGGGGTTGCCGGAAAAGGAGGCAAAGCGAAGGTCAAGACCTGCGACGCTTTTTAAGGCCTTCTCTATCTTTTCGACGACAAAGGCCGACCCGAAGTCGCCTCCCCTTTTTAAAACCACCGAGGCGACCAATACCAAGGATAAGAGAAAAAGACAAAATAGGAATGCTATGGTTTTTAGCGTTCTTTTTGTTAAAAATTTTTTTGACATTTAAATAAAATCCTTCTAGAATGTCATATTTTTTAAATATTAATTCATGACCCCGAAAAGGGATAAGAGTAATTTTGCCTACCTTAAGGCTAGACCGGCAAACCTTCTACACTTATTATAAGCCAAAATGTATAATAAACTGTAAAACACTCTACGACGAAAAGAGGTAATAGGATGTCCAAATGGACTAAGTTGTTGGAATACATAAATAAATACGACAACATCTTGATCTTGCTATCGGGCGGATTGGATAGTTCTTTTTTGGCCTATACCTGCTCGAAGGTTGAAGGCAATGTCCTGGCCGTGACCTTCTCCTCTCCTTTGATTCCCGACGACGAAGTGGAAGAGGCCAAAAAAGTGGCAGAAACATTCGGGCTCGAACACCATGTAATATATTCAGACGACCTGAGCGTAAGCGAGATAAGGCAAAATCATCCTAGGCGGTGTTATTTCTGCAGAAAAAACAGAGACACTTTGGTTATGAAATGGCTTGAAAAGTTTGCTTTAAAAGGGTATGTGGTAATGGACGGGGTGACGGAATCGGACACGATGGAATACAGGCCCGGCCTTGAAGCTGCAAAAGAGGACGGTGTGCATCATCCTCTGAAGGAAGCAGGTTTGAGGAAGGAAGATATCAGAAAGCTTGCCCGTGAATTCGATTTGAAATTTTGGGACAAACCTCCTTCCCCCTGTCTTGCAACGCGTTTCCCCTACTACACAACCTTGTCTGTAGAGGAGATAGGTCAGGTCTCAAGGGCGGAAAAAGAGTTGGCTTCCTTAGGCCTTAAAGAGGTCAGGGTCAGGTGTTATCGTCCGAAAGTTGCCGTGGTTGAGGTGTCTCGTGAAGATATGGGAAAGGCTTGGGCAGTCAGGGACGAACTGAGGAGCCTTCTGCAGGGACTTGGCTTTGTAGTCGTTGCACTGGATTTGGAAGGACACAGAAGCGGCAAGATGGATTCTTTAGCGGGAGGGATATAGAGTGATAATATTCGAACCGAATTTCTCGGGAGTTAGCGGAGATATGCTTTTGGGAGCATTGGTGGACCTTGGGGCCGATTTTGCCCTCCTCGAGCGGTTCAATGCTGTTGAAGGCGTGAAGGGCCTTTCCGGCGTAGAGATAAGAAAGGAAATAACAAAAAAGGGGAGCATAGAGGCGACAAAAATCGACATATCCCTCGACGAACACTTTCATGGTAGGCACGGGCATGAGATGTTGGAAATTTTAGATCGGACCTCCTATTCCGTTGGAGCTTCCAATTGGGCCATAAACAGGGCGAAGGAGGCCATACTCTGTATCCTTGAGGCTGAGGCCGATGTGCACGGAGCAGAGGTCGAAGAAGTCCACCTTCATGAAGCGGGAAGTTTTGACACGATCATCGACTGTCTTGGTTTTTTTATGCTCCTTGAAAGTTTGGGAGAAAAAAGAATTGCCTCTACTCCCGTTTGTACGGGAAGCGGAAAAGTTAAAACTTGTCACGGATTATTACCCGTTCCCGTGCCCGCCGTGATGGCGATAGCATCGAAAAAAGGGGTTCCCCTTTTGGGGAGCGATATCGAAGGGGAGCTGGCTACTCCGACGGGGGTTTCCCTTTTGGCGGTATCTGCCACCTTTTACAAAGTCCTTCCTTCTTTCGTTCCTTCCAAGGTAGGATATGGTGCAGGCTCTAAAGATTTCGAAGTGGCAAATGTCTTAAGGGCGACCATGGCCGAGGAGGAAGATCTGGAAGAGACGATCCTTATCGAAACATCGCTGGATGATATCACCGGAGAGGAAATCGGATATGCCATTTCTAAGCTGCAGGAGACATCGAAGGAAGTTCATCTTCTGCAGGGATTGGGAAAGAAAAACAGGCCCCTCTTTGTCCTGAGGCTTTTGGTCGATGCTGAAAATTTAGATCAAGCTATCGAAGGCCTCTTCGAGTATACCACTACTATAGGGGTGAGATATTGGCCGGTTTCAAGGGTAAAAATGAAACGTACGATTGAAGAAGTCCCCCATGAAGGCGGTTTTGTGCGCGTGAAGGTCTCTCGGCACGGGAACCTCCAAAAGGAGAAGATCGATTTTGACGACCTTACGAAAAATGCCGGGAGTTGATTTATTTTAGATGAGTTTAGCGTCATTATTGTTAGATTTATTTATTTATCTATTAATAATTGTTACTCAACTTGTGATATTACGATAAATCGTTGCATATTATGTTGCTCGTTTATTTGCATTAGTAAATCATCAGTTATTATAATTATGCGAAATGTCTTGACTTTTCTTCCGAGACTCAATTAATATAAATTTATCAAACGTAAAAAATTATTCGAACAATCACAGGATGTTCATGGTATATTCGGATATCTCGACTTTGGGTTTTTCGAAATTCATAAAAGCATTACTGTTTTTGAGGTCGTTTTTGGCTTTACCCCTTGGGTACATAGTATCTTATTGCCCTTTCCTCATCGGATTTTTTAACCCTATGCGTAGCATGGGAATGAAAAAGCATGTCTTCTTACGATCAACCGCCGGGAAAGCCCCCTTTTTTAAAGGTGGGATGAAAGGTGGTGTTATTTTTATTAGATGTATTGCAAATATCTAATAACTATATTATAATTTAATTATGAACGGGAAAAGATGGAAACGGTCAACAACAACTGTATACAATATTAGCTATCATCTTATCTGGTGTCCTAAATACCGCCGCAAAGTACTGGTGGATGATGTGGCAAAACGGCTGGAGAAACTGCTGTTACAAAAGGCTCATGAGATTGAACTAGAGATTGTCCAAATGGAGATCATGCCAGATCATGTGCATCTGTTCGTGAAAACAACGCCTACCAATAGCCCCCATTTTATCGTACAGCAGTTGAAAGGTTATACTTCTCGTATATTGAGACAAGAGTTCCCATCGCTGAAAAGTAGGCTACCGTCTATGTGGACCAGATCGTACTACTGTGAATCGGTTGGCCATATATCCGAAGAAACTATCCGCAAGTATATCGAGAAGCAGAAGAACAAATGAAAACCTACCGTTTCAAGCTCTACCGCTCAAAGAAGAACAAAAAACTTCATAGATTGATAGACGTTGCTGGGCGTATATATAACCACCTTATAGCCCTGCATAAGAGATACTACCGCCTGTACGGAAAACATTTGAACGTCAACAAACTGATGCAACATATGACGAAATTAAAGAAACGCCGAAGGTTTGTTTTCTGGAATCAGTTAGGTTCCCAGGCGATCCAGGATATTGCCCAGCGGATTGAAAGGAACTACAAGCTTTTTTTCAAAAACCAAAAGCGCGGTATCAAAACAGCGCCGCCTTCCTTCAAGAAGATCAAGAAGTACAAATCTTTCACTTTGAAGCAGACCGGATACAAACTGCTTGAAGGGAATAAGATTATAATTATGGGCAACGTATACAAATACTCCAAGTCCCGCAATATTGAAGGAAAAATTAAGACCTTGACAGTTAAACGCGACTTTCTGGGAGATATATACATTCATCTGACGTGTGAAACTGAAGAGACCGCTGTCGAACCAAGATCGGGTAAAAGCGTCGGGTTGGACTTCGGCCTGAAGCAGTTTCTCACAACGTCAGATGGAAAAATTATCGAATCTCCTTTATTCTTCAAACAAAGTATAAAAGAAATACGGAAACTGCACAGAATCCTTTCCCGCAAAAAGAAAGGATCTAACAATCGCAAAAAAGCATTAATAACTCTTGCCAAGGCCTATAAGAAGATAACAAACCGCCGCAGGGACTATCACTTCAAGCTGGCTAAAGAACTGGCTGAAGAATATACCATAATCTGCATTGAAGACTTAAACATTAATGCGATGCAAAAAATGTGGGGAAGAAAGATATCCGATCTCGGACACGGCCAGTTTGTAAACATCTTAAAGCACCAGTGTACCAAGGTTGGGACGATGGTAGTAGAAATTCCGCGGTTTTATCCTTCCAGCAAGACATGTTCGAAGTGTGGGTATGTGCTGGAAGAATTGTCTCTCGATGTAAGAAGTTGGGCCTGTCCGATATGCGGTGCAGTGCATGATCGGGATGTCAATGCGGCCATAAACATTCTCAGGGTTGGGGCATCAACCCTTGGGGGAGAAGGAGTAAAACCTGCTTCGGCGGGCATCCTTCGATGAACCAGAATCCCACAAATTTATTCGTGGGAGTATGTCAAGAACCATCGCCATATCTTTAGGCATGTTTCTTATGTTTTGTCACCACCCTTATTACGTGAGGCTTTAATGCGACAAGCATTAAAATAAACGAAAGGTGGCGAAGAGTTGTGAAGAGACGGTTGGTTTGGTTCGTAATGGTCGCGATCCTTCTTTCCCTGGTTTTTGTGGGGCAGAACGCGGCAGCGGCTCAGGAGCCGAAGTATGGTGGCGTGTTGAGGTGGCGTGCGGTAAACGATCCTCCCAAGCTAGATCCGGCGATGGCAACTGACACCAGCTCCTCGAGAAACGTGTACCTCATGTTCGATATGCTGGTAGATAATGATCCCGACGGAAAGAGCATAGTTCCTAGGTTGGCCGAAAGCTAGGAGGCAAGTCCCGATGGAAAGACATGGACCTTTCACTTAAGGAAGGGCGTCAAATTCCACAAAGAATCTCTCGGCAAACCCACCGAAAACGGCGGACGCGAGGTAACGGCCCACGACTGGAAATATTCCTTCGAGAGGCTGGTTAAGGTCAATTCCCCAAGAGCTTATTTCATCGATATGGTCAAGGGATATCAGGATTTCGTCGACGGCAAGGCCGATGAATGGATTGGAATCAAGGTCGTTGACGACTACACCTTGCAATTCGAACTGGACTATCCCTTTTCTCCCTTCCTCAGCGTACTGGCCTATAACTCCTTTGTAGTGGTTCCCAAAGAGGATGCCGAGAAGTGGGGCAAGGAATTCAACTTCCATCCTGTAGGCACGGGAGCGTTCATTCTGGAGCGCTGGGATCACGATCAACGGTTGGTCTACAGGAAAAACCCCGATTATTGGAAAAAGGACGAAGCTGGCAGACAGCTTCCCTACCTGGACGGTATCGAGATCGTCATAATACCCGATAACACGATTGCCTACGAGGAGTTTAAGAAGGGAAACATAGACGTCCTGCCTGCGCCTCCGGACGAATATTACGAAGAGATAAAGGCCCAGTACTCCCACCTGCTGCAAGAAAGGCCTGAACTTGGGACTTATTACTACGGATTTAACAACTCCAAACCTCCCTTTAAGGACAATTTGAAACTTAGGCAGGCATTTAATTACGCTGTAGACAGGGAAGCCATAAACGAACTCGTTATACACGGGCGCTATTACCCGGCTAAGGGAATCCTTCCTCCCGGCATGCCGGGGTACAATCCCAATTTGAGGGGATATGAGTACAATCCTGAAAAGGCAAAGCAGTTATTGGCTGAGGCAGGCTACCCCGACGGAATAACCGTCGACTTGAACGTCAACAACGACCCCCGCCACACCCTCATATCTGAAGCAATTCAGGCGCAACTCAAGAACCTTGGCATCAACATAAACATCAAGGTTCTCGACTGGGGAGTGCATCTGGATCTCTGTGAACGGGGAGAGACTCAGGTGTTCAGAATGGGTTGGGTAGCCGATTACGCCGACCCGGACAACTTCCTATACGTATTGCTCCACTCCGCAAACCACGGTTCCAAGGGCAACTACTCCTTTTACAGCAATCCAAAGGTGGATGAATTGTTGGCTGCGGCGCGCGTGGAGACGGATTGGAATAAGCGAATGAAGCTTTATCAGGAGGCAGAGCAGATGATAGTTGACGATGCCCCTTGGTTGTTCCTGTTTCACTACACGACGAGCTTGCTGGCTCAAGATTGGCTGAAGAACATACATCTTCCCGCCTTTGGAGACTACACTACTCCCCTTGAGGTCGTATGGATCGAAAAGTAAATTAATGACAAATGTGGGCTAGTCGCGGCTAGCCCACATTTGATCGAAGATGGGAGGCAAATGTATGTTTTCCTACATCGTGAGAAAAATGCTTTATGCAGTCCCCGTCATATGGGGAGTTGTGACCATAGTATTTATTCTGATGACGATAGTTCCCGGCGATCCTGCCAGGTTGATGATGGGCCAAAGGGGCGATCCCGAGACGCTGGCCCGCATCAGGGCCGACCTGGGGTTAGACCTTCCGATTCATAAGCAGTACACGAGGTTTTTGAAGGACCTGGTAAGGGGCGATTTGGGAGTATCCTACAGGAACAACGAAAAGGTCGTAGACGCCTTGATGACTCGCTTCGGAGCCACCCTGAAGCTCGCCTTTTGGGCCATGGTCTTGGCGGCCCTTTTGGGAATATTGGCAGGAGTGGTCTCTGCCGTGAAACAATATTCAATATTCGATTATTCGGCCATGTTCATAGCGATATCGGGTATCAGTGCCCCCGTCTTTTGGGTGGGGCTTTTGCTTTTGTTGATCTTTGCCTATACGCTTCATCTGGTACCGGGGGTTGGTTACGTTCCGGGGGATTGGCGTTACTTCATACTTCCCGTGATCACATTGGGAGTCAGGCCGGCTGCCCTCATAGCGAGGCTAACGCGATCCTGTATGCTGGAGGTCTTGACCCAGGACTACATCCGTACGGCCAGGGCAAAGGGATTGCGCGAAAGAATTGTAATAATGCGACATGCTTTGAAAAACGCGCTAATTCCAGTCGTTACCATCATTGGTACTCAGGTGGCCGAGCTGCTTTCAGGTGCAGTTTTGACCGAGACCATCTTTGCCTGGCCTGGAGTGGGAAGGCTGGCCGTTGAGGCCCTGATAGCCAGAGATTTTCCCATGATTCGAGGCACGGTCATATTTATGGCGGTGATATTTTTGGTAGCCAATTTAATAGTCGACATTTCCTACGGGTTCATAGACCCCAGAATCCGTTACGATTAAGGTGGTTCGAAGATGGCTAAAAAGAGTAGATCCAGCGGTCTTTGGTATGAGGCATGGCTCAGGTTTAAGCGGAACAAGCTGGCGTTGTTGGGGCTTTTTATGGCTGCCTCCGTTATTTTAATTGCCATATTCGCTCCGCTTATAGCTCCCTACGATCCTGTCGAACAGCTCATATGGACGGAGGGTAGACAGGTGCGGTTGGCTCCCCCCAGTGTGAAACATTGGATGGGGACCGACATATACGGTCGTGATATATTAAGCAGAATTATCTTCGGGGCCCGAATTTCGCTGCAGATAGGCATCTTTGCGACCATAGTGTCTCTTCTCATCGGGGTGCCGCTTGGGGCCATAGTAGGGTATACGGGAGGATGGGTTGACGACCTCATATCTTGGTTGATTAACGTTGTCTTTGCCTTTCCTTTCCTGCTTTTCGTGCTGGCTGTAATAGCAGTATTTCAAAGTCCTAGCCTGCGGGTCGTTTACATTGCGATAGGTCTGGTCAACTGGGTTGGCATAGCCAGAGTGGTTAGGGCGCAATTCATTTCACTGCGCGACAGGGAGTTCGTCGAAGCGGCCAAGGCCTTGGGGTTACCCAGAGGGAAGATAATATTTAAACATATCCTTCCGAACGCCCTTGCCCCCGTAATCGTGCAGGCTACGCTTGGCATGGGCAGCATCATAATGACAGAAGCGGGATTGGCCTTTCTGGGCTTTGGCGCTCAGCCCCCGACTCCAAGTTGGGGATTGATGATCTCCGAGGGCCAGAAATATCTAAGCATGGGCAAATGGTGGTGGGCTATTTTCCCCGGTCTGGCGATCATGTACACCGTCCTTGCCTTCAACTTCCTCGGGGACGGCTTGCGAGATGCCCTCGACGTAAGGCTCAAAAGGTAGGTGGGGTTGTTGAGCTTATTGGAGATAAAAGATCTTAAGACCTATTTCGATACCGATAGAGGCCTGGTGAAGGCCGTAGAAGGGGTGACCTTCCGCATCAATCCGGGCGAGACCTTGGGTGTGGTAGGTGAATCCGGCTGTGGCAAAAGCGTTACCGCGCTTTCCGTGATGAGGCTTCTTCCAAGGCCCATTGGAAGGATAGCGGGAGGGAGCATCTTTTTTAAAGGCGAAGACTTAACTAAAGCTTCTGAAGCGAGGATGCGCCAAATAAGGGGCAACAAGATCTCCATGATATTTCAAGAACCGATGACGAGCTTGAACCCCGTTTTGACTATAGGGTTTCAGATAATGGAGCCTTTGATGCTCCACCAGGGAATGGGCAGTAAGGAGGCCAAAGAGAGGGCCGTAGAGTTGCTTCAACTGGTCGGAATTCCCGACCCAAAACAAAGGGTTGACGAATATCCGCATCAGCTTTCGGGAGGACAGCGCCAAAGGGCCATGATAGCCATGGCCTTGGCCTGCAAGCCCGAATTGTTGATAGCGGACGAACCTACTACTGCTTTGGACGTTACGATTCAGGCTCAAATACTAGACCTCATGAACGATCTGCAAAGAGAATTCAATGCGGCCATCATGCTCATTACCCATGATTTGGGCGTCGTTGCCGAGATGGCCCAGCGAGTGGTGGTCATGTATGCCGGGCTTATAGTTGAAGAAGCGCCCGTGGCCTCTCTCTTTTACGAACCCTTGCATCCCTATACACGGGGGTTGCTTGCTTCAATTCCGAGAATTGATAAAGAACTCGATAAACTTCACGTAATCCCTGGGTTTGTGCCCAGCCCCTTTGAATTTCCCGATGGATGCCGTTTTCACAACCGTTGCGAAAGGGCCTTTTCGAGGTGCTCACGGGAAATACCTCCTCTTTATTCCCTTGGCGATGGGCGTATGGTCAGATGTTTCCTCTACGATTCCGACTCCGGGGGTGGGGACAGATGACGCAAGCCTCCCATTTCTTAGAGGTCAAAAACATGAAGCAGTATTTTCCCATTCGCAAGGGAGTATTCAAGAGAACGGTAGGTTATGTTCGAGCCGTCGATGACGTATCCTTCTTCATTGATGATCAGGAAACATTGGGATTGGTCGGCGAATCGGGATGCGGAAAGACTACATTGGGGAGGACCGTGCTCCATTTGCTGAAGCCTACCGAAGGAAAGGCCTTCTTTATGGGACAAAACGTGGAAACAATGCTTAGCGATAACCCGCGCGGTATCAGGCAAAAGATGCAGATAATATTTCAAGATCCCTACGGCAGCTTAAACCCTCGCATGACTGTCAACGAAATTGTGGGCGAGGCAGTGAGGTATTATGGCCTGTGCTCTAAAAGAGAGCTGGACGATTACATATCCGAGGTGTTGTCGAAATGCGGAATGCTCCCAGAGCATCGCTTCAGGTATCCCCATGAGTTTTCCGGCGGGCAGCGCCAGAGGATAAGCATTGCTCGAGCTTTAGCTTTAAAGCCAAAGTTCGTAGTCTGCGATGAGCCGGTGTCGGCTCTGGACGTCTCCATCAGGAGCCAAATATTAAATTTGTTGAACGATTTAAAGGAGCAACTGAAGCTGACCTATCTGTTCATTTCCCACGACTTAGCCGTGGTGAGGCATATATCGGATAGAGTTGCCGTAATGTATTTGGGTAAAATAGTCGAAAAGGCGCCAAAGCTTGAGTTCTTTAGCAACCCCTTGCATCCCTATTCCCATGCCCTACTTTCTGCCATACCGGTTCCCGATCCAAAGCGCCAACGTCAGCGCATTATTTTGGAGGGCGACGTGCCTTCGCCTGCCAATCCACCTTCTGGTTGCCGGTTTAATCCCAGGTGTCGTTACGCTATGGAAAGGTGCAAGAAGGAGCAACCCCCGTTGGTGGATGTGGGTAACGGCCACTTTGTCGCCTGCTTCCTGCATTCTAAATAGAATACAACGTGCGCCCTTTAACCTGTCGTTTCAACAGGAGCCAGGAATTTTCGGCTCCTGTTTTTTAAAAAGACGCTGTATTCGATGTTATAATATACATACACGGGTATAGGAGGTCAAGGATATGTCTGAGATATCGCTAACGATCGCTTTCGCTGCAGGATTGCTTTCCTTCCTTTCTCCATGTCTTTTGCCGATGATTCCCATTTATATCGCCTATTTGGCCGGAGACGCTCTCCCGATATCGGGTAAAGCCGAGGCAAAGAAGAACTTTAGGGTCTTTCTTCACGCCCTGCTATTTGTTTTAGGCTTTTCTGTAGTTTTCGTTTCCTTCGGAGCTTCCGCCACGGCATTGGGAAGTTTTCTGATCAAAAACCAAGCTCTCGTTAAGAAAGTAGGAGCGACGATAATAGTCATATTTGGGCTTTATATGGTTGGACTGTTTGATATAGCATTTCTTGAGCGGGAGCGCCGATTGAAGGCCGGATCGGGAGGTCATTCCTGGATAAGGGCTCTTCTTGCGGGGATGGCCTTTTCAGCCGGATGGACGCCCTGCGTCGGCCCCATCTTGGCGTCGATACTGGTCATGGCAAGCGGCAGTTCAACTGTAAGGGACGGAATGCTCCTTCTTTTTGCCTATTCCATGGGATTGGGGCTGCCTTTCTTGGCCGTAGCCCTATTCATGGAGTGGTTCGAGCGCTTTATACAAGCTAACGCAAGTAAGCTGGAATACGTTAAAAAAGTAGCTGGAGTTGTTCTTATAGCGGTCGGGCTTTTAATGTACTTCGATCTTTTCTCGAGATTCGCATATCTATGGACCCCTCCTATGTAAATTTCAAATAAAGGCGAGGTGTTGTTAAGTGAAAACGAAGAAAACCTTGACATTGACAATATTATCTTTAGCTTTCATGGTCGTCTTTGCTTTTAGCATTTCACCTCTTTCGGCCATGGAAAGGGGTGAAACCGCACCGGATTTCGAAGCGGTGGACTTCGACGGAAGGCAGGTCAAACTCTCCGATTTCAAGGGTAAGCCCCTTTTATTGAATTTTTGGGCCACCTGGTGTCCTCCCTGTCTCAAGGAGTTGCCCGAATTTCAGCGATTTTTCGACGAACATGGCGAAGATGTGAACATCGTAGCCATCAATTTGACTACCTCGGAAAGGTCTGCCCTTCACGTTAAAAATTTTGTTCTCGAAAATAAGCTCGCCTTTCCTGTCTATCTCGATGAAGATGGATTGGCGGCTCAAGCATATCTTGTGAGGTACATTCCCACAAGCTACTTCTTGGACGAAAATTTGAAGATTATCGAGGTACATGTTGGCCCGCTGACGTATGAACAAATAAAAGAAAAATTTGGTTTATAGCTTTTCTGATACAAACGGTGAAGCTGGGTGTCGATGCTGGATATGTTATACTTTCTATGAGAAATAGCTTGAAAGAGGAGATGATGAATTGATGAAGGGGTTGCTTCCCGAGATAGAAAGTTGGGCGAGCATTAGAAGGTATGACCCCCGTCCCATTCCGGATGGTGTTTTATTGAGAATTCTAGATGCGGCAAGACGAGCACCCAGCTGGGCAAACGTACAGCCCTGGCATTTTATCGTCGTGCGGGAAAAGACGATGAAGTCAAAATTGCGTCGGTTGGCGGTGGGCCAGCCTTTCGTAGAGACAGCCGACAGCGTCGTCCTTTGTTTAGGCGAGCGAAACGCCTGGTCAAAAGAGCAGAGGATAATGCAGATGAAGGCCCTGTCTCAAGCCCTGGGACAGAGCTTCGACGAGGAAAGGATCAAGAAATCCCTCGACGATCCTGCATACAACCCTCTTTTGAGAGGCGAGGAGATATTGGTTGCAAGGCTATACGAGCAGCTGTCTCTGGCCATTGCTTTCATGATACTCCAGGCCAAACACGAAGGCGTGGGAAGCTGCATAGTCGGAGCCTTCGCAAACGAGGTTACGGCTGTAAACGAGGAACTTTATGAGGAAGTTCGCCGTGATCTAAAGATCCCGCAAGATGCCATGATTTTAACCCTCGTAACATTAGGATATCCTGCCGAAGACCCCAAACCCAGGCCGCGGAAATCCTTTGAGGGTGTCGTGTCCCTGGAAAAATACGAAAACCCCTTCCCGGCATCTCTCTGAGAGGGGAGGGATCTTTATTGAGACTGGGTATTTATGGTGCTGCAGGAGAAGTAACGGGGTCCAATTATTTACTCGAACACGACGAGAAAAGGGTGTTGATCGATTGCGGTATCTTTCAGGGGCGGGATGAGGACAGGAAAAACAGCGAGCCCTTTCCCTTCGACGCCTCCAAGGTGGATGCCCTTTTATTGACCCATGCCCATCTGGATCATTCCGGACGCGTTCCCCTTCTCGTGAAGAGGGGATTTCGAGGAAAGATTTACGCAACTACTCCGACCCTCGAGCTGTGCGAAATATTGTGGAGGGATTCGGCCCGTTTGATGAAGGAGGAGGCGGAGTGGAAGAGCAGAAAAAACAGGCGAAAGGGGCTTCCGCCCGTATATCCCCTGTTTTCGGAAAAGGAGATAGAAAGGGCGTTGGAAATGTTCGTGCCCGTCTCCTACGATGACGTCATCGAGGCGATGCCCGATATTAAGGTGCGCTTTCGCGACGCCGGACACATTTTAGGAAGTGCCATCATCGAAATTTGGGCCGGTAAGGACAGCATTAAGCTGGTCTTTTCAGGCGATCTTGGCCAGCAGGTTACAGTCCTGGACAGGAATCCGGCCGTCATTGACGACGCCGACTACGTGATAATAGAGTCCACTTACGGAGACCGAAATCACAAAAGCCTGGATGAGACGAGGGAGGAGTTCGCCTCAGTCATAGCGGAATCTTTGAGGGACCGCTCCAAGGTCTTGATTCCTACTTTCGTTGTGGACAGGGTGCAAAGAATACTCTACGAACTCAACATCCTTCAGGAAAGGGGCATATTAAAGGACAATGTGTCCATTTACTTCGACTCCCCCATGGGCGTCAAGACTACGGAGATATACAGGAAATATTCTTCCCTCCTTTCGGCTGAAATACAGGACAAGCTCTTTAAGAATCAGGACCCCTTCGCCCCCAGGGGTTTGAAGGAGGTCATCTCTCCCGAGGAGTCGAAAAAAATCAACGATGTATCTTTCGCCATTGTCTTGGCGGGAAGCGGCATGGCTAACGGAGGTCGGATTGTCCATCATTTGAAACATAATCTGTGGAACCCAAAGGCTCACGTGATATTCGCAGGATATCAGGCGGCCGGTACTCTGGGGCGCAAGATCATAGATGGAGCGAGGTTCGTCAAGGTAGCCGGCGAGGAGGTGGCCGTGAAGTGCAAGTATCACACGATAGGCGGCTTTTCTGCCCATGCAGACAAGGACGACCTCCTTGCCTGGGCGTCCAACTTCAAGACGAATCCGACTTTCATAGTTACCCACGGAGAAGAGAGGTCATCTAATTCTTTGGCGGATGAGTTGAGAAAGTTGGGCAGTCAGGCCCTTGTACCCCAAAGGGGATATGAGATGTCCCTTGATCGTGGACGTTCCACCGTCGAAAAGAGGGTCGAAATTCCAGCGGAAAGGCCTCCCCTTGAGGTGCAGTACATCTTAAAGGACATGGATCTTTTGCTGGCTAACATTAACGACGCACTTAAAGAGGCGGAAGTTGCGGAAGAGATCGGACCTCTCCTCATGTCGGCCAAAATATTACTGGAGATAGCAAGCCAAAGGGTCGTTCGTTAACATCTTTATGGACTGTTTGAGAATATCGAAGAAAGGACCATCGCACTTTTAGCGATGGTCCTTTCTTTGTCGTCGTTTGCCTTCAGTTATCCTTATTGAATATCCTTTCAAGTATTGTCTTTTTGATCACATCTTCGGGACTCGATTGTATATCCGTCTGGTCTTGAGTGAGGCCTTGCGGCGTCTCTTCCGTGATGGGTCTGGAGACTTCCAGATTGGATATCTTCGGAGACTTAAAAGTGCCCGTGACTTTAAGGCTGACGTCCCTGAAGTCCGTTGTCTGAGAACCCTGCAGCAAGCCGCTTAAGAACCCCTCGAGAGTTGACTTGAGCGATTCCCCTCCGGAAAGAATGCCGCCCTTTATGCCGCCCACCAGGGCGTTTATGGCCTGTACGTTCAAATTGCCGTAACATGAGAGATCGAGGTTGCCGTTGTATTTAATCATGCCGTCGGCACCGAAGTAGGTATACATAGGATCTCCCTTGGGGGCATAAGCCTGAGTCCCAGGCAGCAGAGTTAACGCCATGGTATCTAAGACGAACCTTCCCTGGATCGACTTGTAATCTATGGTGCTTTTGCCGTAGGCTGCTGCAATGACTTTAACCATTTTGAAATCGGATACTTTGCCGCTTCCGACATTAAAGGAACCATTGCCTTCCAGATTCTTGCCCAGCGTGCCACTGCCGTCAAACTGTAGCCCTGCCTTTCCGGTGATATGCCCCTCCATGGGAAAGAGATCATGAATGAGCGGATCCAAGTTTGCCTCGGAAACGCTTACGGACGTCGTCCATTTCAGATTTGACAAAGTGATGGATCCTTTGCCCGATGCGTTCCCTTCGTAAAAGCGGGCTTTCATGTCTTGGCTTGTTATTGTGCCATCCTTCATGACGAAGGGGACTTTTATGTCACTGGCTTTAAGCCCGTAGACACCGGCTTCAGGAGATGTGATTTCTCCATCGCCCATAAGGCCTTTGTCGTCATAGGAAATTGTCGCCCTAAGGTTTACGAGACCCTGCATATTCATTTTATTTTCCTCGTCCAATTTCTTGGATATCTCCTTCAGATCGAGATTGTTTCCCTGCATGTCAAAGTTTAGACTCAACGCTTTATCATAAGCGATGTTTCCGCTGCCTGTTAACGTCCCTCCTCCGGCCCTGGCGTTGAAGGATTTGATCTTCAGGGAGTTCCACGGGCCTTCCGCGTCTAAAGCTGCATCGGTTAGCGTGAAGCCGGCCACGGTTATCTCGGGCGACGAAGCCTTGGCTGCAATTATGATGTCCGGCAGCAAGCCGTCTGCCTTCGCCTCAAAATCGACCAATCCCTCTATCGGCAAAGCCAACCCAAGGTTTTGCAGGTTTGACAGTCTGGCGCCCTTCGCTGAGGCCGTCAAAGATAGGGCAGGTTGTTTGTCCTTGATGGATATTTGGCCCGTGGCATTGAAGTTTCCGCCCAGAAGCAGGCCCTTCATCTCGGTCAAGTTGATCTTGTTAGCCTCACCTTTTATAGAAGCTGACAGGTCATTTATCAACGGAAAGGCCGTCGTCCCTACCGAAGAGGCCTTTATTTGAGCCGAAATTCCGGACAAGGGGTCTTTAGCCAAAGGTTTCAAAGAAGTTGAACCGGAGATGTCTTTTGCTGCTATGCCGGAGAAGGTTATACTGTTTGAATTAAAATCTAAAGACAGATCTGGAGAACTCAAAGGTCCAACTATATGCCATTCCGATGAAACGGTGCCTGCCAACTCATATTGCTCGAGCTGGGGAATGAGTTGTCTCATGTTGGTCAAATTCAATCCCTCAACTTTTCCTTTTATGTCCAAAGTTGGGGCCTTTGTGACGTTGGCGACCTTCCCTGCGCCGTGGAACTTAGCTTTTTGCCATAATGCGGAAAAGCTCTTGATGTCCAGGGCGTTTTCTTTAAATTCGAAATTCACGGTGGGAGACTTTATCTCCTGGTCTAAAAGCGTGATGGCATCAGACCATACTTTGCCCGAGGTCGAAAGGGAAGCAACGTCCTTGAGAGAGCCCTTGATCTGCACTTCTCCCGAGGCATCTCCCTTTGCTGGCAGATCCTTTAGGGATGGCACAAGGGCCTTTATCTTATCGATGGAAGCTTTTTGGCAGGACACGACCATGCTAACAAAAGGACCCGCCGGAAGATCGACATAACCCGTCGCCTTGAGAGGCATTTCGTTCCATCGGGAAGTTGCGTCGATATCTATCCTTTTCCCTTTATCGATGTTCGCCTTAATATTAGTAGCCTGAAGGGGTTGATTCATGACGGAAAGTTTTGACGCGGAAAGAGCGACCTTTCCCGATAACTCCATGGCCATTCCGGAGATATCAGCCTTGATGCTGTCCACAGTGCCGGATACTTTTCCCGCCAGTTGGGGAAATTCCTTCGACAGCAGGCCAACGTCGAGGTTTTTACCCTCCAAAGAGAGGTTTATGTGCGGCGGCAATGTCCTGAGAATCATGGTCAGGCTTCCGTGGACGTTGCCGCTTAAGACGTCAGCATCTATGTTTTTGAAGTCGAGGGTATTTTCCTCGTAACGCCAGTCGGACCCCGCCCTTTCGACGGATATGCCGACGATCATACCCCTTTCGAAGCTCAAATCGCCCTCGCCGCGAATGTCGGGCAGCTTACCTGATAACTTGATGGTGCCGCCGAAGGCCCCGGCCAGCTTTTGTTTCTCGAGGGGAGGCCAGAGAAGTTTCAACTCCTCTACCTGTATATTTTTGGCCCTTCCTTCGATATTGAGCTCGGGCATTATCTCGCCGCTAAAGGAGATATCGCCCTGGGCGATCTTAAGGTTCATCTCATCTATTGCGACGCCTTCCTTTAGCGATATTACTGCATCCCCCTTTGCTGGCAGCCCGTTGTATGAAGCATCAATTTTTGCCTTGATGGTGGTCGCCTCGGGCTTTACCTCGATGCTCTTCAAATCTATAACTCCGAAGGGGCCCTTTACCGTGCTGGAGTTAACTTCTATTGTCCCTAAAGGCAAACCCTCCCCCGCACCTGATGGTTTAAAGCTCTTTACCAGTTCAAACGTTCTCTCGAAATCGATTAAGGCTTCGTTCACAACCAGGGAATTGAGATAGACCTTCCCGCCTATCAGCGCGAACAAGCTTGGCTTGACATCCAGCTGTTTTATGGAAAGGACTTCCTCTCCTTCCTTTGAGAGCGCGACATCCCTCAATTTGTAACCCCTTATGGGGTTGCCCGAAACGTTCCCAAGGGCTAGGTCGGCTCCAATGGCATCCTTCGCGGCCTGGGGAGCCATTTCTCGGATCATGCCCGTGCCTACGTCGATATTTGCGATGATCAGCAGAAGGATCACTATTATCGCTGCAACACCTATCAAAATATGTTTCTTTTGCACTTTCACCTTCAATCACCACCTTACAATTTACAATTGTAACAGGCCCATTTAGAAAGCAACGTTTTTAACGGAGACCAATATTTTTTTGTTCTTTTGAACTTTCACTTTGGGGCCGTTGAGCTTTTCTCCCTTATTGCCCACTATCTCCCTGACCTTCTTTGGTTGATCATCGGGATCGAATATCGCTTTAAGGGACAGAAATTTTATCCATCCACCGTTTTTCCACTCCTTCGGAAGGTCGATCATTACGAAGAATTTACCCGGGGTTATCTGGACTTTTACATCGTGGTCCTTTCCCTTGTCGTCGTCCAGTTTAGGGATCATAAGCTTTATTTGCAGGGCAGACCCTGGGGGCAGGTCCGTATCCCCGCGAATGTGCAATTTATGCCCCTTAAGGGAGATCTCATCGATGTCGAGTTTGCTGAAAAACTGGTCGGCGTAGAGATTTGTAAGGGATGTCAGAAAAAAAGAGATGAGCATAAAAGACGATAGAATGAAAAGAAGGCTTTTCCTATTAGGTAGTATTTGTTTAAACATAACTTGCCGCCTCCATAATAATATTTTACCATAATTTTACATTCTCAATCTATATATTATCATTATAAATCATAAAACCCTAACCGCTCTTTTACTTACTCGACTCTTAGCCTTTACCTCGATTTCTATTTGAGATGTGTCGGAGATGATCATCTCGGCGCCGTTGTGGGAAGCCGTTATTTTGCCGATCGCCCTTATCTTCCTGCCTACAATGAAATCTTTTGCTCCAAGAAGGTGTTCATTGTTATCGTATATGACCAGTTGACATCTGCTTTTCCTTTCATACAGCAACCATCGGGAGCCCGATTTTTTGGCCTCCTCGATTCTCATGACAAGCGTTATATAACGGCCTGCAATATATGGCAGTGCCGAGTAGACCTGGTCGGGAGTGTAAACCCTCTTCCGGGCGATCTTCCAAAGCCCGACATTTCTGACTTTTGCCCTTTTCGCAGCCTCCGAAATCCTGTCGAGATATTTCCCGTTTGGTGGTATGAAATAGGGCAGAGCCAAACCTTCCTTAACAAGCATCTCGTTTACCATCTTTTCTTCTCCCTTTTCTTCTATCCATGCGTAGGCTAGCAGCCTTCCGTACCTGTCTCTTTTTTCTGCGTCCAGCTCAAACCTTACCTTTCTGCCGGCTACCAGTGAAGCGTTGAAAGCTTTGGCTTCTCTTCCTAGCTCTTCCTCTCCGCGGCGGGGATGATGAAGCTCTGGGGTATCTATGAGCAGGTATCTTACGGTTTCTTTTTCGCCCTCCTCCGTCACGGCTACAACAGTATCGCCATCGATGACGTCGATTACCAGAGCTTCCTTTTCTCCTAAATTGCCCGAAAAGAGGTAAAGAAATATTAAAAAAGCGGCAAGAAGCGCCTTTCGAATCAAGCGCCTCTTGCCCTTTGGCGAAACCAAGCTCTTCATAGTCTTGTTATTTCTTGCGCTCGGGGAAGAGCCTGAGCAATCCCTCTCCCTCTTTCAATCGCTTCAAATTTATATTTGTCGGCAGCAGGAATACCAGTTCGTTCGTCTGATGTACTGTAGCCTTGAACAAATGACCCCCTGCAGTTGTCAAATCCGAAGACCCTAATACCGCATGGAGGTGTAAGAATATTTTCCCTTCCTCCGTCTCGTTTACGGAACCCGTGAGCGAAAGAAGCTCCATTGGCTCTTCGAATGATTTTTTTATGTACTCTTCCCCGCTAAACCAGCCCAACTCTACGTCTCTCATCATTCCTACGGAAGAGACTAAAACGGCTGATTTAATGTCCTCTTTTTTGAGCAAGGACAAAAGCGTTTCAAAAAAATCATCGCCGTCTCTCAGACGGACTATAAGATAATTATCGTCTCTAGCGTAGATAATTTTATCGGACATGTCGATCTCCCCTTTCCCTTAGTCTTCTATTCCTCGATAATTTTGTCACGCTATAATAATGATAACATAAAATCACGGAGGCATCGCAAAAAGACGCCTGTTGTTAGGGCTTTGAAAAATAGTATATCATCGATGGGAGGTGATGGAAGATTTGAAAGTAATGACGAAAGAAGTAGCATCGGACGTATTAGAAGGCATAATAGATGCTAACAGAGATAAATTGATGGACTATGCAAAGCTTCTGGGATTGGCAAACAGCCGTGCCCGTTTGACGGGGCCTGCCGACCCAAAGTGTATATTCGACGAACATATCGTGGACTGTCTCGCGGCCCTACCGCTTATTCCTTCCAATATCCGAATAGTGGATATCGGGACAGGAGGGGGATTGCCGGGGCTCGTATGGGCTGTCTGCAGAAGCGACGTATTTGTCGATCTCCTGGACAGCGTCAGAAAAAAATGTCTCGTTCTGGAGGAGATGGTTCGCAACTTAAATCTGGCAAATGTCGTGGTTCATTGCTCCAGGGCGGAGGAATTCGCATCTTCAAATAAAGATCTCTACGATTTGGCTGCTGCCCGCGCCGTCTCCCACCTGGGCGTACTTCTAGAATATTTTTCCCCCCTCGTCAGAAGGGGCGGTAGCTGCATCGCCTTCAAGGGGCTAAAGGGATTTGAGGAGCTGGAAGAATTAGAGGGCAAAGAGGAGAAATTGGGGTGGTCGGGGCTTGAGATATGGAGCTATGAGGTGGCGGGCAAGAAGCTTTACTTATTTACATGGAAGAAGGTAAAGGACGCACGAATAAGCGTTCCCAGAAGGGTTGGCATCCCCGAAAGAAGGCCATGGTGGAGGTGAGCCTTTTGCGTATCATAGCCGTAGCAAATCAAAAGGGAGGTGTGGGCAAGACCACCTCCTGCGTGAACCTGGCGGCAGCCCTGGGAGATAGGGGAAGAAGGGTGCTCGTAGCGGATCTCGACCCTCAGGGGCACAGTACCAGCGGATTGGGGATCGATAAGGGAAAGTTGTCTCGAAGCGTGTATGACGTGTTGATCAACGACTCGTCTCCTGATGAGGTGGTCTCTTCGACGCCGTGGAAGGGAGTTTACCTCTTGCCGGCCAGGCTGGAATTGGCGGGGGCGGAGGTCGAGCTGGTGGGACTTTTGAGCAGAGAGACCAGATTGGCTAAGGCCTTATCGAGGCTCAAGGATTTCGACCTGATCCTGATAGATTGCCCGCCCTCCTTAGGGCTTTTGACCGTGAACGCGCTGGTTGCTGCCGAAACGGTGGTAGTTCCCATACAATGCGAGTATTACGCACTGGAGGGGCTGTCTCAGCTTGTAGGAACCGTCGAACTAGTGCGACGCCACCTCAACGAAAGGTTGCATATCGGGGGTGTCATCCTGACCATGTACGACAGCCGTACAAACCTCTCTAAAGAGGTGGCGGAGGAAGTGCGAAAGCGTTTTTCGGATGCCGTGTTCGAGACGACAATTCCGCGAAACGTTCGGCTTTCGGAAGCGCCTAGTTACGGTCAACCTGTAATTTACTATGACCCCCAGTGCATCGGTGCCAAGGCCTATATGGCATTGGCCGAGGAGGTGGAAGAAAGGTGGCTAAATCCAAGAAAGCTTTAGGAAAGGGATTAGAAGCGCTAATAGGATCATCCTTCGAGGATAAAAGGGCGATCCCTTCAAAGGATCGGGGGTTTTTGCCCATAGACGAAATTAAACCCTCTTCCTTTCAGCCGAGACAAAGCATAAACGACGAGGGCTTGACGTCTCTGGCCGAGTCCATCAAAGAACATGGCATTTTACAGCCCCTGATAGTCAGGCGTGCCGGGGAAGGTTACGAAGTTGTGGCCGGCGAAAGGCGTTGGAAAGCTGCGAAGATCGCGGGACTTAAGGAAGTTCCCGTTGTAATAGTCGATTTGGATGATGCTCAGTCCCTCGAGGTGGCGCTCGTAGAAAATCTCCAAAGGGAGGATCTGTCGCCCATCGAAGTGGCCAAGTCCCTTTCGGAGATGATAAAAAGGTTTGAGATGACACATGAGGAGGTGGCCTCCCGCCTGGGATGGAGTCGCCCCCTTGTGTCGAACAAGCTACGCTTACTTGACTTGCCTGCAGAGGTACAGAAGCTGCTCGAGGAGGGAAAGATATCGGAAGGCCATGCAAGAGCTCTTTCGGGATTGTCCTCCGGAGATGACCAAACACTCCTTGCCCGAAAGTGCGTGGTCCATTACTGGTCGGTTAGAAGGCTTGAGAATGAGATAAGTAGGCTTAAGGCCTCGGGCGATGCAAGAAGAAAGAAGACCTCTACCGTTGAACTGCCCCTCGGCAAAAGCCACGGCCTTAAAGTAGTCGTAAAGAAAAGTCAAGACGAAAGCAGGTTGATCATAGGAGGTTTGGACGACAAGAGAGTCGAAAGGCTTGTAAAGTTTCTCGAGGAAAACATTGATTCGCTGTTCGATCGGGGCGTATAATTTAAAATGAATTTTAAATTAAATTTCGAAGATATAGCGATTTTTGCGAAGGTTGTCTCTGCCGCCCTTTTGATCGTAGGGTTCGTCTTGTTGGGTTACTATTTGGGCCTTTATTTTGAGGACAGATATGGACTGGGCAGGTCGATACCCCTTTGGGGTGCCCTTTTGGGCGCAGTCCTCGGGTTATTACAGTGTTGGAACATGATAAAGTCCATAGCGGATAAGCTTAAAAACGATAGAAGGGAATAATTAGAAAGGGGGCTAATCGCATGAACATGGGGCTTGAAGGAAAGGTAGCATTGGTCCTGGCCTCCAGTTCTGGCTTGGGAAAGGCCATTGCGACGGAGCTTGCGAGTGAAGGAGCGAATGTAGTAATTTCCTCCACGAACGAAGAGAAGCTGAAGGTTGCAAAGAAGGATATAAAAGAAAGCACCGGAAAAGAGCCTCTACATTTCGTCTGCGACGTAACCAAATCTGGCGATATAGAAAAGCTTGTCAGCTTTGTCGTTCAAAAGTATGGCACCATTCATATCCTGGTGAACAACGCCGGCGGACCTCCCCCGGGAAGGTTCGAAGATTTTCCTGACGATGTCTGGCAAAGGGCTTTCGAGCTGACCCTCCTGAGCTTTGTCAGGACGATTAGACTTGTGTTGCCCTACATGAAAAAGATGCGCTGGGGCAGGATACTCAATTCCACCTCATCTTCCGTCAGGGAGGCAATTGATAATTTAATACTTTCAAACACATTCCGCCTCGGCGTTGTGGGCATGACGAAGAGCTTGGCCCGCGAAGTGGCACCCTATAATATATTGGTCAACGTTATCGGCCCGGGAAGGTTCAAAACGGATCGCATAGAGCAGTTGGATAAAGCAACGGCAGAGCGCCAGAACCTCTCGCTTGAGGAAGTTCGCTCTAATATGTTAAGACAAATTCCCATGGGCAGGTATGGCGATCCCCGGGAATATGGCCGTCTGGCCGCGTTTCTCTGTTCCGAGGCCAACAGCTACATCACGGGACAAACGATTATCGCTGACGGAGGGATGCTCAAGGCTGTGCCCTAAGGAATCTGTAAAACCATTTACACCGATTTTTGTTCCGGCCAGGTCCAGCCTTGCTCTAAGTGGCATACATCGTCGAGGAGCAAGATGACTGCCTTACCCTTATCGTCTTCCTCCACTATGGATACGCTGCAGTTTGAGAACTTGAAACTCCAGTACTTCGAGAGTGGAAGCTCGAGCCAATGGCAGAGAAGACATTTGATCACGGCGTCATGGGTCATTATAATAGCCTGCTCTTCTCCGCTTTCCCTTATTTTGGTCAAAACCCTTAAAGCCCGTTCCTGAACGTCCCTCAGGCTTTCGCCATCGGGCATTACGACCTTATCGGGCTCTTTGTGCCACATCTCAAAGGATTCCGGATAAAGACGTTTCACCTCTTCCACATGAAGGCGTTCCCATTTGCCGTGATCTATCTCCATCAGGCCTTTTTCTGTTAGTATCTCATATCCGCCCCTTTCGGCCAGGAGTTCTGCCGTTTGCAATGCCCTCTTAAGGGGGCTGCACCATATCCTTGCCTTTCCGATCCGGGAAGCGAGGCTCGCAGTAAGCTTGGCTTGAAGCAGGCCCTTTTCGCTTAAAGGCGTGTCCTGCTTTCCCTGAAATACGTCCTTGGCGTTCCAGGTCGTTTCTCCGTGTCTCATGAGGTAGTATCGCAACATCTTCACTCTCCTTTGAGGTTTATCAGGTGGGCCCAGATTAAATCTGCATCTTTTTGGATCTTTTCCATTGCCTCTTTTGGAATGCTGCTGTCAAGTTGAAGGGCAGCGATGGCAAGCCCGCTCCCATTTTTCCTCCCCAAGGCAAAGTTTGCGATGTTTACTCCGTAATCTCCCAGCAATGTGCCTATCTTTCCTATGACCCCAGGCCTGTCGTGGTTGGAAAAAAGCAGCACCCACCCCTCGGGAACGAAATCTATCTCGTAATCATCTACGCCTACTATTCGCTTTTTGCCCTCTTCCGTCACCGTTCCCGCCATGGAAAAGGTCTTATTTTGAGATTTGACTTCGATGGCAAGTACATTTTTATACGTCCTTGCCTCTCGCCTGCTCTCGAAGACGCTTATACCATGCTCCTTTGCGAGAAGAGGCGCCGACATGGCGTTCACTTCAGGGCCCAGCCTTACCTCGAGAAGCCCCTTAAGAGCCGCTGCCGTGAAGGGCATATATCTGTAGGGTACTTCAAAGGGCAAGCTTATCTCGACCTCTTCAAATAAGGGTCCGGCCATGGCCACGGTGATCTCATCAACGTGTTCCTTGATGACACAAGCCGCTATCATGCCCATCCTTCTGGCAAGCGACAGAAACTCCCTTTCCTGAAGGGTCATCTTGTTTTCCATATAGGGGAGGTTTACGGCATTTTCGTAGGGTTCGCCCGATAGCGCTTTTATGAGGTTTTTCACCACGATCTCGGCGACGGCTCTTTGGGCCTCCCTGGTGTTTGCTCCTATATGGGGTGTTACGACGACCTTCTCTATTATGGCGGGGTCGAAAAGGGAGCTTTCCTTTGCCGGTTCGACGACGTGGACGTCGAAAGCAGCCCCGGCCAACCTGTCTTCCTTGAGTGCCTTCGCACAGGCTCCTTCGTTTACGATCCCTCCTCTGGCACAATTTATCAGATATGCCCCTCTTTTGGTAGATTTCAGAGTTTCTTCGTTGATCATGTTTCTGGTCTCGTGCGTCAGGGGCACGTGAAGGGTTACAAAATCTGCGAGGGATAAAGCTCCCCTTAGATCGTCCAGACGTTTAACTCCGAGGTTTTCGGCCTTTTTCGGATTTATGTATGGATCGTAACAAAATATCTCCATTCCCAACGCCTTTGCCCTCGTTGCCACTGAGGAGCCTATCCTCCCCAGGCCAACTATCAAAAGGGTCTTTCCGTAAAGTTGCGTCCCTAGAAACTTCTCCCTCTTCCACTCTCCCGACAGCAGTGAATTGTTCGCCTGCGGGATTTTTCTTGCGATCGAAAATATCATCCCCATGGTAAGCTCCGTGGCGGCAAGAGTATTACCCGTGGGCGAGTTGAGCACTATAATCCCCATCTTGCTCGCAGCGCCTAAATCGATATTGTCTACCCCCACTCCGACTCTGGCTACCACTTTCAACTTTTTGCCTGCTTCCAGCAGCTTTTTGTCCACGGCAGTTCCGCTCCTGGTGATCAGGGCGTCCATGTCTTTGACGGCATCGCAAAGCTCCTCCTGCGACATGTTCAACCGAAGGATTACCTCGATGTCAGGTGCCTCATAGAGTTCCTTCAAGCCCTCTTCGTGAATATGTTCTGTTATTAAGACTTTAAACATAAATTCCCCCCCTTTTAGAAATATAAAAATGGGCCGGAAGGTGTCGCCTCCGGCCCATTTTGTAGCTTAATGTAAAAAACGAGACTCTACGAGCTTTCATGCGGCCAAAAGCAACACTCTTTCCAATCCTGGTTTCGGGACCAGGATCGAGAGTTGCTACCGTTGCCGCATGACATGGAAAATATTATTTTTTTAGGCATCATAATATTGCCTCACCACTTCGTCGAACCTTAAATTTCGTTTTTTATAATACTCAGGAGAAAAGTTGTCAAGCCCCCTTTGGCTTTTTTCTGAACTTTAAATATACCTCTGCGGCAAGATAACCGATGGCGGCAATGATTATTATCGCTGCGCCCGACGTTAGATCGAGGGCGTAAGCTGCCGCCAGGCCCAAGACGGAAAAGAACATGCTCAAGAGAAAGGACGTGGCCATCATCCCCGCCAGGGACCGGCAAAACTTTTCTGCTATGTAGGGAGGGATGGAAAGAAGGGCTATTACGAGAATAAGTCCGACGATCCTTATCGTAAGCACCACGGAGAAGGACACCAATACTATAACCGTGAAATGAAGGACGTCCACCGGCACTCCCCTCGTTCGGGCGTAGTCTTCATCGTAGGAATAGGCCAGTAAATGCCCGTAAAAGAGTGGTACAAAAGCACAAAGTGCCAGGCTCAGGATTGCCATGTACAATATGTCTTCTTTAGCGACCATGAGTATGCTGCCAAAGAGATAGCTCATCAGGTCTGCCCCGTACCCTGGAGTGAGGTCTGAAAATATCACCCCTGTAGCCATCCCCACGGCCCATATGATGCTGATCACCGTATCGGCCCTGGAGGCCATCTTTAAAGTCGTCCAAGCCATGAAAAGAGAGGAGGCAAGGGCAAAACCGATTGCTCCAAGCTGGGGCGAAAAGCCGAAAAACAATGCCATTCCTATGCCCCCGTAGGCTGCATGAGCTACCCCTCCCGCCATGGATACCAGTTTTTTACTGACTACAATCGTTCCCATGATCCCGCATATGACACTTGCCAGGACAGCAGCAGCCAGTGCGTTTCTCATGAACTCGTATTGGAGGGCCTCAAGCATCGCGATCACCGTCGTGTTTGGCCAGTACTCTGTGGGGAATGCCGTGGGCTACCAGCTCCACGGGGCAGGATCCGTAGGCCATCTGGAGCATCTCAGAAGTTATCTCCTTTGAACCGTGATAATAGACCGTGCCGTTGACGCAGGCCACGGCTGTAGCATAGCTCGATATCACGGTCATATCATGACTTACGAGTACTATGGTTATCTTTTCATTCAGCTCCCTCAATCTGTCGTATAGTATCCTTTGCGCTTCGACATCAACGCTTGCCGTCGGCTCGTCCAACAGCAATATTCTTGGTTGAGAGACCAGTGCCCGGGCGATTAACACGCGCTGTCTCTGTCCCTGCGAAAGCTCTCTCATCCTGGCGTTGGCATATTTGTCCATGCCCATGATTTCAAGTGCCTCCTCGGCGGCCCTTCTGTCCTCTTTCGTGTAAAGGAATTTCAAACCCCGCAACCTTCCCATGAGCACCACGTCGATGACTCTGACGGGAAAATCCAGATTTATATTTGTGTTTTGGGGGACGTAACCCAACAGGTGCGAAGCCTCTCTTGGCGTGTATTCGCCAAAAAGAATGATTTTTCCCTTTTGAGGAGAGTAAAGCCCCAGCATCAGCTTTAGAAGCGTAGTCTTTCCCCCTCCGTTTGGACCGATAATGACCAGAAATTCCCTTGTCGGCACCGAAAAGGAAGCCTGCCGGAGCACGAAGGAACCGTTGTATGAAAACCAGACGTCTTCGAAATAGATATCCTGTGGGCCTCTCATCTTGGGACCTGCCTAGAGAGCCTCGCAGAGAATCTTGACCATGGATCTTAAGTTCTCGTCCCATTTCTTGGAGAGTGGGTCAATCTCAACGATCTCCACTCCTATGGCGTCAGCTATGGTTTTAGCGCTTCTTTTCGAATGCTGAGGAGAGACGAAGAGCACTTTAATTCCCTCTTTTTTGGCATCTTCGATTAAACGGGAAAGTTGAGCACCTTTGGGTTCCTTGCCTTCCTGTTCCACGGAAACTTGAATTAAACCGTAATCTCTCGCAAAATAACTCCATGCAGGATGAAAGACCAGAAATTTAATCCCCCTTGCTGACTTTGACCTTTCCCATAACTCCTCGTCCAGTTTTGCTATGCCTCTCAGCAGTTCCAGATAATTTTTCCTGTAGATTTCTACTTTTTCCGGGTTTGTGGAAACGAGCCCCCTGTAGATATTTTCCGCTATCTTAAAAGCGTTTAAGGGCGAGCTCCAGATATGGGGATCGAAGTCGTCCTCCCCTTCATGGCCTTTATGTGCTGCATCTGCCATATATGAAATTCCATAACCAGTCTCGGTTATGGTCAGATTAGGGTTCGTGGCCTTTATCTTCGTCAAAAGGTTCCTCTCAAAGGGAAAGTTCGTAGAAAAATATAACCTTGCCTTTGAAAGGTCCGCCATTTGTTTCGGTTTTGGCTCATATACGTGAGGATCGTTGCCGGGATTTATGAGCGATTCTACCCTTATCGTCTCCCCTCCTATTTTTTCGACAAAATAGGCAATGGGTGGCACCGAAACGAATACTATCTCTTCATTATCTGCAAATGCAGATGTGTTTTTGTCCAAAAACAACGATATGCTTAAAAAAAGCAAAAGTATCTTAATCAGACCTCTGCGTCCTATCGTCCTGCCCATTCTTAGAATGTCCTCCTTCGCTACATTGTGCACATAAGCCCTCTACCGTAAGAAGCAGAAACTGAGGCTCGAAGCCAATTTTTTCGAGATTTTCTATATCCTTCGAGTCCAACTTCATCGTTTTAAGGCAAAATAATCGCCTGCATTTCCTGCAATAAAAGTGGGGGTGTTCAAAGCCGCAGTTGTCGATCCTCCCGTAGTATCGACAACTGCCGATCTCGGCCACGCATCTGAGCAAACCAGCTCTTTCAAAGGTCTTAATCGTCCGATAAACGGTGGCAAGGTCCACCCTTTCCCTGAATTTATCTTCAGCGAGCATTCGATGCAATTCCCCTGCCGTGAAGTGGCAATTGCACTCCTCTATTTTTAGAAAAATTGCAACTCTCTGTTTCGTTGCTGCCAGGCCCTTGCTCCTTAAAATATCATTTGCTGTATTTTCGTTCATAAAAAATATTTTATGTCATTTGCAAATAATTTGCAAAGAACCAATAAATTTCCGATAGTGCTTACGAAAGTTGATTATAATAATGGAGTAAATGCGAAGGAGGTTTCGCCGATGTCCGAACACGATCGCCATAGGCCCAGAAAATTCGGGGATAGAACATTCGTAATAAATTGGTACAGCTTCCAAACTTTACTGATGCTACTGAGTTTTCTCTGCATTGTGGCCGGAGGTGCCGTTTTGCGCTCGGCCAGAAGCGTTGTAATGCCTCTGGTGATAGCATGGCTACTTTCTTTTATATTTAAACCGGCGCTGTTGAAACTTGAAAAGAAGAAAATACCTCGAGGTCTGGCCGTCTCACTGATCCTAACGCTATTTTTTGTCATTTGTCTATTGGCCTTCACATTGCTTTACAGAAGGATATTGCCCTTCGTCAATGCCTTTCCGAACTATTATGGTCGCTTAATGAAGATAATTGAGGAAATAGGTCAAAAAACCGACCTGCCTACAGATTTGTTGTTGGAATTTGACCTCGGAAGGCGACTTGCCCCGCTGCTTTTTGCACTTCCCGGTAAAGTTATTACGTTGATAAGCAATTTTTTTCTTATAGTAGTTTTTTTGGTGTTCATATTGCTCGGCACTCCGGCGTCCACGGAGAGGCTCAGGCGCGCCTTTTCTTTAACTACAGCGGAGCGGGTTCAACAGATAATAAATTCAATTTCATATCAGATCGGTCGATACTTGCTCACGACAGTCATCATAAGCGCATCGACGGGCGTAGCCGTATGGATTGCCCTCTCAGTCATAGGTGTCGATTTTGCCGTCAACTGGGGAGTGTTGGCCTTTGTGCTTAACTTTATACCCTACGTCGGCTCTTTGATTGCCTCAATTCCTCCCATATTGGTCGCTTTGGTGCAGTTTTATCCCGACATAAAACCTGCGATAACTACGGCCATTGTCCTCTTGGTCATACAGATGAGCATAGGGAATTTTCTTGCACCCAAAGTAGTGGGAGACGCCCTCAACATCAATCCCATCGTCGTACTCCTGTCGCTCCTTTTTTGGGGCTGGCTCTGGGGAGGGGTCGGTGCGGTTTTAGCCGTTCCAATAGCAGTAGTTGTTAAAATCACCTGCGAAAACGTGCCCATATTACGCCCAGTTGCAATTCTAATGGAATCAAGGGGCACAAAAAAATAAGGCAGCCTCGAGGGCTGCCTGCCGTAATTTACCGTCTTTTAAGATTTTCTATCATTTTGGGTATTATCTCGTAAATATCGCCGATGATCCCCATATCGGCGTATCTGAAAATGGGGGCCGACGGGTCGCTGTTTATGGCCACTATCATTTCGGAGTCCCTCATTCCAGCTAGATGCTGCGAACTTCCCGAGATGCCACAGGCGATATAAAGTTTTGGTTTGACCGTATTGCCGCTAAAACCTACTTGATGTTCCTTCCCTATCCATCCTTCGTCCACGAGAGGCCTGCTCGATCCTACGACTCCTCCCAAAAGCTTCGCGAGCTCCTCTAACATTTTGAAGTCCTCCGCCCTTTTGAGTCCCCTTCCGCCCGATACTACTACTTCAGCGTCGGGAAGGTTGATGCCCTCGATAACTCTTTCGTCAATTACCTCCCAGGAGGGGTCATTAGGCAGCGGTGTCATCTTCACGATAGTGCCCTCTCTTTTTTCGTCCCTTTTGGCGCGCTGCATGACCTTGTATCGCACCGTTGACATGCTGGGAGAGGTTTTGGTCTTTATGTGGGCCAATATATTTCCCGTGAAGGCCGGCCTTATCTGGATAAATGCTCCGTCTTCGTCTATTGAAAGATTCGTACAATCTGCCGTCAGGCCGGTTTGCAAGGAAGCGGCAACCCGAGGAGCAAGGGATCTCCCTATATGGGTCGATCCAAAGAGGATGGCGTAGGGATTTATCTCATTCGCCAGGGCAACCAGATTTGCCTTATATAAAAACGGATCGTAATTATAAAAGGAGGGGTCTTCAAACAGATAAACCCTTTTTGCGCCATAGTAGATTAACTCCTGCGCTTCGCCCCTTACATCCCTGCCCAAAAGTACCGCCGAGACCGTAAGGTCGCGGTTACCGCTTAACTCAATGGCCTTGCCCAAAAGCTCAATTGTGACGGGGTGAACTCTACCTCTGCGTTGCTCGGCAAAGACCAGAATTTCCCTTCCATCGCTAAGGCTCATATCAAATCCCTCGATTCCAACATGATCATGATCTCCTTCAATCCGCTTTCGGGGTCTTTGTATATTTTGCAGTCTCTCTGTCCTTCCTCGGGCACCTCTATCTTGTATACCCATGTTGGTGATCCGTTAAAACCCAGGCGACCTTCGTTGGCTTCGATCCCCTCGGCATCCATCTCCTTTACCTGGGCCTTTCGGGCATTGAGCTTTTCCCTGAACCCCGGAAGGCGTGGGGTGTTTATGTCCTTGGTGACGGATACGAGCAAAGGAGGTTTCGCCTCCACCTCATATATAATGTTCTCAAGCTCCACTCTTGCCTTGAATTTCCCATCTTCGTAATCCAACCTAGACGTATAGGGAAGGTATGGTATGCCAAGCCACTCCGATACCTCGCCTCCCACCTGTCCCGTGTCGCCGTCCACGGTCTTTTCGCCGCAGATCACTATGTCGAAGTCGCCTGTGGACTTAATCGCCTGAGACAGGGCATAAGAGGTCGCCAAGGTGTCAGAACCTGCAAACTTCTTGTCGGTGAGCAAAATGGCCTCGTCGACGCCCCTGGCTATGGTGTCCTTGAGAGTTTGCTCTACGTCACTCGGGCCCATGGATATGGCTGTTATCCTTCCGCCGTGACGCTCTTTAAGCCTCACGGCCTCCTCTATGGCGTTCAGGTCGAAGGGGTTGATCTCCTGTGGTGCCGAACTCCTGTCCACCACTCCCCTGGCTGCGTCGAACTTCACCCTTTCTATGTCGGGCACGACCTTTGTCAGCACAATTATATTCATGGTTTGCTACCTCCAATTTTTCGCGACAACCTGTAAATTGTTACATATTATAACACAATGTCATGTTCTCATAACTCATTAGTTAGGTCTTTGAAACACTCCTTTGGATCGCTGGGCCCGATATTCCACGATCATGTTATAATCCAGGCGGAGCAATACATCATGTGGACCTCAAAAATGTTTCACGTGAAACATTTTTGAGGTGGAAACAGAAGGGATGGAGGTAATTGCGATGGACGTTCTCCATGCACCGTGGCGAATGAAATATATAGACAAATCGAGCAAGGAAAAGATAGATTGCATATTTTGCGAGTTCATAAAAGAAAGGGAAGACGAAAAAAGGCTAATATTATACAGAGGCAAAAAGGCCTTCGTAATGTTTAACGCCTTCCCTTATAACCCGGGACACCTAATGGTAGCGCCCTATCGCCATACGGGCAATTACGACGAATTAAATCAGGAGGAGATACTGGAGATAAACCTCCTCGTCCAAAAGTGCTTAAAAGCTCTTAAAAAAACTATGGATCCTCATGGATTCAACATCGGAATAAACATGGGAAAAGTCGCAGGAGCTGGTTTCGAGGACCACGTTCACGTTCACATAGTCCCCAGATGGGAGGGTGACACTAACTTCATGCCCGTCGTCGGAGAGACAAAGGTGATACCGGAAGCCCTGGATGTCACCTACAGGAAGCTAAAGGAGGCGTGGGAGGAATAGTTGACGGAAGATCAAGTTTACCTGGAACCCAAAAAAGGAGCCGCGGTAGAGCTTGTCATAAAGAGGTCTCGCTTCATCGGCCATCTTGAAATAGCGCGCTCGACCGAAGATGCAAGGAAATTCATAAGGACCATATCGAAGGAGTACGCAAATGCCACTCACAATTGCTGGGCCTACAGGGTAGGGGTAGATCTTCTTCGTGAGCACTATTCCGATGCAGGAGAACCTTCTGGAACGGCCGGCAAGCCTATATTGGGGGAGATCGCCCGGGCCGGCCTCACCAATACGGCGATAGTAGTGACTAGGCACTTCGGCGGAGTCAAGCTGGGAGTGAGGGGGCTCATAGAAGCTTACAGCCTATCCGCAAAAGAAGCGATTAAAGCAGCGGGAACGGTCAAAAGAATTAAAAGCAGAAAAATAAAAATAGAGGTGCCCTACGACAAACAAAGCCTAATTTACTCCAGGTTTAGATCCATGGGGGTGGAGGAGTCGATGTGGGAAGCCCACTATGGGGAGAGGGTGCTTCTTCTCGGTCACATTCCCCTTTCTCTCGTGAAGGAGGCCGAGGAAATGCTAATCAGTTATGCGGGGCAGGGTTGGGTAGTTAGATGGGAATGGGTTATCGACCGATAATTTCTGGAGGTGAAAGCCCCTATGTCCAATTCTGAAATTAAATCTATAATCCTGGCGGGATTGTTCGTCTGTCTGACGGCAGCGGGAGCATGGATTAGAATTCCCTTTCCTCTCGTTCCTTTGACTTTACAGGTATTTTTCGTTCTGCTTTCCGGTATGTGTTTGGGACCGAAGTTGGGTGCCATGTCTCAGGTCGTATATATAGGCATGGGTTTAATGGGGTTGCCCGTCTTTGCCGGCACGAGTGGGCCTCATATCATGTTTTCTCCTACCTTTGGCTACTTGATAGGCTTCATAGTCGCTTCCTACTTGGCTGGAAGCGTTACGAGGGGGGGTGCGAAACTTCCTCGTTTTCTTTTAGGGTCATTTCTTGGCGTGGGCGCGATATATTTTTGTGGAGTTACGGGTCTTTACCTGAATTTAAACTACGTGGTGGGGAAGGATATATCATTGCTGGGTGCCTTTAAAATCGGAGTGCTGCCTTTTTTGGCGGCTGACACGCTAAAGGCAACTGCGGCTACCATACTTGCCTACAGGATCGTGCCGCAGCTCAAGACAATTGAGCCTCGGGTTGGGTTGGAGACAAAGCGTTGATCTATGGCTTTTGTTGGATCAGAGGTTCGATGAACTGAATCTCCGAATCCCAGGGAAACAGAATCCAGGTGTCCTGGCTGACTTCCGTCACGTAAGTATCGATGTAAGGCCTTCCGTCCGGCTTGGCATAGACGGTGGCAAAGTGGGCATGGGGAAGCATTTGCCTCACGATCCTCGCTGTTTTTCCCGTGTCCACTAAATCGTCGATTATGAGCGCGTTCTCGCCATTCAGCCCCTCTATGCTTTTTATGATCTTCAATTCTCCTTGTTCCTTTAATGTGTAGCTTGAGACGCATACGGTATCCACATAGTGTATATCCAGCTCCCTGGCAATTATCGCAGCCGGAACCAAGCCGCCCCGCACGACGGCGATTATCTTATCCCACCTCTGCCCTGTATCTATCAAGCGCCAAGCCAAGGCCTTGCTATCCTTGTGCAGTTGGTCCCACGATACTGGATAGGTCCTTTTGTAACGATCTTTGCCGGTCATTTTGCATCTCCTCTTCTTTGTTATTGATATTATAGCGATTTGAAATGCCCTGATCCTTTTAGTGAGGTTATATTTTAGCATTAATTTTCCGTTTGAAAAAGCGATATCCTTCGCGATGCTATGTTTGTATATATTATTAAATCAGCGTATTAGGAGATATTCTATGCCGATTGCGTGGCTAGTTTGATAAAGAGCGTCATTGATGAAGTTATGTTATAGTTTTATTAAAGTTTTTCCTTAATTGAAGAGCGTTGGAAAAGAAGGTAAAATTTTATGTGAAGGTTTTTAAATTATAATTGGGAGGTTGATGTGTAATGAGGAAGATGGCTCTTATTGTCGCTCTCTTTACGCTCTGTCTTTTTAGTACCGCTGCCATGTCCTTCGAAGCCGTACCCGCAGACAAGCTCAAGGCTGCCTGGCTTTACAACGGCCCCATAGGCGATGGCGGATGGACCTACATGCACGATCTTGGAAGGCTCGAGGTGGAAAAGGCCTTTCCCGACGTGACCACCATGTATGTTGAATCCGTTCCGGAGGGGCCCGATTCGGTCAGGGCGATGGAGAACTTCATAAGAAACGGAGCAAAGGTGATCTTTGCCACCTCCTTTGGATACATGGATTATGTGCAGGAAGCGGCGAAACGCCACCCCGACATCATTTTCATGCACTGTTCGGGCTTTAAGATGGCTGATAACGTGGGCATATATTTCGGCAGAATGTACCAGGCAAGATATTTGTCCGGTTTAGTTGCCGGCAGCATGACTGAGAAAAACGTGATCGGTTTCGTTGCAGCTCATCCCATTCCGGAGGTGATCAGGGGGTTAAATGCCTTTACCTTGGGCGCTCGCAGAGCCAACCCTGACGTTAAGGTAAAGGTAGTATGGCTATTTTCCTGGATCGACCCAGGAAAGGAGAAGGAAGCAGCCAAGGCTCTGGTCGATGCGGGAGCTGACGTGCTTGCAATGCACGCCAACACCGGATCCGTACCTCAGGCTGCGGAAGAGGCCGGGGTTTACGTCGTAGGTTACAACAACGACATGTCTCAATATGCTCCCACAAAACACCTTACGGCGCCCGTCTGGAATTGGGGAGTGGTTTATAAATACACCGTCGAAAAGGTGATCAACGGCACCTGGGAGCCGGAAGACATATGGTGGGGTTTGGATAAAGGCATGGTGGCGTTGGCTCCGTACGCCAAAGATGTTCCCGATGCCGTTAAAGACCTGGTGGAAGGAGAAAGACAACGCATTGCGTCCGGCGAGTGGGATGTGTTCGAAGGGCCCATTAAAGACAACAAGGGGAATTTGATCGTTAAAGAAGGCCAAAAACTTACCGATCAGGACCTCTTGTCGATGAATTGGCTGGTCGAGGGCGTAGAAGGAGAATTACCCAAATAAACTGCAAAGAGCACGCAAGCAAATGCTTGCGTGCTCTTCTTTTACCGATTGGGCGGAGATTAAATATGGCTGAAAAAGTTCTTGTAAATATGCGTGGAATAACAAAGACCTTTTACGACATAAAGGCAAACGATGATGTGGATTTTGACTTGAAGGCAGGCGAGGTCCACGCTCTGCTTGGAGAAAACGGAGCCGGAAAAAGCACGCTCATGAGCATATTGTGCGGTTTGTACCAACCTGATGAGGGCACGATCGAGCTGGAGGGTCGTGAGGTGGTGTTTCATTCGCCCAAAGATGCTATAGCCCAGGGCATAGGCATAGTTCATCAACACTTCATGCTGGTGCCAAGCCTCACCGTCTGGGAAAACATGGCTCTGGGCAGTGCCGAGAGGAATTTTACAGTAAAAGAAAGCGCTACATGTGCCAGGATAAGGGAGCTGTCGGCCAGATACGGCCTTGACGTGGATCCTTTGTCTCCGGTATGGCAACTTTCCATAGGCGAACAACAGCGGGTTGCTATCCTGCGGATGCTTTTTCATAAAGCCAAAATACTGATATTGGATGAGCCCACCTCTGTGCTGACTCCGCAAGAGACCGAAAAATTGTTCGAGACAGTTAAGCATATGAAAGAAGAGGGTTTTGGCATAGTTTTCATATCCCATAAGCTGAAGGAAGTGTTTGAGATCTCCGACAGAATAACTGTCTTGAGGCGCGGCAGAGTTGTTGGTACTTTGCCCGCCCGCGAAGTTACGGCCGAAAAGCTGGCGGAGATGATGGTAGGAAGCGGTGGGGTAGGGGAGATAAAAGTCGGCGTAAGCCGTAAGCCCCCGGGCAAGCCTATTCTCATCGCAGAAGAGATTAGGGTCAGAAACGACAAAGGTCTTGTCGCGGTCGATGGCGTTTCGTTGACCTTAAGAGAAAACCAGATACTTGGCATCGCAGGCGTCAGCGGAAACGGACAGGGCGAATTGGCCGAGGCCCTGGCAGGCATGAGACACATAGAAAGAGGAAGCCTGTATTTTACAGTGGAAGATGTAACTTCTACGTCGGCGAGGCGCATGGTAGATCTAGGAGTTAAATATATACCCTCCGACAGGAAGGGCGTTGGACTGGTCCCTAATATGAACGTCGCAGAAAACGTGGCACTGAGAAAGTATTGGCGTCCTCCCTACAAGAGAGGTTTTTTCATCGATTGGGATGAAGTATACCAGGACTCAGGATACCTCATCGAAAGTTACGACATCCTCACTCCTGGCATTGACGTTGCAGTCAGGATGCTCTCGGGAGGGAATCAGCAAAAGCTCATATTGGCCAGGGAGTTATCGGACAACATGAAGGTCGTGATTGCGATGCACCCCACCTGGGGGCTCGACGTAAAGGCCACTGCATTCGTTAGAGAAAAGTTGCTTGCAGCTAAGGAGGAGGGTGGAGCAGTTTTGCTTATATCCGAAGATCTGGACGAACTTCTCATGCTGAGCGACCTGTTGGCGGTTATGTATAGGGGCAGACTGATGGGAACTATCGAGGCCCCCGATAGAAGCCACATAGAAAAAATAGGGCTTATGATGGCAGGAATAGCCTCGGATGGACAGGGGGGCAAAAAAGAGCATGATTAAAATTGAAAAGAGATTTTACATATCCAAAGGACAGGAGCTTTATATAATACTTGCCTCCATTATTTTAGCCCTTCTAAGCGGAGCCCTGATGCTTGGACTTATGGGCGTAAATCCCTGGGAAGCCTACGGAATGATGCTCAAAGGCTCTTTAAGCGACTTTTACGGAATCAGCGAAACACTTGCGAAGACGATACCTCTTGTCATGTGTTCCCTGGCCGTTGGCCTCGCCTTTACCATGGTGGTATGGAATATAGGTGCCGAAGGGCAATTCGTCATGGGTGCATTGGCTTGCACGGCCTTCGTGAGGTACTTTTACACCGACAGCGCCATAGTCATGTTAGCCTCCATGGCCGTTGCCTCGTCCCTGGCCGGAGGGTTCTGGGGGGCTTTCGCGGGATTCTTAAAGGCGCGCTGGAACGTAAACGAAATTATCACGACTTTGATGATGAACTATATTGCCATCCTTTTGTTGCAGTACTTCGTCTACGGCTCCTGGCGCGATCCGACGAGTTTGGGCTTTCCCATGACCCCTGTTTTTCCGGAGAGCGCACGCCTTCCTCAGTTTTTTGCCTCCAGAGTCCACGCCGGCCTGTTTTTTGCCCTTATTGTCGCCCTGATCCTCTGGATTGTCGTTAGAAAGGGCGTATGGGGGTATGAGATAAGGGTTAGCGGCCAGAACCCCAGGGCAGCGGATTACGCGGGCATCAAGTCAGCCAGAAATGTAATTTTAGTCATGTTTCTGTCCGGAGCCATAGCTGGACTGGCCGGTATGGCCGAGATGGCTGGCTTGCACCGCAGATTACAACCCGGTTTTGCCGTAGGGTATGGCTACACGGCGATAATTATCGCATGGCTTGCTAGGCTTCATCCCTTCACGATTATTTTCGTCTCCTTCTTTTTCGGAGCGCTCTTCGTTGGCGGAGAGAATCTCCAAATAGCCATGCGTCTCCCGCTTTCGACGGTTCAGATACTACAGGGTTTGATACTCTTTTTCCTTCTCGGCGGGGAGTTTTTCAGAAGCTACCGAATTAGCCTGACCTTCAAAAAGAGGTGATCTGCGGTGGAATTGATCGTTCCAATCCTTGCTGCTGCCGTAAGAAGTGGTACGCCAATTCTGTATGCCACTTTAGGAGAGATAATAACCGAGAAGTCCGGCGTTTTGAACCTGGGGCTCGAGGGCATCATGCTGATCGGCGCATACACCGGCTTCATAGTTACCTTTAATACGGGATCGCCCCTTTGGGGTTTGGTGGCGGCCTTTTTAGTCGGAGTGGCCGTAAACGTGATTCATGCATTTTTGTGCATCAGCTTAAGGGCAAATCAGGTCATATGCGGGCTTGCCATGACCATGTTCGGAACGGGGATGAGCTCGCTTTTGGGTAGAAGCTACGTGGGTCAGACCATTTCGGGACTCAGGGCCATGCCCCTACCGGGGCTGTCTTCTTTGCCCGTTGTGGGGCCTGTTTTTTTCAATCAGGACCCCATGGTTTACATGTCCTATTTTCTCGTCTTCCTCGTTTGGTTTTTGATCTTTAAGACAAAATTTGGACTGAAGATGAGGGCCGTGGGCGACAGCCCTCTTTCCGCAGAGGCGGCAGGAATATCAGTGTCCGCAGTTAGATATCTTTCGACGCTTCTGGGCGGAGGATTTGTCTCCCTTGGAGGCGCCTACCTTTCCGTTGTCTATAGCCACATGTGGGTGGAGCTCATGACGGCGGGAAGGGGTTGGATAGCGGTCGCGCTCGTAATTTTCGCTATATGGCACCCCTTCAGGGCTGCCCTTGGGTCTTACCTCTTCGGTGGAGTAGAGGCGCTTCAAATGAGAATTCAAGCAGGAGGTACGTCCATTCCGGCCCCCCTCCTGATGATGCTTCCCTACATATTGACCATAACGGTATTGGTTATGATATCTGTCTTAAAGGGCAGAGGAAGGTTCCTGGGTTCTCCAAGCGCCTTGGGGCTTCCCTTCTACAGAGAAGAAAGAGAATAAAAGATAAATATCCCCTCACAGAAGGGTCGACAGGCCTTTCTGTGAGGGGTGCATAAGACAAGTTGCGGTTCTCTCCCGCAAAGGTCTTCGCTTGTGGACATGCGCCCTATAAAAAAAATAGCAGTATTTTCCCTATAAAGGTCAATATAAGTCAACCATTTATTACCCTTAAGGAATGTCTTTCTTCGGGAAACTCTTCAGGGATTCTTCAATATCCTCTGCTACATCCTCATATAGCAGGTGTAAGGTCGAAAGTATTGTCATTTTAGTGCATCAGCTGCGACTTTAATTGATCATCCCCAGGCATTTGGCTGAATGCTCCTTAGGGTGTTTTATACGACCCCCAGTTTGCCCGTCCTTCATAAACTATAGATGGGGCAATTTATTTTGTCATGCCCCGGGCGATTGGGTGAGGTTGCACAGTAGCATGTGAAAAAAGTTTATGCTAATTTTGGGCGTCAGTTTTGCAACATAAAGCGTAAGAAATAACTGATCAATATTGATCTATTGGGACGATGGTAAAATGAACTTGCTTCTATTTGACTGAAGGACGAAGGTGAGGGGCACGAAACACGAAGCTTTAAACTATAAGATTTCTGATGGCCCTCTGATCTTGGGCCATTTTCTAAGGAGAAAGAATCGTTTCGTAGTTCAGGTGGAAATCGAAGGCGCTGCGACCTTTGCCTACCTCCCAAATCCCGGAAGACTTTGGGAGATCCTTTTGCCCGGCGTTTTGCTCCTTCTTGCTCCTTCTAAGGGAGAGCTGCCCTTTGTGGTTATGGCTGCAAAACGCCGGGGTGATTGGGTGTTGCTGCACACTCATGTAGTAAACGACGTTGTAGATTGGATGATACGCCACGATCTCGTCCCGGATTTGTCAGGTGCGAAAATTTTGGAGAGGGAAGTGGCTGTCAATAAAAGCCGTATTGACTTTCTTCTTGAAAGATGCGGGAGAAAGATCTTCCTCGAGGTAAAGTCTTGCACACTCTTTGGCAGCTATGTCGCCGCCTTCCCCGATGCCGTTACGGCAAGGGGTAAGAGGCACATAGAAGAGCTTGCCTTGCTTGCGAAGGACGGCTATGAGGTCGCGCTTTTATTTTTGGTTAATTCCTTACGGCCGAAGTTTTTCCTTCCCGATTACCATACCGACTTGGCCTTTTCGGAGGCTCTGGCGGAAAATCGCCATGCGGTCGACGTCATGCCCCTGGGGGTGCGTTGGAGTGAGGAAATGAAGATGGGCGATTTGCCGGCGAAATTGCCCGTTCCCTGGGGTTTAATAGAGGAAGAAATGGCTGATAGGGGCGCCTACTTATCTATCTTTGAAGTCGACGGCTTCAGGGAAATAGATATAGGCGCTTTGGGAAGGGTACAACTGCGCCCAGGTTTTTACGTCTATGCGGGTTCGGGAAAGAAAAACCTGACTGCTCGTATAAACCGTCATTTGCGAAGGCGGAAGGTGCTTCATTGGCATGTAGATTATTTACGGGAAGTTTCCGAGAGCGTTTTGAACCTACCCATAAGAACCGCCGATGATATCGAATGCGATTTGGCAGCCTCCATGAAAGAAATTGCCAACGACATCGTTTCGAATTTCGGTTGCAGTGACTGTCGGTGCGATTCCCACCTCTTTTATTTTTCCTCCGACCCATTGAAAAGGTCGGATTTCATAAAGAGATTGTTGTATTTTCGCTTTGACAGGCTTTGGGATAAAATAAATACTCGGCAATGAGAAGAGTGCAAGTAGAAGCTTGCAAGTATTTAGCCCATTCGTGAGATGTGGATATGAAGCTTTTGGAGTCTCAAATAATGAGTTGCGAGAGGTGCGATTTGGCTTTAAAGCGAAAAAGGGCAATCCCCGGAGAGGGTCCTTTGGGAGCAAGGGTGTTTTTGCTGGGGCAAGCTCCCTTTGACGCGGAAGAGATGAATGGAAGACCCTTTTGGGGGGTGACAGGGGCTTTCCTGCGTTATTTTCTCGGGAGGGCAGGAGTGAATTTTTACGAATGCTGGAGGACGAATTTGCTGAAATGCCCTTTGCCAAGGTACGGAAGGCCAAAGTGGAGGCAGATCGACGCCTGCCTTCCCTACTTGAAGGAAGAGATAGAATGCGTAAGGCCAAAAGTTATAGTTCCCCTGGGCAAATGGGCTTTAAAAGGTCTGTTTGCCCTCTTTGGCCTGCCGAGGCCTGAGAAAAATTCCTCGATCCCTTCGTTGTTTGGGAAACCTTTAGGCGTGGGGGAGTACGTCCTTTTTCCCTTGCCTCATCCGGCATCTTTGGTGTACAGATCGGCGCTGTGGGGACAGACGGTGCAGATGTTCGATCTCTTCGGGTTATTTTATCAAACGATAAGTGGAGGCGATTTGCCCGATGAATGAGGCAATCTGGTTTTTAATGCTGATTTTTTGCACATCCGTTATATTGATATCCTATAGGGTCTTTGGGAAGTACGGGCTATATGCCTGGGTGGTGATGTCGGTCATTTTGGCCAACATTCAGGTCATGAAACTCGTCACTCTTTTTGGCATGACAGCTACACTCGGGAATATTTTGTACGGTACTTCTTTTTTGGCCACCGACATATTGAGCGAAAATTACGGCAAGAGGGAGGCCACTCTGGCCGTTCATCTGGGCTTTTTCACGCTCTTTATGATGGTCGTGGTGATGCAAATGGCCCTTCTGTTTGTCCCCAACCCTAACGATCTGGCCCATGACGCCTTAAAGGGGATTTTTGGTTTGACCCCAAAAGTTGCAGGTGCCTCCTTTTGCGCATACGCCCTTGCGCAATACCATGATGTCTGGTTGTTTCATTTGTTGAAGAAATTGACGGGCGACAAATATCTTTGGTTCAGAAACAACGTCAGCACGATGATCTCCCAGGCCATAGATACGGCAATATTTGCCGTCGTGGCATTTTACGGAGTATATCCTGCAAAGGTTCTCCTGTCGATCATATTGAGCACTTACGTAATAAAGTGGATAGTGGCCTTGAGCGATACATGGTGTATATACCTGGCAAAGAGATGGTTTTGCCAGGGAAAGGTTGGCGGCGAAGCAAAATACGCGGCGGATTAAAGCTGCCTTTCCCCGCCGCCCTTCGACGCCTCATATTTCCACGCTGCGTCGAAGAAGTCATATTCGCATATCATTGCATATCGGTAAGCCTTTCTTGCTTCGGAGACGTTTGTAGCGTAAAGGTCTATTAGGCGCTCCGTCTCCCTTGCCAGGCTCTCAAAGGAATCGCTGGAGTAGGTTCTTATCCAGTCGATAAAGGGATTTTCCTCGTTTTGCGCATATTCTTTCAGGTTTTGCCCGATCCATGCGTAGAGGCGGTTGCAGGGAGTGGTCGCTGCCGCTATGAGGCCGACGTCGCATCCCCATGCAGTGGAAAGCAAAAAATCGGTGTACATGCGCGTTGGCTTGCTCGCAACAACGCTTTCCACGTCGGCTCCAAGGGAACTCTCAAATCCTTTATGAAGCTTCATTTCGTTCAAAGCGCCCTCGGCCAACTTATGAAAGGAGACCATTCCCAGCGTATCTGGCGCCTTAGCCGCGGCAAGGCAAAAAGCTTTTGCGAAGGCGTGAAGATAGAAATAATCCTGCCCCACGTACCAGTTGAACTTCTCCCTCGTCAATTTTCCCGAGGCGATGCCCTGCACAAAGGGGTGGTTGAGGCATGAGGCGGCTATATCGCGGTTTTCTTCCCAAAGGATCTCCGAAAGGCTTTTACCCATTCTCGTCCCCCCTCTTTTTGAAATGTGTTAAAATTTCAGGCTCCGCCGTCGTAGACCTTTAATGAAAGCCCAAAAACAGCGAAGCCTGTTTTATTGCTATGTTAAGCTAAATTTTAGCCTATTCTTTTTTATAGAAATACCCCTCTCATCTTAACGGCATCGGCTACGCGCTTTATGGCGACCATGAAAGCGGCTCGACGCATCTCGACCTTCTTTTCCTTGGAGTATTCCCATACCCTCTGGAAGTTAGACCTCATTATTGAAGTCAGCCTCTGATTGTATTCCTCTTCGCTCCAGAAAAATCCAGCGAGGTTCTGGCACCATTCGAAGTAGGACCCTATGACGCCGCCGCTGTTGGCAAGGAAGTCGGGCACAATGTAAATGCCTTTCGGTCTCAATATTTCGTCTGCCTCTGGAGTAAGTGGGCCGTTGGCTCCTTCGACGATGTGTTTCGCTTTGACCTTGTCGGCGTTGGATTTGTTGATGGCTCCCTCCATGGCGCAGGGGAGCAAGACGTCTACGTCCAAATAGAGGAGGTCGGTTGGATCGCTTTTTTCGAGCCCGGGTTGGGTATACCCCTCTAGCAACCTCTTAGGATTCTTTTGTGTGTGCTCCATGGCCTTATTTACATCGATTCCGTCTTTACAGTAATAGGTTCCGGTGATGTCGCAGATGGCTACGACTTTGACGCCGGCATCGTGCAAGAACTTGGCGGTGAAACTGCCTACGTTGCCGAAGCCCTGTACGGCTACAGTGGTATCTTTGGGGTCCTTTCCGAGGACTCGGAGAAGTTCGAGAGCGCAAGTAGCCACGCCAAGTCCGGTGGCAGCGTTTCTGCCCTTGGAACCCCACAGGGGGACGGGCTTTCCCGTGAATACGGCCGGTTCAAGCTGGCCTCTGATCTTGCTAATGGTGTCCATGAACCATACCATTTCCTGTGCTCCCGTGTTTACGTCCGGGGCGGGAACGTCCGTCCACGCGCCTACGAAGGGCTCTATCCTGGCTGCGAAGGTTCTGGTAATCCTCTCCTTCTCCTTCAGGGAAAGCTCAAGGGGCTCGCAGCAAACTCCGCCTTTGCCTCCGCCGTAGGGAATACCCGCGAGGGAGCATTTCCAAGTCATCATGAAGGCAAGAGCCTCCGTCTCGTCAATAGAGACCTGGGGATGGAAGCGAATGCCGCCCTTTGCCGGACCCAGAGCGCTTGAATGGACTACCCGATAGCCGTCGAAAACCCTTACGGATCCGTCGTCCATTTCCACAGGTATGGACACACAAAGCCTTCTCTCAGAACGGCTCAGTATTTCGACCAAATCATCCTCCAGTCCCATCTCTTCAGCTGCATTATAGAAGTTCTCAAGGGCAGTTGAGAGAAGAACATCCTGCGAGGTGCGCCTTTTTACGGCCATTATTGACCCCTCCTATTGTATTGTGTAATTATATGAACACTAATGGGCGCGATGCCCATTGTATCCTGTGTTGTTATTGCATTAGATTTCATAGATGGTAATGTTTTCACTATCACATCTTCGAAGATCCCAAAAATGCCATCTATGCATGCGATAATATCAATTCTATTATAACTTATATCATACAAAAACCAAGAGGTGTTCAAATTTGCATAATAATAAAAAATATTCTGTCGTTATGTTCGATTTTGGAGGCGTAATAGCTGAAGAGGGATTTGTTCAGGGCATGAAGGCTATTGCGGAAAAGCACGGCCTTGATCCTTCTTCTGTGGAGAAGACAGCCACAGCCGTACTTTATGATTCGGGATATCTCTGCGGCCAATCGACTGAAGAAGCCTTTTGGGAGTCCTTCAAAAGGAAGTTCGACCTGAACGAATCGGTTCAAGACTTAAGAAATGAGGTTTTAAGCAGGTTTGTTTTGAGGCCCTGGATGCTGAAGCTGATCCGTACGTTGCGCGATCTAGGTTACGCCACGGCCCTGCTGACAGACCAGACCAACTGGATTGAGGAAATTAACGAGAAGGCCTCCTTTTATGACATCTTCGACTATGTATTCAACAGTTATCGCTTGGGGAAAAGCAAACATGATGGTACTATATTTCAAGACGTGTTAAATACGCTTCACGAGGACCCGGGAAGCATAATTTTTATTGACGATAAAGAAGAAAATGTGACCCTGGCAAAAAAATTGGGCATCGTGGGCATTTTATATAAAAACAAAGCCGAGCTTTTAAGGGATTTATGTCTTATTTTGCCAGAGCTTTCGCGGACGTCCTTCGATTAAAAAGGACGATAAAGACAGGGTCGCCTTGAAAGTTCAAGGCCCGAGTAAATCTCAGTAAATCTCAATGAAAGGGGGATTTTCTATGAACGACGCAATAGAAGTCACAAAGGGCATTTATTGGGTGGGTGTAAACGATAAAGAGACAGATCTTTTTGAAGCGCTTTGGCCCCTTCCAAGGGGAGTTACCTATAACTCCTACCTGGTAATAGGAGAAAAAATTGCCCTCATAGATACCGTCAAGGCCTTTTATCTCACAGATTTAGTGAGCAAGATAAGGCGCTTACTAGGGGAAGACAGGTCCATAGACTATTTAGTGGTAAACCATATGGAGCCGGATCACTCGGGTTCCATAAAAATCCTCAAGAAGCTGTATCCCGACTTGAAGATCATTTGTAACGCCCAGACCGTTAAGATGCTGGAGAACTTCTACGCCGTCACCGAGGGGGTTATTCAGATAAAGGACGGGGAAGAGTTGGACCTGGGCGGCCACGTGCTCAAATTCTTTTTGACTCCCATGGTACATTGGCCGGAGACCATGATGACCTACGACAAGACTGCTAAGACGTTGTTTTCCTGCGATGCCTTCGGCGGGTTCGGTTGCCTCGAGGGAGGAATCTTCGACGATGAAGTCGATATGTCCTACTACGAGGGAGAGATACTCAGATATTTTTCCAATATAGTGGGTCGTTATTCCGACCAGGTTCAGGCCGCTATATCGAAGTTGAGCGGAACGGATATAAGAGTCGTTGCTCCTTCTCACGGCCCCATACACAGGAGCAAACCCGAGCATATAATTAGCCTTTACGACAGGTGGAGTCGCCACGAAACAGAATGCGGTGCCGTCGTAGTATACGGATCGATGTACGGGAATACGGCAAAGCTGGCTCAGGCATCTGCCAGGGCCATGGCCAAAGAGGGCATCGAACACATCGTAGTTCACGATGCGTCAAGGGACCACGTTTCCTTCATTATCAGAGACATCTGGAGATATAAGGGGCTTATCCTTGCCTCCTGCACCTACAATACCATGCCCTTTCCTCCTATAGAGGATCTCATGGCTCATCTAGAAAATAAAAAAATGAGAAACAGGTTGCTTGGTATAATGGGAAACTACACCTGGAGCCCCGGCATTTTGAAGAAACTTGAAGATTTTGCCAAAAACTCGGGCAAATGGGAGCTGCTCGATCCCGAGATAGTCATACAATCCTCGCCTAAGGACGAAGATTACGTCAGGGCCGAGGAGCTTGGCAAAGCTATGGCAAGGCGCCTCAAGGAATGCGCCGGATAAAAAACTTGTCGAATCGTTAAAATACCCTCAACTCCATGAAGTTGAGGGTATTTACTTTGGACTAAAAAGACGATTAAGCAATCTTGTGGCAGCTTTCAGTCTTCTTTTTTCTCCTGTTTGCCGTATTTTTCGGCCGCATACCTGATCTGCCGGAATTCTTTGCCCTTCCCCTTGCCGTCTTTTAGGTGTTTTTCGAACTCCAGCAACAACCGCTCTCTTTCGGATTGCCTGTCGCTGCTCTCCGATTCACCCTCGAGCTCAAGGCGCCCCATATCGACCAACGCCTGAATGTCCCTGGGATCGACATCTAGCTCTTCTGCCAATGCTTTCACGTTAAGCCTGAGGTCAGGGTTGTCTCTTATGTAGTTCCTCGCATCCATGTAAAGCTTATCAAGGCGTTTCATGCAACTTGGGCAAACCTTGGGTCCTGCGCTGACGAACCCCTTCCCGCAAAGAAAGCATTCAATCATAGGCATACTAATCCCTCCTCGTTAAATTATAGCAAAAGATATATCGATGGTCACTTGTCTTTATAGAGCCCAAGAAGTGTGGACTTATAGATCCCGCTATGATAGCATCGTTTTTGCAGGGTTGCGTAGAAGAGGCGCAAACAGTAGTTTGAATTGTCTTAATATTTCCTAAATGTTGCAATGCATAAAAATGTGCGAAATAATAAATACAAATGTGCAAATTACTACAAGGCGGAATTTCTTGGGAGGGTGAACTTAATGTTCAAAGAGGAAGAACTGGAAAAGATATCTGAAGCTCGCCTTAAATATGAAGAAGAGGTCAAAAAGACAGTTCAGAAGTACCCCGAGCGTAAAAGCACCTTTACGACGGGAGGGGGGGTTCCTGTAGAAAGGTTATACACCCCGGAAAACATAAAGGACCTCGACTACACAGAAGACTTGGGTTTTCCCGGCGATTACCCCTACACCAGAGGCGTTCAGCCGACCATGTACAGAGGGCGTTTCTGGACGATGCGCCAGTACGCGGGATATGCCTCAGCCGAAGAGTCGAATGAAAGATACAAATACCTATTGCAGCAGGGACAGACGGGGCTTTCGGTGGCTTTTGACCTGCCCACCCAGATTGGTTACGATTCGGACCACCCCATGGCTCAGGGGGAAGTGGGCAAGGTTGGTGTTGCAATAGACAGCCTGGAGGACATGGAAATTCTCTTCGACGGCATCCCTCTTGACAAGGTCTCCACATCGATGACTATAAATGCTCCGGCATCAATCCTGCTTGCCATGTATATAGCTGTCGGCGAAAAGCAGAACGTCCCGGCGGACAAATTGTCGGGAACCATTCAAAACGACATATTAAAGGAATATATCGCAAGGGGAACTTATATATTTCCTCCAAAGCCCTCCATGCGATTGATCACGGACATATTTGAGTTTTGTAGCAAACACGTCCCGAAATGGAACACCATATCTATTTCAGGATATCATATTAGAGAAGCAGGATCCACGGCAGTTCAGGAAGTTGCCTTTACTCTTGCAGACGGGATAGCCTACGTAGAGGCCGCCGTCAAGAAGGGGTTGGATCCAAACGTATTTGGGCGCCGGCTGTCCTTTTTCTTCAACTCTCATAACGACTTCCTCGAAGAGATAGCCAAGTTCCGGGCCGCCAGGAGGCTCTGGGCAAAGATCATGAGAGAAAGGTTTGGAGTCACCAATCCGGACGCGCAAAAACTTCGTTTCCACACTCAGACGGCAGGATGCACGCTAACCGCTCAACAGCCGGAAAACAACATAATACGGGTGACTATTCAGGCTTTGGCTGCAGTTTTGGGAGGCACACAGTCGCTTCACACCAACAGCTTCGACGAGGCTCTGGCGTTGCCCACGGAAGAAAGCGTCCGAATAGCCCTTCGCACTCAGCAAATCATTGCCTACGAGTCCGGGGTGACGAGCACGGTCGATCCCCTGGCCGGAAGTTACTACCTAGAGTGGCTTACAAACGAGATAGAAAGAAGGGCTCAGGAGTACATAGATAAGATAGACGAAATGGGAGGCATGCTCGTTGCCATTGAAAAGGGTTACGTGCAGCAGCAGATTCAGGATTCGGCATACGCCTACCAGAGGGCCATCGAAAAGGGAGAGCAAATAGTAGTTGGAGTAAATAAATTTCAAATAGAAGAAAAGGGGACATCTCGCAAGATCTTGAGGGTAGATCCTTCCATGGCCGAAAAGCAAATCGCAAGGCTTAAAGCTTTGAAGAAAAGCAGGGACAACGTAAAGGTCAAAGAAGCATTGGAAGAAATCAGGAAGGCCGCTAAGGACGAATCGGTGAACCTCATGCCCAAGATATTGGAGGCCGTGAAAGTCTACGCAACCTTGGGAGAGATCTGCGACGTATTGCGGGAAGAGTTCGGCGAATACACTGAAAGCATAATCCTCTAAATGTATGGAGGCAGGGACGATGGACGAGAGGAAGATACGCGTAATAGTAGCAAAGCCCGGTCTTGACGGGCATGACAGAGGGGCCAAGGTCGTAGCCAGGGCCCTCAGGGATGCGGGAATGGAAGTCATTTATACCGGTTTGAGGCAGACGCCCGAGCAGATAGTTGCCACCGCAATCCAGGAAGACGCCGATGCAATTGGGTTGAGCATATTATCGGGCGCTCACGAGCACTATTTCAGGGAAGTAATAGAGCTTCTCAAGAAAAGGGGGGCGGAAGACATCATAGTCTTCGGCGGCGGCGTGATCCCCGACGACGATGTGCCGGTTCTAAAGCAGATGGGAGTTAAGGCTGTTTTCGGACCGGGAACCCCGACGTCCAAGGTCATAGAGTGGCTTCAAGAGGCGGTCCAGGAAAGAAGAGCAAAAGAGCATGTATGACGGGTACCTTTAAAGATAAAGATATAGAGAAGGGAGCGTGAGCAGGCGAAAATGAAGACCATAGGCGTAGATCATATTGGAATAGCAGTCAAATCTATAGATGAAGCATTGAAGTTTTGGGAGGAGGCCTTGGGCATCAAATGCACAGGTCGGGAAGAGGTGGCAGAGCAGAAGGTCGTAACTGCCTTCTTGCCCTTGGGCGGTACGGAGATTGAGCTTTTAGAACCCACTTCCCCCGAGAGTCCCATCTCCAAGTTCATCGAAAGCAGAGGAGAAGGGATCCATCATTTGGCCCTTAAAGTAGAGGACATAGAGGCAGCCTTGAAAGAGCTCAAGGATAAGGGTATTCGGCTCATCGACGAAAAGCCCCGCTGTGGGGCGGGGGGAGCGAAGATAGCCTTCGTTCACCCAAAGGCTGCCGGTGGCGTTTTGCTCGAGATTTCCGAGCGTTAGATGCGTGGGGAGGACATGATGATGGCCGATAAGACGATAGATCAATTGTGCGAAGAGCTTTTGGCGAGAAAGGAAAGGGCGCGTTTGCCGGAGGGAAAGGAAGCTGTAGATAAACAGCATAAAAGAGGTAAATTGACGGCCAGGGAAAGGATAGATAAACTGCTCGACCCCGGTTCTTTCGTCGAGCTTGACGAGCACGTAGAACATCGTTGCTCTCTCTTCGGGCTGGAGAATCGAAAAATCCCCGGCGACGGGGTCGTAACGGGCTATGGAACTATCGAAGGTCGTCTTGTATACGTCTTTAGCCAGGACTTTACCGTAATGGGCGGTTCCTTGGGAGAGATGCACGCGAAGAAAATTTGCAAGGTCCTGGATATGGCGCTTCTCAACGGAGCTCCTGTCGTTGGAATTAACGACTCAGGCGGTGCGCGCATTCAGGAGGGAGTGGACTCCCTCTCCGGTTACGGAAACATATTTTTCAGAAATGTGAAAGCTAGCGGCATAGTCCCTCAGATATCCATAATAGCGGGTCCCAGTGCGGGAGGTGCCGTTTACAGCCCTGCCCTGATGGATTTCGTGTTTATGGTGGACAAGATTGGGATCATGCACATAACCGGTCCTGCAGTCATCAAGGCAGTCACGGGTGAGGACGTCACTAGCGAAGAGATCGGCGGAGCGATGACCCACAACCAAAAGTCCGGTGTGGCCCACTTCTTTGCAGCCAACGAGGATGACTGCTTTCTCCAGGTGAGGAAGTTGTTGAGTTTCTTGCCGAGCAACAACATGGAAGAGCCGCCCTTCGCAGATACCGGCGACGATCCCGAGAGGATCGACATTCGCCTGAGAGAGCTGGTTCCCACCAATCCCAATAAAGGATACGATGTTAAAGACGTCATAAGTTGCGTCGTCGATAATGGGGATTTCTTCGAAGTGCAACCCTATTGGGCACAAAATATAGTGACAGGTTTTGCGAGAGTGGGAGGCAGGGTTATCGGCATCATAGCCAATCAGGCACGTCACCTTGCAGGATGTCTTGACATAGATGCCTCGGATAAGGCCAGTCGTTTCATCAGGATATGCGATGCCTACAACATTCCCGTCGTCAACTTCGTAGACGTTCCCGGTTATCTGCCGGGCAAAACTCAGGAGTTAGGCGGGATCATACGCCACGGAGCCAAGATGCTCTACGCCTATTCCGAAGCCACTGTGCCAAAGATAACCGTTATCCTGAGAAAGGCCTACGGCGGTTCTTACCTTGGCATGTGCAGTAAGGACCTGGGCGCCGATGTGGTATTGGCATGGCCTCAGGCTGAAATTGCCGTAATGGGTGCCGAGGGTGCTGCCAACATAGTCTTTAAGAGGGAAATAGATCAGGCAGAGGATAAGGAGGCAGTAAGGCGTCAGAAGATCGAAGAATACCGGGAAGCCTTTGCGAATCCCTATGTAGCTGCATCGCGAGGGTTCGTGGATCGCGTTATATTGCCCGAGGAGACTCGCAGGGAAATTTATCAGGCGTTGCTGCTTTCTGAGACGAAGAGGGAGCTTCGACCCAAACGCAAACATGGCATAATGCCGAACTAAGGTGGTGTGACAGATGATCTCCGTTTTTGAGCAAGGCCTTCGCGGAGGGTTCATCCTTTCGATTATAGCCTTTAGCGTGGTCTTCTTGGTGTTAGGGGGTTTGACCCTTATTATAGTTGCCATCAAGTTAGTTGGAGGGGCGGAAGGGAAAAAGAAGGACGCGATCCCTCCGTCCGGTGGCGAGACAACTCCGGTGGAGACGGTTTCCCCACCGCCTGCCGAAGAAGTCCTTTATGGCGAAGCGACGCAAGGGGAAGGCTCTGACATTAACGAAGAGGAAGTAGCAGCCATGACGGCAGCTGTCGCTGCCTTCGGCGCTGCGCCCTTCACGGTCAAGTCGATAAAAAGAATAACGCCTCCCAAGATCAGCCTTTGGCGGAAAGCCTCTTTCTACGAAAGTCTGGAAGGTATGGAATAAAATCAATAAATTCTAGGAGGAAGCGCGAAATGCAGAAAAAATACAAGATAACTATAAACGGCAGAGAATACGAGGTGGTAGTTGAAGAACTCGAAGGATCGGTCGGCGCAAATTATTCTCAAAATTTTGCACCCCTTCCGCAGGTTTCACCTGCTCAGGTTCCCATGCAGCAGGCTGCTCCCGCACCCATGCCTGCTCCCCAGGCACCGGCCCCGAGCAAGCCGGCTCCTGCTCCTGCTCCCAAGCCCTCCCCTGCGGCTCCCGCGCCTTCCGCAGGCGGAACCGTCGTATCGGCGCCGATGCCGGGTAAAATACTGAAAGTTCTCGTTCAACCGGGCGCACAGGTCAAAAATGGCCAGAACATAATGGTCTTGGAAGCCATGAAGATGGAAAACGAGATTTTGGCCCCCTCGGACGGCGTGGTCAGGGAAGTGAAAGTCAAAGAAGGTGACAACGTAAACACCGGCGATACGCTGGCCGTCATCGTATAGCCCTTTAAGGAGGCTTCAAGCTATGGAAATATATCTCAATGCTTTGTTTGGCATCTTCAGCCAATCCGGTTTTGCTGGGTTGTCGTGGGGCAACCTGGTGATGATCGGTGTTGCATCCATCCTCCTTTATCTGGCGATAGGAAAGGGTTTCGAGCCGTTGCTTTTGGTTCCCATATCTATAGGATGTCTGCTCGTCAACCTTCCTCTATCGGGAATAATGGAAGAAGGAGGTTTTTTAAAATACGTTTCATTCGGCATAGAGCACGAAATATTTCCCATAATAATATTCATGGGAATAGGTGCTCTCACCGATTTTGGACCGCTAATCGCAAACCCCATCACTTTCTTGCTCGGTGCTGCCGCTCAACTGGGCGTCTTTATAGCGCTTTTGGGTGCCGTGGCTTTGGGCTTCACCGTAAAGGAAGCAGCTCCCATAGCCATCATCGGTGGTGCAGACGGCCCTACGACGATATACCTTGCCGCTAAATTGGCTCCCCATCTACTGGGAGCGACGGCCGTTGCAGCTTACAGCTACATGTCCCTGGTTCCTATAATCCAACCACCCGTGATCCGACTGCTTACCACTAAACAGGACAGAAAAATTCGAATGGAGCAGTTGAGACCTGTCTCTAAAAAGGAACGAATATTGTTTCCCATCGTCTCTACGGTTGTGGCAGGATTGATCTTGCCCGCCTCCGTTCCTCTTATCGGGATGTTAATGTTTGGCAACTTGCTTAGGGAATGCGGAGTTACCGACAGATTGTCGCTTGCCGCTCAAAACGAAGTCCTCAACGCCACTACTATCTTTTTAGGCATAAGCGTTGGAGCTACCATGGACGCAACAGTCTTTTTGACTCCTGCAACGATCAAGATAATCCTTCTGGGATTGGTTGCCTTTGCTGCCAGCACCGCAGGAGGCCTGCTTTTGTGACAAATCATGAAGGTGCTTTCCGGCGGAAAGATCAACCCAATGATAGGTGCTGCAGGGGTTTCGGCCGTTCCCATGGCTGCTCGCGTGGTTCAAAGGATTTCCCAGAAAGAGGACCCCGGCAACTTCCTGCTGATGCACGCCATGGGGCCTAACGTCGCAGGTGTTATAGGCACAGCTGTGGCAGCCGGAGTCATGCTCACCTTGCTTTCGTAAGTAACGTGGCGTCTTTATTACGAATTAAGAATTTAAAATACCCGGAAAGAGGAGCTCTTTCCGGGTATTTGACAAGAAGAAAGGAAATTTAATTGAGATATCTGGATTCATTTGAGATCGTAAAATTAGTCGAAGAGTTATGTATAGAGGCCAACATCCGTCTTCCGGAGGATGTGGCAGACGGCTTAGTTAAGGCAAAAGAACACGAACAGTCCCTCTATGGACAGGCCGTCCTGGACGATCTGCTTCAAAACGTTGAGATTGCTCGGAAAGAAAAGATGCCCCTCTGTCAGGACTGCGGGATGACCGTAGTCTTTGTAGATTGGGGGCAGGAGGTTCTTCTGGTCGGCAAAAGCCTCCAGGAATCGGTCGATGAGGGCGTGCGAAGGGCGTATCTCGGATCTTACCTTAGAAGGTCGGTAGTAAGCGATCCTCTGTACGACAGAAAAAACACAGGCGACAATACGCCGGCCGTCGTGCATTTGAGGTTCGTCGAAGGAAGCGAAGTGAAAATTACAGTGGTTCCCAAGGGCATGGGAAGTGAAAACGCCTCGGCCCTGGCCATGCTGTCTCCGGGCGAAGGAGAAGAGGGCGTGATCGATTTCGTTAAAGACGTCGTTGCAAGAAAGGGCCAGAACGCCTGTCCCCCTCTCGTGGTGGGAGTGGGCATCGGGGGAAACTTTGAAAGTGCACCCATATTAGCCAAGAGAGCGCTGCTTCGGCCGATTGGCTGCAGAAGCGCCGACGAACGATATGCCCGGTTGGAAGAAAAGATGCTTCGCCATGTGAACGAGTTGGGCTTGGGCCCAGGCGGATATGGAGGAAAGGTGACCGTCCTTGACGTTCTGGTAGAGTTCATGCCCACTCACATAGCGGGTCTTCCCGTGGCGGTTAATATTTCCTGTAATGCTACCAGGCATGCCGGCGGTCGTCTGAAAGGAAGAGAGCTTTAAGATGAAGGGCAGGAAAGTTCGAACGCCACTCGAGGAAGATATCGTTAAGGATTTGTACGTTGGCGAAAGGGTGCTGCTGTCAGGCATTATATACACCGCACGCGATGCAGCCCACAGGAGGATGGCAGAGGCCTTGAAAAGGGGCGAAAATCTTCCCTTCGACCTTCGGGGGCAGGTTATTTACTATGCAGGACCTGCTCCGGCCCCACCTGGTGCCCCGATCGGTTCCATAGGCCCGACTACAAGCGGGAGAATGGACAGATACACGCCCATGCTTCTAGAGATGGGGTTGAAGGGAATGATCGGAAAGGGGCGAAGGGACCCGGAAGTCATTGCCGCCATCAGAACAAATGGGGCAGTATATTTTGGGGCGACGGGCGGTGCGGCAGCGCTTCTTGCCAAAAGGGTGAAGGCCTCCAGGGTTATAGCTTACGAAGACCTCGGACCGGAGGCAATTTACGAATTGTTGGTCGAGGACTTCCCGCTGCTGGTGGTCGTAGACAGGGAGGGCAACGACCTGTATGAGATTGGGCCAGGGCAGTGGTCGTCTTCCCGTGGAGAAAGGATTGGCGAAAACAGATGAAGGACGAAAACTACAGGGCAAAGATAGGGATCACTTTGGGAAGCGGCGCGGCAAGAGGATGGGCGCATATAGGCGTCTTGAAGGCGTTGGAAGAGAGGGGAATATGCCCTGATATCGTTTGCGGATGCTCCATGGGGGCTTTGATAGGAGGTTTTTACGCGGCTTCTAAGCTCGATGCTCTCGAGGAAGCCTCCGGCTCCTGGAGCAAGATGGGTATGTTCAGGATGTTGGGACGGCTGATCTTTCGTGGTGGTTTTTTCGACAACGACGGTATAATGAAATGGCTTCGAGATGCCCTGGGAGAAGTTATGATCGAGGATCTGCCAGTGAAGTTCGGCGCCGTCGCAGTAGATCTTTCCACCGGGATGGAGCTTTGGTTTACCGAAGGAGACCTCGTAGATGCGATTATGGCAAGCATTTCTGCCCCGGGCATGTTGATTCCCTATCAAAAAAAGGGACTGCTTTTGGGGGACGGTGCATTGGCGAACCCCGTTCCCGTGTCTTTATGCAGGGCTTTGGGCGCCGATATAGTTGTAGCTGTAGACCTGAACGGAGAGAGGGTTGGGAGGTATTTCGGCCCTCATTGGGGTTTGCCCGAAAGGTCCGGCAACTTTACAAACGATGACGAGGGCCAGAGGATGCCTCATTTCCTGGAAGTGCTCGCCGTATCCAGCCAAATCATTCAAACCAGGTTGACCAGACATCGCCTGGCTGCTGACCCTCCCGACCTTCTCATCTCCCCCAAGGTAAAAAACATCCGCATGTTAGAATTCGATAAATCTTCCGTCGCCATCGCCGAAGGCAAGAAGGCGGTAGAAAGGAACCTATCGGCTATTGGGGAGTTGTTCGAATAGGGGGTGGCCTATATGGCCAAAGCGTTGAGCCTGTTGATTTTATGTTATTTCATAGGCAGCATCCCCTGGAGCGCGATCGTTGCCAGGTTTTTTAGCGGGCCTTCGGTGGACCTTACAAAAGAGGGGACGAAGAATGTGGGAGCCACCAATGTGTGGATTTTATCCGGTCCTGCCGCGGGTTGTCTCGCAGTCCTGGGCGACGCGGCAAAGGGCGGTTTTGCCGTCTTGATGGCCAGGTGGGCCGGGCTTTCCGCCTTTTTGTGGCCAATGTGTGCATGGATGGCCGTCTTGGGCCATACGTGGTCAATTTTTCTGCGTTTCAAGGGAGGCAGGGGAGCGTCAGCTACTGTGGGAGCCTTTGTGGCTTTGATGCCCTTGGAGGCGATGATCTCCGGCCTGATGGTGGCAACCGCCCTTTTGACCTTTGGCGGATGCCTGCTTTTGTCGCTGGCGACGCTTTGGCCATTTTGTATTTTGGTGGCTCTTGCGAGAGATACCGTCGATCTCAAGACGGCTTGCACGGCCACCTTTTTGGTACTGTGGGTACTGGTATTCGGATGGAAGCGCCTTTCTAATGACCTTAACGATTTTGCCAAGGCAATGGAACAGCATTTGGTAAGGCGAAAATTATACAGATATTCCGCTTTGGTCTTTCCTGCATTCTTCTATCCTATGTTCGGTTACGCTACATGTCGCAGCGCACTCTTTGCCTCCGCAGCCCTTGCCGTTTTTGTGGAGTTTCTGAGGTTTCGCAAACCGCAAGTAAACGAATATGTGAAGTCCCTCTTCGCCCCCGTCGGAAGAGCGCAGGAAGCAGAACACCTTTCCTCTACGACGATGTTTTTGGCAGGATCGGCTCTGGCCACTCTTTTCCCGGACCCGCTGGGCGTTATCGCCATGATCATGTTGGTCCTGGGAGACGCCTGGGCGGCCCTTTGCGGTACCCGCTTTGGAAAAAGGCCATTGATCGAAGGCAAAACCTTGGAGGGAAGTGTCGGCTGTTTTATCGCATGTTTTCTCTCCTGTCTTTTAGTGAGCAAACTGTTATTTCTTCCTCTGCCAATTTTAGCGGTGGCAATTGCCTCCCTTGCCACCACCGTGATAGAGATCGTAACACCCAAGGGACTCGACAATTTTACTATGGCTCCAGCTGCTGCTTTGGTCCTGTTTCTTTTCTCCGGAGGTTTTTAATCCTTTCTGTCATATTCCCCGCTAAAGGTTATAAAGATGAAGCGTTTAGCCTTGACAATTGTCCATTTGAAATGTAGCATCTCAATATGAAGGATATCCTTCATATATTTTACTAAAAGGTAGCTTATACATCAATGTATACGTCACTATAATGTGTTTTTTTACAAATCGAACCCTGGAGGCGAGAGAAATGGGTGGTAAGGTTTTTCAGCGCAATTTCAAGGCGGTTATGCCAAGGGTAGTAAAAGGTGAGGGGATATACCTTTACGATGAAGAAGGAAAACGTTATCTCGATGGCTGCAGTGGGGCTTTGATCTCCAACTTAGGTCATGGTGTTCCTGAAATTATCGACGCAATAACCGAACAGCTGAAAACTATAGAATTTGCCCACACTTCGCGATGGCGTAGCGCTGCATTGGAAGAGGCGGCCGAAGAAGTCGCAAGCATAGCTCCCGAAGGGCTGGATTATGTATGGTTTGTGAGCGGCGGAAGCGAAGCCGTAGAATCCGCGATCAAGCTGGCGCGTCAGTATTTCGTCGAAAGAGATGGCGTCAGTACTTCTAAAGCACTTGTCGTAGCCAGATGGAATTCATATCATGGAAGTACAATCGGGACCATGGCAGTCGGAGGCAGCATACCCCGACGTCGCATCTACTCTCCGCTCTTCAAAGAGTACCCCAAGATCGTGGCTCATTACTGTTATCGCTGTCCCTTTGGCAAGAAATATCCTCAATGTGGCATTACTTGCGCCCATCAGCTGGAGGACATCATAAAAAATATTGGCTCCCAATATATCTCTGCCTTCATAGCCGAGCCCATGGTCGGTTCTGCCATTGGGGCGTTGGTCCCCCCCGACGAATACTGGCCTATAGTTCGTGAAATATGCGACCGTTATGACATTTTGCTCATAGCCGATGAAGTGATGACGGGCTTCGGCAGAACCGGTGCCAACTTCTGCGTGAACCACTGGAACGTAATTCCTGACATAATAGCAACGGCGAAGGGCATGGCCGCCGGTTATATTCCTACGGGTGGAATCATCATCAGAAATGAGATTGCCGAGACGGTACGCAACGGAAGCGGTGCTTTTGTCCATGGCCACACCTACAACGGAAATCCCGTAAGCGGTGCTGCTACGGCTGCCGTCATACGATACATGAAAAAGCACGATTTAGTAACTAACGCTCGCCTTCAGGGCGAAAAACTTGGCAGGGGCCTTAAAGAGATAGAGGCTTCCAATCCAATAGTGGGAGATGTAAGAGGAAGGGGGCTTATGTGGGGCGTAGAGCTGGTCATGGACAAAGAAAGCAAAAAGCCATTTCCTAAAAGCAAAGGCGCTGCCGCATTGGCGATGAAGGAATGCCTCGATAGGGGGATTGTCATCTACCCTGGCGGAGGAATGGTGGACGGTATAGATGGTGACAACTTCCTCATAGGTCCTCCTCTCGTCATAACCGCCGAGCAGGTAGATGAATTGTTGAACAAGTTAGAAGAAGGATTAACGGCAACGGCTGAAAAGTTGCTTTAAAGAGCCCCTTTGGGTTTAAGTTGCCCAGAGATATAGAGTGATTAGTTGATTTTGATGTGTCAAAAAAATAAACAAGAGGGAGGAGAGAAGGTTATGAAAAAAAGAACGTTATTGGCAGTTGCTTTGTTATCGTTGGTAGCCTTTGTGGGTACAGCTTACGCCGTCACTTATATCACCATAGCATCAGGAGGGATTGGAGGTACATACTATCCCTTAGGAGGGGTTATGGCGGAAATTTTGACAAAGGCCGGTATCGACGTAAAAGCCACATCCAGGGCTACTTCCGCGTCGAGGGAAAATTGTCGCCTCGTGGCCTCAGGTAGAGCGCATATAGGGATGTCCATGGGTTCCACGCTCTACCAAGCCTACACTGGAACGGAGGCCTTTGAAGAAGATGGTGCTTTGCCCCTGCGAATACTGATGCATATGTATCCGGCGCCTCATCACATCGTGACGACAAAAGGCACGGGAATAACCAAGTTCGAGGACATTATTGGTAAAAGAGTTTCCGTCGGCGCGCCCGGCGGAGGTGATCAGGTTCTAACGAACATGATCTTGGAAGCAGCAGGAATAGATCCAGATAAGGACATTAGAAAACAACAGCTGACTCAACCTGAGGGCGTAATGGCCCTTAAAGACGGAAATGTGGATGTAGTCTTTTGGAACTTCGCCACTCCCGGGTCTGCGGTGCTGGAAGTGGCCGCTGTTCGCGATATAGTCATGATACCCATTCCTCAGGATGTCGTCGATAGGGTAGTAGAGAAATTTCCCTTCATGTTTCCCTATAAGATCCCCAAAGGAACCTATCCAGGTCAAGAAGAAGACGTCCTCACCGTGGCCGACGGTAACTTCCTGGTTGTTAACAAGGACATGGATGAAGAACTGGCCTACAAGCTCGTCAAGACCATCATAGAAAATAGGGAAGAGATCATGCAATCCATTCCACAGGCCGAGCATTTTGTCCCCGAAGAAGCAAGCATTGCTATTATACCTGTCCATCCGGGGGCTGCAAAATACTTTAAAGAGCACGGCATAGAGGTACCTGTAGAGTAAGAACAATTCAGAGGCCCAGCCGGCGGTATATCGGTTGGGCCAATTTTTCCTTCACAGTAAAGGGGGCATTTTTATGGTAACCGAGGATCGCAATAATGACCCTAAAATATCTTCATCCCCTGATGAGTCCAACAAGACCAAGATTCTGGAAGTAGAATCAAAGACACGTCAATTGAAAGGGTGGCAATGGTGGCTAGTGGCCGGAATTGCCATATCTGCTTCGTTATTTCATCTATACACTGCTTTATATGGACTTTTGCCTGCCATGTATCAAAGGGGCGTGCACTGGATGTTTATGGGCGTTCTCCTCTTTTTGCTGTATCCCATTTCGAAGGGAAGGCCGAAGGATAAGATAGATATATGGGACTGGTGTTTCGCCATCCTTTTGGCCATAGGTTGTTTAAACATACTCATAAATTGGGACGCCATATCTCAACGGGAAGGGATGCCAACCTCATCCGATATATATCTTGGTGTAATGATGATAATTTTGGTCATCGAGGGAGCTAGGCGTTCAATGGGTTGGCCTTTGCCAATTGTCGCCATATTTGCTCTGATATATGCTCTTTTCGGTCCCTATTTCCCTGGGCTTTTAGGTCATGGAGGATTTCCTCTCAAGGAGCTCGCTCCCTTCGAATATCTTCGCACCGACGGCATTTTCGGCGTCCCCTTGGGCGTTTCTGCCTCATTCATATTTCTCTTCGTTTTGTTTGGCGCTTTTTTAAGCTCCTCAGGGGCAGGCAAGTTTTTTATCGATTTAGCCGTTGCTCTTACCGGTCGAAGCCAGGGAGGTCCCGGCAAGGCGGCGGTCATCGCAAGCGGTTTAATGGGGACCGTCTCAGGAAGTTCCGTTGCCAATGCAGTGACAACGGGGGCTTTTACAATTCCCCTTATGAAGCAGTCGGGTTATAAAAACGAATTTGCCGGAGCCGTCGTCGCAGCTGCATCTACGGGAGGGCAGGTCATGCCTCCCGTTATGGGGGCGGCAGCATTTATCATGGCCCAATTTTTAGGCGTTGCTTATTGGGAAATAGTTGTAGCGGCAGCTGTGCCGGCCACTTTATATTTCGCCTCGATATGGTTTATGGTGCATTTTCGTTCTGGAAGAATAGGATTACGAAAATTCAGCGCTGAAAACATGCCAAAGCTTAAAATTGTCTTAAAAGAAGGATGGCATTTGCTCTTGCCGATAGTAACGCTGGTCGTCTTTTTAGCCCTGGGTTATTCGCCCGTAAAAGCTGTCTTCTGGTCTTTGGTGCTTTTAGTTGTGGTGTCCTGGGGAGGCAAGAAAGAATATCGCATGACACCAAAAAGAATCGTAGATGCCTTGATAAACGGTGCCATTGGAGCAGTGGAAGTTGCTGCAGCTTGTGCTTGTTCGGGATTAATCATCGGAGTTATCGGCATTACCGGAGTCGGGCTTGCCTTTTCTTCATTCGTGTTGAGCCTCTCTCACGGAATCCTTCCCTTTGCCTTGATACTCACCATGATTGGCTCGATCATACTAGGCATGGGGGTGCCGACGACGGCTCAATACATTATTACTTCTACCCTTGCTGCCCCCGCATTGGCGCAGATGGGCGTTCCAATGTTTTCGGCTCACCTTTTTTGTCTTTATTTTGGAGTTTTGGCAGATGTCACACCACCCGTTGCTTTGGCTACCTATGCCGCTTCTGGCATAGCTAAGTCCAATCCTATGAAGACCGGTTTTACTGCGTTAGCTACCGCTGCGGCCGGTTTTTTGGTCCCCTATATGTTCGTATACAATCCTTACTTGCTTTTAAAGGGAGACATATTACACATCATATTGGGCTGTGTAACGGCGATACTGGCAGTCATTGCCTTATCTGCAGGAATACAGGGCCATTTCCTATCCAAGCTCAACATCGTCGAAAGATTGGCCTTCATAGTATTGCCCTTTGCCATTATATATCCCTCTTTATTGGCCAATTTGTTGGCCGTAACGGTTATCGCGGTAGTTTTCTTGCTTCAAAAGGTTCGCTTAAAGCAATATGTCGTATAAATATTTAAGATAAATATTTGCCCATTGGGGCAGGGAGGTGCAATATTTTGGCTAAAAAGGTAATAAAGCCTGTCTTATCGGCGGCGGAGGCCGTGAAATACGTTAAGCCTGGAATGAGTATCATGATAGGAGGGTTCAATTACGGAGGCATCCCTTATACATTAGTCGAGGCCTTAGTAGAAGCAGGAACAGGAGATTTAACGCTAATATCAAATGATACTGCCTATGAAGATGTGGGGCATGGGAAATTAGTCGCGAATGGACAGGTAAAAAAGGTTGTTGCTTCCCACGTTGGACTTAACAAAAAGACGGGGCAGTTTTACATGGAGGGGAAGCTGGAACTGGAACTCTGTCCCCAAGGGACTTTTGTAGAGAGGATAAGAGCAGGTGGCTTCGGTTTAGGCGGCATACTTACTCCAACGGGAGTAGGCACTGTGGTGGAGGAAGGAAAGCAGGTCCTGGAGATAGACGGAAAGAAATACCTTTTGGAGCTCCCTCTCAGGGCCAATGTAGCCTTAATAAGAGCGTACCAAGCCGACAGAATGGGAAACCTTACATATTTTGGTACCAACAGAAATTTCAACCCTATAATGGCTACCGCTGCCGATTATGTGGTAGCGGAAGTGGACAGCGTGCTGGAAGTTGGAAAGCTGGATCCCAATGAGATCGTGACCCCGGGAATTTTAATAGATGTATTAGTTGTAAAGGGGGATAACTATTATGCCAATAGAACTTAATGAAGAGATGGTTAGACAAAGGATAGCCCGCCGCATAGCTAGGGAATTTCACGATGGCGATGTTGTGAACCTGGGCATCGGAATACCTACCCTAGTTTCCGACTATATCCCCGAAGATGTGCGGATTATCTTTCAAACGGAAAATGGGGCTGTTGGCGCAGGACCCGCACCGGACAAACCCGATCTCAGGTTCATAGGTGCAGGAGGCAGACCGCTTACCATACTGCCCGGAGGTTGTTTCGTAGCCAGCGATTTAAGTTTTGGCCTCATTCGAGGAGGGCATGTGGATGCTACGGTTTTAGGTGCCCTCCAGGTGAGCCAAGAAGGGGATCTTGCGAACTGGATGGTGCCCGGCAAAATCGTTCCGGGCATGGGCGGTGCCATGGACTTAGTGGTTGGAGCGCGCAGGGTCATCATCGCCACGACGCATACCACCAAGAAGGGTGAGGCCAAGATATTGAGAAAGTGCACCCTGCCTTTGACTGCCAAGGGCGTGGTAAAACTAATAGTGACTGAATTTGCAGTATTTTCCATCGAGAAAGGACAAATGAAATTACTCGAGATAGCCCCCGAAGTCACCCTGGAGGATATAAAAGCAATGACTGACGCGGACTTTACTGTGGCAGAACCCCTTATCACGATGCAGGGAGTAGAGGAGGAAGAAGAGGAATGAAAAAGGTAGTCATACTTAGCGCATGCAGGACGGCAGGGGGCAAGTTCGGCGGCGGATTATCAAGGTTTGAGGCTTCGGATCTGGGAGCCATAGCTATCAAAGAGGCTGTAAAGCGCAGCGGAGTGGCAATAGAGGATATAGAGGAAGTTATAATGGGTAACGGTTGGCAAGCCGGCGTGGGGGCAAATCCGGCCAGGATTGCAATGTTCAAAGCCGGGTTACCTCAAAAAATTCCTGCTTTCACTGTCAACATTCGTTGCGGATCGGGCATAAGGACGATAATGCTCGGCGCCGACCGTATACGTTTGGGCGATGCTAAAGTCATAGTTGGAGGAGGGATGGAGAGCGCCTCCAACGTCCCCTATATTTTGCCGGAGGCCAGGTGGGGCATGAGGATGGGAGATAAAAATGCCCTGGACGTGCTTCAAAAGGACGGTTTTTTATGTCCCCTTGCAGGGATGTTGATGGGAGAAGCCACCGAAAGTTTGGTTGAGGAGTTTCGCATCACGAGAGAAGAACAGGACGAATTTTCTTTAAACAGCCACAGAAAGGCCTGCAAAGCGACGGAGGAAGGACTTTTTAAGGACGAGATCGTTCCTCTGTCTTATAAGGACAGGAAGAAAGGCGAAATAGTTATCGATAAGGACGAGATCCCCCGGCCTGACACGAGCATGGAAGCATTGGCCAAGCTTCCGCCCGTATTTAAAGAAGGAGGGACTATCACTGCCGGTTCAAGTTCCGCTTTGTGCGATGCGGGAAGCGCCCTCGTTATAGCAGATGAAGATTTTGCGAAGGCCAACGGTTTGGAGCCCATGGCCGAAATCCTCGGATATTCGGCGGTAGCGCTCGAAGCCGAGCGATTTGGCCTGTCCCCCACTTTGGCGATCCCGAAAGCGCTTGAAAGAGCGGGGTTATCCCTGGATGATATGGATTTAATAGAAATTAACGAGGCCTTTGCGGCTCAGGTCATAGCCTGCCACCGCGTCATGCCCTTCGATATGGAAAAATTAAACGTCCACGGGGGTGCCATAGCTCTGGGACATCCCATCGGAGCTACGGGGGCTAAGATACTCACTACCTTGCTTTATGCTTTGCGAAATCATGATAAGGAGTTGGGAGTTGCAAGTGCCTGTATTGGCGGCGGTCAGGGAGTTGCCATTGTCGTTCGACGCTTGAAGTAAAATATAGGAGAATTATAAAAACGAAAAGGCGGGGCATTATGCGATTATAATAAGCGTCATGCCCCGCTTTAATATTAGTCACAAGGAGAGATGATTGGTTGTCCCTAAGGGAAATAATTCAAAGCAAGATGGAACAATTGCCTAGAGGCCAGAAAGCGGTGGCACTTTATGTCCTGGAGCATGCCCGCGAGGCCGTTAGCCTTACCGCCTCTGAATTGGGCAAAGTCGTTGGAGTTAGCGAAGCCACGGTCATAAGGTTTGCCTCTTCTCTGGGCTTCCCCGGTTACCCGGAGTTCAGGGAGGCTTTGCAGGAATCATTGTTGGACCAGCTTAAGGCTTTGGAAAGGCATCAGCTTTACCAGACGGTAGGCGAGGGAAACAACTTTATTCAAAGCGTCCTTCGTCAGGATCTCCAAAAGGGAATAAATATCCTGGCCACTCTGGACGACAGACCAATAGAGGACCTTGCCCGGGCAATTTGCGAATCATCTTGCATAAATATCGTAGGGCTTAGAAGCGCTAAGGGGCTGGCCTACTACTTTAGTGCTTACCTTTCTTGGTTTATCCCAGAAACTCATGTGCTGAATGCCGATATGTTCCTGGAAAATGTCATTAATGCAAGGGGCGATAGCCTCTTTATAGGAATAAGCTTTCCCCGCTACACGAAAAGGACCGTTCAGTGTTTGGCATTAGCACGTGAATTGGGAAAGAAGACGGCTGCCATAACGGATTCTCCCTTAAGCCCTCTTGCGCCCCATGCCGATATTTTGGTCTACGCGCCCTGTTCTCATATTTCCTTCATCGATTCCTTTGTAATACCCGTTGGACTCGTCAATGCAGTTCTTTTAAAGGTGGCCGATAACTTAGGAGAGCTCACTACAAAGCGGTTGCAGGAGCTCGAAAGAGCTTGGGCCCAATATGGAGTTTACGAAGACCGGGAGTAAGAGAAAATGGATTTTATTGCCCCTCCCGATAGGGAGGGGTTTTGTTTTAAGTTTGTTTTAAGAAAGAAGGCGCATTAATGAAACAATTACAATTTCTTGAAACACTGGAAAAATTGACGATTAAGTATTATAATCGGCAACTAAATTATAATAAGGATGAAGGGGAGTGGTGTCATTGGGAGAAAATTATAACAAGGTTACACCAGAAATTATTGCAGAGCTTAAGAACATTGCAGGACCGGATAACGTAGCAACAGATGAGTTAGCCATTGAGGCTTATTCTTACGATGAATCGGGCAAGGTTTATGCCAGGATGCCGGATGTGGTGGTAAAACCTGAGAATACTCAGCAGGTATCTAGCGTGATGAAGTTGGCCAACAGGGAAAGAATACCTGTTACGGCAAGGGGTGCGGGAAGCGGGATCGCCGGAGGCGCCATTCCCATAGAGGGCGGGATACTTCTTTCTCTTGAGAGGATGAACAGGGTGCTTGAGATAGACAAGATAAACCGAGTCGCCGTAGTCGAGCCGGGCGTGGTCACCAACGACTTATGCCAGATGGTCCTCAAAGAGGGCCTCATGTATGCAGGATACCCCATGAGCACGGAGACGAGCTTCATAGGGGGCAACATCGCCACCAATGCCGGCGGGGCCAAGGTCATCAGATACGGAAGCACGAGGCGACACGTCCTTGGAATCGAGGTTGTGCTTCCCACGGGAGACGTCCTGCAGCTTGGCGGCAGGATAAGAAAGCAGACCTGGGGCTACGACCTGCTTCAAATCATCATAGGCTCCGAGGGGACGCTTGGAGTGGTGACGAAGGCCATATTAAACCTAGAGCCGGCACCGGGAGACACCGTCACCTTTCTCGCGCCCTTCCCATCAATCGAGGAGGCCGTCGAGGCAGTCGCTGCAATTTTAAGGGCTGGAGTGGTGCTAATGGCCTGCGAATTCATGGACCAGCTCTCCGCGAAATGTGCTACGCAATACCACAACACCACGTTTCCCATGCAGGATGAGGCGAAGGCCTTCCTCATAATTCAGGTGGAGGGACAGACGCCCGAACAGCTGGATATGTACATAGAAAAGGTGGGCGAGACCTGCCTGGAACACGGCGCCATGGAAGTCTTCACCGCCGAAAGCAGCACGGAGTCGCGAAACATCTGGAAGGTGAGGGAGAGCTTTGCAGAGGCCGTACGCGCTGTGGATCCCAACGCTTCACTTAGCGGAGACATGGTCGTGCCTATGTCAAAGATATCGGAGATGGTTAAGGCCGTAGAAGAGGCAGCCAAGAAATATGACATTACGATCGCCCTGGGAGGCCATATCGCCGACGGCAACATCCATCCGCTATTTTTCAAGCCTGACCGCATCCCCCTTGAGGAATGGCCTGATTTTGTAGAAAACATAGTCGATGAGCTCATAGGCGTGGCCATAAGCTTAGGAGGAGTCGGAAGCGGCGAGCACGGCGTCGGTTTCTTAAAGAAACATACCTTCATGAAATACGAGGCGAAAAGCAAGCTTGAGGTGATGCGAGGGATAAAAAGGGCCTTCGATCCCAACGGGATCTTAAACCCTGGCAAGCTCTTTGAGTGATTTAATTAGTTTTAGCATCTGCAATACTATTATGAGTGATAAGAGTAAGAGGTGATGAAATATGACGAAGGGGACAGGGACGAGGGCTGCTGCGCTTTCGTTGGCCTTTGTATGGTTTACGACACATTTTGGCGGTGGTTTTTCTTCGGGCAGGCAATTGGTTGATTTCTACGTATCATATGGCTGGTATGCCATTTTCACACCCTTTATTGCCCTGACGGTAATGGCATTTGTCTATTATTTCGCCTGGAAGGGCTCGGTCGTTCATCGGGCTTTCGACTACCATTCCTGGGGGAAGAAGTTTTACGGACGTTACAGTGCGGTGTTTGGAACGGCAAACTCCATAATGTACAACCTGATCCTGCTCACTGCCACATCCGTAGCCTTTGCAACGGGAGGGTCGGTTCTGAAGGAGCTTTTTGGCTCTCCCTATGTTTTAAATACCATTATAATTGCGGGTTTAATACTTTTGCTTACCATATTTGGCGCAGAGGTGGTAAGACGCGCCGCGACGGTTATGGCCGTTTTGATAATAGGCGGGATGGTGGCAGTTTATGCCACTAACCTTGTGGTAAATTTCCCGCTATTAAAACAGGTAATTCTTCAAGCCCCTTCTCCCAAGGGAGCGGGAGGAGCCGTATGGAAAGCGATTACCTATGCGGGCTTTCAGGTTTGCCTCATAGGGGCTTTTGTATCCGTTGCCGATGTGCTTAAAACAAAACAAGACGTCTTTAGAGCTTCTCTTTACGGCTTTATCGTAAATGCTGTCATTTTATGGCTGGCAACTGCGGGGGCATTGACACATTATCCTGCCATAAACAACGAAGTGGTTCCCATCATTTACATAGCCCGTCACTCCGTCGGAGAGGGGGCAGCCGGTGGAATAGTATCGGGGCTCATACTTTTGGCTGTCATATCTACGGGGGTCAGCTGCGTTTACGGTGGAGCTAAAAGGATCGTTGTGGCGCTACAGGAGCGTTTAGGCGACAAGGCTACGGCTAAGGGAGCCAGGGCCACTCATATCATGTCCTCACTGGTGTATGTGGCGGTAACGTGGGGTATTGCGCTTTTTGGCCTTCTCCCGTTGATCTCCAAAGGTTACGGCACCCTTGGTGTGCTCGCTATTCCTCTTATCATCATTCCAGTGTTGGTGAAGGGCTTTTCAGAGACAGAACCGAAGGTGATCCCTGCCACCGAAGTGGTGACCAAATAAAACCTGAAAATGCCCCTAACACAAAAGCCTTATCCTTTAAAGGGTAGGGCTTTTGTGTTAGGCAGCGCTTTTTAAATTACCTTGAGTGCAATCCTGTGGCGGCTAGGAAGGAAAATCCTCTCTTGGTGAGCTCCTCGGCCGTGCGGTTCAAGGCGATGTGCTTGTAGATATAGTTTTGCTCCAACTTTTTGAGGTCTCCGGCCTCCTCAACCTCGGCCTTGGCCCTGAAGTAGTCGAGTATGTCGGAAGGATGGTCCAGTTTGACCTCGTCTTCAGGGTCGCCTCCCTCATGTTTGGCAGAGATGTTGGGTATGCCGTGCTCTACTGCCAAAAACAGGTCGTCTCTTCGGCAGTAAGGCTGTATTACTATGCTCTTGTAGGCCTCCGTTATGTGGTGTTCTATCCTGACCTTATCTTCTAACCCCAAGTCCCTGCGCATCTGCGCCATGGCAAGGAGTGTCTTGGCATTTACCGAGTTGGACACGTTTATTCCTGACAGCGCCGTAGAGCCGTCCTCTCGGGCGAGCGTCTTGGCCAGGGCAAATATTATGAACAGATAGTAAAGGTTATCGGTGCCCATGAAGACCGATATCTTAAACTTGATGTCGACTCCCAACCTGTAGAGTATCAGCCCAGCTAGCACCGAACCGGGGTTGATGTTCAATACCTCACGGATCCCGTAGTTGGTGGCATAGTAAAGGTATTCGTCCACCCATTGAACAGGGTGGTCGTTGGGCTGTCCGACGCCCGTGAAGTAGCCCGTGAGCGTCTGCGGTCCCCCCAGGTGAATGTTCGATCCGTCGGTTCCCTTGGTATCTAACGTCTCGACCCAGCTTGCCCCTGCAATCTGGGCAGCGGCCGCGACGGCCATGATGTCTCCATTATCGTGCTCCTGTTCCTTCATGTTTCTTACCCTAATGAAACGTCCCGGCATTAGCTCGCGCTTTTCGATAGCCCTTTTAGCCTCGCTTATGAACCAGGGGAAGTATTGAAGGGCACTAATCTCAAGGGTGACGGCAGTTGACTCGTCGAACTGCATCGATGAGGCCTTTTCGCCCAACACCTTTGCCCGAAACTCGCTTATAGATACGAAGGCCCTCTTTTCCTTTTGTTCGATGAGCCATTCCAGGTCCTTGAGGTAAGGCGAATTTATCCTGCCCAGGCGCTGGAGCAAATTCGGCAACTTTCTTGCCTCGCAGGCCCTTTCGTTTATCTCCGAAGGGGATCCATACTTCTTGATGACGTTCGATATGTCCCTTACCAGCTTGCTGTTGGGGTCGGCGAGATAGCAATTTAAACTCCTTAAAGCCTCCTCACACAAAATTCCTCCGCAACTCATGGCTTTAACCCTCCTTACTTTCTCTTTAACTCCTCAAGCATCTTCTGATATTCCTCAGCCGTCTCGGGCAGTATGTGGTAGCAATGCTGATCCTCCGGGAATTTGCCCGTCTTGACGTCCTCTATATATGTCTTGAAGGCCTCTATCTCAACTTCTGCGACGTTTGCGTACTTCTTTACGAACTTTGGAGTGAAGGCCTGGAATAACCCTAGCATATCTCCGCATATGAGAAGCTGTCCGTCGCAGGGAGCTCCTGCTCCTATGGAGTAAACGGGTATGGAAAGGTCTTTTGCTATGAATTCGGTTAATTCCGGTGGCACCGCCTCAAGAAGTAGGGCGAAAGCTCCTGCTTCCTCTATAGCTCGAGCGTCCATTATTAGGTCTTTGGCGCTTTTTGGGTCTCTGCCCTGTGCCTTAAATCCCCCAAGTACTCCTGAACTTTGAGGGGTAAGACCGATATGTCCCATGACCAAGATCCCTGCGTCGGCAATGGCCTTTATCCTCGTTATGACCCTTCTTCCGCCTTCAAGTTTCACGGCATCCATGTCGGCTTCCTTCAAAAACCTTCCTGCGTTATACACGGCGTCTTCGTCGGATATCTGGTATGACATGAAGGGCATATCGCCTATGCAAAAAGTATTTAAAGCACCCCTTCGTACTGCCTTACAGCAGGTGATGCATTCTTCCATCGTCACAGATACGGTCCCCTTGTAGCCCAGCAGTACCATCCCTAAGCTGTCTCCTACCAAGATCATGTCCATCCCTGCCTGTTCGGCAAAGGATGCTGTGGGAAAGTCATAAGCCGTTATCCATGCTACGGGCTCGCCCTTTTCCTTCATCTTCATGAGGTCCAGACGTGATTTCTTTGACATGTAGATTTCCTCCTAAACAAATAAAATTTTGTTTGATGCTTTTATTTTTCTAGATTTTAGGAATATGCAAATCTGATGGTCCTTGTTTTGAAACAGTAATATCAGGATCGTTTTCTTGAATGTGATTTATAACCCACTCAGCCCATTTAACTTTCTTTTCACACAATCGCATATGTTCTTCATCGGTAGACCAAGAAGTGTACATAAGCCCCGAACCTGGCCCGGGCTCGAATTTGAAATAGCAGGGAGAGCAAATTCTTGCAACCTCGGGGGCGTCATAAAACCTCTGTGTTCCGCCAAATGATTCAAATGTCCATATATAATAGTCAATAGGGATAGAAGTAACTTGGCGCATCGCTGCAAGCTGCGGTAAAGTTAAATCTGCAATAGGGTTATATGAGCTAGCTCCAAGTTTTTCTGCAAGTCTTGCGCCGGCAGCCGAACTTACTCCAGCCCAGACAGAAAGCTTTATAGCAACATCTTTCGGGAAGTCCCCATTTTCTTGCATTTGCCTGACTAAATCAAGCAATCCCATATCGACTAACATGAATCCCCTAAGCCCAATTTCATACATTCTATACAGGTCTGCTATGACCTTTCGTAACTCATCGCAACCTCTGTGATGCATACCCCCTGATTTTTGCCCCTCTGGCGCCACAGCCTGTCTTCCTCCATCCCAAGCATTCCTGGGGCCGGCAATCGCTATTACCTCGATTTTTTCCTCTGCTGCCATCTGTGCGAAGTCTTTAAGCTCTTGGTCGCTAAAGAGGGTTCCACCTTGACAGAAAGAAACCACCCTGTGAACAGGCAAATTTCTCCTGTTTTTCTCTTTTATAATGGCTTCCAACACTTTGGGACCTTCTACTCCTGATATTTCAATCCTATAAGAGGCACCATCTGGAAACCTCTTGTCACTTGATGGCAGATCATACCTGTCCCTTCCAGGAATCCCACATCTCTCCATGAAATTGGAAACGGTGTCAAGTTTCATTGCTTTTACCTCCTAAAATTTTTAATAAGAAATTAAAAAGAAGCTAGCTGAGTTTTAAACGGCAAGAAATATCATGATTTAAGATTTATCGATCCTGGCTGGATAACGGAAGTTCCCTGATTTATAATTTTCAAGGAAATCGGGTAATAACTTTTTAAAGAATACAGGACTTAATAATAATAAACCTATTAAGTTAGGCACAGCTAATATGCCGACAAAAATGTCCGTAAAGAGCCATATAACTGGAGTTGGCCTGGTTGCAAAGATGAGTGCAGGTGCGAGAAAAACGAACTTCATAGGAAATATTAATTTTGTTCCAAAAAGCTTAGTGACAGCGGTCTCAAAACAAACGTAGTAGCTGATCATGGTAGAAATAACAAAGGTCAAGATTCCAAAACCAACGACATATCTCCCTATTATTCCAAGGGTAGATTCCAATGAAGCCATTGTTAGCTCAGCACCAGTCAAACCAGATGTCCACATGCCAGTTGAAAGAATTACTAACGCCGTAATTGAGCAAATTATAATTGTATCGAAGAATGCTTCAAAAGCACCCCATAGCCCCTGGCGCACGGGGTGATCTGTACGGGCAGTGGAATGTATTAATGCAGCTGTCCCTAAGCCTGCTTCATTTGAAAAAAGACCTCGAGCAATTCCCTGTCGCAGTGTATAAGCTACAGCAGCCCCTGCGAACCCTCCCATTGCAGGAGTTGGGGACAATGCATGGGAAAAGATGAGTCCAAAAGAGCTGGGTATATTTTTGGCATTCATTCCAATCACAATTAAAGCACCAACAATGTAAACTAAACCCATTATTGGTGTCAACTTCTCTGAAACCCGCCCGATAACAGAGAAACCTCCAATAATAGTAATACCAGTTACAATAACCCCAAAACTAACTGTTATTAGTGGATGAATATTGAACATGGTTTTCATAGCTACTCCCATGGTGTGAGGTTGGACAAGCGTTGAAGTCATAAGGACCCCTAAAAAAAGGCATATTGAATATAAAATGCTTAACCATTCCCATTTTGGGCCCAATCCCTTGGAAATGAAATGCATAGGTCCTCCGTAAACGGTATTGCCAATTCTAGTTCTATAGTGAATACCTATGCTTACCTCTACTGTTTTCACAACCATTCCTAAAATTGCAGTAATCCACATCCAAAATATAGCTCCAGGACCGCCAAAAGTAATAGCTACAGCCACACCAGCAATATTGCCAGCACCTACCACAGCCCCTATACCGGCTGCTGTAGCTTGGAAAGGTGTCATAGAACCTTCTTCCCCATGACTAAAACCTATTTTCCCCAACGTTTCCTTAAAAATTAGACCAAATTTTCTGATTTGAAAGAATTTAGAACCAATGGTAAAATACAAACCCGCCGCCAAGATAAAGACCATCATTGGTGGCCCCCATAAAACACCAGTTATCCAATTAAGTATTCCTTCCAACGTCATAACTACCCCTCCTTTTATTTATTTTTTGCTATTTTTTTAAAAAACGACCTGGTGATACCAATATAGCCTTCACAAGCGAGGAGTAAATGCTCAATTTCGATATATTCATCTGTGACATGAGCAAGGTGTTCATGGGAGCCACCATATCCCACCGTGGGAATCTTTGCTTTACCTGCATAATAGCTGCCATTCGTACAAAAAGCATAGTGAGATATCGTAGGCTTTTGTCCTACAGAGAGCAAGCCTGTGTGTGCTGCTTGGACGAAGGTATGATGCTCATCATAAATCCATGCTGGGGCAAAGCGTTTTGCTTTAATTGTTGCACCAGTATAACAACGCGCCGAGCCTTCGCTTAAATAAACCTTTGCCGTTAAAGAAGGATCTTTAACATGCAACATATTTATTATATTCTCAATTTGGTCTAATATTTCTTCTTCAGCTTCATTTGGCAGTAGACGCCTATCATAGGTTGCGCGGCACAAATCTGGCACCACGCTCGCTCCTGGATAAGGAGAAGATATGATATCAGTTATTTCTAAAATACCTTTCCCAAGAAAGTCATGTTTTTTTGGAATAAAACTTTTTTCTATTTCTACAATCAATGCTGCCATTTTTTTGATTGCATTAAGCCCAATTTCTGGATTAGAAGAATGAGCAGTCTTACCGTAAGTTTCTAAAACCAACTCGGCTCGCCCACGTTGTCCTCTTTTTAGCGTCAAACCAGATGGCTCCCCTATGACGACGAAGTCCGGTTTATAATTTTTTGCTACTTCTTGAGATGCCACACCCTCAAAACACTCCTCATGGACGACACAAGCAATATAAATAATGCCATCAATGTGATTTCTTAAATTATTTTTAATATATGATGCTGCATGCATCATAGCGGCAATATTCCCTTTCATGTCAGTGGCACCACGTCCGTAAATACGATTGTTTTCTATTTTGCCGCCATAAGGATCGTATTTCCATTTTGAGGGGTCGCTTACATCAACGTGATCCATGTGTCCATCAAAAAGAATGCTGCTTCCGCCCTTCCCTAAAATAATTGTTCCGATTATGTTCCCAAACTTATCGCTTTCGACATTGTCGAACCCAAGTCTTTCCATAGTTTTAGCAATGTATTGCGCCACCTCTTTCTCGTTGCCTGACAGGCTTGGTCTACGGATTAGTTCCTGGCAAGATGTAATAATTTGATCTTTGAGCTCGCTATTAATGAACAACACATATCACCTCTTAAAATCTTGTTTCAGGCGTTTAGGGCAAGACTTAGTAAATTTATCATTTCACTAGCTGGATCATAAACGGGCACGTCACATATAGACTTTAGTTCCTGCACAAAGTAGGGGAAGTGAGTACAACCCAACACTATTGTTTCTACTCCCATAGCAAGCATACCTCTTACAATTTCCTTAATGCCAAGGGAATTAACTATATTCGAAGGCCCCATCGATGCTTCAATGGCCTGTACTACAGGCATCATGCCAGCCCCTACAACAAGTATATCAGGGTTGTTATCGTAAAAAATCTTTTCAATTCCACCTGCACTCTGGCAATTAGCAGCTAAAACTCCAATTTTGTAATAAGCCTTCGCTATTTTTTTGTAGACATCGAGAGGTGTTACGATAATAATGTCGGATTTTTCTCTAATCCAATCTAAATCTACCGATGTACTAAGGGAATTACAGTAGATTAATATTCCATCTACACCATTTGCCTTTAACCATTCTATTTTTTCTAACGTAATCCTAGTCAGTTGCTCTCTATGTAGTACCTGTAAAATAGTTTGTTCCTCTGTGCGTTGGCTAATAGGACATTTCAATGCTTCATAGCCATGTGCTTCTAGCACACTTGCTCCCATAGCAGTATCGACTGAAGTGCCCGCAATAACGCCTACCTTTATTTTTGCCAAGTTTTATCACCTGACCCATACTTAAAATTCGAAGCTTTAAAAGACTCTTCAATTTATGTATGTTTGTTTAAAATCACACATCTAATCTTGAGATCACCCCGGATATACAGAAAGAGCTTCTGCAAGTATTCTCACTGCCTTTTTTAAGTCTTCTTTTTGCAGCGCGTAGGACATACGAATTTCCGATTTTCCCAAGCCAGGCGTTGCATAAAAACCCTCTCCAGGAGCAGCTGAAATAGTTTCATCATCTAAAGCAAAATCTTGGAGCATCCAGATGACAAATTTTTCTGCATCAAGGACCGGAAGTTTGGCCATTATATAAAAAGCTCCATCTGGTTGTTTACAAATTACCCCAGGAATACTTTTAAGCCCTTCAAACAGAATATCCCTTCGTTCACGATATTCTTTATTTACTTTGCGAATGTAGGATATGGGCGTGTCATAGAGAGCGGCAGCTCCGAGTTGTTCAAGGAGTGGTGGACAACCCCGAGATTGACAATATTTTAAAGCAAGTGACATAAATTCTTCGTTTTTACTAACCAAGCAACCTATACGAGCCCCACATGCGCTGTATCTTTTTGAAATCGAATCTACAATTACAACACGATCACGTATTCGGTCGATATGCCCTAGGCTAGTGTAAGGACTATCCATATACACAAACTCCCTATACACCTCGTCCGCAATGATGATTAAGTTATTTTGAATTGCTATGTCTGCAAGGGACTCTAATTCCTCTCGTGAATACACAATTCCGGTAGGATTTCCAGGGTTGCTAATAAGTATAGCTTTTGTCCTGGAGGTAATAAGTTTGGCTATCTCATCTTTAGCTGGCAGGTGAAATCCGTCCTCTGCTTTAGTTGTTATCGGAACAATGTTTCCCAATGCTGAGGCAATAAAGGCTGCATAGGAAGGATAGAACGGCTCGGGAATGATTACCTCATCTCCTGGATCACAGACTATTAGCATTGCATAATGTAAGGCTTCGCTGCCTCCATTTGTGATCAATACATCTTTTCGTTCCAATGGTATTTTAATGTTATTGTAATATTCTACAATTTTGTCAATGAGTTTTAGTTCTCCCTGTGACCTTCCATATGATAGCACTTTGCCATTATATGCTTTCAAAGCTTCAAAATACCCCTTTGGAGTTTCGACGTCCGGTTGACCTATATGGAGTGGATAAACTTTCACTCCTCTACTCAAAGCCTCTTCCAAATATGGTTCAAGCTTACGGATTGGAGAAGCTGGAAGAACATAACTTCTTTTCGAGAATTGCATGATATAACCTCCCTATCTTCTTAACTCCTCAAGCATCTTCTGATATTCCTCAGCCGTCTCGGGCAGTATGTGGTAGCAGTGCTGATCCTCCGGGAATTTGCCCGTCTTGACGTCCTCTATGAAAGCCTTGAAGGCTTCTGTCTCAACTTCCGCAACATTTGCGTACTTCTTTACGAACTTGGGAGTGAAGGCCTGGAATAACCCGAGCATGTCTCCGCATATGAGAAGCTGTCCGTCGCAGGGAGCTCCTGCTCCTATAGAGTAAACGGGTATGGAAAGGTCTTTTGCTATGAATTTGGTTAGTTCTGGCGGCACCGCTTCAAGAAGTAGGGCGAAAGCTCCGGCTTCCTCTATGGCTCGGGCGTCCATTATTAGGTCTCTGGCGCTTTTTGGGTCTCTGCCCTGTGCCTTAAATCCCCCAAGTACTCCTGAACTTTGAGGGGTAAGACCGATATGTCCCATGACCAAGATCCCTGCGTCGGCAATGGCCTTTATCCTCGTTATGACCCTTCTTCCGCCTTCAAGTTTCACGGCGTCCATGTCGGCTTCCTTTAAAAACCTTCCGGCGTTATAGACGGCGTCTTCGTCGGATATCTGGTATGACATGAAGGGCATATCGCCTATGCAAAAGGTATTAGGAGCACCTCTTCGCACTGCCTTGCAGCAGGTGATGCATTCTTCCATCGTCACAGGTATGGTCCCCTTGTAGCCCAGCAATACCATCCCTAAGCTGTCTCCTACCAAGATCATGTCCATCCCTGCCTGTTCGGCAAAGGATGCCGTGGGAAAGTCGTAAGCCGTTATCCATGCTACGGGCTCGCCCTTTTCCTTCATCTTCATGAGGTCCAGACGTGATTTCTTTGACATAACCCTCCACCTCTTCTTATGGATTAACATTATCCGGACGGAAGACTTTCTCCCGCCCGGATTGCAGTTAATGCCTGATCTCGAACTTGCCTTCCAAGGCCTGGAGCCTTTCGACTATGCCGCCGTACTCGAGTTCCCCGTAGGGCAGCATGGCATTTCCGTAGAATCCTTGCCTGCGCAGCTCTATTGCCTTTTTCGAGGCTATCTCCCTCACGTAATCCCAGAAGGGATGGTCAAAGGCGTCGGCTTCCTCGGACAGCTTGCCCTCCTTGACGCAGTAGGCGGTGCAGCTTACGATTGGCGGGCCGTCGAAGAAGGACACGGAGCTGTTTCGCTTGACGGACATGAGAGGCCCCTGGTGACTGCCCCTCATGAAGCCGCCTACGTAAGGTACCAGCGCGTAAGGCTCAAGAATCTCTCCCGTGGCAGGAAAACTGCCCTGGACCCTGACTAAAAGGATGGGATCGTCTTTCCCCACGTATTTGCCGGCTATGTTGTGAAGCCTTGTTGTGCTGGCGACGGCCGCTATCTCCCCTGTTGTCCTTGAATAAACAGCTTTTACAACGTAACGCTCCGGATCCCGAAGCAGCGCCGCGATGTCGTAGAGCTCCTCGGGGGCAACGAGAGCTATTACTTTGTCGCCCTCGGTGTATGAGACGTCCATGATCTCAAACTTGAACCCCTTGAACATGTTCGGCGAAAGAAGCAGCCCGCTGCAGTACATGGGATCGCAAAAGGCCAGATACAAAGGGAGGTTGTAGGCTCCAGGGTCGGTCTTGTCGGCGGCAAAAAGCAGGAAAGGCTCGCTTTTTCTTTCCTCGAACTCCATCTCGGCGATGCCGGGGCCAAGCCCCCTTATATTGCCGGAGAAGGCGTCCTTAAGCAGGTCCTGCCCCGCACCATAGAGGCCCTCTTTCTTTGCCACGTCGGCGGCAGCCTTGAAGGCGTCCCAGGCTATCTGGTGGATGAGTGGGTTGTCCGTGCCGTGAGTGTGGGTCATCAATATGGCGATGTCGTCTCCCGTGTAGGAAAGGCGGAAATCGATGAAATCACTGCCCAGATGAGGCTGAAGCGACCTTTCCACCTCCTTGAGCAGCGAAACACTGGGGCGAATGTGCCCTCCAATGCTTCCTATGTCGGCCTTGATCGCTGTTAGGGTTACTCTCAATGTGCTCTCCCCCTTTTCATTTTTGTGATCAAGACAGAGTTACGCATATAATTTTACACTAAAATGCACAAATGTTAAATTAGACGTCCGAGGTCGGTCCAGTTTGATTGTTCGTATTGATATGAAAAAAGATGATATAGAATTTAATATGTGGTATCATATTGCCGTAGACAGGAATAGCAATTATTAACAACAAATAGGAACCGTTAGGAAGTGATAGAAATGGAAAAGCTACTTACGCCAAAGGATGCGGCCGAAATCCTTTCGCTTTCGCCTGTGACGATAAAAAAATGGCTTTGGCAGGGAAAATTAAAAGGAATCAAAGTGGGCAGCGTGTGGCGGATCAGAGAAAGCGACCTAAAGGCATTTTTAAAGACAAGCAATGACGATGAAGAGAAGTTGAGCAGGGATGACCTGGAAGCTGTAAAGCGCGGCCTGGAAGACATCAAAGCCGGCAGATATGTGACGCTGAAAGAGTACGAGCAAGATAAAAGACTGTGAATTATGAAGTAAGACTCTCCCGTGAAGCCGTAAAAACTTTAGACCGCATGGACTCCAAACTTGAAAAACGTATCCGCAGTCGGCTGCACGAACTGTCCGATGATCCGCTCGATCCACGGTTGAGCAAGCCGTTGACGGATATGGAAGGGCTGCGCTCGTCCCGCGTCGGCGGGTGGCGGATACTTTATACAATAGATAACTCCGCTAATGCGGTAATTGTATTAGCCGTACGACCGCGTGGGCAGGCTTACAGGCATCTCAGGTAGTTGAAATATAGGTATGGCATCCTGTTTCTTAAACTGAAAAAGTTGGCCCCAAAGCCGAGCATATGCTTTGGGGCCAACTTCGTATCCTTGTCTTTTTATCCGGTTTCCTTATATCTGGACAAAGCCCTTCCAAGCCTTTCGCCCGCCTCTTCGGCAGTTTCCGGCGGGACCTTCGCGAAGGAAAGCCTCAAGGTGGATCTGTCGGCAGTCAAGACGTCGGGATAAAAGGCAGCCCCAGGAACGACGCCTACCTTTTCTTCAAGCACCGCAAATTTGGCAAAGTCGAAGCAGTCCTTCAGCCACGGCACGCGGGCCCAGATGAAAAACCCTCCCTTGGGCAGGTCGTAGGTCATGCCCTGAGGCACCGCCTTTTCCTGCAAAAAGCGATGCAGAGCGTCCCTTCTTGTCCTGTAGGTATCGGCCAGCTTGGCAAGGTGGGCTTTCATGTCGATATTTCGCAACAGTTCCCAGGTCGCCCTCTGCAGAAATGCCGGAAGGGACAGCTTCGTCGCAAGCACAAGTTCTCCCATTTGAGATGTGATCTTTGAGGGCACGACCATATATCCGCACCTTATGCCCGGCGCTATGATCTTCGAGAAACTTCCAAGATATATGACCCTGTCCTCATCTTGGGCTAAGCCGATATAAGACCCTGCGTGTTTTCCCTCGTACCTGAGGTATCTGTAGGGATCGTCTTCTATGATCAAAAAGCCGTACCGCGAGGCCAGCTCCAATATCCTTTTCTTCCGCTCCTCCGTCGTCACACAGCCCGAGGGATTTTGGAAGTTCACTATCGTGTAAAAGAGTTTAACCTTGTTTTGAGATAAAACCCTTTCCATTTCCTCGATTATAGGGCCGTCCTTGTCGACGGGGACGCTTACGAACCTTGCCCCTTCCTTGCCGAAGGCAAGAAGGGCCTCCGGATAAGTTGGGCTTTCCGTAAGCACCGTGTCGCCCGCCTCTACAAAGGCCTCGGAAACGAGGTTAAGCCCGTCCTGCGACCCGTTAGTCATTATCACGTTTTCCCCGCCGTAGCTTTGCGGCAAAAGTCCGTCTTCCTTCATCCATTCGGCTATCCATTCCCTAAGCTCCGTTATCCCCGTGGAAAGGGGGTAGTAGCTGAGGATTCCGGGATCCCTCAAAGCCCTCTCGATGGTCTCCCGCAGCAGATCTACGGGATACATCTCGCTCGAGGGCTCGCCCGCCGTCAGCGAAATTGCCTTGTGTTTCTTTACGAGTATCATCATCTCCGTGATGGCGGAAGGTTTGATCCTCTCGGTGACCCTTTTACCCAGCAATGACATTATGTCCAACCCTACATCACTCCTTTTTTCGAATTCAGTGGCCTTAACAGGACTTTAATGTTAAAACAGGTGTAGGTGTAAGTACGGATTGCATTGCATAAATATTATAATAAAATTACAGAAAAAGATAGAAAGGAGCAAAATGCATTTGAAGGCTCGGACTAAATTAATCTTGGCGTCAATTTTTATTTATTCGGCAGCTTTATTCGGACCTTCGCCTTCTCAGGCCGAGACCTTAATGCTACAAGAGGGCGATCTTTTAACCTTGGAGCAATGTATAGAGATAGCCCTTCAGGCCCATCCCGACGTCATGGGCGCTCAAAAGAAGGTTGAAGCCCAGGAAAGCAGGGTTGGCCAGGCAATGTCGCAAAATTACCCCGAGCTGTCCGCATCCACCAACTACTCGAGAAGCTCTCCAGCAGGCGGAAGCACCCACTCAAATTACTCCAGCAACATCTCCCTATCTCAAGTTATAACCGACTTCGGTCAGCGGGAAAGGAAGATAGGCATTGAGAGAGAAAACGTCACAGCGACAGGATTTGAGGCGGACAACAGGAAAAGAAATATTGCCTACGGCGTCTCGGAGGCCTACTACGGGGTGCTGGCTGCTAAGAGAAACGTCTCCGTGGCCGAGGATACGGTGAGACAGTTTGAGGAACACTTAAGGCAGGCTCAGGGCTTTTACGAAGCAGGTACGGCGCCCCGCTTCGATGTAACGAAGGCGCAGGTGGATTTGAGCAACGCCCGCCTCGAGCTAATAAAGGCCAGATCCTCGCTTGAGATAGCCTGGAAGACCTTGAGCAACGCCATGGGCTTTGCCGACACGCCCTCCTATGACATAGCCGATGACATGGACTTCAAGGTCTACGATATAACGAAACAGGAGGCGCTGGCGAGGGCTTTTGACAACAGGCCGGACCTCAAGGCTCAGGAAACCAGCGAGGTCACGGCACAAAAATCGCTGGAGCTTGCTGCCAGAGGCGATTCTCCGACTCTTTCGGCCTACGCAGCCTATAATTTTGAGGGCAGGGATTTCCCCCTGGATGAGGGATGGAACTTCGGCATGACCATGAGCATTCCCCTTTTTGACGGACATCTCGTGGAATATCAGACGAAGGAAGCAGCCGCCAACCTGGAGGAAGTTAAGTTGGCCACTTCATCCTTGAGAAACAACATCTCCCTCGAAATCGAAGAGGGTTATCTTTCCTTGATCGAATACGGCGAAAGCGTGGAAGTGTCCAGGCTTATGGTAAGGCAGGCGGAGGAAAACCTGGAGCTGGCCCTTGGAAGATATCAGGCGGGAGTTGGAAGCCCCATAGAGGTTACGGATGCCACGGTGGCTTTAAACGACGCCAGGAAAAATTACGTTCAGGCACTTTACGATTACAGGATGGCCGAAATTACGCTTAAAAGCGCGATGGGAGAGAATTTACCGTGAAAAAGAAGATGTTATTTGTCCTCGTCATAGGAGCGGTGCTTTTCGCGGCCTTTGGCAGGGGGTTTTTTAGCAGGAAGGAGGGCGTATACTACGATATGGCGCCCGTCGAAAGGTGCGATATCTCTTCTTTCGTGACTGCCATAGGAAACGTTTCGGCGGTGACGACCGTAGAAGTGGGAACTCAGGTCTCAGGGACTATAAGGGAAATCTACGTAGATTACAACTCCATCGTGAATAAGGGGCAGATAATAGCCCTCATAGATCCCACCACCTTTGAAGCTCAGGTGGAGCAGGCAAAGGCCAACCTCATGCAGGCAAAGGCCGGGCTGCAGAGGGCACAGGCCACCCTTGCCGATGCGAAAAGAAACCTCGACCGCCAGAAGATGCTCTGGGAGAGGGATTTAATCGCAAGGAGCGACCTAGATTCTGCCCAGACCAACTACGACCTTGCAGTGGCAGGCGTAAGCGAGGCCGATGCGAACGTCCTTCAGGCTCAGGCTTCATTAAAGAAGGTCGAGACCGACCTCGGCTACACCAGGATCTACTCTCCCGTAGATGGCATAGTGGTCTCCCGCGACGTGGACGTAGGACAGACGGTGGCTGCAAGCTTTCAAACGCCTACGCTTTTTACGATAGCCCAAGACCTCACCAAAATGCAGATCGAAACGAACGTCGATGAGGCAGACATAGGGGAAGTCAAAGAAGGCCTTAGCGTGACCTTCACAGTCGATGCCTACCCCAACGCCATCTTTTCGGGCAGGATAAAGCAGGTGAGGATAGCTTCAAGCGTGGTTGAAAACGTCGTGACCTATCCTGTGATTATCGACGTGTCCAATCCCGATTTGATGTTAAAACCCGGCATGACGGCAAACGTGACCATAATTACCGATAAAAAGGAGAACGTCCTAGCTGTGCCGAGCGCTGCCTTCAGGTACAGGCCTTCCGCTTACGAAGGAGAACTCCTGCGAGGCCGGGTCCTTTGGGTACTGGAGGAGGGACGCCCCCTTCCCGTACAGGTAGAGACGGGAATAACCGACGGAGCTTACGTGGAGATAAAAAGCGACGATCTTAAAGAGGGCGATCGCGTCATAATCGGCGAGGAAGCAGGCTCCACAAAGGGAAGGGCAAGCGCAAGGAGATTTCCCTTCTAGGGAGAGGGGTTGGAAATGGCGTTAATAGAGGTGAAAGACGTACGAAAGGTTTACAGGATGGACGGCGTGGAGTTCGAGGCCCTGAAGGGGGTTTCCTTTTCTGTCGAAAAGGGAGAATTCGTGATAATAATGGGTCCTTCGGGGTCGGGCAAATCAACCCTCATGCACATATTGGGAGCCCTGGATGTGCCCACGTCCGGCTCCTATCTGCTGGACGGCAGGGAGATCACCGACATGACGAGAGATGAGCTGGCCCGCGTCAGAAACGCAAAGATCGGCTTCGTATTTCAGGGGTTTAACCTCCTTCCCAGGATGAATGCCATGGAAAACGTGGAACTTCCCATGCTCTACGCGGGATTTCCAACGGCAGAGCGAAAGCGGAAGGCCGAGGAGGCGCTGGAGCTGGTGGGTTTGCTTGATTGGGCCGATCACAGGCCGAACCAGCTCTCGGGAGGCCAGCAGCAGAGAGTGGCCATAGCTAGGGCGCTGGTGAACGATGCCCCCCTTCTTTTGGCCGACGAGCCGACGGGAAGCCTGGATTCCAAGGCCGGTGCTCAGGTAATGGAAATGTTGGTGAGTTTGAACGAAAAACGGGGCATAACGGTGGTGCTCGTGACTCACGACAGCAACATCGCAAGCTATGGAAAGAGGGTCATAGGTGTTTTAGACGGCTTGATATCGAGCGACGGGTCGAAGGAAACAGTCGAAAGTCGGGTGGATGTCGAATGATATCCTTTGTCGAGACCTGCCGCGTTTCCTTCAGGGCCATAGTTTCAAACAAGATGCGATCGGGCCTTGCCATGTTAGGCATAGTCATAGGCGTTGGGGCGGTCATAGCTATGCTTGCGCTGGGTGCGGGCGCTACTTTTCAGATAAAAAGCGTCATGTCCAGCATGGGAAGCAATCTGCTCACGATACGGCCCGGGACGGTAACCTCGGGAGGCATCCGCATGGGCGCCGGCAGCATCCCCTCGCTGACTTTAAGCGACGCCACGGCCATAAAAGAGGAATGTCCGTCCATCGAAGAAGTGCTGGCCCAATACTCAGGGGTGGCTCAGGTGGTCTACGGAAACCAAAACTGGTCAACCCAAATTTCAGGCGTTACTGAAGGAGTATTCGTGGTCAACGACTGGCAGCTGATGTTGGGGCGTCCCTTCACGGAGCAGGACATAAGAAGTGCCGCCAAGGTGGCCATACTTGGGACGACCGTGGCGCAAGAGCTTTTTGGCTATTCCGACCCCGTAGGGGAGACGATTAGGATAAAAAACATACCCTTTCAGGTGATAGGCGTACTTGAGCCCAAGGGCGAGTCGAGCTGGGGCAGGGATCAGGACGACGTAGTCATGGTGCCCGTAACGACGGCGCAAAAGAGGCTTTTTGGCATGCCAAGACCAGACATGGTTTCTTCCATAACGGTAAAGGTCAAGTCAGAAGACCTAATGGACAGAGCCCAGGAAGAGGTGACCCTGCTGTTGAGACAGCGCCACAAGATATCAAATCCACAGGACGACGACTTCACCGTGAGAAATATGCAGCAGGCCATGGAAGCAGCCCAAGAATCCATGAAGGTGATGTCCCTTCTTTTGGGCTCTATAGCATCGGTATCGCTGCTGGTGGGCGGTATCGGCATAATGAACGTAATGCTCGTTTCCGTCACCGAGCGCACCAGGGAGATAGGTATTCGCATGGCCGTCGGCGCGACTTCAAAGGACATAATGCTTCAGTTTCTGGTGGAGTCGGGGATGCTTTCCATGACCGGCGGAGCGGTGGGGGTCTTCCTTGGGGCGCTGCTGTCTTACGTGCTGTCGCAAGCCTTCAGCTGGCAGACCGTGGTGCTTCCGGGCTCCGTTGCCTTGTCCTTTGGCTTTTCCGCATTGGTTGGCATCGTCTTCGGCTTGTACCCCGCCTACAAGGCTTCCCTTTTAAACCCCATAGATGCACTTCGGTACGAATGAGCAATGGGAGGTGTTTTAGGTGTTTATGGCTCATACGTTGCGCACTAAGGCTCGTGAGGAGCTTATAGACATTACGCGTACGGTGGAAGAGGACGTGAGGTCTTCAGGTATAAAGGAGGGCTTATGTGTGGTTTATGTCCCCACACCACTGCGGCCGTTACGATAAACGAAGACGCCGATCCGAGCGTCAGGGAGGACATCTTGAGACAGCTTAAGAACTTGGCTCCGCGTAAGGGAGAGTATTCGCACCTCGAGGACAACTCCGACGCCCACATAAAATCAAGTCTGCTTGGAGCATCGCAAACCATACCCGTTCACGAAGGCCGCCTCGTGCTCGGTACCTGGCAGGGCGTATTTTTCTGCGAGTTCGACGGGCCGAGGGACAGGTGCTTTTATGTTTTATTAAAATAAAAAGTTTTAGTAAGAAAGAACGCGTGGCGGACACAAATAGTTCCCCTGGATCTAGTTATATAAATCTAGTTATATTAAATATAGTTAGGGGTCGCCAGGCGAACCGGAGGGGGTCGCTACGTGTACTGGAGGGGGTCTCCAGGCGTACCGGGTGGGGTCGTCACGTGTACCGGTTGTGAATTCCCAGCGAGTTCACGTGGAATTTTCATGCAGAAAATTTTATTATTTTGAAAGTTTGCCCTATTGTCAAAATAATATGTTCGTGATATAAAAGATATATATGGTTTCGGGGAAACGATGATCCTTTTTTCGTTAAGTTGTTCAGGGAATGTCCGGCCAGGAAGATGTCGGTACCATGGCTGACATGGTGAAAGGATCCCATGGAATTGTGATCATCCTAATTTCTACAAGGGCGCAATAGGTTTGGGGGGATCCTGTTCCTTCCGCAAGGGAGGATCGAAAATAGTGAGGTGAACGGAATGTTGACAACAATTGCTGTTGTTTTGGTCGTTCTATGGCTTTTAGGACTTGTGACATCGAACACCATAGGGGGCATGATCCATATTCTCCTGGTCATAGCCATTATCATGTTCCTGCTTCGAGTCATCAAGGGATAATCTTCCCGGCGGAGGGTTACGGGGCGGCACACATGGGACCAGCCCGGCATATGCCGCGTACTTCGCTGCCGTCGGATATCGTCGGTAAATGCCCGGATCGTCGCTGCCGTGATCAACTCCGCTCCCGGTATTGTCTTGATCAGCTGTATTACTTCGTCGTCCTCCGTCATATCCGCGATAACCCGAGCAAGCTTCTTGACCTCTTCGGAAAGTCGGTCTATCGTCAGCCTAACCGTGCCTTCCTCCCTCCTAGGTCAATGACCCCGGAGAAATCGTAAACCTTTCGTCCAGGTTTTTTCGTGAGGCAACGAATCGTTTTCGTTTAGGTTTTAGGTGAGGCAACTCGCCGGCTTGACCCTCCATTTTCTAGACCCTATAATAGCAGTTACCAATGGCACTATTTATTGGACCCAGATGTAGGGCCTAAAGGAGGGTTCACATGAAACAGGTCAAGGTCGGACTCGATGAATCGCACGTCAAATTGCTTGAACAGTTCAAGCGCTTCGGATTCAAGGATAAAAGCGAAATGGTTCGTTTTGCCCTGGATCTATATGTGAAGGATATGGCCAATCGACGTTTGCGCGAATCGGCGGCCCTTTACGCCCAAGTTTACGAGGAGGACGCCGAGTCCCGAGAATGGACGAAGGCAAACACCGCGGAGTGGCCGTCATGAGCGTGTTAAAACGGGGGATGGTAATAGACATCGACCTTGATCCCACGAAGGGCTCCGAGACGGGAAAAGTTCGCCCCTGCGTGGTCGTTACCAACGACGTTTACAACGAGCGCGTTCCCGTCGTTCAGGTGGTGCCCGTAACGGCCTGGAGCGAAAAGAAGGCCAGGATTATCACAAACGTGGAAATAGATCCGACCCCCCGAAACGGACTGACCAAAAAATCCGTCGCTGACTGCCTGCAGACCAGGCCCGTCGATTACGCCGAGCGCCTTGTCAGGGTGCGCGGCGAACTTGAAGAAGACGTGATGTCAAAGATCGACGATGCCCTAAAGATCGTCTTTGGCCTGGATGGATAGGCTACGGTATGAAACATTCCTCGAGGGCAACTCCGACGCCCACATAAAATCAAGTCTGCTTGGAGCATCGCAAACCATACCTGTTCACGAAGGCTGCCTCATGCTCGGCACCTGGCAGGGCGTATTTTTCTGCGAATTCGACGGGCCGAGGGACAGGCTCTTTTATGTTTTATTAAAATAAAAAGTTTTAGTAAGAAAGAACGCGTGGCGGACACAAATAGTTCCCCTGGATCTAGTTATATTAAATATAGTTAGGGGTCGTCACGTGTACCGGTGGCGTACGTCAGGCGTACCGGTTGTGAATTTCCGGCGAGTTCACGCGGAATTTTAATGCAGAAAATTTTATTATTTTGAAATTAGTCCTATTGTCAAAACAAGATGTTCGTGATATAAAAATATATCTATAGGTTTAGGGGAAACGATGATCCCTTTGCATCTCTGATGACGGGCGCAAGAGCGAAGGGGGAGTGAGTAGCGCGACCGGCCCCGTAGAGCAGTGCGATTTACAGGCTTCAGGGGCTTTTTTAATGGATAGTTTAAATTTGTTAACTAATTACATAAAAGTAATAAAACATAGCGTTAGTGCCGTAGAAAATAAATTTTAACATTGTCCGAAATTTTTCAGCTCACTTTCGATCTAATTTTGTATGTTATGCTATAACGGCATTACGAAATCTGCTTAGTATTATGATAGTCTGGAGGCAGGTCTATGAATAACAGGGACAAGCAAGTCGAGAGGAAGCCTCTTTTGGGCCAGATACTGGTCGAGCAGGGTTACATTCTGCCCGAGCAGTTGGAGATGGCCTTAAAGGAACAGACCGCCACGAACCTGCGCATCGGCGAGATCTTAGTGAAAAACGGTTGGGTCACGGAAAAGGATCTGGCCCAGGCCATTTCAAAGCAGACGAAGTATCCCTTCGTTTCCCTTTCCATGTTTCGCCCTATGCAGGAGGCCATTGACACCATACCCGAGAGCATGGCCAGGAGGCTTGAGGTCGTTCCCCTTTCGATTGATGCAAACGCAAATAAGCTGACCATAGCAATCTCCGATCCCTTCAACATCCTGGCCCTCGACGAGATCAGGATGATAACGGGCATGGACCTTGAGATCATGATAGCCACCCTTTCCGACATCAAGCGCGCCATAGAGTCCTTTTACAGCGTAAAATCAAGCATCGACAGGGCTTTAATCGAGGTGGTAGAGGAAGAAAGCACCGAGTTCGACCTGTCGAGGGAAGAGGCCATCTCCGTCGACGACGCTCCCGTCGTCAAGCTCGTTAACACCATATTGGGACAGGCCGTGGAAAGCGGCGCCTCCGACGTCCACGTGGAGCCCTTCGAGAATGAGACGCGGGTCAGGTACAGAATAGACGGCGTCTTATTTGATATGCTAACCTTTCCGAAACATCTTCACCCCCCTGTGTCGTCTCGAATAAAGATAATGTCGGGCATGGACATCGCAGAGAAGCGCCGCCCTCAGGACGGCAGGATACTCCTTCGCGCAGAGGGTAGGCGCATCGATATAAGAGTATCAAGCCTTCCCGCCATTTACGGCGAAAAGCTGGTCATGCGCTTGCTCGATCAGGCCACGGCCATGGTGGGCTTGGAAAAGCTCGGGCTTGATCCCGAGGAGAAAGTGGCGTTGGATAAGATAATAAAAGTGCCTTACGGCATCATATTGGTCACGGGGCCGACGGGGAGCGGAAAATCGACCACCCTTTATTCGATACTGCAGACCCTTAACTCCTACGACGTGAACATCACGACGGTGGAAGACCCCGTCGAATACACCATTGCGGGGGTTAACCAGGTGCAGATAAACGAAAAGGCGGGCCTTACCTTCGACACGGTCTTGAGGTCCATACTGCGCCAGGACCCCGACATCATACTGGTCGGCGAGATGCGCGACACGGAGACGGCCCAACTAGCCGTCAGGGCAGCCCTCACGGGGCACTTGGTGCTGTCGACGCTTCATACAAACGACGCTCCAAGCTCCATCATAAGGATGGTAGACATGGGAATTCCGCCCTTTTTGGTGTCCTCTTCCGTGGTCGCCGTGATTGCGCAGAGGTTGGTCAGAAAGCTGTGCCCCAGCTGCAAGATGCCTTACGAGCTGCCGCAGGACGTGGTTGAAAGCCTGGGCCTGGATGGCTTTACGACCGTCTACAAGCCTGGAGGCTGCGATGAATGCCGCGGCACGGGATACAAAGGCAGGACGGCAATTTTCGAGATAATGTCCGTGACCGAGGAGATAAGGAGGGCCGTGATGACGGGAGCCACCTCCGACGACCTTCGGGCCATGGCCATTCGTCAGGGCATGAGAACCCTTCGAGTCTCGGGTGCCAAAAAGGTGAAAGACGGGATAACGAGCGCCGACGAAGTGCTTTCGGTGACACTGTGAGGATCGAGGTGTTGTCATGTCCTTGCGTTTCGAAATTCAGGAATTGTTTACTGAGGCTTCAAGGAAAAATGCCAGCGACATTCATATTTCGGTGGGTTTTCCTCCAACCTTTCGCATAGACGAACAGTTGTACCCGATCGACCATCCTCCTCTGACGGCAACTGACGTCAGGAGTATATTGTCTCGCCTCATATCGGAAACCCAGCTTGAGCGTTTCTACAGTGAAAGGGAGCTGGATTTCAGCTTCAACTTTACCCTCGCCAACGGGGAAATAGTCCGCTTTAGGGGCAATTGTTCTTTCGAGCGTGGCAACCTAGCTTTGGCCTTAAGGTTGATACCCCAGAGGATTCGCCTTATAAAGCACCTTCTCCTTCCCCCTCAGATTCAGGAAGTCACAAAGAGACGCCACGGTCTTTTTCTAGTAACAGGGCCCACAGGGCATGGCAAATCCACGACTTTGGCAGCTATAATACAGGAGATAAACTTGACCAGGAGTTGTCATATAGTTACCATTGAGGATCCAATAGAATATATATTCACCTCGGCAAAGTCACTGATTCATCAGAGGGAAGTCGAGGTGGATACCTCAAGTTTCGCTGAGGCCTTGAGGAGGGTGTTGCGCCAGGACCCCGACGTGATAATGATCGGCGAAATGAGGGATTTGGAAACCACAAGGGCTGCAATAACGGCTGCGGAGACGGGACATCTCGTCCTTACGACGCTTCATACCCCCGACGCCCCACAGAGCATAGACAGGATCTTGGACATCTTTCCGCCCCATCAGCAGGAGCAGGTGAAGCTACAGCTCGCCAACATATTGATAGGAGTCTGTTCCCAGCAGCTCGTCCCTCTACCGGGAGGCGGCAGGATAGTTGCCACGGAGCTCATGTGGGCAGTTCCTGCAGTGCAAAACTGCATCAGAGAAAGGAAAATCCACGGCTTGAAGAGCATCATACAGACTGGGCTTGATCAGGGCATGCACACCATGGACCAGGACTTGGCCCGCCTAGTGAAGGAAGGCAAATTGCCTTACGACCTGGCAGCTTCCTACGCCTTCGATCTCAAGGACTTTAACAGGGTTCTTCATACCTAAAAAAGAGTTGGGTGACAATGGCTTACAGGTACAGAGCAAAAAGCAAAGAGGGCAAAATTGTTCAAGGTACACTTGAGGCCTACTCGGAGGAGCAGGTGCTTCAATGGCTCAGGGAGAGGGCATACTACCCCATAGAGATAGAGGAGGTCAGGGAGGGTGCGGTCAAAACGCTCAAGGAAAGGCTGCAGACCTTCTCGACGATCAGGCTCAAGGACAAGGCCGTTTTCTTCAGGCAGCTGGCCACGATGCTCGATGCCGGCATAACCTTGGGGATGGCCCTTGACATGCTCGCCGAACAGACGGAAAACAAGCGCTTCGCCGAGGCCATAAGGGAAGTCAAGACCATGGTTGACAGGGGCATCTCTTTGAGCGCCGCCATGGCGACCAAAAGAGAGTTTTCAAAGCTCATGGTGGCCATCGCCAGGGCAGGAGAGGAAGGCGGAGTATTGGAATCGAGCCTGGACCGCCTTGCCACCTTCCTGGAGCGCCAGGACGAGCTCCGGAAAAAGATCATTTCGGCCTCGACCTACCCGGCAGTGGTCATGGGCTTTGCTTTAATGGTCGTCTTTATTCTGGTGACGGTGATAATGCCCAGGTTTACCTCCATCTTCATGGATTTGGACATACGCCTTCCCCTGCCCACGAGGATTATCTTGGGTTTTTCCATGTGGATGAGCCATTTTTGGTATTTGCCAGTGGGGCTGGTCTTATTGCTTATTTTGGTCATTTACACCATGGCGAAGAACAAAAACACGAAGGCAAAGTTAGATGCCTTCAGGCTAAAGCTTCCCCTCTTCGGGGATATATGGAAAAAGTCCGTGCTTGCAAGGACCTTTCGCACCTTTGCCGCACTTGTCCAGGCGGGCGTTCCCATACTTTCTGCCCTTGAGATGACAGCAGACGTGTCGGGCAACGCCGTCGTGGAAGACGCCTTCGCCCAGATGTCCGACCAGGCCAAAAGGGGCATGTCCATGGGCGAGACGGCAAAAAAGATAAAGGTCATACCTCCCCTGGCGGCCCACATGATAACCGTAGGGGAGCAGACGGGAAGGCTAGAAGATATGGTGGACAAGGTTGCGGATTGGTTTGAGTTCGAGCTCGACGAAAAGATAAAGCGTCTCACCTCCATAATCGAGCCCGTGCTCATAGTCTTCGTGGGCGGGGTGGTGGCGCTCGTCGTCTTTGCCGTCTTCATGCCCATAATCGGCTCGATCCAGGGCCTGCTTGCCGGAGCGTGAGGCAGAGAGGGCGGCGAATATTAAAAGGAGGTGGGTCAAAGGTCAGCAAAAGGGGATTTATCGTTCGTAGAAGGAGAAAGGCAAAAGCTTTAAAGTGCAGGCAGCATCTAAAGGAGGATGGTTTAAGTGATGAGTGAAATGAAAAAAAGGCTTCAAAGAAGGGGCGCAAGAAAGGGGTTCACGCTGGTTGAGTTATTGATCGTCATCATAATCATCGGTATACTGGCGGGAGCGATGATGCTCGTGGCGGGAGGTGGAAGGGACGCGGCCGAAGCGTCGAAGATAATAAGCGACCTTAGGACTATGAAATCAGCAGCTTTGATGTGGATGACCGAAAATCCCGCGGGAGATGTTAAGACAATGTGGGCTGGCCTTGAGGAGGACCCAACTCCACTTAATGCGTATCTTGATAGACCGATCCTGAAAGATCTACATAATTTTGAATTCGTAAGTGATGGCAAATTAACAAAATCGGAAATAACAGGCTACGAAACAGAAGTTGTTAATGGCCAGGATGTAGAAGTACCAGTATATAATACTGTAGAAATTGATGATGCCTTGCTTTTAGGATATGATTTGAAAGATGTCAGAGATGGCGTGAAAATAAATTTGGAAAAACAGGCCAAATCAGCAGGTTTGTATGGGGGCAAAGAAATTGATTTGTCAGGGGTAAATCCTGATGCCGTCGGGTTTTACACAAAGGATAAAAAAACAGTCTACGTAATCGTCCAATAACGCAGGTGTCTTGACGTGAAGCGGCGCGGTTTCTCCCTGATAGAAGCTTTGGTGGCGCTGATGCTACTTTTAGTGGCGCTCATACCCATGGCGGCCCTTCCTGCGGCCACAAGCAGGCTTTACATGGCTTCGGCTGCCAGGGAGCAGGCCGCGCTGCTTGCCGTGCAAAAGCTCGACGAGCTCGAGTCAAAAAAGTTCAATGACCTGTCGGGCGAGGGGTCTCAAACGATCGGCGGTTATAAAATGACTTGGACCATCGGGGAAGCGGTGGACCAGCAAAGGAAAGTAAGAGTGAGCGTCGCCTGGAACGAAGGAAAAAGCAAGTTCGAAATTACCAGGCAGGTGAGCGCTGGTGCGCACAGGACGTCAACTTAAGTCCCGCAGGGGCTTTTCGCTCGTTGAAATTCTAATCGCCGTGGTCATCTTGTCTGTAGTGAGCATCGCGGCCGTGGGGCTCTTTTTCGCCTTCGCCAAGCACTTCGAGCAATCTGCCGACCTCACTGCGGCCCGCCAGCGGGGCGAGATGGTATTATCCCGCCTGGAGACGGCCGTCCTCCATGCGGGGCTTTCCATGCCAAACGATTCAACCAAGTTTAAGAAAGTGTACAGCGGTGGGGCAACAGGTCTTATCCAAGCTTTAAGCAACGCTATCAACGGGTGGGACAAACCTATATATTTGCCCAACGATAGAAATAATAAGGTTGATTTCGAAGGGAAAGATTACTACAAAAAGATCGGTATCGTTTACAGTCTGAGCTCGGGTATTGGTGTATTGGAAGAATACGATGTGAACGAAAATACTGAACAAAAATTGGAATTGTCGGAAGCTTGTCCGCTTGACAGGATAAAGCAAACTTCGACCGGCAACACGACCGACGGATGGGTTACCTTTTCGGGCTGTCAGACGCCTTTTGTTGTTACGAAGATCGATAATACGACAAACCCGCCAGTGTTGACGGTCAAGTCGTCACGCAGTGACCTGATCCCCTTTTTCGCCGAGCTTCAGTACGTCAGGGCTTTGTATGCCTACGTCAGCTCCCCTGGCGGTACGTCACCGCAATTTTACATTCAAGACGTCACGCGAGGCCCCGCCCAGCCCGTCGTCGAGGGCGTGTCTCAGGTGCTTTTTTCCTTCGACGATTCTGGCGCCGACGCCACCAATGTGCTGACGGTCCATCTGCTCCTTCGGGGAAACCGCAGGTTTCCGGGGCAGGTAACTTCTAGTGTGCCCAGTTGGCCAATTTCAAGCACTATTACCGATGAGGACAAGCATTACAGGCTTGTCGCCATGTCGGCCTCCTGGAGGGTGAGGAACTGATGAGAAAAAAAAGACGTGCCATAGCACTGCCTCTGGTGCTGGTGATAGTGCTCGTTGGAGGCGCTTTAGTGGCGGCGGCCTTTTACATAACTGAAAATTACTATTCCAGCGCCAAACAGACCGTTACCAGCGCCCGCCTCTACAACGCCGCCGTAAGCGGCATCGAGGAAGGCAAGGGGTGGATTTATAAAAACATAAAATCGGGAAAGGTCCCTCGCTGGACGGACAAAGACGGCGACGGCATGCTTTCTGAGTCAGACAAGCCTACTGGCGCCAAATATATCTACGAGGCACTCATTGCAAAGGTCAGCTCCACCGATGAAGGGGTTTTCGACATTACGACGGAAGACGGGATAAGCTTACACGTGGTCGTTTACGACCTGGCCTACGAACCTCACCCAGATTTGACGGACAACTACGAGAAGGGCTTTCCTCCCCGCATTCGTCCTCAGCTTGAAGAGGGAAGCTCTGTTGTGAGGCCAAGCTACGCCGTGGCCGGAAGGGGTGGAGGTTCTACGGGAGAAGGCGCGCCGGGCACGGACATAGGCGTTTACCTAATTCGATGTACCGCTACCTACAAAGACAGGACGAGCACTGCCGAGCAGGCGGTCTCCATGCGGCTTTAAAGGCCGCAAAGGGGGCGTAACGAATGAAAAAGTTTTTATCAAATATTAATGTCATCAAACGTGTCTTTGTGGCGGCGGTGGTTTTGGCCTTCATTGCCTTTGTCCCCCTCGAGGTTTTGCCTCAGGCGGCCGGCGAAGCGCCTGTCCTGCCAAGCTGCAATAAACCCTTGCCCGAAGGCTACGCCCAATCCGTGCAGCCAAACGTACTGCTTCTTTTGGACACCAGCGGGTCGATGATGTACCTGAGCGGCAGTGAGACGTCCACATACGGGGACGGCAGCAAGCCTTATAAGTACGGTAATAAAATATACAGATATTTTGGGCGAGATTGGGAAAGCTCGAACAATAACCCTGACGGTCCCTATAACTACCACCCAAATCTCGTATACATAGATGACGCGGATTTAACGGGCATAAGCCAAAGATACCGCGATAGATACTTTGCCAAATCCGGCAGTCGGTACCTATATCCCAACGACAGCCGCATGTACAAGTTAAAACTGGTTCTGTGGGAGATTTTAAACGACCCCGGCCTGGTTTCGGGACTGCGAATGGGGCTGGCCACATATTATCAGCAAGAAAACGATCCGCCTGAGGTTCCAAGCATTGGCGTGTATTATCAATGGCCGCCTGAAACTTACGGGTCAGCACAGGCCCTTTCATGGGAGGGCAGCAGCAGTTGGAACAGGGCGTTGCTCAGGAGGTTTTTCAAGTCCACCGACGAGCCGGGAAGCATTGAGGAGATAACAAAGTGGGTTGACGGCATAGAGGCTTCCGACAACCCCGAGCTTCGCGCCCATGGAGCCACGCCGCTCGCTGCATCCATTTATGGCGCGGATGCCCATCCTGACAAGAAAAATCCATACAGGGGCGATGTAAGAGATTTCTTTCTCATGGATGAGGCGATAAACGCCTGGTGTCAGCAGAACTGGCTGATCGTACTGACCGACGGTGCCGATACTCAAACGTGGCCTTATAACACCTCTCCGGTAACTGCGGTAAAAAATCTCTACGATGAACATGCAAAAACCAGTTGGCCCTCTTTTTACGGCAAAAAAGCCCAGCCCGTAAGGACTATGGTCATCGGCCTCATAAACCCAAATGCATCGGGGGTTTCAACATTGAAAAATACCTTGAACCGCATGGCAGACATGGGAGACGACGGTCAGGAAAACGGCTCAAGCCATGCCTACTTTGCCACCGATGTGGACGAACTTATGCAGGCCTTCAAGGACATATTCAAACAAATACAGAGCTTCAATTCGACCGGGAATGCTCCTCTAGTGAGCCCCCCTATTGGGGGACAGGAAGGCGGGGTTTACGTGCCTAACTTCGTGCCCCGCATAGAAAGGCAGTGGTACGGCCATTTATATAAATATACGCTTGATGCGAATGGAGTCATGTCCGAATCTCCCGAATGGGATGCCGCTTCAAAGCTTGAAGACATATCCTACAGCGCTCGAAATGTGTTTACTGTGAACTGGAAGGGCGGAAGCTGGAAGATGGACTTCAAAGAAGACAATGCTTCGACTTTGGCTCCGATGCTTGGGCTTACCGAAGATCAGGCCTCCAAGTTCATAAGATGGGCCCTGGGCAGCGACGAATGGGACGAAGCCGCAGAACCAGAGAGATACAAGCTCGGAGACATATATCACAGCGGCCTGGTGGAGATAGGACCCCCGAGGGGAAGTAACCCTCACAAGGATTACCGGACATTTAAGGAAAACAATGCCAATAGGGAAAAGCTGGTCTACGTCCAGGCTAACGACGGCATGCTTCATGCCTTTGAAGCCGAAACGGGAGAGGAAAAATGGGCCTTCATCCCTCCAAATGTCCTGGCCGAGGGGCGAATGACGGGGATGAAGCAGGATTTAGCAAAAAGCGGCAATACGATCACGGTGACGTGGCTTGATAAGGCGAAATCAAACCCGCGGTATCTGCTCGACGGCACGATGACGGCAGAAGATGTCCTGCTGAGTGACGGTAAATATCACACTGTTTTGCTCGGGCTTTTAGGTTACGCTGGGCCTGGATTTTATGCCTTAGACGTCACCAACCCCGACGAGCCGCAATTTATGTGGGCCGTGGAAAACGTAATATACAATCGCACTGGAGACGAACTGCTCTCGAACAAGAATAAGGAAATGTACGTATCCTATTGGGCGAGAAGCGGGGATACCGTTACACGCACGGATAAGTCCCATGATAAGAAAGAGATACCGCGTGACAGCGACCTGAACTACAAAGAACTGCGCCTTACCCAGAGCACGCCGGGCATTGGCTATGTGTCGCTATATCAAGGACAAAACCAGCCTTTGAAGACTCAGTGGGTAGCAATCATGGGAAACGGCTCTCAGATGGGAATCAACGATGCCTCTTCCGTGGCGAGCGTCTACGTCATAAACATAGAAAACGGGAAATTGCTAAAGGTGTTAGGGGGTTCTTCCATGAAGCAGATTGTCACGCCAGCAGCCATACTCTGTACCGGCTCTACCCGCCTGGTCAAATATTTCTACGTCGGAGACGATAACGGCAAAATATACGAGGGAGATTTAACTAATTCACAACCCAGCGAATGGAAGATGAGGGACGTCTTCAGTATAAAGAGCTCCGTCGGGCCTTCTTACATATTGGATTGCGCATACATCGATCGCAACAAATGGCTTTTCATCAACACCGGGGATTACGAAACCCTGATGAAGGACAAAAACAAAACGGACTACATGATAGCTGTCAACATCTCCTCGGGCGTAAATAGTATGAACGACCTTGCGCAATTGACCTCTGCTGCAGGAAGCGTCAGCACGAACGTAAAGGGGTGGTACATGGAGATACCCAAAGACGAATATGCCACAACACCTCCAGTTTACTATAACGGCCACATCTTCTTTTCGACTTACATAAAGTCAGAAGACCCATGCAGCGTGGGAAAGAGCCGTATTTACGTCTTAAACGCCACGACCGGCAAAGGCGCCTGGACCGGCGGGGCCAAATACGTGGAGATGGAGGGAGTCAAGGTCTCAGGCATAGTGATTTCCGAGGGGAGGGTTTATGCCGGCGTCACAAAATACCCGCAGGCACAGACCACCATCCCTGATGACCTGAAGCTCGGAGAAGCAGCTGCCGTCATCCAAAACGGCTTGCTTGCCTTCGACGTCCCGCCCGAGGTGGCAAATTGGGATTCTGCCTACCCGAGCGGCGTCATGGTGCCCTCTTACTGGAGGAGGTGGATACCGTGAGGATGTCAAAATTTTTCCTGCTTTTCTTCGCAGCCTTTCTTTTTGTCGTCGTGCCCCTGGCAAAGCAGGGTTTTTGCGAAACAAACATTTACTACGGCATGCTGTCAAAGCTTCAATTAGACCCACCATACGTTTTTCTATCGACTTCTGAGGCGCAGGGGTTGAAGAAGTTCACATGGGTTGCCGACGAGACGCTTTTCATCGGAGCCGACGGCCAGGAAATGACGCCAAGGCAGTTTGCACAGGCTTATCAGGAAAAAAGCGTGGAAGTTACGGCAGAGGGCTTCAAGGCCAAGGTCGTAAAACGGGTATTTTTTTAAATAAGAAGGTGATGCGATGTTTGGTAGAAGAAAGAGTTATGCGGGCCTTTCCATAGAGGGAGGGACGATCAGGTATCTGGAGCTTGTCCCTGCGTCTCGTGGCTTTAGGGTCTCGCGAAGCGCCAGAGTAACTCTCGAGGAGGGAGTCGTCGTACAGGACAGAATAGCCAACATGGAGCGCCTTTCGTCGGCCATAGGGAGTTTGCGGACCAAGCTGGGCGGCAAATTAGCTCCCGCAATTACGATATGTTTGCCGTCTCAGGATGCGATCATACGCATTGTCGAGATGCCGAAGATGAGCGTTGAGGACGCCAGGAGCGCCTTCGGGTGGGACTTTGAAAACTACTTTCCCTTTCCGCTTAAAGATGCTACTTTTGACATCGTGCCCGTGGAGACGCCTTCTCCCATTTCGGAGGTCAACATGAGCATGATGGTCGTAGCTTCGCGCCTCACGATGGTAAACGCAATATTAGACATCGGTTCAAAGGAGAATGCCAGGGTCTCAGCCATTGAACCCTTTGGCATTGCGCTTGTACGTGGGGTCATGGGGCCAAACAGCGGCGACGAATTGGGAAGCCTGATATTGTCCGTCGGCGACAGAAGCTCTCAGATAATTGTGACCTACAGGGGCAACGGGCTGGTGTACAGGACGGTCTTCGTGGGAGCGCGCAGCGAGTTTCAGGGTGGGGTGTCTCATTTTGAGATGCTTATTCAGGAGGTGAGAAACTCCATTACGTTCGGGGCTTCTCAGTACAGGGGTTTGAGCGTAAAGGAGATCCTGCTTTGCGGCGAACATGCCGATAACCAGGAGCTTCAGGATGAATTACAGAGCCTTTCCGACGAATATGCCTGCAGCGTGGCAGACTCGTGGGGCAAATGGTCGATAGAGGGCGAACCTGTCGGAGAATACGGGTGGGAAGCCGCAATCGGGCTGGCTGTGAGGGATAGATCATGACTGTAAAGGTGGATTTAAGGCCACTGGGTGTAAAGATAGCCGAGAAGAAAAAGATAGATCTTCCGAGAGTGATCGCCATGGTGCTCATCCTTGTCTTTATTGTTACGTCATGTTTTACTTCTGTTTACGGCATCTTTGTTTTAAGGGAACTTGTGGCTAAAAGACAGGCTTTAGAGGCGAGTGTGGAAAAATTGACGCTTGAGGGCAAAAGGCTCGATGGTTACATTGTGCAAAACAAGGAGAAACTTGACTTGTACGAAAAAGCTCTGTCTTTGATGCGGGAAGACATACCTTCTGTCGAATTTTGTTCTGCCGTTATGGCATCCCTGCCCAACGAAGTCTGGCTTTCCCAAGTTCGGCTGCTCCCGGGCAGAGCTGACGTTGAAGGTTACGCCTTTGCGGAAAACGATGTCGCCGCCTTTGCTTTAAAACTGCTTAACGCCAGTGTTACCAGCTCCGTTAGCCCTTTGGTGACGTCTAAAGAAACCAAAAAGGGCAAAGATGAATACGAAAGAACCCTTGTCAAGTTCAGCTTTTCCTGCACCGTGAAAGATCTTGTGGGAATGCAGGAGTTGGCCAAAGGAGCTAAAAAGGATGAAGTTGAACGTTAAGAAAGCACTCATAATTTTTTGTTTTTGCCTTATAATAGGAGGATTTTTATGGTTTCAGCACACTTTGAGCGCAAGCATCTTGCGGGAAAGGGATGTCATAGAGGGCCTTACCAAACAGGAGGTGAGCTTGAAGGGCGCCATTGCGCAGAAATACGCGCTGCTCGAGGTTTACCGCGATGCCTTGAGCAAAATGGAGGAATCTCGCGTTGAATTTCCGGCGGATAATGTGGCGTTTTTCGCGGCCATAGAAAAGGTCATAGCAGGAAATAAACTTAAGATAAACAAGGTTAATCCTGTCAAATCAACTGACCCGGAGAGGACCGCCGTATTGGTGTCTTGTGAAGGCGATTACCTCAATTTGCTTTCGGCCATCTCCGATATGCGGGGCAATAAGCCAGTCGTGCGTTTATTTTCTTTGTCGATTAAAGGACAAAAAAAAGGGCCGGTGAGTGCTGATATGTCGCTAGAGACCATCATGAAAGGGGAGTGATTTGGGCGTGGGTGAAACATGGAAAGATGCTTTTACCTCGCTGTGGAATGGCCTTCTTTACGGAAGGGGTTCCCTGCGGTTTTTGCGTATACTGCTAGCCCTGTTGCTCGTCTTGAGCATTGGATGGTCGATATATCTTTACAGACAGATGATAGCCTTATCGCAAATAACTCCGTTGGAAACTCCTCCGATAAAGCGAGGTGTGGAAGAGGGGAAAAAATTTGCTGAGATGATCAAGGGGTTTGAGGACATCGTTCAGACAAGGTCAACCAGCGGGGAGTTTCTCTACATCGCCTCTACATTGGACAGGTACCCCTTTAACGAACCTCCAATGCCTGTGGAGTTGACTGAACTGGCCAAGGTTGCGGTAAAAGAAGGGGAAGTTTTGCCGTCATATGAGGAAGTATATCTGCCTCCCTACATGGAGGTCCGTGCCATCATGATATTGGATGGGAAGCCCATGGCGCTAATGTACATCGAGGGCGAAGGTGACGGCCTTATAGTCTCGCCTGGTTACAGGTTCGGAGACGGACGGGGCAGGGTAGTGAGCATTACCCCGACGAAGGTGGTGGTATTATGGGCAGGAACGAAAATGGAATTGGGGATGGATGCACTATGAGAAAGACTAAAGAGGTCGGCTTTATGCTCGTCGTGGTGTTTTTATGTTTCGCCCTCTGCTCTTTTACGGGCGGCAAGGCGCTGGCGCAAACGGGCAGTACGACGCCGGTTCAAAAACCGGCGGATGCTCCTTTATTCGGTGGGGTCATGATACATCAGGTGGGTTCAAATCTCTTGCTAGTGGAGGTGAAGGGGACGAAATTGCCGCTCCCTCAGCTTTTGTTCAACAATCCAGGGGAAATGGTCTTCCTTTTCGAGGATGCCTATATCCCTGCACAGAAGTGGTCCAGAAGCTACAGCTTCCCCCTTTTGAGCGGCATAGAAGTACAAAACGTCGAAGGCGGCCTCGAAATGCGTCTTTTTACCACAGAGCTTCTTGAAATAAAAGAGATAAAGGGAACTGAGCCTGCTCCCCTTTACAAGATACATATTGTAAAGCAAGGCATCAAAGCCCCTGAGGATCTGCCGAAGAAAGTCGATGAAACACCCCCTCTCTCGCTTAAAACGGGGCCCAAGGATCCCATGTCCCTCTCCACCCCTGTGACCCTCGAACTTAGGGACACCGAGCTCAAAGACGTCTTGAGGATGCTCGCCAAGTTCATGGGCATAAATATCATAATAGATCCTTCAGTGCCGCCTACTACGATGACTTTAAGCGTGAAGGATGCGCCCTTGAGAGAAGTTTTGGCCTATGTAATGCGTATGAACAACTTGAAATACGCCATGATGGGAAATACTATTTTGTTTGGGACCCCAGAAAACCTGGGCAAATCGCTTGGGATGGAGCAGACGAAGTCCTTCAAGATAGCTTATGCCGATCCTAAGCAGGTGCCCGCTATCCTCCAGAGCCTTATCGGGATAACCAACGTAGCTGTGGACGAGAGGCTTCGGACGGTGTACGTGACGGGAAGGCCCGACAATTTGAGGGACGTTGAACAACTGCTTCAAAGGATCGACCATCCCGGACGTCAGGTCATGCTTCAGGCGCGCCTCATAGAGGTCAGGGATACCGGCAGGAAGGAACTGGAGAGCATCGTGGATGCCGTCTACAAGCACTGGTGGTTTTCCTACGGAGCAGGCGGTGGCTCTATTGGTTACGTCGATTCCAGCGAACCCGAGAATTTTGATCCTGATGAGGACAGGCCTACTTCGCCGCAAGGCGTGGATCTCGTCGATATAACAAGGGGGACACTTCGAATTCTTGATGTGGGCATAAGAAACTTGGTCGAATCCAACAAGGCAGATATACTTGCAAGTCCTTCGGTCGTTACCGTCGACGGGCAGAAGGCATCCATCGCCTTGACCACGAACATCAAATACATTTCCGAACGCGACGATGCCGGGAATCCCGTTTATAGCGAGGAGCGAGTCGGCCCTAAGCTCGATTTTACTCCTATTGTAGGCAGGGACGACACGGTAACCATAAACGTGGCCATATCGACGGGCGAAGTCGTGGAATGGCGGCCGGGAGGAATGGGGGAAGAAGTCCCCGTCACCAGCTCCCGTGAAGTGACCACCATGGTGAGGGTAAGAAACGGAGAGCCCTTCGTCATAGGCGGCTTGTTTGACAGGAGAAAGACCGATACCGTTTCCAAAATCCCGGTACTGGCCGACATTCCTTTGTTGGGGGAGATATTCAAGACCCGCACGAAGAGGGACGAAGAATCGGAAGTCGTAACCGTGGTGGTTCCCTACATACTGGATGTTCCTGATACCTCCATAGAGGTGGGCGAATTGGGGGCATTGAGCACGAACGTCGGCAAATAGATAAAAGGTCGGTAAAAGAAGTAAATAAAGGAGGTCGTCCGGTCTTTTGGCATTATTCCTTGAGGCCGGCGGCCACTTTTCTTAAATTTGCCATGCGCTTTCCGTCGGCGAAGACGATGAGCTCGTCTCCCTGTTCGATCACCAGTGAACCCGTGGGGTTATAGATGTACTCTCCGGAATCTCTTTTTACGGCGATTACCATGGCGTTGTATTCGGATCTAAGGGGAGATTCCGCCAGGCTTTTGCCTATGAGGGGGCTTCCTGGCATGATGTGAACGGAGTCGAAGTCGAGGTCCAGGTCCCTGGATATATTCACCAGCTCCAGAAAGTTTGCCACCGTCGGTTTTATGGAGGCCCTGGCGATGGCCGCTGCTCCAGCAACGATGGGGTTTATTACCTTTTCAGCACCTGCCCTGTAAAGTATGCGGACGGACTGGGAGTCGCTCGCCCTTGCGATGGTCCTCAAATTGGGGTTTAAGGAGCGGGCGGTTATGATTACGTAGACGTTGTCCGAGGCGTCCGACAGGGTGACGATAAGGCCCTCTGCCCTTCTCACGCCTGCGCTCTCCAAAGTATCTTCGTCTCGGGCGTCCCCTTGAAGGACTATCCAACCCTTTTCGCGGGCCCAGGCGACCTTTTGTTCCGACATTTCCAGTGCCATACAGGGAATATCGTAATGTCTCAGGTGTTCAAAGACCTCTTCGCCCATCCTGCCCAGCCCGCAGATTATCCAGTGTTTTTCCAGCTTGTCCACCCTGACGTCCCTCCTTTTGCCCAGCGCTGTCAAAATTCTTTCGACGAGAAAATAGCGCGTAACCTGGCTGACGGCATAGCCTGCTGCGCTGATGCCCAAAATTACAAGAATGGCAATGAAAAGCATCCCTTCCATGGAGAGGTTGGGCGGCGCATTGTATCCGACCGTGGCCAGAGTAATGATTGTGTAGTAAAAGGCCTCTACGAAGGAGAGGTCTAATAATATACAAAACCCGCCGATCCCAAAGCCCAGAACGAAAAGAAGGGTAAACAGCCAAATCCACGCTGACTTAGTTATTTTCATCTTTGCTGGCCCCTTATGATTGAAACTTTGGAGCTTGCCTGTTGCTGGTTAGATAAAAATTATTATATCAAAAATAATTTCATGTAATCTGCGCCGATTATGTGAAATTATTTTAATTCATTACTGCATTTGCAAATTTTGCGGTTAGTGCTAAAATAATGTAAAAATACCTCGTTTTCACGAACAGGGGGGTTGGAAATGGCAAAACAAAAGGTGTGGTTTGCCGACGCCAACGCAGCAAATTGGGTAGAATCCCTTGTTCCGAAGGCCAAAGATCTCTTCTACAAAGCCAAGCTAAACGAATGCATCGAAAAAGGAGACAGTGTAGCCATAAAGATACACTTCGGCGAATGGAACAGGACAAGGTGCTTGCGTCCCGAACTGGTTGCCGCAATAGTCGAGGAAGTCAAGGCCTGCGGAGGAAGACCTTTCGTTTGCGACACTACTACGCTTACCTATCATCCCTACAGCTCCAGGTTTATCGGAAACCTCGCGCTTGAGACCGCCGCCAGACACGGATTTACCGAGGCCTCCATGGGCTGTCCCGTCGTGGTGGCAGACGGCTTTTCAGGAGACGACGACGTGAGGGTGGAGGTCCCGACGGGCGTCCTGCTTAAAGAGGCGTACGTCGCTGCAGCCATAGCGCATGCTGACGCCATGATAAACCTGGCCCATGCAAAGGGGCACCCCGTTGCTTCTTACGGCGGATGCATCAAGAACATTGGCATAGGCGGTCAGTCCAAACGGGGCAAGTACCATGAACATTTAGCCCACTGGGGAAGCCCCGAGGACTTCCTGGGATGGCCCGCAAGGTACCCCGAGAAATGCCTTGGTCTGGATTGTCCATTCCACAAGCTATGCGAGGACTCCTGCCCAAGAGGAGCATATCACATCGACGAAAAGGGACATCACTTCGACGCGGAAAAGTGCTGGCTTTGCTACTCCTGTCAGATAACGTGCATGTTCACGGGGCATGAGTGCATGGTCTTCACTCCCGATTATTTCCCCTATGCGCAGATAGCCATGGCAGATGCGGCCAAAGGCGTCATGCTCACCTTCGAGGAGGGCAAGGTCGGACATATGGCCTACTGTATAGACGTGGATCCCAACTGCGACTGCATTCCCTGGGCTACGCTTCCCGTGGTGCCAGACATCGGCGTGTTCGCCTCTAAGGATCCCGTAGCCATCGATGCCGCCATACTTGACATGATCGATGCCGCTCCGGCATATCCAGGCGGTGCCAACAAGGCCTTGGAAGGCGTGGAGGGCGGCTACAAACAGGGGCAGGACAAGTTCGCGATAACCCAGGGCACCTCTCCAAGGTACCAGCTTACGGCAGGCGTTAAAAATGGATTGGGCAATATGGAATATGAGATAGTAACCTATACGCCTCCTTATAACGAAGAGCACATTGCAAAGTGGCAGATCAGGCCGACGCCTACGACCCTCATCCAGAGAGAGATGTGGAAGAAGCGCGATTTCGTCCTTGAGGCTGCGCCCTATAAGAGGGTTCCCTTCGAGGAAAAGCCGAGCCATGAAGAATTCAAGCCAGGCGACAGAAAGAAGTATTTAAAGAAACTGCCCGTCAAGGAATGGGCTGACGCCGTAGGAAAGGACTAACAATATGTCAGTCGTGCATTCTGTGGGCGCAAGGGAGCAATACAGCTCCTCGAACTTGATAAAGCGCTTAGGGGAGGCTTTAAAACGAAGCGAACTGGGGGACATGTTTTCTCCGGGCGATCTGATTGCCGTCAAATTCGAGGTAGGAGAAAGGGAAAACTTTAATCACATAAGGCCATTGCTAGTCAAGGCAGTTGTCGACGCGGTCTACTCTTTTGGGGGGCGTTTGCTGCTGGTAGATACCTTGAGCATGAACTCGAAGGCCTCGGAGGTGGGCAGCAGGTGGCTTGAAGCGGCAGCGCTGCACGGTTTTGACGTGACGAGCCTGGGTAAAAGTCCCATGTTGGCCGACGGATATACGGGAGAAGAAGATCTGTTGATCCCCGTCGAAGGAGAAGAACTGGGCGGCGTAGAAGTAGCAAGGGCCGTAGCCGAGTCTCAAGCTCTCGTCGTCATATCTCACGTTACGGCCCACCCCTTTGCCGGCTTGTCGGGGGCGCTAGTTTCCTGTGGTGTCGGTTGTTCGTCTTTGAAGGGAAAGGAGAGGATCCATGCTCCCTTGCGCCCTATTTTTATCGAAGATAGTTGCGACGGATGCGGCCAATGTGCGATACACTGCCCGCACGGTGCGGTACAGGTGGAGGAGGGTCGGCCTCGACTCGAAGAAAAAATCTGCAGAGGTTGCGCTTATTACTGCACGGCCTCCTGCCCGACGGGTGCAGTGGTTGTTGACAGAGATTCAGCCCGGCGTTTTCAAAAGCGAACAGTCGATGCGGCCTTGGCCGTCGATATCGCCCTTCAGGGAAAGGTCTTTTACGTAAATATTTTAATGGACGTATCTCCCTATCCTGATTGTTACCCCTTTTCGGACGTTCCCTTCATCTCGGATCAAGGCATTTTAATGTCCTTCGATCCCGTTGCTTTAGATTCCGCCTCTATCCAATTGATAGACGAGGCCTTTGGCATAAGGGGCTCGATCGCCGAAGAGAGTGAGGCATTATGCCCTTCGGAGGAGAAGCTTTTTAAGATAACGGGGATGAAGCCTCAAGACATGCTTTTATATGCGGAAAAAATGGGGCTTGGGAGCGCCGACTTTGAAACCTGTTGGATGTGAGGTGAGTTAAATCGTGAACGTTAACCTTGAAAGAGAACAATTCGAAGCCATGAAAGCGAGGATCAGAGAGGAGGCGCTCAGGACCAAAGGACCTCTGGCAATGGCTTTAAAGGACATCAAGCACAAAATTGCCATATTAAGCGGCAAAGGCGGTGTCGGAAAGACCGTAGTAACCGTTAATTTGGCCTCGGCCTTGAAGAGAAGGGGCTATGAAGTCTGCATCTTTGATGCCGACCTTCACGGTCCCGCCGTTCCGAGGGCCTTGGGTTTGCTGGGAAGGATGGATGTCGTAAGCGAACACGATCATCCCGGACATCACGATCTCCGTCTCAATCCCTTGACTTCATTAAAGGGCATAAAGGTCGTTTCCGTGGCCTCCATGTGGGCTACGCAGGAGCAACCCATAATGTGGAAGGGTGCTCACAAGATGCGCGCTATAAGGCAGCTCATAGCATCTGTAAATTGGGGAACGGCCGACTTTCTGCTTGTGGACCTCCCTCCGGGCACGGGAGACGAGGTTCAAACAGTGATGAGATCTATACCTGAGCTGGACGGAATGCTCGTCGTTACCACCCCGCAGGGGGTCTCTGCCATGGTATGCTCGCGGGCTATAAGTGCCGCAAAGGAGCTCGATATACCTCTCCTGGGTCTCGTGGAAAATATGAGTTCGCTCAAGTGCCCCGCCTGTGGAGAAAAGATGTATCCCTTCGGAAAAGGCGAGGGCGAAAAGTTGGCTCGTTTAATGAATATTCCCTTCCTGGGCGATATACCCATCGAGCTCGATATGGGTCAGTGTGTTGACGACGGTGTTCCTCTTGTGGACAAGAAACCCAATTCCGCTTTTGCCCGGACCTTAGACGATATAGCATCAAAATTAACGGCATCCCTCAAAAAGAAGTGATGTCCCATGGCAGACGTAAAAGGTGTCCCCGAAAGTAACGAGAAATATGAAGGCGGCTTTCTTCAAGAGGTCGTCCGCATCGGGAAAGGAGCCCTAAGGCTTTTGTACCGTCTGAATACGGACGAGATAACATTGGATGAATTCGTCGAGGGCCTTATAAAGTTAAACGCTTCGGACGTCTTGACGAAATACTGGGCCTACGATGAAGGCGACAGCTACGTTCTGGACCTCGGACGGCAAATCCTTTGGCTGATCAATTCCCTTGAAAGAGATTGTTACTATCAATTTGAACGTTACGGAATAACCGCCTTCCACGAAGATTTCCGCGAACTTAGGGATTACCTTTTGGCGCTGGAGAAGCACTGCAGGATAAAGATATGAATTACGGAGCCACAGAAAGGAGCCTGCTAAGAAATACATTCATATAAAGTATACCTAATCCTGATGCCTAAATTTGCCGTATGGTGTTATTATCGATCCAGCATATACGAACGGAAGTGATCTTATGAAACGGAATCTACGCCGCGGCATATCCATAACAGGAGAAGGACTTCGCTACGTGGAGCTTGAAAGGGAAGGCAGATCCATAAAATGCAACGCTCATATTAAGGTCTACCTTTCTCAAAAAACAATAAAGACGGAAAGCATTAGAGACACTGATTCATTGTATACAGCACTTAGAAAATTAAAGCTGAAGATAGGCTGCTTTGGAAAGATAAAAGCAGCCTTTGGCATTCCTATAAGGGATAGCCATATCGGGTTTGCCGACTTTCCAGGGGATATGGACTTTGAGGACGTAAAAAAATCGCTTTACTGGCAATTGGAAGATCTTTTTCCTATTTCCGGCGAAAAAGCCTATTATGATATAGTGGAGATTGACTTTCCTCGCTGTAATGGCATAGATGAGAAGGGATCATTTAAAAAATATCTTGTCGCTGCCTCCGGAAAGGACCTTGTGGATAAAATTATGGAAGCTGCCATGAAAGCGGGTTTTTTGCCCTCCGCTTTGGAGCCCGTTAGCCTGGCCCTAACGAGAACGGTAGGTTTTCATGTTGAAAGCGCAAGGCGCCGCGATTCGTCTTTTGACAGAGGGGCGTTGTGTTTGTTTCCCGGTGACTCAATTTCCATGATCTCATTGAATTACAGAGGAAATGACATATTTTACAGGCCCGTTATGGTAGGACGAAAAACGGCCTCCGAAAATGTAATCCAAAGTTTCATAAAAGAGATAAAGTTTACCTTGGATTATCTATACGGTTTTTATCCCTGGATCGAAATAGATCGTTTGTTTTTGGTCGCCTCCGATAAATTTGGGGCGTCGTTAAAGACAGAGGCGCAATCTGTACTGAACCTTGTTACGGTTTTGTTTAATCCCTGGGATAGTTTTTCGTCCCGTGAGCGGCCCAAAGGATATGGCTGGGAGGCATCGCTGGGCTTGGCCCTCAGAGATATTGTATAATTGCTAGAAACGAAAAGAGGGAGGCCTGGAGATGTCCGATCAGGATCTTCACGTTTTGAGGAAAGAGATCGAATCCATAGACGAGGAGTTGCTTCGTCTTCTTGAAAGGCGGGTCAGCCTGGCCAAAGGGATAGGCGAGGTTAAAGGTGACGCTCCTGTCTACGATCCCTTGAGGGAAATTGAGGTCCTGGACAGGCTTTGCGGCTTGGCCAGAGATGTGGATCCCAAATTCGTCCGCCTGCTTTTTGGCGAGGTGATATCCTTTTGCAGGTCCGTTCAAAGGCCTGCCACCGTCGCTTGCATGGGACCCGAGGGTTCCTTTTCCCACGAAGCGGCCTTTGCTCTATTGGGGAGGTCAATAGATCTTGTCTTCGTCGAAGACCCGGCACAGGTCTTAAGCTCCATTTCGAAGGAAAAAGCTCAAATGGGCGTCGTGCCCGTGGAAAACACCACGGAGGGCACCGTATACGCCACTTTGGATGCCTTTGCCACTGCCGATCAAAGTTTATCTGTCATAGGGGAGGGACAGCTTCCCATAAGGCTGGTGTTGGCAAGCTGTGAGAATTCTTTTTCCGACATCGAAGAGGTTTACTCCCACCCCCAGCCCTTCGGGCAGTGCAGAAACTGGCTTAGCAGAAACCTGCCGGGAGTGAGGCTAATACCCACTTCAAGCACTAGCTATGCGGCTAACATCGCAAAGTCGAAACAAAAGAGCGCCGCCATCTGCGGAAAGCTGGCGGCCGAACTGAAAGGTCTTAACATTTTAGAGGAGGGCATTGAGGACAGGCCTTACAATGCCACGAGGTTCTGGCTTGTCGGACATGCTTGCGAAGGCAGGTCCAAGAAAAACAAGACATCCATATTGTTTAATGTATCCCACAAGCCGGGCACTTTATTTCGGGCTTTGGAGCCCCTGTACAGGGCAGGGCTTAACCTCACTCTGATCCAGTCTCGCCCCCTTCCGGGAAATCCCTTTGAGTATTTCTTTTTCGTCGATTTCGAGGGAGACGCAGAAGACAAGAAGGTAAAGGAAGCCCTCGCAACGATGAATTCGAGGGTGGAAAGGCTTCGCGTCCTGGGCTCTTACCCTCAAATAAGAAGATGAGCTTAACTAAGCCCATCAGGTTGTCTTCCTGCAATGGTCGATATCTTCGAATTATCGGCCTCCGGCCCTTTCGTAGGCCTTTTTTAAAAGGTCTGTATCTACCTCCATCATCTCGCATTTGTAGCCTTCCCTCGGCAGAACGAACATGGGCTTTGAACCGACGAACTTTTTGTCCCTCATGACGTAAGGGAGAATACTGTCGAAATCTGCGCCGGGTTTTGTGGGCAGGCCGAAATGTTCGAGCAGGTCGAGGAGCTCGGCCAGTGTGCCTTTGCTTTCCAATTCAAGTATGACGGCAAGGTGCGTCGCCACGACCATTCCGACGGCCACGGCGTCTCCGTGTTTTATGCCGCCGTATCCCTGAAGGGCTTCCAGCCCGTGGGCAATCGTGTGGCCGAGATTGAGGCGGCTTCTTGCCCCCGTCGTCTCTCTTTCGTCTTCTTCCACCACCGATGCTTTGAGCTCTATACAACGTTTTACCATTTTTAGCAAGGTTTCGGGATCTCTTTCTGCGATCGAGTCCCTATTTTCCGAAAGCCAACTCAGAAATTCCCTGTCCTCCCCTAGCCCGTACTTAATGACCTCGGCCATGCCCTGCCTGAACTCCTCGTCAGGCAAACTCAGGAGGCAGTTTACATCGACGATTACGGCGCAGGGCTGATGAAAGGTGCCAACGAGGTTTTTGCCCTCAGGCAGGTTTACGGCGGTCTTTCCGCCGATGGCGCTGTCTACCTGCGCGATGAGGGTGGTGGGGATATGTACGATATCTATGCCCCGCATCCATGTGGAGGCTGCAAAGCCCGCCGTATCTCCCACGCAGCCGCCGCCTAAAGCTACTATAAGCCCCTTCCTGTCAACGTTGTTTCGTGCCAGATCTTCGTAGAGCAGCGAAAGCCGGCTTAAGGATTTCCCCCTTTCTCCTCTAGGCAGCAAGTGTACGTCCTTCAAGTTTTTGAAGTTCCTGGAAAATAAGGAGAAGGTAAGGGGGTCGCTTACCAAAAAGGCAGAGCTGAATTTTTTGGGGACGATCTCCGACATAATGTCCTCGAAAGAAGCCAATATGTCGCTACCCACCAGGACGGGATATTCTGCATTTGCCGTTTTTACTGGGATCGTTTCGACTTTCTTGGGTTGTCTGATTTCGGGAAAGATGTCGGCGAGCATATCCATTACGCTCATGGCTACTTCATCAACGAAGAGGTCGTCCGTCCGGACGCGGATGTGAGCCTTGCTGTAGGCTTCTCGCCTCCGATTCATGAGTTCTGCCACGGATTCTTCTTTCAGGAGAGGTCTCTTGCCGGGTTCGTTGGATGCCCGTTTTAGGATCGTTTCTATGGCAGCGTCCAAAATTATCAAAGTACCATTCGCGAAAATCTTTGCCTTATTCTCGGGGTTGACGAGCACACCTCCGCCGAGGCCTACTATCACGTTTTTAAGCTTGAAAGTCTCCTCTAAGGCTTCCGCTTCGAGAGCTCTGAAATAAAGTTCACCATACTTTTGGAATATCTCGGCTACGCTCATCCCAGCCATGGCCTCCACGAGGTCATCGGTATCGACGAAGGGGAAGCCCGTCAGCTCCGCAAGCTTTCTTCCGACAGACGTCTTGCCCGCTGCCATGAATCCGCCCAGGTAGAGTCTGAAGGGTTTTGAAACAGCCTTACCTTTGTCCTGAGACTCCTTTATCTTTGTAATTTGAGCTATGTCAGACATGAAACATCCTCCTCGTCCTCTTTGTATGTTCCTCGAATCGGGATCGCAAATCTTCCATCCTGTCGCCGCCGAATTGCTCACACAGGGCCTGTGCGAGCACCAGCGACGTCATCGCCTCTCCCACCACAGAGGCAGCGGGCACGACGCAAACGTCCCCCCGTTCCACGTGAGCCGAAGTTTCCCTTTTAATCCGCACGTCGAAGGTGCGAAGGGGCTTTTTCAAAGTAGGGATTGGCTTTAGGGCGACGTGAAGGGTCAATTCCTCGCCGTTAGTTACGCCACCTTCTATACCGCCGGCGTTGTTCGTCCGGCGAGTCCAAAGGCCCGAGAAGAGTACGAACTCGTCGTGTACTTCGCTGCCCGGCCTCTGCGAAAGGCCGAAACCGCCGCCTATCTCCACTCCCTTGGCGGAAGGTATGGACATCAAAGCCTGAGCAAGGCGTCCGTCCAGGCGCCTGTCCCATTCGCTGTAAGATCCTATACCGGCGGGGATGTTTTTCACGGATATTGCGAAAGTACCGCCCAGGGAATCGCCGGAGCTTCTGGCTTCGTCTATGATCGACATAATTTCTTCTTCGTCTTCCTCCCTCGGAAGGCCCATGTCGGAAGAACAGGCCCTGGTCCATTCTTCCTCGCTTCGGGGCAGGCCGATCGATCGTGGTCCTACGGATGTGACGGAACTTCTCACGGCTACGCCTAGGTCTTCTAAAAGCCTCCTGCATAATGTCCCTGCTATCGTCCAGGCAGCGGTGGCTCTTGCGCTTGTCCGCTCCAATACGTTTCTTGCCTCTTCAAATCCGAACTTTGCCATGCCAGACGCGTCGGCGTGTCCCGGCCTTGGCTTTGTTATCTCCCTCTCTTTGGCCTCGTCTTCTTTCAGTTCGAAGGCGTCCATGGAGTCCTTCCACTTTTCCCATTCGCTGTTGTGAAGGACCACCCCAATGGGGTTTCCCGTCGTAACTTTTCCCCTGACGCCGCTGTAAAACTCGAACTCGTCTCTTTCGAGTTTCATGCGTTCCCCTCTGCCGTAGCCACGCCTTCTTCTGGAAAGCTGCTCTTCGATGCAGTCCTTCGATATGGGAAGGCCTGCCGGCAGACCTTCGACAATGATCAGATAACCCTTGCCGTGTGACTCGCCGCAGGACAGCATGCGAATGCTCATGACGACACCCTCTCCTTCGGTTGGGATCTCGCCGTCAGGGCCTTTAAGTCCTCGAAAAAGGAAGGGTAGGATATGTGTACGCAACTTTCGCCTTCAAGTATCACACTGTCGTCTGCGGCCAATCCGGCTACAGTAAGGGCCATTGCTATCCGATGATCGCCGAAGCTTTTGAGCCTTGCGCCGGAAAGTTTTGTTTTGCCCTTTATGATCCAGCCGTCTTGAAGCTCTTCTATTTGGGCGCCCATCCTCTTGAGGCCTTCAGTCATGGCATGAATCCTGTCGCTTTCCTTTACCCTGAGCTCGCCGGCGTCCCTTATTTCGGTGGTCCCTTCTGCCTGGGTGGCTGCTACGGCCAGGACGGGAAGTTCGTCTATCATGGAGGGTATCTCTTCGGGCATTACCTTTGTGCCCTTAAGAGACGACGACCTCACCGTGATGGTGGCCATCCTTTCTCCCCCGCTCAAGATCTCGTCTTCGATGTTGTAATCCAGCCCCATTCTTTGAAGCACCCTTAGAAGGCCTGTCCTCGTAGGATTTACGTTGACCTTTTTGATTTGGAGCTCGCTTTTCTCGGTAATGGCTGCAGCCACTATCCAAAAGGCGGCAGCAGAAAAATCTCCTGGTATGGTCCAGCTTGCTCCCTTAAGGGTAGAAGCGGGGTACACAGTGACCTTCAGGCCCTTCCTGAAGATAGGGATTCCCAGGTGTTCCAGCATTATCTCCGTGTGGTCCCTCGTAAGGGTAGGCTCGATCACTGTAGTTGCTCCCTGCGCTCTAAGGCCGGCGAAAAGTATTGCCGTCTTCACCTGAGCGCTTGCCACCTGGAGGGTGTGAACGCCGCCCGTAAGCTTTCTTCCTCTAACCGCCAGGGGAAGTTTCTCTCCGAATTCCCTTCCGTCTATCTTTGCGCCCATAACGACTAGCGGCTTGGCAACTCTTCCCATAGGCCTTCTCTTCAGGCTTTCATCGCCCGTGATGACGGCAAATATGTTGGGGATTCCCGATATCAGTCCCAATATGAGCCTGGCCGTGGTCCCGGAGTTTCCGGCGTCCAAGACATCGCTTGGCTCTTTTAAACCGTCAGGAGCTTTTACCGATACCTTACCTGAGACGGCATCTCTGTTGACTTCGCAGCCCATCGTCCTAAGGCACGAAAGGGTGCTCGCGCAGTCCTCCCCCGGAGAAAAATTTTCCACTTCTATGCCTTCCCTCGAAAGAGACCCCAGCAGGGCAGCTCTATGGGATATTGATTTGTCACCCGGTACCTTTATCTCGCCGACAATTCCTTCTTGCGGTCTAATTTCTATCACTTATCTCACCTCGACGCTTTAGCAGTGATTCCCTTGCCTCTTTGGCCTCAGTCGCCAAATCGGATAAACTCTCCGGCTCTACCTCTGACAACTTGGATAAAATATCTATAAATTCCTTTATCGCCTTTTTTATAAAGCCTCTATTCGTCTCCCATACGTCGGTTACGAGCCAGGGAGGGCAAGATGCCACTCTCGTGGTGTCTTTGAAACCGCCGGCTATGAAGTATGGAAGTTTGCGGTTTTTAGAAGCTCCCTTGAATGCCGACAAGGCAAGGCTAATGGCCACAAACATGGGAAGATGGCTCGTAAGGGCCACAATTTCGTCGTGTTCTTCCGGAGCTGTTATTATGGGGAGCATGCCTAGGGCGCAGATGAGGTCTTTGGCCATCTTCGTAGCTTCGCCGTCAGAAATTTCGGTGGGAACCAGCGCGCAAACGGCGCCATAGAGCATTTCTGTTGTTGCGTTTTGGATGCCGCCCTTTTCCTTGCCCGCCATGGGATGAAGCCCTACGTATTTTTCCTTCCAGATAAGGGATAATTCCTTTGACAGAGCAGATTTGGTGCTGGCCGTATCCACAACGGCCTTTAAGTTTTTACCCGCAAGAGGGGCCAATGTTTTGCTTAAGGCGGTCATTTTGCTTGGCGGGGTGGCTATGATCAAAAGTTCGGTTTCTTCGACCGTTTCTTCCGGGCTGGCGATCGAAGTTATGGCTTTTGATGAAAGGGCATGCTCCAGCACCTTTCCGTCCACGTCCCAACCTAGGACCCTGTCGACGGAGCGGCTTTCGAGCAATCCTTTCCCCATGGAACCGCCTATAAGCCCAAGCCCTACGATGCCTACGCTGCTACAGAGCACTTCGATCCCTCCAGAGTTTTTTCGGGCATCACGGAAAGCAGTCTTTTGATCGATTTCATCAGTTTGTCGAACTCCTCCAGGTCGAGCGATTGGTCGCCGTCGCTTACCGCTTCCTCGGGATTCGGGTGCACCTCTACGATCAGGCCGTCCGCTCCCGCGGCAAGGGCAGCCAGGCTCATGCTGGGAACGAGCTCGCTCTTTCCCGTTCCGTGGCTGGGATCTACGATCACAGGCAAATGGCTTAAGCTCTTGACCAGGGGGACGGCGTTTAGATCCAGGGTGTTTCTCGTCCTTTTTTCGAAACTTCTTATTCCCCTCTCGCAGAGTATGACGTTGAAGTTTCCTCCGGCCATGATGTATTCCGCAGCTTGTAGCCATTCATCTATGGTGGCCATCATGCCCCTTTTAAGCAGAACTGGTTTGTCGACCTTGCCTAAGGCCTTGAGGAGGGAGAAGTTCTGCATGTTTCGGGAACCGACCTGCAGGATGTCGGTGTGGGGGAGCATGAAGTCGATGTCTTCGGGGGTCATTATTTCCGTGACGATCGGAAGGCCCGAGATTTTTTTTGCCTCTGCCAGCAGAGCCAAGCCCTCGATGCCGAGCCCCTGGAAGGTGTACGGATTGGTCCTCGGCTTGTAAGCGCCTCCTCTAAGCGCCAGTGCTCCGGATCTTTTTACCGATTGTGCCGTCTTTACAATCTGCTCCTTTCCCTCTACAGCACAGGGGCCGGCAATGATGAGAACGTTTCCTCCGCCAACGGAGATTCCCGGTGCTATATTCACTACGCTGTCTTTTTTATGCCACTCTCTGCTTGCCAAAGAGAAGGGCAACTTAACCTTGGTCACCTGATCTACTTCCGGCATCGTCTTTATGCTGGTCTCGTCGATCTCCCCTTCGGCCAACAGGATTGCCTCTGGTTCCTCCTTTGCGATCCTGGCCCTTATCCCTATTTGGTCCAATTTCATTAAAAGCCTTCCTGCCGATTCTCCTCTTTTTGTCTTTACGATGGCTCTTTCCATCTTCTTTCCCTCCCTTTTGAAATAAAAAAATCCGAGGTTCGGCTTTGAGACCGAACCCCGGATTTAATCTGCTATTATGTTACTCTACTATCTGAAATTAAAGTAATCTTTCCCACCCGGCGGTCGGTCTCCATAAGAAAAAGGGCCAGAAGCGTAATAATAACGCCACTGGCCGTTGCTAAAGTAATAACCGCCGGATATGGAGGCGCACATGTTGCTAATGGCACTGACACATTGCCCTGACGTAGCTAAGAAACGTTGTCCTATCATCACTTGGCGCCTCCTCCATTTCGCAAAGTTTTAGGTTGACAATTATGTTATACGACATGTCATAGTTTGTCAACAAAAATTTTTTGAGACGATAAAAAAATGCAGCATTCTGGGGTACAGCCGCCAGATATCTTTTAAAGCAGGAGTTGACGGGCGAGACATGGCCTGTCTCTGAGCTTGGCAGGTCGACATTCTCTCCCGGCTGTGCGGTATCCCTTGAGCCGAAAGACTCTTGGATTCTTCCCCTGGTGGTTGCTAGCGAGACTGCAGAAGAACGCCTGTGGAACGAAGGCGTAAGCGTCGGTTAAAACTTGAAAACCGCCCCTTTTCAGACACCCTTTCCCAATTTATTGTTATAATACAAGATGATGTTATTGATCATAGACTTTTTTAATAAATAGTCAGGCAAAGCTCTTTTAATATCGTTCGGGACGAAAAATTACTGCAGGCGGCCGAAAAAAGCGGCTGCGCCGACTTGTTAATCGGTTTCGAAACAATTTAATCTTTAACCCCTGCAATCTTGTTTAATACGAGGCCAGGGAGATTTCCAGTATGAAAACCCTTCTCAATGACCATTTGGCCATTTACTATTACGTACTCAATTCCCTTTGGATATTGATGGGGGTTTTCAAATGTGGCTGTGTCGATGATTACATCGGGATCAAATATGGTTATGTCGGCAAAATAATCTTCTTTTATGGCTCCACGTTTTCGTATGTTGAACCTCTCCGCAGGCAATGACGTCGATTTTTTCACGGCTTCCTCCAAGGTCAGGACTTTTTCTTCCCTTGTGTAATGTCCCATTATACGAGGATAGGTGCCGTAATAACGGGGGTGCACAGAACCTTTGCTCAATTCCCCGTAGGTCGCGCATGCCCTTCCATCTGTTCCAAAGCAAGCTTCGGGATGAGACATGACGTAGACCAAGTCCTTTTCGCACATGGCAAAGAATATGCACTTCACGGAAGCATCTTCATCGATTAACAATTGAATGACGGCTTCATAAGGGGTGCATTTCATGTCTTCGGCTATTTCCTTTATCGTCATTCCTTCGTATTTTTTGTTCTTATCACTCTTTAATAAGGCTACTTTGACGCATTCGTCCCAGTCATCGCAGACCATTATCGTCTCCCAATCTTCTAATCCCTCTTCCATGTCCTTTACCGCTCTTCGTCTAGTCTCTTCGTATTTAAGAAGGTTTACCATTTCTTTGGGCCCGTCTCTTTTTGCCCGGGGTGGGACTAAATCGATAAGGCCGCTACCATAGGCCGTATAGGGGTAAACGTCAAATCCAACATCAAGGCCGGCGTCTTCAGCCTCGTCTATCAAAGTTAAGGCTTCATTGACTTTGCCCCAATTGGGCTTGTAAGTGGCCTTTAAGTGCGATATTTGAATTCTTACTCCAGTCCTTCTCGCTATCTCTATGGCATGTTTCACACAAAGTATTAAATCCTTGCCTTCGTCTCTCATGTGGATGGCATAGATTCCGCCATAATCTCTTATCATCTCGCATAATTCGGCAATCTCGTCCATATCGATGAAGTTACCTGGTTCGTATTGAAAGGCTGTGGATAGACCATAAAATCCACTATCCAGTTCTGACTTTAGCAATGCCTTCATCTTATCCATTTCATCATGCGTAGGTTTTCTCTGGTCAAACCCCATTACGCCGACATGGATCATTCCATGTCCCACTAAGGGTGCTAGATTGAAGGACATTCCATCCCTAGAAGAATAATCCAAAAAACTTTTTTGGCTTTTCCAATCCCATATTTTTTCCATTTCATCGTTTAATACAATTGTGTTGGCTAAATATTGCAACTGCTCATTTTTATGCTCAGATACTATAGGTCCAGCAGTAAATCCGCAATTTCCGACCACCTCAGTAGTTATGCCCTGCCTTATTTTGCTCTCTCCAAAATTATTTATAAAGATAGTAAAGTCAGAATGACTATGAGCGTCTATAAAGCCCGGAGACACTATTAAATCCTTGGCGTCTATGTATCTTGCGGCGCAATCTTCGATGTTGCTTTGAATTTTGCAAATATAATTATCTTTTACTCCTATATCTGAAATGTATCTCTTTTTGCCGGACCCATCTATTATAATTCCATTTTTTATAATTATATCTAACATATTATTCCTTTCTAATAATCATAAATTTTTAAATCGCTATGTTGCAGCTTGACTACGATCGAGTTTTCTTAAAGTCCCTGGCGCTTTCGACGAAAAGATCGATGATCCTCTTTGCCTGTTCGCTGGATAGCAACATCTCCTCAGGATGAAACTGAACGCCCACTACGAAAGGATCCAGAGTGGATTCGATTATTTCGATGACCCCATCATCGGATATGGCGCTTGCGATAAAGCCTTCGGGTACGGACTCTATGGATTGCACGTGAAAGCTGTTGACCAGCATGTTGTCGGCCTGCAAGAGGAGCTTCGCCTTCGTATTGTCAGTTATTCTAACATTATGAGTCGGGTGATCTCCCGACTCCTTTTGTCGATGGCCCTGCAAAAAATGAGAGTAATCCATCTTCCCTCCAAACACCTCAGCAATCATTTGGCAGCCTCGGCAGATGCCCAAAATGGGCATTCCCTTCATGCGGGCATGAAGGAGCAATTCTTTCTCGAATTCATATCTTTTGGGTTGTTGTTCCGTCAAGGTAGGGCGCGTCGTCTGCGACGGGATTCCCTCCAGACTGCCACCCCCACTGAGCAGGAGGCCATCGATCACCATCATGATATCCTCAATTAGGGGTATCAATAATTCCCTCTCGTTGATCATGGGAAGGATGAAGGGAGTGCCGCCAGAGTATAAAATAGCATCGACATATTGCTTGCCAATATAGATGCAACCGACTTTATTCTCATCGCTTGACCACGTTTCAGCCGACCATACGCTGCTTATTCCGATTATAGGCTTCAAGATTTTTACACTCCTCCATATTTTTAGTTTCGAAGTCTCGGGTCAAGGGTGTCCCTCAGGGCATCACCGAAGAGATTAAAACCCATGACAATCAAGATGATCATCAGCCCGGGAAAGACCGTTATCCAGGGAGCATCGAAAAGAAAGGAGCGGCCAGAACTCATGATCGAACCCCAGCTGGGCAAAGGGGGCTGTATCCCGAGCCCCAAAAAACTCAGCGTCGCTTCTACGATTATGGCCTTTGGTACCTCGAGCGTCGTCAAGACGACCAAAGGAGCCAGGGAATTTGGTAAAATGTGGCGTAATATAATCCTAAGATCGGAATATCCGAGAATCTTAGCTGCTTCTATGAACTCTTGGCTTTTCAGGGATAGAAATTGACCCCGCGTGATGCGGGCAAAGGACCCCCAGGAGGAAAGCGCTATGGCCAGACATACGTTGAACAAACCTGGTCCAAGGATGGCGATGATGGCTATTGCGAGCAACGTCATGGGAAAGGCTAAAGCTATATCTATCAACGCACATATGGCGCTGTCCAAAATACGACCGTAATAACCGGCGATGCTTCCCAAGAGAAGTCCTGCGAAGAGAGAAATGCCCACGGCCAGAAAGCCAACCTTAAGAGAGACTCTCGAACCATAGATCACCCGACTAAAAATATCGCGCCCAAATTCGTCGGTGCCGAACAAATGGGCCCTCGATGGTGATTGCAGCATGGACGGCAAATCCTGTTTAGCGTAATCATGAGTGGCTATCAGCGGAGCCGCAATGGCGCAGAGAAACATCAACACTATGATGACCAACCCAAAGACCGCGGCTTTATTGCGAAACAAACGCTTCATCAAATGCCAGAAGGCGCTCTCGCTTCTGGCAATCCTGGCACCTGCTACCTCTTCAGCCATATATAATCGCCACCTTATCAACCTTCTTGTTTCATCTCAACTTTATACGCGGATCTACAACCGCATATAGGACATCTGCAAGGAGGTTTCCCAATATTATGCAGGTCGTCAAAACAACCATTGTCCCCTGGACGACAGGGTAGTCGCGGGCCAAAATGGAATCGACCATCAACCTTCCCAATCCAGGTCTGGCAAAGACGATCTCCACTACGACAGATCCTCCCACAATCCATCCTATGCGCAATCCTAACAAGGTAATTATCGGAATTAATGCATTTCTCAGGGCGTGACGGTTAATTACGACCCGCTCAGGCAGGCCCTTGCTTCTGGCGGTGCGTATGTAATCCTGGCGAATTACCTCAAGCATGCTAGATCGCACCATTCTAGCGACCAAAGCCGCATCGGTTATTCCAATCGTCAATGCAGGCAAAAAGAGATGCCTCCATGTCCCGTAACCTGAAATCGGGAAAAGCCTCAGTTTGAAAGCTACTATATACAATAGCATCAGCCCAAACCAAAAGGTTGGCATCGAAATGCCGATCAGAGAAGCGGCCATAAGCGAGTAATCCGTGGCGGTATTTCTCTTCAAGGCGGCTTTAATACCAATGGGAATTGCTATTAAAAATGATATGATCAAAGCCGTCACGCTCAATTCAAAGGTGACGTAAAACCTCTCTGCAATCAACTCTGATACGGGCTTATGCTGAATTATCGATTGTCCCAAATCGCCGCGAATAAGAGATCTCATAAAGCCAAGATATTGGACTATCAGGGGTTGGTCCAAGCCATATTGATGTCGTATATTTTCCCGCACTTCAGGGGTTACGTTAGGACCGACGATCAAATCTATAGGATCTCCAGGAGATAAATGGAGCATTGAAAATATGATGATCGTCATTCCCAACAAAGTTAAAGCTAGAAATGTCATTCGCCTGGCGAAATATCTTAGCATCACAACCACTCCTGCTGGTTATTGGAGAAAGGGGCTTGCATGAAACCCCCCTTCTCCAATCATTAAATTTAACAAAGATGGTTCTATTTGGTTTCTATATCGATTCCGTCGCTGTATTGAATCATCCATGGATGGATCTTGAAGTTTTTGACCTCTTTCCGCACTGCCAACATCATGTCTGGAATGTAGATAGGGCACCATACTGCTTGTTCGATGAGATATCGCTGCACTTCCTTATACTTCTCCGCTCGCTCTTCCCACGTAGGTGCAGTCGCGGCCGAGTTGATCAGCTCGTCTGTCTTGGGATCACACCAGCGAGAGTGGTTGGGATAGGGAAACTGCGACGATAACAAGAACCAATCGAGAATATCGGCATTGGGCCAGCTATAAAGGCGGACGAAAAGGTCTTGTTGCCCTGCCTTTAGCATGGCAACATAGCTTGCGCTGTCGAAAAGCTGAATCTTGGCCCTTATCCCTATTTCTGCTAGTTGAGCCTGAAGAACCTCCGCGAGCCTTTTCGATGTAGAATCGTTTTCAGCTGAAAGAGTGGTCTCAAAGCCATCTGGGAATCCTGCTTTGGCAAGCAGCTCCTTCGCCTTAGCGGGGTCATATTTGTAGCCCAACTCCTCGCTTTCCTCCAGATATTCATCTTTCAACGCCTGGGGAAGATAACCGTATGCAGGCGTGGCATAGCCACTAAATATGTATTTCACTATCGTTTCTCTGTCGACTGCGTGATTGATTGCCCTCCTGACGAGCACGTCGTCAAAGGGCTTTTTGTCACATGCATAGGCTAGATACCCCAACTTGGTCGACTGTTCAGTAAATATGTTTATTTCGGGATTGTTCTTCAGTTTATCGACCTGCAATGGAGGCACATCGCGAAGCACGTGGACCCCACCGGTCAAAAGTTCCATTATGCGCGAGCTTTCCTCAGGTATAGTTCTTATGACCAATTCATCGAAAAGGGGTGGCCCCTGATTGGACATCCATTCCGGCCCCCAATTGTAATGAGGGTTTTTGACGAGCACTATCCTGTCTCCACGGACCCATTCCTTGAACATAAAGGGACCAGTTCCTATGACGGTCTTGATGCCGTAGTCCTCCCCATATTCATCATAACAACCTGCCTTCTGAATTCCGGAGGCCGTGTTGGATAAGTTGAAAAGCAGGTTCGGAAAGGGATATTTCAACGTCATCTGCACAGTATAATCATCGATAATTTTGACTTGGTCGATGGCCTTGAGATCTCCGGCAAAGGGAGAAGCTGTCTTCGGATCTTTAATTGTATCGATTGTCCATTTCACGTCCTTTGCGGTAAAAGGGGTGCCATCGTGGAACTTGACTTCCTTTTTTAAATGAAATGTCCACATCAGCCCATCTTCCGACACATCCCAACTTGTCGCCAACCCCGGTCGATACCCGAAATTGTAATCCCTCGACACCAAGCGATCGTGCAAATAGATCAATGCATCCGAATACCATGCAGCTTTCATAGTGTCTAAAATATCGGGATCCCTATTCATGGCTTGAACGATGACCTTCTTTTCCGCAGCCATCGAAGGAGATTCTGAAAAGATCATGCCAAAAAAACCAAAAAGTACGATCAGCGCAATAAAAATGCCCACCCCAAAAGGACCTTTTCCCACAGAACCTCTATACCTCCTCATTTTTTTCTACCTCCTTCCGTTTTTTGGACATCACTTTATTATTAATTATTATTTAAGCATAATGACAAGCAACAAAATGATCGATACCTTTTTTTATTAAAGGCGGTTCCTCAATTGAACATCTTTCTTTGGCCATAAAACATCGAGGATGAAACCTGCAACCCTCGGGAGGATGCAAAGGGCTCGGAACATCCCCCTCGAGGATTCTGCGTCTTACATCTCTATCTTCCAATACATCCGGTATGGCCTCGAGAAGGGCTTGCGTATAAGGGTGAAGGGGGGTGTCAAACAATGTATCGGTCTCCGCGATCTCCACGATTTTGCCGAGGTACATAACAGCTACGCGAGTGCTAATATGCCTAACGACGCTCATATCATGGGAGATGAATAAATAGGTTAAATTAAATCTCTTTTGAAGCTCTTCAAATAAGTTTATTATCTGAGCCCTGATTGAAACATCAAGTGCCGAAACGGGTTCATCGCAAATTAAAAACTCGGGGTCTATGGCCAATGCTCTGGCGATTACAACTCGCTGTCTCTGCCCTCCGCTCAATTCATGGGGGTATCTGTTGCGGAAGTGTTTAGCCAAACCCACTGCGTCCATCAGCTTTTCTACTTTGTGCTTTCTTTCTAATTTAATCGACCTCTCGTGAACGATGAGTACCTCTTCAATGGTGTCGCCCACTGTAAGTCTAGGATTGAGCGAACCGAAGGGATCCTGAAAGACCATCTGGGCCTTTTTGCGAAAGTCTTTAAGCTGTCTTTTATTGAAGGAAAGCACATCAGTTCCGCGATAATAAACCTTGCTTTTCCCTAAAGCTTCTACAAGCCTTACTATGGCCCTGCCCAGAGTTGATTTTCCGCATCCGCTTTCTCCAACTAAGCCGAGGACCTCGCCTGCTTTCACTTCTAAGTCTATGCCATCGACTGCCCTTATGTATTGTTTTTTGCCAAAGGTTCCGCTTGTCGCCGAGAAGTATACACGCAAATCCTGCAATTGAAGCAAAATTTCCGACATAAAATCATTCCTCTCTCACTTCACGGGATGTTGTAACATCGAACAAGACGATCGTCCACCTTCGATAGCGTTGGTTCGGTATGTACGCAACGATCTGAGGCATAATCACAACGCGGTGCAAATCGACAACCTGAGAGTATCTCTTGAGGAGATGGCACGCTGCCTTTGATGGACTTCAATGGTTTCCTTGGTCCCTTTATGGTGGGCAGAGAGGCCAGAAGGCCTTTCGTATAGGGATGAAGGGGGTGTCTCAAAACATCCTTCGTAGGTCCATATTCGACGATACGTCCACAGTACATCACGGCAACATTATCCGCCACCTCATTGATTACTCCCAAGTCATGGGTGATAAACAATACCGCAGTCCCCATTCTTTTCTGAAGTTCGAGTATTAAATCTAGAATTTGAGCCTGAACCGTTACGTCTAAGGCCGTTGTCGGTTCATCAGCTATCAGGAGGCTTGGATTACAGGCCAAGGCCATGGCGATCATGGCACGCTGCCTCATGCCGCCGCTAAGTTCATGGGGATATTGGCGCAAACGCTTTTTGGGCAGGGAGACTTTGCAAAGGCGCAACAGATGCTCGCTTTTTTCCAGTGCCTCTTTTTTGGATACTCCTTCATGAAGCATTATAGCTTCGGAAATTTGGGCTCCAATGGTAAGAACGGGGTTTAAGGAAGTCATCGGTTCCTGGAAGATCATAGAAATCTCATTTCCGCGAATCCGTCTTATTTCGTCTTCGATTTTGAGCAAAAGATCTTCGCCTTTGAATAATATCTTTCCATCGACGATCTTTGCAGGAGGCGATGGTATCAAGCGCATGAGAGAAAGGGCTGTCACGCTTTTGCCAGAACCTGACTCGCCGACTATGCCCAGTGTTTCTCCTTCTTGAACGATGAAACTAACTGAATCCACCGCTGTGATTACGCTATCTTCGATGTAAAAGTAGGTCTTCAGATTTCTCACATCCAGTAGCGGAATTCCCACTAAGGCGCACCTCCCACTTAACGGATATATATATCCGCTTATGAAATAATATAACCGAGCATTATATATGTCAAGTGAAAATGAAACATAATCATTATTCGATTATTTCAATAAATGAATTCTCAAAAATAGTTATAATGATTTTGATGTGCCTCAGAAAGACGTATCAATTGAGGACCTACCCTTTACAATTACATCATATAATTTAAAATAAATACAAATAAACGGTTTACTCAAAAAGAGGGGGAGGTCGATATGATGTCATACAAAGGAATTTCAATTGCATTTGCAACGATCTGTCTGTTTTTGATCGTTGCTTTGCTTCCCGGATTGGCAGGTACTAATCCTTTGCTGTAACGAGCGGCGGTATCCTTTATTATCGGCCTGATTGCCCGTCGCTTCCTGCCACTGGACCTTTAAAGTAAAGATTATGACGTTAGAGGAGGTTTATGTTCCATGTCTGGATGTGCCCTTTCACCTGAATTAATCGAAGCGACCCGAAAGTTTCATGGCCACTGGTGTCCCGGTTTGGCCACGGGCATCCGCATCGCCGAAATGGCCCTGCGGGAAATCGGCTCTAGCGAAGACGAAGAAATCGTCGCCGTCGCCGAATGCGACAACTGCTCCGTCGACGCCGTGCAGTTTCTGACGGGCTGCACCATCGGAAAGGGAAATCTGAGGATCGAAAATCTGGGGAAAACAGCCTTCCGATTTTACAGAAGGCGTGACGGAAAGGCCGTCCGTATCGTGCGGAAGCCACGCCCCCCGAAACAGGAAAGCCCCCGTGAAACCTACCTCAGGAACAGGTACGTATCAGGGACGCTCACACCGGATGAACAAAAGGAGTACGAACGGATGCGCGAGAGGCAGTGCGACTCGATCATGGCCCAGGAGCTAGACGATCTTTTAGAATGCAAAACCTGCGACATACCCATGCCACCCAGGGCACTCATGACGGACAGCCTCATCTGCGATTGCTGCGGCGAGGAAGTAATGGAAACAAAAACCCGCAATTTCAGGGGGCGCACTTTGTGTCTGCCCTGCTTCCAAAAAGAGGGCGGCCTCTGACGGATTCATGCCCTCACAAAAGGTAAGAGGCCGGGATGCCTTCAACGAGAGGCAGTTCAGTCCGCAAACTCTACCTTGACCTCGTCACCGTCTTTAACGTTTTTTAAGGCCGACAGATCGCCGGACATTTCGCCCACCACCGAGACCGGGCCGGCAGGTCTTATCTCTCCCGGCGCACTTATGGGCGTGGGGCCAAAAAAGAGGCACAGAGCACGCCCCGGCGGCCAGTAACCTATATCGCCTTTCTCTACGGTTTCTTTTCCATTTTCGATCTCGCGATCCAAAGGGATGGGAAAGTAAATCTCGTCTCCCCAGGTTCTGGCCCTGCCGACAAGCGGGATCAGCTTTTCTATTTCCGAGGCGGTTTTTGAATCGTTGAGCCTTCCCTCCACGACTACACCCTTTGATACGATGCGAATCGACTTTCCCATGCGCGAGCCTCCTCTCTAAACACTTTAGGATGTGCCTTACAATCTTAGTATAAAAACTCTTCGAAAAGAGTCAAAGAAAAGAGTCGGCAAAATGGAAAAACCAGCGGAAACACACTTTACGGAGAGCCTTGCCTGAAGAACGCTCTGTCGTTTCGGGATCTTCGAGCCGGATACCCAACCCTTATCCCCAACACCTCGTGCAATTACCGGCTTGTCCGTTTGTACAAGGCTTCTTTTTCGTCTTATGTAAGCTGTTTTTGCCCCCGCAATCCACCGTGAGTTCTTTGAGGCCTCTCGATTCGGCTACCTTCAGAAAATTAGGCCCACGGGAAAAGGGACAGACAGAGCGTTATCGTCGTCGAGTCGAAAGAAAGCAGCCTGTTCTTGGAACAGAACAATGATATCCCAAGGTTACAGGAGGCACTTTTAATTTCTACAAAGCTATTTTGGACAAGTCTAATTCGATTATTTCAATAAATGAATTCTCAAAAATAGCTATAAGGATTTTGATGTGCCTCAGAAAGACGTATCAATTGAGGACCTACCCTTTACAATTACATCATATAATTTAAAATAAATATAAATAAGCGGTTTACTCAAAAAGAGGGGGAGGTCGATATGATGTCAGACAAAGGAATTTCAATTGCATTTGCAACGATCTGTCTGTTTTTGATCGTTGCTTTGCTTCCCGGATTGGCAGGTACTAATCCTTTACTGCAACGAGCGGAGGGGGCTCAGACGTTGAAAGAAGAGATAATAACATACAACCACGAAGATACTGTACTTGAGGGCTATTTGGTCTACGAGGAATCCGTCAAAGACAAACGTCCAGGGGTCATCATAATTCACGAATGGATGGGTTTGTCGGAATACGAGAAGATGAGGGCCAGACAAATAGCAGAGCTGGGTTATGTCGCTTTCGCCGCCGACATCTACGGTAAGGGCGTGAGGCCCAAAAACGCAGATGAAGCAGCACAGTTGGCAGGGAAGTTTAGAAGCGACAGGAATTTATTGAGGGAAAGGGGTCAGGCGGCCCTTTCGGTGCTCCAAAATCATCCTCTTGTAGATCCTGAACGCATAGCGACCATGGGATATTGCTTCGGCGGAGGAGCATCGCTTGAGCTTGCAAGGAGCGGAGCGCCAATTAGAGGAGCCATAAGCTTTCACGGAAATCTCGACACGCCAAACCCGGATGATGCTAAAAATATCAAGGGGTCAATTTTAGTCCTGCATGGTGCCGATGACCCAATGGTCCCAATGGAGCAGGTAATTGCCTTCCAGGAAGAAATGAGAAGCGCTAACGTTGATTGGCAGATGATCTTCTATGGCAATACAGTACACAGTTTTACCAACCCGAATGCGGGCAATAACCCTGAAATTGGCGTTGCCTACAATCCAATATCGGAAAGGCGCTCCTTCGAAGCCATGAAGGCATTTTTCGACGAGATATTCGCAAAGTAGAGTATTGCGTTAACATATACGTGGCCTAGCAAACTCAATTTCCACTTGCTAGGCCACGTATTGTAAGTTACACACTCCCTTAAAATACTATTCTAGAATTCCGATAAATGTGTTATATTCTATCACAATGAAATACATCATAAGGGGGAGTAATGTATGAGCATTAAGCGGTGGTTGAGTTTATCAATGGCAGCGATGTTTTTGTTCTTTTTCGCCTTTTGCGCATCTGCAGCCGACTACACGATCAAGGTGGGAACCATTCAGCCCGAAAGCCATCCCGACTGTGTCCTAATGAGGGAGGTCTTTCAAAAATACGTGGAAGAGAATTCCGGCGGTAGGATAAAGGTCGAGCTATATCCCAATGCACAGATGGGTGGAGACAGGGAGATGGCCGAAGCAGTTCAATTGGGTATCCTTCAGATGGCCCTCCCCGTTACGTCCATTACAGCCAGTTTCGAGAAGAGTTTCAACGTAGTCGAACTTCCGTATCTTTTCACGACCAGGGAATCAGCATTTGAGGCGCTCGACGGGGAGTTGGGCAAGGAGCTGGACAAGAGGTTGCTTAAAACGGGCATGATGAATTTAGGCTATTTCGAAAACGGTTTCAGACACATTACCAACAACAAACGCCCTATCTACAGTCCCGAGGATTTGAAGGGCTTGAAGATAAGGACAATGGAAGTGCCTCCGCATATCGCCTTCTTCAAAGAATTGGGGGCAAATCCCACTCCTATGAGCTTTGGCGAGCTTTACACGGCCCTTCAGCAAGGTACCGTAGACGGTCAGGAGAACCCCATAGTCCTAATACACGACAGCAGATTCTATGAAGTACAGAAATACTGTTCTCTGACCGGACATGTCTTTTCCGTCGTTCACATTTTGACCAATAAGTCCTTCATTGATAACCTTCCCTCCGAGTTGCAGGAAGTCGTAAAGGAAGGAGCAAGGAGGTTTGTGGCAAGACATCGGGAAGTCATGCCACAGGAAGAGGAAGAACTTATAGTGGAGCTCCAAAACAAGGGCATGAAGATCAACGACCTCACACCTGAGCAGAAGAAGCCCTTCGTTGAAGCGGCCCACGCCATTTACGAGCAGTTCAAGGGCGAGATCGGAGAAGACATCATCGCCTTGGCTGAAAAGGTAGCAAAATAGATCAAGATTTAAGAGGGGCTCATGCCTTTAGGGCCCCTCTTGTTTTCCAGGGAGGAATTCGTGTTGAAATCATTTGCCTTTAATTTAAAAATGTTCGACAAGCTCGAAGAATATCTGCTCGTCAGCAGCATGGTGGTAAGCGTCTGCATAGTATTTCTCCAGGTTGTAATGAGATACGTCTTTCAAAACTCTCTCACGTGGAGCGAAGAGCTTGCCAGATATATCTTCCTGTGGCAATGCTGGATAGGAGCAAGTTATGCCGTCAAGAAAGGCAGCCATATCCGAGTCGAAATTTTACCTAACAAATTTGCTGGCAAAAAGAAAGTTATGTTTGAAGTTATTATTGCGCTAATATGGTTTTCATTTACCATATTTCTTGCCTATACTGGAACACGGATCACGACTCATGTCTTCAATAGCGGACAACTTTCACCTGCAATGAGAATTCCTATGGGCTACGCCTATGCCTCCGTTCCTGTGGGTTGTTTTTTGATGTTAATACATTTAGTCGAAGATCTGGCGGGGTTATTTCGTAAGTTCAAGCAAGAGGAGGCCTTTTAATGGAAGCGCTGTTGCTGTTCGCCCTCCTCATAATCTTCATATCGCTGAGCGTTCCGATAGGTGTCACGATAGGCCTGGCAACTGCGATATGCCTTGCGACAACGACGGATATCCCTCTCGTTTTAGTGGCGCAAAAATCGGTGACCGGGCTCGATTCCTTTCCCCTCCTGGCGATTCCCTATTTTATACTGGCAGGTGCATTGATGCTTGAGGGAGGCATATCCAGACGACTGGTAAACCTCGCCGACAGCCTGCTCGGTTTTGTCACGGGAGGGCTGTCCATGGTCACCGTGTTGGCCTGCATGTTCTTCGCTGCCATTTCAGGTTCGGGCCCCGCAACGGTTTCCGCAATCGGCTCTTTTATGATACCGGCGATGAGGGATAGAGGGTACGATTCCGGTTTTGCCGCTGCCCTGACGGCTTGCGCCGGTTCTATCGGCGTTATAATCCCACCAAGCATTCCCTTCGTGATATATGGTGTCGTCGCACAAGTTTCGATCGGGGACATGTTCATTGCCGGTATCATACCAGGAATAATATTGGGGATTGCCCTGATGACAGTATGCTACATCATCTCCCGCAAAAAAGGATACCTTGGAAGCGCCCAGAGGCCTTCCCTTAAGGCTATTGGCAGGGCTTTCAAAGAGGCCGTGTGGGCTTTGATCATACCCGTCATCGTCTTAGGTGGCATATACGGCGGCATCTTTACCCCTACAGAGGCGGCTGTTGTGACTGTCGTATACGCTTTTTTCGTCGGCAAATTCGTGTATAAAGAGCTCACTCTGAAAAAAATATACAATTGCTTGCTCGATTCCTCCCTGGTTAACGGCGTTACGCAGTTTATGATCGGGCTTTCCATGGCCTTCGCCTCCTATCTTGCATTGGCACAAATACCGTCGACTGTCGCTTCATGGCTTTCTGGCATATCGAGTACGCCCTGGGTAACGTTGCTTATAATCAATATCTTTCTGCTCATAATGGGATGTTTCGTCGATAACATTCCTGCCGTAATTATCCTTACACCGATACTTCTTCCGATCATGAGACAGCTTGGGGTCGATCCTATCCATTTTGGGGTATTTCTCACCGTAAACCTTGCCGTGGGTTTTGTTACGCCTCCCTATGGCATTAACCTCTTTGTTGCTACGGCCATCTCGGGGGAAAGTATTGAAAGGATATCCAAGAACCTACTTTACTTCATAGCTGCAATGATATTATGCGTCCTTCTGCTAACGAATATTCCTGGTTTATCCCTGTGGTTGGTGGGGATGTTAAATCGTTGAGGTCAATTCATTAAAGCCCCAGTAATTTTGGAACATAAATTGTTAGACCCGGGAGCAATATGATCAAAGTTAATACGACAAGGGAGACAACTATAAAGGGCCATATGAACTTCAATACCTCACTTAAAGGCACCTTGCCCACCGCAGAAACGATGTAGTTACAAGCACCCATAGGAGGGGTTACCAGGGCGATGGTGACGTTTAGCGTCATGACAATGCCAAAATGCAGCGGGTCAATGCCCGCCTGCAGGGCCAGCGGATAAAATATGGGCGTAAGAAGGGTAAGGGTCGCCACTTCTTCCATAAAACAACCCATTACGAATATGATGGCGCTAAAGGTCAACATGAGCAAGACGGGGCTTGAGGTCAACCCTGCTTCGGCAAGCAAGCCCGCAAATTGCTGCGGTATTCTTTCCCACTTTAGCAGCCAGCCGACCGCTTGTGCTGCTCCCATAATTAGAAATATTGAGCTGGTCGTGCGCACCGTCTCGTAAAGTGCCTCGAAAATGCCCCTTTTGTCGAGCTTTTTGGTGTAAAACAGCCCTACCAGGAGGCAGTAAGCAGCAGCCAATGCCCCAGATTCCGTCGGGGTTACTATGCCTGTAACTATGCCGCCGATGATGATTATCGGCGCAAGTAGGCCGGATATGGATTGAATTAGTATCTTTTTTGCCTGCGACCTTTCTTCTCCGCTCGAAATCGGAGCACCGTATCTGAAAGAATAGAAGTAATTCATGACAGCATAGGATAGGCCTAAAATCAACCCCGGAACGATGCCGGCTGCAAAAAGACCGCCGATCGACGTATTTGTCATGGAAGCATAAATGATCATGAAGATCGAAGGAGGTATTATGGGGCCTATGAGAGAGCTTGCGGCAGTAAGGCCTGCAGCGTAACCTTGGTTGTATCCTTCCTTTTTCATGGCCGGAATTAAGATCGAAGAGAGAGCAGAGGCATCTGCAGCTGCTGACCCATTTACGCCTGCCAGTATTATCCCTGCAACTATGTTGACGTAACCCAGCCCGCCGCGCATGGAGCCCACTAAGAGCTTGGAAAAGTCTATGAGTTTATCAGTCAGGCCTGATCTGTTCATCAAAGACCCGGCCAGGACGAAAAAGGGGATGGCCATCAGGGTGAAGGAATCCATCCCGCCAAAGAGCTGCTGGCTTACGACACGAAGGAGCGAGGCGTCACCTAATACCGCTATCCCGGCAAAGGCAACCGATAAGAGCGAAAGGTAAAGGGGAAGGCCTATTAACATAAGAAAAAAGAAGAATAGCAGTAAAAAAATCAAACTCATCTCTCGTTCGCCCCCATGTCTTTTCTGTAGATGATAAACTCCACAAGTAGTATTCCAAGGCCCACCGGCAGGGAAAGAAGCGGTATGGTTTTCGGGATTTTTAAGCCCATCGTCCTCATGTTCCATGCTCCAATGGCATTATGGGCTCCATAATAAACGACCAATATCAGCACGATAACGCCTATAATGAACTTGAGCACGTTGAAGATGCGCTGCAGCTTCACGGGAAGCCTGGGCAGGATGAAATCGATGGCCATCATATCTCCTCGAAGGTGTGCACAGCTTGCCCCCACCATGACCATCCATATCAGCGTGTATCGCGCCAACTCCTCCGTCCAGATGAAGGAAGTATGAAATAGATACCGCGAGACCACTCCCGTGAGTATGTCACATATATTTAAGGCCAAGAGCGAGCACGAGGCGTAAGCGCATGCCCGCTCTATAGCCGCAGACAACTTGGGCAAAATATCCTTCGGCATGCCTAGTCCTTACTTTACGGCCTCATTTGCGGCCTTAGCGTCTTCCAGAGCCATATTTAGCCATTCCTCGTCAACAGTAGTCTTTAGCCATTCTATGTAAGCCGGCTGACCTTTGTCCCTAAAGGCGTTCATTTCATCCTCGTTCGGGGCATAAACTTTCATCCCTTTTTCCTCGAGGAACTTTATCTGTTCTGCATCTTGTGACTCGACCATCTCTCTGGTCATCACGTTGGCCTGATGGGCGGCTTCGGCTATCGCCTTTTGCTCGGCTTCGGGCAGTCCGTCAAAAAGATCGCCGTTTACCACCAAAAATTGGTCTGAATACTGAATGTTGGCCAAAGTCATATATTTTTGGACCTCGTAAAGGCTTCCTATGATGATGTAGGTGGCGGGGTTCATCTGGCCGTCGACGACGCCTGTTTTTAAGGCCATATAAAGCTCCGTCCATGGGATGGGTATGCCGCTTGCGCCAAAGGCTTTGTAAAGTATCACCTGGCCTTCGTCCATTGCCCTAAATTTAAGTCCCTTAAAGTCGTCGGGGCTTTTAATTTCGCGCTTTGAGTTGGTAAAGGCAAGAAACCCACCCTCTTCTACGGCCTCCAGCAGGACGGCGCCAGTGCGTTTTTTGAACTCCTCTTTTAGCTTTGACCAATACCTGCCGGAGTCGAAGAATTGGTGGGCCGCCTTGTAGCTGTCGAACATGAAGGGAATCGAAGCTGCATAAAGTTCGGGTAAGAGGGGGGCCATGCCGGCATATGACGCAACGTTTATGATGGGTTGGTTAAGCCCGCTCTTCGTCAAAAGCTCCATGCGTTCCTCTTCAGTGCCCAGCTGACTGTCGGGATAAAGCTCGATCTTTATCTTGCCTTCAAGTTTGTCCTCTACTAGCTTTTTGAAATTAACGGCGTAATAGTGGACAGCATTATTAACCTCGTCGGGTGGGCCGTTGTAAGACATCTTAACCGTCAGCGTCTCTGCCAGTGCGGACCCTGACAAAGCCAATATAGAGACCATGATAAGCAAACAGATAACTGCGCGCCTCATTCTCATCACTCTCCTAATCTATTTATGACTCAATAAAAGTTGAAATCATTATAATGAATTTATGCAATGCCGGTCAATGGAGGCCAGAAGTACATTGGTCATCCTTGCTCTTATCTTGACAAAGACGTTGAACTATATTCTTGTCGTTACCCTGCAATCTATATTTATACTTTATATTGTTCATGGCATAGCCCTTATAGCCCTTCCCTTCGTTAATAAAAAGTTCTACGAGAGTGCTATTTTTAGAAAGGGAAAGTTTTTGGTCTTAGGCAGCAGGTTGTTTTTTATTTGTTGTATGATAGCTTTAAGCTATAAGATGATCATCCAGACGTGGCAGTTGATACTTATTTGTGTCGCAGTAGGAACGGGGATTTTCTTATACAGAAAAGTAAGGGATTTTAAAAGCGAGGTTTTAAGCGAGGCAGAAAAGCTATAGTAAAGCGGGGTTCGTGCCCGTGTTTTTGACGAACGGCGGATCTAGCATTGCGTTTTGTTAGATTAATATATTATTTTTGATATTAGGAGGTTATTCATTGTCCCTTTTGAGGCTTACTAAGGTGTTTAAAGAGATATTGTTTGGGATCATACTTTTGCTTTTGTGCGTTTTCCCTTTAGAGGGCACTGCATTTGGGGAATTATCGCCAAAGGTCCCGCAGAATCCCTTTTACTATCTGAGGGGCGACTTTAACAAGCCCCTGTTAACGGCGCAAGAGCAGGCCAAAAGGGCATCTGTTGCTAGAGATCGTTTTTTTCTCCCCTGGAACGGAAATTTTAGGCATTCAAAAGACGATTTATTGTGGCCTTTTGGCGTTTACTTGCCGGGGCAGGTTTACGGAGAAAATGAAAGGCCCAGGCAGAAAAATTGGTTTGACGATATTTACGCCAGGGCGAATGTCGAGGCTTTTCAAAGCTTGGACATGCCTGGCATAGTCATAGCCGAAGGAGCGCTTAGGGCCTTTCCCACTTTTGAACCCATCTTTTTATCTCCCGATCTTCCGGGGGAGGGATATCCCTTCGATTACGGTCAAGTTTCCTGGGTGAACCCAGGGGAGCCGATACGGATTTCCCATTTAGCTCGGGATCGTGCGTGGGCTTACGTGGAGACCTCCTTTGCAGCCGGGTGGATAGATTCCAGAAAGGTAGCCTACGTTAACGAGGACTTGATGAAAAGGTACGCCTCTTTGCCGCTTTCGGTGGTAGTAAAGGACGATACGGCTGTAAGTAAAGACGGTCGTTTTCTCTTCAATGCCAAAATGGGCACTCTTCTGCCTTTAAATAAGGGATTGCTCTATGAGATGGAACTTCTGGTGCCGACCGGAAAGGACGATGCCGGTTTTGCGACCTTCGGCTTGATTCGCCTTTCGAAGGAGAAGGTGAAGAAATGGCCTGTAGAATTCAATCAATGGAACGCTGCCAGGATGATAGACGAGATGATTGGGAAGACTTACGGTTGGGGAGGGTTATACGGAAAAAGGGACTGTTCTGCAGCTACGAGAGATTTATTTTTGATTTTTGGCATATGGCTTCCAAGAAATTCTAAAGCCCAGGCAAGAAGCGCAAAGCCGATTTCCCTTAAAGGCTTAACTCCCGAACAAAAAGAAAAAACAATAATTAAGCAGGGCATTCCCTTCGGGAGCCTAATTTACAAACCAGGGCACATCATGCTTTATGTAGGCACTTACAGGGGAAAGGCCGTAGTTTTTCACAACCTTTGGGGCCTTAAGACACACGTCAAAGGCAAAGAGGGCCGTTACGTTATAGGCCAATCCATATTGAGCACCTTGGACATCGGCAAGGATTTGCCCTGTATAGACCAGGTAGGCTTGCTGATAAATACGGTAACGGCGATGACAAATCTCCTGTAAAACAATTTCCAAGCCTATCCCGGGGCCTACCATAGATGAATACCATGTTTTCGCGCTATCTCCACTGCCCTTTGAAACTCAGCGCGATTGACGGACCTCGAAAGCTCAGGATACTGCTTAGCCTTGTATAAAGGGCGGTACTGGTCCATTATGTTTACGAAGGTTTCGGTAGAAATTTCGGTGGCCAAAAATTCTATCACCTTTTCCGTGCAAGCAAGGTCGTTTGGAAGTACCAGGTGCCTCACTAAGAGCCCTTTAACGGCGATGCCCCTGTCGTCCGTCTTTAAATCTCCTACCTGTCTGTGCATTTCCTTGACTGCACTTTTTGCCACAGAAAAGTAATTAGGAGCTGAAGAATAACGCATGCCCCTTTCGTCATCGCCGTACTTAATGTCCGGCATGTAGATGTCTACGATTCCATCAAGTAATTTCAAAGTATCGACGGAATCGTAGCCGCCCGTGTTGTATACGATGGGAATTTTTAAACCCTCCTCGAAGGCGATAAGAAGAGCTTTCAATATTTGGGCGACGCAGTGCGTGGGAGATACCAAGTTGATGTTATGACAACCCATCCTTTGAAGCTCAAGCATGATGTCAGCCAATTCTTGGGTGGAGACCTCATTGCCCTTGCCAAGTTGACTGATGTCGTAATTTTGGCAAAAGACACATGCCAAGTTGCAGTGGGTGAAAAATATCGTGCCCGAGCCAAATCTTCCTACTAAAACTTTTTCTTCCCCGAAGTGAGGTCCGTAGCTGCTCACGACGGCATTTCTTCCCGTCTTACAAAAGCCCTTTTCGTCTTTAAGGCGATTTACGTGGCACTTCCTTGGACACAGTTCGCAATTCGACGAAATTTCTAAGGCCTTTTCAAGACATTCCGATAGCTTTTTTAAGAATTCTTTGTCCTGTTTCATGATGAACACCTCAAGTAAAAGGAGCTAAATTTACGCCCCCTTGGTTACTGTAGTTGGTCAAATTGTAGTCTAAACTGAGGCAAGATAGCTTTCAATAAAACTTCGATACCTGCATTGCAAGTTTACTGCTCGACCTTTGGTGCCTTTCGCCCTGTAAAAGGGCGTTGCCTTATTCTTTTTCAAGAAAATAATGCTACTGGTATTATAACAGACGCATTGCACGAAAATTTGGAGTACCGAACTCCTAAAGAAGTTGGTCGTCATCGTTCAGCTTCTGCTCATGTCTAAAATGAACAGATGAGCGTAGTTTCACGCAAGGCTATTCGGCCCTTTGGCGAATACGGTGATCATCTTTTGCTAAAATGATATAGCAATATATGTTTGGCAATTAGCGAGTGCAGTTACAAAAAATCAAGGGCAGCAGCATTCCTATGTTGAAAATAGGCTTGTACTGTTATTTATCAAAAAAGAGGTGATTTTATGAATAAAACAAAGTTAATAATCATGTTTGTGGCATTAATATGCTTAGGAATGGGAGGGTTTTTCATGATGACAGGAGCAGGATACGGAAGTGAACCAGGGAAGCATGCCAATGGAAAAATAAAGCTACCTGAACCCAGATACGAGAGCGACACATCTGTTGAGAAAGCTTTGCTTGAACGAAGATCGGTTCGCAGATACAAAGATGAGCCGCTGACGCTTGGTGAGGTTTCACAACTCCTTTGGGCTGCGCAGGGAATCACCGGTCAAAAATGGGGCTTTAAAACGGCACCTTCCGCAGGTGCACTTTATCCACTTGAATTGTACGTCTTGGTTGGCAATGTAGATGGCATCGCAAGAGGCGTATATAAGTATGTGCCCCGTGGGCATGAACTCTTGAAGGTCATAGATGAAGATTTACGAGACAGTTTGGCTGTCGCAGCTCTCAGGCAATCTTGCGTCAGGGATGGCGCCATTGACTTGGTATTTACCGCAGTTTATGAAAGAACGACGGGCAAATACGGCGACAGGGGCATCAGATATGTGCATATGGAAGTCGGGCACGCTGCTGAAAATGTTTGTCTGCAAGCTGTTTCTTTAGGCCTTGGCACAGTGGTCGTTGGAGCCTTTAGGGATGAGGAAGTAAAAAAAGTTTTAAGCCTTCCAAAGGAAGAACGTCCGTTGTGTATAATGCCTATAGGAAGGATATAAGTATCTACGTTATGCGTCGTGTATCGTGTCGTTGCACAAAAGGTAATTAGTAAACGAGTACATTTGTCCCATCTCAAATTTTACGGAGCCGCGAGATATCATCATAGAAACTGAACGGAGGTCATTATCTGCATGAGCGACGAGATTTTACCGGCAAAAGAACTGCTTGACTTCATGGTGGCAAACGCCATTTACCCGATGTACAGCAAGAAAGGAAAGGTATATTTAAGATGTTCCAAAAAGTGTTTGCTTACCGAAGAAAGGGCGAATGACATAGTTCTGCAGTTAAATATCAATACAGCTTATGAATGCGAAAAGTTAAGGGGAAAAATTAAAAGAATGGTGGCAGAGCGGAAATCGACACGGCCGATCAAAGAATGGGTGAAAGAGGAAAGGCCAAGGGAGATGCTCGTGCAGCTTGGGGCAGAAAACCTACCCTTGGCCAAACTTTTGGCGATAATTTTAAGGACCGGGAAAGACGGCATGAGCGCAGAAGAGCTCGCAAGGACTTTGCTCAACCGTTTTGGATCGCTTCGCGGTATAGATTCGGCGCCCATCTCAGAAATTTCCAAAATTGATGGAATCGGCCTTGCCAAGGCCGTACAAATAAAGGCAGCCCTTGAGCTTGGTAAGAGATTTTTTAAGGAAAAGGCTGAGACGAAGAAAAAGTTAAATAAACCTGACGATGTGATCGGCTATGTTTCCGAATATTATGCCCCCTATCTGAGGGATAAGCAAAAGGAAGTTTTTAGCGTCATTCTTTTGGATATTAAAAATAAGCCCATTGGAAATGTTGAGATAAGCAGAGGCAGTGTAAACACCACCATAGTCGATCCCAAGGAAATCGTAAAGGTTGCGTCCTTAAAATCCGCATCGTCGGTCATACTCGTCCACAATCATCCTTCGGGCGAAACGACGCCATCGTCGGAAGATGTCGAGCTTACTAGCCGCATAACCTACGCCTGTGATCTCGTGGGCGTAAACGTGCTCGATCACATAATCGTAGGCAAAAATCCGGGTGATTTTTATAGCTTTGCTAAGGAAGGCCTGATATTAAATTAAAGGCGATTGCTGTTCATGGTGTGGAGTTTAAGTCTTTCCGCGGCAACTTTTGTGCCGAAGGACAGTATGCAAGCCCGCCCCCGAATAATGTTTTGTTTTGTGTAAAAGGTAACCTTCTATATAATATTGTAACAATCTCTATATTGAAGGTAGACTTTAATATGAAGTTACAAGATAATTTATATTAAATTTTAAATTGAATTAATTTGAATAATATTAGGAAGAAATTTATTACATCCACTTTTTTCTTTTAAAATACACCACCATCCCTATGCCGATGACCAACATCACGATTAGCGCCATGGGATAACCATATCTCCATTCCATCTCCGGCATGTATTTGAAGTTCATGCCGTAAATGCCCGCAATCAGGGTCAAAGGGATGAATATCGTGGCTATTATGGTCAAAACCTTCATGATCTCGTTAGTTTTATTGCTTATGCTCGAAAGATATATGTCAAGCAAACTGCTTGCCATATCCCGAAACATTTCAACGGTGTCTATTGCCTGAATGGTATGGTCGTATACATCTCTAAAGTATATGAGTGCTTCAGTGATTAAATGTGAATCTCCCTTCGACAGCTGGCTTAACACCTCCCTCAAGGGCCATGCAGACCTTCTCATGTTAATTAAATTACTTTTAAACTTGTGTATTGCCTGTACGGTATCTTGGGAGGGGTTTGTGATCACTTCGCTTTCCAGGCCTTCAATCTCTTCTCCCAGCTTTTCGAGTATTATATAGTAGTGATCGACAATGATATCGATTAAGGCATGGAGGAGATAATCGGCGCCCCTCTTTCTGATCGCTCCCTTGTCGTTTTCTATCCTTTCGCGTATAGGGTCAAAGATGTCAAGTTTTCTTTCCCGAAAGGTAAAGACAAAGCTGTCTCCCAACACCATGCTGACCTGCTCGATTTCGATCTCGTGCGATTTGTCGTCGTAGGTCAACATCTTGAGGACAATGAAGATGTAATCTTCGAAGTGCTCTATTTTGGATCGCTGATGAATATTTAGGATATCCTCTAACACAAGGGGATGCAGGTTGTAAATTTTGCCAATCTTTTCTACAGCATCTACCCTGTGCAGCCCCACAACATCTATCCATGTGACGGTAGTAGGATCTTTAAATGATGCACACTCATCTATATCCTTGACCTTTATTTTTCTGTATTCGCTGGCATTGTAGTCTATCGCAGTTATCTCGAACTCTTCCCTTTTGTTGCCAGTATATATGAGCGTTCCCGGTGGAGCCCCGACCTTTTTACCGATCTCCTTTTTGGATCTTTTCACATCGATACCTCCGTTTGTCACAATAAGATGTAATATATATATTCATCATACTGCTATGCTAAGGCAAGAGCTGGTGATGCAGTTGTCGGCAAATACTCTACGTCCTTTATTTTAACCGACAACGAACCTGTAATTTTATATTGACACAAGAAGAAAAGATGGGAATATCCAGATCGGTGTGTGGTTTTACCCTGCCTTTGGGGTCACAAATCAACCTAGATATGAAGAAGCTTATTACCAAGTTCTCTCCATATTTTTCGTAGCTAATGCTGTTGGAATCCATTTTACGTTGGCACAGCAAGTATTGCTTGCTTTTGTGGTAACTATTGGTACAACTGGTACTGCAGGGACTGCGGGATCAGGTCCTGTAATGTTGCTGGCAGCAATGAAAATGAATATGTTGGGAATTAATCCTGAACCAGCTGCAGCGACTGCGGCTGCTTTTGCCTTGGAGACGTAAATCTTGATATGGGCAGAACTGGTATAAATGTCACAGGCGACCTTGCTGGAACTACAATAGTCGCTAAAAGCGAAGGTTTGATCGATTGGGAAAGATGGAAGTAGGAGCTAAGAAGGCATATAATACAATTAAATTAGAAATAATTATAAAATTTACAGATTACTATATAATTAGTTCATTTTATAGATAACCAGGAGGCATGTAAAATGTCCGAAGTAAGAGTGGAAAGGGAAATGGCAAAAAGAAAGGCGGCAATAAGGCCTATAAGCAAGCGCATTGCGAAGCTCAGAGAAGAAAGCGTCAGCGCTCCTGTCAAGATATCAAGCGAACGGGCCAGGCTCGTGACCGAGTTTTACAAAAGCGGTCAAGCCGACGGCAAGTCCGAACCCGTTAGACGTGCCCTAGCCTTCAAGTATTTGATGGAGCGAGTAAGCCTTCCCGTAGAAGACGGGCAGCTCATAGTAGGCCTTCGCGGTACCGGACCTCAGGAGGTGCCCACATACCCCGAGATATGTACCCACGACCTTGAGGATTTGGAAGTTTTAGACACAAGGGAAAACATGCCCTACAGGGTCGACGAGGATGCCAAAAATATATATGAAGAAGAGGTTATTCCTTTCTGGAAGGGCAAGACGACTAGGGAAATTATCTTTAGCAGCCTCCCCAAAGAATGGATCGAAGCTTACGAGGCCGGCATATGGACGGAGTTCATGGAGCAAAGAGCGCCAGGTCACAGCGCCGGGGGAGAAAAGATATTCGAGAAGGGCGTCTTGGACGTAAAGGAAGACATCAAAAGACAGATGAACGCACTAAACCCGGCCGATCCCGCTTATTACGACAAGATGGAAGAGCTAAAGGCCATGGACATCGCAGCTGACGCCATACTGATCTACGCTAAAAGGTATGCCGAAAAACTTCAAGAGTTGGCAAAATTAGAAAGAGACGCCAAAAGAAAGGCCGAACTTAAAAAGATGGCCCAAATTTGCGATCACGTGCCTGCCCATGCGCCAAGGACCTTTTGGGAGGCCTTGCAGCATTATTGGTTCGTCCATGTGGGCATAGTGTACGAGACAAACCCCTGGGATTCCTTCAACCCCGGAAGGCTGGATCAGCACCTATATCCCTTTTATGAAAGGGAAGTTGCCGATGGAACGCTTACCAGGGAACAGGCAAAAGAGCTGCTCGAGGCATTCTGGCTGAAGATCAACAATCAGCCAGCAGTGCCAAAGGTGCGCGTCACGGCAGAGGAAAGCTTCACCTATAACGACTTCACGAAGATAAACATAGGAGGCCTTAAAGAGGACGGCTCCGACGGCGTCAACGAAGTCTCCTATTTATTGCTTGAAGTTTTAGATGAGATGAGGACGTTGCAACCAAATACCGCGGTCCAGGTGAGCGTCAGAAATCCGGAGCGTTTCGTCACAAAGGCGCTAAAGGTAGTAGGCCCTGGCTTTGGCGAACCTCCATTTTTCAACTTCGACGGCGTCATCGTTAAGATGCTGAGGCAGGGCAAATCCTTGGAGGATGCCCGCACAGCAGGCGTAAGCGGATGCGTTGAGACCGGAGCCTTCGGAAAGGAATCGTACATTTTAACCGGATACTTCAACCTGCCCAAAATACTTGAGATCACCTTAAACGACGGCGTCGACCCCCGAAGGGGCAAAAAGCTGGGCTTAAGCACTGGAGATCCCCAGAAGTTTAAGACCTTTGACGAGCTATGGGATGCCTTCATGAAGCAGGTTAAGTACTTTATGGACATCAAGATGAAGGGAAATGACATCATAGAGTCCATATTTGCCAAGCATTTCCCCGTTCCCTTCATGTCGCTTTGGATCTGCGATTGTGTGGAGAAGGCAAAGGACTACAATTGCGGCGGCACGCGCTACAACACCCAGTACCTCCAGGTTGTGGGCCTCGGCACCATTGCTTATAGCTTAACATCGATCAAATATCACGTCTTCGACAAAAGGGCTGTGCAGATGGACGAACTGCTCGACGCCTTGAAGTCCGACTTTGCCGGCAAAAACGAGATATTGCGGCAGACCATATTGAACAAAACTCCCAAATACGGCGAAGATGACGATTATGCCGACAATATAGCCAAAGACCTCGTGGACCAAGTCGTCAGCATGATCGAAAGCTATCCTTCCTCGCCGATAAGGAGGGCGTCGAAGAGGGCGTACTTTTTGCCTACCACTGCTCACGTCTATTTTGGCAAAGTCACAGGCGCTACCCCTGACGGCAGAAAGGCAGGCTTCCCGGTGTCGGAAGGCATATCGCCCGTACAGGGAAGCGACAGGAAGGGCATTGCAGCCGTTTTCAGATCCGTCTCAAAATGCGATTGGGACAAGACAGGCGGTGCCTTGCTGAACCAACGGCTTAGCCCCGATCTTCTCGAAGGAGAAGAGAACGTCAGGAAGCTGGCCCAGTTGATCAGAACCTTTTTCATGATGGGCGGACACCACGTGCAGTTTAACGTCGTAAGCACCGAACTGCTCAAGGAAGCGCAAAAAAGGCCCAAGGACTTCCAGGACCTCATGGTGAGAGTCGCAGGTTACAGCGATTACTTCGTTAATTTGCCAAAGGGATTGCAGGAAGAGATAATAGCCAGGACCGAATACGAGCAGGTTTAAATCATAAGGAGAAAACTACGACAAATGAATGAAGTAAAGAACAGTTGCCTTGGATTGATATTCGACGTTCAAAGGTACTCCATACACGATGGACCTGGCATAAGAACGACCGTGTTCTTCAAGGGATGTCCTTTGCGGTGCTGGTGGTGTCATAGCCCTGAGGGGATAGACTCTGGCAAGGAGTTGATGTATTTCGAGTATAAGTGCATGCACTGTGACACCTGTGCCCATGTATGCCCCATGGGAGCAATAGAATTCGATGGTATACCGATCATTAGAAGATCTATGTGCATCGCCTGTGGTAGCTGCTCCGCGGCCTGTCCAAGCGATGCTTTGAAGCTCATAGGAAAGGAGTATACCGTGGGCGAGCTCATGAAGGAGATAGAAAGAGACGTCCTCTACTTCGATAACTCGGGCGGCGGAGTCACCTTTTCCGGTGGCGAGCCGTTGTATCAGCATGAGTTTTTGCTTGAGGTATTGAAGGAATGCAAAAAAATAGACATTCATAGGACACTTGATACGTCTGGATTTGCGCCGCAGGAAGTTTTGGCTTCGGTCGCGGATTATGTGGACCTTTTTCTGTATGACCTTAAGCTGATCGACGAAAAGGAACATATCAAATACACGGGCGTATCGAACGCTCAGATCAAGGAGAACTTGCGCTTTCTGGTAGATCATGGCAGGGCTAAAGATGTCATAATTCGCTTTCCAGTCATCCCTGAAATAACTGACACAGCTGACAACGTAGAGGCATTGGCGGAATTTATCTCATCCATGAAAGGCCTAAAGGAGATAGATCTTCTTCCCTTTCACGACATAAGCGAGAAGTACAACAGGCTCGACAAGGACTACAAGATGACGGTTCACAAATCCCCTTCGCGGGAAAGGCTGCTTGCGATCAAGGAAAGATTTGAAGGCATGGGATTGTACGTAAAGGTTTAGTATTTTATTACAAAGCCTATTTGGGTTTTTACAAGAACCTTAAAGCCCTATGACAGCTTCGAGGTTTTTTTCTCGTAGATAATACTATACCCAAATGATTGAAGTTAAATTATAATTTAAATCAATAATAATCTGAAAATCATATGCTGAACATAAATTATGGCAGGAGGTGGCAAGCTTGGAACTGATCAGGGAACACCCGGTACTGGAGTTTCGCCATGGCAGGTTGGTTAAGTTCACCTTCGAGGGGAGGGAACTGGAAGGTTTCGAAGGGGAACCTATAGCCATGGCCCTTCATGCCAACGGGATTAGGGTATACCGCGAGACGCCCGAGATGAAAAGGCCTCGCGGCTTTTTTTGCGCCATAGGCAAGTGCTCTTCCTGCTTTATGGTCGTGGATGGAGTGCCTAACGTGCGAACCTGTATAACTCCGTTGAAAGAGGGAATGCGCATCGAAGTGCAGCGGGGCAAGGGGAAAATTAAGCTCAATCACGAAGGTGATCCGAAGTGAAAAATACCGAGGTTTTAGTGATAGGAGGAGGGCCTGCCGGATTGTCTGCGGCTGCCGAGGCGGCATCCTACGGCGCTAAGGTGATGATCGTAGATAGCGATCTAAGGCTTGGAGGGCAACTTATCAAACAGACGCACAAATTTTTCGGCTCTTCCTTTGAGCGTGCTGGAACGAGAGGTTTTGTCATATCCGACGTGCTTCTGGAAGAGTTGAAAAGCTACGGAAACAGAGTAGAAGCATACACCAATTGCACGGCCCTGGGCTACTACAAGGATGACGGCGTGGTCAGCTGCATGGAGGGCGAGGAAAATTACTTTAAGGTTTTGCCCAAGAAGATCTTGGTGGCCACGGGAGCCCAAGAACGCCTGATTCCCTTCCCAAACAACGACCTCCCAGGCGTCTACGGAGCCGGAGCGGTACAAACGCTCATGAACGTCTACGGGGTTGTGCCCGGCAAGAGAATTTTGATGGTAGGTGCCGGCAACATAGGTCTTATCGTGAGTTACCAGTTGCTGCAAGCGGGCGTAGAAGTAGCGGCCATAGTTGAAGCGATGCCAAGGATAGGTGGATACTGGGTGCATGCAGCCAAGGTCAGAAGATTGGGCGTTACCATCCTACTGGAGCATTCCATCAAAGAGGCCTTGGGTAAAGACGTAGTAGAAGGTGCCATAATACAGCAGATAAGTCCAGGCTGTGGTTTTATAGGGGAGGAGATCCACGTCGATTGTGACGTCATATGCATGGCAGTTGGTTTGAATCCCACGTGTGAGCTTTTATGGCAAGCGGGATGTGAGATGAAATACATACCTCAGCTTTGCGGACACGTCGCAATTCGTGACAGATCGATGCGCACGACCAACCCGAACGTATGGGTAGCCGGCGACGCTGCAGGCATAGAGGAAGCCTCGAGTGCCATGGTGGAAGGGCGTATTGCGGGATTGAGCATAGCTCATGAACTGGGTTATGTTGAGGATAAAGAGTATCGCGAGAAGTCCGCTCTCTATTGGGAAAGGCTTAACGCTTTGAGAAATGGAGAAGCCAGCGCCAAGATAAGAGAGGGCATAGCACAGGTTCTGATGGAAAGCTCTGGAGGTATGGAAAGATGAGCAAAAGCGAAGGTCTTTATAACAGCGGGGTATTGCCCCCTGAGATGTACGAGCAGCATGAACCGCCTAAAAAACTTTGGGAGAGCAAAAAAAACGGTTTGGTCATCGTCGAATGTCCCCAGAGGATTCCCTGCAACCCCTGCCATACGGGATGTCCCACCGGTGCGATAAAGGAATTTGCCGACATAAATGATACCCCGCAGATTGACTACGAAAAGTGCACAGGATGCGCTATGTGCGTTGCTAAATGTCCCGGGCTTGCCTGTTTCGTCGCAGATTTAACTTACGGTGGCGACGAAGAGGCCCTACTTAAGCTGCCCTATGAGATGTTACCGTTGCCTAATGAAGGAGAAGAGGTCGAGTGCCTAAATCGCGAGGGCAAGGTCGTTTCTAAGGGAAAAGTGTTGAAGGTCGTGGAGCCCTGGAAGGATAAGACCAAGGTCGTACACGTGGTGGTGCCCAAATCCCTTGTGATGGAGATAAGGGCCATAAGGGTGGTGAGGAGCAGATGACAGAAGAAGAAAAGGAAAGAAACGTAATCGTATGCAGATGTGAAGAGATAACCATGGGGGAAATACGGGACTGGATCGCAAGAGGGTACGACACCTTCGACGAGCTCAAATACATCCTGCGAGTAGGGATGGGCCCCTGTCAGGGTCGAGGATGCAGGGAGATCATCTTGAGGGAGATAGCCAAGATGAAAAATGTTCCGATAAGTCAGGTCGATCCGGGAACCTTTCGCCCGCCTTCCAAACCGGTGAAACTGGAACTGCTAGCGAAGAAAGAAGGGGGCGAATAAGATGGCCGAAGAGTGGAAAAGGAGCGCCGATGTCGTAATTATAGGCGCTGGTATTCAGGGGTGTTCCATAGCCTATAATTTGGCCAAGTTGGGCGTGAAAGATGTCGTCGTTCTCGAAAAGGATACTCCAACGGCAGGTTCGACGGGAAGATGTGCCGCCGGCATCAGGGCTCAGTGGGGAACGAAGATGAACTGTCAGTTGGGATTGGCTTCCCTTGAGATATTAGAAAACCTAAAAGAAGAGCTCGGAATGGACATAGGCCTTCATCAGGGTGGCTACCTCATGGTTGCTTATAAAGAAAGTGAATTTGAACAGTTGAAGAAAAATGTGGCACTTCAAAATAGCTTGGGCATCACCTCAAGGGTGGTGAGCAAAGAAGAGGCATACGAGATATGCCCGACCCTTTCGGCAGAAGATGCCGTTGGGTTTACCTATCACCACAGAGACGGCCATGCCGATCCCTTTCTTACGACCATAGCCTACCACAAGGCTGCAAGCGAGAGAGGAGTAAGGTTTTATAAGTTCACCGAATGTACGGGCATAAAGGTAAAAGACGGTGAGGTTAAAGGCGTCGTTACGACAAGGGGAGAGATAGATACCCCGGTAGTCGTGGATGCGGCCGGCCCTTACGCACAGCATATCGCTGCCATGGCAGGGATAAACCTTCCCCTTTACTCCGAAAGGCATGAGATATTGGTCACGGAGCCTGTCGAATTCGGGGTTTGTCCCTGCATGCTCATGAGCTTTTCGGGAAACTATTACATACAGCAGCGGCCAATAGGCTCGATAATCGCAGGATGTAGTCCCGAAGGGCATCCTGAGGATTACTCCCTCGGCAATACATGGAACTTCTTGGAACATATGTCAAGGGTGATAGTAAGGTTGCTTCCCAAACTTGGAGGAGTAAGGGTCGTAAGGCAGTGGTCCGGCATGTACAACATGTCGCCTGATAAGCAGCCCGTCATCGGCGAGTCTAAAGAAGTGAAGGGCTTTTACATCTCCGCGGGCTTTTCGGGGCATGGGTTCATGTTCGGTCCCATTTCAGGCAAGCTCCTTGCCGAGCTTATCGTCACGGGAACGAGCTCCATCCCGATCGATGTATTGAATTATGACCGTTTCGAAAGGGGCGAATTGATAGAGGAGCCCGCCGTAGTATAGTAGTATAAGGGATAAAATAAAGGAGATATCATGAATAAAATCTAAATCATGATATCTCCAAATTTTATACGAAGAAAGGATGACTTGAAATAGCCGACGAAAAGCTTGCGCATGGCAGGTTTACATTGAACATTGGAGAAGGCGTAAATATCACCTTGATAGATCTGCCCATTGACAACCTCCAGGGATTTCATCATTTCTTAAGCAGCTGGCTCATCGTGGACAAAACTTTGGATAGGGTCTCGTTGGTCGACGTTGGTCCGGCTTCGACTGTGCCCGTTTTGGTGAAGAATATTGAGGAACTTGGCATATCGAAGCTGGATTTGATTTTACTGACGCACGTACATCTCGACCACTCGGGAGGGCTGGGACAGCTGCTTGAAGCATTTGGCTCTGCCAAGGTTTTGGTGCATCCAAAGGGCAAGAGGCATTTGGTAAACCCGGATCGACTTTGGGAGTCAAGCGTTGATGTGTTGGGCGACGTGGCTTTGGCCTACGGAAGGCCCATTCCCGTAAAAGAGTCTTGCTTTTTACCGGAAGATGTCAGATTGGATCGCATAACCAAGATTGAAACACAGGGTCATGCATCCCATCATTATTCCTTTCTTTACGATCTTGGGTCGAAGATCCTCTTCGCAGGAGAAGCGGCAGGAACGTATTACAAAAGGGGGTTCGCCTACCCTGGACTTAGCGATGGCACGTTTATATTGCGCCCGGCGACGCCTCCGAAGTTTTACCTTGACAGCGCTCTTTCAAGCATAAAGGAGTTAAAGGCTTTGGACGCAGGCATTATGTGCTATGCTCACTTTGGTTATACTGATGAAGTAAATAAGTTCCTCGATTTGGAGGAAAGACAACTCTTGTATTGGAACGATCTGATTCTCGACTACCTATCAGACCATCAGGGATTGTCCGTCGACCCGAAGGATGTAGCGTATTATTTAATTGAACGGGATCCTCTTTTGAGCGATTTCTCGCATTTGCCCGAGGACATCAAGGTTCGCGAAATGGGCAACATCCTTTCTTCGGTCAATGGCTTTTTGGATTACCTGTCCAAAACAATATAAGGGGAGGAGATTGACATGAGATCTTTGCTGCTTTCCAGAAGCTCCCTTGAGGAGCTGAACATAAAGATGGCCGACATTATAGAAGCCGTGGAGCGCGGGTTTAGGCTAAAGGGGGAAGGCAAGGTGAGCGTGCCCGCGAAGATAGGCATACATCCTAGAAAGGATTGTTTTATCCATGCCATGCCCTGCTACATAGGAGGGGAGGTTGATGCTTCAGGCATCAAGTGGGTAGCAGGCTATCCGTCCAACCAAGAGAAGGGACTTCCCTATATAAGCGGCATCATGTGCTTGAACGAAAGCGATACGGGGCTGGTAAAGGCCATAATGGACGCGTCTTGGATCACGGCCTATCGCACAGGGGCCGCCTCTGCCGTGTGCGCCAAATACCTGGGCGACCCCGACTCGAAGATCATTGCAGTCATAGGCTTGGGAGTTCAGGGAAGGATGAATTTGATGGCCCTTATGGAAGTCTTTAAAGAAATACGTCAGGTCAGAGTTTACGACGTGATGCCTTCACAGACGAAGCGGTATATTAAAGATATGTCATCCCTCTATGAAGGATGCGAATTTGTGGCCTGCGATAATCCAAAGGAAACAGTAACCGGTGCAGATATCGTCGTTACCTGTACCCCGATTGTCGAAGACCCGAAAAGGTACGTTCGCGTCGAATGTCTCAAGGAAGACGTGCTGGCCATTGCCGTGGACTACGACTCGTCCTTTTGCGCTCCCGTAATGGCGGAGGCAGACGTGTTCGTGTGCGACGATTCCGGCCAATACCTTTGGACACAAAAGCAGGGAGTTTACTTCCAGGACGGCTATCCGACAAAAGATAAAATCTACGCGGACGTGGGCGAACTTTGTGCAGGTTTGAAAACTCCAGTAAGAAAAGGCCGTCGCAGTGCTGTCCTTATGGGCATCGCAAGTCACGACGTTATGGCAGCCCAATTGGCCTATGAAAAGGCTTTAGACAAAGGCATCGGCCAGTGGATTGAGATATAGTAAAATATTAAACTATAATTTACGCGCGGCGAGGGCTAAAATATAGGTTAAGCCTTCGCCGCGACTTATTGACTAGACGATCAGGTCTACGAACTTGAAGTTCAAGGTATCGACCAATCCCCTGTTGGTTATTCGAAGCTCCGGAATTACGGGAAGCGAAAGCAGAGCCATGGTCATGAAGGGTGATTCCATGGTACATCCTAGCTTCCGCCATGCCTCGTCCAAGGCCTTGACATGGGCGTCCACCTCTTCCACAGGTTTATCTGACATCAAGCCTGCTATGGGAAGCTCTACCAAGGCCAGCACCTTGCTGTCGCATACGGCGACCATGCCGCCGCCGCACTTGTGCAGGACGTTTCCCGCAAAGGCCATGTCGGCGTCGTTGGTGCCCATGATCAAAAGGTTATGGCTGTCGTGTGCCACGGTGGAAGCCACTGCCCCCCGCTTCAGGCCAAATCCCCCGACAAAGCCAATCCCCATGTTGCCGGGTCCGCCGTGACGCTCTACAACGGCGACCTTGGCCAGGTCTTGGGAAGGATCGGCTTCTATCCTTTGGTCGTGAACCTTAAGCTTCGCAGTTTTGTGAAAGGTATTTACCCTCGCCTCGACCACTTGAATTACCCTGATAGTTACTTCCTTTTCAGGCCCGCCGTATTTGATCTCGAAGTCGCTCGCGGAAAGCTCGCGTTTTATTCTCACGGAGTTTAAAGCCCAATCGGGATAGTTTAAAGCTTTTATTTCCGTCGTCAACTTGCCCTCCCGGGCAACGATCTTTCCGTCCGTCATGACTATCTCAGGGTTAAAATCGGCCAAATCCCTAAGGAAAAGAATATCGGCGCATCTTCCGGGAGCAATAGCTCCGATTTCGTGGCTTACCCTGAAGCACTCGGCGGTGTTTATAGTAGCCATCTGTATGGCGCTTATGGGGTTCATGCCCTCTTCGATGGCCCTTTTTACTACGTGGTTCATGTGGCCAAGCGTCAGTATGGTGTGAGGGTGAGTGTCGTCAGTGACGAGCAATGCCCTTCTGTCGTCTACGAAGGTCTCGGTCAAACTCTTGATAGTGGCCTTTATGTCCTGCCAGGCCGACCCCTCTCGCATCTTATTGTACATGCCCAGACGCATTCTGGCCAGGGCATCCTCTTTTCTTGTGCCTTCATGGCAAGATGCCACGCCTGAGGCCGCATAAGCCTGCAAGCCTACTTCCGTTTCAGGTATGGAGTAATGCCCGGTTACGACCTTTCCTGACTGCATCGTTATTTTAAGCATCTCGTGCACATTTTCGTCACCTGCTAACACGCCGGGAAAGTTCATCATCTCGCCCAAGCCTATTACCTCGTCCCACTTCATGGCCTCGGCTATCTCCCTTGGCGTTATGACAGTTCCGGCATCCTCAAATCCCGGTGCCGATGGCACGCACGACGGCATGGTGGCAAATACTTTTAGAGGCAAATTTTTGCCCTCGTCCACCATTAGTTTGACGCCCCTTAGTCCCAAGACGTTTGCTATCTCGTGGGGATCCATGAAGATGGTGGTAGTGCCGCAAGGAAGCGCTGCCCTGGCAAACTGCGTCACCGTGACCATGCTGGATTCTACATGCATATGGCCGTCAAGAAGTCCTGGTGTCAAATAAAATCCCGAAGCGTCTATAATTTTCGTGTTTGGGCCGATCGTGTGATCCGCTTTCCCGACGAGGACGATGCGTCCTTTGTATATGGCTACATCTGCAGGTAATATCTCCTTCGTAAAGACGTTTACCACAAGTCCTCCCTTTATCACGGTATCTGCCTTGAGTTTCCCTTGAGCTGCAAGCGTTAGGTCGCGTGTAATCTCGTGAAGGGCATGTCTTTCTAAAAACTTCGACATAAGCGGTCACTCCTTTTTGCGCCTTAGTTTAAAATAGTATTAATATTATTATAAGCCAAATCAAAGCAAGGTGGTGCGAATATGAAATGGGATGAGGTTTTGGTAAATGCCAGAGAGGCTTTGAGGGGAATTTGCCATCTGTGTCCGATTTGTGACATGAAGGCCTGTGCCGGAAAAGTGCCGGGCATAGGCGGCATAGACACCGGAGGCAGCGCTAAAAATAATTATGAAGCGCTTCGCGAGATCAAGTTTAGGATGAAAGCCATTCATGGGGTGGATAAACCCGACATCGGCGTTGAGCTTTTCGGGCAAAAATTGGCGTTGCCCGTGATCGGCGCAGCTGTGGCAGGCGCCAGAGTAAATTTCTCCGGCAGGATAGAGGAAAAGGAGTTTGCCAAGGCCCAACTTGAAGGGGCATTGGATGCGGGTACCATCGCAATGATTGGAGACGGGCCGGGAGATCTCTACGAAAACACGATAGATGCATTGACTGAGGTTGGGAAAGGGATTGTCATTATAAAGCCAAGAAAACTTGACGAGATAATTAGACGAATAAGAATTGCCGAAGAGGCCGGAGCTTTGGCCGTTGGGATCGACGTGGATGCAGCCGGATTGGTCAACATGAGAAAGTCGGGGGAATATGTAGGACCCATAAGTTGCAAGGTTTTGGAGGAGATATGCAGCAAGACAGCTCTTCCCGTGATCGTTAAGGGCATAATGACGGAGGAAGAGGCGGTAGCTGCCTATAATGCCGGTGCCGGTGCCATCGTAGTTTCGAATCACGGCGGCAGGGTATTGGATGATCTTCCCGGTACTGTTTCTGTATTGCCTAAAATTGCCTCAAAAATAAAGGATAGGTGTGTGGTGTTGGCAGATGGTGGCGTCAGAAGTGGTTCCGACGTATTGAAATTTTTGGCTTTAGGTGCCCGTGCCGTGTTGGTAGGACGTCCCGTCGTGTGGGGCGCCTTTGGAGGTGGCAGGGATGGAGTAAGGCTTTTGTACGAAAAGTTGGCTGATGAACTGAGTGTGGCCATGATACTTACATCTTGTCAGAGCATTGCAGAAGCCTCGACTGATTTGCTGGCTCTATAATGCACCGATAAGGTAAGCTATACGGAGGGAAGATCATGAGAGAGAAAAAAGGGCGCTTTCCTTTTCTTTGGTTAGTTTTTATTTTGGTGGTTATGCTGTCCTTTTCAAGCTCGGCTGATGCTTTAGAGAAAAGGGATTACGATGTCATCGTGGTTGGTGCCGGAACAGGAGGGCTTGGGGCTGCAATTCAGGCGGCTCGTCTTGGCGTCAAGGTGGCGGTATTTGAGGAGACCACGGTCTTAGGGGGCCAAATGATCGCCTCCGCTGTCTCCACAATGGACGATATGTACGGCACTAGATGGGGCATTTACGGAGAATTTCTTGAAGGAATTTTTGAATACTACTCCTCTCGAGGCAAGTCCGTGGGGACATGCTACTGGACTCCCATAACAGTAGCCTTCGAGCCCCATGTTGGAGAGTACGTGTTGGCCAATATGATCAAAGAGGTAAGGGAAGGGAAGACGACCTGGGATAAGAAGCCCGGCGTTTTGGACCTTTATACAGGAGCCAAGGTGCGTAGCGTACTGAAGTCGGGCGACGGCAAAACAGTCACGGGCATAGTTGCAGAGGCGGGCGGAACCAAGCTTTTATGCTATAGCAAGGTCTTGATAGATGCCACAGAATATGGGGATTTACTCCCCCTTGCTGGAGCCGATTATAGAGTCGGGAAGAATTTAGTTGACAGCGAGTCGAGAAGTTTTGATGAAGACGCAAGAGTGCAGGACATTACTTGGGTAGCCGTAATAAAACACTATCCCGGCGGCGTGCCCGATGAGCTTAAAGTAAAGACCCCGCCGCCGGGATACGAAGATATGAGAAAGACCTTCATGTCCTATGTAGCTAGGGATGGCTCCACCTTCAAGCGATACCCCCTTAAATATCCCGTGGACGTTTTAACGCACAACGCCTATAGAGGGTTGCCAGACAGCCTTGCCCGCGGAAACGCCGATGCCTCCAGCCCCTTAACCTGGCTTATGCTGACCAAGACAGAGGTTAATTGGGCTAACGACTACCCAGGCAAGGAGGGGTATAAGGGGAAAACCGGCCTTCCTGTGACATACCTCGAGGATCCGGCTTTCAGGAAAGAAGCGGATGCCAGGGCGATGCTTGTAACCATTGGGTTTATCTATTACCTGCAAAACGAGCTCGGTTGCGATTGGTCTGTAGCATCTGACATCTTCGAGTCGGAAGCGACATACGAGAACGTTAAGGACCACCTCCCGTCCGAGTACGCTGAGATTGCAAAACACTTTCCTCCCCGCCCTTACGTACGGGAAAGCAGAAGAGTTGTGGGAATAAAGACGTTGACGTCCCGCGAAATTAGGGAAAACTCCGAGAGTTACATGAGAAACGAGGGCAGGGAATTGCGAAGCTCGCTTGCCGTAGGTCGTTACGTGCTTGATTTGCACGGCGCCGATGAAACGGAGCAGCTAGAGGCGGAATTCGGCGAAACCAGGGAGTCTATAGCCAAAAACAAGCCCTTGGGACCCTTCCAGGTTCCCTTCGAGATATTTATTCCGAAGGAGACGGACGGATTCCTGGTGGCGGAGAAGAACCTGTCCGTTACCCGTCTGGCTTCGGGGGCGCTGAGGCTTCAGCCGATAACCATGCTCACCGGGCAGGCGGTTGGTGCGATAGCGGCACTTGCAGTAAAAGAGGGCGTGCAGCCCAGAGATGTTAATGTCATGAAGGTACAGAAAACTTTATTGGAAGCAAAGGATAGGCTGGCCCTTTGTGTTTACTCAGACGTTCCAGAAAGCCATCCCCACTGGGCAGCCGTTCAGATGGCGACTGTTAGGGGTTGGATGAAGCCGAAGAGCTTACCAACGCTCGCAGCCTCGAGGATCGATAACTACAATGACATTTTACAAGCCTCCCGAAAAGGCCGCACCAAGGGAATTTTTGGAGTGGACGAGCCTTTGAGCTGGGAAGTTGCAAAGGAATTTCTTAGTGCTATACTTGATGACCTGGGAGGTCAAGGAAAAGTTGATTTACATAACGGTATGAGCGAAGAGCCCATCCCAAGGGGAGAATTTATTTTCGCTTTATGTCGAGCGCTTTACCCCTCCGAGGAGCCTAAGCCCATTACCACGAAAGAAGATAAGATCTCGTGGGCCCATAAAAAGCTATCTCCGATTCTGTCCGTTGATAAAAGGGATTTAGAAGAAGGCCTTACCAGAGGAGAGGCCCTAAATATTGTCATGGAGGTCTTGACGAATTAGCAAAGGCAAGCCTTTAAAGGAGCTGGTGGATAGTGGCTTCTAAAGTTACGCCGACTCGAGGCGCATTGATGCGAATGATCCGCACGGCGTCCCTGGCGCAAAAAGGACACGACCTGCTCGAGAGAAAACGGCAAATTCTCATGATGGAGTTGGTCAAACATATAGATGATGCTAAGGATTTGCAAAGGGAGATGGCATCCGTCTTTGCCGATGCCTATAAGGCCTTGGAAAGGGCGAATATATCTATGGGTATAGACGTCGTAGAGGATATCGCCATGGCAGTTCCTGAGGAAGAGGATTTCATCATAAGGCTTAAATCCATCATGGGAGTCGAGATTCCGGAGATCGATCCCGTAGATGCCTCTCTAAAACCAAGCTATTCCTTTTACGGCACTTCGGGCTCTCTGGATATAGCCTACAGCGCCTTCAGGAGAGTGCTCGAGCTTATATCCCGATTGGCTGCTGTGGAGACGAGCGTATACAGGTTGGCCGTGCAAATTAAAAAGACGCATAAAAGAGTAAATGCACTGGAAAAGGTGGCCATTCCCTTCTACAAATCCTCCATAGCGTATATCGAAAACGTGTTGGAAGAGGGCGAAAGGGAAGACATCGTACGGATGAAAAAGGCGAAGGAAAATTTAGAAAAGAAGAAGTGAAGGAAAGGAGCATGAAAGATGGCTTCTATACAGGAAGCTTTGGCGATGCTTTTGGGCGCCGACAGCGAAGCAAAAAATATCACAGAAGAAGCAAAGAGAAAGGCAGAAGAAATAGAAGAAGAAGCTAAGCGCAAAGCAGCTTCCGAGAGGGAGGCCAGATTAAAGGCAGCCAGAGAACAGGCAAAGGCCATAGTAGATTCTGCAAGGGCCTCCGCCCAGACCGAAGCTCAACAGATCGAAGCGTTGGGTCGGCAGGAGTTAGAGAGAATGGAAAAGAGGTTTAACGAAAACGCTCCAGCCGTAATAAAAGGACTCGTAGCCGAATTGGTTAACGCCTATTTGCAGAAGGCGAGAGGTCAATGAGCTACTCTCCCGTATCCGCAGGCGAATGTGTAGCTACGGGAGCAAAGGCCCACGTCCTATTTGGAAAGATGCTAGACGATAACGACTTTTGGGCCTTGCTCGAGTGCGATTCGCCTCAGGAAATAGCGGGTTATCTGAGGAGGAAGGAGGGTTATGCCCCCTACCTGGAGACGATCGTGTTGGCTAATGTCCACAGGGCTGAGCTGGAACACGCTCTGCTGGCCGTTCCACTGTACGTCTCCGCCTCCTTTTTGCCCTATTTGAACGGCGCAAGGATGGCTTTTTTGAAGGCCTGGGTTGAGAGGTTTCAGGCGGGATTGCTGAAGCAGGTCATGCGATGGCTCTTTGCCGGTAGAGGCGAAAGGGAATCTCTCAGGTCGGGCCTTAAAGGACTGCCTTTTGTAACTCTGCCCTTCGACGCATTGCTTTCCTGCAAAGACTTCGAGGAGTTCATAAAGACGTTAAAGGCCACGAAGTATTATCCAGTCCTGAGGGAACCCGTGGATTGGTTGCTCAAAGGCAGGGGGAACTTGTACTCCTGCGAATCTGCCGTAGATGCTCATGTGATCTCTAATATATATCGTGCAGCCCTGAATTTGCCCATCCTAGAACGCACTGAAGTATTGAATTTATTGGGAAATTTGATCGATATCCTCAACATCTACTTTTGTTACAGAGCTAAGCGCTTTTACGTCATGAATCGCGAGGAGATCGTAAACCGCCTGCTCCCTGTGCGCTTTAAGATAAAGGGGCCGACGATAAACAGGTTAGCTTCTTCTGAGGACATGGAGTCCTTTTGGTCCGTCTTATCTACCACTCATTACTTGCGTGCATTCGGTACGGAGCCGCCCAACGACGAGCTTGCCTTGGAAAGGGATATGAAGAGGTTCTTACGCGAAAGGGCTTTATCCACCTTTCGCAGTGGATCTCCTTCTTTTCATACCGTGATTGCCTATTTGATGCTGTTGGAGCTTGAGGTCGGTGATATTATTACCATCATCGAGGACGTGAGGTACGATTATAACAGGCGAATTGCCGCAGCCTTTTTGGCACGCCCTCTGATACCGGGAGGTGCTTTATCTTGGCGATAATAAGGATGTTGGCCGTTACACTGATAGGGCCAAAGGATGAAATGGAATATGTTGCTAACCAAATGATACTGCTTGGAGGTTTTCAACCTCTGTCGCTCGATCTCATATTGGGTGATCGATCTCTGCGGTCGAAAGTAAAGACTTCCACCGACAATCCGTATGACGAACTGTTATCCGAGATGGCCTACGTCTGGCAGGCAGCTGGCGAAAGCCTTCCTGAAGCGCATCCCGTACCCGTAACGAAAGAACAAACCTACGAGAGAATGAGGGCAGAGGTTCGCAAAATAACGGAAAAGTTACGACTTTGGGCGGAGCGCAAGTCATCTCTTCAGGAGGAAGTGGATGAATTAAAAGCCATATTAGTCTGTGCCGAAGCATTGATTAAAAACAAGATGGATCCGAAAGAGCTTCTTGATACGCAGAACTTGTTGATGTTCTTCGGCAAATTATCCGACGAAAACTTCAAGCGCTTAGAAGAAAGCAGCCAGAGCGTGCCAATGCTGGTCATGAAGCTGTACAGCTGGCACCACGAAACGTGGATGTTGGCCTTCGCCATTCCTGAATATAAAGAAGGTGCAGAAAAGCTTTTAGATTCCGTCTATTTCAAGGGTTATTCCATAGATGATGTATTAAAAACAATTTCGGATAATCCTGCGGAAGCGTTACAAAAAAGGATAGACAATAAAATTAGAGCCATAGAAGGCCTGTCCAAGGCAGCAAAGGATTATTTGGACAAGCGCAGGAAAGAGCTGGAAAAGCTTTACTCCTCCGTTTATACCATGCAGCGTATATATGACCTGTGTAAGGGAAGGGGTGAGATAGGCGATATTTACGTGCTCTCGGGATGGATACCCGAGGACATGTTAGCACAGCTTAAAAGCTTGATCGAGCATCAGGCGCCGAGGACAACGGTAATGATCGAGGAGGAAAAGAACCTTCCCTATAGCGAGATCAGGGTCCCTACGTATCTGCGAAACCTGCCGCTTGTTAGGGCTTTCCAGCACGTCGTGGCCATGTACAGCTTGCCTTCTTACGGAGAAATTGACCCGTCCTTTTTTGTCGCCGTCACCTTTTGTCTTTTCTTCGGTTTCATGTTCGGGGATGTAGGACATGGCTTAGTCTTGGGATTGCTTGCCCATCTGCTGCAAAAGAAACGCAAGATGAGCAAGTCCCTCGGCACGGTGGTTAAGGCAGCTGCATGCAGTTCGGTCCTTTTTGGCTTTCTTTACGGCAGCATCTTTGGTTTCGAGGACATAATACCAGCTATTTGGATGTCTCCAATGAAGGATATGGGCAAGATGCTGTCCCTTTCGCTCGTCATAGGCGTTTCCATAGTAACGATTGGCATGATACTAAACATGATACTTTGTTATAGGCAGCGGGATTTCGGAAGAATGTTGTTCGACGGAAGAGGGATGGCCGGTTTGATATTTTATCTTACCGCAGCATGGGCAATATATGCGGTGATGAGCCATAAACCCCTGCCTATACCGGGTTGGGTGGTGGCAACTCTCCTTTGTGTCCTGTTGACATGTATTATATTGAGAGACCTTTTGGCCAGGATATTGTTGAAGGAGAGGATTTCCTCTTCAGCAAATGAGAGTGGAGGATTATACCTTTTTGAAGTATTCCACAATCTGTTGAGTTTCTTGAGTAATACAATTTCCTTTTTACGTCTGGCCGCCTTTGCTTTGAACCATGTGGGGTTATCGCTGGCCGTGTTCATGCTGTCCGATATGGTTACTTCATTGCCGGGAGGACTCTTTGCCAAGATAGCCATATTGGTTATAGGCAACGTCGTGATAATTGGCCTGGAAGGACTTATCGTGTTCATTCAGACGTTGAGGTTGGAATACTACGAGTTCTTCAGCAAGTTCTATAAGGGTGGCGGCGTTTCTTTCAAGCCCGTCAGATGGGAAAAGACCGGCGAGTCTGTCAGCCGTAGTCAAATGTAATCTTTCAAGAAGGGGATGAACGTTATGGGAGTTAAGTTGGTCGTTATGGCGGTTGTCCTTTTGGTCTGCACAGGAGCGATCATGGGCAAAAGAAAGGCAAGGAATAGCAAAGGGCTTTTGAGGGCTTTCGTATTTTTGACGGCATTGGCCATGGGCATTGGCTTTTGTTTGACCATATTTCCGACGGTAAGCTACGCTCAGGGTGATGCAGCGAGCGTTTCAGGCTGGGGGTATCTTGGAGCTGCTCTGTCGGCCGGCCTTGGATGTCTGGGGGCAGGCATTGCAGTGGCCATTGTGGGATCATCGGCTCTGGGGGTTGTGGGCGAAAAGCCGGAGATGCTAGGTTCGACCTTGATCTTCTTGGGGCTGGCCGAAGGGATCGCCATTTACGGTCTTATCATAGCCCTCTTGATACTGGGAAGGATGTGAAATGAGGGCACATTTGATCAGCGATAATCACGATTCCATCGTCGGGATGCGTCTTGCAGGGGTCTCCGGAGTGGAAGCACACGGATCTGAAGAGACTGCGAAGGCCGTAAATGAAGCGCTGCAGATGGAGGACGTAGGAATACTTCTCATCACCGAAAAGGCGGCTGCGACAATCCCAGATCTTATCAAGGAAATCAGGGAAAAGGCAAAGCTTCCCCTGGTGGTTGAGATCCCCGATAGGCACGGAACGACGAGAGAGGCCGATTTTCTGACCAAGTACCTCCATGAAGCGATCGGGGTGAAGATAGAGTGACTGACGTAGATACGCAGAAATTGGGTGCTTTGAGAGATCTCATCTTGGATAAGGCAGAAGCCGAGGTCATGAGGATAACGCAAAAGGCTCAACGGGAAGCCGATGAATGGCTTTCTCAAGAATTGGTCAAGATCGATCAGGAGGCCGATCTGATAATAAACGATGCCCGTCGTAGGGCCGAAGAGATAAGACGCCGGGAGTTGCTGGCCGCCGAAAGGGAGGTATCCAGGGAAAAGCTGCGCCTTCAGAATAGATTGATCACCCAGGCCAAGGCCGTGTTTTTGGACGAACTCGTTGCCTTGAGGTCCAGAGAAGATCATTGGATGATACTCCTTGGCCTCCTTTTGGAAGCTCAAGAGGCCCTTGTCGATCTTGAGAAGGGGTCTTTGAGGCTTGCGGCGATAGATTCTCCCCTCGGAGAAAGGATCGTATCTAAAAGCGAGGAGCTTCGTCCTCAAATCGATATGAGGTTTGACTCCGCTCCAGCCCCTATACTTGGGGGGCTGTGGTTGATCGACGACAGGGGCAACCGGCAGGTCAACTCCGATTGGCAGACTAAGGTCGTCGAGATGAGCGATACGTTGACTGAAAGGCTGATGACGATTTGGCAATAGGGGAGGAACGAAATTGGAAAAGCAGGGCATAATTATCATGACAAACGGTCCTGTGGTCAAAGCCAGGGGCATACGTGAATTTGCTATGCACGAGATGGTTTATGTGGGCGAAATGCGACTGATGGGCGAAATCATACGCATCGATGAAGATGAGGCCACAATACAGGTTTACGAAGATACTCAAGGACTCAAAGCGGGTGAGCCGGTATTCGGCAGGGGAGAACCGCTTTCCATCGCCCTTGGGCCCGGATTGCTAGGCAACATATTTGACGGAGTGGGAAGACCTTTGGGGGCGCTTTATGAGAAGGGTGGCATTTTCATCCCCAGAGGTATAAAAGTTCCTCAGATAGATACCGAAAAGACGTGGGAATTAGAACCCGAAGTGAAAGTTGGAGATATCGCAACTTCGGGAACCGTCATAGCAACTATAAAAGAAACCCCTCTGGTTTCCCATAAGGTAATGGTCCCTCCGGGCCTAGAAGGCGAGTTTACCTTCGTGCTGCCAAAGGGAACCTTTAAAGCAGACGTAACTGTGGCTAAAGTAAGGGATAGCCGTGGCCAGGAGATAGAGATTCCTATGGTACAGCGTTGGCCCGTTAGGGTGCCTAGGCCATGCAGGCAGCACCTGACGCCCAAAGAGCCCCTCATAACAGGGCAGCGCGTCATAGACGGATTTTTCCCGATCGCTAAGGGTGGCGCCGCGGCCATCCCCGGTGGATTTGGCACGGGAAAGACAGTAACTCAACATCAGTTGGCAAAATGGAGCGAGGCCACAGTTGTGGTGTACATAGGTTGCGGGGAGCGAGGCAACGAGATGACCGATGTCCTGGAGGAGTTTCCTGAATTGGAAGACCCCCGCTCGGGCAGGCCATTGATGGAGCGGACCATATTGGTGGCAAATACGTCAAACATGCCTGTGGCCGCAAGGGAAGCTTCCATCTACACCGGCATTACCATGGCCGAATATTACAGGGATATGGGATACGATGTGGCCGTGATGGCCGACTCGACATCGAGATGGGCGGAAGCTTTGAGGGAGATCTCCGGAAGGATGGAAGAGATACCGGCTGAAGAGGGGTTTCCCGCTTATCTGCCAAGCCGACTTGCTGAATTCTATGAGCGGGCAGGTAGGGTGGTAACGCTTAACGGCGACATGGGAAGCGTTACAATAATCGGTGCCGTATCGCCTCCTGGCGGAGACTTCACTGAGCCCGTAACAAGGCATACCAAGAGGTTCGTGAGATGTTTCTGGGCGCTGGACAAAAGCTTGGCCAATGCCAGGCACTTTCCTGCGATCAACTGGGTGGATTCCTACAGCGAATATGTTGGCGAGGTCGAAGACTGGTTTTCCTTGAATGTGGATACCGGTTGGAGCGAGCTCAGAAAAAAGGCCAAGGACCTATTAGCAGAAGACGAAAGGATCCAGCAGATAGTGCGTCTTGTTGGCGAGGATGTATTGCCCGACAGCGAGAGATTGGTTGCCTTTACTTCTTATTTGATTAAAAACGGCTACTTGCAGCAGGGCGCCTTTGGTCCGGATTCCTTTTCGCCTCCTTCGAAGGGTTTTGCCATTCTTTCTTTGATAATGCACTTTTACGACAGGGCTTCCGCCTTGATCAGGCAGGGGGTGCCCTTTTCCCTTCTGAGAGGAGGAGATACTGTGGCAAACCTCGTGCATCTCAAAGAGTTATCGTCAGAGGAGTTGGAAGCTCAACTGCCTAAAATACGGGAGGAACTTGATGCTTTCATGGAAAAGACCGGCAGCGAACGTTTGGCTGCAAGGGGAAGGTGATATCGATGCCCTTGATAGATCACATGGGCGTAGACCAGATATATGGGCCCTTTGTCCTGCTTAAAGGAACACCAGACGTGGGCTTTGGAGAGCTTGCTCAAATTAGGATGAAAAACGGCGATCACAGGTTGGGACAGGTTGTTTTGAACGGCGAAGATGCCACGTTGGTGCAGGTTTTCAGCGGCACTTCGGACCTGGTTCCAGAAACGACTGCCGTAAGGTTTTTAGGGAGGCCTCTCGAGATGAAACTATCTCCTGCGCTTATCGGCAGAGTGTTTTCCGGTTTGGGCGAACCGAGGGACGATTGCGGGCCCGTTTATTCTGCCTATAGCAGGGATGTTAACGGATCTCCTTTAAATCCCATGGCAAGGGTATATCCCAGAAACTTCATTCAAACGGGGATATCGGCCATAGATGTATTGGCCACACTCATCAGAGGGCAGAAACTTCCCATATTTTCGGGAAACGGGCTACCTCACAACAAGCTTGCCGTGCAGATTGCCAACCAGTCCCAGTTGGTAGGGGAGGAAAACTTTGCCGTCGTTTTTGCAGGGATAGGCGTGAAACGAGATGATGCAGCTTACTTTATGGAGGAACTTTTCGAGAAGGGGCGCACCAAAAACATGGTTGTCTTCTTAAACCTTGCCGATGATCCCGTCATCGAGCGAATAGCCACGCCGCGCTTTGCCCTGACCGTGGGAGAGTATCTGGCCTTCGAGCTCAATATGCACGTATTGGTCATCATGACCGACATTACGAACTACTGTGAGGCCTTAAGGGAGGTAGGTGTCGCCAAAGGCGAGGTGCCAAGCCGTAAGGGCTATCCGGGCTATATGTACAGCGACCTTGCTTCCCTCTATGAAAGAGCCGGGGTCTTGAAGGGGATCCAGGGAAGCCTGACACAAATCCCGATCCTCACGATGCCCAACGACGATATTACCCACCCCATCCCAGACCTCACGGGATTCATAACGGAAGGTCAAATCGTGTTATCGAGGGAGCTGGATTCCAGGGGAATCTATCCTCCCATAGATGTATTGGCCAGCCTTTCGCGGCTCATGAAGGACGGCATAGGCAAGGGCTACACCAGAGAAGACCATCCTGACCTTGCAAGCCAACTGTACGCTTCTTACAGCAGGGTCCAAGACGTCAGGGCTCTGGCGAGCGTCATCGGGGAAGACGAGCTTAGCCAAATAGACATCTCCTACATGGATTTTGGGAGGTCCTTCGAGAACTCCTTTATAAAACAAAGCTACGATGAGGATAGAGATATTAGCGAATCCCTAGATATTGGCTGGAAGCTGCTGAAGATGTTGCCCCGCAATGAACTCACCAGAATATCTAAAGAGGAAGCCGATGCCAGGCTAAAATAGTTAATTGAGATATTACCTGTCAATTGCCACTATGCTATGATATATGGTACATCTTCGATGTAATCGAATAAGAAGCAGATGGATGAAATACGAAAAAAGGGAGGAGAGAGAAATGAGAAAGACGCCTCTTTACGAGAAACACGTCGCGTTGGGCGGTCGTGTGGTAGATTTCTTTGGATGGGCCCTTCCCGTGCAATACAGCGGCATAGTCGAAGAGCATTTGGCTACCAGAAAGGCAGCAGGCCTGTTCGATGTCTCTCACATGGGGGAAATAACTGTCGAGGGTAAGGACGCTTTGAAGTTCATCAATTACCTCGTAACCAACGACGTAACTAAGTTGGTCCCGGGTAAGGTGATGTATTCTCCTATGTGCTACGAACATGGCGGAGTTGTAGACGATTTGTTGATATATATGTACGATGAAAATCGCTTCCTCTTGGTCGTAAACGCTGCCAATAAAGATAAGGATTACCAATGGATTGTTGATAAATCGAAAAAGTTCGACGTCAAGGCGGAAGACGTATCGGATTCATACGCTCAGATAGCTATCCAAGGCCCTAAAGCAGAGGGCATACTTCAAAAGCTTACCGATGTCGCTTTGGATGAAATGAAATTCTATACTTTTAAGGACCGTGTATCGGTGGGAGGTGTGGACCTTTTGCTTTCGCGGACTGGATACACCGGCGAGGACGGCTTCGAACTTTATCTGCTGCCTGGCGATGCAGGTCATATTTGGGACGAATTGCTCAAAGCCGGAAAGGAAGAAGGCCTGGTCCCGGCGGGACTTGGGGCAAGAGATACCTTGCGTTTTGAGGCATGCCTGCCCTTGTACGGACAGGAGCTGTCGGAGGATATAACTCCCCTTGAGGCCGGTCTGGGCTTCTTCGTTAAGCTGTCCAAGGAAGATTTTATTGGGAGAGCGAGCCTCCTGGAACAAAAGGAGAAGGGTTTAAAGCGCAAGATAGCTGGCCTTGAGATGGTCGAGAAGGGCGTACCGAGGCATGGTTACGAGGTGAAGTCACAGGGCAAAAGTGTTGGTGTGATAACATCAGGTTCGTATGCCCCGTCGCTTGAAAAGTATCTTGCTCTGGCATTGTTGGATATCGATTATGTAGAAATCGGTCGAGAAGTGCATGTCGATATAAGGGGAAAGGACAGGCTTGCCAAGGTGGTAGAGACGCCTTTCTACAAAAGGCGTTACAAAAAGTAAAAGAAGCAAAAAAGAAGCAGGAGGTGCATCGAGTCATGAACATACCGGAAAATTTAAAGTATACGAAAACGCACGAATGGGTGAGAGTGGAGGGCAATAAAGCTTACGTCGGAATTACTGATTTCGCCCAGGGGCACCTAGGCGATATCGTTTACGTCGAGCTTCCTGAAGTGGGTTCACTGGTCGAGGCGGGAGAGGCGCTTTGTTCTATAGAATCGGTCAAAGCTGCCTCCGATGTATATTCTCCCGTCTCGGGAGAAATAGCCGAAGTAAACGATGCTCTCGAAGATGAGCCGGGGTTACTCAACGAGGATCCCTATGAGAACTGGATCGCCACGATCGAAATGAATAATCCTGAGGAGGTGGAGGCTCTCTTAGACGCCGCAAGCTACGCCAAGCATTGCGAAGAAGAGGAGGAGGCGATGGGATAATGTGGAATTACATCCCCCATACGCGTGAAGATAAGGAGAGGATGCTCGAGGCCCTTGGAATCAAATCTGTGGACGAACTCTTTGAGGATATTCCCAAAGAGGTGCGAATGGAGAGAAATTACGATATACCGGGGCCCCTAGCAGAGGACTGTTTGGTCAGACATACGCAGGAATTGGCCGGCAGGAACTTGCATTTGGGCAACTGCACTTGCTTTTTGGGAGCGGGCGTTTACGATCATTTCGTTCCTTCCGTAGTCGACGCGATTATATCGAGGGGAGAATTCTACACTGCCTATACTCCCTATCAACCGGAAATAAGTCAGGGGACGTTGCAGGCGATATTTGAATATCAATCCATGATATGTGAGCTTACAGGTATGTACGTGACCAATGCTTCCATGTACGATGGCGCCTCTTCCTTCGCCGAATCTGCCTTCATGGCCTGCTCTGCGACCAAAAGGGAAAAGGTACTTTGTTCTAAAGCGGTAAACCCCGAATACAGATCGGTCTTAAGGACATACACCCATTTTAGGGGAGTTGAGGTAGAGGAATTCGGATACAAGGACGGACAGGTTGATCTAGAGGACGTTAAGGGTAAATTGAACGACAAAGTTGCGGCAATCATGATTCAAAGTCCAAACTTCTTCGGCGTTATCGAAGACTTGGCGTCCATAGCGGAACTGGCTCACTCTAAGGGTGCCATGCTTATCGTAAGTGCTGACCCCATATCTCTAGCACTATTGGAAGCCCCGGGAAAACTGGGAGCCGATATCGTTACTGGTGAGGGACAGGCCCTCGGCAATCCGGCATCCTTCGGTGGCCCCCATTTTGGCTTTTTGGCGGCGACGGAGAAACTTTTGAGGAAAATGCCGGGACGCATAGTCGGACAGACCGTAGATACCGAAGGTCGTCGTGGTTTCGTCTTGACACTGCAGGCTAGAGAGCAGCACATACGTCGCGAAAAGGCAACCTCCAATATATGCACCAACCAGAGCTTATGCGCCCTGATGGGTGCGGTCTATATGAGCACTATGGGAAAGGAAGGACTTAAGGAAGTAGCTAAACTTTGTTACAACAAGGCGCACTACGCAATGGATGAGCTCGTAAAGAGGGGTTTTAAGCGCGCCTTCAACGCTTTCTTCTTCAAAGAGTTCGTCCTCATCGCTCCCAAGCCGGTAAAGGAGATCAACGAGAAGCTCCTAAAGGAAGGTTTTATCGGGGGCTACGATCTTTCCGGGCAGTACCCGGAGATCAAAAACGGCTGGCTGATCGCCGTGACAGAACGCAGGACAAAAGAAGAGATCGACAGGTTTGTCGGGATCGCAGGGGGTGAAGTGCGATGAAAAAGCCCGTTGAGCTCATATTTGAGTTGAGTAAATCGGGAAGGAAGGCTTACTCTCTTCCTGCTTGTGATGTGCCTGAAGCCGGCGAAAAAATCCCGGAAAAATTCGCGAGAAAGATCGATGCCAGGCTGCCCGAGGTATTTGAGGTCGACGTAGTTCGACATTTTACCAGGTTATCTCAACTCAACTACGCCGTCGACTTAGGCTTTTACCCCTTAGGGTCATGTACGATGAAGTACAACCCGAAGATAAACGAGGCCGTCTCGCGCCTGCCGGGTTTTTTGCGGCTTCACCCCTATCAGCCGGAGGAGACGGTACAGGGCGCGCTGAAACTCATGTACGACCTGGAGAAGATGTTGTGCGAGATAACCGGCATGGATAGGGCCACGTTACAGCCTGCTGCAGGTGCTCATGGCGAGATGACGGGTTTGATGATCATAAAGGCCGCCCTGGAAGAGAGGGGAGAGGGCAAGAGGAAGAAGATCATAATACCCGATTCGGCTCACGGCACGAACCCTGCGTCGGCCAGCATGGTGGGATTCGAAGTGCTGGAAGTGAAATCCGACGAGCGCGGAAACGTGGATGTCGAAGATCTAAAGAAACTGATGAGCGACGAAGTGGCCGGCATCATGCTGACGAACCCCAATACGCTCGGATTGTTCGAGGAAAGGATAACCGAAATTGCCAGGATAATACACGACGCAGGCGGTCTTTTGTATTACGACGGGGCCAACCTCAACGCAAATCTAGGGAAGGCGCGACCGGGCGACATGGGCTTTGACGTAGTACATTTGAACCTTCACAAGACCTTCAGCACTCCCCACGGCGGAGGCGGGCCGGGATCGGGACCGATAGCTGTTACAAAGGAACTTGTACCCTTCTTGCCTGTTCCCACTGTGGAAAAGGAGGGCGAAAGATACTATCTCGATTACGATAGGCCCCTTTCCATCGGAAAGGTAAGGTCCTTCTATGGTAACTTCAACGTAATGGTTAAAGCTTACGCTTACATTTTGACCATGGGACCTGAGGGCTTGAGGGAAATTGCCGAATGCTCCGTCTTGAACGCGAATTATCTCTTGAAAAAACTTAGAGATTATTTTGAACTTCCCTTCGATCGTTGGTGCAAGCACGAATTCGTCATCTCCGGCAACAGGCAGAAGAAAGCTACGAGCGTCACTACTCTTGATATGGTAAAGAGGCTAATAGATTACGGTTTCCATCCACCGACCGTGTACTTCCCGCTGATTGTACCGGAGGCCATGATGGTAGAGCCCACGGAGACGGAAAGCGTCGAGACGCTGGACGCCTTTGCCGAGACGATGATTTCTATCGCAAAAGAAGCGGAAGAAAACCCCGACCTTGTAAAGGAATCACCGAAGAACACTCCTGTTACGCGATTGGACGAAGTGACGGCAGCCAAAAGACCCGTGGTGAAATGGGACTTCGAAGCGTAAACTCGTAAATCCGGACGAAGGGCGTCTCTTGCCGTAATATAATGGCGCAAGAGGCGCCTTTAAATATTTGAGAAAGGGGGTAGAGTCGATGAAGAGCGACCTAGTCGTAATTGGCGGAGGACCCGGGGGTTACGTGGCCGCCATAAGGGCCGCACAGCTTGGAGCCACGGTTACCGTCGTCGAAAGGGATAGAATTGGAGGAACCTGTCTTAATTATGGTTGCATTCCCACTAAGGCTTTGTGTCAAAGTGCCGAAAGCGTCCTGTTGGCCCAAAGAATGGAAGAGGCCGGAATTGTCGTCGGCGAAGCGAAGGTGGACATGGCCAAAGTGCATGCCTGGAAGAGGAGATCCGTTGACAAACTTACTGGAGGAGTGGCTCAATTATTAAAGGGATACAAAGTTAACGTCATCGAGGGAGAGGCTAAATTATCGGGCAAGAACACGATATCTGTAACGAAGTCCGACGGCAGCAGGGAGGAGATTGAGGCTAAATTCATCCTTATCGCTACCGGTTCCAAACAGGCCGTACCTGATATTCCAGGGATGGGTTTGAGGGGAGTAGTGACCAGCAGGGAGTTGCTCGAGTACGAGGATCTGCCCGATAACCTCTTTATATATGGCGGCGGATATATAGCCATGGAATTTGCCAGCATATACAATGCTTTGGGATCCAACGTTACGGTAATGGTTAGAAGCAGAGTCCTCAGGTTAATGGACGGCGAAATATCCAAGAGAATAAAGCTGCTTTTAAAGAAGAGGGGCATAACCTTTTATGAGGGCATGCTCGTAGACAGAATAGAGCAGGGAAAAGAGGGCCTAACCGTTTATGCTTCAAGCGACAGGGAAGAGGCTACGCTAAATGCAGATCTGGTCTTGGTAGCGACGGGCAACGTCCCCAACGTTGAAGGTCTTGGTTGCGAGGATGTGGGGATTGAAACGGGGAAGAAGGGCATAATCGTGGATGAATTCTATCGAACCTCCGTTGAAGGAATTTACGCCATTGGCGATGTAATAGGTCCGCCCTATCTTGCCCATGTCGCTTCAGAGGAGGGTAAAGTGGCTGTCGAGGTCATGTTCGGACGTAAAGCCGACAGGATAAATTATGACGCCATACCTGCAGCGGTCTTTACCATTCCCGAAGTCGCTTCTGTGGGGAAGACCGAAGAGGAATTGAAAAAAGATAACATCGATTACTCCGTCGGCAAGTTCCTCTTCGCCGGCAACGGCAAGGCCATTGCCATGGGCGAAGAGGATGGATTGGTAAAGGTATTGGCCTACGGCGACGGCAAATTGGCGGGCGTTCATATCATCGGACCCCACGCCAGCGACCTCATACACGAAGCGGCCTTAGCCATGCATGCTGGCATACCCGCAGAGGAATTGATCTCCTGCATTCATGCCCACCCAACACTGGCGGAAGCTTTCCACGAGGCGGTGATGGGAGTCAAGAATGAGGCCATTCATCAGCTGCCCAGAAAAAGGTAAAATTTAGTTTCATCCCTCCCTTTTTCTAGAAAAAGGGAGGGATGAAACTCGAGTTGGATGCTATCCTATTTCCATGGGAAAAATGTTATTGTAGGAATCTGCAAAGATTGCAGAGATTTTATCTCCTTCTTCCCTTTGTAGGGATACGAAATGAGTGCAATTGGTTTTTATGAAATATTGATGTGCCCCTTCCGTTGCACAGGCCTCTATTTCCTCCTTACAGAGAGGGCAGGAGAAGTTGTAGCATACCTGTCCGACGGATTCAAGGCTTACTGCGACCTCTTCTCCTAGATCGTTGTAATAGATGACGAGAGATTTTTCAGGGAAAAAGCTGCTGAAGTGTGAACAATGAACTTGTGTGTCTTCTTTTGTGGACCATATAGTTTCGGCACCGCAAACCGGGCATTTGATCTTCCAGTAGTGTTCCATCTCTCACACCCCTTTTACCTCAGGCTCTGGCGCATATAATATAACATCTATTTATTACTTCTACAATAGAATAAAGGTTCCAGCGACAACATGATGACTGCAATGCATATGAAGACTCCGCCGATGATCGCGCTTTTTTCCGGCCTTTCTCCAAGCAATAGAAAGGCCCACATCATAGAGAGAGGAATTTCGCTCATTGATAATACCGAAGCTATAGAGCTAGATAGATATTTAAGGGATCTCGAGATCATGCCAAAGGCAATGGCGGAGGTGCATAATGCCATATACATTAGGCCAAGGTAAGCTTTCGGCGGGGCCTTGAATAGATCCGCTGCTTTTCCTCCATAAAGCCCGGCGACCCAACAGATTACCGATGCCCATAGAAAACTTTGCAAATAGGCCTTATACTGCGATTTTTTGCCGAGTCCGTATCTTCCGTTTAAAAGGTAGAGGGCATAACCGGCACCGCCGGCCAGTGCGCAGAGAATGCCAATGATGTCGAACTTCAAGCCCTCGCCGGGATCCCATACGGCAAAGTAAACTCCCGACAGAGAGAGTATTAAGGCCAGAATTTGCACCAGAGAGGGGCGCTCTCGGGCTATAGCCCAGGCTCCTATCATGGCCCAAATCGGAGCGGTGTAATACATGATCATCGTCATTCCTACGGATATCCTCAAAAAGGCTATGCTAAGGCCCAAGTTCGAGCTGATGAGCCCAAGAGAGCTCAACCAAAAAAGTGCTCTGCCCATCTCCTCTTTACGGGGAATTATCAAAGCGCTTCGGGGTTTGGGGGCGAGATAGATGATGATACAGGTGCTGACGGTTATGCGAAAAAGCGTTATGAGAAAAGGGCCGACTCCAAAACCGTTGACGAAATGAACTACGGGACCGTTCGTTCCCCAAATCGTGGTCGCCCCAAGGACCAAAAATATTCCCCTCACGGTACTCTCAAGCGTATTCATTGGCTTTTGTGGGTAATTTAAAAGATTAAATTAAAGATCGAATATGCCAACGAGAAAAGTATGATCCGACGGCTTTTCCCATGATCTAGGTTCCCTGTCTATGTAGCAATCCACTGATCGATCTGCCACGGAAGGCGTAGCTAATATGTGGTCTACACGCCAGCCTATGTTTCGTTCAAGAGCATTTTTGACCCTATAGTCCCAAAATGTGTACTGTCCTTCTTCCGGGTGGTGTTTTCTGAAGACGTCCACAAAACCCCAGGATTTGACGGTGTCGAAAATATCCCTTATTTCTTCATGAAAGCATACGTGGTTTCTTTTCGTTTCCGGTTTCGTTACGTCCTTTTCCTCTGGGGCTACGTTCATGTCTCCCACCCAAATTATCTTGTCATCTGCCTTAAACTCCGATTCCAGCAAATCGAGGAATCGCCGGAAAAAGTCCTTTTTGTATCGGTAATCGGGATGGTCAATGGACTTGCCCTGGGGGACGTAAGTGTTTATTACCCACAGGTCGTCGAACCTGGCCATCATCAGTCTGTCGTCGTCCTTTCCGTCTTTGCCGTCGGGGAAGCCGTAAATGATCTCATTGGGTTCCCCTTGGCAAGCAATTGCCACACCGGCGTAAGCTTTCCTTCCCCTGAAAAAGACGTGGTATCCCCAGGAATCGAAGGCCGATGCCGGAAATTGATCGTCGCTTACCTTCGTCTCTTGCAGACACAAGACGTCTACGGGGTTTTTTATCAACCATCTTTCGAGGATTTGAAGCCTGCTTCTGACGGAATTTGCGTTAAAGGTTGATATCGTAAAAAAGGGCATTTCACTCACTACCTCCTCGTACTGAATTGATGAACCTCAGGTTCAAAAGGATTATCTCCGGCATTGATCCCAGACGGACCGGAGGTCCCCAAGTTCCATACCCGCTGGATATGTAAATTAAGGTTTTGTCCTTTTGCAAAACCCCCCAGCTTTTTTCGAATATCAATTTTGTTATTAAGTTAAATGGCCACATCTGACCGTTGTGCGTATGGCCTGACAGCTGAATGGCAACTCCCTGAGATGCCGCCTCGTCTAAATTGACGGGCGTGTGATCTAAAACCATGACAGGGAGATCCTTTGAAACTTCTTGGAGTATTTCGTTTAAGGGAATGCGTTTTGACCTTTCTATGCGATTTGCCGTAATATCCCTTCTGCCTACAAGAATTAGTGAATTTTCTATGATCGCGAATTCATCTTGGAGCAGCTTCACTCCTGCCCTGGCGAGGTATTTCTCGACTTCCTCTATTCCCGCGTAATATTCGTGGTTGCCGGCAACGGCATATACACCTAAGGGAGCATTTAATTGTTTTAATTCCTCCGCCAGGCTTTCTTCCATCGCAACGGAAACGCTTTCGTCTACTATATCGCCCACGAAAAGCACCATGTCCGGAGACAGATCGTTAATTTTACTCACAAGATCTTTTATGCGAGAGTTGTTCATGAAGAGACCTACATGCACGTCCGATACGGCTACGGCCCGGATGGAATCCAAAGACGCATTGACATTCGGCATCTCCAGGTTTAATGCCACTGTTCGCGTTCTTCTTGCGTTAATGCTGCCAATTACGATCAGGACCATTATGAGGACGACGCTTATTTTCCATATGTGCGCTCTTAAAGTAACATCCAAAAGCGGCATAAAAGAGAAGAGAGAAGACACGAGTCTGTAAAAGTCTATGAAGAGGCTCAATAAAAATGCATAAGCCATGAAAGCAAAATAGTAAGAACCGGCCACGGCGAATATTTTGGCGATATCTTCAAGGGAGGTGAAGGCCTGAAGCAGACGGCCGCAGGGGTAGGCGATCATGGCCAAAACAAGGACAATCAACACAACTTTTCCCAAAGGAGATTGGCACAAAACAGATATGTGCCTGTAGATATAGTAATTGGCAAAAAAATATATCAAAGAAACAGATCCAAAAAAAACCATTAATCCTAATCCCATACAACTCCCCCTTCTCTTTGATAGTATAATGCAAATGGATATCCTTTAGAAATCCGATAAATCTCCCATCTTGACATAACGATAAACATGAAGCCTTTTTTATGGCCGGGAAACTCAGACGATCGGGGGTTGATCTGATGTATGATGTTGTAATTAAAGGTGGCAAAATAGTAGGTAGCCCCTTTGGAACGATTAAAGGGGATATCGGCATCGCAGGCGAATGTATAGCGGCGATAGGTTATGATTTAAAAGGAAAAGATGTTGTCGATGCCTCAGGCAAACTCGTGTTGCCGGGCGTGGTAGATGCTCATGTTCACATGGAGCTTCCCGTTTCTGGCACCCGTTCGAGCGATGATTTTGCTTCTGGCACAAAAGCTGCAGCCTGTGGCGGAGTCACGACCGTCATAGATTTTACGGTGGGCGACAGAGATTCAACCCTTCCTGAAGATATAGAAAGCAGGCTCGATGAAGCTAAAAAATCCTACATCGATTATACGCTTCACGCTGAAATTATCGGTTGGCACAGATCCAGGTCGTGGGAGATCTTGAAGGCAACGCAAATGGGAGTTACCAGTTTTAAGTTTTTCACTGCCTACAGCTCCTCCGGCAGAAGGACCGACAGAGGAGCGCTTTTCGATGCCTTTGAGACGATAGGCGACCTGGGAGCATTGGCCATAGTACATGCAGAAGACGAGGAGATAATTAACCATATCGTTAGTTTATTGGATCGTAGTGAGATTGGCGATATGAGTACTTTGGCCAAGGCAAGGCCACCTCTTTGCGAAGCCCTGGCAGTAAGCGATGTCATTTACTTGGCGGAAAGGGCAAACGCCAGGGTGCATATAGTGCATTTATCCTCCGCTTTAGGTTTGGAGGCCTTCAAGAAAGGGAGGAGCTTTTATTCAAAAGCGACAGCTGAGACATGTCCCCAATATCTCCTGCTTACGAAGGAAGTATATGAGGGTGTGGAGGGCCATTTATACTCCGCTTCTCCTGCATTGAGGACCTCCATGGACGCTCAGGCTCTCTGGGAAGGCATCAGCAACGGAGATATTTCCTTGATAGCGACGGATCACTGTCCCTTTACTAGAGAGCAAAAAAGCTGGAAGGATAGCTTTCTCGATCTGCCCTACGGTTTGCCCGGCGTGGAGACTTCGCTGCCTTTATTCTTTAGCGAAGGCGTCTTAAAACGAGGCATTTCCCTGGAGGTCATGGTGAAGCTTTTTGCGGAAAATCCAGCCAGGATATATAGCCTTTTTCCCAGAAAAGGGGCGCTTCAAATTGGATCAGATGCCGATATAACAATTCTGGATCCCAATCAAGAATGGACAATAAGTTCCAATAATTTGCATATGAATACGGACTTTTCACCCTACGAAGGGATGACGATAAAGGGCAAAGTCTGTACTACATTATCGCGAGGTGAAGTGATATACAATAATGGTCTTTTTAAAGCAAGGGAAGGAAGGGGAAAATTTTTGGGTCGAAGCTTATGATCCTTTCAAATGATGCTTCACAAATTCTTGGCCTTAACCTCTGAGAGACATCCTAGTGAAGGGGTGTTTAGGTGAAGTGCAAGAATCTAAAAGGTAGTAGATAAATCTAGGTCTTCCAGAGCGCCCATCTTGGTATTTGGGTTCTTTGGAAGCCAAGCCTGACATTGCTAGATACTCCAGGTATCTATGGGCAGTAGGGTAAGAAAGGTCGGTTTTCTCTACAACATCTTGGATGGTAGCGCCCTTAGAATTATGCTACCTTAAACAAACAAAGAGGTGTCCGCAAAGGACACCTCTTTGTTTGTTTAAGGTATGTTTAGCTTTTATTGTTTCCTGGGTTTCAGTGCGCTTACCAAGGCAGCCGTTACTAGAGTTCCGGCGATTATGGCTATTATATAAAAACCAAGATTTCCGACGGCATTCGGGATGGGGAGGACGAAAATACCTCCATGGGGAGCTCTGAGTGTACAGCGGAAGAACATGGAAAGTGCTCCAGTGACGGCTGAGCCAGCAATGATTGAGGGTATTACCCTCAAAGGATCGGCGGCGGCAAAGGGTATAGCTCCTTCAGTTATAAAGGACACTCCAAGGACCGCTGCAGCTTTGCCGGCTTCCCTTTCTTCTTTTGTGAACTTATTTTTTGCGATGAACGTGGCCAAAGCAATTCCCAATGGAGGCGTCATACCTGCGGCCATAACCGCGGCCATGGGCTCGAAAGTGTTGCTCCCAAGAAGACCCACGGCAAAGGCGTAAGCTGCCTTATTGACAGGGCCTCCCATATCGACGGCCATCATTGCTCCAAGTATCAATCCCAAAATAGCTGCGTTAGCGGTGCTCATATTGTTAAGGCTCACGGTAAGCCAGTCCATTATGCCTTTTACCGGCGTGCCTATAACGTATATCATGAGCAATCCCGTTGCCAGAGAAGATAAAAGAGGCAGGACTAAAACGGGCATGAGCCCCTCCAGGCTTTTCGGGAGTTTTATGGATTTTTTAAGCCCAAGCGTAATATAACCGGCGATAAAACCTGCCAATATACCCCCGAGAAAACCTGCGCCTATTTGATTGGCGAGCATACCGCCTATGAGGCCCGGAGTAAGGCCTGGTCTATCGGCTATGGAATAGGCGATATAACCGGCAAGGACCGGGACCATGAGGGCAAACGCCGCTCCGCCGCCTATTCTCATGAGCGCTGCTGCCAAGCTGCCTTCTTCTTCTGCAGCATGTATTCCGAAGGCGAAGGAGAGGGCAATGCACAGCCCTCCGGCCACAACTATGGGGATTATGTGGGACACGCCAGTCATTAGATGCTTATATACTCCAGACCTTTGTGCCGATCGCTGAGCCTTCATCTCCTCTATCTTGGCGACCTCTTTTTCCATGGTAACCGTGGCTTTCTTCAATGCCTCATTTATCACGGCAACGCCATCTTTGATCGCTATTCCCGTAGATGTCATGTATATTGGTTTCCCTGCGAACCTCTCCGTATTTACGTTTGTGTCGGCTGCGATGATGACGATGTCAGCTTGGGCTATATCTTCATTCGTTAGCTTATTCTCGGAACCCGCCGACCCCATTGTCTCGACCTTGATTTCGTGGCCTAACTTTTCTGCTCCAACCTTCAAAGATTCTGCTGCCATGTAAGTATGGGCAATTCCTGTCGGGCAAGCTGTTACAGCAACTATCTTTGCCATCTTTGTTTCCTCCTTCCCTCTAACTCATCTGTTCTTCTTGTCTTTCGATGACGTCCAAGACGTCCCGGGGAGACTTGGCGTTTCTCAGCGACTCCCTGAAGTTTTCGTGCATAAGCAACCTTGCGAGCTTAGAAAGGGCTTGCAGATAAACTTTATCCGCATCCTTTGGCGCAGCGATCAGAAAGAAGATGTCGGCCTTTGTCCCATCGAGGGATGCTGCGTCTATTCCTTGGGTGGTCCTGGCCATAGCTAAGCCGGCAGCCTTTACTGCATCGGATTTAGCGTGAGGTATGGCAACTCCGAATCCGACTCCCGTAGTCCCCTGTTTTTCCCTCTCGGCCACATCCCTTAAATATGCCTCTACATCTGCGACTATCCCATCCTCATACATCTTGTTTGCCAGAGCCCTCCAGACATCCTCCTTTGCGTCGGCCGTTAAGTCGAGCAGTATCCTTCCTTCCGATAATAAATCCTTGATATTCATATCTTGACCTCCTTTACGGAAATTTTCTCAATAACGGACAGGACTCTTTCCCGTGTCGTTCGTTCCGTTCCCAATTTTGTGAGGGCACAGAGGGAAAAAGCCGTCGCTAGTTTAGCCCGTTCCAATAGAGCTTCTCCTTTTACCGCACCTGCAATTAAACCGGTTACCATTGCATCTCCGGCGCCAACAGTGGTCAAAACGTCGATCTTGGGAGGTATGGCCTGTATGAGGGTGTGGTCTTCAGCGAAAAAAGCTCCCTTCTCGCCCATGGAGAGACATACGGTTTTGATACCCAGGGAAAGTAGTTTTTTTAAGCCCTCTACGATTTGGTCGAAGGAGGGATTTGAGAGGCCAAAGATCTCGCAAAATTCTGCGATGTTGGGCTTTATGAGGTCAGGCTTCGATTTCAAGGCCTTTTTCAATGCGGGGCCACTCGTGTCTAAAGCTACAAATTTGCCCAGGGATTTAAGTATGGATGTAACTTCGGCAAAAAAATCGTTGTCTATGCCGGGAGGAAGGCTGCCACAGAGGGCGAAATAATCGTTATTTTCGGCCAATCGTGTTAATATCTTTTGTAAATTGGCGCGCACTTTTTCGTCGCATTGAAGCCCGGGAAAATTTATGTCCGTTATCTCCTTTTTTTGCTCGTCAACGATCTTGATGTTGGTGCGCGTTTCTCCGTCTAAAAGCACGAATTCGTCTTTTATCCCTCTGGCTGCAAGGAAGTGCTCGAACAACTCTTTGTTGTGCTTGCCCAGAAAACCTGTAGCAACTACTTCTTCTATGCCGTAGTCCTTTAAAAAAGAAGCCACGTTGAAACCCTTGCCCCCGACGTCTTTGCGCTCCTTTTTGACTCTGTTTACCCTTCCTGCCGTGAAGTTAGGGATAAATATGGTGTGGTCTATTGCAGGGTTTGGGGTGACCGTTACGATAGATGTCACCTTTCATCGCTCCCTTCGCTAGCGATAATTACTTTTACCTTTCTTTTTAATTGCTCGACCTTTCTTTCATCTCCCTTGTCGTCGGTGATGAATAAATCAAGTTCGTTGAGATCACATATCTTGCACAAGCCCTCCAGGCCTATCTTTGAATGGTCTGCGACGAGTATCTTTTTTTTGCCGGCGAAGAGCATATGGCGCTTTGTCTCGGCTTCCGTCATATTTGGCGTGGTAACGCCGAAATCAGCGTCAATGGCATTTGCTGCCAGAAAAACCTTGTCAAAGCGAAGGGCCTTTAACGCTTGGTTGGTCAAAAATCCGACAAGGGATCGGGGGCCCTTTCGCAGGATTCCGCCCAATAACCACACCTCTACCGAAGGATCGTCGAGGAATACATTTGCAACATCTATGCAGTTGGTGGCGACTGTCACATTGCGTCCGCGAAGGTTTGAGGCGATCTGCAAGGTAGTGGTGCCAGCATCAAGCAACACAGTTTCTCCTTCTTTTACTAAGGATGCGGCCATTTTTCCGATAGCTGCTTTGAGGTTAAGGTTTTGAATTTCCTTCTCTTGAAAAGTGGGTTCAAGGCCGTAATTGGGAGGAACGGCCCCGCCGTGAGTCCGCTTGAGCAGGTTCATGTCTTCAAGAACTGCCAGGTCCCGACGTATCGTAGCCTCGGAGACGCCGAACTCTTGAACCAGGTCTGCCACGTATATTGGAGCGCCCGATTTGATCTTGCTTATTATGGCGGCCCTTCTTTCCTCTGCGAACATTGCCATCACCTTGATTGTTTTTGATCATTTATGATTGTTTGTGATCATTATATTACGCCTCTTTCAAAAATGCAATACCCTTTTGTAGAAAGTTGATGAAAAATAAAAAGGGCAGACGATGTTTTAGACGTCTGTCCTGCTTTTAGCGTTTTAATTTATGGGGGTTTCGTTATTGCTCGATTACGATCGTTGCTCACAGGTGATGAGCATCCAACCTCCATACAGGTCTTTTACGGTAATGGGTATTCCTGATCGCCTCAATGCATCTGATACCAAGTCTACATTGTCTGCCCGAAGCAACACTACCGGTGTTTTGCCATTGCGAAACGCTGCAATGACCTTTTCTGACAGCTGGTCCGACATGCCGGGGTTTATGTGATCCAATATCTCGTCTTTATAGAAGACAAGACCGTTCAGCTTTTTGTCGTAGACTACAAGAAGCTGAAAACTCCTGGCAGCGACGGCTTCATCAATGCTCGCGCTAAGCCTTTTCATGTCGTGGGGTGAGGAGACGACGGAAGTACCCGAAAGGGCCTTAAGCGCCACGATGAAGATGCAACTGGATATGGTAAGGATTCGTATTATGCTTCCTTTTTTTATCACGTTGAGATCTAAAAAGGCCGCCAGTGCCCGTCCCATGATCAAGGACAGGGGAAGAAAAAGCGGCAATATGTAAAGCTGGAGCTTGGACTTAGCCATGAAAAACAGGACCAGCGATAGCAGCGTGTAAGAAAAAAGAAACAGGTTTTGAGGATTTTTGAACAAGGCATTTTTCGACAGTGCCGATTTCACGATGTCCTTTGTGGCCTTAAATTTACATGTTAACAACGCACTCCATGGCAAAGTGCCGAATATCAGCGTGGGAATGTATATCTCAAAGGCCTGGTAAAAGTGAGGATTATGAAATTCGCTTTCTTCGGAAAAACGACCCACCACTTCGTGGCCCAACCAATAGGGCACCAGGTATGGGTGCTTTATGGCTTCAAAAATATACCATCCTAATCCAAGCGCTATGAAAGTGAGCATTCCACTTGCGGTCAGAAGACGAGGAACTTGGGCGCCCCTAGCCTTCCTAAGGTAAATTTGTGTAGGAATTATTCCCAAAAGCGGAAGAAGTCCAGGATAACCCTTGGTCATAAAAGACATTCCCAAAAAAAGCCATACCAGGACGGTCCATCTTTTGCTTTGAGTCCTAACGGCCTTCCAAAAGGCAAAGATCGCCAAAGCTTCCCACAGGGCAAGCAGTGTATCCGTAGAGACGACGTTTGAGGAGACCAGGGGCATTAAGCTGCTTGTATATACCACCGCGCTCAAATAAGCACTTTTTTTATCCCACAAGGTTTGCGCTATCTTCCATACGCATATAACAGTCAATACGAATGAGATGACCAGGTAAAACCGCGCGCCCCAGGCATTGAGGCCAAAGATCTTCAACCCGAGAGCTATGGCCCAATAGGTCAGCGGAGGCTTACTCCAGTGCGGAAGGCCAAGCAGTGTCGGCTCAAGGTAATTTCCGCTGCGCAACATCTCGCGGGCTACTTCAGCGTACCTTCCTTCGGTGGTCTCGTATAAGCCCCTGCTTCCCTGAAAGGCTATGGAGGCAAGCAATGCTAAAAGGATTACGAAGAGGAATTGCCTGCGTGAGGAAGTTTTACTTTGCGTGGACAATTTCTTTACGTTCTCTTAGGATGAAGTATATGTTTCGTATGTAGATGAATACCCCACTGGCCTGCCCAACCATGAAAACGGGGTCATGCCTTGCTGTAGCATATATGAAAAGCAATATCCCCCCTACGAGGCTCAATATCCAAAAGGAAAAGGGAACAACGCTTCGTTTTTCCTTCTCACTTGCAAGCCACTGCACGAAAAACCTTGCTCCAAAAAGCCCCTGTGCGACAAAGCCCAGGATCAACAGACCGTTCATGTGCATTAACTATCACCTTACTTGTCTTCTCGTAATTTAACCCTAAATGCGCGCTTTCTTATCCATAAAACCCCAAAAGTGTCGAATATCCCCACCCATAGCCTGTTCCATATGGAGTACTTCGTCTTTCCCCTCGTCCTGGGGCGATGATTTACTGGCACTTCGGCGATAGTAAAGCCATAAATCGTTGCAAGGGTGGGTATAAAACGGTGCATCCCCTTGAAGGGGAGGAAATACGGAACGCACTCTTTTCTGAATGCCCTTGTAGAACAGCCGACGTCTCTTGCGGCCTTTCCCGTCATTGCATTTCGAAAGCCGTTGGCTATGCGGGACGATATGCGCCTGACCCAATTGTCCTTCCTGTTTTGCCTGTAGCCGTTTGCCATGTCGCATTTGCCGCTTGCCACTAACGCCACCAACTTTGGTATGTCGTGGGGATCGTTTTGCCCGTCGCCGTCTAAGGTGGCTATTATGTCTCCCTTTGCTGCGCGACATCCGTACCAAAGGGCAGCAGATTGTCCAGCATTTGCTGCGAAGGATATGACGCGATGGCGCGGCCTGTCGTTGGACAATTTTCTTAAGACCTCATGGCTTCCGTCCACCGATCCGTCATCTACCCACAGGCATTCCCAGTTCCACTTTACGTCGCTAAACACCTCTTCGATCTCATCGGTCAGGGGCAGGATGTTAGGCTCCTCGTCCTTTATAGGGATGACGATCGATATTAAATTACCCTGATCTTTCTTGTCGATTGTCATAGCACATCTATCTCCTGATGCCCATTATAGTTGGAGCACTTTTAAGGAAAAACATTATATACCGAATATACTAAACGTACCAAAAATTTGAGGAGAGCTTAATCATGGTTCCCTTAACGCGCAGGCACGAGCTTTAACTTGTTACTGTCAAGGCCCGCCTGCAACTTTTGGCGCCAATACTGTTAGCGCGAAAATGCGGGAAATAAGATCATCGATATTTCCGACCTCGTTTATGGTGGGAACGATGACCGAGACCTTAGACAAATTCAATCCCTCCAAATATTTATTCCAAAGATGCGAAGCTAATTTTAGCTACCCTATGATGAAGTTTTCGTGAAGATTGCCTTTGAGGAATCGTAAAATGATGATCTTGACGCCCTGAGCCCATAAAAATTCCTGTGTCAAGGTGCTTTCGTTGCATTGTACGCTTCGTTCAATCGGGTTGCCATTGATATAAATATGGAGGGACAGCTTCCCTTGTCATTTTTTCAGTAACCCTCATAACGATGCGGATGCTAGAAGGACGACCGATAAAATCGAATTTTTGAAGTTGCGGTTACGAATTGGGCAAAATTACCTGGCAAGTCGTTGGTATATAATTAATGTTAACATTATTCTAGGAGAGTGACATGATGAGGGTTTTGATAGCAGACGACGATACCTCTCTCCTCGAACAACTTCGAGAGATCTTGGCCAGTGAGCGCTACACGGTAGATACTGCAAGCAATGGAATCGAGGCCATGGATAAGCTTTATGATGCTGTCTTCGATTTGGTGATACTGGACGTCATGATGCCCCATATAGATGGGTTGAGTTTGCTTGAGCAAATACGAAAAGGTGGGATCAATATTCCGGTGTTAATGCTTACGGCAAAGGGGGATGTGGAGGACAAAGTCAAAGGGCTTAATCTCGGAGCTGATGACTATCTGGCAAAACCTTTTTCTATCGACGAATTACTTGCGCGCGTTCGCGCGTTATTGAGGAGATCCGAAGGTCGGCATAGTGCGATTTTGGATGCCAAAGGACTGAGATTAGACACGGTAAGCCGCAAGGTCACGAAAGATGGAGAGCCGATAGATCTCACCCAAAAAGAATTTTTAATCCTCGAATTTCTGCTATACAACAAAAACAGGGTTGTATCGCGTTTCAGTTTGGCTGAACATGTATGGGGAGATGCTTTTGATCCCTTTACCATGTCTAATTTTATAGATGTTCATATTAAAAATTTGCGCCGTAAACTCGGTGATGCCGGGAATGATAAAATCATTCAGACCGTACGTAGCGTTGGTTATATGATCGAAGATGGTGAACAATGACCATAAGAAAAAGGATTATGCTTCTCATCGTCGGAACAGGTTTGATGTCAGGCTTTCTCTTCTCCGGCGTGGTGTTTTATGAGTTTGTAGAGCAATCGTTCAGGCTTTTAGATTCCATGCTTGAGGAGGAAGCTTATAAGGTTATAGAGTTGTTGGAACACGAAAAAGGACAACCCAATTTGCATATAGATGACGGGTACTGGATCGTGATTTACGACCGACAAAGCAGCGAAGTCATCTTTCGCTCAAACCTGGCAGACTTCGTCAGGCTTCCTTCGGTAAAACCAAGCTCTGCTGTCACCATAAGAGATGTAGTCGTAAACGATGCCTCCGGTAAAAGCAAGGTCGAAGCGTTCAGGCTTAGGGCCTTTCCGGTTTTCTTAGGCGATAAAGATTATATCATTCAAGTCGGTCGTTCCTTGGGAAAGGTTGAAGAAGAGATAAGAGAGCTGGTTTGGGGTATCCCACTGGGCCTCATTTTTTCTGTTTTAATTTTGATCCTCATAAGTCACTTTGTAACGGGCAAAATACTAAAGCCCATAGGTCAAATGAAAGATTTGGCACGAGATATAAGCGAGAAGAATCTAGAACAGCGACTTCCCGTAAATGAGCAAGGGGATGAGTTTAACGAACTGGCGATGACGATCAACCAGATGCTTGACCGATTGCAGTACTCTTTCATGAGACAGAGAAACTTTCTTTTCGATACATCTCATGAGCTTAAAACCCCGCTTGCTACCATAAGATTGGCCATCGGCGAAATTAGCTCTTCGGATATGGATAACCTTTCTCCTTCGATAAGGGATAACCTTCTCAGATTGAACAATCAAGTGTTGCGAATGGAGCGGTTGGTCAAGGATCTTCTTGACATGTCGTCACTGGAAACCCTTTCCGGCCTCGATCTAAAGCCCGTACATTTAACCGAATTGCTTTCTGCTTTAATAGAGGATTACCAACTTTTATCTGACGCACGCAGCATCATGATGGAAGTCAATCTCTCGGAAAATTTGTGGGTCAAAGGCGACGAGGAAAAATTACGACGTGCCTTCTCAAATCTTTTAGACAACGCAATTAAATACAACGAGGATGGCGGACAGATAGTGATAAGGGCTAAACGTGAGGTCGCAGAAACGGCAGTGATTGTTGTAATTATTGAAAATACCGGGCCGGGAGTGTCAGAAGAAGATCTGCCCAAGGTGTTTGATCAGTTTTACAGGGTCGAGAAATCGAGATCCTTAGATTATGGAGGATCTGGTTTGGGATTGTCCATTGTAAAAAGGATCATTGAGCTTCATAAGGGGAAGGTCGATATTGAAAGCAAACCAGGTGTAAGGACGCGCGTTATTGTTCGACTGCCCGGATATAATACAAGATAATTGGCACTAACATTGTTTTTCTTAATGTGATGTCAAGGCGCGAAGATAAAGACCAAGATCCGAGTTTTTCAATAGAAAGAATTTAGACCTTAAATAGGATCGAGGAGGCGTTTATATGAAGCGATTGATGGCCTTGGGGTTTTAATTGTAGCAATCTTTGCCGGTGCGTCAGCAGCACAGGAGATAACGGATTGATCAGATCCTTACGGATAAGGGGTTGTTTGCGATCGTACCTGTCATGTCCGCAGGTGAAGAGGGGGGAGAAACCACGCCCCTAAGCTCAGGTTTCATCATAAGTGGAGACGGCAAGGTAGTTACCAGCTTTAAAGTTATCATCGACAAAAGGGATCTGCTGGTACGACGCAGCGACAGTTCCTTTTTGACTGTTAAAGGTTTTATTGCAGCCGATGCCGACAAGGGTTTGATAATACTTCAGGCAGAGGGGAACAATTTGCCCTTTATATCCCTTGGCGATTCCGATAAGGTCAAGTTGAGAGAGGCAATTTGCGTCATCTCTTCGATGCCGTCTGCGGCAGGCCAGATAAGCACTGGAGTTGTAAGCGCCTTTCGAGAGTTAAAGGGCGGGCTTAAAGCGTTACAAATCACTACACCCGTTACCAAAAAAGCATCGGTGCGCCGGGTTTTAACAAGAAGGCAGAGATCATAGGTATCGCCTCCTTTTGCCTCTTAGAGAGAGGGCAGGTCGTAAGCATAGCCATTCCTTCTAACGTCGCAAAGGAGTTTTTAAAGGGGACCAAGGCAGAGGTGTAACCCCTTATCAGGGAATTCCTTTGCGCCCTTTGCGCTTGTCACTACCCAAGCCGAATTGTACAAAACCTATAAAGAGGCCATCCAAACGCCTCAACCTGGTGAAGATGGTCTAGTGATAGCACTTTTGAGGATTGCTGAGGCGATGGCAAGGGCGGGACAGCTCGATGAAAGTTTAAAGGTCGCTCAAACGATCGGCTAGCCAGATTGGTGTCTGAGAGCGTATCTCAGATTCACATAAAGAAAAAAGCCCTATTTCGGGGGGTCGCCCGTATAAGAGCTATCTTTATGCTGTCCGGGGCAAGGGCAGCCTTATGGAGGACGAGGCTCAACAGTTCCTTCTGTTGATTGGGTTGGATATAGTCCCAGATATCCGTAAATTTATTCAAGGCAAGCATCACTAATTCTTGAGCAATAGATTCCCTTTCTATTTCCTAAGACCATCCCCTCTAAAGCTTGAATGCCGGTCTTAATCTCCTTCCTTCTTTTGCCTAACTGATTGAACCGCCCCAGCTTTCCCGGAGACTTTTTTATTTGAGTCTAGCCATAACGGCTGGGGTCTCCTGGAGATTGTAATACTTTTCCTCAAAGCTTGAGGTGCAGAATGTTTCCTATAGCTTTAAGGAGCCTGCTGTTATTAAAATGAGTTCACCCACTCCAATGTGGCAAATTCGACGTCTCTCAAGGTTATGCCACGGTCCATGTTGAGTGATGACCGCGCTAAAGGACGTCGTAAGTGGCCTTGAGCTCAACGTTGTGTGTGCTTCCGTCAAGCCCGTCGCCCAAAGCGACGCCGTGACGTTTGAAAGGTCCACTTTGAGCCTCCCTTACTTCAGGGAAAAGGCGCTCGAGACGACCGGCTTTGAAAGGCTGGCGGCCCTGCCCTACGAGACGCCCGACGCCCTCCCTCCCGGTACGGCCCTGTCCCTCTTCAACGGGAAGTGGCGGGTGGTCGAAACGTCCGTCGAGGCGGTAACCCAGACGAGACTGACCCTGGGTGATGGGGCTGAAGACGAGGTAATTTCAGACCTCCTGTGCTCCGCGCCAGAAGAAGCCTCGGCCGCGAGCCCGGAGGCCGAGGAGGCGCTGAGCGAGGAGTACTGGATCATACTCGACGATCCGTATTAGCCGAGGCTGGCCCGCCTTTCGGCCGCGCGGGCTTTTAAGGTCCTTTCTCTCACGGGCTGCACAGGTACCTAGCGGAGCTGTCGTTAGGCCTGGCGTGCAGGTAGTGGCCCGTCGTGGCCACGGACGCGTGGCCCAACGTGACCTGCACGAGGTTGGATCGGGCACCCGCGGTCGAGCGCGTGCGAGGCGTGGACGTGTCTGAACCAGTGCAGGGACACGGGGCCTCCACCGCGGATGGATAAAAGCTCGTCGTAGATGCCCTGGTCCAAAAGGATCGTGCGCGTCTTTTCGCCCTTGCCGTAAATGGTTACGTAGACGTAGCCGCCGTCGCTCGCGGGCTGCACGTCCAGCGCACGCAGCGAGCACGCCTTGGACACCCTGAGGCCCGCCACGTAAAGCAGTTTGATCAGGGTCCTGTTCCGCGCGTTCTCCTCGAGGGCGATCACGCGGTGCACGTCGCCCTCGGTCAGGATGCGCTCTGAGAGCGTGTTTTTGAGTTTGGGGAGCTTGATCGGGGTCGTCACGTCAAAGCGCAGGTACCCTATGCGGCGGCCGAAGGCGAAAAGGGACTTGACGGCGGCCACGGCGCGCGCCTTCGTGGCTTGAGCGCGGGCGTCGAGCGAGTCCGAAAACATCTGGACGTCGCCCAACGGCTTGCCGACAAAGGCTGTAAACTTTCCCACATCGCGCGCGTACGCCTTTTTGTGTTGTCCGACTTCTCGTGCAGTCATATGGCAACGATTTGAGCGCCGCCGTCCGCGCCTCTGACAGCTAAGACCTCCACGTAAAACACCTCCGTAAAACGCGAGATAACGTTACTTTACTTGCATTTGAAAAACACATAAAGCCGAGTTTCCTGTAAAATAAAGCTGTCATTTATATAGAAAGCTGTGCACCTTAAGAAACTTTACATTGGCAGTATGTGCGATTGGCTAATTGCGAATCATATTAGCGGACTATGAGAAAAGGTGATGACAATGTCAAGATATAGAGTATTAATAAGAAGTATGTCGTGGGCACTGGCTATTGCCGCAGGAATAACGGCTCTTTGGGCAATTTGGGAAGCTTTTGTTGAAAAAAATATCGGGTTTGTTAATGTCTTTGCCGGCTCCGCCGCAGTAATTACGGGGGTCATTTCGGCTTTTACAGCTCTGCGTTCCACGGAATTGACCGAAGAAAGGCTGAGACCATATCCATATCCCTACATTGACTCTACCAGCAGGTATAGTTTATCCCAGCTTAGAATTCGAAATGTAGGCGGAACCGCCGCACATGATATCTATCTGGAATGGACTGGAAATTCTATTCCGAAAAGAACCGTAGGCAACGACAGTGACATCCCCCTGCTAGCAAATGGAAAAGACAATGCTATAGCGGTGCTCTTGCCATATGAGAGCGTATCACAGCTATTGGGAACAGCAAATGATGTTTCCAAACAAGCAAAAGCCGAAGGAAGCGAATGGAAGGGGTATGTAAACTTTAAAGATTCACGGGGGCAGAAACATAGAATACCATTTTTGCTCGATATAACACACCTTCGCTTCGGATTATTTTACGACACTGAAGAAACAAGAACGATGTATGAATTACAAAATTTACCCAAGCAAATCAATGAGTTAGCCAAGGCAGTAAAATCTTTAAAACCGAATCGATGATAATATTTTAAGAACCATTAGAGAAAATACGTCGGGGATGACGGCAGGATGGGCGGATTACAGACAATAATAAGGAACTCTATCGGAAAACTGCACGGCGTCGGAGATATAACTGAACAGGAATCCGACGAAATATTTTCAGCTGCCTATAACCTATTTAAATATAGCTTAAATGCGGATGCATATCTTATCACAGCACTAACAGCATGGTACAACGAAGTTTATAACCAACTAAAAAACGGAAAGGACGGAAACTTTGTCAGTACCCTGCCGCTATTCTCTCTAGTCTCTATCGAGCCCGGAATTAACGACATCGTTGGCAGTTGTCTGAATTTGTTACCTTGGCATAAAAAAGTACGTTACGCAGGACTACCCGCCGGAATTTTACCGATCAGCAGGTTGCCGTGGAAGCCAAAGGGTAGACTACCGCATTCGTTTGGCGTGGGGGAAGGAATAACGTTGTATCGTACGAACAGGCGGATAAACATAACCACACTGATATCCAATCGTGCAGCTCTTTTTCAAAAGGTAAATGTCAAAGCAGACCTGAACGAGTATGTAGGCATCGATGCAGAAAGCTCGGCAGCCAAAAACTGGTGGATATATTATTTCAACGAGAAGTGTGGGCTGGCTGGCAATGGAGTTTTTTTACCTTCTTGTCATGATTTGTGGCTCCATGCAATAATGAAAATAACCGAGAGATTTAAAGCTAAACCTTTCTTTATAGTGACATGTGATAATAAAGCCAAAATCTATATTGATAAAGAAAGCTACACAAAAATAAAACCCTATCTATCTTTTGGTGTCTCTTGTTATAAATCCAAAGAGAAAACATCAGATAATATCTACGATAAGTCCATAATAGATACAGCTGTAAATGAATTAGACTCGAAGTTGAAATTTATGTTAGATAATAAAAGAACTAGGGAAAGAATTGAACTGGAAGACGGTTGGCTGAAAGACGAGAGATAGATTTACGAATTACGTAACCGGTACAGCAACGCCGTCCCAAAAACGTTTGACATTATCAGTCATTTTACAAAAATCCTGACGGGGTCGGCCCGAAAAATATGATACGGAAACTCGGCTGTTAAATGTCATCAGTTACCCACGCCTAAACTCATGGGCTTCCTGCGACGGATCATGATCCTAACTTTTAATTTAAAAACATAAAATTGCGGAAGTGGGGATAGACTTTACATCTTCCACAAACGTCGTACTTACCAAGGTTACGTGGACACACATTGACACCGTGCAGGCTGAAGATAGGTGCCACAGAATATAGACTGAAAACCCCATCAGCGTCTTTTGCCTGTTGTTACAGTCCTTGACGAAAAGGATATATGGACTCGAACAGACAATCAAATTCTTAAATTCTATTTAAAACAAAAGAATCATCCGGCTCTAAGACGCCCTGTAAGGCATGTACTTTTCTCAAAAGGTATAAACATCCCACCAATGCGTTTAGATTTTAAAAAAGGGGGGTATTCCTAGTGCGTTAAAATACAAAAGGATACACACGGTTATCGTATTTTCAAGCCTTTTTCACCAAAATAAGAGAAGCCCATAACCACGCGGGTTTTTAAAATATTCAAACAGGATGGGATGTCCGAAACATAGGGAAGAATATATTGACGAAGAGGAAGGGTGGCCGCTCCAACTTCGCACTCGACAAATATTTATTGTATACATTTATAAACCTGGTCAATAAAGTTAACAAGTCGCAAGAAGCAATTTCTTCATAAATTCCTACATTACCGGCTTTTGCAGGAAGGTAGTTCGTTTAAGATATCTTCGACGTTTCCTTATATTTCTTGTTTTTATCTCTTGCTCTTGTTCTTTCAAGAAATCTTGCCCAGACGATGCCGTAGCTTCCGAGCTCTTCCGGAATGGCTTTCAGAATGCGTTCGAGAGCCTGTGCCGTTTCGCCAAAGGGATCGCATGCAATACGACGGGCAAGCCTGCGCTGATCTTCAAAACTTCCCCGCAGGATGACGTCTTCTATTGCAGGGACGGACAAGTCCAGTTCGTCATCTATATGGCGATGGATCATTTGCATCACCCTTTTCAAGAAACAATCTGTCGAAAAGAAGATCAGAAATTTGCTTACATCTTTCTTTAATATATTGCCATGAATTATAGGGACTGACAATGCCTTTGTATATATTGAGATTTATGTCGGTTAGGTCATAAGGCTTAGCCAAAGCAAGCATTCTTATCAACTGAAAAGACGTTTTTTCGCAATTTTCAGGCTGCGGATAGCATTCATCAAAGCTATCCATGGCATCGAGCATGTCTTCTTTTGACATTCCATCACAAAGGGCGACAAAGTCGACGTAATCGCGGACGGCATTCCTTGTCACGATAAGCCAAGCTTTTATGCGAAGAAGCTCCTTGTCGGTCGGTATCTTGATACCATTTATGATCTCGATTTCCAGTGGTTTTTTTCTTATCAACTGTCTGATGCCTACGTCTATACCTTCAAATCGCCCCAATATCAACACCGGCGGACGCAAACGCTTTGTCTTCCACCCCGATAAGGACTCGAGTTTTTCAAGTATTTTTTCGAAATTCTGTTTCAATTCTTCCATGACGTTATCCGCATCGAAAGAGACGCGATGTTTGCGCTTCATGGCTACAGCGCTTCCGCCCACAAGCACGCATTCGGGAAACAACTTTTGAATTTTTTGTTGTACTTCCAATATCTTTTCAAATGATTTTTCTGATTTTTCCATGATCTCACCCAAATTAAAACATATTCAAACCGTCGGATACTGAATACTTTCCCGCTGACTAAACGATAAGAAACGTGAGAATTTTAAGACCTGCTTTTAGACGTCCTATTTTGCATTTTCTTTCTTAAAAGTATTAAACTACGCCTTAAATAAGTTTGATGCCTTCTGCGCCGTCTTAGATGGGCTGCGAGAGATATGAAAAGATAACCTGAATGAGCAATCCATCTTTCAACTTTCATTACCTTGACGATACATGCTGTCTTATCGTCTCGTCAATGATCCGTCTCTGCTCATCAGTGAAAGCTGAAGGACAGAAAGGAAAGGCCGATGCATAGTAGCTCTTTAATTTACCGTCGGGTGATGTGCAAAAAATCCTTTTTATGATTTTATTTTTCAAGAGATCATGAATTACTGAGCTAAGCTCCGGATTTAATAGCCTGCGTTCCGTTTTTTTATACCTTGATGATTTCGTGATCGTCTCACCGTACAGTCGATGGTAGTTGAGATCGCAGTAGTAGACAAGGTTGCGCAGGACCTTTTCCGTCAGCTGCGTCTTTTCTTCATAATTTGCAAGGATATAAATTATCAACTGCTCTGTGATCTCTCTGTCTATCCTTTTGTCGGGGAATTTTTTACTGTTCATTTTTCTTACCTTCCTTGTCTTTCTTTATTTTTTTCTTGCCGGGCTCTGCCGTTTTTTCGATAGTGTTTTCGTCCTTTTTACGATCCACCGCCGGGAAAGCTCGCTTTTAAAAGTGGGATGAAAGGCGATATTATTTTTATTAGATGTATTGTAAATATCTATATTATAATTTAATCATAAACGGGAAAAGATGGAAACGATCAACAACAACCGTATACAATATTAGCTATCATCTTATCTGGTGTCCTAAATACCGCCGTAAAGTACTGGTAATTGATGTGGCAAAACGGCTAGAAGAACTGCTGCTACAAAAGGCTCATGAGATTGAAGTAGAGATTGTCCAAATGGAGATCATGCCAGATCATGTACATCTGTTCGTGAAAACAACGCCTACCAATAGTCCCCATTTTATCGTACAGCAGTTGAAAGGTTATACTTCTCGTATGTTGAGACAAGAGTTCCCATCGCTGAAAAGTAGGCTACCGTCTATGTGGACCAGATCATACTACTGTGAATCAGTTGGCCATATATCCGAAGAGACTATCCGTAAGTATATCAAGAAGCAGAAGAACAAATGAAAACCTACCGTTTCAAGCTCTATCGCTCAAAGAAGAATAAAAAACTTCATAGACTGATAGACGTTGCTGGACGGATATATAACCACCTTATAGCCCTGCATAGGAGATACTACCGCCTGTACGGAAAACATTTGAACGTCAACAAACTGATGAAACATATAACGGAACTAAAGAAACGCCGAAGGTTTGCTTTTTGGAATCAGTTAGGTTCCCAGGCGATCCAGGATATTGCCCAGAGGATTGAAAGGAACTACAAGCTTTTTTTCAAAAACCAAAAGCGCGGTATCAAAACAGCACCGCCTTCCTTCAAGAAGATCAGGAAGTACAAATCTTTCACTTTGAAGCAGACCGGATACAAAATGCTTGAAGGGAATAAGATTATAATTATGGGCAACGTATACAAATACTCCAAGTCCCGCAATATTGAAGGAAAAATTAAGACCTTGACAGTTAAACGCGACCTTTTGGGATATATATACATTCATCTGACGTGTGAAACTAAAGAGACCGCTGTCGAACCAAGATCGGGTAAAAGCGCAACGTAAGTTATCTAAAGCTGAAAAAGGAACACGTGAATGGAAGAAGCGGCGCAAGGTTGTTGCCAGGATACACGAACGTATTGCTTGGAAACGACAAAACTTCATTCATCAGTACTCACGTAAGATAGTTAATTGCTTCGGTATAATTGCCGTTGAAGATATTTATGTCAACCGCATGTTACACAACCACTGTCTTGCTAAAAGCATTTCTAACGCGGCTTGGTCAGGATTCTTCCGACTACTTGCGATGAAGGCAGAATGGGCCGCACGCAAGTTTGTGACTGTTAATCCCGCCTATACCAGTCAGAATTGCTCAAGTTGTGGACACCGACAAAAAATGCCGTTGTCAAAAAGAGTTTTTAAGTGTCCGTGTTGTGGTCTAGTCTTAGACCGTGACGTTAATGCCGCACTAAATATTTTGGGTTTGGGAAGGCAAGCCTTGGGTATTAATCCCTAGAAGCCCCTTTGTTCATTCAGGGGAGCCTTCACTCTTTGCTTGTACCTGTAAAATTTTTAAGTTGCCCTGTCGACGTGGAAACATTCAACAGCCTAAAATCCCATCTCAGCAAACACATACTATAGGAATCTATTGGGCTATGAGAGACTTTTAGGAAAAGGTGGTGTAGATGTACTTCATCTAACACCTTTCGATCTCGAAACAGGTTTTACTACAACTTTTCCGCTTTGACAATGGACAGCCGATTATCCTTCGCGGCTTTTTAAGGCCTTTGCCCTGCGCGCCGCCTTTTGATAAAAACCTTCGTGGGGTCCTATCATGAACACCAGGCAGGTCTTATCGTCTTCCTGTACTATATAGACAGCCCGATAAGCCACTTTCAAGAGAAAATTCCAAAGCCCTGACTCCTAACAGAGAGCCTTTCAGCTGATTGCCCAAATATGGGTTTTGCTTAAGCGTCAAAATTTCCCTGACGGCTTCTTCGGCCAGTCCCCGCAGCAATGCAGTTCAAAGTTCATTTGACGTCCGAAGGGATGTCTTTTTCTTTGGCGTACTCTTCTATAGTTCTGGTATGACCTTCCTTATACTCCTTGATAGCTTCTTTCGCTAAGGCATCAAAAGGACTCACTGCAGGGGCTATCTGCAACCTGTTACTTTGCGGATCATACTTAAAGAACAACGTGTCACCCGCTTTTACTCCCAAAGCCTTTCTCATGCTCCTGGGCAAAGTAATGCGGCCTTTGCTGTCTATTCTTACAGCCACTTCTTTTGTGTCAGCCATCTTCTATTCCCCTTAGTGGGATAATCCCACTAATTGATGGTTTCATTGTAGACAACGGACTCTGCCTGTCAAGGGCTGAATAATAGAATAATAACTGAAGATCTTATTCGGGACATGATCATGCATAGGCAACCCTTTTTACAGGAAAAAATGGGCTTGACCCTTTTGACTTGCTGGACATCATAAAGTATTTATCACTATAAAATACAAGAAAAGCTTCTTATCTCGCGTAAATATAGCACATACAAACCTGCTGTATCTAACGTATTTTTTCATTCACGTACATTTACTTTTATTAAAATGGTTGCTAGAAACGCATAATCAAATTATAATTAAACTAACTTAAACGATAGAGTGGTGAGGACGTTGAGTAAAAGCGGTGTCATGGTCCCACCGGAAGCGATCAGGGGACTGCAAAAGGACTTCGATCTCGACAACTACGAGCTAGCCGATCTGTTTGGGATAAGCATCAGTTCGGCCCTGGACTGGGTCAAGCACGGCGTCAGGGGGCAGAGGGGAAACAACCTCGTTTTGGTGGACAGCTTCTTCGCCTTGAAGTGGCTGACCGAAAATGACCCGGAAAAATTCCTCTCTTTCGAGGAGCTTAAAAACATCGTAACGAAAACCGTCAGGTCGCCCGGGCTTTTGTACTTCGAGTTCGCGCCCTACGAGAAAGAGCTGGGGCCCGCCCTGTCCGTCCTGGAGCACCAGAGGCTCGTATCCGCGACGATGGCCGTTATGTTTGTGCTGTACCTGCGGAAAAAGGGCAAGGAAGTGAGACTCAAAAGCGCCGAGGAGCTCACGCCAAAGCGGGCGCTCTACGACATGTACAAGACAGAGTAGGTTTAAACTTCAGAGGAAACCTAAAACAGGCGGCAATCGAACCGTTTGAGGGGGGAAGAGCGTGATAAAGGCGGCGACTGCCGACGAGTTAAAGGAAGTGGCGGACCGGCTCGCTAACGGGGCTGATATCACCTACGAGCAGGCCGACTCCGTCTTTTTAGCCTACAAAACCTGTGGTAGAAAGAAGGCGAACCCAAAAACGGAAGCCGCCCTCTCGCTGTGGTTCGACGCGGTTTTAAGCGAGCTCAAGCCGAGGGGCAGATCCTGCGTTTTCGTGCACACGCTGCCGTTAACTCTCTTTGAGGGCGACGAGTTTTTTCAGGTTGTTTCAGAGTGCCTGAAGTTGCTTCCGAAATAGGAAAGGGTATTTTTAGTAGTCGGGAAAGCCGACTTTATAAAGGCTATAAGAAACGAAGCAAACAAAGTGGCATCTGTCGCGGGCTGCAGCTTTAAGAGCCTCTTGGGTGAGGAGGGCCCGCGTGAAGAATACGGGGAGGCGACGAGAAAATTAGGCTTCCCCAGGGCGCGCGCTCAATAGGCTTAAGATTTTGAGGGAGTACAGGGAGATAACAAGCTTAAGATACGCAAGAAATTACGGCCTTCTCCGCGGGTTTGACCTGTGGTGCGAGTTGGCGGAACAAAAGGACCCTTTCGTCGTGATTAGAATAGTCCGACAGCGCAACTTTCGCGACATGAACGTGGTACTTACCTGCACCGCCGTTATAGAGTACCTGGACAGAGTCGGCAAGCCCGTCCTTCTGGCCTGCTGTAGGCACTTCTACGGCGACGAAAGCCGGGACATTCTCTTAGCTCCCGACACCCCAGTCTCCGAATGGCCCACAACCTGCGAATGGCCGGAAGAACTTTTTAATATAATAAGGCCAGACTGGGTAATCGATTACGTCGAAAGCGTAATGGTCAGGCCGGGAATCCCTGAAAGGCGAGGGCGCCCGCGGGCCTGAGAAGGTCAGAGGGCTCGATGCCATGGTTTCTGCCGTGGATTACTACATTGTGTTGGAAAAACATTAAGGAAGAACTTGTAGAAAACTTGCCCGAGATTGACGGATAGGTTTTAGGCGCTACACTGAAACCCATGGGGCGCAAAAGGGAAACGGGCAATCCCCGCGCGGGCGCGACGGGGGAGCGCTCTCGCCTGTTTTAAGCGCTCCCCCGTCTGGTTTATCCTGCGGCTTTCGGACGTTTGAGAAAACCACCCCGACCCGTCCTGAACCTTAAGGCTTGCCCGAGGCCGTCCCTTGAGGCGGCTCTTTGGTCAGGTTTTGCTGCCGCAGATCGAGCACTTAGATCCCCCGAGGATCAGCAAAACGACGCCCACCAAGGCCACAGGGGCTCCAACGATCAAGCAAACGAAGGGCAGAAAGAGCGCGATTAAGAGCCCTACGACGATCGTGATTATCCCGGGCATCATGTTCTTTTTGACTCCGACCATGCGCTTGCAGTTTGGGCAGTACTTGTCCACAAAGATCCCTATTTGAGTTTGCCAGGCCCTAAGCGCCCGCTTAGAGCCTTTTTGCCTTACTCTTTAACTTCTTGCCGAATCTTTTCGAGGTAGGCTTCGGACTCGGATTTTTTCTACTCTTCCCGCTGCCTTTCCTTTAGCTTCTCGGACTCGAAAACCAGGATGTAGTCCTACGCGTTGAGCAGGGCCCTTAAGTCTGTCTCCTTTCCCCCTTCCGGCGTCTAAACCAGGGCCTTGTCGCCTTTAAGTCTCAAAACGGCCACCCCCACGTTCATCTGGGCGTACACTGCGTCCTGCGCGCTGTGATAGGCACCCCACCCGAACGTCGGGAGGATAAGGCTCGAAAGCATCTCGCCTGCCACGCCCTTTTGCGCTTCCATCTGCTCTTCGTCGAAGTGCGCGAAGGCGACACGCCCGATCTCAAGCTCTTCCGCGAACTCCTCGACCGAGCACATTACGTATCAGGCGGAAGAGTGCCCTTCGTTGTTCTTCAATATCCCCACCTTGACGTCGTCGTCAGCTCTCCTCGCATTGCGGAGTTCGTTAAAACACTGTACGGCGTCTTCGACAGTGCCGAAGTCGTAATAAATATCGAAAAGCGGCCCGTGGTGGCTCCTGTAGTTGCCCTTCCAGAACTCCTTGGCCTGTTTTTCGTCTATCTGCTTTTCGTGGAGCTCGTTAAAAACTTTCACCAAAGACAGAAACGCCGGGGGCACCGCGGACTCTTTCGCCTCCCGCTCTACGATGCTCAAAAGGATAGACGCGGGATCGAAAAGCCCCGACATGGGCAAAGCCAAACAGAAAGAAGCGAACGCCAAAACCAATCCGATCGCCAACAGCACCCTTTTCATCGAGAAACCCCCTCCTATTGATTTGAGGCCATATTCTACTAAAATAATTAGTGTTAATCAATACCAATTATTGTAAGATCATGTGGATATAGTGGTATTATTACTATAATAGTTTCTTGACAACAACAATATTTGGTGGGTATAATGTTGTTTGTAAACGAAGCGTCAAGGTTGAAGACCCGACGGCACCGAAAAGGCGAAGTCGGCTTCGCGGGGCAGGAAGGATAAATTTCCATGGATTTCGAGAAGGGAGTGGTAATTCCATGGCGGCGGAGCATCATTTCTTGACCAAATCGCTTTTTAACCTCGCGATGACGTGCCCGACCAAGCTGTACTACGCGGGGAAAAAGAGTACGCTAACAGGGCCTCGGCCGACCCCTTTTTGCGGGCCTTGGCCGACGGAGGCTTCCAGGTGGGGGAGCTAGTCAGGGCGTATTATCGGCATCAAGAAGAAACCGTAATGATCAATGAAGTGGATTACAGCAGGGCAGAGTACATGACGACCGAGTTGCTGCAAAAGGATTCGATCATCCTCTTCGAGCCGGCGTTCAGCTTTAAAAACCTCTTCATGCGGGCAGACATCTTGAAGAAAGAAGGAAACACCCTGCGCCTGATCGAGGTCAAGGCCAAATCGTACGACTCGGCGAAAGTCGTGAGCTTTTTGTCGAAAAACGGAAGCGTCAGCCCCGATTGGCTACTCTACCTGCTCGACGTAGCCTTTCAGGTTTACGTCTTGAAAAAAGCCATGCCTGGTTACGCCGTAAAGCCATACCTCATGATGCCGGACAAGTCGGCGAAGTGCCCCACCAACGGCATGAACCAGAGGATTCGCATAAAAAGGCTTCCGGACGGCAAGGGCGTCGAAATTTACATCAAGCTCACCGAGGAAGACTTGAGCGAGCGCATATTGGTCGAGGTGTCCGTCGACGAAGCCGTGCGCGCGATCCTTAAAGACAAAGTAAACAAACTTCACAGGCTTTTCGACGGAAAGTCCATCGAAGAGGTCATCGCGCTCATGGCCGACTACTACGAGAAAGGCGAAAAAGTAAAACCTCAGCCGGGCGCGAGGTATCAGCGCTGCGAGTTCCACGCCGAAGAGGGGGAGCTCGAAGCGGGCCTCCGCTGCGGTTTCAGGGAGTGTTGGAGGGAAAGCTTTGGTTTGACCAACGACGACTTTGACAGGCCCACGATACTTGAGCTGTGGAACTTCCGCAAAAAGGACGAGCTCATCTCAGAAGGCCGGTGGCGCATGGAAGACGTAACCGAAAGGGACATACCGCGGGAAAAAGGCAAGACGAGGGGCCTCACGACGAGCGAAAGGCAGTGGCTTCAGATAGAAAAGACCCTCTCGGGCGATACGAGCCCCCACATTGACAAAGAAGGGCTTAAAGGCGAGATGCTCTCCTGGAAGTTCCCGCTTCACTTCATAGACTTCGAGACCGCGATGGTCGCCGTACCGTTCAACGAGGGCCGACACCCCTACGAGACGATAGCCTTTCAGTTCTCTCACCACGTCGTCGAGCGAGACGGATCGGTCCGCCACGCTGGGCAGTTCATCGAGACGCGCCCCGGGGTTTTCCCCAACTACGAATTCGTCCGCGCCCTGAAAGGCGAACTCGAAAAAGACGAAGGGACCATATTCAAGTACGGAGCCCACGAAAACACCTGCTTAAACCTGATAACGGCCCAGCTGTTAGAAGACCCGCGGCCTCCGGCAGACGCTCAAGAGCTCGTCTCTTTTATACGGGAGATAACGGAAACGAGAAGCCTGGAGACGAGGGAAAAAGTCGCCGGCCCGAGAAACATGGTCGACATGCTCGAGCTGGTAAAAAAGTACTGCTACCACCCGGCAGCGAGGGGGTCTAACTCCGTCAAGGCCGTGCTCCCGGCCGTGCTCGAGGGCTCCCCTTACCTGCAGGAATTTTACGGCAAGCCCATATACGGCGCCGAAGGCGGCGTCAAAAGCTCAAACTTCAAGGATTGGACCTGGGTGGTAAAGGAAAACGGCCACGTCCGCGACCCGTACAGCCTCCTCCCAAAGATCTTTGAGGACCTCGACGAAGAAAAGACGCGGGACTTTTTAATCGCTTATGAGGAAATCCACGAAGGCGGCGCCGCGGCCATGGCCTGGTGCAAGATGCAGTTTTCGGACATGACCGACGACGAGCGGGAAGCGATCGCGCGCGCCCTCCTGAAATACTGCGAGCTGGACACGCTGGCCATGGTCATGATTTACCAGGGGTGGGCGGACGCGATACGGCGGTAAAAAAACCTTAAAAAACGGGTTTCCGAGAGGGGGTGGTGAACCACAGAAAGCGGCGACTGACTGATATAACTGCGGGCGTGGGCAGGAAGAAGCGGAGCGAAACCGCTCGGACGTTTTGAGCTGATAAACACAAAAAGAAAAGGAGAAAACGAAGATGTCCTACAGTATTCACAGATTGCATCAGCGGTTAACCCCGGAAGAAGAAGAGATGGACATATATGACATTGTTGAGCAAAGAAAGAAGAAGGCAAGGGGCAAAAAAGCCGCGCAGGACGGCGACGAACTCGATGACGAACTCTACGACGAACTCGACGGCTGCGAAGCCGCCGACGAGCCTGACGAAGACAAAGCCGCCGACGAGCCCGAATACAAACCCGTCAGGCTTTGCCAGGATGGCGACACGCTCTGGCTCAAGATTGACGAAGATTTTGATAAGACGAGTCGGTTTCATTTCAACTATCTATCGTGGTACAATTTGCTAGAGCTTGCCGTCAACTACGGTTGGGAACCGCTGCGGTCGCCGGATCATTACTGCGGCAGCCGGGGGCAGGTAGTGAACGGCAAGGACACGAAAAACTTGGTTACGGCGTTGCAGCGCGCCCACGACGACTTGGCGCGCACAAAATCGACCGAGCCGTCGTGGGGACCGGTCGGACCTACAAAATTAAGGGAAGACGGTCGCCCGCCCGCTCCGTCCGAATGGCAAACGGAGCAGGCGTCGGAAATGTATGCGGAGCCAGACTGGGAGTCCTTAAGCCCGGAAGAGTTTTGGACCTATGGTTATAACTTGGAAATGCTAAAAGATTTTATCGACTTTGCCTTAAAGGCCGATTACGGGCTTAGAATTACCTAAGTAAATACCCCCGCGGGGGTATTTACGAGACCATCCCACAAATTGTGTAAACCTCCTGAAAGGTGCAAAATAGAGAGCACTGATCAGGAGGTTTTATTATGGCAAGAAGAAATCGAGATCCGGAACGTGAAGCAAAGCGGGAAAAGATGAGCAGTCTGCTCCAGGAGTTAAAAGTGAGCTCTATGGAGGATATCCATGATCTGTTCAAGGAAATGATAGGAACCTTCCTTGAGAATGGTCTTGAGGGTGAACTGGACGAAGAACTTGGCTATTCAAAATATGATTATAAAAATAAGACGAGAGACAACAGCCGTAATGGCACAAGCCCCAAGAAAGCAAGATCAAGCTACGGAGAGATAGACCCAAACGTTCCCCGCGACCGCAAGGGAGAATTTGAGCCGGAGCTTGTAAAGAAACAGCAGACAAGCATATCAGGGGACATAGAAGAAAAGATCCTCTCAATGTACGCAAAAGGCAGGACCACCTCAGACATTGAAACCCATATTCGTGACATATAGGGTCTCTCTGTTTCAAGACATTACAATAAGCAGGATAACGGACAAGATACTGCCCTTGGTGAAAGAATGGCAGAGCAGACCGCTTGAGAGCGTCTATGCTGTAGTATTCATGGATGTCATCTGCTATCACGTCCGCAGTGAAGGGCAGATCATAAAGAAGGCAGTCTACATAGCAATAGGCATAAACATGGAAGGCACCAGAGAAGTGCTTAGAATGTGGATCAAAGAGAACGAGAGCGCCAAATTCTGGCTTTCCGTGCTGAACAGCTTGAAAAATAGAGGACTGGAAGACATCCTTATAGCCTGTGTGGACGGTCTTAAGCAGATTTCCTGGTGCAATAGAGGCGGCATATCCGAAGACGGAGATCCAGCAGTGCATAATCCACCAGATACGCAATTCGACCAAGTCTTATAAGGACATAAAGGCCCTCATGTCAGATCTAAAAGAGGTATGCGCCGCAGTAGATGAACAGACAGCTTTGGACAGCCTTGAAAGATTTGGGGACAAATGGGATGCGAAATATCCCAAGATATCCAAGTCATGGCAGGAGCACTGGGCTAACCTTAGCACCTATTTCAAGTATCCTATTGAGGTCAGGACCCTCATCTACACGACCAATACCGTTGAAGGATTCAACCGTCAGCTTAGAAAGGTTACCAAATCCAAGGCTGTTTTCCCTACAGATGACAGCCTGTTGAAAATGATTTATCTGGCAATGATGGACATAACCAAGAAATGGACTGGGCGCCGTAAGGACTGGGGTACTATCCACTCCCAGCTGGAGGTATTTTTCGAAGGCAGGATCTGAGGAATATTTTCAATGTCAGATAAAATGTATAGCCTGAAAATATGGCTATGCCCGACTGTCTGTTATTTGGTATAATTAAAAAGGTCCGGAGCTGAAAACCAGCACCGGGCCCATATTTTAAATGCCTCATTTTGCACTTGTTAGGACTTTACACAAAATCTAGGATAGTCCCGTATTTTTTACGCGCTTCATGAGTATAAATAAGGCAAAGGGCCCGCTCGTTTGGTGTCCAACATCGTCTTTCAGCAAGGCGAAGGCGGCCTCGATAAATCCGTTTTCGCGTCTCAAAATGTGATCCGCTCAGCCTGTCTCAGGCGTGGCGACTAAGGGCTTTCTTCCAAAATCCGCTCCAATTGTATTTCTAAGGCGGGGAGCTCCCGCTTTGCGATGCTCCAGACGATCTCCGAATCTACGCTGAAGTACCCGTGAACGATCCTGTTTCTAAGGCCAACTATTTTTCACCAGGGCGTGTCTTCGTAACGGCCTTTTACGTCGTCGGAGATGTTTTTGGCGGCTTCCCCTATCACAATGAGTTTTTTCACGACCGCGTCGATCGTTTTGTCGTCTTCCTTAAAAGAGGCAAAATCCATGCCGTCGGTGTACTTTTCGACCTTCCTGACGCATTCTAAAACGTCTTCGACGTAAAGCTTCCGGTCCCTTTTAGACATAGCGCAAATCTTTCATGACGTATTCTTTCCTGTGAGGTTTTATGCCGTCCGGGGTTGTAAGGTCAACTCTCACGCCGATGATGTTTTCCAGAAAATCCGCGAGGCCAACGCCTTCGCCGCCGAGCTTTTGATGTCGAAGGTGATGCTTGCCCGTGAAGCTCACAAATTTACGCTTAAATAGTTCAGCCGGCACTACGTGGTCTCCGTCCAGGCCATGAGAATACGCCTCAAGGAACTCGGCCTTGTGTGCAAGGGGGATTAGGGAGCCATGAAAAAGGGTCTCAAGCTGGTCGCCGTTATAGTTGTATTTATGCTTATCCAGGTTACAACTGCTGAAGCCTGGACTCTTACCTTGAGGGCGCGGGTTGATTGCTGGTCCGTGCATCTTCATCTTGATTGACAAACGTCCTCTAACATCCTCTAACATTATATATAATCTTGTGCTGTTGTATAAGCGCGAGAATTTTTAAAGAAATCTTAGATAAATAAGTAGCAAATAACACAAAGCTTCTTAAATGTAAAATAGCGCTCTCGTTTTTATTTGGGAAATTGGCCTGTTTATGGCAATATAAACATGGACAAAGTTGCAAAATAAATTCCCCACTTGGGTGTGCGGACAAAATCTTGGACTCGTAATGAGACAGGAGGCTGTCCATGTATTCAAAAGAATTACGAATGTGGGCGATCGAACTTTACATTAAGTACGGGAAAAGTCCTGCTGATGTCATCAGGAAACTTGGTTATCCCGACCGCAAGATGCTGGGCAAGTGGTATAAGATATACCTTGAAAAACAAGAAACCGGAGTACCCTATGAAAAAAGGTATGCGAAGGTCCCCAGCTTCTTGCAGGAAAAACATAAGACAGCAGTCCGCCATTACCTCAGTGCCTTCTTGCAGGCGACAAGTATGAAAAGCTGAAAGAAGGGATCGTAAACCTGTTTAAAACAAAAGGACAGACGTTACAGGTACCGGAGGATCCATGCCCTGCTTGTGCAAGAAGAAATAAGGGTGTTTAAAAAAGTCATCAGGCGGTGCATGGCAAGATGTTTTCTGATCGTCTTCGGCAGGAAAGGGCGAAGACAAAGCGTCTACCAGGGTGAGAAAACACCTGCCGCCAGGAGCCTGCTCAAGCAGGATTTACGCTTAAAGACCAAACACCAAATGGCTTACCGACATCACAAAGTTTCAGATCCCTATAGGTAAGGTCTACCTTTCGCCGATCATTGAACTGTTATGATGGCATGGTGGCAAGCTGGACCATAAAGACCAGCCCCGATGCGGACCTGGTAAACAGCATGCTCAACAGGGCCATGAAAAATCTTAAGGCTGGAGAACGGCAGCTTAGGTGCAGTGAGTTCGTTGGAACACCGGAGGAGTCTAAATTTGGCTGCATAAGCAGTCCAAGAAAACGTCCGCTCCTCCCCTCTCGTTCATTGAAATTCTTAGGTGGTGCTTAAATTAGCGATATCAAATAATGAAGCCTCAAAAATATCTCTTAGCTGATTTATCTTTCCGTGCCCATAATGTCTTTTATTCTGCAAGAGATGATCAAGACTTTTCTATAACACATAGGACAAAAGAGCAAAATTAATAAATAAAGGATGTGTTGTTATGTCGGATGTTGTTTTTAAGAAAGTTGATTATACTCTTAAAAAGCTTGTGGAGGATATCGATTTAGGGGAGATTGGACTACCCGATATCCAAAGACCGTTTGTTTGGCCAAGCAGCAAAGTGCGGGACTTATTTGACTCAATGTATCGTGGTTATCCGATAGGTTATTTTTTATTTTGGGAGAATGGCTTCCCCGGTGAACATAAAGTCATAGGAACTGGCCAAAAGCAAAAAGCCCCTCGTTTGTTAATAGTAGACGGCCAACAACGATTGGCTTCATTATATACAGTAACTAAGGCAGTTCCTATTGTAAGTAAAGATTTTCGTCATGCTCGTATTCGTATTGCCTTTAACCCCATAGAAGAAGGATTTGAAGTTACAAACCCTGCCATTGAAAGAGATGTGGAATGGATTCCCGATATTAGCGAGATATGGAAACCGGAAATGAGCAGTTATACGTTTATAAATAAATTCTTTCATCGTCTTGGAGCAAATCGTGAAATTGCCGATGAAGAAAGAGCAAAAATAGCAAATTCAATCACACGGTTAGAAAAGCTCTTAGATTATCCCCTTACTGCGTTGGAAATATCTTCTTCTGTTGATGAAGATAGAGTTGCAGAAATATTTGTTCGCATCAATAGCAAAGGTACACCGCTTAATCAGGCTGATTTTATTCTTACACTTATGTCAGTGTTTTGGGATGATGGTCGAAAACAACTGGAAGAGTTTTGCCGTCAGGCTAAAAAACCACCAGTTGATAATCGTCCATCACCATATAATCATTACCTTACCCCTAGCCCTGATCAGCTGTTAAGGCCTAGTGTCGCCCTTGGTTTTCGTCGAGCAAGGTTAGAGCACGTATATTCGCTACTGCGCGGGAAGGATTTGCAAACTCGGCAGTTTTCTGTAGGGCAGAGAGAAAAACAATTTGATATATTGAGAGAAGCTCAGGATTGTGTTTTGAATCTCCAAAATTGGCACGATTTCTTTAAGGTATTAAAGCGTGCCGGTTATCAAAGTGGTCAGCTCCTCTCCTCCGAAATGACAATAGTCTATACATATGCAATGTGGTTGATCGGTAAGATGGATTATTGCGTTGACCCTTATTACCTGAGAGAAGTTATGGCTCGCTGGTTTTTTATGGTAGCTCTTACGGGACGTTACACCAGCTCTCCAGAAGGTCGTATGGAGCAGGATTTAGCGCTCTTACGGGCGATCGATACAGCTGAGGGGTTTGTAAAAGTGCTGGATCAACAAATAAATGCCATTTTTACAAGAGACTATTGGGAAGTGACCCTGCCTAACGAATTAGAGACAGCTGCCGCTCGCAGTACTGGCCAATTTGCCTTTTATGCGGCGCTTTGCCTTCTTGATGCCAATGTGTTGTACTCTAAGATGAAGGTCTCTGAATTGTTGGATCCAACCATTAAAAGTAAAAAGAAAGCCCTGGAACGTCATCATCTGTTTCCTCGGCGATACTTGCAGAAAATTGGCATTCGAGAGAAGCGTCTTATTTATCAGACGGCTAACTACGCCTTGGTGGAATGGCGTGACAATATAGCCATATCGGATAAAGCACCCAAGGATTACGTGCCTCAAGTTGAGGCCAGATTTACCGGCGAAGAACTGCAAAAAATGTATACGCTGCATGCGCTGCCCGAAAGATGGTATGAAATGGAATATACGACCTTCTTAAATGAGCGTAGAAAATTAATGGCTGATATCATTCGCAGGGGATTTATGAAATTGAAAGAAAATATATAAGCAATGCTCTAGAAGGGCTTTTTACTCTATAGAGGATGCCATAAAATGGTTACAAGACAATGAATTTGGCAATATCTCACGCTAATTTAAATGCATATCTTCCTTACTTTATCGCCTAATCCCTCAAGATCCGCATCATTATAGGGATAGTTAAAAGAAAAACGTACAAAATTGTCCCTACACGTCTAACTTAAGGATTTGTACGTGTGGTTATACGAGGCTAACGTCCTTTACAGGAGTAACGTTTTTAGGGCTTCTCATCTTCATTACCTGTAGTATCTTTTGGCTTAAAGGAGTCCCTTTGACCTTGATCAAAAATTCCTCTCCCTTTACGCTCACTTTGGTGAAGTTCATGGAGTTTAAGGCCTCTTTTATCTGTGTCAGTGGACTTCCCGTCAAAGGTATCGCCGGGGAATAGCTCGTAACCTACAGGCCTTCCCTCGCAGTCGGTAATGAGGCCCAATACCACCTGCACTTCCTCGAACTTTCCGTCCTTGCTGAAGCCGAAATCCTTCAAGGAATCTGCAGATGTGCTTTCAAAGTAAAAGGTCGTCACGTCGTAAAATACCACGTCTACCTGCATGTTAAAGAGGCTCCTTTCCCGCTCAAATAGGGCCTGCTCAAGGGTTTCCTTCTTTTCCGCTATGACATCTAATGCCCTATATAGGTGGTTATAGCCTACATGTGACAAGTTCAAGTAACGGCTCTGGCCTTTGAAAAGGTAGCTAGTTTGCTTTTAGGCTCTAGTAAATGCTGGATGACCATTAAAAGCTTTCTCCAAGGCACTGAAAGCTTGGGTTTTCCTCTATCTGGTCCAGGCGACCTAAGTTTAAGAGGGTACGATGTCTTACCTTGCCGCCGTCGCGGTAAGACTCCACAATGCGCAGATATTCCTTGCCTTTGGATTTCACGACCTTTAAGAATCTATTATGTTAATACTACTTAATAACCTATATTGCAATTGATAAATGGCAATATAGGCGTAATAAGTTGTCCCTACATTTTCCCTCGAAATATGGTCTGCTGTGCATGAAAATCCCATAACCAAGGGATTCTTGAAGGACAGATGGGTTAAAAAATGAGCTTAACTGATAAGGTCGGGACATGGCATTTGCAAATAAAGACCGAGGTTCGGTTTTACGAAACTCGGTCTTTATTCCATTTTATTAAGCTAATTTGTCGCTAGCCTATTTGTCCTTGCTTGCAGAGATGGAGCGTTGGGCGTCAGGTGCGTTTTTGGGTTGTGCTTTTTCCTCCATCCACTGATGCCTCCGCTCCTCCCTCTTGAGTACTTGCGGCTCAAGCTGCAGCCTGCTTCCTTCGAGCAACTCCGAGACACCTCCGCCTGAAGATGCCGACTGCCTCGTGCATATCTCCTTGCAGCCGTGACAGTGGGAGCCAGCGTTTTCCGGCTCCGTATAGACCGTTATGGTTCCTTCGAAATTCCTTAGGACTATCCTGCGCTCTCCCTGGGCTAAAACGTAATTTGGCATTACCGGTATCTTGCCCCCTCCTCCGGGAGCGTCTATGACGAAGGTCGGAACTGCCATGCCCGTGGTATGTCCGCGCAGGAATTCTATGATCTCGATGCCCTTGCCGACGGAGGTGCGAAAGTGTGATATGCCGCGCGAAAGGTCGCATTGATAGATGTAGTAAGGGCGCACCCTGTTGACTAAAAGCTTATGAAACAGCTCTTTGAAGATATAAGGGCAGTCGTTTATGCCACGGAGTAGCACCGATTGGTTCCCAAGAGGTATGCCGGCGTTGGCGAGCATGTTCAAAGCCCTTGCGGAATGGGGCGTTATTTCCTTTGGGTGGTTGAAGTGAACATTTATCCACAGGGGATGAAACTTTTTCAACATGGTTACCAAAGAGTTAGTGATCCTCTGAGGCATGACGGCGGGAACGCGCGTTCCGATTCTTATGATCTCGACGTGAGGTATTCGGCGCAAGCTCGTCAAAAGCCACTCCAGGTTTTCGTCTTCCATGGTCAGAGGATCTCCGCCGGTAACCAGTATATCTCTAAGCACGGGGGTCCTTTCGATGTAATCTATGGCAGCCTGTATTTCTTCGCGACTTTTTGGCCTGTCTATCTCCCCGGCAAAACGCCTCCTAGTGCAGAACCTGCAGTACATGGAGCATTGGTCTGTTACGAGCAGTATGCCCCTGTCAGGATATCTGTGTACGAAGCCCGGAACGGGTGCGTATCTGTCTTCCGCCAGCGGATCGTGAAAGTCCTCCTCTGCGGTGTTTCTTTCTGCAGAAGTGGGGACGGCCTGCATCCGAATGGGACAGTTGATGTCATTGGGATCCATCAAAGTGGCATAGTATGGGGTGATGGCCATTCTTAGCTCTAAAAGATCGTCATTAAGGGCTTTTTTCTCTTCAGGAGTAAGGGCGATGACTCGGCTTAAGGTATCGATGTCGGTGATTCTATTGACCAGCTGCCAGTGCCAATCGTTCCACTCCTTCGGCTTAACGTCTTTCCAAAGGGATACTTCCCTATAATTTATCATTCTTTCCCTTGCCTCCCGATGGATCGTTTTTTATTATAGCCTTATAAAAAGTTACCAGGTCGTCTCCTTCCCGGTAAAAGGAGGGTATACGACCGCACTCCCGAAAACCCAGGGCATTGTAAAAGGCCCTTTGTTGGGCATAATCTTCCTTGCCCGAGGTTTCCACCCTAATATTTGCTTTGTCCTTTTCTTTTAAAACGGATTCTTCCATCCTGCTCACCAAACGCCTTCCAATTCCCTTACCTTGATATGAAGGAGACACGACGATCCAGTAAAGGTCGTAAGTGAACTCCGTCATGGGCGTTTTGCCGCATATCAAAAAGGCGATGTCGTCGTTTCCGACCTTTTCTCCAATAAGCATGTAGCCCTCTTCATCTGAGCCTTCCAAGCATTTTCCCAGCAATTCCGAGAGCACGTCCAGCTCGGCTTCGTTGAAGGCTTTAGTAGATCGCGCTATGTCTAGATACTTCGTACAGCGATTCATTATCTGATTCATATTGGCTCTCCTTTATGGCTGTATCAATTATGTAAGAGATCAAAGCTTCGTAAGGAAGGCCGCTTCTTCTGCATTGATTTGCCAGTCCGCTTTCGACGTTTAAGTCGGGATTGGGGTTTACGTCGATGACATAAATTTCCCCATCCCTTTCTCTCATATCCACCCTGAAATACCCTTTGCAAGAAAGGGCGATGCCTGCACGCTTTGCCATCCGAATCAGACTATCTTTCATCTCCCGGGGGAGAAATTTTGGATTTTCAGGGGCAATTCTATAGCCGGGGCTTTTTGTATCCCACTTAGCCCCGTAATCCAGAAAGGGCAACGCCTCAGGATAGTCTTCGTAGTCTATCATGGATATGCCTGCCACTTCGTAGGGCGGAAGTCCGATCAATCCTACGTTGAACTCCCTGCCTTCCAGGAATTCCTCCACTATTATCCCTGCAGGGAAGGTCAGAATTTTGCGGGCAACGGCCTCTTTTAGTTGCGATTTGGACGTGACCAGAGAGCTGTCGTCTATGCCTACGCTTCCATCCTCAAATCGGGGCTTTATGAAGGCAGGGCACGGCAGTCCCTCCAAGTCGAAGGATGTGCTTTCGAGGCATAGTCCCTTTGGGGCGGGAACGTTTTTCTTTGTCAGGAGCTTTTTAGCCATTAATTTATCTAAGGAAGCTTGCAGGGCAGCAGAGCCGTTTCCCGTAAATGGTATGTTCAGGCTTTCCAAAAAGGTCGCAAACAATACTTCTTTTTTGCTGTCGTCGGAAAATCCTTCGAAGAGATTGAATATACAATCCGGCCAGAAACGCTTTATCTTATTCTCCAGCACATCAAAACTCCTCAGATCCTTTTTGGTGACGCCGAGCACATACGTCTTATGTCCGACAGAAGCGAGAGCCTTTGCGACCATATCTCTAACGGTCAGGGTATCCAGTACATCCGGCCTTTCCGTATCCTCTTTGGCAGTTACGATCAATATCCTCATAGTAGTTATCCCTCCAGCCAAGGCAAGCTGTAGCGGTTGAAGGCTGAACGCGAAATTTGCGATATGAGGTCGTGATAGTTGCCTCCGCTTAGGGAATAAAGAATTGGAAGGTCGCTATAATAAGGTGAAAGCCCCGGCAGGGGGTTGATATCTATGACCCTCAGTTGGCCTTGTCCGTCCATCCGCATGTCGATGCGAGCTATATCCCTGAGTTCCAAGGCATGAAACGCATCGAGAGCGATCATTGCAGCTTCACGTCGGACCTTTTCGTTTATAGCTTCAGGGCCTTCATAAAGTATGCATTCCAGCCAATCTCTTTTATGTTCCAAAGAATACAAAAAGACGCCGTCATCCGATGGTTTTCGCTCCGAAATCTTCATCATGCCCAACAAACGAGCATCGCTGCCGTTGCCGACGATGCCGGCTGTTATCTCTATGCCGGGCAGAAAGGCTTCGATGATGGCGGGTTGTCTGTATCGCTCGAATATCCTCAAGACATTTCGTTTCAATTCATTCGGGTTTCGACATATGGAATCGCGGAACACGCCTTTGGATGAGCCTTCCCATCTGGGCTTTGCGATGTAAGTTTCGTTGTTATCCTGAAACAACATGTCAACATTGCGCAAGTCGTCTTCGCTTCTGAAGAGTGTCATGAACGGCACGGGGACGTTTTCCCTGTTTAAAACGACATTCGTGAGATATTTATCCAAAGATATTGCAAGAGAAACGGGATCAGATCCGCTATAGGGGATCCCCAAGGATTCGAGCAGGCAGGGTATTTGAGATTCTCTGCCCCTTTCTGTGCCTATTCCTTCAGCAATATTGAACATGAAGTCCAGGCGTTGATTTGCAAGTTTCGACGGCAGATCCTCATTTTGCTCGCAGAGAAGGGTCTTAAATCCAAAACTTTCTATTTCTTTTGCCAGAGCATCTACAGTACTTTGAGAGTCGTACTCCTCGTAAAGGTCATTCGGGTCGCCTTCTGAGGTAGGCCTTTATAAATTGAAGGCGATGCCTATGACCTTGACCGGTAGGGAAACTTCTTGACTTGATTCTTTATCTTCCATCCTTTAATTCACCTCTTCTTGAGGCATGAGATACAACCCCCCAAAGGGGTTGTTAGTAACTTGTTTTTATATTGCTTAATATATAAATGAATCTCTTATTTGTATGTATCACCTCTTTTTGCAGTATTAACAATTATTTGCAAAATTTAATACTACAATAAGCGATATTAAAATATAAATTTCAACTCCCAACTAAAAAATTCCCTCTCTTTTGAGGGAATGAGATCTTTTGACTGTATATACTTTTTTCTGCGAGAATTATAGTGCTTGTTTTCCTGATATGCAATGGGATAGGTGGTGTTTCGATGAAAAAATTCAACATAATTAGGGTCAGGAAATTCCTGGAGATAGCTCTTTTGACGAAGGCCTTTACGATAGCTGCTCCCAAGCCCGTAGCTTTGATCCCGATAGGACCTCAAGGATGCGGAAAGACGAGCTTGGGGTTATACCTGTCCCGCAAAATTCGCAGTTTCGAGATGATATCCCAGGACGAAATAAGAAAATCCTTGTTCCTTCAGATGTACCCCCAAGAAAATGGCGTCGGGTTCGAAAGGATATATGAGGTTCTGAGACCTAAGGAGCCGGAGATACGCAGAAAGGCAATTGAGGCTCTGAAGTCAAGCACGAAAGAGGTCGTATATGTGGATAGAATGAATCTGACGCCTGCATCAAGGTCCGACTTTATCATTCCCGAGAGATTTAACGTGGCCATCTACTTCGACCTGCCCTTGGATGAAGTTTTAAGAAGACATAAGAACAGGCCCGATAAGGTTTTGGCCATCCCCGATCATATAGTGATCAGTTGCTTTAACATGGCAGAATTTCCCAAAAGGGATGAATTTGACGCCAGAGTTATCCTGAGTCCGATCGGGATAAGAAGGGAAGAAAGTGGACACAGAAAGGACAAGGGCAATTTGTCGAACGAGTAGTTGATATTAGCGAGTGTCTTTGAGCTTCTTTGCCTTAGATCTGTACCATAGTACATATATCGCTATTATCGTTACACATAAGAAAAAAAGCGCCACGGAAATTGAATGAAGTGTCTCCTGAAGCCGCTCTCTGTTGTTTCCTATGTAATATCCGAGCAGGGCCAGTACTACCACCCATATTCCGGCCCCCAGTGAAGTGTATAAGCTAAAAAGGTCCAACCTCATCCTTGCTATACCCGCTGGCAACGATATGTATTGCCTGATGCCGGGCAGCAATCTTCCGACGAATGTGCTCACGGCGCCGTGCTTTTTAAAGAAGTTTTCGGCTTTGTTCAGGCTTTTTTCGCTGATAAAAAAATATTTGCCATATTTTATTAGAAAATATCTTCCCAGTTTCAGAGCCAAATAATAGTTGAATATCGCCCCTAATAAGCTTCCTGCGACTCCGCAAAATATTACCACAGGCAGTGACATCTTGCCCTCGGCTGCCAAAAAGCCTGCCGGCGGCACGACAACTTCGCTGGGAAAGGGGAAAAAAGAAGATTCCAAAAACATCAAGGCCATTATCCCTACATACCCCAAGCGGCCTATGGTGTTCACCAAAAAAATAACTATAGCTTCAAGCATCTGTGTAACATCCTATTCCAAATAATCTTCTATCTTTGCTGAATAAAGGTGTTGAAGGTATTGACTTACCGGGCCATTGACCTGGGCCAGATGCTGGCTTCCAATCCTTCTTACGGGGAGTATTTCCTTGATGCTCCCCGTTATGAACGCTTCTTGTGCTGTTGATACTTCGGAAAGCAGGGGGCACCTCATCTCGACCTTCAATCCACTTTCTTCAGCTAGTTTAATGATGATTTGGCGCATTACCCCGTCGAGCACCTTCTCTGTAGGAGCTGTGACTATCCTGCCGTCGATTACCATGAAGAAGCTGCTGCTTGAAGATTCCGTTATCTCTCCATCGGGACAGTACAAAACCTCCAAAGCCTCTTTATCGTCCCTACGTCCAACATATGCAGGGAGGTAAAATACGCTTTTTATGTGCGGGAAAGGCCTGTCCATATCTATGGGAGCGAGAGCCACGCCGCGTTCGTAATTTTCCCTTGGCGCCTTTTCCAACGGTTCGAATATGACAAAAAACCTCGGATGGGGAAATTGGCCATCTTCAAATACATCTCCCCCCGAGACGTATATTCGCATTTGAACTTCTTCGCAATCCATCATTGCAATGCCTTTTCTGATGACCCCGATGATTTGTTGTATATCCAAAGGGAGTTTAATCCCCAGGGCATGGGATGACTCCTCCAGCCTTTTTAAATGGATCGACATTGCATGGGGTCTTTTCCGGTAGGTCCTCAAGGTGTCAAAAACGCCTACGCCTCTTTGCACGAGCAAGTCGGTTATGGGAATACTGATTTCTTCCAGAGATTTAAACTCGCCGTTGTAATAACAAAGCTTCAATTTCCGTCCCCTCTTTTTGTATGCCATATATTCGACCATGGTCGTCAAAAATTATTGTAGCGAATAAATTGCCCTTTGAACATGGCTGGCAATATGCCTTTCTCAAATGCCTAGGTTTGTCCCTTAGGCATACATTGACCCGCAACTTGGCTGAAGAACAATTAAATTCTGGCTACTTTTTTATCAAACTTTATTATAATATGTATATTTGAGAGGCATTATTGCGCAATACAAATTATGAAGGAGGGACAAGAGTAATGACTGTAGTATATGTCAATGGAGAGTTTGTTCCCAAGGAAGAAGCAAAGGTCTCAGTGTACGATCATGGTTTTTTGTATGGCGACGGAGTGTTTGAGGGCATCAGAGCTTATGCCGGGCGCATATTTAGGCTGGAAGAGCATATCGACAGGCTCTACGATTCGGCTAAGGCAATATGGCTAGAGATACCCATCTCTAAAGAAGAAATGATGGAAGTTTGCGCGGAAACCTGCAGAAGAAATGAGCTTAAAGATGCCTACATCAGGTTGGTCGTGAGCAGGGGAACGGGAGACCTCGGTTTGGACCCGAGGAAGTGCCCGAAAGCGACAGTGGTATGCATTGCCGATAAAATTGCCCTCTACCCCGAGGAGTTTTATCAGAAGGGCTTAAAGGCGGCTACGGCAGCCACGAGGAAAAACTACGGAGAGGTGCTTCCTCCGCAAGTCAAGACCTGCAATTATCTTCCCAATATAATGGCCAAGATTGAATCGATAGTTGCGGGAGCCCAAGAGTGCTTCTGCATGAGCCGCGAAGGTTATTTGACGGAAGGCTCCGGCGACAATGTGTTTTTGGTTAAAAACGGTGTAGTTAAGACCCCTCACCCCGCTGCTGGAATTTTGATCGGCGTTACGAGAAATGCCGTTATAGAATTGGCCAAGAAATTGGGTTACCCCGTGGAGGAGACTTTCCTTACGAGATATGACGTTTACACTGCTGATGAAGCCTTCGTCACCGGTACTGCAGCCGAAATGGTTGCCGTCGTTGAGGTAGATGGAAGAAAGATTGGCAATGGCAAGCCAGGTCCCGTCACGGAGAAACTCAGAGAAGAATTTCGCAAGCTGGTAACTTCTGAAGGATATCCCATTTACAAGTAAATGCGAATCAGGCTTTTCGGGGCAAGGCATGTTGCACTGAAGATGTCTTGCCCCTTATCGAGAGAGGAGGATGGTTGTGGCCTTTAATATATTGGTCATAAATCCAGGTTCTACCAGCACTAAGATAGCGTGGTATGATGATGATGTGGAAACATGGAGAAAAACCATAACCCACGCCCCCGAAGAGTTGTCGGAGTTCGATGGCGTAATAAGCCAGTTGGACTTCAGATTAAAAGCCGTTGAGGACGCCTTGAAAGAGGCAGGGTATTCCTTCGACGATCTCGATGCGGTAATAGGGCGCGGAGGCATAGTTGATCCGCCCATGCCGGGTGGAGTTTATCGGGTAGAAGAGGTGTTGATCGAATATTTGAAGTGTTGCAAACCATGGGAGCATGCATCTAACTTAGGAGGGCTGATGGCCCACTCTATAGCACAACCCAGAAATATCCCCGCCTTTATCGCCGATTCGGTAGCTACCGATGAATTGGATGATATCGCAAGGATCACGGGTCTTCCGGAGCTTCCCAAGTATTCCTTGGCCCATACATTAAATGTGAAATCAGTAGTGCGTAAGGCGGCCAAGGAGTTGGATGGGGATTGGCGTAAACTTCGCTTTATAGTCGCCCATTTGGGAGGAGGCTTTACGATCTGCGCCCACAGGGACGGCAGAATGGTGGATCTAAACAATGCCAACGAAAACGGACCTTTTTCCCCGGAGCGTGCCGGGACCGTCCCCACGGGCGATTTGGTCAAACTTTGTTATAGCGGCAAATATAACGTGAAGGAACTGCGTCGAAAGCTTGCAGGCGCTTCGGGATTCGTCGGTTATCTCGGTACAAATGACGTTCGTGTGGTGAAGCAGCGCATTGAAGAGGGAGACGAAAGAGCTGCATTGATATACCGCGCAATGGCTTTCCAGGTGGCTAAAGAGATCGCTTCCTATTCAGCCGTATTGGAGGGCAAAGTCGACGCCATTATCATGACCGGCGGCGTGGCCTACGACGATGACTTCGTGGCCATGGTAACGGAAAGGGTACAGTGGATAGCTCCCGTTTTGGTATATCCTGGGGAAAATGAAATGAAGTCCTTAGCGGAGAACGCCTTGAGGGTTTTGAAGGGGGAAGAAAAGTCGTCTTCCTATGCTGACGTCGTGGAAAATTACAGAAAAAGGGAGGTGCTTTAATTTGGCCTTTAAAAATCTCGATTTTCTCTTTGATAGGGCTAAGAAAGGCACCGTTATGAGAGTTGTCGTCGCTGCAGCAGAGGACGGAGAAGTGCTTGAGGCGGTCAAAAAGGCAAATTCAGAAGGAATAGTTGAGGCTGCCTTGGTCGGCGATAAGGGAAGGATAGCAAGGGTCGCCGAGGAAAGGAGCATAGACATATCTTCTTTCGAGATAATTTCAGCAAAAAGCGAAGAAGAGGCAGCCGCAAAGGCCGTACAAACCGTATCATCGGGAAATGGCGATCTTTTGATGAAGGGGTTCATAAAGACTTCTACCCTGCTTAAGGCCGTATTGAATAAAGAATGGGGCTTAAGGAGCGGGAACTTGCTCTCTCATTTGTTTCTTTTCGAGGTTCCTGCCTTCGATAGAGTTATAGGACTTACAGATGGGGGGCTCAACACTTACCCCGGCCTTCATGAGAAGGTGGCGATAGTAAATAACGCCGTTTGCTGTTATCATTGTTTGGGCGTCGAAACGCCAAAGGTCGCTGCCTTGGCTGCCGTAGAGGTGGTAAATCCCGATATGCCCTGCACGATTGATGCAGCCGCATTGGTCCAGATGAACAGGCGAAACCAGATAAAAGGCTGTATCATCGATGGACCTCTGGCTTTGGATAACGCCTTGAGCGAAGAGGCCGCACGTCATAAGGGACTGACATCAGAAGTTGCCGGACATGCCGATATATTGCTCGTTCCCGACATAGAAGCCGGAAACTTGCTTGGAAAGGTCATACTTTTCATGGCAAATGGAGCTGGTGCCGGAGTGGTCTTAGGCGCGAAGGTTCCCGTAGTTTTGACCAGTCGCGGAGATACGGCCCGGACTAAAGCGCTATCCATAGCCTTGGGAGCTGTTTTGGCAAAGGGTCAGAGAATGAAATGAGAAGATCATAAAGAAGCGATCATAGAAAAAGTATATAAAAGTATATATAGGGAGGTCTGCAAAGGTGAAACAGTTACGTTCTCTTACTGAACTTTTAACTTATGCAAAGGAAGTGGGTCCCAAGAGGGTAAGCGTTGCTTTGGCCGAAGATGCCGAGGTTCTGGAAGCGGTTGAAAACGCCAGAAAGGAAGGCATTGCCGAGTGCATCTTGGTTGGTAACACCGACAAAATGAAGGAAATAGCCAAGGGGATCGGCATTGACCTTTCTAACTTCCAGTTAAAGGATGTTCGCGGGAGCGAAGCCGATGTGGCCTTGGCCGCCGTAGAGGTTGTATCTTCGGGTCAAGCCGATATACTGATGAAGGGCATGATATCGACCGCTAATTTCCTTAGGGGCGTTTTGAATAAAGAAAAGGGATTGAGAACGGGTTCCTTGCTGTCTCATGTTTATATACATGAAGTGGAAGGGATCGATCGTATTCTTTTCATATGTGACCCCGCATTTAACATCGCCCCCGATCTGAATGGCAAAGTCAAAATAATCGAGAATACCGTAGAACTTGCTAAATCCTTCGGCGTCGAAACGCCAAAGGTCGCTGCCTTGGCTGCCGTAGAGGTGGTAAATCCCGATATGCCCTGCACGATTGATGCAGCCGCATTGGTCCAGATGAACAGGCGAAACCAGATAAAAGGCTGTATCATCGATGGACCTCTGGCTTTGGATAACGCCTTGAGCGAAGAGGCCGCACGTCATAAGGGAATAGTTTCTGAGGTGGCGGGGCATGCTGAAGTCTTGCTCGTTCCCGACATAGAGGCGGGGAACATCTTTGCCAAGGGCATTGTCTATCTCACGAAAAACAGGACGGCCGGCCTGGTCTTGGGCGCAAAGGTTCCTATAGTTCTTACAAGCCGTGCAGATACTGCGGAAACTAAGCTTTTGTCCATAGCGTCAGCTGTGGCTTTGGCTGCTTATAAATCAGCCTAAAAGGGGATTGCAGGTTAAGGGAAAAGGGTAAAATAGGCGCACAGAATGGGAGGAACGTCACTAATGATATCGCCGAAGATATTAGCAATCAATCCGGGTTCGACCAGTACGAAGATCGCTTTTTTCGAAGGGGACAGGGAAAGTTGGCGCGAAACCCAAAGATATGACATCGATGTCCTGAAACGTTTCAGTGGAATCATAGAACAGGAAAACTTCAGGTTAGAGGAGATAAAAAGGTCTTTGAGGGCTCATGGCACCAAGTTAGAGGAGGTCGATGCCTTCGTAGGCCGCGGAGGTTTGTTGCATCCGATTCCTGCAGGTACATATGCTATCAACGATCTTATGTTGGAAGAGATGCGCGCCTGTAAATACGGTGTGCATGCAAGCAACCTTGGGGCAATCCTAGCCCACAATTTGGCCAAGGAAGCGGGCGACAAACCCTGTTTTATTGTCGATCCCGTAGTCGTGGATGAGCTGTGCGATGAGGCAAGGATATCGGGTTTTCCGGAAATTGAGCGAAAATCTATCTTTCATGCCTTAAATCAAAAAGCGACGGCCAGAAGAGCGGCAGAGGAAATGGGAAAGAAGTACGAAGAGACCAGGTTGATAGTGGCGCATCTCGGCGGAGGAATATCCGTGGGAGCTCATTTGTACGGTAGGGTGGTGGATGTCAATAATGCCTTGGACGGAGAGGGACCCTTCTCGCCGGAAAGGGCGGGGACCCTTCCGGTAGGGCAGTTGGTCAATTATTGCTACAGCGGCAAGTGTACGCTGGAGGAAATGCAGAAAAAGCTGGTGGGCCAAGGCGGATTGGTTGCCCATCTGGGGACTAACGATGCGCGCGAAGTCGAAAAAAGGATAGCCGAGGGTGACGTCAAAGCTGAGTTGGTCTATAATGCAATGGCATATCAGGTTGCTAAAACTATCGCTGAGTATTTAGCCGTTCTTTCAGGCCAGGTCGATGGAATAATTATCACCGGAAGCATTGCCTATAGCAATAAATTCGTAGACATGGTCACCAAACGCGTAAGCTTCATTGCTCCTATCTTTATATATCCCGGCGAGGATGAGATGCTTGCCCTTGCGCAGGGAGCTTTAAGAGTACTGACGGGAGAAGAAGAAGCAAAAACATATGCCTATTAGAGGCTAGGGGGACGAGGATTTTGCCACCCATGCTCAAGTTCGTTACGGGATTGTTGATGTATTCCTTTATATTCCCGAGGGCGTACGTTGCCGTCGTCCCGAAGGGAATAAAATGGATAAAAGATCATTTCTATGACGAGATCCCAAAGGACGTGAAATGGGCAAGAGGATACCAGAAGTTTTTGCTGGGGTTGCTCTTTTGTTTGGAGGTGTTTTTGCAATCTTCGTGGTCTGCCTGGGTGGCATATAGAATTTTGGAGTATTCAATGAAAGCAGAATCCTATAAATGGGGTTATTTCTTGATTGGCGCTATATGCGGTGAAGCAGCCCTAGGGTACATTGCCAGGAAAGAGGAAAATGTTGACCTCTGGGTTGCTCTGCGCTCCATCATTCCCATGGGTCTGCTGATCGAATTTGTGATCAACCCCCGATTTTTAGATACGCTGTTTGGTTGGTTGGCGAATATAAGCCTTTGATCGATGGCGTTTAAAGAAGAAAAAGCCCGCTTACGTTTATCTTTGGTAAGCGGGCTTTTTGGACAGCAACTTGTTAAGGCTTACTTTATTAGCTCTTTTAGTGCCTTTAATGCGGCGTCGTAATCCGGATGGTTTGTGGCCTCCGGGACAATTTGGACGTAGCGAATAACGTCGTCCTTGTCCGCTATAAAAACTGATCTTGCAAGGAGCCGCAGTTCTTTAATCAGGACGCCCCAATTTGTACCAAAAGAGGCATCTCTGTGATCTGACAGAGCAATGACCTTCTTTATGTTCCCTGAAGTGCAAAATCTCTTTATTGCGAAGGGAAGGTCCATGGATATGTTGAGAACGACTACATCATCGGGCAGAGATGTGGCCTCTTCCTCAAACCTGTGGGCTTGAACATCGCATACGGATGTATCGAGAGAAGGCGTTACGGATATGACTTTAATCTTATTGGCGAAGTTGGATTTTTTGACTTCCTTCATGTCTTGATCTATGACCGTGAAATCCGGGGCTTTGTCTCCCACTTTCAGCTCAGGGCCTATTAGGGTAATTGGGTTGCCGTGCATGGTAACTACACCTTTTCTTTCCAAGTCTATCACCCCCATTTATATTTGACATCTCTACATGTCAAGTATAAATTATAATGGTTTTTGATATTTAGGTCTAGCTAAATTTTATGTATACCTACTTGACTTAAGGAGATATTTTATGTAAATTTACATAAACAATTTTGTGCTTGTAGTTGGAGGATTAAGGATGAAGATTAATGGCTTGCTTTTTTGCGCTTGTTGTTGTCGGTGGATCGCTTCATGATCTACCGCGGCTTGGGGCCGCGGCTATAGAAAAGCTGTGGCCAAAGCCAAAGGCAAGTTAATTTAAAATATAAAACTTTTTTAAATATTAAGAGGGCTTTCGCGCCACAGCGAAAGCCCTCTTAATATTTAAAGTTAATTACAAAGGGAGGAATGAAAAGTGAGAAAAATATGGCAAACGATAAAGTCAGATTATCAGGCAGTAAAAGATAGAGATCCAGCCATACCTGACGGTTTAAAGGGTGCGCTTGAAATCATCTTGTGCACGCCCGGCTTTCAGGCCATTTTAGCTCATAGGTTTATACACTTTCTACATAAGAAACTTCGCATTCCCATTTTGCCTAGATTTCTGGGTTTAATAGTGCGCTGGTGGACTGGAATTGAAATACATCCTGGAGCAGAGATTGGCAGAGGGGTGTTCATAGACCATGGAATGGGCGTGGTCATTGGAGAAACTGCCGTTGTAAAGGACAATGTTACTTTGTTCCACGGCGTGACCCTGGGCGGAACCGGAAAAGAGAAGGGAAAGCGCCATCCGACAGTGGAAGAGGGGGCTTTTATAGGAGCCGGCGCCAAGATATTGGGGAATATTGTCGTCGGCAGGAATGCGAAGGTCGGTGCCGGGAGCGTGGTGTTGAAGGATATTCCACAAGACAGCACAGTCGTCGGAGTTCCTGCCACGGTTGTCAAATACAGGGGAATTAGGCTGAGGGAAAATTTGAAGCCCTCGGAGCCCTCTTTACAACATTCGCTTTTGATGCGCCTGGCTCAGCTTGAGGAGAGCGTGCAAATCTTACAGGAAGAAGTTGTAAATTTGAGGAATCAGCTTAACGAAAAAAACGAAAGGGAGGTCGCTTGATATGTTGTTGAATGAAGTAGCGATTGGGCAGTTAATAGGGAGGACGCCATCGATCAAATTGTCCTCTAAGAAAGGATATATATTGACGAAACTGGAAGGCAATAACATAGGCGGCTCGATAAAGGATAGAGCCGTATGGGGCATGCTCAAATATTTCGAACAGGCTGGCAAGTTGAAACAAGGCACGACTATAGTGGAACCAACGTCTGGTAACACCGGCATTGCGCTGGCAATGTTCGGAGCGACAATGAACATAAACGTTATACTGGTCATGCCTGAGTCAATGTCCATGGAGAGGAGACAAATATTAGCTGCCTATGGAGCAAAACTGGAGTTGACGCAGGCTTCGGAGGGCATGGGAGGCGCTATAAAAAGGGCGGAACAAATTGTAAAAGAAATCCCAGGTGCCGTCATGCTGGATCAGTTTTCCAACCCCGGGAACCCTTGGGCCCATATGGTGACGACTGCTCCTGAAATATTGTTGGATGCTAAAGGGTCCGATATCGCTGCCTTCGTCGCAGGGGCTGGTACCGGTGGCACCTTGACGGGGGTTGGAAGATTTTTGAAGAAAGTCTTTCCCAATATGAAACTTATCGCTGTAGAACCGGCCGGTTCGCCGGTGTTAAGCGGCGGCGCGCCCGGATCGCATGCTATCCAGGGCATTGGCGCAGGATTTATACCTAAAAATTTAGACCTTTCTTTGGTAGATCGAATAATTAAGGTGTCAGACGAAGATGCGATCGACATGACAAGGTATTTGGCTCAAAAAGAAGGCTTGTTTTTAGGCATATCAAGCGGTGCCAATTTATGGGCAGCTAACGAGGTAATGAAAGAACTGAAGGATAATTCGATCGTCGTTACGGTAGCGCCTGACCGAGGGGATAAGTATCTGAGCACCCCGGCATACCGGGCTTAACTTCATGACTACTAATATATAATTAGGCAAAACTAAAATATCAAATTCACTTGCACCTGGAATATATATTTGATATATTGGACACAGTATGCAGATATATACAATTCTTTTATTGCAGAAAATTTAAACAAAGTTGCGAGAAGGGGGCTGTCTGCCAAAATGGAGAGAATTAACACAAGAGATGTTATCGTTACCGGCTTTGCCCTGTTTGCCATGTTTTTTGGTGCGGGTAATTTGATATTCCCTCCCTATTTGGGGTCTTTGTTCGGCACCAAATGGGTTGCCGCTATGTTGGGGTTTGGTATTACTGGCATTGGATTGCCGCTTTTGGGAGTCATGGTCATGTCTCAATATGATGGATCCTTTGAAAAGTTTGCCGATAAGGGTGGCAAACTTTTTGCTATTCTCCTGGGATCTTTGGTCGTATTGTGCATTGGTCCGCTTCTTGCCATTCCTCGAACGGGCGCCACGACTTTTGAAGTTGCCGTTAAACCCTTTTTCCCAAACATGAACCCCTACATACCCATTATTGGCTTTTTGCTCTGACATATTATTTTTCGATGAAGCAATCCTCGGTAATAGATATAATCGGAAGGGTCTTAACTCCGGGCTTGCTCGGCCTTTTGATTTTCATCATTATAGCAGGTATCGTTAATCCGATAAGCACGCCGCTGGATCCGAACGTGGCAAAAAGTTCGGCATTTTCTTCATGTTTTGTGGAAGGTTACCAAACGATGGATGCCCTTGCTGCAGTTATATTCGCCGGCATAATAGTCCAAAGCATCCGTGCAAAGGGGTACGGAAGAACTTCTTCTATTAAGATGACGGCAATCTCAGGGCTTATCGCTGCAGCTGGTTTGTTTGTCGTCTATGGCGGATTGATGTATTTAGGGGCTACTGTTTCCTTTATGTCCAGTGATATTCCAAGGACGACTTTGCTTGTTACCATTGTCGCCGAGATCGCAGGGGATGTCGGCTTAGCCGCTTTAGGCATAGCGGTATCTCTTGCCTGTTTGACTACCGCAGTTGGTTTGACTGCTGCAACCGGAGAATTTTTCAGCAATCTATCTAAAAATAGGGTTACCTACCTTCAGGTCGTTACCCTCTCGACCATATTCAGTGCGCTTTTTGCGGGGATCGGCGTCGACGGAATAATCAGATTTGCTGTGCCCATCTTGGTCGTTGTCTATCCCATCGTCATAGTCTTGATGTTCATGAACCTGCTTTCTCCCGTATTTAATGATTCCTGCAGGTACGCATATGTAACTGCCCTTGCGGGAACCCTCTTGGTTAGCTTATATGACGGACTGTCCGCTATGGGGGTAACCATCTCCGTTTGGGGTGACATCGTTTCCATGATTCCCCTCGTGGGTAACGGATTTGGGTGGTTAATGGCTTCTACAATTGGATTCGGGATAGGGCTGATTGTCGACAGGATTGCTTTGGCGATAAAGGGTTCGGAAAGTTGCGCTTAACATTGCATTAGGAAGGATCAGAGCGTTGTTTTGGCGATAGTACAAACGCAAAACAAACCCCCAAGATGGTAACGTTGAGGGGGTTTGTTTTTTTGGGTAACTACCGTTGGCATGTACTAATATCGAAGAAGGAGTGGATTTCTTTGCAGGAAAGAGAACAGTTAGCCACGAGGTTGGGATTTATTTTGGTCTCTGCAGGATGTGCCGTTGGATTGGGAAACGTATGGCGATTTCCCTATATTACGGGGCGTTACGGAGGGGCAGTCTTCGTACTCTTTTATGTTCTCTTTCTTATGGTGATGGGGCTTCCCATCATGGTGTGCGAATACGCCATGGGGAGGGAGAGTCGAAGAAATTTGGCGGGCGCTATGCTCGCCCTTGAACCTCCGGGCAGCAAATGGCACATATACGGCTACCTGGGGGTAATGGGAAACATGATCCTGATGATGTTTTATACGACCGTAGCAGGATGGGGTCTGGCATATGTTTACCATACTGCTGTCGGCCATCTTTCCATGTTATCACCCGAAGAAGTTGAGGGTTTTTTCGCTTCCTTTGTAGCCAACACTCCCCAATTGGTCCTCTGGATGGCTTTGACCGTTATACTCGGCTTTATCGTTTGCTCAATAGGATTGCAGGCGGGAGTTGAGCGAGTCAGCAAAGTTTTGATGTCCGGATTATTTTTATTGCTAATCGTCCTTATCATACGTTCCGTTACTTTGCCCCGGCGCTGAAAAGGGCTTGGCCTTTTACCTTAAACCTGATTTTTCCAAACTAAGTTGGGAAGCGGTTTATGCAGCCATGAGCCAGGCCTTCTTTTCTTTGAGCTTAGGCATAGGAAGTATGACGATCTTTGGAAGTTATCTGAGTAAAAAGAGAGCTTTGACGGGGGAATCTGTATATGTCATATTTTTTGGGGCGCTATCAGCCTTGATGGCCGGATTGGTCATATTCCCGGCCTGCTTTGCCTTCGGAGTGGATGCCGGAGCTGGCCCAGGATTGATCTTCGTGACCCTTCCAAATGTGTTTAACTCCATGATGGGCGGAAGGCTGTGGGGGACGCTTTTCTTCGTCTTTCTCTCCTTTGCCTCTCTCACAACAGTCATAGCCGTTTTTGAGCATCTTATCGCCTTTACTATGGATGAATGGAAGTGGAGCCGGAAAAAAGCTTCTTACATCGGCATAGTTGTCATGTTCATAGCTTCCCTTCCCTGCGTTTTGGGTTTCGGTCCATGGAGCGGTTTGGAGATCCTGGGAGAAGGCACTAATATACTAGATTTAGAGGACTTTATCGTGGGCTTCAACCTCCTTCCCATCGGCTCCCTCATTTTCGTGCTCTTTTGCACTTCCAAATACGGTTGGGGTTGGAATAATTTCATGAAGGAAGCCAACACCGGAATAGGCCCTAAATTTCCCGAGGGTTTAAGGGGCTATATGACCTACGTTTTGCCTGTTATAATTGCAATCATATTTGTCGTGGGGTATTACCAATTTTTCTGTTAATATTCGTACAAGGGTGTTTATTTTTCAATAAGAGAAATTTAAATTATGGTATAATATACAAACAATGAAATTATTTTCCACATGGAGGAATTTAAATGCCTGGCGTTGCAAACATACGGGTTTTAGAAAGAGCAGTAGATGTCATGAATTGTCTTGCCGAGCTGGGACAGCCTTCAAGTCTGTCGGAGATAGTAGACAAGATATCGTTGCCCAAAACTACTGTTTTTAGGATTCTTAACACCCTTGAAGAACATTCGCTTGTCGTGCGCTGTAACGGGCAGTACGCCATAGGTCCCGCAGTGCTTTTTTGGGCCAGCGCTTACAAGGGGCAAAATGTCTTGCTGGAGATAGCTAAACCCTACTTGGTGGAGCTATGGGATTTTACCAGAGAGACAGTTCATTTGATATCCTTCGATGGGGAAGAAGCATATTATATCGAGAAGTTAGATACTCCTCATCCGGTGAGGATGCACTCCAGAATTGGTGCGCATCTGACTTTATATTGCACGGCAGCGGGGAAGGCGATTTTAGCTTCCTTGAGCAAAGAGGAGCTGGACGCCTATTTAAGGAAAACCCGGCTTGTTTCAAAAACGCCCAATACTATAGTTGATCGTGAAAATCTAATGGCCGAATTGTCTAAAATCAGGCAGGAAGGCTTTTCAAAAGATTTGCAGGAAAACGAAGAGGGAATTTGTTGTGTCGGAGCGGCCATATTGCAGAATGGCAGGCCTGTAGGCGCCATAAGCGTCTCCGCTCCGGCTTATAGGTTCCAAGAAGAAAAGATGCTAGAAGCGGGAAGAAAGGTTCAGGAAATTGCCGCCAAGATATCTGAGGCACTAAATTCTCTGCCCGGAATGTAGCGGTAGAAGGTGAATACAATGTCTATATTGCAAATAACTCCCAAAGATAACGTTGCAGTTGCTGTAAAAGAACTTAAAACGGGCGATGTCGTAACAATTGGCGGACAGTTTTTGACGTTGATAAGTGATGTGCCCGTAGGACATAAGGTCGCTTTAAAAGATATAAAATCCGGAGAAAAGGTGGTAAAGTACGGATTCCCCATTGGAAGGGCAATTGTTGAGATTCGAGCAGGGGAGCATGTCCATGCTCATAATATGAAAACCAATCTGGAAGGCTTGGAGGAATATTCCTACGAACCAAAGAATTATCTGACTTGCCCCGATTCCTCGATAATGCGGAAATTCAAGGGATTTATGCGTAAAAACGGTTTGGTGGGCATAAGAAACGAGATTTGGATAGTGCCGACAGTGGGATGCATAAACGAAATTGGGGATCTGGTAATTAAAAAAGCCAAGTCAATGCTCGACGGTAAATCTTTCCCGTTCACGATCGACGGTTTTAACGTCATGGCTCACCCCTTTGGCTGCTCGCAACTCGGAGGAGATCTGGAAAAGACCCAAAAAATACTTGCTGGAATAATAAAACATCCAAATGCGGCCGGGGTATTGGTTTTAGGGTTGGGATGTGAAAATAACACACTCGATTCTTTTGTCGCGCATCTTGGCGATTTCGATAGGGAGAGAGTTCGTTTTCTTATCGCTCAGGAAGTGGATGACGAAATAGAAGCGGGAGCAAAAATAATATGCGAGCTGGCAGAAAATGCATCTTCTGACAGGAGAGAAGACGTTCCCATTTCGTTGCTGTCGGTTGGCCTTAAATGCGGAGGTTCTGACGGATTTTCGGGCATAACAGCCAATCCGTTGCTTGGGGCTTTCTCGGATTTCCTCGTATGTGCAGGGGGCAGTTCTGTTCTGACGGAAGTGCCTGAGATGTTCGGGGCTGAGAGGCTGTTGATGGAAAGGGCCGAAAACGAAGAGGTATTTGAGAAAATCGTCAAACTTATCAATGGGTTCAAGGAATATTTTATATTCCACGGACAGCCCGTATATGAAAACCCGTCTCCCGGAAATAAGGCCGGCGGAATAACGACTTTAGAGGAAAAATCCCTTGGTTGTGTTCAAAAGGGCGGCAGAGCGCCAGTTGTAGACGTCTTGCCCTATGGATGTCAAGTCACGAAGAAGGGATTGTCTCTGCTGGAAGGACCTGGCAATGACCTAGTTTCATCAACTGCTCTGGGAGCCGCCAGTTGTCACATGGTTCTTTTTTCGACAGGCAGAGGTACGCCTTTTGGCACATTTGTGCCTACCGTAAAAGTATCCACCAACAGCGATCTCTATTGCAGAAAAGGAAATTGGATAGATTTTAACGCAGGAACTTTGCTCGAAGGAGAGCCAATGGAGAAGCTTTTAGATAAATTTATTCAAAAAATAATAGACATAGCCTGCGGAGAAAAGACGAAAAGCGAAGAAAACGGATTTAGACAGATAGCCATCTGGAAAGACGGAGTTACGTTATAATTTAAAAAAACGGGAGAGACTCTCCCGTTTTTTTACCTTTGAACCCTTCCGCTTACGTCTCCGCCCATCAGGTTTAGTACATCTTCTTTGCTTACCCTATTGAAGTCACCGGGTATCGTATGTTTAAGAGCTGAAGCGGCTACGGCAAATTCCAAAGCGTCCTTTGGGTCTTTAAAATGTCTCAATCCGTAAATTAGACCTGCACCGAAAGAATCTCCGCCGCCCACTCTATCTACAATATCCGTTATTTGATACTTGCGACTTACCATGAATGCGTCTTTGCTGGCTAAAATAGCAGACCAGTTGTTATGGTCTGCGCTTATACTTTCTCGCAATGTTGTGGCAACGTAACTGAGTTGAGGATATAGATCGAATACCGTTTTTACTATTCCCCTGTAGCTTTCCGGATCTAAGGCGCCTTTGGTTACATCAATATGGGCATCTATTCCAAGCGCCAACTGGCAATCCTCTTCGTTGGCGATCATTACGTCGAGATATTTAGCCAACTCTCTCATGACCTCGGGTGCCTTTTTGCCCCACTTCCACAGCTTTTTTCGGTAGTTCAGGTCGCAAGATACTGTAATTCCCATGTCTTTTGCCTTTTTAACTGCCTCTAACGTTGCCATGGCAGCCCCTTCGGAGACGGCAGGTGTAATTCCCGTTACATGAAACCAATCGGCATCCTCGAAGATAACGTTCCAGTCCATATCTTCCGGTTTGATTTCAGAAAAGGAGGAATGGGCACGGTCGTAAATTACTTGCGATGGCCTAAAACATGATCCCTTTTGTGCGTAATATATTCCCACTCTTTCACCTTTGAATACTATGTGCGAAGTGTCGATCCCAAAGGAACGCAAATTCATAACGGCTGCTTTCCCTATCGGATTGTTTGGCAGTGCCGTGACGAAGCTCGTATTTTCACCGTAATTTGCCAAAGAAACAGCTACATTGGCCTCGGCACCCCCAAAGGTGGCCTCCAAAATCGGGCTTTGGAGAAGTACCTCGTGGTCCGGAGGCGATAGACGAAGCATTAACTCGCCGAAGGTAATTATTGTTTTTGCCATTTTATATTCCTCCTTTTATAGATATAAAAAAATTATAAGCTCATAGCTTTAGCTACCACCTCTTTTGCTATGGATGTTACAACGTTGAAATCACCTTTTTCTATAGCAGGCCTAGTAAGGAAGCTACCGATACCTACAGCAACTACTCCTGCCTTAAACCATTGGTCCATATTTTCCAAAGTTACACCGCCTGTGGGTATCATCTTAAGATGGGGGAAGGGGCCTTTTAGCGATTTTACAAAATGAGGACCCAGCACATCGCCCGGGAACACTTTTAATAACTGTGCTCCAAGCTGAGTAGCCATAAATGCTTCTGTAGCTGTTCCGATACCTGGCATAACAAGCACGTTATATCTATGACATGCATGAATAACATCGGGAACTAAACAAGGAGATACAATAAACTTAGCTCCAGCTTTAATGCAAGCAACAGCGGTTTCTGAATCACACACAGTCCCGGCCCCGATTAATACATCCTGACCCAACATCTCTTCTTGAAGGGTTTCTATAGTATTTATGGCTTTTGGTACAGTCATAGTGACTTCAATTGTTTTAATTCCTCCATTATGAATGGCTTTGCATAACCTTAACCCTTCATTGGCAGATTTAGCTCTTATTACTGCAATAACTTTTGCGGAACAGATATAATTAATTGTGTCAAACATATTGATTTATATCCTCCTTAAAACTAAGAATTTATTACACTCCTAACACTTTCTACGGCACCTTTGTTTAAGAGATCGTGCAAATAAAGTGAAATTTTATCGATCATTTCGGGCACTTTTAACAAGCCTTCGGCTTCAAGCTTTGGATGGGAGAGAGCCTTCTCTACGATAGATCTGCATTGTCTTATGCCAAAAGAGGCATCAGGAGCGTCCCAAATGCTTTTCATGAATTCGAGTATTTCCTTATCATCTCTAATGGGATATTCTTCGCCGTTATCACGAGTACCGTAGAAATATTTACCGTCAGTCCTGGTGATCTTGTAGAACCTCAGATAGCCTGCGACGGACAAAAGCAAACGGTTCGGAAGTTTTCCGGTGGTTGAATAAAAATCAAGAAGGCTTGGTATTACACGAACGGCTAGCTTACTCGTTGAATTTAAAGTTATATCCAGCAAGGCGTGTTTAATGTAGGGGTTTTTGAATCTTTCTAGCACTTCTTGAGCGAATGCCGATATTTCTGATTTATTGCCGGGAACGGTAGGAACTACCTCCTCGAACAGGAGGTCTTTCAAGTATGCACCGATAATTGGATGCTCGACCATTTCTTTTACATAGTTTAAACCTGCAGCATAAGCTAAAGTGACAGTGGATGTGTGTCCTCCGTTTAGGATGCGAACCTTTCTGGTTCGATAAGGTGTTATGTCCTCTGTGAAGATCACGTTGAGGCCTGCCTCATGTAGGGGGAATATGTCTTTTACAAAGCTTGGTCCTTCTATTACCCATAAGTGAAACAACTCCGAAACCACGAGGTTGTTGTCGACATATCCCAACCTCTTTGTCAGCTCTTCGATTTCATCCTGCGGATATCCCGTTACAATTCGATCGACTAAGGAGCAGCAAAATGTGCACTCTTTGTCCACCCAGTCGATAAATTCTTTTTCTAGGTCGAATTTATGGCATAATTTTATAACACATTCTTTTAATACATCACCATTACGGTCAATGAGCTCGCAGGGAATGAATATCAGTTTACCTTTATCTTTGCCCAATGTCTTATACCGTTCGTAAAGAAGTCTGGTTACCTTGGCTGGAAAGGAGTGGGGAGGGTTGTCGTCGAAACGATCGTCAGGCGATATGGCAATTCCCGCTTCGGTCGTGTTAGAGACGACTATTTTGATGTTTGGATCTTTTGCCTCTTCAAGCACGTCGTCCCATTGCCCGTATGCCTTAAGCGCCTTGTCGATGCTTCCTACGATTCTGATCTCTTCTTTAGGTTGTCCTTGATGAATACCTCGGGCTATATGGGTGAATATACCGTTTGAAGCGTTAATTGCATCGGCTCTGCCTTCGTGTATAGGTTGAATAACGATAACTTTACCCTTAAATATGTCTTTGTCATTTGCCATTTGTATGAGCGAGTCGACAAAGGCTCTCAGGAAGTTTCCTTCTCCGAATTGCATGACCTTTATAGGTAGGTCTAGAGTATTGGTTTTAGGTAATAATAGATATTTTGAATAACCGCTTTCGCTAAGGATATACAACATATTGCGGTTTAAATTTTTCATTTTTAACGCTAACCTCCAGATTGATATAATAAATTACTAATGTTATCGTGCAATAGATGATTTATATTCTGCTTGTTTTCTTAAGACGTCAACCCACACAGCAAGTATTACAACTGCACCTATAATTACCGTTTGCCAGTAGGCTGATACATTGAGAAGATTAAGTCCATTCCTTAAAACACCCATAATTAACACACCGATAATGGTGCCACCTACTGTACCTTCTCCACCAAAAAGGGAAGCGCCTCCAATAACAGCTCCTGCTATAGCATCGAGTTCGGCTCCTAATCCAGCAAGCGGATAGGCTGAGTTTACCCTTCCCGCAAGCACAAGGGCGCTTAAAGATGCAAGGAACCCGGCACTTGCAAAGACAATATTCAAGACTCTATCAACATTAACTCCGGAGAGTCTGACAGCTTCTCTGTTGCTTCCTATAGCATAAACATACCTGCCAAAGGGAGTGTGATTCAAAATAACGTAGTATATTAGATAGACTATTAAGACTAAAATTGCAGGGACTGGAATTCGCATCATTTCTCCTGTACCAAAGAACCTGATAAGTAACGGTAAACCAGATATGGGAAATCCAGCAGTGATTATTAAGCTTAATCCTCTAGCGATATTCATCATTCCTAATGTTGAGATAAATGGGTGCGGTAATTTAAGTTTTGTTAACAAAAGCCCGTTGCAATATCCCAATGCAGTTCCAGCAAATATTCCCATAATAACTGCAATCACAGGATTGACACCCATCTTAACAGCAAAAAAAGCCATAACACACATGGAGAATGCTTGGATCGAACCAACTGACAAATCAATTCCTCCAGTAAGAATTGGAAGAAGAACGCCTAAAGCAAGCAGTGCATTAATAGACGATTGCTTAAGAATATTCATTACATTATTAAATGTTAAAAAGTGTTCGGAAATAATAGATAGTACTATACATAGGCATATGAGCCCTATTAATGCGCCGAACCTTCTAAGGAAATTAGACATTTTTTATCTTATCCTCCCTTCTGTTTGAAACGACGCGTTCTAAATATTTAAAGAAAAAACCAATCGAAATACGAATAGCTATTTGTATTTCGATTGGTTTAGTGGAGCTATAGTTTTGTAAATGGACCTATTATTGGTAGTTCATAAACGGATTTCCACCCAGGACTGAATGGTTCTTTCAAGAACGGTTCGAGCTCTTTTGGGTCTCTTAATGTCACCTTTTCTACAGGTGGAAGCACGCCTGGCGGAAATGCCTCTCTAATGTGATCGTGTAATAAGGTGAGGTAGCTTAATATTGCAGCTATAGGTCTTTTGGCTTTTTTGGGATTTGCTTTACTTGGATGGCCAACAACACCCTCAGGGGTAGCTGCCCTCTCAATTGCCATGTGACCTTCGCCTTGAGACCATGCCATAGGTCTGTGGAAAGGATCAACTGATTTATCAAAATGACCATCTGGCAGGAACGATTCACCCTCGGCATCCTGTACATATTTCATGTCGATCATATCTGGGAACAAAAGTTGGGCCACAGATGTTTCAGACTCATCAGCATGCACAAAATGGGTTTCAAGACTATCTTCTCTATCAACAGGGAAGAAAAATTCTCGAACAGCACGATGCCAATCGATAACCATAAAAATACCTGGTAATTGAAAGCGTTTGCAGAACTCTTGGACAGCTGATTCGAGCATCCATAAATGACCGTGATTATTGATAAGTATAATTTTCCTATACCCATCATTCCATAGCCCCAACATTACGTATATAAGTGTTTCTTCTACTACTTCCTTAGGCATTATGATGGTTCCAGGCATTCCAACGTGATGATAAGGGTGTCCCCCGTAGTTAAGCGGAGGAAGCGCAAGATTTACCTCGTGTCCCTTCTTGGCAGTATACCTCCGTATCCCTTCAAGGATTTGTGTCACCATAAAAGTATCTAATCCGCTATTTGCGTGAAGTCCGTGATTCTCCGTACATCCAATTGGAACAAAAACGATATCGTTTTTGCGCCTTTTTTCTATTGCAATGGCTCGGGGTGTTGTTTGTATATACGATCCTGCTTTTCCAACTTCTGGCGGTGACGGTATGTCGTATTCTTTTAAAATATTATCAATTTCACGTTCATTTGCTTCCCAAATTTTCTTTTTTAGCCTTCCAACAGAGTTATCCTCAAAAACTATTAAAGGATGTTGAGTTGTAAAAAACCCACTGGTCATTTTTTATCCTCCCTTTTATTTTAACGCTTTACCTTAATCCATAATACATGTTACTTTGCAGTCAGATTTATCGGTGCGCAAGTTTTCGATATACTTAGGCACTTCTTCCAGTTTAATTTTTCTTGTAATAATATTAGTCATATCCATACCAGAAGCCATTAAAGAAATCACACGTGGAAATGTACCATGTCCTGAGTGACCCTGAGCACCAACGATTCTTGCCCGCCTTACCTGAAAAACTTCACCAGTTACGGGAGTTTTTTCGGGAGACCTAGCCACTATTACGACAGTAGAATTTAAGGTCCTGCCTTTCCAAATTGCCTCTTCAATTTGAGGGAATATGATATGCGGAATCCCAGTTGCTTCTAAGTATAAAGCTGCACCTTCACCGTTGGTTAAGTCTAAGACTGCATCAGCGAAGTTCTCTTTTGTGGGATCTATAACATGATCTGCTCCCAATTTTTTCCCTAATTCACCTCGTTCTTTCATTGGCTCGGAAAGTATTACTTTAGCAGCACCAGCTCTTTTGAGTATGGCGCAACCAGCTAAGCCGATTGGTCCGCCACCCATAATTACAACGTTATCCCCAGGCCTTATACCGCCTCCACGCTCAATAACAGCATTATACGCAACACTTGTAGGTTCAACTAACGAGCCTAGGAGAAACAGCTTATCCTCTGAATAATGCTCCTTGATAGGATCTAAGCTCCAGGCAAGCTTAGCTGGAACGACAACATACTTAGCAAAAGCTCCGTCTACATTAAACCCAAGCTCGTCCAACTTTTCGCAGTGATTAGGCCATCCATCCGCACATGGTTTACATTGGCCACACCATATCATTTCCTCAACACAAACGACTTCGCCACCTTTAAAGGGTTTTAATGTGTTTTTGTCAAAAGCTCCGGGTCCAGCGTCAACTACTACGCCTGAAAATTCATGGCCTAATGTACAAGGGAAGCCCGTTAAGCCTGGGTAAATAATATAGCCATCATCGTCAGGCTGCGCCATATGCACGTCACTGCCGCAAATGCCACAAGCTTTGACCTCGATCAAAATTTCACCAGGGCCGGGTTTGGGAACGTCAACATCTTCTATGACGATGCGCGGGTTTTTCCAAACTTGACTTCCAAGGTATGTTTGGCGACCTTCAATGTCTTTTGGTCCTAACTTAAATTCCGGTTTTGGTGTCCAATCAGCATATAACCTCACAGCCTTCATTTTTGATTACCCCCTTAATTATAGTTTATATATGAAATAGACTTTCATCATGCAAAACAACTATATCATACTACGGCATATTACTTTTGACAAGGCCCTTTTTATAATTTATTAATTTTATGACAACTGTAAAATGTAAAGCGCCAAGGATATTTTCTAAAGGTATATAAACCATATATTAAAGCTGTAGAAAAATAGATTATTAATAGTTATGTCAAGCTTCGATGTAAACTTAAGATAATTATGAACATTTATATTCCGCGTTCTATTGTAAATATATTATGTAAATATGATACTAAATTACCTCAGAAAATTTAACAGGTCTGTTTTCAGTTAATGATTTTTGGGCAGCATATCCCATTAATAACGATATTTTTCCATCTTCACCTCCAACCGGAGGGATTTCATCTTGCATGACACAAGATATGAAAGTTTCGATTTCATGTATATAAGCTTCTTTATATCTTTCTATAAAGAAATATACAGGGTTAGATAGCTGTGTTTCATATGGATTAGATAAAAATGCAAAATCTTTAGGCATATTTTGGTTCATTATCATCCCCTCTGAGCCAAAAATTTCAACGCGTTGATCATATCCATAAACAGCTTTACGGCTATTGTTAATTATCACTCTTGCGCCAGATTTCATAGTTATCACAATGGCTGCTGTATCAACATCACCAGCTTTTCCAATGGCAGGATCTACTAAAGATGAAGCTGAAACATAAATCTCATAAGGCTCATCATTTAACATAAATCTTGCCATATCGAAATCATGTATAGTCATGTCAAGAAAAAGCCCCCCAGAGCTTTTAACATAATCTAAAGAAGGAGGAGCGGGATCCCTACTTGTGATTATAGCTAAATGTGGAGTTCCTATTTTCCCAGATTTAATCTCTTCCTTCATTTTGCTAAATGTTGGGTCGAACCGCCTGTTGAAACCGAGAAAAAACTTAATGCCCGATATGTTTATAGAATTCAGAGCGTCATTTACTTCTTCTATTGTTAATGCTATTGGTTTTTCGCAAAATATATGTTTCTTAGCAGATGCTGCTTCCTTAATGATTTGTGCGTGAGTATTCGTGCTAGAGCATATTACCACCGCTTCAATAGAGGGATCATTTAACATTTCTCGATAGTCATAATACTTTTGATTAATCTGCAATTCCTCAGCTACAGAATTAACAGCTTCCTCCGATATGTCAGAGATTGCTGCTAGATCGGCTTGTATAATACTTTTGATATTACGGGCATGCATCCTTCCAATTCTTCCTAGACCTATTATTCCTACACGCAGTTTTCTCACAGACAACACCTCACTTAACTTAATGGATATTTTATTAGTAGAATATTTATGCTACTTCTTTTTTGCGATATGCGGTTGCATAACGCATAATTAGTTCTTGGTCAAAACACGATCTATCGTCAATCAAGCCTGTAATCCTACCGTTACACATGACCATTATCCTATCGCTCATGCCTATTATTTCTGGCATTTCTGACGAAACCATTAAAATAGCAACCCCTTGTTTTATTAATTCATTCATTAATTCGTAAATCTCTACTTTAGCTCCAACATCAATCCCTCTTGTTGGCTCATCGAATATTAGTATTTTTGAATTGGTTGCCAACCATTTTGCTAAAACGACTTTTTGCTGATTGCCTCCAGAAAGTTCGTTGACTGGTCTTTCCAGAGAAGGCGCTTTAATATTCAACCGATTGAAATATTCATTGGAGATTTCTATTTGTTTGTTTTTGTCGATTATTTTAAGGGGTGATTTAGCTAATGAATTTAGAATTGGAAGTGTAATGTTTTCCCGGATGTTCATATATAGGACTAGCCCTTCCTCTTTTCTGTTTTCTGTCAAAAAGCCTATGCCAGCTTTAATAGCGTCTTTTGGAGTATTAATAATGACTTCTTCTCCTAGAACATAAATTCGACCTCTTGTTTTAGGATCAGCACCAAATATGCATCTACACATATCCGTTCTACCAGCTCCCACTAAGCCAGCGACACCTAAAACCTCGCCCTCATATAGAGAAAAGGAAATATCTTCAAGGAATCCATCTCGCGACAAGCCTTCAACTCGTAAATATTCCCCACCATGGTCTATGTAAATTTTAGGAAATTGCTCATCTAAAGTTCGTCCAACCATCATCTTAATAAAATCATCTATCGTTGATTCATTTACGTTGACAGTTGCGACACGCTTGCCATCCCTTAAAATTGTCGCTCTATCCCCAATTTCTTTCGCTTCTTCTAAGTGGTGTGATATAAATATAATGCTCTTATTAAGATCTTTTAGCCTTCTAATAATTGAAAACAGCTTATCTATCTCATGGGGAGTTAATGTGGCTGTAGGTTCATCCATAATAATGATTTGCGCATTTGTAGATATTGCTTTAGCAATTTCCGTTAATTGTTGGTTAGCAACACTTAACTCTTTTACTAGTGTTAGCGCACCAAAATCAGCATTCAATTCTTTGAGAATTTCCTGGGTGCTTTTTTTCATAGCTTCCCAATCAATGAGTCCATTTTTTTTTCTAGGCTCTCTTCCTATAAAAATGTTCTCTGCTACTGTGAGATGCGGTATTAAACTAAACTCTTGGTAAATTATCGCAATTCCAAGGTCCTGTGCGGTTCTAGGATCACCAATTTCGACCTCTTGATTGCTAATAAAAATCTTTCCCTCGTCTTTGGCATAAGCGCCTGAAAGAATTTTCATAAGGGTTGATTTGCCAGCTCCATTTTCACCCAAAAGAACGTGTACTTCACCAGGATAAAGTGTAAAATCTACGTGATCTAAGGCGATAACACCAGGGAAACGCTTAACTATGCCTTCCATCATTAAAACAAAAGGTTTTTTGTCATCTTGTTTCACATTAGTGCACCTCCTATCGAATAGCAATCCTGTTAACTAAATAATGAACGCAAAAGCGTAATTGTGTGGGATATGGCTTCATCTTCGCTTGGTTTTGGTAGCATTTCACCAGAAATCCAGCCAGAATAGCTTATTTTTTTTAGAGTTTGAGAAAATATATCCCACTCAAAGTGGCCATATCCCGGAGCCCATCTATTGGTATCAGCGACATGTATATGGCCCAGCTTTTCTTTGCATATTTCAAGGGATTGCCATACATTGGGTTCTTCGATGTTCATATGAAAAGTGTCTGCTAACAACAGCAGTCTCGGGTGGTTGAGTTTTCTTATAAAAATCAATGCTTCATGAATATTGTTTATAAAATCGGTTTCATATCTATTTATTGGTTCTATCAATATATCAATTTTGTATTTTTCCGCTTCCAAAAGTATATCTTGCATTGACTTATAAAAATAATTTTCAGCATTAACATTTGTTTTTTTCATGCCCCTTATCAGCCCGATTATAATTTTAGGTTTGCCCATAATATTACTAGCTAAGTTTATAAATTTTTTGATCCTGTTAATAGCATAAGCACGTATATTTGGATCTGGATGAGTTAAAGATAGACCATCTTCTACAAAAGCTTGTCCTGTCCCGATGGCACATACGGTAAAATTGTTTTTATTGAGTAGCGCATTCATTTCATCAATATTCACAGTACTAGGATCACGAATAGCCAATTCGACTCCATCGTAGGATAACTTTTTAAGTTTTTCGAGGTTTTGCTGCAAGTTTTCTTTGAGAGCAATAGCGTTAAACTTAGTGTTCTGTAATGATATAACAAAGGAAAATTTCATACAAACATCGCCTCCTTTGTATGTAAATATAGCATGATTTATTTAGCTTGTCCACTACAAAAAACGATATTCCTCATGATGGGCTAAATGGTCGTATGGTGATTGGTTTAATCATTAGTCATAATATCTATAAATAATAAAATGCTGCTGCAAAACTGTTCGAACCTCCTGCAAATGAAATACAATTTTAGATAAAACTAAATAAGAATAAGATGTATCTTGAATGTTTTACAATACAAATAATTAACGACTTGATGTATATCGGATCTTTTATCAAATTCATTCGAATGTATATTGGTATCAAAATAAATATTTAAAATAATAATAAAGTATTACAAATACAAGGCTGCTCCTTAAGGAGCAGCCTTGTATTTGTAATACTTTAAATTTAATAATTTACTTTACAAAGATAATTCTTCTTTTTGTTTGAGAAATTCTTCTGCGTTATCGATGGTAACCAGAGTCGTTCCTGTGTCGACCTTTTTAGGTATTTCTTCTCCGTTGAGCAGTTTTATTGCGTTTTCAACTCCGTACAAACCCATAGCAAATGGGTTTTGAGCGATTGTAGCAGTTAATCCATTATCTATAATGCTTTCCAGTGCATCTTTGTTAGCGTCAAATCCAACAATTATTATCTTTTTTCCCGCAGCTTCTGCGGCTTGCAGTGCCCCTAAAGCCATCTCATCGTTAGTACAAAACACCGCATCTAGATCAGGATTTGACGTTAGAATATTTTCCATTACTTGCATACCTAGAGCTCTTTCCGAATTAGCTGGCTGCTTTGCGACTATTTTTATATCAGGAAACTTAGCAAAAACGTCTTCAGCTCCTTTTACACGATCCATGTGAGTTTGATGTCCCATTATGCCTGTTATTAAAGCTACCTTTCCCTTGCCATTTAAGCTTTGGGCAATAAACGAACCTGCTACAGTGCCTCCTTGATAGTTATCAGTGCCAACAAAACAAGCTTTTTTGTCCCAAGGTGCATCGGTGTCAATTAAAAGTACGGGAATCCCGGCTTGGTAGGCTTTTTCAAATGTTGGTATAAGTTCCTGCGATCCAGAAGGTGCTATGCAAAGGGCATCAACTCCTTGCGTAATGAGATCTTCAACAATTTGTACTTGTTGTTGAACGTTTATCTCTCTATCTGCAGCTAAAATGATGACTTCTGCATTATCGTATTTTTTATCAGCTGCTTCTGCACCTCTTTTAACAGAGAGCCAAAAATCACTATCTAGAGCTTTTAAGACAACTCCTATGCGATACTGACTATCTTTAGCTTGTGAAGGACTAGCTATTAAAGTTACCATGCAAACAAATGCCAAAAACACCAAAAAAAACTTACGCATGCTATTCACCTCTTCTTTTGTTATAGCACTATACTAAAACACCAAACTGCACACAAAGGTTCTCTGCATTGTCACCCCCTCTTCTAACAAACATTAGTAAAAGGTTCTCTGCATTGTCACCCCCTCTTCTAACAAACATTAGTAATATGAAATGAAATACCATATTACAAAACTTCATTTTAAATTATAAGTAGTGTTTCTTTGTTTGTCTAGAATTTAATAAAATGCAAAATGACCTAAAAGTGGACAAAAGGGTGATTTGGTATAGCGATCTAGATATTATTACACCGAAGTTCAATACATTGCTGCGATAATATAATTAGGATGCCATGGTAAATAGAAGCTCTTGGAATATATGACAACGAATTGGCACCTAACGTACACAAGAAACTCAGTGGAGGTGTAAATTAATTTGCCTAAAGGCCGGTAAGAATCAACTAAACGGCCCCTTTGGAGGTAGTGAAAGTGGAATAACTGGGCGTGGCCTTGACAGTGAATCTATTAAATCTATTTGAAATTAGAGTTGCTTTGAGCAAAAATAAAATATACGCCTTATTAGAGGTGTCAAAGGTAATTGTGTTTGCCATAATAATCCAATAACAATCAAGAAGTAGGGAGAGATCAAATCGGAGATCAGGATCCTCAAAAAATTATTAAGATACTCAAAGTTAAAAAGGATGTATTGGAGAGAAGCGTCAAGCTTTTAAAGAGTCCTGGGCATCGATATGAAAATCTTGAGTAATAAGGGGAAAGTCATTCTGATCGGCACCCAGGAAAAAGGACTCTTGATCACAGAACTACTCAATTGCCATGATCATATAAATCTTAATATTTTTAATTATTTTATCCATAAATTATAAAGTTCTTATCATATTCAATGCTTTTTCTGTAGAATAAAGTGGATATAATTCAAATCCTACTGTGCTACTATAATTAATAGAATTTAAACATTTAAATATATTACTATAATTTATTTCACCTGTTCCTGGTTCATGTCTTCCAGGGACATCAGCGATATGTATATGACCAATCATATTAACATATTTTTTAATCGTGTTAATAAGGTTTCCTTCCATTATTTGCATATGGTAAATATCATATAGAATTTTAATATTAGGTGAACCAACTGCTTCGATAATTTTTACAGAATCTTCAGTATGAGTTAAAAAATTGCCAAGATGATCAATTATAGAATTTAGTGGTTCCAATACTAACAGTATACCAGCATCCTCTGCAATTGGCACTAGCGCTTTTAAAGTGTCAATAATATTAAGAATCTTATTATCATTATCAATGTAATCATATGTTTTTAATACATTGCCATTATTGTCTAAAGGATTAGAATGGAGTACCAAATAATTAGAATTCAAATATTTGGCAATTTCAATAGAATTCTTGGCAAATCTGATATAATTATCTTGTTCACTTTTATCAAGCAGCGAATAATTTTGATCTCCAGAAAATGCAGCAACTTTTAGATTATTAACATCACATAGCTCTTTTATACGAGATATATCTTTATCTGCCCATGACCAAAATTCAACATAATCAAATCCATGCTTCTTTGTTAAATAGAACCTATCTTCAAACGGATAATCATTAAATAATGTTTCAATACAAAGAACTTTAATCACCATATACCACCAACCTATACTTATAATAAAAAAGTTTCAATATCTGGCTTAAAAAATTATCATTATATATTTACCCAAACACCTTCGTGAGTAGCGCTTTCAATGCATTTTTCTATAAATATCATTCCTGAAATGCCTGATTCAGCAGTTTTAAATTCTAAATCACTCTTATTAGACTGTACGCCATTTTTTTGTTGAATTATGGCAGAGATAAACTTGTCATAAATCCTACCGAAGGCATCTATGTAGCCTTCAGTGTGTCCACCAGGTGTTACGTAATCTTGTTTTATGTAGTCATCAATATGATCATTTCCTCGAGTTACAACCGAAAAGGGTTGTTCGATCGTCGATACTTTTAAAAAATTCGCATTTTCCCTTGACCATTCGATTGAACCTTTTGTTCCATAAATGCCAAAATTTAAATTATTTTCATGTCCTATGGTTACTTGCGATGTCCAATATATTCCTCTGGCTCCATTGTTATAATTTACTAATATAGAAGCATTATCATCAAGCCCATCTTGTTCGATAAAATGATCTATCCTAGCACTTAATGATTCAATCCTTAGCTCCGTTAAATAATATATAAGGTTTTCAACATGAGACCCGATATCTGCTACGCAGTTAGATATTCCTGATAATTTTGGATCGGATCTCCAATCTTGCTGCTTGTTTTTCCCTCTAAAGGGTACTTTAGCCATCCAGTCACATAAGTATTGGGCATTAACAAATCTGACCTCGCCAATTTCTCCCCTTCTAATCATTTCTCGAGCATATCTAATCATTGAATATCCTGTAAAAGAGTAAGAAATCCCAAGAAGTAAATCGTTCTTTTCAGCGAGAATGCGTAATTTTTCCGCTTCCTGTGATGAACAAGTGAAAGGCTTTTCGCACATCACATTAATACCACATTGTAGGAATTTTTTTGAAATTTCATAGTGCGTTTTATTAGGTGTCACTATCGATACAAAATCTATTTTATCAGGCCTGCTACGTTCTTGTTCTGCCATTTCTTCATAATTTTTATATAGCCTTTCCTCGCTTAAATTCAACTCTTTACCAAGATCTAGTGTATCATTAAAATTTCGCGAGAAGGCACCACAAACTATTTTTGCCTTTCCATGTAAGTTTATTGCTTTTCGATGCACTTTCCCAATTTGCCCTTTTTTGCTTCCTCCTACCATTCCATAGGTTACAAGATGAGACATATTTTAGCCTCCTAACATATTAGAACCTACTTGATAATAATAAATTTGAGGTTGCTGAAAAAATACCTATTTATATTACAAATCAACATAACATTGCAAAAGAGCCACATTAATTTTGATTTTTGCTTTGCTTTTAATAAATAAAGCTATTATATGTTTTGTTTTCAATAAGTTTCGAGCAATTTTCAGCAATCTCAAAATATATACGCAACAGCATTAAGGCGATCATTCAGGTTAATTGCAGTTAAAGTATGGCTTTTCAGCTGATAGAGATATAGTTTATTTAGTTTTGAAAAATGTTTTCTTTCTTCTTAATAAAGTCTTCTACATTATCTTTTGTAACTAGAGTAGTTCCTGTGTCGATTCTTTTTGGAATTTCCTCTCCTTCTAGAAGTTTTACAGCCATTTCGATTCCAAATCTTCCCATATCGAATGGGTTTTGTGCTATAGTAGCTGTTATATTACCACTTGCTATGTTATTAAGAATATCTCTGTCATCATCAAAGCCAACTATTATTTTTTTGCCTGCTGCAACTGTTGCCTGTAATGCTCCCACAGCCATTTCGGCGTTAGTACAAAACACCGCATCTAGATCAGGATTTGACGTTAGAATATTTTCCATTACTTGCATACCTAGAGCTCTTTCCGAATTAGCTGGCTGCTTTGCGACTATTTTTATATCAGGAAACTTAGCAAAAACGTCTTCAGCTCCTTTTACACGATCCATGTGAGTTTGATGTCCCATTATGCCTGTTATTAAAGCTACCTTTCCCTTGCCATTTAAGCTTTGGGCAATAAACGAACCTGCTACAGTGCCTCCTTGATAGTTATCAGTGCCAACAAAACAAGCTTTTTTGTCCCAAGGTGCATCGGTGTCAATTAAAAGTACGGGAATCCCGGCTTGGTAGGCTTTTTCAAATGTTGGTATAAGTTCCTGCGATCCAGAAGGTGCTATGCAAAGGGCATCAACTCCTTGCGTAATGAGATCTTCAACAATTTGTACTTGTTGTTGAACGTTGACTTCTCGGTCCGGAGCTAAAATAATTGCTTCAACATTATGACTTCGCATAGCTGTCTCGACACCCTTTTTCATTGTTAACCAAGAATCACTATCCAGCGCCTTAAAAACTACTCCTATACGATATTTGTTATCCTGGGCTTTCGATGGATTAGCAAAAAGACCGACCACAAGCATCAATATCAACAACCCCAACAAAACTTTACGCATTTCTCATCACCTCTCATGCATGTACAATTTTGCAACTTTACTAAAACTACACCGATTCTGAATAAATTATACAATGTTGATAAAACCTTTGCCTCCTTCACTAGAAATATTATGAAATACTATACCATACTATAAAACATCCTTTCAAAATTATAATTAACAGTTATTATTTTGTCCAGCGGCAAATGGAATAAGATATTTTTGGGTTTGATAATATCATTGACGAGCTGATATAAGAAATTATTGTTAGAGGTTGCTAAAAAAAGTGTATGAATCTCCTAATATAGACCTCAGTTTGAACCGAAATTAAGCAAACATTATCTATAGTAAGTATCATTCGTAATGTCATTAGTTAATACAATAATGTATATTAGAATTTTCAGCGGTCTTGGTTATTTATTCTTAGGAAACCTTTGGCTTCTCTGCGTATTTGAGGTATAAATTAACTATATACGGTGTTTATAGTATGTAGGCTGTGGGGGTGTATGCTTTGCTTTGGAAGATTGGTATCGTCGGGTTTGGGAACGTCGGACAAGGTTTAGCTCACATTTTGAATCGCAAGAAAGAGGCATTGCAACAGCGTTACGACTTTGAATTTTTGGTGACCTTCATTGCAGATCCCGTTAGAGGTTCCCTATTCAATGAAGACGGATTGGATTTAGATGCTGTATTGAAGGAAATGGCTCAGAAGGGGTCTTTGAAAGATAGGCCGGAGTTTACAGCTGAAGGGACTTTACAACTAATTGAAAGGGCAAAAGCCAATATCGTCGCCGAGGCGACTATTACTAATCTAGAGTCAGGAGAGCCTGGGTTGTCGCACATGCGCAAGGCTCTTTCAGTCGGATCCCATGTCGTTACCTCTAATAAGGGACCTATAGCCTTAGCTTTGGAAGAACTGGAAAGCGTCGCCAAAGAAAATGGTGTTTGTTTGAGATATGAAGGTGTAGTTCTATCGGGTACGCCCTGCATAAATATGGTGTTGGAATGCATGAGCGGGTGCGATGTAAAGTCCGTAGCGGGTATTGTTAATGGTACGACAAACTATATATTGAGCAAAATGGAAGAGGGCTACGACTATCTTGAAGCTTTGATGGAAGCGCAAAAAATGGGATACGCCGAGTCGGATCCGACATCAGATGTAGAAGGCTGGGATTCTGCAGTAAAAGCGACTATAATGGCGAAGTTATTTTTTGGGGCGAATATTAAAGTTACCGATATCGCACGACAGGGTATAACAAAGGTTACAAAAGAAAAAGTGATCGAGGCAAAAAAAGAAGGAGAGCGCATTAAATTAATTGCAGAGGTCAGAAAAGAGGGGAACGAGATTTTGGCAAGCGTATCTCCCAAGTTCATTCCCGTTAGTCATGCTTTAGGTAACGTGATGGGTCCTACAAATGCATTGACAGTGGCTACAGATCACTTAGGAGAGGTGACTGTCATAGGTCCCGGGGCGGGAAGAATAGAAACAGGTCAGGCATTGTTGTCCGATATTTTAGCCATACACAGAACATGCCTTTGCTCGGTGCATTGAATTTATTTGGACACTGTTTAAGTATTTTTACTCATAGGGGTATACTTTGGAATACCGAGGACTCGCATGACATCCCTGTTATCATATGAACGTAGAATGAAAATTAATGAAATAACGGAGGTGTTAGGTCATGAAGAGACCTTGGGTTCCTGTTTTAGGTGCTTTGCTCGTATTGTTAATCGGTGGTTCTGCCTTTGCCTTTTATGGTTCCGGCCCTAGGAGTATGTGGGGTGCCGGTCGGGGAGGACCGGGAATGTGGGGAGGATGGTGCCCCGGTCCTGCCTACATGTGGGGCGGTTACGACGGTGACGATGACTTTGGGGGGCGAAAAGGATTAGGGGGATACCCCTATAGATATGAAGTCCCGGCAGAGATAGCCCAGAAGATGCGCGATCTCGAGCGCACTCAATTAGAATTAAGAATGTTGTTTTTGGAGGATAAATTAGATCAAAAAAAGGCAACGGAGCTACATGAAAGGATTTTATCTCTGAGAACGGATGTCTCCCGATGGCAATTTGAGCAGTGGCTTAAGGGTATAGAGCAGCGACAAAGCGGTGCACCATCGAATAACCAATAAAATTAAATGAAAATTACACAAAGGGTACTTGGATAATTTCTAAAACTAGGTTACTATATTGTTACAAGACAATTTTAGGAGGCGTTTAGATGAGGGAGGGGTTGCTGACGTTCAGGGTGTTTTCCAACACGCCCGAAGAGGTGGCGTTCAAGGGCGTCGGTAATGCCTCAGAGAAAAATAAAACGATATGTTTGTGTCCGGAGAGGGTTGGGGTGTCCTGCCCTCTCCAATTTTTTTATCTTAAAGGAGGCGACTGAAGTGGAGGATTTGACGCTCAAGGAAAAATTGGGGGTAAACGAGGTTAGGGTGTCTGGCTATTTGCATTTTCTTAGCGGCGAATCGATAAAGGAAAACAGATGTGGAAGGTACTTTCAGTGTTCTCTGCGAAGGGATTTCATCGATATAAACGGGGAACCCAGGCATGACTATTTGCTTATGAGAACTTATGATCCTCAAATCGAAGAAACTTTATGCTCTCTCGAAGATGGCGCTCCCATTTACATCGAGGGAGAGGCCCGCTCCTCTCTCGGCAGCGGAAAGATGTATATATTGATAAAAAGCGTGACGCCTCTTTCTTAAACGGTGCCTTAAAAGGGCAAGCTTGAATTATAAAAGAGCTTGCCCTAAAATGGTTAATAGAATTTAGGTATTACTAATAATGTTAATATATACCTAAATAGAACTCGCCGGTGGAGATGACTGAATGAATATGACTACTGAGGAGAAAAGGAATTTTCGAATAACGGGAATGACTTGTGCGACATGCGCGATGACTGTCGAAAAGGCATTGAAAAAAGTAGAGGGGGTTAAGTTTGCCGCTGTAAATTTGGCGACTGAAACGGCATTTGTTCTTTTAGAGAAAGATGTTCCCCAGAGGGTTTTGGAAGAGGCAGTAGAAAGGGTAGGTTACGGTGTAACCTATGAATCTCAAGAAAACTTTGAAGCCCGACGTTACAGGGCATCTAAACGAAACGTTATATTTGCATGGTCTATAACGGTTCCTCTAATGTTATTGATGTTTTTGCATATGGCGGGATATCATATTTCGTGGTTTTATTACGCTGAAACAATAGCCTCGGCATTGGTCATATTTATAGCAGGAAAACAGACGATAAAGGGGGCATGGATCGCTTTATCTCATATTCATGCTAATATGGATGTTCTCGTTTTTTTAGGATCCCTCACTTCATTGATAACTGCCCTATTAGCCTCGGTCGGTTTATTTGAGACGTCTTTTGGAAGCATAGGGGCAATGATTATGTCAATTCATCTGACTGGACGTTTTATAGAATCACGCCTGAGGGACAAAGCCTCCAAAGAAGTAAAGGCGTTACTGAAGCTGAAAGCCCAGGAAGCAAGAGTTATCACCGAAGATGGCAAGGAAATCTTAATGCCCATAGAAGCCGTAAAGCAGGGATTTTTGATAGCAGTTAAACCGGGGGAGCGCATTCCCGCAGATGGTGAAGTTGCAGAAGGCGTCTCTTCCGTGGATGAAGCGATGATCACGGGCGAACCGATGCCCGTTCTTAAAAAATCGGGCGATAAAGTTACTTCTGGCTCTCTTAACTTATCGAGTTTCCTCAAGGTTCGCGTTACTCAAGTCGGTGAAGATACCTTTCTTTCGCAGATGATATCATTAATTCAGGAAGCTCAGGGTTCAAAGATTCCCATTCAGGCTCTTGCGGATAGGATTACAAATGTTTTTGTTCCAATAGTGACTTTTCTTGCTCTGCTATCGGGTGTGCTATGGGCTTTTAATGTTGAAGAGTGGGGAAGCCTTTTAAGCCATGCTAAACAGATTTTGCCCTGGGTTATCGAGTCCAGAGATCCTCTGTCGGTAGGAGTTTTTGCCTTTGTTACAACCATAGTGATCGCCTGCCCCTGTGCGCTTGGTTTAGCGATACCAATGGCTTTAATAACGGGAACGAACAAGGCTATGCGTCAGGGGCTCATAATAAGAAATGCAGAGGCCATACAAACTACAAAAGATGTAGGCGTCGTTATCTTCGATAAGACTGGTACCCTTACTTTGGGATCACCCAAGGTTGTAGAGCACAACCTTACAGAAGAAGTGGCAAATATCGTTGGAAACCTGGAGTCCCTGTCCAATCACCCTTTAGGGAAAGCTATAGCTGAATTAAAGAAAGGCGATGTCGAGATAAATGATTTCGAAGAGATAGTTGGCGAAGGCATCAGAGGTACGGCAAGGGGTCAATCATACTTGGTCGGAAGACCGGAAAATCCTCAAAGATATCGTCAATTACTTGAGAAGGGCTACACAGTTGTCGAAGTAATGAGGGATGGTTCTATATTGGGCTACATTGGGGTATTTGACCCAATAAGGGAGGATTCCTTTGAGGTTGTGCGTCGCCTTAAGAGCATGGGTGTAGATGTCGTGTTAGCCACAGGCGATGGCGAGGGAACAGCTAAAGTGGTCGCAAGTGAATTGGGTATAAAGGACTTTTATTGGGGCGTTCGTCCGGATGATAAGGTCAATATAGTAAGACACTATCAAGGAGCGGGCAAAAAGGTTATGATGACAGGAGACGGCATGAATGACGCTGCTGCTTTGAAAGCTGCCGATGTAGGTGTGGCCATGGGGAGCGGCACAGATCTGGCCATAGACAGTGCAGACGTCGTAATATTAAATGGTGGAGCCTCAAAGGTTGTGGATCTCATCGAGATTTCGAAAGAAACCTTTAGTGTAATTAGACAAAATTTGGCCTGGGCTTTTGGATATAACGTTATAGCGATTCCTTTGGCAATGTCTGCCTTGCTGCACCCAATTATTGCCGAAGGAGCTATGGCTTTGAGTTCTATATCAGTAATATTGAATTCGTTAAGGATAAAAAGTGTTTGAATGAAAGGAGTATCTTTATGTCCGAAGAAAGGATTTCAGACATTCCCGAGAGGGATGAAATACCGGAGGAATATAAGTGGCGACTGGAAGATCTCTATCCGAATGTAGAGGCCTGGGACGAAAGGTTACGTAATCTGGAAGTTAAGGTGGAGGAATTGCAAAGAGCCGGCAAGGACATTGTATCTTCGGCCAGATCGCTTTTGAATGCTCTTAAGCTCAGGGACGAAGTTGCGGAGGAGTTGGGAAAACTTTATGCCTATGCTTCTTTTAAATGTCACGAAGATGCCCGTGATACAAAGGCTCAATCCATGGTGCAACGCGCTTCTTTGATGTATCTGCGCTTTTCCGAGGCAGTATCCTCTTTTGTACCTAACATAATATCGTTGGGTCCGGAGGGAGTCGAAAGGTATTTAACCGAGGACCCTAGCCTTGATTTATACAGGGTTGAACTTGCCAGGATAATGCGCCTTAAAGGTCATATTCTTTCTGTTGAGGGGGAAAAATTGCTTGCCATGTCCGGAGATGTGGCGAGAGTTCCCGAAGATATATTTTCCTTCTTAACAAATGCAGATATGGAGTTCCCGAAGATCAAAGACGAAGAAGGAACGGAGGTGGAACTATCCGAGGAAAGGTATTCATATTTTTTACACAGCAGAGACAGGCGTTTGCGTCGCGATGCTTTTAAAGGTCTTTTCTCAAGTTATAAAAAAGTTAAAAATACCATTTCTGCCACCTATTTGGGAAGCTTAAAAAAGGACATGTTTTATGCCAAAGCGAGGAATTACGACAGAACACTGGAGGCCTCGCTTCATCCCGAGAACATCCCGACAATCGTTTATGAAAAAGCGTTAGAAACGATAAACCAATGGCTGTTTCCCCTTCGGCAATATGTATTGTTTAAAAAAGAAATTTTAAACCTGAATGAGATGCATTTTTATGACCTTTATGTTCCTCTTTTTCCGGAACCCAAGACGAGATACAGCTTTGATGAAGCAAAAAATATCGTCATAGAGGGCCTGTTTCCTCTGGGCGATGAGTATCGGAAAGCTCTTTTGGGAGCCTTCGAAAACAGGTGGTTGGATGTGTACGAAAACAGGGGCAAGAGGAATGGGGCCTACTCTTGGGGCGTTTACGGAGTACATCCCTACGTGCTTTTAAATTTCAACGGGACCTTCAGGGACGTCTTCACCTTGGCTCACGAAATGGGACATGCGATGCATTCCCATTTTACTTTTAAAAACCAACCTTACGTATATTCCGGTGTCAGCATTTTTACGGCCGAGGTCGCTTCAACGACTAACGAAATATTATTGCTTGAACACATGATTAAAAGAGCTAACATTAAAGCCGAAAAGGTCTATTTGATCAACTATGGATTGGAACAGGTGCGCACCACGGTCTACAGGCAATTGCTCTTTGCGGAATTTGAGCTTCAAGTGCACGAAAGATTGGAGAAAGGTGTTCCCTTAACGAATGAAGACTTTAGCTCCATATGGAGAGATTTGTATGAAAGGCATTACGGCGATACTTTATTTATAGATGAAGAATTGCCTTTGGAATGGGCCAGAATTCCGCACTTTTATAATGCCTATTATGTTTACCAATACGCCACCGGCTATTCGGCTGCCACTGCAATTGCTGCGAGCATATTGAAAGACGGAAAGCAGGCGGTGGATCGCTATTTGAAGTTTCTTTCCTTGGGCGATTCCATGGATCCCGTTGACGCCTTGAAGGTAGCGGGAGTGGATATGACTTCACCTCAACCATTGAAAATGACTTGTAAAAAATTTGAGGAAGATTTGAACACGTTAAAAGAACTGATACTAGAAGGGTAAAAAGTAAAGTAAGGAGGAGATTTATGGATGGCGCATTTCATACTGGACGTTCCGGATATGTCGTGTCAACATTGCGTTAAAAGAATTTCCAAGACTTTAGAAGAGCTGGGTTTAACGGAATTTAAAGTGAACCTGGAAAACAAGACGGTCGAAGCAGATACCGATGACATTGAAAGTGTCATAGAAACTCTGGACGAAATCGGATACAAAGCCACGTTAAAAAACTAAGCGCTCTTTGTGTATTTGTCGGCTACGCAGGAAGCGGCGAAGGCATCAGGTTTTATGTGGGCCACGTAGCCGCTTCCTTTTACCATGCCGACGACCATATTTAATATCTCCCTCGTAAGACCCTTTTCTCCGACGTCGAGGTGTATCTCAAGTAATTGTCTATATTGTTCGCAGAGGATAATGTCTTGGGCGAGAAGTTGGAGTATTTCGCTTGCAAGTGTAAGGCTCATCGAGGTTTCCGTTAAGATGCGCTCCTTGATGGAGTAGGGTTTTGAATCGTAGGTTTTTTTGTAAAAATAAATCCCACCCCGTCCAATTCTGTGGACCACTATTGCGGAAACGAAAAGCGTGCTGCTGATTAGAAGTTGTGAATCGGTTCCAACTATTATCCGATAATTTCCCTCTTGAGCCATAAAGTTGCACATTCGTTTGATCACTTGGTCGAGTTCGAGAGGACCGTAAGTAGGGCTAACGAACACAAAAGATCATCTCCTTCTTCGTCAAGGGTTAAATTCTATTATATTTTAGATCACATTATATTGCATCAGTCTTACGGATTCGCTACACTTTATGCTTCAAATGATCGTTTTTTATGTTAATCTATTGACAGTGGGAGGTGGACTTTTATGAAATCATTGGCTTTTAAAATGGGCGACGATACCCTTCTTTGGGAGTGCCAGTATGACATAATAAATACGACAACTCGAGCTGGAGAAGTAAGACCCGTCGACGTAGAGCAGGCTTTGAATTCTCCAATAGAATCGCCTCGTTTGGAAGAACTTGCTGCCGGTTGCCGCAAGGTTGTCGTTTTAGTGCCCGATATCACGCGAGCCTGGCAGGGAATAGACAGGATGTGTGTAGCCGTCAGAAAAAGGTTGAGCACAGCAGGCGTAGGTGAGGTAACTTGGCTTATAGCTACAGGTCAACATCGCAGGATGTCGAGTGATGAAGAAAGGGTAGTTTTAGGCGAAGCGAGAAAACCTCAAGACCATGTCCTGTGTCATCAATCTACCGAAAATTTAACGGACACCGGTAAGGTTACCAGCCGCGGCACACCTATAGTGATACAAAAAGATGCCTATGAGGCAGATCTTTTGATCCTCTTGGGAGGCATTTGCTATCACGATTTGGCCGGCTTTGCAGGGGGAAGAAAAATCATAATTCCGGGCATAAGTTCAAGAGAATCGATCCAGGCAAACCACCGTAACGGATTGATCGGAAATGAATTTAATGAAAAAGTTACCTGTGGCGAGCTCGATAAAAACCCTGTAGCTCTAGATATGGAAGAATATACAAAGGTTGTTTTGAAGGACAAAAAATCATTTCTTTTAAACGTAATAACTGACGAGAGAGGAAAACCACATTCGTATGTAGCAGGGAATTTCTTGGAGGCCTGGAGAAAAGGAGTAAGAGAAGCTCAGGCTTTACAGACCATATGGGTGGATGAGCTTGCAGATGTTGCCTTTGTCTCATGTGGCGGTTATCCCTATGATTTAGAGCTTTACCAGGCGACAAAAGCGCTGACGGCTGTATATCATGGCATCAAAGATAGGGGAGGCATAATTTTGGTTGCGGAGCTCAGGGAAGGCATGGGCACTCCCATTTTCGACAGATTTATGAGGCTTGCAATGGGTGACTTAGTTGTAGCGATAGAGGAACTGAAGAAGGATTTTACAATTCCTGCTTATATAGCTACTAAAACGGTTCACGAGCTTCAGGGGCGACGGTGTGCCTTAGTCACAAAAAACAAGAACGTTGCCTTTCCGGGACTTATAACAGACAATATAGAAGAGGCAGCAAATTACGTTTTGGGCGAGGCTTTTGCCGGAAGGGCTTTGTACATACCTACCGGGAATGCTGTTCACGTAGAGAAAGTTAAGAGGGAGGTGTGAAGCGGTGTTATACATAGTTATATTTTATATGGCTGTGCTTCTTTTAATAGGTTGGTGGGTTGGCAAGGTTTATGTCAAGGGGATGACTGACTTTTTGCTTGCGGGCAGAAGGCTCGGAATTGTCCTTTGTGCCGCTACTCTTGCTGCAACGCATTTTGGGGGCGGTGCAGTCATGGGTGGCGGAGAGTATGGTTTCAGGTATGGGTTGTCCGGAGCGTGGTATGGTGTTTCCTGCGGCATTGGATTAATTTTATTGGGTTTGGTTACGGCGAGAAAATTTCGCGATCTGGCCTTTTATACCGTCCCGGATTACCTGGAGAAGCGCTATGGTGGCAAGACTATTAGGGCTCTCGGTTCATTGCTTTCTATAGTTGCTTTAATAGGAATTTTGGCAGCACAGGTGCTTTCGGCCAGAGGAGCTTTGGGTATTTTGGGAATAACCGGAAATACCGGAGCAATTCTGGCGACCCTTGTCTTCATCATGTACACCACTGCAGGGGGGATGTGGGCTGTAACTTTAACCGATTTAATACAGATGCTTCTTGGAGCTATCGGAGTTATAGTTGCAGCATTTATAGTTTTGGGACATACCGGAGGTTTTGGAGGTCTGGAATCGCTTCTTCAAGCGAAAGCCGTAGGGCCGGAATATTTGAGCATATGGGGAATGGGAACCGCAAGTATCATGTGGTTGCTCGTCCCTACAGTGATGTACACTCTTATAGGCCAAGACTTTTACCAAAGGCTTTTTTCTGCTAAAAATGGGACAACAGCTAAAGGAGCTGCCCTGGTAGGCGGCATTGTTTTGGTAATAGTCAGCTTTTTCCCTGCCATTATGGGCATGGGTGCCAATGCTTTGGCAGATCTGGAAGATCCGTCGATGGCCGTACCCTGGATATTAAAGAACATGATGGGACCATTGCTCGGCGGAGTGATCCTTGCTGCGCTGTTGGCTGCCATTATGTCGACGGCAGATTCATTGTTATCAGCTGCCACATCTCATATTGTAAAGGACTTCTGGATTGAAATATTTCATGCTAGCGAAACAGATCAAGAAAAAGAATTGCTTAAGATTTCAAGAATTTCTACTTTTGTCATTGGTATATTAGCCTTGGTAATTGCATTGATGGTACCCGGTATCATAGATGCCCTGATTTATTCCTACACTATGTACACTGCAGGTGTATTTGTCCCCGTCATCGGAGGATTTTTATGGAAGGGCGCCACTAAAGCAGGAGCCTTAGCTTCTTTGGTCGTAGGCTCGATCGTTGCTTTATGGGGAATAGTTGGCGGAGTTTCGCTGTTTGGAGCCCCTGTGGAGATATTCGCTGCTTTAATTTCCCTTGTGGTTTTTGTAGTTGTTTCTCTGATTACTAATAAATAGGGTAGGTAAAAAGCAAGAAAGTTTAATTTAATGTAGCAACTGCATACTTAAAGCCATTAAAGCCTTTATCAAAGGCTTTAATGGCTTTAAGTATGTAATTATAGTGTTTTGCATCAACGTAGGCGGATTTTATTTCTTAACCGATCTGTTCGTTTAGTTAGATCGGCCATTTTCCCCTTTCTTATCGAAGATAAGAAAGGTCTATACCTAAGAAAATTATCCATGGCTTTTTCGGCCCAAAGTAGGGCTTCTTTTGCATTCTTGAGTTGATGTTCATAGATTTTGGATATTTCAACGGCGACGTCTATCTTTTTGTATTCCATGTCATATAACTTTTTGAAGAGAGACAAAGCTTCGCAATGATCTCCTTGCCTCTTGTATTCAATTGCCAGCTTCCATATGGCGTTTTTTGCAGGAGGAGTTAGCAAGGATGCCTTTTCCCATAAGCGGCTGGCCTTATTTAAATCGTAGTTATACCAAGCATCTCCGGCCATGTCGATTTCGTGTGGATCGGTGCTCCTTCCGGAAAGAGTCATTGCCACTTTATTGAAGAGCATGCAAAGCGACAAAATATCCATCTCGTTGTGATAAAATACGCCACTTAATCCTGAAGCGTCTCCTGTTTTAAGAAATTGAGCATAAAGTTCAGGTATGAGAAATCCCGGGACATCCTCGGTTTTTCTGTCGATGCCAAGAATTTGCTTTTCCACATTGGATAGGGTGCACGAGCCTATCCGCTTTTTCCAAAGTCTTCTTGCGAGGTGGAGTAGATCTAAATGTCCTGTCGGTTCAATAGGTTCTATCCTTGATAGGATAAAGCGAGTGTTGATGAGTGGAAGATCGAAATTTTTGCCGTTATATGTCACGAAGGAAGGTTTGTAGGGAATTATTTCCATAAGTTTTTGGAGCCAGATTCCTTCGGCCCTTGGTGAGCACAAGAATAATTGACGAACGATAAATTGATCTTGATCGAGCATGCCTATTCCTGCTAAAAAAGCGTAAGTGCCGGTACCTCCGGAAAGCCCGGTTGTCTCCAGGTCAAAAAAGACCAACGGTTCTTTCGCTCCCCAATGAGAAAGGATTTGTAAGTGATTTTCCAACTCACCTCGGTTTTTGTAGGGCGACATTTCATGCTTACTCTCGCAAAAATATACCTCATCGTCCAAAAATCGTCCCGGGGGGAGGCCTCTTACAAGGGTTCTTTTTCTTTCTTCATTTTTCTTCTTTGAGCTGTCTAGCAGAAATTTCATGTGTAACGGCATGTAGTCGTTCATCTTAAACCCTCTTGTGTGTTTAAAATATCGAGCAAAGCGATGGTGGCATATTTTGCATTCATTGTTGCCCCCAAGGCGCCTGTGCAGGCAGGACAACCATTCTCGCAGGGACAATTATATATTGCCTCAGAGGCCGCATCTATTAGTTTTTTCTTTAAGGCAAAGGCTCCATCCGCTAAGCCAACTCCGCCGGGAACATTGTCTGCAATATATATACTGGGTGTTTCAAAAAAGGGATCTCGAACCATGTGATGTACTCTTATATCGCCTCGATCGCACATTAAAAATAAAGGTGCGACAACTCTCATCAGATGGGAGACACCCAAAAGTCCAGAACTTAAGAAACTTTCATTTAATGAGTCTGTGAATTCTTTTCCCAATTTAAACCAACATGCGGTTGTGTGCATTTCTTCCTCGTCCATGTAAATTTGTCCGTATCCGACATTTTCGTGAGTCATGAGCTTGATCTTTTTGTAAACCGTAGGTCTAAAGCTCAATAAAACTTCGCCTAAACCCCAATGGCCGTCCTCCTTAAATATATCCAGAACCTGCAAACGCGTAGCAAGATCTGCATCTGTATAATAGTCCACAGATACACCTTTCACATAGCAACGCAAACCCTTAGTATCCAGTTCGGTTACCTGATAGCTTTTTCCGTCATGAAAATATATCGCCTCAGGGTGGATCAGCATTGGCGCGCTTGGCCTGTCTACCTCTCCAATTACTTTAGGCTTATGCTTTTCAGTGATGTCGATGATCGTGTAGTTATCGTTCGTCGCGCTTCTTAGAGAAATATCCTGTGCGGGAAAGGAATCGCTTTGCCAAAAATATCTTGACCCGGCTTTATGTAAGATGTCATATTGGGCCAGGTATTCGAGCGCCTCTTTTGGTTTCGTTGAACCAAAGGGTTCATCTTCGGAAAAGGGCAGCTCGAAAGCTGAACATTTTACGTGATTGACGTAAATATATAAATTATTTGGATTAATCCTCGCCAACTCGGGTGATCCTCCAAAAAAGTAACTCGGTTTTGTGGCGATGAATTGATCAAGAGGTCCGGAAGAGGCCACTACTATTGCCGCAGAATGCCCGAAACGCCTGCCGGCTCTGCCGATCTGTTGCCAAGCGGAAGAAATGCTGCCCGGATAGCCGTGTATTATGGCAAGAGAGAGGCTTCCTATATCTATCCCAAGCTCCAGGGCGTTTGTGCTAACGACGCCCAAAATTTTTCCGCTTTTGAGATTTCGTTCAATCTTTCTTCGCTCCTTGGGCAAATATCCGCCACGATACCCACTGACGAGATTTTCGTCTATACGCAGCTTTTTGAGGCCTTCCCTGATATATGTCAACAAGAGTTCAACGTTTATCCTTGACCTGGTGAACACTATAGTGCTTATCCCATTGGCTATTGCCTGAGTTGCAATGTCTGCCGTTGCAGAAATAGAAGACGCCCTTATCCCGAGCCCTTTGTTGATCAGTGGAGGGTTGTAAATCATTACGTGTTTTTCTGCCCTCGGTGCCCCGTTTTCGGCAATCAACTCAACGGGTTCCTCGATCAGCCCTTCGGCCAATTGCCCGGGATTCGAAATGGTGGCGGAACAGAAAATGAAGGTTGGATGTGATCCGTAGAAAGCGCAAATCCTTTTAAGTCGCCTTATCACGTTCGCCAGATGGGATCCGAAAATTCCTTTATATGTGTGAAGTTCATCAATTACCACGTATTTTAAATTCTCAAAGAGCTTTATCCATTTGGTATGATGAGGCAAGATCGCTGTGTGCAGCATGTCTGGATTTGTTATTACAACGTGTCCCGCAGCCCTGATCCTCGATCTCTCGTTTGGAGGAGTATCTCCATCATATGTATAGGTCGCTATAGAAACATCGATTCCCTCTGTTATCGCGTTAATCTCAGCTAATTGATCTTGACTTAAAGCCTTTGTTGGAAATATGTAAAGGGATCTTGAAGATTGGTCCTGTAAAATTGAATGTATTACCGGTATGTTGTAACATAGAGTTTTTCCGGATGCAGTTGGGGTGACGACAACTAGGTGCTTATTGGCCATTGCAAGGTCGATAGCCTTTGTTTGGTGTGTATATAGTTTCTCTATGCCCAGTTTTTTTAAGGATTCAGAAAGTCTGGGGTCGATTTTCGGCCACGGTCCAAATTTTGCCTCTTGTGCGGGGATCTTTTCATAGGCAGCGATTTCCCCGGGAAGAATTTGAAGTGTTTTTAAAAATTCCGTTAAATCTTTCTTGTGCATGAGCGCTTCCAAGCTTATACACCTCCAATTAAAGTTTAGCATTAGATAGAGGATCGGTAATTAATTTTTCTAAAAGTAGCTTATAATTTTTCGAGATCCCTGCGTCTTTCTTTGAGAGGAGTAGATGCCTTGTGAAGTATGTAGCTGTGGTATTGCCCATATTTGCAATTATGGGATTGGGATGGTTTTTGCGGCGCATAAAAGTTATCAAAGGCGATGTAGGTAATTTGGAAAACATTCTATATTGGGGAATACTGCCGGCCCTTCTTTTCAGGAGCATCTTTTATTCAGGAGGATTTGCGAAAGAGGATCTAAATTTATTGTATGTTGTGTATGTTTCTTTCATTATCATGCCCGCTGTCTCTTTTGTGATGTCTCCGTGGAAGAAAAATCCTCAAAGGCGGGGGGTTTCCCTCCTGACCTGCATGAGGTCGAATAACATTTATATGGGGATACCCGTTGTTTCTTTGGTTATGGGGAAGGTAGGGGTAACGGCAGCATCCAAATATTTAGGGATATCGCTTGTAGGTTACCATATTTTTTCCGTTGCATGCGGACAGCTCGGCCTTTACGGTAAACTTAACTTTAACGCTGTTTCAAAGACGCTAAAGGAATTAGCAAAAAATCCCTTAATAATTTCTTGTATTTTTGCTATGGTGTGTTCAGAAATATTTCGCATCAATTTACCTTTGTGGATTGACGAATCCCTTAAGATATTAAGCAATTCGGCCACAGGATTGGCGTTGCTTGCCCTGGGAGCAAACATACGCTTGAGGGAAATGGGCGAATCTTTGAAAGAAACTTGGATCGACACTCTGATGAAAAACGCCGTTTATCCTCTTTTGCTCATGTTTTTATTTTCCTTTTGGCCGGTTGGCCATAATGTTAGAAACGCTGTTATACTAGTTTCTGCAATGCCTGTTGCTGTAAACACATTCATTGTTGCCAAGGGCATGAATATGGATCATGACTATGCAGCCAGGCTTATCGCAACTAGCACTTTTGTTTCGTTAATAACTATTCCTTTATGGGTTGCTATTTTGTTTTAAATTATTGGCAAATGGGGAGTGATACTTTTATGGATATCAAGGTTTATACGAGCCCATCCTGTCCGGCTTGCGAAAAAGTTAAGGAGGTTTTATCTGAAAAGGGGATAGGTTTTGAGGTGGTGGATATTAGTCGCGATAGAAATGCGGCTATGGAGCTTGTCAGGCGAACTCATCAGCTGGCTGTGCCCGTGGTTCAAATAGGGGACAAATTCGTGGTTGGTTTCAACAAAGATCGTCTATTGAGCCTCCTAGAGGACGAAGGGATAATCAATTTGTAGATCGAGATTGCGGAGGGAATGAAGATGGCTCGGAATATTACACCACGAGAAAAAGATTATTCGCAGTGGTATCTGGATGTAATAAAAGCTGCAGAAATGGCCGACTACGCCCCAGTGAGGGGGTGCATGGTCATCCGCCCTACGGGGTATGCAATATGGGAATCCATACAAAGCCAACTGGACGAGCGCTTCAAGGAGACGGGGCACGTAAATGCCTATTTTCCTCTCTTGATTCCCAGTTCTTTCTTGGAGAAGGAAGCCAAACACGTTGAGGGATTTTCCCCGGAGTGCGCTGTCGTTACTTACGCCGGAGGCGAAGAGCTGGAAGAGCCTTTGGTTATCAGGCCGACGTCGGAGACGGTAATTGGGCACATGTACAGCAAATGGATACAGTCGTGGAGAGATCTTCCCATCCTGATAAATCAATGGTGTAACGTTCTTCGCTGGGAGAAAAGGCCGCGGCTGTTTTTGCGCACTTCTGAGTTTTTGTGGCAAGAGGGGCACACTGCCCATGCGACGAGAGAAGAAGCCCTCGAAGAGACTCTTCGAATGTTGGAAGTTTATCGTTCTTTCATGGAAGAGGTTCTGGCTCTTCCGGTGCTGACGGGCGAGAAGTCGGAAGGAGAAAGATTTCCAGGAGCGGAAAACACTTATACGTGCGAGGCTATGATGACAGATAAGCGTGCACTGCAGGCCGGAACAAGCCACTTTTTAGGCCAAAATTTTGCAAAGGCCTTCGACATAAGATTTCAGAATAAGGATGGGGAATTGGAATACGCCTGGACAACAAGTTGGGGTGTTTCCACGCGTTTGATAGGTGCAATTATCATGACTCATGCTGATAACGATGGCCTGGTATTGCCCCCAAATGTTGCGCCCGTTAAAACTGTAATTTTACCGATAACTCCTGACCAAAATCTGTTACAGGAGAAAATATTGCCCGAAGCACAAAAGATCTTGGAAAGACTTAAGAAAATTTTAGGAGCAAATCGGGTTATTTTGGATACTCAATTTCATATGCGTCCGGGCGATAGATTCTTTTATCATCTTCAAAAGGGCGTTCCTCTGCGATTGGAGTTGGGAGAAGCGGAGATGAAGTCATCTCATTTGCGCGCTGTAAGACGGGATACGGGTGAGGTGGTAAACATATCCTTCGATGCAATAGAGAGAGAAGTTCCCAGGCTTTTAGAAAATATACAGAACACATTATACCGGAGGGCAAGATCTTTCAGAGAGGAAAACACCTATCTCGTGACTTCCTTTGAGGAATTCAATGAGGTCTTAAACAAAAAAGGAGGGTTTATCAAAGCATACTTTGCTGGCTCTCCCGAGGATGAGAAGACCATAAAGGAAGCAACCACCGCTACCATACGATGTTTCCTGTTAAACGAGCCAACTGAGGGGACGTGTTTTTATACGAAAAAAAAGGGTGGCAAATTAGCCGTATTTGCCAAGGCCTATTAGCTATATGGAAATATTTTTGTCTGTGCAATAGGCGGCAGATGTTTTATATATAGTTTAAAGTTATTGCGAGCTTCGATAATAATTGAGTCTATTGTCATGTGTGTACTATCATATAGTTAAATACTATCTAATATTTCCCTTGGGGGGAGAAAGATGCTTACAGAAGCAAAGGTTAAAGCTGTTACGATAAGGCTTTATAAAGGAGATATAACTTCATACGATGGAGATGCCATAGTCAATGCTGCGAACAATCACCTTTGGATGGGTTCTGGGGTTGCTGGAGCGATAAAGAAAAAAGGGGGTGACGCAATAGAGAAAGAAGCAGTCTCCGAAGGGCCGGTAAAAGTGGGGGAAGCGGTGGTTACCGGGGCCGGAAAACTGAAAGTTGACTATGTAATTCATGCTGTGGTGATGGATCAAGATCTTAAAACAAATGAGCGGTCGATAAGAGAGGCCACTCAAAGCGCGCTAATGCGTTGTGACGAATTGAAGATCGAGCGCGTTGCCTTTCCGGCTTTGGGTACGGGCGTTGGTTCCATCGACTACGAGACGTGTGCGAGGGCAATGTTGGAAGAAATGATGTATTACATAGAAGAAGAGGATACATCGCTAAAAGAAATTGCCATATATCTATATGGAGATGAGCCCTATCAGGTTTTTGCCGAAGCACTAGAAGAAATAGTTTCCTGAAAAGCTATGCAAACTATTGGGAGGTGGATTAATTGTCACAGATAGAATCTCAAAATGGCATTGACGATGTAGGGCAAAGGAGTAGAAAAGAGACGTTAAGCATACTGTTGGGTGCCGCATTTTTGATGGCCACATCCTCGATAGGTCCGGGGTTTCTTACGCAAACGGCGGTCTTCACTAACCAGCTTAAAGCCTCTTTTGCCTTTGCAATTTTAATTTCCATTATTATTAACTTGATAGTCCAGTTAAATGTATGGCGAATACTAGCCGTATCTAAGATGCGTGCCCAAGACGTGGCAAACAAAGTCTTTCCCGGTCTAGGATATTTTATAGCCTTTTTAGTTGCTTTGGGTGGATTGGTGTTTAACATAGGAAACGTTGCCGGAGCATCTATGGGTTTAAATGTAATAGCAGGGATACCCATTGCATGGGGAGCAGTTATTAGTGCCAGTATAGGCATCATGTTATTCTTATACAGAGAAATGGGACGAGCTATGGATCAGTTCACTAAAATACTTGGTTTTATCATGATAGCTTTGGTCTTATATACAGTCTTTGTTACTAAACCGCCTGTTGGGGTAGCGGTTAAAGAAGCTTTCATGCCCTCCCAAATTGATTGGATGGTCATCATTACGTTAATCGGAGGCACCGTCGGCGGGTATATCACCTTTTCCGGGGCTCATAGGCTTTTGGACGCCGGAATATGCGGTGTTGAGCATATAAAGGACGTGACGAGAGGGGCAACTAACGGTATTGTTATAACAGGTATCATGAGGATACTCCTGTTTTTGGCAATCCTTGGCGTTGTATGGGCAGGTCACACTTTAGATCCGCAAAATCCTCCGGCCTCTGCTTTTAGGTTGGGGGCAGGCGAGATTGGCTATAGAATTTTTGGAGTGGTACTTTGGGCTGCCGGGATCACATCCGTCGTAGGCGCTTCTTTTACGTCCATATCTTTCTTGCAGACTTTATTTAAAGGAATTCAGAAGAATAATCGTTGGTGGATCATAGGATTCATCGTTACTTCTACTGTAGTTCTAATTACAGTAGGTCAACCCGTGACGCTGTTGATCTTCGCCGGTTCGGTCAACGGATTGATCCTTCCTTTGGCCTTGTTGTCGGTCATGCTCGCCGCCCACAGAAAGGATATAGTTGGCGAGTATCGACATCCTAAATGGTTGACCGTTACGGGGTACCTCATGGTGGCCATCACGTTGTGGATGGGCGTTATTTCGCTGGGCAGAATATTTACTATGTTCGGATAGGATTGTTAAGGGCAGAAGGCCATTAGCACCTTCTGCCCTTTATTTTAGGGCATTAAGGGGTGTGTTTAATTGGCCGAATATCTTGAACCCAAGATCATGTGTGCCGGTGATAGTGCAGTAGTTATTGAATTCGGGGACAGTATAGATATGAAAATAAACGCCAGGGTTCAACAGCTTCGCCGATACATTGAAAACTCACATCTTTACGGCATTGTAGAGCTGGTCCCAACATACAGGTCCCTGGCAATTTATTTTGATCCTCTTGCTGTAGGCGATATAGGCCTCTTCTTTGAAAAGCTCAAAAGTATGGCCCAAAGGACCAAAGGAGAAGTTTCCAAAGGAGGACTTGTCATAGTAATTCCCGTCTGTTACGGCGGGGAATTTGGGCCCGATATGGAAAATGTTGCAAGCCATACGGGGATTTCGGAAGAAGAAATTATACGCAGACATACAGCTCCGGATTACTATTGTTATATGTTGGGTTTTACGCCTGGCTTTTCCTATCTGGGAGGGATGGACGAGAGTCTCGCTACTCCAAGGTTGAAGGAGCCTCGAAAGGTGATTCCCGCGGGGAGTGTGGGAATCGCGGGAAAGCAAACCGGCATATATCCCATAGATAGCCCTGGAGGATGGCAACTGATTGGAAGGACGCCCTTGAGGCTTTTTGATCCTCAAGGCGAACAACCTTTTTTGATCGATGCCGGTATGTGGGTTAGATTTAAAGGCATCGGTAAGGAGGAATACGACGAAATTGCATCCGAAGTAGCCTCGAGAACTTACAAGCCTGAAATATTGCAAAAAAGCGGTGATGTAGCATGATATTGGAAGTGCAAACTCCGGGATTGCTGACGACCGTTCAGGATTTAGGCCGATGGGGATATCAGGGAAAGGGGATGCCGGTTGCGGGGGCAATGGATCCGCAGGTCCTGCAGATAGGGAATATATTGGTGGGAAACAATCCTCAGGAAGCTGCTTTGGAGATTACGGCCATGGGACCTAAATTGATTGTGACGGAAGGGGAAGGGCTGATTGCCTTAGTTGGAGCGGAGCTGGGGTTTAATATTAACGGTGTCGCTGCGCCTATGTGGCAATCGATTAGGATAAAATCCGGTGACGAAATTTTAGTCGCTTCACCCAAGGGAAGAGGTTGCAGAGCCTACCTTTGCTTATCGGGCGGCATCGATGTCCCGGTGGTAATGGGAAGCAAATCTACCTATCAAAGTAGGCGGCTTGGAAGGGCGCCCTCTTAAAGCACAAGACACCCTTTCCACGGGCCCTCTTAAACCTTTGACATGGCAGACTGCTGATTTTCAATGCCCCGAGCATCTGAGACCGGACAGAAGCGAAGATTCTCCATTGCGCGTGGTCCTGGGGCCACAAGACGATGCCTTCACGGAAAAGGGAATCAAGACCTTTTTGGAATCGGAGTACACCATAACTAACGAGGCGGACAGAATGGGTTATAGGCTTGAGGGAGAGACTATAGAGCACAAATCCGGAGCGGATATTATCTCAGATGCCATCCCCTTAGGGGCAATTCAGGTTCCCGGGCATGGCAAGCCTATCTGCATGTTGGCCGACAGACAGACTACTGGAGGCTATGCAAAAATAGCAGTGCTTTGCACCCCCGATATAGCCAATTTAGCGCAGCGAATGCCGGGACAAAAGGTACGTTTTAAGTCTATAACCCTTGAGGAATCCATAGCTGTCGTGAAGGTCGGAAGGGAACAAATAGATGAGCTTTTAAGGCTTCGAGCTTCTTACAGGACTCGCAAGGTTTTTCCGGGAGAGGGAACGGTCAGGAAAGAAGCTTATCGCATGAGGCTGAAGATTCAAGAAGTGACTTATGATGTAACCGTTGAAGAGGTCGATTGAATTTTATAAAGATGTTCTGAGGAGGTGTGTTTCATGTATGCCATAGATTTAAACAGCGATCTTGGCGAAAGCTTTGGGGCCTGGAAGATGGGTAATGACGATGCTGTGTTGCAGTTCGTCAGTTCTGCCAATATAGCCTGCGGCTTTCATGCCGGGGATCCCGTAGTGTTGCTTTCAACAGTGAGGGCTGCCAAAGAAAAGGATGTGGCCATAGGAGCCCATCCCGGTTATCCCGATTTAATTGGCTTTGGACGTAGAAATATGGACGTAACGCCAGATGAAGTCTATGCCTACACTCTGTACCAGATAGGTGCCGTGCAGGCAGCGTGCCATGCCGTCGGCGCTAAACTGCAGCACGTAAAAGCCCATGGAGCTTTATACAACCAAGCGGCCAAAAATCGTGCACTCGCTGTCGCCATAGCACAGGCTGTCAAGGATGCAGGAGAAGGACTGATATTGCTTGGTTTGGCTAATTCCGAATTCGACAAGGCGGCAGCGGAAGTTGGCGTGCCCTATGCAGCGGAGGCCTTTGCCGATAGAGCTTATCAAGCGGATGGCACGTTGGTGCCACGTAAGGTCCAGGGTTCTATGATACATGACGTCAGCTTGGCAGTGGCTAGGGTAGTTCGCATGGTTAAGGAAGGCAAAGTCGAGACCATAGACGGTCATGTCATAGACCTTAAGCCCCATTCCATATGTTTGCACGGAGATTCGCCCAAGGCCGTTCAAATGGCCACCGAAATCAGAAAAGGTTTAGAGGCGGCAGGTATAGAGATAATGCCCATATCAGAGGTGATTAGACGATGAAAGCCATAGATTACGCCTCAAAGAGCCCCAAAGAAGTCAGACAGGCGATCAGAAATAAGGAGTGGACGGGTCCCACTGCCGGGATGGCCAAGGGGCACGTGCAGGCAAATCTGGTCATATTGCCGAAGGATTGGGCATTCGATTTTCTCGTGTTCGCACAACGTAATCCGAAACCTTGCCCTGTACTCGATATTACGGAACCTGGGGATCCCGAGCCCAAGCTTGTAGCAAGGGGAGCCGACCTTCGCACCGATTTGCCCAAGTATAGGGTTTGGGAAAGAGGCGAATTAGTTGACGAACCGACAGATATTATCTCTTGTTGGAGAGATGACCTTGTTGCCTTTTTGTTGGGTTGTTCCTTTACCTTCGAATCCGCTTTGCTTGATGCCGGAATCCCTGTGCGTCATATCGAATGCGGCTGCAACGTCTCGATGTACATAACGAACATCCAGTGCGTGCCGGCCGGGAGGCTTTCCGGCCCAATGGTAGTTAGCATGAGGCCAATTCCAGCTCATCAGGTGCCAAAGGCCGTCTTGTCCACGGGACGTTTTCCCGCAGTTCACGGATCTCCCATACACATTGGCGAGCCCTCTGTCATAGGGATAAAAGACATAAACAGACCCGATTTTGGCGATCCCGTTCCTATAAACCAAGGAGAGGTACCCGTCTTTTGGGCCTGCGGCGTTACTCCTCAGGCAGCCTTAATGGCAAGCAAGCCTCCCTTTGCAATAACTCATGCTCCTGGACATATGTTTGTATGCGATCCAAAGGATTCCGATTACGCCATATTTTAAGGAGTTTTTAAAAGGAGCGAGATCTTTTTATCCTCGCTCCTTTTAATGTGTGGAGAGAAGGGTCTTTAGGTATGATCAGGCGTTTAAGGTTGCAAAGCTGTTCTCAGGGCATCGATGAGTGCGGATGTAAAGACCGATACTTCGTTGACGATGGCCTTTCTTCCCATATCAGCCTTTTCAGAGATGATATTCACTATTGCGCTTCCTATTACTATTCCGTCGACGTAGGGCTTTACTGCTCTTATTTTATCGGGGCTGTCTATGCCGAAACCCAAGGCAAGGGGGACGGAGACATGGCTTCTTACTCTCTCCATGTAGGACTTTATCCCTTCTATGGGTCCTCTTTTATCTCCTGTTATGCCAAGGAGAGACACGCAGTACAGGAATCCCCGTGCTTTCCTTTCGATTTGAGACAGCCTTTCTTCTTTGGTGTTTGGCGTTACCATGTAGATGGGGCACAGGCCCTTTTCAGAGCAAATATCGTAAAATTCTTTGCCTTCGTCGAAGGGAAGATCTGGTATTAGCACGCCAGAGACTCCGCAGGAGAGGGCATCTTCGATGAAGCTTTTTTCGCCATACTTCATAATGGGGTTAAAATATCCCATTAAGACGATGGGTGTTTTGACGTCCCTTAACTCTTCCAACATCTCAAATATCCTCGATATATTAGTTCCGCCGGCTAATGCGCGCTGGGATGCCGCCTGGATAATCGGTCCGTCTGCAAGCGGATCTGAGAAAGGCATACCCACTTCTATGATCCCCACCCCTAATTTGTCCAGCTCCCCTATGATCTCGGCAGTCGTATCAAGGTCCGGGTCGCCGGCTGCTATGTAGGGTATGAGTATTTTGCCGGCATCGAAAGCCTCGCTTAATGTCCTCATAATTACATCTCCTCCTCGAAAAGTTTTCCCTTTATCGCTTCCATATCCTTGTCTCCTCTACCGGAAAGGCATAGGACTGCGAGCGTTCCCGGCTCGATGTTTTTGTGTTCTCTCACTAAGAATGCAAGGGCATGGGCGCTTTCCAACGCCGGGATTATGCCCTCCGTTTCGCATAAGAGCTTGAAGGCTTCTATGGCCTCGTCATCTGTGGCATGGGTATAGTGAACTCTGCCAGTCTCATGATAAAAACTGTGCTCAGGACCTACCCCCGGGTAATCCAAGCCTGCCGATATGGAAACTGCAGGAACAATTTGGCCGTTCTCATCCTGAAGGATATAAGAGCGCGATCCGTGCAACACGCCAACGCTACCTCCTGTGAGTGCTGCGGCGTGCTGCCCTGTCTCTATTCCGTATCCTGCCGCTTCGACTCCGACCATCTTCACATCTTTATCGTTTACGAAGGGATAGAACATTCCCATGGAGTTGCTTCCCCCGCCGACACAGGCAACCAAAAGGTCGGGAAGGCGACCCTCCTTTTGCAGTATTTGTTCTTTCGTTTCATCTCCTATTACGCGTTGGAACTCGCGCACCATCATGGGATAGGGGTGGGGGCCGACGACGGAGCCTATGACGTAGTGAGTGGTCGACACGTTTGTGACCCAATCTCTGATGGCTTCGTTGGTGGCGTCCTTGAGCGTCATCGTGCCTGAAGTAACCGGTATGACCTCGGCCCCCAAAGTCCTCATCTTGTAGACGTTTAGGGCTTGGCGATGCATGTCTTCCAATCCCATGTAGATGTGACATTCAAGGCCAAACTTGGCCGCCGCCGTGGCCGTGGCCAGGCCGTGTTGTCCTGCGCCGGTTTCGGCTATTATCCTTTTTTTGTTCATGCGAAGAGCTAGAAGGATCTGTCCAAGGACGTTGTTGATCTTGTGAGCTCCCGTGTGATTTAAATCCTCGCGCTTGAGGTAAAGCTTGATGTCGCTAAGGTGCTTCGAGAGGCGATCGGCAAAATAAAGCGACGTCGGTCTTCCGGAATAATCCTTCAACAAATATCGATATTGTGCCATAAAGGCCTCGTCGTTTATGGCTTCATAAAAGGCCTCTTCCAATTCCTCCAGGGCCGGAATTAGTGTCTCCGGTACGAACCTTCCTCCAAATCTTCCGAAATATCCTTTAAGATCCAATTTTATCCCTCCTAAAATTTATATTTCCAGTTTTTTTAACTTTTCCATGAGTCCGTAAATTTTCTTCTCGTCTTTAATTCCCGGAGAAGATTCGACGGCGCTGTTAACGTCAATTGCATGTGGATTTACAAATTCGATGGCCTCTTCTATGTTTTCTGGCCCTATGCCGCCTGCCAGTATAAAAGGTTTACCCGGGTCAATGCCTTTGATTATTCGCCAATCGAAGGTTTTGCCCGTCCCTCCCGAAAAGGGTCCCGCTTTAGCATCGAAGAGAAAAAAATTAGTAACATGGACATAACGAGATATAGCTTGGAGGTCTCTTTCATCTTTTACGGGTATGGCTTTAATCGTCTTAAGGGGGCAATCGTATATGATGTTTGGATCTTCTTCTCCGTGAAACTGGACCATATCGAAGATTTTGGACTTTATGACTTCATCCAAAAATCCAATTGTCGGATTTTTTACTACAGCTACGACTGAAACGAAAGGCGGAATGCAGCAGGCCAGTTTTTTGGCTGTGTCTAAATCTACTTTCCTCGGACTTTGTGCCAATATAAAGCCGATTGCATCTACTCCCGCCCTTAGAGTGGCCTCTACGTCATTTTTTCTGGTCAGTCCGCAGATCTTTACCCTCATGGTTATTCCCCACCTAGTAAGGACCTGATGGTCTTGTCTGGAGAAGAAGAGCGCATCAAAGTTTCGCCGATAAGAAGACCGTCGAAGTTCAGTTCCTTTAGCCTTTTTACATCTTCCTTTGTCTTCATCCCGCTTTCTGCCACTACCTTCCTCTTGCTTTTTGGGTCGAGCTTTTTGAAAAAAGACATAAGGTGCTCGCATCGGTTGACGTCAACGGTCATGGTTTTCAAGTTTCTGTTGTTAAACCCTATGATCTTGGCATCGCATTTCAGGGCTGTTATCAGTTCTTCTTCGTCGTGGACTTCCACGAGAGCTTCCATTCCAAGTTCATAGGCTAGATTTAACAAATCCCTTAATTTCTTCTCCTCTTCGATCAGAGAGATGATCAAAAGAAGGGCATCAGCCCCGGCAAACAGGCTTTCATAGACTTGGATTTTGTCTATAATGAAGTCCTTTCGGAGAACTGGCAGGGGAGTCGCCTTCTTGGCCTCTTTAAGCATGCCTATATTTCCCTTGAAAAAATGCCTTTCAGTGACTACCGAAATAGCGCTTGCTCCTCCGATCTCGTATTGGTTGACTCGCAACGGAATATTGATATCTTCCAAGATCGTGCCAGCGCTGGGCGAGGCCCTTTTGATCTCGGCAATTATTGAGATGCCAGGCTTGTCCAACGCTTCATAAAGCGATCTTTTAGGGGCTTTGAGAATTATCAGTTCTTTAGTTTTTTCTCTTGCAATTTGATTTAGTATCATGCAGCCTCACCGAAGCTATTTGTGAATTTAACAATTCTGTAAAGTATATCTGCAGCAAGGCCCTCGTCGATAACATTTGCGGCGAGCCTTATTCCTTCGGCGAGATCGCCGGCTGCTCCGACAACGAAAAGGGCAGCACCTGCATTCAGCGTAACTACGTCCCTTTTAGGGCCGCATTCCTTGCCGTTGAAGATCTCCAACGCAATTTTTGCGTTCTCCTGGGGCGAGTTAGCCAATAAGCTTGTTATGGGAGCTTTTTTCAATCCTACGTCTTCGGGAGCGAGGTAAAATTCTTTCATTTGTCCTCCCTTGAAATAGACGACGTGATTCGGGCCGCTGAGAGACAGTTCGTCCAGTCCTCCATGGCCGTGAACCACCATTCCGCTTTTAAGCCCCAGGTTCATTAGGACCTCTGCAATCGGTCGAGTCAGAGAGTCGTCGTATACGCCCATTATCTGGTAGTTTACGAAGGCTGGGTTGCTTAAAGGGCCGAGTAGGTTGAAAAGTGTCCTGATACCCAGTTCCTTTCTGGTTCTAGCCACGTTTTTCATAGCCCTGTGAAAGTTAGGAGCGAAAAGGAACCCATAGTTAACCTTGGATATTGCTTCATTTATCATTTCGGGAAATGACAAAATTTTAATTCCTAAAGCTTCAATCAAATCGGCGCTACCGCTTTTACTCGAAACGGAGCGGTTTCCGTGCTTGGCCACAGGAATGCCGGCGCCAGCTACCACGATAGACGCGATAGTTGAGATGTTGAACGTGCCCATCCCATCTCCGCCCGTGCCGCAGGTGTCTATGGCCGTAGAGGGGGCGGTGACTTTAGTTGCCTTTTCCCGCATTACCTTTGCTGCGGCAGTGATTTCTTCGACGGTTTCACCTTTACTCCTAAGAGCTACTAAAAAACCTGCAGACTCTATTTGGGATGCGGTGCCGTTGAGGATTGCCATCACGGCTTCGTGCATCTCTTCGAAAGATAGGTTTTCTCCTACGGTAAGTTTTTCAATATAGTTTTTAAGCATTGTTATCCCTCCTGTTTTTCGCAATTTTTAAAGTTTCGATCAAGCCTGCTGCTTTGTTTTGCGTTTCTAAAAACTCTCTTTTCGGGTCGGAACCCGCGACTATTCCTGCTCCGGCCTGAATTGTCAGCCCTTCATCGGTTTGCATGAAGGACCTAATGGCAATACTCATCTCTAAGTTACCATTAAACCCTATGTATCCTATTGCGCCACCATAGGGACCTCTCGAAAAGGGCTCCGCCTCGCCTATAATTTTTATGGCGACTTCCTTAGGCGTTCCCGTTACCGTCCCTGCCGGAAAGGAGGCTTGCAGAGCCTGGATTGCGCTGATATCAGTTCTGAGCCTACCTTCTACTTGAGAGACGAGATGCATGACCTTGCTGTACCTTTCCACCTCAAAGTACTTAGACACTTTGATGCTTTCCTTCAGACATATTCCTCTGAACTCCTCCATCGAGAGATCCAACAAAAGCATGTGTTCCTCCCGTTCCTTGTCGTCAAACAACATCTCCATCTCGAAGAAATTGTCTTCATCGAGATCTTTGCCCCGCCGCCTGGTGCCTGCTATCGGTCTGGTAAGGGTGACTCCATTCTTGATCCCTAAAAGAAGTTCCGGAGAGGACCCGATCAGACTTTTCCCGTCGAAATTCATGATGAACATATAGGGGGAGGGGTTAACGGTTTTTAATGTTTTGTACAACGAGAGAGGGCAAAAAACGTCTTTGGATTTGATTTGTCTTGATAGGACGACCTGAGTTGCCTCGCCCTTTTTTATTCGTTCCAATACTTCGGAAACCATGCTGATGAAGTCTTCCTTCGACGGGATGGACTCTAACTCTAAAGGCACATCTTCATATCCGTGAGCTTCAAAGGCTGTTTCAGAGTGCAATTCATCGAAGAACGCCCTTTGGTTGGAAGAGATAATCTTTCCGGTAGTCTTATCTGCAACGCAATAAACCCCTGGCTCGAATAAAAAGGCATCGGGGAAGGGCGAAGATGAGCGCGAGTCCGATATAATGTCATATCCTATGTATCCTAAAAGTCCTCCGTCGAAGGGCGCGTAGTTGTTCGGACAGGGTCTCTTTTCTTTAAGGTATTCATCGACTATTTTGAAGAAGTCCTTTTTGGGGAATTTGCTCTCTCGCCCATCCTGGTCTAATACGATAGTTTCGTCTTTTTTAGCTTGAAAGATTCTTTTTGGAGAAGTGCCAATAACGATATAATCATTGAATTCCATCAAAAAAGACGGTTCGTAGTATTTCAATATCTCGCATAAACCCCTTTTATCTTCGACTATTAAGTTATCGTATGGTGATTTGAGGTTTGTATTGTCTGAAACTGTCGCCAGTGACTTTTTTCTTTGCACATACATTTCTCATCACTCCTCATATTCGTAAAATTAATCTCTAAAAATAAAACCGGAGAGTCCTCTTTAGAGGGCCCTCCGGTTTTATTACACTTGGATATAAACAGAGGGCCACGAAGACTGATCCTTGTGGGATCTGCCTCCCTGGCCCTCCCTAAAATTTATCTAGGCCGCGGCAGGCAGACTCAGCGAGCCTGCCACCACCAATTATTGTTCTTTATATTGTGATTATTAAGTATTATCATATTGCTATTGCCCCTTTCGTCAGGTTGGGTAGAATTTATCATGGCCTAATAAATATTGTCAAGTGGTAAAAACATTTTTTTGTATTTATTTATGTGATTGTTTTTAAGCGAATAGATAGATTTTATGGAGGTGTAATGTTGAGGAAGAGAAAAGAAGTATTGATCGTGTTGTGTACAATAGCGATAATCATGATGATAGGTATTGGAATTGTTAGTCCTATATTACCGCATTATGCGAGGTCATTTGGAGTAAATATCGCCATGGTCGGACTTTTGATTACAGGATTTGGCGTTGCAAGAATTTTGGTGGATATTCCTGCCGGAAGATTGGTCGAGGTATTGGGAAGGCGGCCCATGTTGATTGCCGGGCCTGCTTTACTTGGGGGAGCGTCCTTTTTTTGCGCCCTGGCCAAGACCTACCCGCAGCTGTTGTTTTTCAGATTTTTGCAGGGTCTGGGCTCCGGTTTATATACAACAGCCGCGATGGTCATGCTTGCCGATATTAGCAACGTCAGGACCAGAGGTCCCATGATGAGTTTTTATCAAGGCGCCATATTAATCGGTGCAGGGCTTGGTCCGACTCTTGGGGGGTACATAGCTGATATATGGGGCATTCGAGCTCCCTTCATAGTCTATGCCTTCATGGCGGTTTTCGCTACAGCCTGGGCTTACTTTAAACTACCTGAAACTAAGTCCCCTAAGACGGTAAGGGAGATTTGCGACGACATTTCTATCGATGAAAGCGGAGATGCCAGGCCTGGAGCAACGTTTATGGGAAGCATATTGAAGTTATTTGAAAAGAAAGAATTCCTGCTTGGTTCGCTTGTGACCTTCGGTATATTTTTCACCCGTACCGGCACGCAAAACCAACTCATACCCTTGCTTGGAGCAGATAGATTGGACCTTTCGGCCTCGCTTATAGGTACAGTTTTGACTGTGGTAACAATTTTTCAGTTTTTGGCACTGCTTGTCGCTGGCAGGTTATCCGCCAGACTTCCCAGGAAAATTTTAATAACGCCCGGGAGCGTTGCTTTGGGCATAGGATTGGCATTGGTGGCCTTCAGCAGAAGCTATTGGTCGTTAATCGTTAGTGCTATGGTTATGGGTACCGGCATAGGCTTAGCGGGACCCGTTATATCTGCTTACGTGGCAGATACCCTGTCGCGGGAGGAATACGGGATAGGTATGGGATTGTATAGGGCAATAAGCGATATTGGCTTCGTGGTTGGGCCGGTTATGTTGGGTTGGCTTGCCGATAGGGGAGGTTTTTCGACACCGATACTTTTGAACGCTTCATTTGTTATATGTATAGCCTGTGTTTTTCACATCTTTGCCCGCGAGACCGCCAGGTAAGAGAGCACTGAATAACAAATGGATATATCATTTCATTAGCACTTCTTGACAAAGTAGGGATGCCCTGCGAGAATTAAAATAAGGCAGTATGTCTATTAATTCATTCAAAACAGAGGGGGTGAGAAATGGGAGATAAAATTGGGCCCATATTCTGTTAGAGAGAAATTTAAAAACTGAGGAGGGGGAAGGGTTTCATGGTTACTTTAATTGAAAAGATGCTTAATGAAGCAATTGATGCCACGAAGTCCGTTTTTCTTGTGATAAAAGAAAAACGCGGTGGTCAGTTTAGGCTGGATGACTGCAAGCCCTATGTCGATGCGGTCAACAAGATGTCCGTAGGCGAGGGTCAGTGCAAGGAAGTCATCGATCTTCACGTCCAGTCGGTCAATGCCCATTACGAAATTTTAAAAGGGCTGACCGATTATATTCGGCCGGAAGATGATCCCTTTGTGGAACATTATCAAACCCCGCCCATACTCGAAATACTCTATGAGGAAGACCCCGATTTCAAAAAATCAATGGACAAGTTCATCGAGGCTATCGGCGAAAACAGGGCATTGATAGGGCGCGAAGCGGCTCGCAGATATGGCGGCATGTACGGCCCTACATGTGTTGTTGATTTTGCGATGTCCGTAGGTTCCGTGCCTAATCTTGTGAACAAAATTTTACTCGGATTAGATATTCCGGACAAAGACAAAAAGACAATCCTTGCTTGCAAATCCTGGGGCATGAATACATCCTATGGCTTTGGTGCTGCCTTTCGAGCTGCCATTGAGGCAGGGAAATCGGCTGCCGAGGCGGAAGATGCAGAGGTAAAACAGTTCCAGTTCATATATAAGGAACCTGTGGAAGCTCAGGCAAGGCTCATGGAGACTCATAACTTAGGTGGACACGGTCCTCACAGCTCCTTCGATGTGAGAAAGTATATGGCACAATATAAAGAAAGAATGCGTCCCTATGTTGTGGCTGCCTTGAAGGCCGGCGTGCATCCGGCCAACATAACGGCTGTTCCGGCTTATTGTGTCGGCGATGTGGGACATCACATTTCACAATCGGCGTACAATATGTTTAAAAACGACATGGTCTTTGGGATATACGATGCTGTAATGCAGGTCTTTGAAAATACCCTTAAGAAGGGTTTGAAAGAAGGGGCTTTCAAAAGCGAGTGGGACGTTTTGGCAGTCGCTACTGGGGCCCCGGCATGCGCCGTGGCTTATACCCTATGGCTTGATAGCTTCACTGTTCCTATGGTAATTGACCTTCTTACAAAGCGGTTCTATAACTATTGTGCCATGAACCCGAAGAGAGGGGAGGCCGACGAACTCCACAACGTGGATTTCATGGACGTAATATTGAGAGGGGAAGAAATTTTGGATATCAGTCCCCTTGGAGCAGGTGGTAAAATTAAGGGAATCGAGGTAGACCTTTCGCCAATTGACAAACACGAAATAGTGAGCAATCCTCAAAGGTACACCTATCCTGCCTGCGCTATAACTCAGAGGTTTGCTGCTTTGATGGCACTGGCAGATTTTCCGTGCTACTTGACACCCGAATGCACTACCGCCACTTTGATGACAAACATCGTGGCCAAGAATCCCGGTATGCCCGGTGCTCCTGTTAGAGCCTGCAAAGGATGTGCCGTGACGAAGCTCATCAAGAGAAACGTCCCCTACGTCAAAGGCGAAGGGGCAGGCCCCTGCGGATACTGTGAATGGTATAGAGCTGTTTAGCTAGAGTCTTGTAGAATGGGGGGTTCGGAGAAATTCCGGCCCCCTTAATATGCAAAGGGGGTAAATGTCTTGAAAAAAATCCTGCTTCAATTGGATTGCGATTCTTTGCCCAGCGTTTTCGATGCCGTAACAGCTTATGACGCCGGAGCTGATATCGTCCTGCAATATGGAAATGTAACGAAAGAAAACGTCAGAGATTTAGTTTATGGAGTTATGTTTACCCGCGGAGGAGACAATTTAAAATTCAGCGCCATTTTTATAGGCGGTTCCAAGGTGATTGAGGCTGCTGAAATACTTGAAATAGTCAAAAGTACATTTTTCGGTAACGTGAGGAATTCTGTAATGTTCGATCCCAGCGGTTGCAATACCACAGCTGCTGCTGCAGTTGCAAAGATGACCAAAGAATGCGACGTCAAGGGGCAAAAGGTAGTTGTGTTGGCGGGTACCGGTCCCGTAGGACAACGGGCTGCAGCGATGTTTGCCATAGAAGGGGCAAAGGTCTTTGTTACATCCAGGAAGCTGGAAAAGGCAAAAAGGTCTGCGGAAGAGATAAAGGCTATGTTTGGTTTGGAAGTAAACGCATGTGCCGCCTTCGACGATGAAAGCACGAAAGAAGCCCTGGATGGTGCTGTAGCCGCTCTTTGCACCGGAGCGCCCGGAGTTACTTTAATCGGGGAGGAGTTGTGGAAGGGTCATCCTACTTTGCGAGTCCTTGGGGACGTCAACGCTGTGCCACCCCTTGGCGTGGAGGGGATGAAATCTTCTTTCAACGGAGAAGTGGTAGAGGGGAAGGTATTATTTGGTTCTATGGGAATCGGCGGACTCAAGATGAGAGTGCACAGGGCATGCGTTGCAAAACTTTTCGAGAAAAACGACATTGTCTTTGACGCAAAATCGATATTAGAGATGGCCAAGGAGCTTTCTTAATTGAGGGTCCTACTCGTAGGAGTGAGCACAAGGGCTTTAGCGCAGTCTGCGTTAAAGGCGGACTTAAAGATTATTGCTGTAGACTACTTCGGAGATCTTGATCAAAGGCTCATAATTCCCAGTTTGGCAGTAGGAAGGGATTTTGGTCTTCCTTTTAGCGAGGAGTCGATCATTAAAGTTTGTTCCTTGATCGAATATGATGCTGTTATCTACACCGGGGGAGCAGATATCAAGCCCTCTCTTATACATTTTATTTCGAAAGACAAGTTATTGTTGGGCAACGATTCCGAAGTTTTGCGCGACATTAGAGATCCTGTAACATTGCGCGACGCCTGTCACACAATGGGGATTAATTTCCCAACGACCTTGCTGCCCGATGAAACGAGCAATATGGATCTTAATGAAAGATGGTTGATGAAACCGGTGTATGGTGGAAGCGGTTTTGGTATCCGTTTTTATGAGGGGGAGGAAATAGGAGAAGGATTTTATGTTCAAAAGTTTGTGTCAGGTCTTCCTGCCTCAGCGTCTTTCTTGTCTGACGGAAAGGGCTGTCGACTTCTAGGCATGACACGACAGCTTATAGGTGATGAATTGCTTGGGGGTTCTGGCTTTAAGTGGTGCGGCAACGTGTTTCCCCTTTCGCCTGATTTTGCTGGTCTGGCAGATGTGATATCACAATGGGGAGAGAAAATGGTGGGTCATTTTGGCCTGAAAGGCCTGTTCGGTATAGATTTTATATTAGGCGGAGACGAAAGGCCCTGTTTAGTGGAGATCAATCCTCGATACACAGCTTCTATGGAGCTGATTGAACCCTATGTCAACATGCCCTTACTCTCTCTCCACAAATTGGCCTGCGAGGGCAAGCTGGAAGAGGTATCCTTGGTCAATCCGTCTGAAATCGTTTCTAAAGGCATAGTTTATGCCAAAGCAGATTCAATGACCCCCGATACATCCAGTTGGCTCGGGGTGCATGCCGACATTCCCTTTCCCGGCGAGAGCATCCCCAAAAGTTCTCCTGTATGTAGCGTATTTGGTAGAGGTATAAGCGAAGAAGGCTGCCTTTTTCATTTATATGAAAGGGCAAATGAGATATATCGAGAGTTAAGAAGCGACGTTTATCATGAAAGGCGGAAAGATTGATGTGCAAGTTTGTACTTTGATATCCGGACGGACGCTGGAGCAGGCCAAGGGCATGCATGGCGGTAAAAATAGTGACGGCTATAAAAAAGCAGTTGAAAAGGCCTTTTTATCGCCCCTGCTTCTGGAAAAACTTGGTTTAAGCGAGGGAGAGGAGATTTTATTGACGACTCCCTATGGAAGTGTGCGGGTAAAGACGTGCGCAGACATGGGATTGCCCGAAGATGTAGTTTTCATGCCCATGGGCCCAATGGTTAACCTTCTGGTAGGACCTGAGACCGAGGGAACGGGTATGCCATCCTTTAAGGGCTTAAAGGTGGAGGTCGACAAGGCGCTATGAAGATCGAGAAGAACGTCGTATGCACCTTTTGCGGTTGTCTGTGTGACGATATAACCCTAACTATTGAGAACAACAACATAACCAAGGTCGAGAAGGCATGTGCCAACGGAAGAGGTTTGTTCGAGGGTTACGATCCTCATTTCCGTGCGCCTCGAGTTAACGGAAAGGAGGTTACCTTTCTTGAGGCGATAAAAGAAGCCTCGAACATCCTCTCCTCTGCTAAGTATCCGTTAATATATGGTTTATCTTCCACATCGATCGAAGCGCAACGCATCTCGGTGCAGCTCGCAGAAACTATCGGTGCTTCAATAGATTCTACTTCTTCTGTATGCCATGGGCCCACGGGTTTGGCCATGCAATCCGTTGGAGAGCCGACCTGCACCTTGGGGGAGATAAAAAATAGGGCAGATTTGCTCGTATTTTGGGGTTGCAACCCCCTTGTATCTCATAGCAGACACTTTGCCAGGTATTCAGCCATGCCCAAGGGGCGTTTTATCTCAGAAGGGAGGAAAGACCGCAAAGTTGTAGTCGTTGATGTCCGTCGTTCAGAGACGGCCAAGGCGGCAGACCTATTTATACAAATAAGGCAAGGATATGACTACGAAGTTCTTTTAGCGATAAAGGCCCTTGTAAAAGGTAAGGCTATAAGCGCAACCGAGGTTGGAGGGGTTCCGACAGAACTATTACAACAATTTGTTCATACAATGAAGTCATGTCGTTATGGTGTCATCTTTTTCGGAATGGGTTTGACCATGACGAAAGGTAGGGATTTAAACGTTCGCGAGGTCTTTTCTCTGGTCAGGGAGTTGAATAATTATACGAGATTTTCTGCTTTGCCGATGCGAGGTCACGGTAACGTGACCGGAGCGGATCAGGTTATGTCCTGGCTATGCGGGTTTCCTTTTGCCATCAACTTTTCAAAGGGGTATCCCAGGTACGGCCCCGGCGAATTTACCGCTGTCGATCTATTGTCCGGCGGGGAGGCAGACGCTTTGCTGGTCATAGCATCAGATCCGGTTGCACATTTTCCTGCCGGGGCGACAAGACATATCGAGAAAATTCCATCCATAGTGATAGATCCAGTGGAGAGCTTGACCGCGAAAATCGCTACTGTTTATTTTCCGACTGCTATGTATGGAGTAGACTGCGAAGGTACTGCATATAGAATGGACAGTGTGCCATTGCGTTTGAAAGCTCCTTTGGAACGACAGAGAAAGAGTGACGAAGAGGTTTTGGAAGCTATCTTTGAGGGCGTGAAAGAATGTTAGTTATAAAAAACGGTCAGGTGTATGACCCAATAAACGATATAGACGGAGAAGTTAGGGACATTTACATTGAAGGCGGCAAGATTGTTGAAAAGCCCGATCACATCCCTAAAGATGCAATATCAATAGATGCAGACGGCATGATTGTGATGCCGGGCGGTATTGATATGCATGCACATATTGCAGGGTCCAAAGTTAATATGGGCAGAAAGCTTTGTCCTGAAGATCATTATGAGCATTTTAGGATTGCCGAAAGGGGATTGAGGTCCGGCGTCGGCTCCAGAGTGCCTACGACATTCATGACTGCCTACAGATATGTCGAGATGGGGTACACTACGGTTGTAGAGGCTGCATCTGCCCCCCTGGTGACACGTCATGCTCACGAAGAGTTAAGAGACATGCCTTCTTTGGATAAAGCGATATTAATTACCATGGGTAATAACGAAATTTTGATGGACAGGATTTCGCAGGGCAAAATCGACGAAGCAAGAGATATCGTGGCCTGGCTGCTGAAATCGACTGGAGGTTATGGCGTTAAAGTAGTAAATCCAGGCGGAGTTGAGAACTGGAAGTGGGGAGGTAATGTGGAAAGTTGGGATGACGAAGTGCGACATTTTGGCATTACATCGAGAAAATTGATAAATAGTCTAGTCACTATAGTTGATGAACTCAACCTCCCCCATTCGGTACATCTACACGGAATAAACTTGGGGTTGCCCGGAAACGCCGATACGACAGTGGAGATCATAAAAGATATCCCCGGCAGACTTCACCTCTGTCACCTGCAGTTTATGAGCTATGGAAGGAACAAAAAAGGTGGGCTACGCAGTGGCGCCGGGGCTGTTGCCGAAGTTTTAAATGGGCATCCCAACGTGACAATGGACGTCGGCCAGATCGTTTTCGGCAATGCCGTCACTATGACGTCCGATGGACCTCTTGAGTATAGAATACAAAAAATGACGGGCCATAAGTGGTGTAATGATGATGTGGAGTGTGAGACCGGTGGCGGAATAGTTCCTTTGGAATATAAAATTAAATCGGTCTCGTCGGCAGTTCAATGGATTACTGGTATGGAGCTTTTTTTACTGACTAAAGATCCGTGGCAGTTGGCTCTCACGACAGATCATCCCAATGCAGGGCCTTTCTTCTGTTATCCTCAAGTTGTAAGGCTTTTGATGGATAAAGATTACAGGGATCACTTTATAAGCTTATTGCCTCCGAAGGCCTTCAGGGGGTCGGTCTTGAGGGAATTGAATCGAGAGTATACTCTTTATGAAATAGCGATAATAACGAGAGCTGCTCCAGCAAAGATATTAGGCTTGGCGGAAAAGGGACATCTGGGCATTGGAGCCGATGGAGACGTGGCGGTATATGATCCTAATCAGTTCGGAAAAAGAAAGTGTCTCTGCAGCTTTAAACCTTGTCGCCGAGCCCTTGATTTTCCGTCATGGGTTATAAAGGGTGGAGAAATAGTCGTGAGGGATGGTGCGATTTTAAGGGATATCCCCGGGGTGGTATATAGGGTGAATCCTTCTTATGACGGGCTAATCGTAGATAAAATAAGAGAAGATTTTGAGAGATATTATACCCTTTCTTTTGATAACTATCCCGTCCAGGAAGAGTACTTAAAAGACACTAAAGGGGTGGCCTGCCAGTGAACTTACAGGAACAGAGACACGTTGCCTTTATCCTTTTAGGAGCCAACTTAGGCGACAGACAAAGCAATATTTTGCAGGCGCTTCAATATATCCAGGTAAGAGCGAAAGTAGAAAGGGTATCTTCTTTCTACGAAACGGAGCCGTTAGACGGAAGTGACCAGCCGAAGTACCTGAATATGGCTTGTCAAATTACCACCGACGATTCGCCTAAAGACCTGTTGGCTTTTTTGAAGTGGATAGAGAGGAGGATGGGACGCACCTTTGCTGAGAGAAATGCCCCCAGACCCATAGATATAGATCTTTTATTTTACGATGATCTCATAATAAAGGAAAGTGATATATGGATACCTCATCCTAGAATGCAGGAAAGAGCTTTTACTCTAATTCCCTTGGCGGAAATAGCTCCAGACTACGTTCACCCCCTTACAAACGAGACGATAAAAGATATGTCTCAAAAAATAGATGCTTCAACTGTGAAAAAGGTAGACAGAAGCCTTAAATTCAAACTGGAAAGCGATATACAGGGTGGTCGACCCTCTATTAATGTCGGCTTGTCCAGGGTGGGCATTACAAATTTGAATAGGGTAATAAGGTTGGGGGTTAAGGGTAAGGCGGAGCTTTTTTACGCCACGCTTGATTTTTTTGCCTACCTCGATCCATACAAAGCAGGTGTGCACATGTCAAGATTTACAGATGTATTGGAAGGCATAGTAGAAGAGATTTCCCTGGAACCTTCTCCGGATATTGAAAGCCTTGCCGAGAGGCTTGCCCTTCAGGTTGTTCAGTCTCAGAGAGCTAAGAAAGCTGAGGTGCGGATAAAAGCGAAGTATCCAATGGAAAGGGTGACTCCGATTTCGGCCAAGAAGACCGAGGAATTATTTACATTTATAGGTATCGCATCCACTGACGGCAAAATGTCTCGCAGGGTTATTGGCGTAGAAGTTGAAGGGATGACTGCCTGTCCCTGCGCTCAAGACATGATGGCTTCACATTCGAGGATGTTGCTTAAGGAAGCAGGTTATACTTCAGAGGAAGCAGCAAAGATCGTCAGTTTGATCCCGATGGCCACTCATAATCAGAGGGCAAGGGGGACGCTGCTCGTCGGTTCTGACATGTCCGTTCGAGCGGAGCATCTGGTACATATTATAGAGGCATCAATGAGTTCCGAGACATATGAACTGCTTAAGAGGCCTGATGAGTTTTTTGTTGTCAATAAAGCTCATCAAAATGCCAGGTTTGCTGAGGACGTTGTTAGGCATATGCTGTTGAATTTAGTGGAAGTTTACCCCGATCTTCCCGATGATACTTTTGTATTGGCTAGAGAGGAGAGCTTGGAAAGCATCCATCAACATAATGCCTTTGCGGAAAGAAGCGGATTACTGGGCGATATAAGAGGTGAAATACGCTTAAAAGATGATATCTTATGTTCAAGTGTTACTTTGGAAGAGTGGTTGAAGCTATGAAAGTCGCATGGGTTGTTACCGGGGCAGGACATTTTCTAAAAGAATGTTTGGAAATTGTCGAAAAAAACAAAGACAAAATAGACCTTTTTTTATCATGCGCCGGCATTGAAGTAATAAAGATGTACAAATACGGCGATTTCTTAGAACGTAGGGATATCAACATAGTAAAAGACTACAAGTCGAGCTCGCCATCCTGTGGAGCATTTGCTGCCGGAAGATACGATCTTTTGGTCATAGCGCCTGCGACCTCGAATACAGTGGCTAAGTGCGCTTTAGGGATAGCCGATTCCCTTCCGTCAAATCTATTTTCCCAGGCTGGAAAATCAAAAGTCCCGATATTGGTTTTACCAAGCGACGTATCTCCAAGGATAGAGTCTCTTACGCCAACGGGAAGAAAAATTATGGTGTACCCCAGGCCCATCGATTTGCAACACCTCCGGACTCTGAAGACTTTTCCGGGAGTAGGGGTAGCAAATGATCTCAGGGAGTTGAAAGATTGTCTAAGATTTTATTTGTAACTGGCAGGTTAGCCCATAACGCCTTGCTTAATATCCTGAAGAACATGGACCCTCCTTTTTCTTATGAAGTGTCCGTTTTGCCTATCTCCGTTGCGGCTCTTATGAACGTTACCTGGGTTATGTCGCAGCTGAGGAGCGCAGGGGATGCTGATGTCGTCATTTTGCCAGGCTTGTGTCAGGGCGATGAGAAGGTTCTTGCCGAAGCGTTGGGCGTGGAAGTCAAGAGGGGTCCTAAGGATCTAAAAGACCTCCCCGGCTTTTTCGGTTTTTCGACGCATTTGAAAAAGACAAAGCCCAATATAAGGATATTGGCCGAGATAGTTGATGCTCATAAAATGACGCTAAATGAAATTGTCAATAAAGCACTTGATTACAAAGCCAAGGGAGCAACGATAATTGACATTGGCGGACCAAATAAGGGGTCTATCCCCAACATTGGCGACATTGTATCGGTTTTAAAGGAGTTGAACTTATGCGTTAGCCTTGACACATTTGACGAAAAGACAGCCCTAGAAGCTGATAAATTCGGCATCGACCTTTATTTGAGTGTCAACAGTTTCAACATAGATCTTGCCTTCAGGCTGTCATGTCCGGTGGTTGTAATACCCGATTTTGAAGACAAAAACCTTAATTCATTGGAAAGGAACGTGGCCAGATTAAGGGATAGAGGCAAGAAATATCTGGTTGATCCAATTCTTGACCCCCTTCCCTTTGGCCTTTCCGAGTCGATCGGACGCTACGTAGAATACAGAAGACGCTTCCCTGATGATGAGATGCTTATGGGGATCGGAAATTTGACAGAACTTACGGAAGCAGACTCTACCGGAATAAATGCCATTCTTTTGGGAATTTGTGCGGAGCTTGAGATCAATTATGTCTTGACAACTGAAGTGACAAGTTGGGCTAGGGGTGCAGTAAGGGAAACATACCTGGCGAGCTTAATGCACGAAAGTGCAAGGGAATCGGGGATGTTGCCCAAGGGTTTTAACCTGGGATTAGTGACAGCCAAGGATACTCCTTTCGAGGTCTATAGCGAAGAGGAGATAATCGACATTCATAAAAAAGTAACGGATAAAAACTTCCGTATTTTTGTAGCAGATGGGTATATATATATTTTCAACAATTCGATATTTTTGAAGGGCAAAGATATTAATATGCTTTTTCAATCCATCGGTGTTAACGATCCGGGTCATGCCTTTTATTTAGGGAGAGAGCTCGAAAAAGCTTTTTTGGCCGCGAAATTGGGCAAAAAATATATGCAGGAGCGCCCCTTGGACTGGGGCTATTTGTCAGACGATGATTTATGAAGTTATAGTTTCCACCTTGAATGCCGACGGATCTCCCAATTGGGCACCCATGGGCTTAAAAGAAAGTGAAGGTCGATATTTTTTGTATCCCTATAAATCCAGCCATACATACAGAAATCTATTGAGATTTGGCTATTTTGTAGCCAATATCACAGATGACATTTTATCCTTTTGCCTTAGCGCCCTGGATGATCCTGATCTTCAATGCCGACAAGCTCAAAAAATAGCCGGGTTTGTATATGTAGATGTTTGTTCCTGGATTGAATTTGAAGCCTTCGAGGTGAGCGAAGAGACAGATAGAGGAAGCTTTCTCTGTTCCGTTCTTTATTATGGAATAGGGCGTCCCTTTAAGGGCTATAATAGAGCTAAATGTTCAATTATGGAACTTTTGATAGCAGCAACAAGATATCAATTTTATAAAAAGAGTTTTTTTGATAGGTGCATATTCGAGGCGAAGATCATAGTAGAAAAGACTGGAGGAGAGCGGGAAATGGAAGCGCTTGCCGTCATAGATAATTATCTTAAGGGGGTATTTAGTTGAGGGTTGTTCACGTCGAAACAGGCGCCAGACTGCATTTTGGTTTTCTTGATTTAAACGGGAGCCTTGGAAGAATTTTCGGCGGCATAGGCGTGGGCATAAACGAGCCAAAGGTAGTGCTGGATGTCTCCTTGAACGACATTTTGACAGTAGAGGGACCGGATGCTGAAAGGGCATTGCAATACGCAGAGAAGTTTTTGTCTTTCTTCGGCATTCAAGGGGGTGTCGACATAAAAATCATTTCCTCCATACCCTCCCACGTCGGGCTGGGATCGGGAACGCGATTGGCCTTAGCAGTAGGCAGGGCCCTTTCTGTCCTCTTTGGGATAGACGTATCGGTGAAGGATTTGGCAGGCATAATGGGAAGAAGCAAAAGGTCAAGTGTCGGTACCGTAACGTTTGAAAGAGGAGGGTTTGTCTTGGATGGGGGGCACAAAAGGTGGGGCGGAACAGGTTTTCCTCCTTTGCTCTTTCACAGCCTGCTTCCGCGCGAGTGGGCCTTTGTCGTTGCAATACCTTTGTTTCTTAAAGGAATAAGCGGTGCTGAAGAGGACGAAAAATTTCGATCCCTAAGCATACACGAGGAGTTGTCTTCAAATATATGTCGAATTACATTGATGAAACTGTTGCCTTCCATTGTAGAAAAAGAAATCTGTGGCTTCGGTGAAGCTGTTACAGGAATACAGGATTTGATTGGCCGTTGTTTTTCTAAAGCACAAGGGGGGAATTTCAACTCGCAACTGTCTGAGGACATGGCGCTTTGTATGAAAAAAGAAGGAGCTGTAGGCATCGGGCAAAGTTCGTGGGGGCCAACAGTTTACGGCATAACACAAGATCAAGGGACTGCACGAGTTATTTGCGCGAAGCTTAAAGACACATTTGGAGATGGCTCGTTGATATTTGTTACTTCCTGTGCGCAGGAAGGGGCATGCGTGGAAGTGAGAGGGGATCGATTTAATGATTTATAATGGAGTTAATGTCGAAGATACTTACGCAGAGGCATTTTCAATGTGGGGAAGCCGGCTCGTAGTTACGGCAGATACCCCTGAATGGGCCATGACGGCAGCGGTGTCTGCCACGGGATTTGCCACATCCGTCATTGGTTGTGGCTGTGAGGCGGGAATAGAGGCGGAGTTGAATAGCACTCAGACACCGGACGGCCGTCCCGGAACAAGCATTTTGATCTTTGGCGTTTCCAAGTCAGCTTTGGAGTCTCAGCTCATCTCTAGAATAGGCCAATCCATAATGACCTGTCCCACTACGGCCTGCTACAACGGACTTGATGAGGGAGAGCAGATAGACGTTGGCGGAAAACTCAGATATTTCGGGGATTCTTATCAATCGAGCAAATTTCTCGACAAGAGGAGATTTTGGAGGATTCCCGTAATGGATGGGGAGTTTTTGGTCGAGCAAAAGTTTTGCGTGAAGAAAGGCGTGGGTGGCGGGAACTTGTTGATTTTGGCTAAAGACGTTACCTCTTGTCTCGAAGCTGCCCAAAGGGCCGTAAAGTCCATGAAGAAAGTGCCAGGGATAATTCTTCCCTTTCCCGGCGGTATCGTCCGAAGCGGTAGTAAAGTTAGCTCTACATACCCTTTTTTGAACGCTTCCACTAATGTTTCTTTTTGTCCCACCCTGAAAAGGCAAGTAAAGACTTCGTTGTCAGAGGAAGTGAATGCCGTTTATGAAATAGTCATAGACGGTTTGGATGAAAAGTCTGTAAGAGATGCGATGGGCTACGGCCTTTTAGCTGCAACTTCATGCAACGTAATTTCGATAACTGCAGGAAATTATGGGGGAAACCTGGGACAATATAAATTCCACTTGCTAGAAATTTTAAAGAATATGTGATTGGGTGGTTGATCGTGAAAATTTCGAAGTTATTAAGAAAAATATCGATAAAATCACGTATTATGGTCTTTTTAACAATACTTTTAGTGTTTGAATGTGCAATAGGGTATGTGCATTTAAATGTCGTGGAGTCCTTTGATCTTTTGATAATTTTCATCACGATATTAATTCTATTTACAATAATAGGTGGCTTAACCCTCTTGTTCTCTATAACCCTTCCAATAGACGAATATAGGAAATTTTTAAAAAAGTTAAAGGAAACATTAGATTTTACCCTCGAATACGATGTTTGGTCTCGCGATGAGATGGCCGAAGTGGGCAAGTCGACCTATGAATTCCTAGATCGTATTCAGGACCTAATAGGAGTAATATCCAACTCCTCCACTGAGATAGAAAATGTATCCAAAATAGTACACGAAATGGCAAACAAAGATGATCGAGTAGCAGGTAACCTTCTTAATGAAATTACAAAATTGTCGGACATGGTTGAGAGGTTTGTCTCCGATATGAATGCCATCACCGAGGGAATTCAAGAAGTAGCCTCTGGAAATCAATTAGCGGCATCGAGGACTATGGATATAGCTCAGGAGATTGCTGATGCTTCACGGTCGGCGGAAAGAGGGCTAGGGGTTATTCAGGTGATGAGAGAAAAGATCAAGGAGGCAGCCCAGGAATCTATCAAGAATATAGACACAGTAAACGAACTGGTGCAAAAGATCGAAGAAATCAATTTGCTTTTGGAAAACATCTCAAAAATAGCGACCAGGACGAACATGTTAGCCCTCAATGCAGGGATAGAAGCAGCAAGAGCTGGTGCAGGAGGGAAGGGATTTGCCGTGGTCGCAGAAGAGATTAGGAAGTTGGCTTATGAATCAAACGATGTCGCTGGCAACGTAGCCCATCAAATGAATGATATGTCATTTAAATTAGACAGTGTCGTAAATTCGGTAAAGGTCGGATCGGATGTCTCTTTAGATGCGAACGAGAAGGCTCAGGCGACCATGAAGGTAATAGAAGATATCTTAGAATACCTTAGAAAGATATCTTCTGCCGCGAACGATTTGTCTTCGGTCTCTCAGGAACAGGCTGCATCATCAGAAGAGATATCTGCCACCCTACAAAGCATATCTAGAGAGGTGGAAAGGATAAAGGACTTCGTCGTAGAAGCGAAGAAAGCTATGACGGACCTTGCCGAATCGGCCTCGCAGTTGAGCGACAAATCGAACAATATGGAAGAACTAGCATTAACCCTTCGAAGCCTTGTCGGACAGTTTAGGCTTTGGGAGGGGGATAAGTTACAGTAAGTTTACACAGAGTGCCGAGGTGAAGAGAATGCATAGTTGTGCCCTTTGTACGTTGGGGAAGGCTTACTCAGGAAAGGTGAAGGGAGTTACCTTAAGTTTAAAGAAAAGCGTGGCAATTCCCATAGAGGTGGACGGGATTTTGCCTGAGTCGGTATTGGGCAAGGAGCCGGTTGAAATCGCCTCCTTCAAAGTATTCGTTGGCAATGAGTCCGCAGACCTTGGTGATGTCTTTGAAGTGAAATACGAGGGTGACGAAGCGCTGATATTTGAGGGCGAACTAAAACACGTCAAAGGAATTGGTGAAGGGATGACATCGGGCCTGATCATGGTCGAGGGAGATGCAGGCATGCACTTGGGCCAACGTATGAAAGGCGGAACGATTGTCGTTAATGGTAATTTAGAGCCACGGTGCTGTTGTGAGATGTCGGGCGGGACGGTAATCGTAAAGGGCAATGCGAAGGCCATGCTAGGCTCTCCTCTTCCAGGAAACAGCAAGGGCATGAGAGGTGGTATGATCATGGTCTTCGGCTCTGTTGGAAACAGGGTTGGAGAGGGGATGAGGAGAGGCCTCATAGCAGTGACGGGAGATGCCGGAGATTTTGCCGGAGCCAACATGATAGCAGGCACGATTGTAGTATTTGGAAAAATGGGGCTCAACGCAGGTGGTGGCATGAAGAGGGGGAGCATAGTATCGATAGGAGGAACCGATAGAGTGCTTTCAACGTTTGGCTATAGTTGCCTTTATTCGCCCACATACCTGAAGCTTTATTTTAAGTATTTATGGGATAGAGGTTTTCCCATTACCGATGAAATTTTTAACGGTCTTTACAGAAGGCATGTTGGAGATATGTCTTCGCTGGGGAAGGGGGAGATTTTGATCCTTGAAAACTCTTAATGAGGGAGCGTATGAACGCGTAAGCGAAATGATCGAAAAATCTCATGAATTGGGCATATCCGTTATTAAGACAAAGACAGGATCGACAGTTTTAGATGTTGGCATAGGTTCGAATGGTTCTTATGAGGCGGGCAGACTTTTCGCAGAGGCCTGTATGGGAGGCTTTGGAGAGGTGAGTTTCGGCGTCTATCCCGGATTATCGATCCCTAGCGTTACAGTGCAGGTTGCAAATCCTGCAGTTGCCTGCCTTGCTTCGCAATATGCTGGTTGGGCCCTGAAAGAGGGAGATTTTTTCGCACTGGGTTCCGGCCCCGCCAGGTCGCTTTACTGCAACGAGCCCTTGTATTCTGTGCTTGAATACAAAGAAACTTCACCCGTTGCCGTGCTGGCGATCGAATCATCTATACTTCCCCCTGAAAGCTTATTGGATTCGATATCAAGAAAATGCGACGTCGATCCGAGGGACCTGTACGTTTTGGTGGCACCTACCAATTCCTTGGCAGGAGCCGTTCAGATCGTATCGAGAGTAGTTGAAACAGGGGTTCATAAACTATTCGAACTAGGTTACGATACGACGATGCTCATCCACGGTTACGGAATTTGCCCCATTTCCCCGACACCAGGAGATTTTATGACTGCTATGGGTTGGACTAACGATGCGGTATTATATGGTGGCAAGGTGTGGTTTACGCTCTGCGACAAAGATTCTGCGATCGATTCCATCGCCGAAAAACTGCCCTCCGCATCTTCTAAAGATTATGGTTTACCCTTTTCGGAGCTTTTTAAAAGATATAATTACGACTTTTACCAAGTAGATCCCATGCTTTTCAGTCCGGCAAGCGTATCAATAAACAATATTGCTACAGGGCGTTGGCAGAACTTCGGAAGAGAAAACCTCGAGCTTCTGAGGCGCGAATGGTTTGAACAATGAAGGTAACGATATTGGGATCGGAAAACGCCTGGCATGTTGAGGCACTGATAGGGGCATTTCAAAAAAGAGGTGTTGTCGTTAACGTTCTTCGCGCCAAAGAAATGAAGGCTTTTATAAAGGATGATATAGCTTGTCCGGGCGTTGGGACAGATATTGGAGATGTGGTTTTAGTACGTTCCTTGCCTGGAGGTTCGTTGGAACAGGTGATATTTAGGGTGGACTTGCTTCATGTGCTGGGGGAAGTTAAGGACGTAGAGATTGTGAATTCCCCTCGGGCTTTGGAGAGGACTGTGGACAAGATGTATACTACAGCCTTGCTCTCTCGGGCAGGATTGAAAGTTCCGGAGACTTACATTACTGAAAGATATGAAGATGCCATGACTGCCTTTAAGGAATTGGGCTGTGATGTAGTGGTTAAGCCTCTCTTTGGTTCGGAAGGCAGAGGTATGATAAGGGTGACGGATCCCGAGACTGCTCATAGAGTATTTATGGCATTATATCAATGTAGATATGTATACTATCTTCAAAGGTTCATTCCCCACGAAGGTAATGATATAAGGGTCTTCGTGATAAATGGGCGTGTTATAGCAGCGATGAAGAGGCACTCCTCTGATTGGAGGTGCAATGTGGCCCTAGGAGCAGAGGTTAGCCCTTTGGATCCGGACACCAGTATAGTCGATTTAAGCCTACGCGCTGTCGAGGCCGTTGGAGCATTTTATGCAGGAGTTGATATTTTGCCCTCTAAAGAAGGAGAGCTTTACTTATTGGAGGTTAACGGAATACCGGGTTGGAGAGGGCTCCAGCAGGTTGCGCGATCGGATATAGCATCGACCATTGTCGATGCTATATTATGATAGAGTGATTAAACATGATGTATGCTATAGACGAGATTATCTGGGCCGCTCAATTAGCTTCAATCGTTGAAGTATGCTCAAAGAAACCTGGCAACGTTCATATAAACAGATCTTTTCACGACACTAACCCCTTTGATTTTTTTGCAGGGGCTGTCGCACTGGGTTCGGCCTTTCAAGAGCTTGACAGATTGTCCGTGGGAGAAATCGTTTTGGAAAGCATTAAAGCAAGAGCAAAGCTCACCTCTGCAAATGTGAATTTAGGCATTATATTGCTATTGGCTCCCCTTTCTAAAGCTGCCCTATGTTGCGATAACGATTCTGATACCGAAGCTATTCGCAATTCCTTAAGAGGTGTTCTTGGCAGTCTAAGCGAAAGCGACGCCGTCAAGACATATGAAGCCATAAGGATGTCGGGCGCAGGCGGTATGGGTCGGGTGGACCTATATGACGTAAATGAGATGCCTCAGGGAATCACTTTGAGAGAAGCAATGGCTGCTGCTTCGGATAGAGATTCTATAGCAAGGGAATACGTGACCGATTTTTCCATTACCTTCGAGCTCTCCTTGCCATCCTTTGCCGACGCGCTGGAGAGGGGGTTGAGATTGCGAGATGCTGCTGTGCAAGCCTTTTTGACAATTCTTTCCAAGGTTCCCGATACTTTGATATTCCGCAAGCTGGGATGGGAGGAAGCGGTAGAGATTTCCGGAAAGGCCTTCGAGGTTTTGGAGAGGGGAGGGGTTATGACCGAAAGAGGAAGAAAATCTATTCATAATTTCGATAACTTCCTCCGTAAAAAAGGAAATAAAAGAAATCCAGGCACGACGGCAGATTTGGTGGTATCGGGGATTTTTTTGTATTTCCTGGACGCCATTCATCGCGGCCTTATGAGAGATCTCGTCACACGCTGGTAGTTTGTCGAGGCAGTGAATTGGTAATTTTATCCGATCACCGAAGAGGGAATTTCCGAGCGACGAAAGGCGTTTCTTAATGACCTCTGTATTAATTATTTCCCCACGCAAAACTGGCTAAAAATCAAATGAATCAGGTCTTCGTCGAAATTACGTCCCAATAATCTGTCAATATAGTATCTCGCCTCGAGCAAATTGGAGGCGACGAGATCTTGCGGCTCTCCGGATGCTAGGGAGGATATGGAATTTTCAACACAGGACAACACGCTTTTTAGGGTCTCTATTTGCCTTGCCGTTGCGTTGAAACCCTCGTTTATTGCCGAATCTTTGAACAGTTTCTTGACAATTCGTTCCTTTAATTCCCCTATGGCTTCTTTGTCATAAGAGGAGAGGACCATGATTTCGCTTTCTGGAAGCATTTGCTTAACGTCTTCAAGTGAAATTACTTGGGGGATATCGGCTTTATTGATCGCCACGATATGGGAGTGATTTTTAAGCTCCATTGCCATGTCGATCTCTTCTTTGGTGAGTTGCTCGCTCCCATCTATTATCCATAGCCTCAAGTCGGCCTCTCTTAAAGCCTTTTGAGCCATGCTTACGCCAATTGTTTCTACTAGGTCATCCGTTGCCCTCAAGCCTGCTGTATCCATAAATATGATGGGAATTCCTCTGTGCACTATGCTTCCTTCTATGATGTCTCTTGTTGTGCCTGGTATAGGAGTTACAATAGCTCGCGTTTCCTCTAAAAGGGCGTTAAATATGGAAGATTTCCCCACATTAGGGCGGCCGACTATTGCTACCTTTATTCCGTCTCTGAGCGCTTTGCCAACTTTGCAGCGATATATCACATCTTGGAGATTTAAAGCTATTGCTTTCAAACTTTGGAAGAGATCATCTTGAGATAGATATGGTATATCTTCCTCGGGAAAATCGAGGTTAGCCTCTAAAGTTGCAGAAATATTGAGCAAGGAATCGTATATACCATTGACCCTGGCGGACAGCTCTCCACGCAAGGTTCTTGCAGCAGAAAGGAGCGCTTCGTCACTTTTGGCCCTTATCACACCAAGCACTGCTTCAGCCTGGGTCAAATCTATTCTTCCGTTCAGAAAAGCCCTCTGTGTAAATTCTCCAGGCTCAGCAAGGCGGGCACCCTGAGCAGTCAGGAGCTCGAGACATTTTGAGGCAACAAGCAAGCCGCCATGACAGTGGATCTCTACCACATCTTCGCCCGTATAGCTTTTTGGCGCGCGAAACCAAACTCCCAACACCTCATCTATTGGGGCACCCCTTTCGTCGAGTAGGAATCCGTTTCGCATATATCTGGGGGGCGTGTCTTTAAGGGGTTTGATTCCTCTAAATGCCTTTTCTGCAATATCAAGAGCTTGGGGGCCGGAAAGTCTTACTATGGCTATTCCGGCTTCACCCCAAGCTGTAGATATAGATGCGATAGTGTCATCTAAGTTTAAAAAACTTTTTTCCAACACCAGTTATTCTTTCCCTTGTCCAAAAGATCGTACAATTATACCTCTTCTTTCTTGGAACAGAAAGAGAGGGCAGTTGTTTTCGCTAGGACTTCAAAAGCTCTTTCATAGCCTCTCCTAGACGTTTGATGCCTTCGTCCATGTCGCTTGGGGAAGCGAAGGTGAAGCACATTCTGAAGCAGTTTTTGCCGCCGTTTTGATTTGGGTAAAAGGATTCGCCAGGCACAAAAGCTACCTTCTTTTGCAAGGCCTTCTCATAAAGATCGGCAGTCTTTAAATTTTTCATCTCAAGCCAGTAAAAAAACCCTCCCATTGGCTTTACCCAGGAAACTTCTTCCAGGGGGAGGTATTTTTTAAGACATTCCTCCATGTTGTCTCTTTTCTTGCGATAATGATCAACGATATTGGGTAAGTAGCTGTCGAGGTGTCCCTTTCTGCAATATTCATATACCAACGCTTGGGCTACTACACTTGAGCATAAATCGATGCCTTGTTTGAAGATCGCCATTTTTCTTATTATTTCCTTGTTGCCTACAGCCCAAGCAACGCGCGTTCCGGGAGCCAGGATCTTGGAAAAAGTGCAGGCATGGACTACAAGGCCGGACTGATCTAATGAAAAGAGCGTGGGCAGGTCTTCGCCCTCAAAGCGTATGTATGCGTAAGGGTCGTCTTCGAGGATGGGGATCTCGTATTTGTTGGCTATTTCGACCAGTTTCTTCCTTCTTTCTAAAGACATAGTGCAACCAAGGGGGTTGTGGAAGTTGGGTATAGTGTAAATAAACTTTATCCGCTTGCCCTGAGATAGGGCTTTTTCTATCTTTTCGGGTAGCTGATCCACAAGCATTCCATTGGCGTCACATGGTATGGTTAGAAATTGAGCGCCATGATTGTGCATGGTCAGTGTAGTCCCTACGAAGGTGGGTTCTTCCGTTATGATCAAGTCGCCCTTGTCCAAAATTGCCCAACAAAGGAGATCTACCACTTGAGTGGATCCCGTCGTTATTAAAAGTTCATCTTCCGCGATGGCCCTGCCCAATCTGGGTTTAAGCCAAGAACAGAGAAAGCTTTTGAGTGGAGGATATCCCTCAGTGGTTCCGTATTGGAGCACGTCTTTTCCTTGCTCTTTTAAAATACTGGCAGACTCATAGAACAAATCCACCGGAAAGCTTTGGGGGTCAGGATTACCGCCTGCAAAAGAGATCATTCCCGGTTGCCTTATCACGTGCAGCATTTCCCTTATTGGCGAAGGCCTCAAAGTACTTACCTTTTCGCTGTACAGTTTTTCCCAAACGCTCATTATCTCTCGCCTCCTACTTTTGTTAGTCCTGCCACAAAATGTAATTATATTATAGCATGCAATCTAGTGAATGCTCAAAGATTTTTTGCTGCTCGCACCGTCATGCATAATAAAATTGGTGTAAAATATCATAAACAAACATAGGATGCAAATATTGCAGGAGGTGACTTTGGCACATGAAAAGAATAGATCTGTTGAGCGAGTTGGTGCTGGAAAACCAAACAAAACTATTATTACTGGTGATAGACGGGCTAGGAGGTTTGCCGGGGGAGAACGGCAAAACGGAGTTAGAGGCCGCCTCGACTCCTAACCTTGATAAGTTGGCCTCTAAGGGCGAAGCCGGATTGCTGCAGATGGTAGAACCGGGAATTACTCCGGGCAGCGGTCCCGGGCATCTGGCCTTATTCGGCTATGATCCCTTGGACTTTCGTATTGGAAGAGGAATCCTCGAAGCTTTGGGCGTAGGGGCTAAAGTAGCACCACAGGATGTATGCGTGAGGGGGAACTTCGCTACATGGGGCCCCGACGATGTTATTGTCGACAGAAGGGCTGGTCGTATATCCACGGAAAAAAACAGGGAGCTAATAGCCTTTCTTTCGAAAAACATAGAGGAAATAAAGGGAGTAAAAGTAAAACTTTACCCTGGGGAAGAACATAGATTCGTGGCTGTATTCTCCGGTGACGGCCTGTCGGAGGAAGTCGAGGACGCTGACCCCCAGAAGAATGGTCTTCCTATGAGGTGGGCAGAACCTTCATCTTCAAGGGGAAATCTGATGGCGAGCGTAGCGAACGAATTTATAAAGAGGGTTAGAGAGTTGCTGGCGGAGGAAGAACAGGCCAACGGTTGTTTGTTGAGAGGTTTTTCACAAGCTCCCCATATGCCTTCTTTATCTCAGCTCTATAAGATAAATCCCGTCGCAATCGCCACCTATCCCATGTATAAAGGCATTGCCCGTCTGGTTGGCATGGAAGTGGTTGAGGCTGACAGAGGGTTAGAGGAACTTTTCGAAGTCCTTTCCTCTCAATGGGACAAATACGATTTCTTTTACGTCCACGTAAAGTATAGCGACAGCTTCGGCGAAGATGGTAATTATGAGGCTAAAAAGGAAGTTTTGGAAAAACTTGATTCCTTGATACCAAAGGTATTGGAGCTTAAGCCCGATGTCTTGGTAGTAACCGGAGATCATAGTACCCCAAGTCAATTAAAAAGCCATTCCTGGCATCCTGTGCCTGTTTTGTTGGTTAGTCCATACGTTCGCTACGGCAATTGCTCTGGCTTTGGCGAAAGGGAGTGTGCCAAGGGGGCGCTTGGAATTATGCCCGCCCATCATCTCATGGGTTTAATGTTGGCTCACGGGTTGAGACTGTCAAAGTACGGCGCCTAAACCTTTTTGTGAGCGGGAGTTGGTGAATGTCAATGGTAAGCGCACCGTATGCACATTATGAAGGCGCATCCTTCTATCGATCAAAAAAATGGTCCATAGGGGAAGGTGAGATAGGGGGCAAGGCAAAGGGAGTAGCTTTTGCTGCTGAAGCCCTTCAGACCAACCCTTTGGGGAAGTGTATAGATTTTCCCAGGGTGTCCTATGTTCTTACCACAGAAGTATTTAATGACTTCATGGTGCGCAATAATTTAGAGCCCGTCGTTAGAAGTGCCGAAAATTTTGAGGAGATCGAGAGGGCTTTTGAAGCGGCCAATTTTTCTGAGAGCTTGCGCGATACCCTTGTTAACATTTTGCTTGATATCGATACTCCAGTGGCAGTCAGGTCTTCGTCAGTTCTGGAAGACGATCTTGCCTTTTCCTTTGCCGGCAAATACTCGACGAGGTTTTTTGGAAATAGCGGAGATCTGGAGTACAGACTTCACAGGTTTGAAAGGGCAATAAAATTAGTTTACGCATCCACTTTCAACCCATCTGCCAAGGAGTATCGCAGAAGACACGGTATTAAACTGGCACAGGAAAGGATGGCCATAATAATACAGCCAATTGTAGGTAGAGAGCGAGGCCAATTGTATTACCCCGAGTTAGCCGGAGTAGCCTTCTCAAAGGTATATCGTCGCCCAAGCCCTAGAGTAAAAAGAGAGGAGGGCTTGTTGCGACTGTGTTTTGGCCTTGGCACCAGGGCCGTAGCAAGGGCTAATGCCAAGGTTTTTTACTTAAGCCTGCCGGGACTTAGAGTCGAGGGCAACAGGGCCAGCGATATCATCGCTCATGCTCAAGACGAATTCGATTATATCGATTTAAAAAGAGGTTTCTTTTTAAGCAACAGAATAGATATGGCCTTAGACCACATAGTTACTCACCACAAAAATGCCTATTCCTTTTTGGAATTGAGCGACGGAGAGATGTTTTATATGCTGCATGGCGGTATTGTTTCTGATATTCAAAAAATGTGGCCTGTTATGACTTTCTCCAACTTTCCTCGCAGATTCTCCACATTTTTTGAAAAAATATGTTGCCTGTTGAAGCTGATGGAGGAAAAAGCGGGACTTGCTGTGGATTTGGAGTTTACGTACGAGACCGAAGATGATCGGCTCGCTTTAGTGCAAATGAGGCCTCTTGCTACTTTTGAAGAGTGGGGTGATGTGGAGATTCCCCAAATACCGTCTGAACGGATAGTATTGCGAGGAAACAGAATGATTTCCAACGGAAAGTTGATGGGTGTTCGCCATCTCGTCTATGTCGACCCCAAACTATATATGGAAATGAGGGAATTCGTTCAGATTGCGCGAGCCGTAGGGAAGGCAAACGAAAAGCTTTCGGGAGAAAGGTATATATTGGTAGGCCCCGGAAGATGGGGCAGCACAAATCCTTTGCTTGGAGTACCCGTATCATACGGAGAAATATCGGGATGTGGCTGCATAGTGGAAGTAAGTATCCCCAGTGCCGGAGTTGTGCCTGAATTGTCCTATGGATCTCACTTCTTCCTTGACCTCGACACAGACAAGATACTTTATTTGCCCGTTTTTTGCGGAGAGCATGGCAATATTTGCAACGAGCAGTGGTTTGAGAAGACACCCTTCTTTGTGGGCGAACATGAAGCCGTAAGGATCTACGAAGGAAATTTCGGAGTGTATTTAAATGGGGAAAGGGAAATAGGAGTCATTGTCGACGAGACCTAAAGGAGGTTTAGGTTGTGGGTTCTGAAGTTTCTGGCAGAGTGCGAGAGGATAAATTGGCAAGCTATTTTTCTTGGGACCCATGTAACGATGATCGTTTTGCAAGCTCGATCGTGGGAGCCGGTCATATCGGCGGAAAGGGAAGGTCCCTTCTTTTTGGGATGAAATCCCTTCTCGAAAGTGGTTTCGATGAACTTGTTTCTACGGAGATGCCGGAATCTATTTTTATAAGCATCGAGGCCTTCGATAAATTTTTAAGCCAAATAGATGATTTGGACAACGTCTTGGAGGGTGAGCCCGAAAGAATAGAGCAAAGGTTTCTTGATGCTGAATTGCCCAGTTATGTAAGGGAACGTATAGCTTCATTTCTTGAATGTATCGATTCCCCCATTGCAGTACGTTCATCGTCCATGCTGGAAGATTCGCTCAAATATTCCTTCGCCGGAAAATACAGATCACGGCTGCTGCACGCCAGCGGAGACTTAAACGAACGAGTTTTGGCGATCGAGAACGAAATAAAGCGAATATACGCCAGGACCTTTTTCCCAACGGCTGTGGAATACCGCAACAAACACAAATTGGGCGATGACAAAATGGGAATAATTGTCATGCGAGCCTCAGGTAAATGGAAGGGTCGCTATTATTTCCCAACTACAGCAGGAGTCGGATATTCATTAAACTTGAGAAGGTGGTGCACTCGCCTGAACGTAGAAGATGGCTTATTGCGGCTGGTATTTGGCCTTGGAACAATGAGCACTAGGCGTGGTTACGCTAGAATTTTTTCGCTTTCCAATCCAAATCTTAGGCCGGAGGGTAATCATCCTTACAACGTAATGAGACATTCCCAGGAGAGCTTTCAAATGATCGATGGAGATAGAGGAGACATAGTAACTTATAACATAAACGACAAGGGAATATTAGATTATTTGTTGACGCATTACGGAAGAGAGCTTGGAGAGTATGCCCAGGTATATCGTGAAGATGACGGTAACGGTTATTGGGAAAACCTCGATTTATCTTATTTCAGGCAACAGGAGGACGACAGCAAGGTTTGTATTACCTTTGAAAGGTTTACGAGACACAACCCTGACTTCTTTACAAGAATGCAAAAACTTCTTAAGCATTTGGAAGATTCCATGGGTGCCCCTGTGGATATAGAGTTTGCCTACGAACCGAGCGAAAGGAAATTGGAGTTGCTGCAGGCCAGGCCTCTTTGGACGGGTTGCTGTGAGTCGAAATTTGATGAAAGGGACCTGGAGGGTAAGCTTGTAATTCTCAAGGCAGACAGAATGGTCACCGACGGACAGCTTGAGAACGTGCCATATCTAGTATATGTTGATCATAAAATATACGTGACGGCGGCTAATAAGCATGAAATTGCGAGAGCCATAGGAGAGATCAATAAGAAGTTGTATCCTAATTCCTATATTTTGGTGGCACCCGGTAGAGTTGGATCGAGCAATCCTGCCTTAGGAATCCCTGTTCAATATAGCGAATTAACCAACTGTAAGTGCATCGTAGAGGTTGGGATTCCCGTGTTGGGATTTATGCCCGAACTTTCCTATGGTACCCATTTTTACTCCGATCTGGAAATAGATAACGTTCTCTATATGCCGGTCTTCGCAGGGGAGAAGGGGAATGTCTTCAGGGAGGAGTGGTTTGAATCGACATGTTGCGAGAAAATGCAAGATCTGGGGATCAAAATATACAAAGGGTCCTTTGATGTATATATGGACTGTGCAAGAAATATAGGAATTGTTGCCGTCAGAAAAGGTACGTGCGATGGCGAAAATATGGAAGATAGATGAAGATTACGATTGCGTGAGGCTGGATAGATTCCTGCGAAAGAAATATAGCGAGGTACCCCTGGGTGCCATTATGCGCGCAATCAGAAAAGGAAGGGTCACCGTAAACGGAGAAAAAACAGACCCCTCTTATCGTTTATATAGGGGAGACGAAGTCAGCGTACCCTTTGAAGATCCTGCGAAACTAAAGCCCTCGCTAAATGTAGCGGATAAACCTTTGGAAGTTATATTTATGGATGAAAATGTTTTGATAATAAACAAGCCTGCAGGGCTTTTGAGCCAACCGGCATCCAATGAGGATGACTCGGTCGTTAATAGAGCACTCAATTTGATCAATAAAACTAAGGGAGGTTTTATTCCGACCCCGGCACACAGGCTAGACCGAAATATATCCGGGGTAATGGCCCTAGCCTTAAATTTTCGTTCTTTAAGAGCACTGACAGCTATGTTCAGAAACAGGAGGGTTGCCAAGAAATATTTGGCCGTTGTAAGGGGGCGTCTAACCGGAGAAGGCGTAATAGAAGCTCCCCTTGAAAGGGACGAACGTTTCCTCAAGACGGTGGTAAACAAAGGGGCAGGCAAGAGGTCTGCCACGCGATACATGTCTTTGTCGGCAGGAAATCATGCCTCTTTGGTGGCATTGGAGCCGATTACCGGAAGATCCCATCAACTTAGGGTTCATCTATCGCACATCGGGCATCCTATCGTTGGCGATGTCAAGTACGGCGACAGCGGCAAAGAAGCAAGAAGGCCAATGCTGCACGCCTACTCTCTGGAAATTTTTGGGAATGATTTGAGTTATTTGGCGGGCAAAAAATTTTGCGCTCCATTACCGGCTGATCTGGCAGCTGTGATAAATCTTTTTGATTTATCCTTAGATACCATAATAGGTATGCTATAATAGTTTTATATTGTATGAGATACTTGCTGGGGGTGAAATTTAGTGGAAAATATAGTTAAATTGGGTGTTTCTATATCTGAAGGTGCTCGCAAAAAGCTAAAAGAGTTGGGCAACGAAGGATACATTACGGTGAAAAGAATAGGAGGGGGTTGATCTTCCTATTATGCGGCCCTCGTTGAGGGCGGGAAGCCGGTCAATCTCGAAGATTACTTTGAGGTTAAGGATGGGGATATCGATTTATGGGTTCCTAAGGGCATGGCCTTTCAAAGTGATACCATAGACATACAAGTAATGCGTTCCATTTGGGGGTCGAAACTAATAGTAAAGTCTGCAATGCTTCCAACTTCAGGATGCTCGGGCTGTAAATAAATTGTCGATACCATGGCCCACTAAAGATAATAATTTCGTGGGCCATGGTTTTTTTATTCTTTTAAAAGTGTAATTCTGATCTGCAATTCGCCATCTAATTTTGAAGAGTTTGTCAGTTATGGCAAGTGTGATAAACTTTATCCATGAGTGACAATAAAACCTTTTCGATGCCAAGAGTTATATTTGCAGACGAACGAGATGAATCGTTGATCCCTCCAGGTGTAATTATGGCCATTGCGTTGCAACAAGCAGGTTATAAGATAAAACCCTTCGTAGTGGGCATCGACGAGCATATGGCAGCTTTGCTGTATGTCCTTTTCGGTGAGCCCGCAACCGTATTGGATTCGCTTTTGCTTGAAAATATACACCGCTTGAAACAACTGTTCGTCACAGCGGCACGGGAAGATTGTTTAAATATACTCTTTGCTTCCCTCGGAAGTTGTAGCGAGGAGAAACTCAAAGTTAACCCTGTTTTGGCGTCTGTGGCTGAGCAATTGAAATGCCCTATTATTCCCGTGTTTTTTTCCAGCGGTTCTTCTGCCATAACTGCAAGGCGCGTTTTGGAGTTTGCGCGGCAATTGCCTAACTCCATTTCAAATTTGATAAAAGCTGTCGCCTTCTCTTCCGTCTTAAACCCTAGGGAGTATCAACTTCTAGAAATATCTGTTGGCAGAGATCTTCCATGGACGGCTTTGGGTTATATACCGGGTTTTATTTTCAAGCAAAAACCAGATTTTTTGTCCATAGTTGGCCAATTGTCGGGCAACCGTTCCTTGCTGTCGTTGAAAACTTCAGCCGCTCGGCTCATTGCGATGGAAAGACAAATCGAGTGGGAGGTAATTGTGGCTCATGCTCGTAGCGCACCACAATTGAACGTGGAAATGTTGGAGTTTGATATAAGCTATCGTTCCGATAAGAGAAAGGTTGGAGTTGTGCATCATCCTGCTCTTGCTTTGGGAGGGGACAATAACGAAAAGTTGCTGGTGGCCCTAGGATATGACGTAATATCACTTCCATATGATGAAATAACGAATTATAGTGACTTAGACTTCATATATGTTCCCCATGGCATAGGATATGTGTTTATGAAAGATCTCGTTGAAAATCGCTCTTTAGCAAAAGCTTTCTCGTCTGTTCTCGTTAAGGGAAAACTCTTAATCGAAGGGGGATCATCTCCAATATTCGGAGAATCCTTTTCCCTTCCCAATGGGGATCAGATAAGGGGCTTGTCATTTTTCCCTTTCAAGGGTTATTATGCAGAGAGTTCAGGCCCATGCCATAAAGTCAATATCGAACATATATCTTCCGAAAAACGCACCGGGAAATCATTGAGAGGATATTGGCCTGCCTGGGTTAAGCTTGAGGTGAAGGGTTTTAATTGCATGCCGACGTGGATTGTAAAGCAGGAGGGTTCTCAAGCTCCGATGGAAGACGGTTGGGTGTATGGAAATGCTTCGGCCTTTGCGGTGAAGCCGGAGTTTTGGAGCAATCCCGAAATTATGCTAAAAATGTTTAGTTGACGACGGTGATGGTTGTGGGAATATCGAAGCAAGAGAGGCTCAAGACAAAAGAAGATCTTTTTGAAGAAGCAACCAATATTTACGATCAATTGGTCGAATGGAGAAGAGGATTTCACGTTTTTCCCGAGTTGGCCTTTGAGGAAAGGGTAACATCTTCCAGAGTTTTCCAAATCCTCAAAAGCATGCCCGGTGTTGAAGTTACCCAGGCCTTTGGAGAAACCACCGCCGTCATAGGAAAAATAAGTGGCAAAAGGGAAGGAAGGGCAATAATGATCAGGTGTCCTATGGACGCCCTGCCTCTTCAAGAGGAAACCGATCTTACATTTGCTTCGTGTATCCCTGGGGTAATGCACGGTTGTGGTCATGATGCCCACATGGCGGTGTTGTTGGGCGTGGCCCTCCTTTTATCCAAAAGAAGGGAGATGCTCGACAGATCCGTGGTGTTAGTGTTTCAGCCAGCCGAAGAAGGTCTTGGTGGGGCAAAACGGTTGATTGATGCGGGTCTTTTGGACAGCTATAATATTGATTATGCTTTGGGTTTTCATTTTTGGCCCAAATACGGGTACGGCAAATTATTGTTGAAGCCCGGAATTATGACTGCCCTTTCCGACAGGTTTCACATATCTATTCAAGGTGTCGGTGGCCATGCTGCTGCCCCCCATCTTGCGGTAGATCCTTGGACGATCATTGCCCATGTAATACTCGCTGCTCAGGCGTTAGTGGGTAGGGAAATAGACCCTACGGAAAGCGCCGTTATTTCCTTTGGGCACCTGGAAGCAGGAGAAGCGCATAATGTTATTCCCGAACAAATAGACCTGTGGGGCTCTCTGAGGGCATTGAACGTAGAGGTTCGCGATTTTCTTCAAAACAGATTGGAGGAAATGGTTCCTTTATTGGCAAAAACCTTTAGGGGGCTTGGCACTATTAAATATCATCGTAACTACCCTCAGGTTATAAACGATGAAAGGCTTACAAGTTTAGTTTTAAGGATTGCCCGTGACTCTTTTGGAGACGAGAACTTGGAGATTTTGGATAGACCATTGATGGCCGGCGAAGATTTCGCTTTTTACACGCAAGTCATTCCGTCATGTTTTCTTCTGTTTGGGACTGGAGGTAAATATTGGTTGCATCATCCGAAGTACGATGTACCGGAAGACCTGCTTCCTTTTGCCGCAGGTTTGGAAGCCTATCTTGCTTTTTGTTTGTCTAACATGCTCTCTATGGGGGAAGATGAGATTGGATAGATTGGATAAAGAGATAGAATCCATCTGCCGTAGATTTCCTTGGGACAGAGCAATTTGGTTTAATGGGGTTTGGTGGTCTCGCGGAGCGTTCTGGGGTTTGGTGGAAGCTGTTACGGAAAAGCTTTACGACAGTGGATTTAAATCGGGGATGCATTTGGGTTTAGTGATGCCGAACTGCCCCTCCTTTTGGGCCCACGTTTTGGCAGCATGGCGTTTAGGGGGTGCTGTAGTTCCATATAATCATCGCGAGCCGGTAAATGCCGTTACAAGTGCCTTGAAACATGCAAAGGTTTCTATGGTCGTCTTGTCTAAAGAGCGTTCCAATTTGGTTGACGAGCTGAATCGTGAGCATATCCCTTGGGGGCTGGCCCTATACGATGCACCTTTTAAGGAATCCGTTCAGGCCTTACCTGAATACCCCGGACAAGAAGGCGTCGCCGTCATATTTTATACTTCTGGGACAGGTGGTAAGCCGAAAGCCGTGCCATTAAGTCACTTATCTTTATATATGAACGCCATAAGTTGCATTGATCAAGTAGAACCCATAAAGGATGGGGATATACTTCTTAACGCTCTTCCCAATTCTCACGTTCTCGGATTTTCAATATGTGGTCTATTGCCACTGCTGTTAAACCTTTCTCAATGCATGTTGTCCAGTTTTATGCCCGTAAAAAACGTATTGGAAGCGATTAGAAGCTCCGAGGCCAATGTATTAGTCGGCGTGCCAATGATGTATCAATTCATAACATCAGCTCTATCAAAGGGAGAAAGCTTGCCAAGGCGTATCAAAGCTGCAATCTCCGGTGGAGATAAGTTCCCCTTTGCTTTGGACGAAATTCTCGAAAAGTATTTAGGGATCGGCGTGCTGGAGGGGTATGGTTTGACGGAAGCATCGCCGGTGGTAGCCGTTAATAGGTCTTATTCTGCGAGAAAACTTGGCACTGTAGGCCCTGCCCTTCCGATAGTAGAAACCAAAGTATGTGATCATGAGGGAAAGGAATTGCCCAAAGAGCATGAGGGCGTGCTTTGGATTAGAGGCGCCTCAGTAGCGGATGGCTACTTCGAAGACGACGGGTTGACTGGCGCTTTCTTCAAAGACGGTTGGTTTAATACGGGGGATATAGTGTCGATCGATGACGATGGTTACATAAGGCTTCACTCTCGTGAGAGCGATGTAATTATGGTTGGAGGCTTCAAAGTATTTCCGGAAGAAGTCGAAGAGATCCTTCTGAAACACCCATCAGTAAAAGAAGCTGCCGTTATTGGAGTAAACCAGAGCATGAGCGGACAAATCGTTAAAGCTTTTATAGTGCCTAAATTAGATAAGCAGCCGGCAAAAAGAGATATATGGTCTCATTGCAGACGGCTTTTGGCCTCTTATAAAATCCCAAAGATCATCGAATTTGTAGATAACCTGCCCAAAACTGCCCTGGGGAAGGCCAAAAGATCAGCATTGCGAGAAGGATAGGGGAGTATCCGTGAAAGCGAAGCGATGCAAAGTTGCCGTAGTGGGGGATGTTATGCTCGACCATTATATCATTGGTCGTGCGAGCAGATTGTCGCCTGAAGCCCCCGTTCCGGTAGTTGAAGTTATCGAGGAGGATTATCGGCCGGGTGGAGCGGCTAATGTGGCTAATAACGTTGCTGCTTTCGGATTCGATGCTGTTTTAGTGGCCCCCAAGGGGCAGGATATTTACTGGGACCTGTTGGAGTCTCTGCTGAATAAGACAAGGGTTGCCATATGTTCTCCAATAACTTTAAACATGCCGACGATACGTAAGACGAGGATTCTTGCCCGTTCTCAGCAGATTGTACGAGTAGATTGGGATAACTATATTGATGATCGTTTATGCGATATTTCGAAAGATATTTTAAAAGTTTTGTCTACTCTTGATGCCGATGTATTGGTCATTTCAGATTACGCGAAGGGTACTGTAAGCGAAAAAGTGGCTAGTGGGTCCATCAATTGGGCCAAAGGAAGGGGTATTCCCGTTATAGTCGACCCTAAACCGCAACATAAAGAACGGTATATAGGAGCGACTGTTATGACTCCCAATAAATTGGAAGCGGAAATGCTTTTAGGGCGTGTCTTTGATGGGAATTTCACTCCTCTGGAGGGTGCTCAGTTGCTTAGGGAACGTCTTTCCATGGAGGCTGTTGTCATCACCCTTGGAGACCAGGGTATGGTACTTGCCGCAAAGGATGAATTGATCCATTTCCCGGCCCGTGCAAGGGAGGTTTACGATGTTTCCGGGGCTGGTGATACGGTAGTCGCATCTATAGCCGTTGCTCTTGGATTGAGGCTGCCTTGGCGTGTAGCTTGTGAATTTGCTACTTTGACAGCCGGGCTGGTCGTACAAAAGATGGGTACCGCCACTGTTACTCCGGAAGAAATAGAGAATTCTCCCGAGTGGGAAAAGTTAAAGCCCTATTTCGACGGAGGCCAATGATTTAATCGATAAACCCCAGTTCGGACAGTGCCTTTTGCGCATCTTTAAAGACCAAAGGTAAGTCCTTAGGGGTTTTGCCGACATATACGAACTTTCCTCTGCCAAATCTTTTAGCCGATTCCAAATCGCTGCTCGTATCTCCGAAAAATATCGGATTTTTGGCACCCACCCTTGCGGACAAGACTTCTAAGCCTTCGGGGGAAGGCTTAGGCATACCGTCCTCTAAAGTGAATATCCTCTCCATTGGAAGGTCTTCCCAGCCAAGAAGCTTTAGCCCAAGAAGACACTCTTTCCGCGACCTTCCTGTGAAAATGCAGACGGGCAAGGGAAGATCTTTCCAATGCACATCGATGAGAGCCCTTTCTCTTCGCCAAAGTCCCTTTCCTTTGTACCATTTGGGTTCTTTGCCCTGTAAAGAAATGTATTCCTCACGACCGAAGTAGATCTCCTCGCATAACTGTCTCACAGATGATCTGGGAACGATATTGTTAAAATTGTCAGAAAGCAGTAGCGAAGGATCGTCGCCATTGAAATTTTGCAGAATTTCTTCCCACTGTTTTGGGGTGGGAAAAGCCTTTTTTAAAGATCTTATTCCCTTTGAAGCTGCAAGGGACAATAAAATCCATGCAATATCGTAGTCATCGTTAAAGGCCGGATGTGTCTTGCTGATGTAGAAATGTCCATAAGAAAAGGCGGTACAATCTACGTCATTGCCGAGCAGGTAGCGCCACCCCCATTGTACAGCCATTCTTATGACCATTGGATAAGAGAAGGTTGCATCAATGAGCACGCCATCCATGTCGAAAATAAGGGCATCGTGAATTTTTTTTAATTTGTCCATATTTCCTCCCATGTCTTGGTGTTATATATTTTATGCGATATATTGAGAGAATCGCATGATTAAACATATAATGTCGCTATATCTAAGAGATCATACTTCCAAGCATAATTAGTTTGACATCGACAGGCGATTTATTCAAGGGGATGGTTGTTATGTTGGAGATACCTCTGGAGCGCGGGTCTAAAACTCCTATTTATCACCAGATAGCGTTTCATCTGAAGCGCATGATCGAAAGCGGTACGCTTCCAGAGGGGTATAAACTGCCGGGAACGCGCCAATTGGCCGAGGATTTGAGCGTAAGCAGGACTACCGTAAATGAAGCCATGCATCTTCTGGAAGCAGAGGGCTATGTCGAGTTGAAGAAAAAGAGCGGGTGTTATGTCCGCCGCAAAAATGTTGCCGGTGTATCAAGAGAAAAAGTGATGTGCTCAGAAAAAGTTATATGGGACCTAGCTTCTGGATTACCCGATAAAAGTCTGATTGCGACACGTTTTTTGTCCAAGATGTTGAAAGACCTGTCTTTGAATGTAGGTAAAGATTTGATTTTGCCGGCGCCTTTGGCCGGAGTTCCCGAACTTAGAAGGGCACTGGTCAAGCATGCCGCTTTAAGGGGGATTCCAGCACGATCTGATGAAGTGCTGGTTACTGCCGGCGGATTGGAGGCACTTGCCATTTTGATTGCAGCGATTAAAGAACAGGGCGTAAGAAATATATTTGTCGAAGAACTAACCTACTCTCCTGTCGTAGAGTTGGCCACGAAGAATAAAATGCAAGTTTGTTGCATATCTTTGAACGATCCGGCCTACAGTTTAAAAGATGCCTCCGAGGGCGATGTTCTTTATCTGATACCGAGTTTCCACAATCCTACGGGGCGCACGCTTTCTTTAGAGACGCGAAGTTCGATATTGGAAATCGCAAAAAGGAAGTCGCTTTTGATAATAGAAGATGATACCTATGGGGAATTGAGGTACGGCAAGGAGAGCGTGCCCGCTTTGAAGGCCATGGAAAATGCCGAAAAGATAGCATATTTGGGATCCTTCAGCCAAGTGCTTTTCCCGGGTTTCAGAATGAGTTACCTCCTTTTGCCTGAAAATTTGATGAAAAGTTGCCTCGACATAAAAAGGATTTTTTACGGCTCTGTTTCATCTTTGGTCCAATATTTCGTGCTTACATTTCTTGAAGAAGGGGGGTTGTATGAAACGCTGGAATTTGTTCGAAATCAAATCTCCATGCGAATGAGATCGTTGTGCGAGGGCTTTAGGAAAATGCTGCCTCAAGCCCTTTTTGAGATGCCCTTAGGCGGTATTTACCTATGGCTTAATTTGCCAAGCCTTAAAGGTAGCAAGGCGGCTCTCAAAGCGGTGGCCCAAGGAGTTTCAGTTGTCCCCGGGGTTGCGTTTTCGGTTAAAGGGGAAGATGTGGAAGCAGTCAGGCTTTCTGTCAGCTCTTTAAGGCTATCGGATATTTCTTTTGTCCTCTCTATTCTCTGTAGTTCTTGGAATGACGAGCTTCTTCCACAGCATTAAGGCAAGGGTGCCGCATGAAATTCCGCCCAATAATCCTATCAAAATCAGATCCCTTCTGCCGGAACCATATAAAAAGGTGCTTATGCCAGCCACGGCATAACCGATAAAGAACGTTGCAGCTATAGATAAAATTAAGATTATTTGCCTCACATTCAGCTCTCCTTATTCAAATACAGGGTTGTGTACATTTCAAAACTCTGATACAATACGGTAAATCTCGGATTTCGGTTGCATTATACAGTAAAGGGCGGGCGATATGTCCATTTCTATTTAGTTTATCGTATAATGCAATCTCGTATATCTTGGATCCAAATTGGGAGGAATTAACCATGTTGAGAGAAGAAAAACTTTATACCACATCATCGGATTATGTGTATGACGAATTGCTTCATAAGATATTGATGAGACAGATGAAGCCGGGAGAGCGCCTAGCTGAGGTTAATCTCGCCGTTGCCTTAGGTGTGAGCAGAACTCCTGTAAGAGAGGCTCTGCGCAGATTGGCAAGCCAAGGCCTGTTGGAAATAATTCCGAACGTTGGTGCCCGATTGGTATCGCCATCTCAAAAGGATGTCGAGGATACCTTTAAAGTGCGTAGTGTTTTGGAAACAACGGCAATAAGGTTTGCCTTACAGAATATGGATGAAACAAACCTGGAAGAGTTGGAAGAGGTTATCGCGCAAGAAGAAAAGGCGATCCGGAGAGGCGAGTTTGAAGAATATCTTGCAGTGAATGAAGACTTTCATCGCATAATAGCTCATCTTAGCGGCAATGAAGTCTTAGAAAGTTTTATAAAGAACTGCATAGCGCGGATTAGTATATATACTGCTATCATCGATTCTCCAATACATGAAATCCTGGAGTCCAGCCTTTCCGAGCACAAGAAAATATTGGAAGCGATCAGGGAAAGGGATGTATCTAAGGCCGAAAAAAATATGGAGGAACATATGATCAATACGTCAAATTTCTTATTTTCATATGGGAAAAAGATGGTTTAATTTCATATTGGGAAGGAGATAATAAATACATGATGAATGTGCCGGCCTTTGATTTAAAAAGAAATTATGAAATGTTGAAGGATGAGCTGAAAGATGCTGTTAACAGAGTATTAGAATCACAAAGGTTTATATTGGGAGAAGAGGTTGAGGGTTTTGAAAGAGAAGTTGCCTCTTATCTGGGCGTAAGTAATGCCCTGGGATGTGCTTCCGGTACCGATGCCCTGCTGCTTTCTCTTATGGCTTTGGGAATAAGAGAAGGTGATGAAGTTATTACGACGCCCTATACTTTTTTTGCAACTGCTAGTGTGGTTTCCAGGCTTGGTGCCAGGCCCGTCTTTGTCGATATCGATCCTGTAACCTACAACATAGATATCGACAAAATATACGATCATATTACACCTAAGACGAAAGCGGTTATAGTGGTTCATTTGTTTGGTCATATGGCTCAGGTCGAGAAAATTGAGGGCCTTTTGCGCGATAAAAGGATTTATTTAATAGAAGATTGCGCGCAATCCTTTGGAGCATGGCGCAAGATAGACGACGATATCAGGTATTGTGGGACTATTGGGACCTTTGGGTGTTTTTCCTTTTATCCTACGAAAAATCTGGGCGGATATGGTGATGGCGGTTTAGTAACTACCAATGATGATTACCTTGCAGACAGGATTAGAAAGTTAAGAGTTCATGGTTTATGCGGTGAATATGTTCACGAGGAATTGGGCATGAACAGTCGTTTAGATGCAATCCAAGCCGCTATTTTAAGATGCAGGTTGCCTCATGTTGACGAGTGGAACAAACAACGCAGGATCATAGCGGAGCGATATCGAATATTGTTCGATACATATGGCATTTCAGAGTTCGTTAAAAGTCCCCATGAAGACACTGACGGATATCACGTATTTCATCAATATGTGGTCAGATGCGACAAGAGGGACGAGTTGATGAAATATCTTACGGAAAATGGGGTTGGGACAAGGGTTTATTATCCTTTGCCCTTACATTTGCAACCGGCATTCAGCTCTTTGGGATACAAAATGGGAGATTTTCCCCAAGCCGAAGCGTTGAGCAAAAACAGTTTATCTTTGCCGATGTATCCGGAATTATTGCCTGAGGAGCAAGAATACGTTGTGGATACGATGGCTAAATTTTACAGGAGTAATTAGCGAGGTGTGGTATATGACATCTTCCATTATAATATCTGAGGGGGAACTGGTTCGCGGAGGAGGTGAACGATAATGTATTTCCCGTTGTTTTTCGATCCAACTTTTATAATTCTGATACCTGCGCTTCTTTTGGCGATATGGGCACAAATAAAAGTACAGGGTGCCTTCAATCAATTTTCGAAGGTATATTCACGAAAGGGAGTAAGGGCCTACGAAGCCGCGAGGGCGCTATTGGATCGTTTCGGGCTTTCAAACGTTCCTATAGAGAGAATATCTGGATCGCTAACCGATCATTACGATCCTAGGACTAAGGTGTTGCGTTTATCCGAGAGCGTTTACTCGAGTCCAAGCATTGCAGCGATAGGAGTGGCAGCTCACGAGGTTGGACATGCAATACAGGATGCCAATGCTTACAAACCATTGAAAGTTCGAAATGCGATAGTCCCGGTGGCGAATTTGGGTACAGGTTTAGCATTTCCGCTCTTTTTTATAGGGTTGCTTTTTAGAGCGCCCGTATTGATGGATATAGGCATTCTGTTTTTCGTCGCTGTGATTATATTTCATCTTGTCACCCTGCCTGTCGAGTTCGATGCCAGCGCAAGGGCCTTGCGCTACCTAACCGATACTGGGTTGTTGGCGCAAGACGAAGTTGGCGGTGCACGAGCTGTTTTAAATGCGGCTGCTTTGACCTATGTGGCAGCTACTGTAATGGCGATGGCTCAGCTTTTGCGTCTGTTGGCTTTTAGGAATATGGTGGACAGAAGGTAAGTCTTCTTTTCTTGGGCTTATCGCAATTAATTTGTGATAATATAAGGGGTGGTTTGCCACCCCTTATATTATCCGACGCGGAGGATCTGGTCATGCCGATTTTATTGTTATTTTTAATATTGTTGTTCGTGGCTCCCTGGGCTTTTGGGTTATTGTTGGTTTTTTTCCTCATATTTCTATTGGTATTTATTCCCCTGGGTTTTGCCGCTCAATCTTTTATATGGTTAATCGTGGGCCCGGGACAGTTGTTGCGTATATTGTTTAACAAAAAAGTCAGGCGAAACCATGCCCTGGAACATGCCACCGTTAACGTCATTGAAGAGAATTATGGTCCAACCAATATTGCGGGGATGGCTTATGAGAACGGATTTACCTTGAAAGGCGTTATGGATCCTCATTTAGTGTTGGCAGCAGCGAGGGAAGGGTTGTACAGGATGAGTCGTGGCGAGAGAAAATTGGCCGTGCATCCAAGGTGTGGGACAACTATCGTTGTGACGAACACAGTGGCTGCTGCCGTATTTGTTGGATTTCTTTTCCTTACCGGGCATTTAAGTTTGTTTTCGATATTGTTGGCAATACTTTGTGCCCATGCATTTGGTGCTTTTTTTAGCAAAATTGCACAATATTATATTACAACAAGTCAAGACGTCAGTGGCATGACGATAGATGGGATAGAGGTTAGGTCAAATCCGGTGAATTTTTTGGGGATGAAATTTATGATGCCTTCGGAGCTGTTTATTTCGACGAGACAGCCGGAAGATGGCCTAAGCGTTGAGGTGGTGGATTAGTGAAGGGTGTTGAGGCGGCCTTAGCGATATGGGAGGAAACTCGTAAAGGCTTGTTTCTCTCACAGGTTCTGAGACGATTCGGGGAAGATTTGCCTGAAGGTGAACGCAAGTTGGCTTCTACATTGGTCTATTGTGCAATGCGCCGCTACAATCTTTGGGTAGAGATACTAAGATCCTTTTTGAGAAGGCCCTTTGAGACTTTGCAGGCTGAAACTCGTGACATCTTAATCTTGGGTTGTGCCGGTTTGTTGGAGATTAAACACTTCGTTCCGCAGTCATTGGTAAATGCCTTTGTGGAGGCGACTAAAAAGAAGAATCCGGCCGATGCCGCTCTAGTCAACGCCGTCCTTCGCAAGATTGCATCCGATGGCAGAGAGAAGTTAGAGGAGTTGAAAAATAGCCCAAACCAAATAAATCAGGCTTTATTCTGGGGTTTACCGCAATGGATAGCTAGGCGATGGATGGAGAGTTGGGGGCAGGATCTGGCCAAGAAGCTATTTGTATCACAGCTGATAAAACCCTATCTCTCTTTTAGGTTGTCTCCTCGGACTGATCCTGGGGAAATGGGCGAGAAGTTTTTTGAAGAGGGTGTGAAAAGCTGGAGGTCTCCATATTTTAACTATGTTCTCAGAAGCAATTCTTTTGGACATCCTCCTTCGATGCTAGGCTACAACGAGGGCCTGTGGACGCCTCAAACTGAATCGTCAATTTTTGTTTCCGATAAAGTGCTGTCTCTGTCTTCGTCGCTGGGGAAAAGGAAGATATTGGACATGTGTGCCGGACGGGGCATAAAAGCAGGACATATTTTGGAAAGAGCGCAAGACGTGACAATCGAAGCCTGGGATCTTTCAAAAAACAGAGTATATGCGGGACGCAGAGAGCTTCGGAGGTTGGGCGTGCAGAACAGATCCATATGGAAGGTTGGAGATTCTCTCAAATTAGCGCCAGAAGAGGCACCCGAAATAGTGTTGTTGGATGCTCCCTGCTCCGGAAGCGGGACTTGGGGCAGGCATCCGGAAGGCAAATGGAGGCTTTCTCCGGGAAAGTTATCCTCATATTCGGATCTTCAAAGGGATTTGTTGGAACGTGCTATCGGCATGGTAACTACCGGGGGAATTGTCGTTTACAGCACCTGTAGCGTCTTTAGAGAAGAAAACGAAAGGGTAATAGGCGAGGCCCTTTGCTCTAACCCCGATATCATAGAAATTGAGATAGAGGGAGGAGGGTTCCCTTTACAGAGGGGGCGACCCTTTGGTTATTACTTGTTGCCCGGGAGTCCTTGGGTGGATGGTTTCTTTTTATGTATTTTAATGAAACGCTGAGGGGGGAAAGAAATGAGGCGATGGATTAGCCTCTCTTTACTGATTGTCTTATTGGTATTAGTTTGTAGCGGTTTGACCATGCTCTATTTTGTCTTCTTCGGTGGGAGTAGTGTAACGATGCCTGATTTAGTAGGGAAAAGTGCCATCGTGGCAATGGAAAATCTACAGCAATTGGGGTTGTTGCCCAAGGTGGAGGAAGTCGGTTCCTATCAAATGCCTGGAGTGGTCTTGGGGCAATTGCCCGAAGCAGGAGATAAAGTGAAACGCGGCAGAGTTGTTATATTGCGAGTGAGTAGCGGTGGCGAGCGTCATGCACTTCCTGATGTCAGGGGAATGCAGTATGAAAGTGCATTGAGTAAGCTAGAAGAATCGGGCTTTATTGCTGGAGATGTCTTGCGCATTTACGATAGCAATGTTCCTCCTGGAGTTGTTATTGCCCAAAGTCCTGCAGCTCCTGCCAGGGTGCCGCCAAAAACCCGTGTCAACGTGTTGGTCAGCCTTGGCCCTAACGTTGGCGACAATAACGTTTTTCCCTTGCCCAACGTTACGGGAATGAACGTTGAAGAGGCCAAAAAAGTGTTGAGCGAAGTGGGCTTATTTGCAAAAAATATAGAATATGTAGATACAATTTCGACTCAACAGGGAGTTGTAATGTCGACCAAGCCTAGAGACGGAACGCAAGTGGCGAGGGGGAGCCAAGTCACTTTGATAGTATCCAGCGGGAAAGCTCCTCAAAAACAACCTTCTCAGGAAGTAGTCAGAGTTCCTGGAGCTGCGGTTTCTCAAGATGTCGTTGCTTTGCCCCCTAAACCTGCAGCCAAGGAACCGGCAAAACCTGAAGGCGAAAGAACACAACAAGAGGAGGTAAAAACCGAGAAACCGCAACCTAAACCTGCAGATGTTTCCGGACAAAAAGGAACCGATGAGCAGCAAGCGGAGACGAAACAGGCCAAAGTTAGATATCCCGTTCCTCCTTTATCGCGGCCTTTGGAGTTAGTCATTAAGGCAACCGATAAAAGAGGAGAACGCACTATTTTGAGTAAAGAGGTAAAGGGTAACGAATATATAACGCTCGACATTCCGTACACGGAGCAGTTGGTCGTAACTATATACTTAGGAGGAGAGTTTGTCTGGGAGGAGAGGTATTTTTGAGAAAAGTTATTTTAGCTCCATCTCTTTTGTCGGCTAACCCGCTCGATATAGCGGGTGATATTGAAAAAATTAAAGGGCAGTGCGACTGGTTGCATATTGATGTGATGGATGGTCATTTTGTGCCAAATTTGGCCTATGGGCCAAATTTGGTGGCTGCACTTAGAAGTGATGAAAACATTTCTCTTCCTATCGATGTGCATCTTATGGTCGAACCGCCTGAATGTTTTATAGATTTATTTCTTCCCCTAGGTGTCGACTACCTGACGGTACAGATAGAGGCAACCCCTCACGCTCATAGAGTTTTACAACGCATAAGAGACAGCGGTGTAAAATGTGGTATTGCCCTTAATCCCGGAACACCTGTGGAGTGGGTTGCTCCGCTCCTTCCTTTCCTGGACATGGTTTTGGTTATGTCAGTAAATCCGGGGTTTGGAGGTCAAAAGTTCATTCCGCAGGTTTTGGAAAAGGCAGGATGGCTCTACAGAGAACGGGCAGTTAAAAATTTTAACTTTTTAATAGAGATGGATGGAGGATTAGGACTGGAAAATGTACATACCGCAGTGCGCTACGGTTGTGATGTGATTGTAGCCGGGAACGCCGTATTTGGCCATAGCGATCCTGCCTTTGCTTTAAAAACCATGCGGGATAAGATAATGGAGGTGTTCCAATAGGTGGCGAAGGATAAAGATCTCAAGAGCAAAAGTATCTCGGAATTAGGCGATATTCTTCGACGCACGCGAGAGGAAAGGGGGTTATCTTTGGACGACGTAGCCAAGGATACCAAAATACCCCGCAGTCATCTGTTAGCTATTGAAAGCGGAGAAATGGATCGATTGCCAGGAAGGATATTTGCCCGTTTCTTTATTAAGGAGTATTTGAGCTACCTCGGACTTTCGGAGTTGTGGTCTCAATATGATTCGTTTCTTCCAATGGACGAGCAGGTCGAAATATCATCTGTTCTGGGTACTTATTCCCCCCCGCCTAAAGGGTTCAAGGCAACCTCAAGGTGGTGGATATATGCTGTCTTGATCTTGCTTTTGGGGGCAAGCGGGAGTTTGCTCTATCTTCGCAGGGAGCATGTTATAGATATAATTAAACAGCCGAGAAATGTCGTGTCAGTGGAGACGGGGGTTGGCGCAGACGCCTCGCCGGAGGATATCCTAGCTGTAATAAACGGCTTTGAAGATAATCAAGAACAATCCATTATTGTTGAAAGACAAGATGAAGATGTTTCTTTACAAGCCACATTGCCTCACGTCGAGGGCGGGGAAGCGATGAAAGCACAAGAAAAAGAGAAAGAGGAAACCGCAAAGGAAATTTCTAAGATATTGGAGATCAAGGCTTCCAGAGGAAGGTGTTGGGTGCGAGTTTCAAGGGGAGATGAAAAAATATACGAAGGAACTCTTCAGCTAAACGAGACGAAGACCTTTGAGACCACTGGTGAGCCTATCAAGGTGCGTTTTGGCAACGTGGCTGCAGTGGATGTAACGTGGATGGGAACAAAGGTAGAGATGCCCAGAGGTTCCGTGGTTACAGTCCTTTATCAGGCAGACGGGAAGGTCGTGAAGGCGGATTAATGAAAGAAAGAGTTTTCATAGTAAGTTTAGGGTGTGCAAAAAATCAGGTAGATAGCGAAAAGCTTGCCGGGGCAATGACTTCAAAGGGATTTGGGTTTGCGGAAGATTTCGAGTCAGCCGACATCATACTCGTGAACACCTGCGCCTTCATTGGGCCTGCAGTTAAGGAGAGTATCGATGTCATCCTGCACCTGGAAGAGCTTAAAGGTTTGGGAAAGGTTAAAAAAATTGGCGTTTTAGGCTGTCTCTTGAACCGGTATGGTGACGACTTAAAAAGGGAGTTCCCAACGGTAGACATATGGGCAAGGTCGGAAGAATGGGAACATGTTTTGAGCTGTCTCGGCGTAAACGACACGAGCTTTTCGCCTTGTTCGCGGGGTTTTATTCCGGAGACGACAACGTGGAGCAGGTATCTAAAGATAACGGAAGGATGCAATAATTGCTGCAGCTATTGCACCATACCCTCTATTAGGGGTCATCTGAGAAGCAGGCCTGTTGATGAAATTTTAGAAGAAGCGGAAAATCTCGTTTTGCAGGGAGCAAAGGAGATTTGCCTAGTGGGACAAGATTTGACTGCCTATGGCATGGATTGGGACGGTTCCTCTCATTTAGTTGAGTTGCTTGATTTGTTGGAAAAACATGTGCCCGACGGTATGTGGATTAGGCCTTTATATCTTCATCCGATGCGTGTTAATGAAAAATTTCTAGAGCGCATCGCCAGCTATAAAAATGTCCTAAGATACCTTGACATCCCAATCCAACATGTCGATGATGAGATTCTTTCGTGTATGAATAGAAATGTGACCGAATCGGATTTACGAAGGATATTTTCCTACGCAAGAAAAATAGATCCGGATTTTGCACTGAGAACTACTATAATTGTTGGTTTTCCGGGAGAAGATAATGTTAAATTTAAAAAAGTTCTGCGCTTTCTCGAGGATATGGAGATAGACAGAGTTGGAGCCTTTTTGTATTCGCCGGAAGAGGGCACCAAGGCAGCTGGCATAAAGAAACAGGTTTCTGACGAGGTCAAAAGGAAAAGGTTAGACATGTTGATGGAGTTGCAGGCAGATATATCATTGAGCCGACAGGAACGCTTTTTAGGTCGCAGGCTAAAGGTCATCGTAGAAGAAAGAAACTACGAGGATTGTGTATTAGGAAGGTCCTTTAGAGAAGCTCCAGAGGTTGATGGCGTTATTGCAATAAAGGGAGTGAAGGATGTACCTTGTGGGGACTTTCTAAACGTGAGAATTAATGCAGTTACAGAACACGATATGGAAGCCGAGGTAGTTGTCGATGAAGGGTAATTTATTTGAAGAAGCTGCTGTTTTGTGGGGAGTAGGTAGAGTATCGTCGATGCCTGGCACTCTGGCATCATGCGTAGCCGCAGCTGTTTTTGTTATTGTAAGGCCTTCCTGGTGGCTGATAATTGTTATTGCGCTGGCTGGAGTTATCGCCTCCGATCGATATTCCAAAAGGATAAAAGAGAAAGACCCAAAGGAAGTTGTCATAGATGAGGTCATAGGTACTTGGATAGCATTGTATGGACACCCCACCGGTTATGTAATAGCAGGCCTTTTTCTCTTCAGAGTCCTTGATATATTCAAGCCATTTCCTATTTCCTGGAGCGAAAAAGCACCCGGCGGTTGGGGTATAATGGCCGATGATTTTGTGGGTGGCGTAATGGCCAATCTTATATTATGTGCCGTTAAGTGGCTTTATTTTGATGGTGGTTTTGTAAGCATATTAGCGAGGTAGGAAAGTATGTTGAAAAAAAAGGCGTTGTTGGTGGCTATTGGAGATGAGCTCGTTTTAGGACTTAAAAGGGAAGACAATGTTTCATGGCTCTCCAGTGAGTTGGCCCTTATAGATTATGATGTAAGAGCTTTAGAAGTCATTAGAGACGAAGAGGAAATTCTTATAGAATTACTGAATTATTGGGTTGGTAAAGTGGACCTCATTGTTATTTCAGGCGGTCTTGGGCCCACACACGATGACAGGACGAGAGCAGCTGTAGCCAAGTTTCTAGAGGTTCCTCTGGTGAGGGATGATGAAACTTACGATAGCATCATTGCCCGGCATTCGTTGGAATCTAGAAAAAATCTAGAAGGATGTCGCGATAAGCAGGCATCCATTCCGTTGGGTTCAAAGGCGATTTTTAACCCTGTGGGATCTGCTCTAGGTTTTTTGATCCACGCTGGGAAAACCGAAATTTTAGCCCTACCGGGAGTGCCGATGGAATTTAAGGCTATGGCGCAGCAATATCTGAGTGGCCTGAAAAAGGGTGCCTCCATACGCCTTGCTTTATGCAAGGTCGTAGGATGGCCTGAAAGTGAACTGAAGGAAGCTCTAGGCGACCTAGTTAAAAAGTTTCCCCACTATATTATGTTTTTGCCGGAACCCAATGTAGTGACTTTGGTCATAAAGGGATCTGAGGAATTAACGTCCGCTCTTCTGTGCGAAATTAAAACAATTCTCGAGGATGACGTGCTTCTCGACGATGTTTCTTGTTTAGAAGAAGCCATAATTGCACTTGCGTCAGATTTAAACGCAAGCTTAGCTTTTGCCGAATCTTGTACGGGTGGTATGGTAGGAGAATCCATTACAAGAATTCCGGGAGCGTCTTCGGTTTTTGCGGGAAGTGCTGTATGTTACAGCAATTTAGCTAAGAAGATCATTTTGGGAGTCCCTGAGAAAATATTGGATAGTTTTGGAGCAGTTAGCGAGGAATGTGCGCTTGCCATGGCGAGCGGTGCTATGAGAATTTTCAAAGCCGACTATGCAGTCTCTGTTACCGGTATTGCTGGGCCATCGGGAGGAAGCCCTAATAAACCCGTCGGAACAGTATGTT